>NZ_LFLS01000016.1 GCF_001189915.1 Herbaspirillum autotrophicum
GCCAACATCGCCGCCGTGCTGGCGCCAACACTGACCGGTATTTTGTCGGCACGCTACGGTTACTCATCCATGTTCATCGCCACGGCGGTCGCGACCGCTATCGGTGTGTTCGCCATGTTGCAGGTTCGTCCCGGTGTTGGTCCGACGCCGGTCAGCAAACGCACTTGATTGTGTTACCGGGTCAGCGCCGCGCCGGTGCTGACTGTCCCGCCGCATATCTGCATCAGCTCCCTTTGCCAGTCATGATTCATTTACTCATGTTGGCAAAGGCGAGTGACATTCCCAGCGCCATCAATACCAGACCGGTCACTTTATCTGCCAGCAACTGACGCTTCAGTATTCGCGCGCACAATGCCGGTTGCGAGAAAAACAGCGCCAGCGCCGCGAACCACAGCAGGTGCACCAGCGACATGAACAAGCCATATCCGAATTGCACGGTCAGTGACGTATGCGGTTGCACTATTTGCGTCAATGTACTGACGACAAACAATGTCGTTTTCGGATTCAGTACATTCGTCAGAAAACCTGACCTGAACATCGCCATGCCGGAAATCGCCGGCGCCGGGTCATTCGATCTGACATCAGGTTTTGCCGTCAGACGCGTACGGTTGGAAAACGTTTTCCAGCCGACATACACCAGATAGGCGGCGCCGGCGATCTTGATCGCAAAGAACAATTGCGGCACCTCTGCAATCAGCAAACCCACGCCAAACATGGTGTAGCACACGTGAATCTGCACGCCCGCCGCAATACCGCAGGCCGCCAGCACGCCGGCGCGTCGTCCATGCAAATAACTGTTGCGCGTCACCATGGCGAAATCAGGGCCCGGACTGATGGTGGCGAGCAGGGTGATGACAGCGACCGCGACGATGTCATTCATGATGCATAACGCCGGCATCGCTGGAAGGGAATGACTGCATGCATGGAAACGGCTCCTGTTGATTGAATATGCCGGACTGGCATCAGGTACTGATTATCAGCAAAGCCGGATGGCTTGAAAAACGATTTATACTGCCAGCAATCTGTTACAAAAACTCACCTGTTCATCATCAGCGATGCCGCCACCACTTCCGGTCAATGCCTTGCGTTTCTTCGATGTTGCCGCCCGACTCGGGAGCTTCGTCAAGGCCGCCGATGAATTGCATTTGACGCATGGCGCCGTCAGCCGCCAGATTCGTCTGTTAGAAGATACGCTCGGCGTGACCTTGTTTGAACGCCGCAATCGCGCCGTCTTTCTGACGCCGGCCGGGGAGCAATTGCAAGCGGCGACCCGGCATGCCTTCGACCATTTGTCCAATGTCGTCGCCACCTTGCGCCGACCGCCGCACAACACGCCGCTGGTGGTGTCATGCGAGCCGACCATTGCAATGAAATGGCTGATCCCGCGTCAGAGTGATTTCTATCGCCGGCATCCCGGTATCCAGTTGCATATTGTTGCCGCCGGCGGTCCGGTCGCTTTTGGTCGCGACGGCATCGACGTCGCGTTGCGGCGCAATGATTTCACCTGGGATGCCGACTTTCATGCCGAGAAAGTCAGTGACGAACAAATCGGTCCGGTGTGTGCGCCATCGCTGGTTAAGCGCGGGCGCATCGATCTCGGTAAACAAATACTGCTGCATACGGCATCCCGCAAGAGCGCATGGTCAAGCTGGCGCAAGGCCACCCGCGCGGCACCGGACCATGCTGGCAATCAAACGTATGAACATTTTTATCTGAGTCTGCAAGCTGCCGGCGCAGGACTCGGGGTGGCGATGGGTTCGGCATTCATGGTGCAGGAAGAACTCGGCAGCGGGCGACTGACAGCGCCATTCGGATTCGTTGCCGATGGTTCGGCTTACTATCTGCTGTCGCCACTACCGATCGACAGCGATCCGCGCCGGGCAGTATTCCTCGCCTGGCTCCAGGAACAGATGGCGCAATAATCCCGGAGTGCGGGGCGGGCTGCCGATATCAATTTGGCTTGCATGTTCCGGCGCAAATCCGGCATCATGCAGGCTCTGCCAGCAGCAATTCCGCGCCATACGGATAGCCCGCGCAGCAGGGGATTTCAAAACAAAAATCAAAACAGCAGACAACCAGTAACACGGAGGAAAGCCAAATGAAATACCAGGGAAGTTGCCATTGCGGTCAGATTGCCTTCGAAGTCGAAGGCGAGATTCCGGAAGTCATGTCGTGCAATTGCTCCATGTGCCAGCGCAAGGGCACCTTGATGTGGTTCGTTCCACGGTCATCCATGCGCTTGCTGACGGCGCGCGACAAGATGAGCACGTATACCTTCAACAAACATGTCATCAAGCACTATTTCTGTCCCACCTGCGGTATTCATCCATTCGGCGAAGGCGCCTCGCCGACCGGACAGGAAATGGCGGCAATCAATGTCCGCAGCCTGGAAGATATTGATTTGTCGACACTGACGATCAGGCACTATAACGGCCGTGAGGTCTGACCAGATTCTTCTGGTCAGACCTGCACCCCGGCATCCAGATAGCTGCTCGGCGGCGAGCCCAGCAAACGCCTGAACATGGTTGAAAATGCGGCCGGGCTGTCATAGCCGAAATCCAGCGCAATACGGGTGACAGCGTCGCCGGCGGCCAGCCGTGACAACGCCAGCACGACACAGGCGCGCTGGCGCCAGGCCGCAAATCCCAAAGCGGTCTGGCTGCGAAAGAAACGACTGAAAGTACGGATGCTCATATGCAGTTGCTGCGCCCAGCGTTGCGGTGAATCGTGGGCATCCGGCTGTCGCAGGAATTGCTGACACAAGCGCAGCAGACGCGCGTCACGCGGCAACGGAATATGCAAGGGCAGGGCAGCCATGTCGGCCAGTTCGTGCATGGCCAGCGCAATCAGCGCACCGTCGCGGCCGTGCTCATCATATTCCGGCGCGATGTTTACCGCCGTCACCAGCAATTGCCGCAGCAACGGCGACACTTGCAGCACCTGACACACCGGCGGCATCTGCGGCATGGCATCCGGTTCCAGATACAAGCTGCACGTCCTCACCCCGAGCATCTTTACCTGATGCACCGTGCCGCAAGGAATCCACACCGCATGTTGCGGCGGCACCAGCCAACTGCCATCGCGCGTGGTCACCTGCATCACGCCGGTGGCGCCGTACAACAATTGCGCGCGGCGGTGCCGGTGACGCGGCAACAGATAGCCATGGGGATAATCGGTGCCGATGGCGACTACCGGACGGTCGACGTCATCAAACTGGTCAATATGGACATTAAGCATGGCAACGGATTGAAATGGTGGCCGAAATGCGAACATTATTGACCGATATGCTGAAGCGGGCAATCGACGCACTGGTTATCGTAGCGATGTCATTCATCATCGCGTTCAGCGCCGGCCATCCATCATGCTCTATCTCATCCTCGCCGCCTGCGGCGCAGCCAGCGGATTAACCACCGTACTGTTCGGATTCGGCGGCGGCTTTGTCGTGGTGCCGTTGCTGTACCACATGCTCAAGACAACTTATGGCGAATCACACATCATCGGCCAGTCCGCCATGCATATCGCGGTTGCCACTTCCACTTGCGTCATGATCGTCAACGCCGTCATCGCCAGTCGCCGGCATGCGCGCGCGGGCAACCTGGATACGTCTTATCTGTGGCCGCTGGCGGGTTACATCAGCATCGGTGCCGTACTCGGTGCCGGCGCCGCAGTCCTGGCCAGCGGCACGGTGGTGCGCATCGCATTCATCGCCTATCTGGCGCTCACCATCATGGATTGCGCACTGCGCCGCGGTTTCCTGCAACAGCCCGCGCAAGCCAGGCCGCAAGCGCTCGGCATGTTGAAAACCACGGGCGGCGGCGTTGTCATCGGTCTGATCGCGACGTTTCTCGGTGTCGGCGGCAGCGTCATGACAGTGCCGTTGCTGCGCCGCTGCGGTCTGAGCATGACCCAGGCCAGCGCCATGGCCAATCCACTGAGTCTGCCGGTGGCCATTGCCGGTACGCTGACGTATATGGTGTTGGCCTGGTATCAACCGGTGGGGTTGAGGGCCGGGTACATCGGTTATATCGACCTGATGGCATTTACCGTACTGACGCTCGGCGCGTTAGTCGGCATGCGCTGCGCCGGCCCGCTGATCGGACGCATGCCGGACCGGATGCATGCGCGCATTTATCTTGGTTTGCTGCTCATGGTGCTGGTCAGCATGCTGGCCGGCTGACACACCGGCCGCGCATATCCGAAAAAAAACGCCGGCAAGCCTGTCTGGCTGCCGGCGTTGCACGCTCCTGCACAAGCTGGAAAATTACTTGTTCTGGTCGATACGTTGCTGGATGTGCTTGGCACGATCTGTCGACGACGGATGCGAACTGGTCATGCTGGCCGAACCGCCAGTTCCGCCGTCCAGCTTGGCCAGTTTTTGAAATGCCGTCACCAGCCCCTTGCGATCCATCTTCATCTTGGTCAACTGATCGAACGAGTAATCGTCGGCATCACTTTCCTGCGATTGCGAGAATTGTGCATTGATGACTTTTTCGGTCAGGTCACCCAGTTGCGATGCCGACAAGGCGGTTGCCACGCCATTGCCGGTAGCGCCGGCGGCAGTGCGCGCGGCAGATACCGCATACGCTGTTTGCATGGCCTTCTTGGAATGACCCAGTGCAACGTGCCCCATTTCGTGGCCGATGACGCCGCGCAATTCACTATCCGTCATCATGTCCATCAAACCGCTGTAGACCCGGATACAGCCGTTCGACATGGCCCAGGCATTGACATCCTTGGTCAGGTAAACCTTGTAATTGGTCGGCGCGCCATTGATGGTCGTATCGAAACCCTTGACCACTTTTTGCAGGCGCACATCATATTTGCTTTTCGGCGCCGCAATCTTGTTTTGCTTGTCGCTGGCGGCACAGGCTTCATCGGACATGGTCTTGACATCGGCGTCGTTCAGCGACGCCGCCTTGAATGCCGACGTGCCGGCGCTCATCACGCTATCCATATTGACGCCGGCCACACCGCCGGTGGAAGTGGAAGCGCAACCGCCCAACAACAACATTGCCGCAACTGCCGATACCTGAAGCTTGAAATTCATTTTGACATCCCTTTTTGAAATTTTGTTTTGATTACTGATGGAAACGATGCTGACCAGCGAAACAGTCAGCGCAGATGGCAACGTCTTTTCCGATTGCGACCTACCCGCTCAAGACCGGCATTGCACCAAATAAGTTCACAATAAAAAACAAATAAATCAGAGGAATTGATTCAAATATTGCGGAAGAAAAATTTTTCTGTGACGCCGCCGTTGCCTTATATACACAGGGTAACCACCGGCATCCAAATTTCATGAACGGGGAGGGTGCCGCCGCAACCCGAACCTGCAAGACATTGCAGAGGTAGCGACGGCCGGAAGAAAGGAAGAAATTGCGTTGCTGCAACCAGTCCGGCAATGCGTTCAGAAACCGGCGGCAACCCCATCTGAGCGAGGATCGGAAGCGCCTTCCATCATGCCGTCCGGATGTCGCACAATCGCACCGGCATGCCCGAGCGCCGAGTCGAATGCTTCCATCACATCAACTTGATGTCCACGCGCCCGCAAGGCATCGAGCACCGCGGCCGGAAAGCGTGATTCCAGTTTGAGCGAATCCGAACTCTGGCCCCAGGTGCGTCCCAGCAACCAGCGTGGCGCACTGATGGCGGTCTGCAATGGCTGTCCGAACACCACGTGCCGGGTAAATACCGCCGACTGGCTTTGTGGCTGACCGTCGCCCCCCATGTTGCCGTACACCATGACGCGGCCATCCTTGAGACGGGCGGCTGCCGGATTCAAAGTGTGAAACGGTTTTTTGCCGGGCACCAGTGCGCACAGATGGGTCGGATCGAGCTGGAAGGAAGCACCGCGGTTTTGCCAGTTGATGCCGGTTTGCCGCAGCACAATACCGCTGCCGAACTCGTGATAGATGCTTTGGATAAACGATACCGACAGACCGCTGGCATCACAGGTGCCCATCCAGATCGTATCGCCCGGGCCTTTGCCTTTACCCCATGGTGCCGCCTTGCCAGTCTCGATGCCGGCCGCCAGTGCATCCAGTGCGGCCGGCGCCAGCAAGGCTTGCGGATCAACCGTCATGTGCGCCGGATCGGTAATGAATTGATCGCGCAAACCGAATGCACGTTTGGTGGCTTCCACCGCCAGATGCACGTGATCGGCGCTGTCGGCTTCCACTCCGGCGAGGCCGACGCGATCCAGCACGCCAAGAATCGCCAGCGATACCAATCCTTGCGTTGGCGGTGCGGTATTGAATATGGTGCCGGCGCTGTGCTCCAGTTGCAACGGTACTTTCAGTTCCGCATGATGCGCTTGCAAATCTGCCAGACTGACCGGCGAACCGGCCGCGGCCAGATCTTGTGCGATGCGCTGAGCCAGCGGGCCGCGATAAAAACTGTCGAGACCGTCCGCCGCCAGCGCCTGGAGCGTAGTGGCCAGGTGCGGATTGACGAAGTTGCTGCCGGGCGCAGGAATCTCGCCGTGCGGCAAGAACACGTCGGCAAAGCCGGACATGTCCTTGAGTTCACCGAGCTTGGAACGAATCGTCGCCGCCTGACCATCGGTGACAGGAAAGCCGGACTGCGCATAATGAATCGCATCGGCCAGCAGCGCCGACAACGGCAACTTGCCACCGATCCGTTGCGACACTTTCAGCGCGGCATCCCAGCCCGAAATGGTACCGGCGACCGTATTGGCGGCCAGTGGTCCGCGAAACGGAATGGCGCTCAATCCGCGCCCGCGGTAAGTATCGACATTGACCGCTGCGGCGGCGGCACCACAGGCATCGATGGCCAGTGTTTCACCGTCGGGCTTGACGATCAGCCAGAAGCCGTCGCCGCCGATGCTGTTCATGTGCGGATACACCACGGCAATCGTCGATGCCGCAGCAATCATGGCTTCGATGGCATTGCCGCCATCGCGCAAAATGGCCAGTGCCGCCTGCGAAGCCAGATGATGGGGAGCAACGGCCATGCCGCGTGCGCTTCGTTTGGTATGGATCATGAAAAGAGGTCCTTGTCGACGGTCGAAATGCAATAGTGAAGGTATTTGTATGCGCTGGCCAGTCACCATCAACCGTTTGCCGGGTGACTGTTGCGCATGTGTTACGACGACATGATGGCCGCTGTCATTTGCTGCCGCCAATCACCGCCAGACGGTCACTGACCGGGCGGGTAGCAGCGCTGCGGGCCGACATCAGATGGCTGCGCATTTCCCGATAGGCAATGATGGCATCGTGATTCAGAATCGCTTCCACAATCACGCTATGCTCGGCAAACGATTCGCCGACCCGCTCCAGATTGCGAAACTGGGTGCTGCGAAACGGCGCCACCCGGTCGCGCAGGCTGAGTGCCGTTTCCGCCAGCACCGCGTTGTGGGCGCCATGAATGATCAGCAAATGCAATTCCACGTTGAGCCGGTCGTATGCTTTGCTGTCGCTGGCCTGCATCGCTGCCCGGCCGGCCGCATGCACCGCGCGCAAGGCATCCCGTTCGGCTTCGCTCATGCGCAATGCCGCATGACGGGCGCAGGCCGCTTCCAGTTCGCCGATGGCTTCGAACATCTGATCCAGCCGCTCGGCGGTCATGCTGGCGACGATGGCGCCGCGATTCGGGCGGTACACCACCAGCCCGCTGATCGCGAGTTGTTTCAAGGCTTCACGCACCGGCGTGCGCGATACCGCAAAGCGCGATGCCAGCATGACTTCATCCAGACGCGCGCCCGGTTCGAACTGTCCCATCACGATATCGCTGGCCAATTGCTTATACACATCTTCAGCGATGCGGCCACGGATTTTCGTGTCACTGACAACCACGCTGGCGGCTGTCATGCAACCGCCGCAGTCGCCGGCAACGACACGCCAATCGGAAACCAGCAGGCTGCCTTGCTGACGCCATACTGTTCCATCGGCGGTTGTTCGACCCGGCAGATATCGGCGGCATGGGCGCAGCGCGGTGCAAATGCGCAGCCGGCCGGCAGCGCGGCCAGGTCCGGCGGCGCACCGGGAATCGCGGCCAGCCGGTGGCCACGATCCGCTTCACTAACGGTCGACTGCAACAAGCCGGCGGTGTAGGGATGACGCGGTCGTTGCACGATGTCGGCAACCGCCGCCTGCTCGACAATGCGACCGGCATACATGACGGCAATGGTGTCTGCCATTTCCACCGCAGCGCCGATATCATGCGTGACGAAAATCACCGACATGCCGGTTTCACGTTGCAGCGAGCGCAGCAACAATAGAATCTGGATTTGCACCGTGGCATCAAGCGCCGTGGTCGGTTCGTCCGCCAGCAGCAATTTGGGCGCGCACGCCAGCGCCAATGCAATCATCGCGCGCTGGCGCATGCCGCCCGACAATTCATGCGGATAGGCATCATAGCGGCGCGGTGCTTGTGGTATCTGGACCTTTTCCAGCATCTGCAAGGCGCGCGCCCTGGCATCTTTACGACTGCGCTTTTCATGCGCCCGGATTGCTTCGGAAATCTGCTGGCCAATGGTGTACACCGGGTCGAATGCCAGTCCCGCTTCCTGAAATACCATCGACACCGTACCGCCGCGATACTGTTCCAGTTCGCGACCGCGCATCTGCAACACATCGACGCCATCGACCACGATATTGCCGCTGATGCGGGTACTGCGTTCCGCATGCAAACGCAACAGCGTGCGCAAGGTCACGCTTTTGCCGGAACCGGATTCGCCCAGCAAACCCAGCACGTGACCAGCGGGCACCTCGAAACTGACCTGACTGAGGGCACTCGCAGTGCGATTGCCATGAAACTGTACCGACAGATTATTGACCGACAACAAGGGCGCGCTCATGCTGCCACCCGCGCCACGGCATCAGGATGTTCGGAAGCCGGATCATTCAAGTGACAAGCGGCCATATGATTATCGCCATCGCTGAGCAGTTGCAGCGCCGGTACCTGGATTTCGCACACCATCCGCGCATGCGGACAACGACTGCGGAAACGACAGCCGGACGGCGGATCAATCGGATTCGGCGGATCACCCGACAACGGCGACGCCATGGTGCGATTGGCCGGGTCCATTGACGGCACGGCCGACAACAGGGCGCGCGTGTAGGGATGCGCCGACTCGCCATAAATGCGCTGCACCGGACCGATCTCCACGATCTGTCCCAGATACATCACCATCACGCGGTCGCTGATGTAGTGCACCACATGCAAATCATGCGAGATGAACAAATACGTCAGTTGCCGTTCTTGCTTCAATTCCTGCAGCAGGTTCAGTACCTGGGCCTGTACCGATTTATCGAGCGCCGCCACCGCTTCATCCAGAATCACCAGACGCGGCTCGAACGCCAGCGCGCGGGCAATGTTGACGCGCTGTCGCTGGCCGCCCGACAATTCATGCGGATAACGCATCGCAAACTGGCCCGGCTCCAGACCGACCCGCGCCAGCAAATCGTTGGCACGGGCAGTGGCGGCGGCACGATCCAGACCGTGCACATGCGGGCCATAGGCAATCGTTTCGCCAATCGTCAGGCGCGGATTGAGTGAGGCGTGCGAATCCTGAAATACCATTTGCAGGTTTTGCCGGAAATCCTTCAGCGCCATACCGCCAAATTCGGCAACACCGTCGCCATCGAAAATCATGGCGCCGCTGTCGGGCGGCATCAGGTTGGCGATCAGCCGCGCCGTGGTTGATTTGCCGCAACCGGATTCACCGACGATGCCCAGTGTCTCGCCCTTGCCAACGGAAAAATTGACGCCATCAACGGCATGCACTGCTTTGGCTTTGCGGCCAAACAACTTGTCGACCACGCTGTTGCGAATCGGAAAATGCTTGGTCAGTTGATTGACGATCAGCAACGGTTGCGCCGGTCCGCCGCGTTCTTTGTGTGGCGATTGATCGGCAGCGTCGGCGGCCAGGCCGCCGATCAGGGTGGTATCGAAAATATCGGTCAGCATCAGTGAATATCCATCGCAGAACGTACGCTGTCAGCCAGCAGGTTAAAGGCAATCGAAGTCACGAAGATGAATACGCCGGGCATGGCGGCCACCCACGGATTGTTGTAAATGGCAGCGCGCAACGTGTTGAGCATCAGGCCCCATTCCGGTTCCGGCGGCTTCACCCCCAAACCCAGAAACGACAGGCCGGACGCCAGAATCAAACTGACGCTGATGAGGCCGGTGGCATACACGAACACCGGTCCCAGCACATTGCCGAGCACGTGAACGCGGATGATGGAAAAGGCCGACGCGCCGCTCATGCGTGCCGCTTCGATGTAATCGAGCTTGCTGACCTGGGTGGTGACGCTTTCGGCCACCCGCACCACTTGCGGAATGAAGATCAGGGTCAGCGCGATGATGCTGTTGCTCATGCCGGGGCCGAGCGCGCCGGAAATCGCCACCGCCAGCAATACCGATGGAAAGGCATAGAACACATCCAGCACCCGCATCACCACGGTATTGAAGCGGCCGCCGATATAACCGGCGAACAGGCCGATGGAGGTACCGATGCCGAAGGCAAACAGTACCGGCAACACGCCCATCAGCAGCGACAAACGACCGCCATACATCAGGCGCGTGAGCATGTCGCGCCCGAGTTCATCGGTGCCGAGCAGATAACCGGCACTGCCGACCGGCAGCAGACGGCGGATCATGCTGCCCTTGTAGGGATCGGCAGGCGCCAGCCATGGTGCGAACACCGCCGCCGCAATAATCGCCAGAATCAGCAATGCGCTGGCCACGGCGACCGGATCGCGCCGTACTTGCCGCCACACCAGCATCCAGTAATTGCGACTGACCGGAGCGCGCGCCACTTGCATGCGCGCCGGCGCCAGAGAAAAGGAGAGAGCCATGAAATCCTTGATATCAGGTTAGCTGTTACGGCCCATGCGCGGATCGAGCAACGGCTGGATGATGTCGACCGCCAGATTGAGCACCACGAAGAACATGCACAACACCAGAATCGTGCCCTGCAACAAGGGCATGTCACGCTGGAAAATCGCGGTGTTGAGCAAGAAGCCGGTGCCGGGCCAGGCGAATACGGTTTCGACCAGAATCGAGCCGCCCATCAGATAACCGATTTGCAAACCAGCTACGGCCAGCACGGTCGGCGCGGTATTTTTGGCGACATGCCGAAAGATGGCGCGGCTGTTCAGACCGCGTGCCCGCAAGGCGATCACGAAATCCTGCCCCAGCATATCGCCGACCAGTGCCCGCACCGTGCGGGTGATGATGCCCATTGGAATCACCGACAAGGTGATTGCCGGCAATACCAGATGCCGCATATGGGCGTAATCCCACAGCCAGCCGGCCGAACCGCCGGGGCCGGCACCCATCGCCGGGAACCACGACAACCACACGGAAAAGATAATGGTCAGTACCAGTCCCAGCCAGTAATGCGGCACGCTGACGCCCACCACCGACAAGGCGCTGGCAACGCGATCAACCCAACTGCCCTGACGATAACCGGCCACCGCCCCCAAGGCACAACCAAGCACCACGCCCAGCAGACCGGCCACACCTGCCAGTACCAGCGTATTGCTGACGGCGCTCAACACTTCGGTGACCACCGGCCGGCCGGAGGCAATCGATGCCCCCAGATCACCATGCAAGGCGCGCCACAGCCACAAGCCGTACTGCACCGGCACCGGCTTGTCGAGACCATAAGCGGCCTTGAGTGAGGCAATCACTTCCGCCGGTGCATCGGACGGGGCAATCGCATTGAGCGGATCGCCCGGCGCCAGATAGACCAGAATGAATGAAAACGCCGTCACGCTGAGCGCAATCGGAATCGCATACAGCAGACGTTTCAGAATATAGGCAAGCATGCATCTCTTTCAGAAAATACCCGGGCGCCGGACATCGTGGCGATATCCGACGCGTACGCTTTACATCGCAATCGTGGTCAAATCCTGAAACCAGTGCTGCGCCTGCACGAAACCTTTGACCTTGGGCGAGATGACATGCGGATTGGTGTCATGCACCACCCACAACATCAGGGCATCGTTGACCATGATCTGATGCACCTGTGCCAGCAAACCGTCTTGCACTTTCGGATCGAAGGTCGTGCTGATCCTGGCCAGCAGGGCATCGACCTGGGGATTTTTGTAGCCACCCCAGTTGACACCGTTCGGTGCAATATATTTGCTGTCGACAAAACGGGTGATGGCGTAGAACGGATCCGCTGTCACATAGCCCAGATTGATGGCCGAGATACCCTTGCTGACATTGGCCGGGGCCGCGGCGCCGGAACGCCAGTTCAGATACAAGCCTTCCAGTTCCACCACTTCAAACTCAACCTGAATGCCGACTTCCTTGAGGCTTTGCTGAATGTACTCATTCATGGGCAACGACAGCATCTGGCCGGTGCCGCCTTGGGCGATGATGACTTTGGCTTTGAGCGGCTTGGCCTGGCTGTAGCCGGCTTGCGCCATCAGGGCGCGCGCTGCGGCCAGATCGTATTTGATATCGAAAGTCGGCTTGCCGAACCATGGATTGGTGACATCAACCTGACCTTTGGCCGGTACCGCCAGACCGTTCATGAGCGCCACCACTTCCTTGCGGTCAATCGCCAGATTGGCAGCCTTGCGCACGCGGATGTCGGTCCATGGCGAACCGGGCAGGGTGCTGAAATGGTAGGGCCAGACATGCGGCGTGACATTGCTCACCAGTTTGAAACCGGCGCTCTTGAGTTGCGCCACGGCATCCGGCGGCGGCGTTTCAATGATGTCGACCTGGCCGTTCATCAGCGCGTTGGCGCGCGTCAGGGCGTCGGGAATCGGCATCAGGACGATGCGGTCAGTCTTGGCGATGCGGGTCTTGTCCCAGTAGCCGGCATTCTTGACCAGCTCGGCGCGCTCACGCGGCACCAGCTTGTCCAGCTTGAACGGACCGGTACCGGATGGCTGCGCGGCGAACTTGTTCCAATCCTTGCCGAGCTTTTCCCATTGCGCCGGGCTGGAAATCAGAAACCATGGCAACTGATACAGGAACAGCGCGTCGACTTCCTTGGTGGTGATTTCTACCGTGTAGTCATCGATCTTTTTATAACTGGCAATCGACGGAATGCGTGAACGTACCTGCGCACTTTGCTTCGGATCGAACTGTGCCGATTTGTCGTTCAATACCTTGTCCAGATTCCAGATCACGGCATCGGCCTTGAAATCCGAACCATCATGGAACTTGACGCCCTTGCGCAGCGTGAAGCTCCATTTCTTGTTATCGGCCGGATTGACCTTCCAGGCCGTGGCCAGCCCTGGCACCAGCTTGCCGGGACGGGTCGCGATATTCGATTCCCACGCGACCAGCGGATCGTAAATGGTATGGCCGGTGAACTGATAGGCACCGGCACCGCGATCCGGTTGCCCGGTGGTCAGCGGAATATCGGACATCGAAATGCCGTAACGGGCCACTGTCTCGGCCTGTACCGGCGCATGCAACATGAGCGCAACCGGCGCCAGTAAAAGCCAGCGCGATAATTTTTTTGTGATGGATGACTTGCAATGCATGGAAACCTCTTGAGTGATTGGTGAGGGTGATGACCTGCGTACAAAAGCAGTTTGCGTGCCACCAAAGAGGTTTTGCCGAATGTTTTTTCAGGACAGCCGCGTCATGCGGCCCGGGCGGAAGATTGTATTTGACGCGCGTGCGGCAGCAGCGCGGTGCAGAAACCATGGTTCACGGTTTGCATGCAAGATGACGGGGATTTACTGTTTTATGGCTGACTTGCATGCACCGGAACGGCGCGCATCAGAAAAATTGCAATACTGCAAACGGCGGGTAGTGAGGACAAGACGGCCACCGCAACGCGCGGCGACCGTCATCGTGCAAAGATGCCTCAGAAGTTGCGGGTCAGGGTCAGGCGAAACGTGCGCGGCTCAACCGGATGGAAGTGAATGTCATTGACCCCGCCAGTCGCTTCACCGTTCAGGCGCGACGGATAGTAATAGTCGATGTCACTGGCCTGACGGTCGAACAGATTGAACACATCCAGCGTGACGCGGGTTTTGGCATCCACCTTGTAGCCGACCCGGGCATACGCCAACGTGGTCGATTGCGAGCGCACGCTGTTATCTTCAATCAGTGGCCGCGGACCGAAATAGCGTAGCTGGAAAGCGCCCGACCAGCGTCCGAGATCCGTCACGCTGACCCCGAACGAGGCCACCTTGTTGATCGCCCCCGGAATATTGTTACCGGCCGGATCATCCTGCGTATAACGCGCACGCGATGCGGCCAGATCAAGATCGAACATCAGCCATGGCGTTGCAATATAGTGATTGTTCCATTCGATGCCATGCCGGCGGCTGGCCCGGCTTGGCTGGGTTTCGCCGGCATCGCCGACAAACACCAGCTCCGAATCGATATCGAGACGCCACAGTGCCAACGAACTTTGCAAGCCCGGCACAATTTCGGTACGCACGCCAAGTTCGGCGCCGCGCGTGCTGACCAGCGGCGTGACCGGACTGGCCGGGCCGCCGCCGGGCAACCGGGTCTGCGTGGTGCCGCGTGCATCATTGCTGTGAAACCCTTTGCCGTAATTGATGAAGTACTCGGTCTTGGCCCACGGCCCGAAGATCAGCGACAGCTTGGGCGAAGCAATATGATCGCGTGCACTGCCGGAGTTGCCATCGATACTGCTGTCGACATTGAAGCGATAGCTGTCGTAACGAATGCCGGCCACGGTACGGAATTTCTCCAGCCATTGCGTAGTGTTTTCGGCATACACCCCGAGACTGCCTTCCTTGACCTGGCTTTCACTGACGGTGGCAATGGTTTGGCGCGCTACCGTGTTGTACAACCCCACCGGCGACAGCTTGTCGTACCGGGCCTGCATGCCGATCTTGTTTTGCATTGCCATGCCGGCCACGGTGGTGAACCAGGTCTGACTGGCATCGAACCCGAGCATGGTGCGCTGCTCGCGCTGATGGAATTGATCTCCCTCGGTCTCATTGTTCAGAAAGTAGCCGAAGTTGCTGTACAGATTCAGCTTCGAACGCACGGCATAGGCATTGAATTCGAACAGCCCGGCGTCATTGCGCTTGTGCATCGCATACGACAAACTGTAGCGGGCGGTATCGCCGCCATCGGTCGGGTCAATCGCACCGTAGCGGCCAATCTGGCCCGACTGCACTGCGCGCAACGGAATCTGGTCGGTGGAATTCCAGGTGTTGTGATACGCCATCGCGGTCAGGCTGAAACCATCGGCCTGCGTACCGCCGCTGTAGCGCAATACGGCGCTGTACTTGCGCTCGCCTTCGGGAATATCCCACGGTCCGTTGTTGCGGGTGACTTCCAGTCCGTACAACAGATTGCCGTTGCCGAGTGCCAGCGAGTCCGCCAGTAGCGCGCGCTGATAGCCATGGCCGCCAATCGACAATGCCGCCACGCCTTGCGGCAGCGTATTTGCCAGTCGCATGTGGGCCGCCCCTGCGGAGGCAAAATCACCTTCGTCGGCAAAGTAGGGGCCCTTTTTGTAATCGATGCGTTCGACCAGTTCCGGGATGATGAAGTTGAGATCGGTATAGCCTTGGCCGTGGGCATGCGTGCGCATGTTGACCGGCATGCTGTCGATCCAGGTCGCGAAGTCGGTGCCGTGATCGAGATTGAAGCCGCGCAGGAAATACTGATTCGCTTTGCCATCGCCACTGTGCTGGGTCACGATCATGCCCGGTACGAATTCCAGCAATTCACCGGTGCGCAAAGCCGGCCGGTTTTCAATCAGTTTCGCGGTGACACTGCCCTGGCTGGCCGCATCTGAGCTACCCACGGCATTGTCATAATGACCAGTCACCGTTACCGCCCCCAATCCACTCTCGTCAGCCGCCATCACCTTCAGCGCTGCCAGCGCCAAAGAGATTGCTGCGGTCAGTTTCTTTTTATTGCCTCGCATCGCCATGTCCCTTGATTTGATTTTTTCGGTCGTATGATAATTTAATTATTTGTCATACAACGATGTCATAGCAAAAAACAGACCATGACGGACGCAGCGGCGTGCCAGCGGAAATGCCCGTGCGCCCGGATTCATCTGGCATTCAACTTTGCAGTTATGCATGACAACCGGAATACAGCTATGCACCGGGACCGCAATGAAGTCGGTGTGCCAGCCCCGAAAAGCCGCATCTGCTGCGGTTGTTGCGTCATTCAGGTGCAACGGCGCTGCTGGCATGTTTATTGAATGTGCGGCTGCATACCAACAACAATCGGAGACCAGCAAACACTGCGGGCGACAGCGTCGATGCGACCATGTCCGGCCCGCCAGCCACGTTTTCTTGTACCGGCGCAGGAATTGCCTGCCGGATGCAGCCGACCTATTTCGTCTTTTTCAATTCAGGAGTTTCACATGCGCAGCAAAATCATTTCCCCGTTGATCGCCATCGCCGCGCTGGCGTTTTGCGGCATCGCCCAAGCTCATCCCGGTCATGGCGGCGGCTTCGCTGCCGGCCTCGAACATCCTTTGTCAGGTGCCGATCACCTGCTGGCCATGATTGCGGTGGGGATCTGGGCCTTCCAGCTCGGCGGGCGGGCGAAGTGGCTGGTGCCGGCATGTTTTGTGGCCATCATGGCCGGTGCCGCCGGACTCGGCATGACCGGCGTCGGCTTGCCGATGATTGAAAGCGGCATTGCGGCATCGCTGCTGGTGCTCGGTTTGCTGATCGCATTCGCGGTGTCGGTGCGGCCGGCAGTCGCAGGCGCTGTCGTCGCCGTGTTTGCAGTGTTCCACGGCTATGCGCATGGCGCGGAAATGCCGTCGATGGCATCGCCGTGGCTATATGGCGCGGGATTTATTGCCGCCACCGCGGCATTGCATGGTGTCGGATTGATGCTGGGTCGCAGTGTCGCCGGCAAAGCGCTGATCCTGCGCGCCGCCGGTATCGCGGTGGCGACGGCAGGTGCGTGGATGATGGCGAGCTGATCAGTACCTGACAGACTGCACCGCTGCCAGCAACGTTCAGAGGCCGGCAGATCTCTCGCGTTCAGACAGCGCGAGAGACTGCACCTGAACATTCGCAGCCGGCAACTGCCTCAGGTCGAGCGGGTAATGCCACCATCGATACGAATGTTTTGACCGGTAATGTACGCGGCGTTGTCGGATGCCAGATGCGACACCAGCGCGGCCACTTCTTCCACCGTGCCGTACCGGCCCATCGGAATCTGTTCCTTGATGCCCGGTTTTTCCGGCAGGCTGTTGATGAAACCCGGCAGTACATTGTTCATGCGAATGTTGGAGGCGGCGTATTTGTCGGCAAACAGTTTGGTGTAGGCCGCCAGTCCGGCGCGAAATACGCTGGAAGTCGGAAATGACTGCGACGGTTCCGCGGCAGAAAAGCTGGAAATGTTGATGACGGCGCCATTGCCATGTTGCAGCATGACCGGCGTCACCAAACGCGCAATGCGCACCACGTTCATCAGATAGACTTCCATGCCGAGCAGCCAGTCTTCATCCGTCAGCTCCAGCACCTGACCTTTTGGACCATGGCCGGCACTGTTGACCACCACATCGATGCGGCCCCAGCGCTGCACGCAGGCATCAACGATTTTTTGCAGATCGTCCGGCGAGCGGTTCGATCCGGTCACGCCAATCCCGCCCAGACTGTGCGCCAGTGCTTCACCCTTGCCGGACGACGACAGGATCGCGATGCCGAATCCGTCATCGGCCAGCCGGCGCGCAGCGCCTGCCCCCATGCCACTGCCACCGCCAATTACCAATGCCACTTTACCTGCGCTCATTGCGATTCCTTTCAATGCTTTCTTTGATCACTGCGAGAGCGTATCACTCAATTCGATTCCGCGATGACGGCGTCGCCGCTCGCTGCCTTTACCCGCCAGACAAGGGCAAAAGTAAAGAGATGAAGCCGTTTGGAAACAGATTGTAACCGCAGTAAATTTTTTGTCGGCTTTGTAAAGATTTTTGCAAGAACACCTTTCTCATCGAGGTTTTAGCGCGGTATCGCCAATGCGATTCTGTGGTGTCGCAAGCCGTTGCCTCGACAACGGCAAGGCGCATTCATTGAATCGCATTCCTCATTCCTGCATAAGCCAAATAGCCAACATGAAAAGATCCTTACTGCTGGTAGCCACTGCCTTGACTTGTGGCAGCTTCACGTTCCCCACCGCCGCATTCAGTGCCAGTTTCAATTGCAGCAGGTCAGGTTCCATTGCTGAAAAGCTGGTCTGCAACGATGCCGAACTCTCTGCGCTCGATGATCAGCTCGGCAAAACTTACCGGCTGGCCAAAAGCAAAGCGACGGATCGCCGTGCCTTTGCCGTTCAATCGGACGGCTTCTGGCGCTGGCGTGAAGCCAACTGCCGCGACCGCGACTGTCTGCTCGGCTGGTACCGGCAACGGCAAGCGATGCTCGACGCGACATTGCGCGGCAACGATGCCCCGCCCACCACATTGATATCGATGCCGGCGGCGCCAGCGAATGGCAAACCAGCGGCACTGGCAGCTTCAACTGCACTGCCTGCCAGAACCCTGAGCGATGAACAAATCCAGCTGGCCCTGATGCAGGTCCATAAATCAATCTCGCCGGCCCCGCCCGAATTACCGCCGGCTTTGATGGCGGTACCGCCGCAGGCTCCGGTGCCGCTGCAACCGCACTATGTCAGCAAGGCCGATGACGAATATTTTTACCAAGATCTGACGACTGCGACGGCAAGCGATGCGATCCCGCTGGTGACGGTGCGTTATCTCGGTTCAATACAAGGGCAGTACACGCTGGAAGTACAAAAGAAGAGCGGCAAGGTCCGCTACACCTGCGCCAACGATTGCGCCTACATCAAGCAACTGGTCCTGCCTGGCTACGGCCTGCATGATCTGGATGTCTTCAAGAATGACCACACCTCGCTGGCAGCGCTGATGATGCGCGATGCCATGAATGGTTTGCTGGTGCAAAGCACGCGCTAGTGTGTTGAGACCACAACAGGAACGTTGTGGTCAGTTTGCCAACTGACACGCGCTTCCTGTCATTCCAATTGGCTGCCACAGGCAGGCCGGCGTCGGGCAACCGTCGCCGGCACCCTCTGATTTTCATTTCAACAACAGGAACGAAGCGCTACAGCCGCCTGTAGCCGGCCTTGCCACGCCATCACGAAATCTATATGATTGAGAATCATTCCCATTCAAATGTTGATCGTCGCAGAGAAAAAGAACTCTATCAGCGATTTCAGACACGACGTGACCACCGACCACAACGCCCTGCATCAGGAAATTTCCTCGCTTTACAGTGACCACCGCAACTGGCTGCAGGGGTGGCTGCGCGGCAAGCTCGGCAATGCCTGCGACGCCGCCGATCTGGCGCAAGACACATTCATGCGGTTGCTGCACAAACACGAAGCCTTGCAACTGCGCGAACCGCGCGCCTATCTGGCCACCATCGCCGGCGGTCTGGTCGCCAACCACTGGCGCCGTCAGGCACTGGAGCAAGCCTATCTCGATGCGCTGGCGGCGCAGCCGGAAGCGCTGGCACCGTCGCCCGAGGATCGTTGCCTGATCTTGCAGACACTGGAAGAAATAGCGCGCCTGCTCGACGGTTTGCCGGCCAGCGTACGCGAGACCTTTCTGTTGTCGCAGCTGGATGGCCTGACCTATCCGCAGATCGCCACCCGTCTCGGCATTACCGTCAATGTGGTGCAAAAATCCATGACCCGTGCGCTGCGGCATTGTTATCAGGCGTGCTATCAGTGATCGGACATTCTTCTTCCGCCTCCGGCAAGACTGCTGCGCCGCTCGCCGATGCCGTCATCGAACAGGCCATCGGCTGGTTTGTTCTGCTCGCCGCCGGCAATCACGGCACGCAGGATGAAAACGGATTCCGACGCTGGCTGGCGGCGCACCCTGATCACGCGCTGGCGTGGCAGCGTCTGCAAAACATGGGCGGCAGACTGCGCGCAGGAACATCGGCGGTAGCGCCATCAGTGGCCCGTTCGGCGCTGGCGCAAGCGGCCATTCAGCCGCGCCGGCGGGCACTGAAAACCCTGCTCTGGACCGGCGTTGGCGGCACCGGTCTGTATCTGGCACAAAGTCAGATACCGTGGCGCAGCCAGCTGGCTGCCCTGAATGCCGACCTGCGCACGGCCACTGGCGAACAACGCGAAGTGGTTCTGGCCGATGGCACCCGCCTGTTGCTCAATACCTCGACTGCCGTCGATATCCGCTTCGACGGCCAACGGCGGCTGCTCCATTTGCACTACGGCGAAATCATGGTGACCACCGCCAAGGACATCGCTGCGCGACCATTCGTGGTGACCACCGCCGATGGCAGCCTGAGTCCGCTCGGCACCCGTTTCACTGTCCGGCGCGATGAACCGGATCAAGCCGATGATGGCGTTACCCGGCTGGCCGTCAGCGAAGGCGCGGTACGCATCGTGCCCGCCGCCGCCGATACCGGACTGGTAGTGCATGCCGGCCAGCAAACCCGCTTCACGCGCCATGGCATTACCGCCCCCGCGCCCCTGGACGCGGTCACGCAATCCTGGACCGACGGCATGCTCATTGCCGAAAGCACCCGCCTCGGCGAACTGGTCGCCGAACTCAATCGCTATCATCGCGGCCGCCTGCGTTGCGATCCCGCCGTCGCCGACTTGCGCATCACCGGCGCCTGGCCTTTGCGCGGCAACAGCAACGCAGCCAATGTCAGCGATAGTGTACTGACCTCGCTGGAGCGGCATTTACCCGTACGCATTCAACGCCTGACCCGCTACTGGGTCACCGTGATGCCGCGTTGATCCGGGGCATGCCACTTATTTTTTCAAAAAACCAGCAGGTTTTACTTTTTCGTTGGGCTTACTAATCAGAAGCTTGCGTGACGCGCTGCTGCGCAATCCGGGTTTCACTCATTTCCAACAAGCTCAACCAGAAGGAATACCGTTATGGCGGCCCAGCGCGCGCTTTCTCCATCCACTTTGTCCGTGTTTCGCACCGGACCAGGCAATTTTTCCCGCGCAGCCGCCGCCACGCGTTTTCCCCTGAATCACATGGCGCAGGCCGCTTTATGCGTGGCCCTCGGCAGCAGCGTCTGGAGTATTTCGGTACCGGCGCACGCGCAAACCGCCACCGAAGCGGCACGCAAAAATTATCAGATACCGGCCGGTACGCTGGATCAAGCGCTCAGCAACTTCGGTCGCCAGGCCGGCGTGGCGCTGGCCGTCAGTGCTGAATTGACTGCCGGTTTGCGCAGCCCCGGTGTCAGCGGCAACTACGCGGTGCCGGAAGCGTTGCGCGCACTGCTCGCCGGCACCGGTCTCGAAACGGTGCAAGAAGGTGGCGAATACAGTTTCCGCAAGACCGCTTCCGCAGCGGCACAACAACACTCTGCGTTGCCGGCGGTATCGGTGACCGCACGTGCCGAGCGCAGCGCCACCACCGAAGGCAGCGGTTCTTATACCGGCAATGTCGTCACGGTGGGCAAAGGCTTGCTGACGCTCAAGGAAATCCCGCAGTCGGTCACGGTGGTAACGCGCCAACGCATGGACGACCAGAATCTGACCAGCATTGATGACGTACTGGCCAACACCACCGGCATCACCATGTATGACAGCCCCATGGGCGGCCGTTATGTCTTCTCGCGCGGCTTCCGGGTCGACACTTACCAGTTCGATGGAGTGGTGCGCTCGTTCTATTACCCGCAGGCGAACAACTTCACCAGCGATACGGATACCCTCGACCGGGTGGAAATCGTCCGCGGCGCCACCGGTCTGTTGCAGGGCCCCGGCAGCCCGAGTGCCGCCATCAATCTGGTGCGCAAGCGCCCGTTGGCGGAAAGGCAGGTACAAGTCGCGGCCAGCGTCGGCAGCTGGAACAACCGGCGCGTCATGGTCGATGCCACCGGCCCGCTCAACGAAGACAGTTCCTTGCGCGGCCGGGTGGTTGCCAGCTACGGTGATCGTGATTATTTCTACGACACCGCGAAACGGGAAACCGGCGTCCTGTATGGCGTACTCGAATATGATTTTTCACCACAGACCCGTCTGACCGCCGGCCTCAGTATTGACAACCTGCGCGCCACACCGGCATTTCAGGGTTTGCCGGCCTACAGCAACGGCACCGACCTCAAGCTCAGCCGTTCCACTTTTCTGGGTGCCGACTGGAATCGCTGGAACGGACGTCAGACGGCGGCGTTTGCCGAACTGCAGCACAAGTTCGACGCCGACTGGTCGATCAAGCTGACCGCCAACGCTACGCGTGAAACCAACGATATCAAGTATGCGTTTGCGCTCGGCACCATCAATCCGGCAACGCTCAACGGCACCAATATGTATGGGGCACTGTTCGATCTGAAGACCGAGAATAAAAGCCTGGACCTGTCGGCCGACGGCAAATTCGATTTGCTGGGACGACGCCACGGTGTCAGCGTCGGCGCCAGCGTCAATGAAATGACCAGCGACAGCACTTTCTATTTGTCGATGCTGGGTGTGACCAATAACGTGTTCAACCCGACCTCGCCAGCCGAACCCAGTGACGCAAAAATCATCGGCAGCGCTTATCGCAGCGATAACAGCATCGTCAACATGAAGCAGTACGGGCTTTACGGCGTGACGCGCCTGAGCCTGGCCGATCCGCTGACACTGGTATTGGGTTCGCGCATGAGCTGGTACGACATGAGCGCGCGGGATCGTGTCAGCGGTGCGCCGACGCAAGACCCTGCCAAGGAAAGTGCCGTGCTGAGCCCTTACGGCGGATTGATCTATGCGCTGTCGCCGCAATGGTCGGCCTACGTCAGCTATTCCGACATCTTCCAGCCGACCAATGCGGTAACGGCAGATGGCAGCCACCTGGCGCCGGTCACGGGCAAGAACTATGAAGCCGGCCTCAAGGGCGAACTGTTCGACGGTCGCGTAAATGCCTCCGTCGCGCTGTTCCGCATCGACCAGAACAACATGTCCGAAGAAGATCTGGTCAACACTTGCCGTACCAGCACCTACTGTTATGTTGCGCGCGGCAAGGTGCGCAGCCAGGGTATCGACGCCGAACTCAGCGGCGAAGTGGCGCGCGGCCTGCAAGTGTTTGCCGGTTACACCTTCAACAACTTGCAATATCTGGATAACACCACGGATACCCAAATCAACTTCTCAAGCTCCTATACCCCGCATCACATCCTGCGCTTGTGGAGCGATTATCGTCTGCCCGGCGAACTGCAGGCATGGAGTATTGGCGGTGGTTTCAACTTCCAGACCGCAAGTGCCAGAAAAACCGGCAACATCACCCTTGAACAACCGGCATATGCAGTCTGGAGCGCGCGGGTAGGCTATCAGGTCAATCGCAACTGGTCGCTGACGCTCAACGTCGCCAACCTGTTCGACAAAACCTACTATCAGACCATCGGCGCGCCAGCCTGGGGCAATTTCTACGGCGATCCGCGCAATGCGACGCTGGCCCTGCGCGGCAAGTTCTGATGCAGCACACCTGAACAGATTCAGGCCGGGGCAGCAATCATTGCTGCCCGGCTCCGCATAGAGGGCGCTGACCCACTTGTTTTACTATTTCCACAGTGCGGCATTCCGATGTTGCGGGAAGACGGCCGCTCCAATACAATCGAGAACAATTCTCATTCATATTGAAGACAAGCGGCGGTCTCCTCCACCATGTCAGCGGCTGAAACTCCTCTCGATCCCCTCGAAGCTTTGTACAGCGACCATCACGGTTGGTTGCGGGACTGGCTGCGCAAAAAACTGGGCAATGCATTCGACGCCGCCGATCTCGCGCACGATACTTATGTGCGCATCATGGTGTCCGGTAACACGCCATTGCCGGATCAGTCGCGCCGTCATCTGACGCAGATTGCCAACGGCCTGGTGATCGATCTGTATCGCCGGCGTCAGATTGAAGCGGCCTATCTCGATGCCATCAGCCTGATGCCGGCACCAGAAGTCCCGTCGGAGGAAGCGCGTGCTCTGGTGATCGAAGCCTTGATCGAACTCGATACCATGTTGCATGGCCTGCCGGCCAAAGCCCGTATGGCGCTGTTGCTGTGCAAACTGGATGGATTAAGTTATCGCGAGATTGCCGGACGCCTGCACGTCTCGGTGTCGTCAGTGGAGAAATACGTCGCTGCCGGGCTGTTGGCCTGCTATCAGGCCTTGTATGAATAACCGGGTCGGGCATCCCGGTTCCGGCAGTGCAGCGGAAACCAAACCCGCAGCCATCAATCCGGCCATCATCCGGCGTGCCTCTGAATGGATGGCGCGTTTGTGGTCGGGCGAGGCAAGCGATGCCGAGCGCGCCGCCTGCCAGCAATGGCGTGCAGCCCATCCTGATCATGAACGGGCATGGATGCGCCTGCAACAGATGGAAGACAAACTGTCCGGCGTACCGCATACCGTGGCGCGCCACACGTTGCTGCAACCGGCGCTCAATGCGTTCACCGGCCGGCGGCGCACACTGCTGTTACTCGGATTGGCCACCGCCACCGGTGGCATCACATATGCCGTGCGCGACTCTGCCACCTGGCAGATTGCGGTTTCCGATCACAGTACCCGCACCGGTGAAATTCGCGAAATCACGCTGGCCGACGGTACCCGCGTTGTTCTCAATACCGCCACGGCCATCGATGTCAGATTCGACGATCAGCAACGACGCGTGATCTTGCGCAGCGGTGAAATTCTGGTGACGACCGCTGCCGATCCGGCCAGCCGCCACCGGCCATTTCTGGTGCAAAGCCAGCAAGGCACGGTGGAAGCACTCGGCACCCGCTTCGTAGTGCGGCAACATGCTGATCAATCGCAGGTGGCGGTATTCGCCGGCGCGGTGCAGATCCGGCCCCATCAAGCCAGCGGCGATGGCGTCCGTATGGATAGCGGCCACAGCACCAGCTTTACCAGCGCACTGGTGCAACCGCAGGTAGCTGCGACCGAAAGCAGCGCGGCCTGGACCGGCGGCACGCTGGTGGCAGAAAACATGCGGCTGGCGGATTTTCTGGCAGAACTGGGGCGTTACCGCTCCGGACTGCTGCGCTGCGATCCGGCCATCGCCGAATGGCGCACCACCGGCGTCTTTTCCGTCCGCGATACCGACCGGGCCTTGCTCAACCTCACCATCGGCTTGCCGGTCGAGGCGCTCTATCGCACCCGTTACTGGGTCACGCTCAAGGCCAGATCCGCGGCGGTGAAATAGCCAGTTACCATTTTTTTGCGATCCGCATTGAGGATTTCGCTTTCTGGTTCGGAATACCTGATGAGCCACTCATCAATCCGACCCGAAAGAACCCGTCATGACAGTTTCCCGAACCCGGCATGCCAGCGCTGCCTCAACCATGGCCCGCCGTCACCGCCCAGCGCGCCTGAATCCGATGGCGACCGCTACCAAAGCGGCATTACTGACGACACTGGCGCTCGGCATGCAGGCCGGATGGATTGTCACTGCCCGCGCCCAGACCACGGATCAGAGCAGCGCCGAAGCAAAACGCTCATATCGCATTCCGGCCGGTGCGCTGGAACGGGTCCTGACCGGTTTTGCCAGCAGCGCCGGCATTGAGCTGGCGGTCGATGCCGCTTTGATTCAAGGCAAGTCCAGCGCAGGCCTGAGCGGCGACTACACCGTACGGGAAGGCTTCGAAGAATTGTTGCGAGGGCAAGGCGTGCAACTGGTGCGCGCCCCCAACGGCGCTTATTCGTTGCGTCCGGCAGCAAGTTCCAGCGCTGACGCCGGGCCGGCAAATGCAGCAGCATTGCCGGCGGTAACCGTCAAAGCCCAGGCCGAACAGGAAAATGCCAGCGGCGAAGTCAAAGGCTACATCGCGCGCCGCAGTGCTACCGGCACCAAAACCGACTCCGCCATCATCGAGACACCGCAATCGATTTCCGTCGTCACCGCCGATTTCATCGAAGCCATCGGCGCCACTCGCCTCAAGGAAGCGCTGGCCTATACGCCCGGCATCAATACCTCGCCATGGGGCGCCGACTCGCGCTTTGACTGGACCATCCTGCGCGGCTTCGACGCCCAGGCCCCCGGTTATTATCTGGACGGACTGCAACTGCGCAACAACAACAGCTGGGCGGTGTGGCAAACCGAGAGCTATGGCGCCGAACGGATCGAAGTGCTGCGCGGACCGGCCTCGGTACTGTACGGACAAAACGGTGCCGGCGGCATGATCAACGTCGTGAGCAAGCGGCCAACCGAAGAACCGCTGCACGAACTGCAAGTCCAGTTCGGCGACAATTCACGCCGGCAGATCGCGGCCGATTTTTCCGGGCCGCTGGATGAACAGGGCAAGCTGCTGTACCGGCTGACCGGGCTGGTACGGGAAGCCAATCTGGCCGGCAGCGGCTTGCCGAACGACCGGGTATTTCTGGCACCGGCGCTGACCTGGCGGCCATCGAACGATACCTCGCTAACCGTGCTGGCGCATTATCTGAAAGTACGCGACGGCAGTTCTTACGGCAGTTTTCCGGAAGTCGGCACGCTGCTGCCAAATCCCAACGGGCAATTCTCACCGAAAACCTATGTCGGCGAACCGGGCTTCGATCATTTCAATCAAGATCAGTGGATGGCCGGCTATCTGTTTGAACATCGCCTCAACGATACCTGGACCGTGCGTCAGAATGCACGCTACGGCTACACCTCGGTAGATTACCGCCAGGTCTATAACCAAAGCGACTTTGCCATCGTCAATCCCGGCAACCCGGGCGACCCGGCCAATTTCCGGCTGTTGAACCGCTTCCCGTTCGGCAGCGTCGAAAACGCCCGCTTGCTGACCATCGACAATCAGGTACAAGCCAGATTCGGCCTGGGCGCGTCGCAACATACAATGTTGTTGGGTCTCGATTACCAGCATTCCCGCAACTACCAAAGTACCTACAATTCCGGCACGGTGGCACCCATCGACGGTTACGCGCCGGTGTACGGCAGCAGCGTCAGTACCGATGCGCCATGGTTTGATGGCTACACCACACTGACGCAAACCGGTTTTTATCTGCAAGACCAGATCAAATGGGGCGACTGGGTAGCAACGCTGGGCGGACGCTACGACCGCGCATCCACCAAGGTCGACAGCAATATTGACGGTTCCACCACGCGCATCACGGAACACAAGTTCACCAAACGCGCCGGACTGGTGTATCTGCATCCGAGCGGCTGGGCCCCCTACGTCAGTTATGCCGAGTCCTTCTCGCCGACTGCCACCATCGATCCGGTCACCAACAATCCGCTGCAACCGGAAACCGGACGTCAATATGAAGTCGGGCTGCGCTACCAGCCAAGCGGAAGCAAGGACAAATACAGCGCGGCAATCTTCGACCTGCGCCGGCAAAACTACATCACTTACACCACGGACTTCCTGCCCAAGCAAACCGGTGAAATTCTGGTGCGCGGTCTCGAACTGGAAGCCGCTTTCCAGCCGACACCACGCATCAATGTGGTCGCCGCATATACCTTCACGCCCAAGGCCGAGGTCACTGCCAGCAGCACGGTGACCGACATCGGCAAGCAGATGCAGGCGGTATCGCGCAATCAAGCCTCGCTGTGGACCGACTATCGCTTTCCGTTCGGCCTCAAGCTTGGCGCCGGTGCGCGCTATATCGGCTCCAATCATGGCTACGCCGAATCGGCCAGCATTCCGGTACCGGCCTACACCGTGTTCGATGCCTTGGTCGAATATGACCTGCAACGCTGGAACCTGGCGCTCAACCTGCGCAACCTGACCAACAAGACGTTCATCAGTAATTGCAGTGCCGGCAGTTGCCGGTATGGCGATTTGCGCAAGGTATTTGCCACGGCAACCTACCGCTGGTGACGACCGGCTTCGGCAAAAGTGAAAGCCGGGCGACCTTATGCAAGGTGGCCCGGCTCTCTGCCCGCCCCATTCCCTGATGAAGTCAGGCACTTTTCGGCCACGACCGGATTGCGTCGCATCCTAGCTGACCGCGCCAGCAGGTGATTGACTACCGAAGTGTTTCTTGCAAGGCATCGCGGCAGCAAAAGGCTGATCCGCAAGGCTGGGTAAACCCGAAGAAACCGGATGATCACGAATGATCTTGTGCGAACGACCTTGGCGTGGCCGCAACGCAGTTTGGTGGGTACCGCAAGACTACCACGCAGCCATATGTTCCTCAACATCGGCGACAGGGTAGCCATGTTCCAGCAGCGATTTCTTCAATAACACCAGCAACATGAGGTGTTCAATCTGATTCATTTCCTCTGTTGGCAATTTGAAAAAATCCAGCAATGTCTCGACTGTGAATTGCCCCACTACCTTGCTCACAAAAATATTGGTTTCGGGAAATTCCATTTGAGACGCATCATTCAGGAGACGTATCTGCTGTATCAAACAGAAATTCCCCTTGCCCAATGCCTGCACCAGCAATTTCCTGGTAGCCGAGATTTTTTTCGGAGCGGAGCGGCAGGAGCAATACGACGATTCAGATGATTCAGTCCGGCATCGCGAGCAAAACTCTTTGTTACCGTAAGGAAAACTGAATATCAATTCGCCTTCAACCTTGATCATGTGAACTTGAAACTGCCCTTGCTCATCCTCGCTCACGTGATGATAAATTCTGAATGTCTTGCGATTCAGCCGGGGACCGTATATTTCCAGTAACTTCTTAAGCTGACTTTCCTTGGCAGCAGCGGCACCGTTCTTCCAGGAACTGACCATCGATTGCTGCGTACGACAGGTATCTGCGATCTGCTTTTGCGTCCAGCCATCACGCAAGGCCATATTGATCAGTTGCTTGGTGTAGCGATACTTTTTACTGTCTTCTTTTTCAGCCATGTGTAAAGCAGGTAGTCCTGTCCGTTGTGCCTCTGACGTGATGCCCGATCAGATTGATGGTTTTATTTTTGCCGGTGGAGATTTCTTCTGTTGCTGCGGATCCAGTTGCTTGCCGCGATTCCCTTGATTCTTGTCATAGGTCTTGTTCGTCCCCGGGGTACCTTTGTTTTTGTTCTGCATATCTGCATCATGGTTAGCCATCACTCACTCCTGTTGCTTGGTTAAAGAGATTTCATTTTGCCAAAACCAGCAATTTTTTCCATTGATATGTTCCCGATATTTTACCGATAACCCAAGATATTGCGCATTCGCAAGGGTCGGCGCCACAAATACACTTGCGCCAAGACTTTCCAGGATCAACGCGGCAAGTCAAATACGTGCCATCACGGTATCTTCGGCCTCACAGATATTTCCATATGCGGGAAAATACGCGAGGCCGCACCGAAGACGTCGATTACACGCAATCACAAACTCAGGCCAGATAGCGCGCACCCGGACGGGCATGGCTCAGGCGTTGCGCCAGCACCCGACGCGTCGCTTCATGGCGGCTCCATTCGTCACCATCCTGCAATGGCGGGATGGTGATCACTTCGCCTTGGTCAAAGCCAATCAGCGCGGCGTCGACCATATCTTCGGCGCTCATCACCGACCCCTCGCGCAAGTTCGAATGCGCAAGGCCAGCGATATCCCAGAATTCGGTTGCGGTAGCGCCCGGCAATACTGCCTGAATACGAATACCCTTGTCGCCCAGTTCATGTTGCAGCGATTGCGTCAGCGCCAGCACGAAGGCCTTGCTGGCGCCGTACACGCCATTCAGGATTTCCGGGCCGATCGCCACCACCGAGGCGATATTGATGACCGTACCGCCATTGCGCGCAACGAAGCCGGGCACGGCCGCGTATGTCAGGCGTGTCAGCGCCGTGACGTTGACGTCGATCATCTGTTCCATGCGATCCACATCCGAATTCAGCAACGGCGTGACGGCGCCAAAGCCGGCGTTGTTGACCAGCACAGTGATGCTGGCGTCCGTGCGCAAGATGTTTTCCACTTGCGCCAGTTCGGTCTGGTTGCCGAGATCGGCCGGCACCACTTTGACGTTGCGCCCGCTGCTGTCGCTGATGCGACGGGCCACTGCGGCCAGTCGTTCGGCATTGCGCGCCACCAGAATCAGGTCATGTCCGCGCTGCGCCAGACGGTCTGCGTAAATGGCGCCGATGCCGGTCGAGGCGCCGGTAATCAGGGCCGTGCCCTTGGTGGTGGTGTTTGTCATTGCGTACTCCGTAGGTAGATTCCGAGGTTGGAGAAATCATTATGGGAGCAACATCAAAAGTCTCAAATGACATTAAACCCACTTTTTATGCCATCATGCGCAATGACTGGATCAAGAACGTTGGAGGACCCCATGAGCAAGCGCGTCGCACTGGTTGTATTTCCCGGCTTTCAGATGCTGGATCTGGCAGCATTGACGGTGTTCGAAATCGCCAATCTGATGCAGCAGCCTGCGCCGTATGCGCTGGAAGTGGTATCGCACAGCGGCGGCATGGTCATGAGTTCATCGGGTGTCAGGATCGAAACCCAGGCTTTCAGCACGCGTTCCTATGACACCGTACTGCTGGCCGGCGCGACTGAAATTACCGCCTCCGAACCGCAATTGATCGTCTGCCTGCAACGCGCCGCTCAACGTGCACGGCGCATCGCCAGCATCTGCACCGGCGCCTTCATTCTGGCCGAAGCCGGCTTGCTCGGCGGTTATCGCGTGACCACCCACTGGGCCCATGCACATGAATTGAAACGCCGGCATCCGGAAATCCTGATCGATGACGACAAGATTTTCGTTCACGACCGCGCGCTGTGGACTTCCGCCGGCATGACGGCCTGTATCGACCTGGCGCTGGCGCTGGTGGATGATGACCTTGGTCCCGAATTGGCCAAGGCAGTCGCGCGCAAGCTGGTGATCTATCATCGCCGCACTGGCGGCCAGTCGCAGTTTGCCACCATGTCGGAACTGGAGCCCGGCTCAGACCGGATTCGCGATGCACTCAATTTTGCCAAGGAAAACTTGCGGGAACCGCTGACGGTGGAGCAACTGGCCAATCATGTGCATTGGAGTCCGCGCCATTTCAGCCGCGCCTTTCAACTGCAAACCGGACATTCCCCCGCCAAAGCCATCGAGAAACTGCGACTGGAAGCAGCCCGTGCACTGCTTGAAGACGGCCACGTCGCCATTTCGAATATCGCCATGCAAACCGGTTTCGGCGATGAAGAACGCATGCGGCGGGCGTTCTTGCGCACGCTCGGGAAGCCGCCGCAAGCCTTGTTGCGCGAAGCGCGTTTGCGACAGCAACCGCTGGCGGCTCAGGCGGCCTGACGGCGTCGTCCTTCGCCGGCCACATCGGCCATGGTTTTCGGCGTGCCGTCGCGCAATCGCCCGCGCGGCAACCCAAACCAGTTTATTTTATTGCAACGCAACAACACGGCCACTGGTTAGTTAGTTTCCATCACGCCTGCCAAATCGCTCGCTTCCTGCTGCCGCTCCCGGCACAAATTCCCCAAGACAACAACAATCCGATGCTGCAAGGCAGGTTTCCACGCGCTTGACCTGATTATTTGCAGTGGCATGGAAGTTGCGGAATGACAGGGGTAACGGCAAGCACATGTGCAGTTGCAGCATGGGAGACGGCAGTAGCACAGACAATTTAAAACGGTGGATACCGGTGGAGATTTGCAATGATCGAAACATTCTATGAGGTCATGCGGCGTCAGGGCATTTCGCGTCGCAGTTTTTTGAAGTATTGCTCGCTGACGGCAACGTCGCTGGGTCTGGGTCCGGCCTTCGTGCCGCAAATTGCGCATGCCATGGAAACCAAGCCGCGCACCCCGGTGTTGTGGTTGCATGGCCTCGAATGCACCTGCTGTTCGGAATCGTTCATCCGTTCCGCCCATCCGCTGGCCAAGGATGTGGTGCTGTCCATGATTTCGCTCGATTACGACGACACCCTGATGTCGGCCGCCGGCCATCAGGCCGAAGCGATCCTCGAAGAAATCATGACCAAGTACAAGGGCAACTACATTCTGGCAGTGGAAGGCAATCCGCCGCTGAATCAGGATGGCATGAGCTGCATCATCGGCGGCCGGCCCTTCATTGAACAATTGCGTCATGTCGCCAAGGATGCCAAGGCCATCATTTCCTGGGGTTCCTGTGCTTCGTGGGGTTGCGTGCAGGCAGCCAAACCGAATCCGACACAAGCCACGCCGATTCATAAAGTAATCCTCGACAAGCCGATCATCAAGGTCCCGGGCTGTCCGCCGATTGCCGAAGTCATGACTGGTGTGATCACTTACATGCTGACCTTCGACAAGATTCCGGAACTGGATCGCCAAGGTCGTCCCAAGATGTTTTACAGCCAGCGCATTCATGACAAGTGCTATCGCCGTCCACATTTCGACGCCGGCCAGTTCGTCGAATCCTGGGATGATGAATCGGCGCGCAAGGGTTATTGCCTGTACAAGGTCGGCTGCAAAGGACCGACTACCTACAACGCCTGTTCCACCACACGCTGGAATGAAGGCACCAGTTTCCCGATCCAGTCCGGCCACGGTTGCATCGGCTGCTCCGAAGACGGCTTCTGGGACAAGGGTTCGTTCTACAACCGCCTGACCGACATTCATCAGTTCGGCATCGAAGCCAATGCCGATCAGATCGGCGGCACTGTCGCGGCGGTCACCGGTGCGGCAGCGGTAGCGCATGCCGCAGCGTCGGCCATCAAGCGCGCCACCCGAAAAAAAGATCCGGCTGACGCCGACCACTGACACTGCACCGGAATTCATTGCACATACGAAAAGTGCCCGCGCTCCATCGCGACAACGCACGAGTACGCAACCAGGACAAAGCATGACAACTTATCAAACCCAAGGTTATCAACTCAATGACAGCGGCCGCCGCATCGTGGTCGATCCGGTCACCCGCATCGAAGGACACATGCGGGTGGAAGTCAATCTCGACGCCAACAATGTGATCCGCAACGCGGTTTCGACCGGCACCATGTGGCGCGGTCTGGAAGTGATATTGAAGGGCCGCGATCCGCGCGACGCCTGGGCCTTCGTCGAACGCATCTGCGGCGTCTGCACCGGTTGCCACGCGCTGGCCTCGGTACGCGCGGTGGAAGACGCTCTCGATATCAGGATTCCCAAGAACGCCCATCTGATCCGCGAGATCATGGCCAAGACCCTGCAAGTGCATGACCACGTGGTGCACTTCTATCACCTGCATGCGCTCGACTGGGTCGATATCATTTCCGCGCTCAAGGCCGATCCCAAGCGCACCTCGGAATTGCAGCAATCGGTATCGCCATCGCATCCGGTGTCGTCGCCGGGCTATTTCCGCGACATCCAAAACCGCATCAAGAAGTTTGTCGAAAGCGGCCAGCTCGGACCGTTCAAGAATGGTTACTGGGGCAATGCTGCCTACAAGCTGCCGCCCGAAGCCAATCTGATGGCACTGGCGCATTATCTGGAAGCGCTCGATCTGCAAAAGGAATGGGTCAAGATCCACACCATTTTCGGCGGCAAGAATCCGCATCCGAATTATCTGGTCGGCGGCGTGCCATGTGCGATCAACATGGATGGCAATGGCGCGGCCGGGGCGCCACTCAACATGGAGCGTCTCAATTTCGTCAAGGCCCGCATCGAAGAAGCCATCGATTTCTGCCGCAACGTCTACATTCCTGACGTGCTGGCCATCGGCACCATCTACAAGGACGCCGGCTGGCTCTACGGCGGCGGACTGGCGGCAACCAACGTCATCGACTACGGCGCTTATCCCAAGGTCAATTACGACGACAGCACCAACCAGATGCCGGGCGGCGCCATTCTCAACGGCAACTGGGATGAAATCTTTCCGGTCGATCCGCGCGATCCGGTACAGGTGCAGGAATTCGTCTCGCACTCCTGGTACAAGTACGCCGATGAAACCAAGGGCTTGCATCCGTGGGACGGCGTTACCGATCCGAACTATGTATTGGGCGCCAAGACCAAGGGGACCCGCACCGCGATTGAACAGATCGATGAATCGGCCAAGTATTCCTGGGTCAAGTCACCACGCTGGCGCGGTCATGCGATGGAAGTCGGTCCATTGTCGCGCTACATTCTCGGCTATGCCCACGCCCTGAAAAATCCCAACCATACCGGCGCGGCTTACATCAAGAATCAGATTCTGGAATCGGCCCGTGCCGTCAATGTCGACATTCCCAAGATGCTCGGCATGAAGCAAACCGATTACACCGCCAAGCAATTGTTGCCGACCACCATCGGCCGCACGCTGGCGCGGGCGCTGGAATCACTCAACTGCGCCGAGATGATGCGCGATGACTTCAATGAAATGATGGCCAACATCAAGGCCGGCGATTCTTCCACCGCCAATGTCGAAAAATGGGACCCGTCCACCTGGCCCAAGGAAGCCCAGGGCGTCGGTCTGGTGGCGGCACCGCGCGGCGCGCTCGGACACTGGATCAAGATCAAAGATGGCAAGATCGAAAACTATCAGTGCGTGGTCCCGAGTACCTGGAATGCCGGCCCGCGTGACAGTCAGGGGCAGATCGGCGCGTTCGAAGCATCACTGATGAATACGCCGATGGCCAATCCCGATCAGCCGGTGGAAATCCTGCGCACACTGCATTCGTTCGATCCGTGCATGGCATGTTCCACTCACGTCATGAGCCCGGACGGCCAGGAACTGACCACGGTAACGGTACGTTAAGCGCGGCAGCCACGCCGTCAGGAATCAACAGGAGACAACATGACACAGCAAAACACCGCACCGGCAAGTACCGGTCAGGATGAAGATGCCGTCGCACAGGCGGGAGCAGTCAAATCAGTCTACGTGTATGAAGCGCCGGTGCGGATCTGGCACTGGATCAATGCCTTGTCGATCGTGATCCTGGCGGTGACCGGCTATTTCATCGGCAGTCCGCTGCCGACCCAGCCCGGCGAAGCCAGCGCCAATTACCTGATGGGCTATATCCGCTTCGCCCATTTTGCCGCCGCCTATGTGTTTGCCATCGGCATGCTGGGGCGGATCTACTGGGCTTGCGTCGGCAACTCGCATGCGCGCGAGATGTTCTGGGTGCCGATCTTCACGGCGGCGTACTGGCGCGAAGTATGGTCGATGATGAAATGGTATGGCTTCGTGCTGGCCCGTCCCAATCGTTACGTCGGGCACAATCCGCTGGCGCGCTTTGCGATGTTCTTCGTATTCCTGCTGGCCTCGCTGTTCATGATCGTGACCGGCTTCGCCATGTATGGCGAAGGCTTGCAGCGCGGTTCCTGGGCCGATCATCTGTTCGGCTGGGTGATTCCGCTGATGGGGCAATCGCAGGATGTACATACCTGGCACCACGTCGGCATGTGGGTGATCATCGTGTTCATCATCCTGCATGTGTATGCCGCGATCCGCGAAGACATCATGGGTCGCACCAGCGTGGTCAGCACCATGATTTCCGGTCACCGCACTTTTAAAGGATGAGCAGTCATGCATCAATCTGATTTGCCGGCCGCGCCGGCCATCGTGGTACTCGGCATCGGCAATGTGTTGTGGGCCGACGAAGGTTTCGGCGTGCGCTGTGCCGAGTTGTTGCAACAACGCTACGAGTTCGCGCCCAATGTGCAACTGATCGATGGCGGCACGCAAGGCTTGTATCTGATTCAGCATGTGCAGGCAGCAGACCGCTTGCTGATTTTCGATGCCATCGATTATGGTCTCGCGCCCGGCACCATGAAGCTGGTATTGAATGACGAGGTGCCGAAATTTCTCGGCGCCAGGAAAATGAGCCTGCATCAGACCGGTTTTCAGGAAGTGCTGTCGCTGGCGCAACTGACCGGCCGTTATCCGCAACAAGTGGTGTTGATCGGTTGTCAGCCGGAAGAAATCGAAGACTACGGCGGCAGCCTGCGACCGCTGGTGCGCCAGGCGATGGAACCGGCGCTGCGCCATGCGCTGGAATTTCTGCAAGCCTGGGATGCCGCACCGCGGCCACGCACCACGCCGCTGACCGATGAGGAAGCGATCACCTTGCCGCATCTGGCAATGGCGCGCTACGAAGCGGAACGGCCGCCGGAAGAACTGGCCTGCCGCACCGGCGACGAGCGCTTCATGCCACCCGCTGCGGAGCCGGCATGTGCATAGGCATTCCGATGCAGGTAGAGCGCGTCGAAACCGGTTATGTATTGTGCCGGGGCCGGGGCGAGCAACGCCGCATTTCCACTTTGCTGGTCGGTCCCTGCCAACCGGGCGACTGGCTGTTGACGTTTCTCGACGATGCCCGCGAACGCATCGATGCGGGACGTGCCGCTGAAATCAACGAGGTGCTCGACATGCTGCAACAAGCGCTCGGCGGCCACGGCAGCAATGCCGTGGCCGACTTTGTCTTGCCGTCCAGCATGAGCACCGCCGAACTGAGCGCCAGCCTGTCAGGCCAGTCCACACCTTTGAATGAAAGCCCGCCATGAGCCACGAAGCTTCCATGTTGCAAACCCCGGCGCCGCATACCGTGCCGTCGACACCACCGCTGATGCAACGGCTGGTCGATAACTTCGATGCCTGCTGGGTCGATGACACCAGCGGCAACGCATTTCTGGAACAGGCCGGCGACTGCGTGCTGTTCATCGCCGGCGATCCCGTGCGTTTTCCGGAATGCCTGGATGTCGCGGTGGTCTTGCCGGAGCTGCAAAAGCAATTCGCCGACGGCTTCCGCGTTGCGGTTGCCGTGCGTGAAGCGGAAGATGCACTGGCACGCCGCTACGGTGCCACCAAACGGCCATCGCTGGTATTCCTGCGCGACGGCCAGTATGTGACCACCGTGACCGGCATGCTGGACTGGGACGACTATGTCCGTGCCGTCGGTCTGGCGCTGACTGCTCCGGTATCGCGCGTGCCCGGTATCGGCATCCCGCTGGTGGCCGTCAACAGCAGCAGTTGCAGTTGACCACGCACTATTTTTGCCACATGTTTTTGCCACGTGCCTTACCCGGCAACATCGCTTTATTCTGAGGAGAAACACGGATGAACGCCTTTCCGATCCCGGTCGTCAGCATCGGTCCCGGCAGCCAGACCGAAGAACTTGAACTGGATTACATGGTCATGCCACAAGGCATGCAAACTTACGCCTCGCCGATCCTGCCCGAACCGGAAGAAGTGGCCTCGCTCAAGCAGGCCCATCTGGCGCTGCACGCAATACTGGATGCACTGACCATCGCCGCCACCGGCGCCAGCGCAGCGGCTGTCGATTTATCGCAACTGGACAGCGCCAATCTGCAACTGGTCAATCAGGTGCTGGGCGAGGGCGAAGTCAGCGCCCGCGCCGAAGGGATTTATTCGATCCGGATTCAGGAAGCGATTTTTGCCGGCGTCTGGCGCACCGTGGTCAGCGATGGCGAACAGATCGTGTCCGACCGCGTCGATATCGGCCCGGTGCCGCCGGTGCTGATCAGTGCCGCCCGCGATGGCGCCAGCATGAAGCCGGGGGCGCCGATCATGGTGCCGGCAACGCTGCCCGATGGCGTCATGAATGCGCCCTCGATCATCGCCGAACTCAACGAACAGATCGGCAAATGGAAACCCGGCATGCCGGCCCATGTGGTGAATCTGACACTGTTGCCCTTGTCGGTCGAAGACGTCGCCTTTCTGGAACAACGGCTGGCCGGCGGAGCGGTGCTGATGTTGTCGCGCGGCTATGGCAACTGCCGCATCCTGAGTACGCTGGTGCCCAATTGCTGGCGCGTGGTGTATTACAACTCGTCCGACACCATCTTGCTGAACACGGTCGAAATCACCGACATTCCCGAAGTGGCCTGTGCCGCCCGTGAGGATCTGGCCGATTCCTGCGAGCGTTTGCGGGAAGTACTGGAATGGGTGGAGGGCGCATGAGTGCCCATTTCGAAGGCAGCTATCTGGGCGACATCAGCAAACTGGCACCCGCCACGCGGCTGGAATGCAAAATCTGCTGGTGGGTCTATGACCCCGCACTGGGCGATCCGGTCTGGCAGATTGCGCCCGGCACGCCGTTTGCCGAACTGCCGTCGCACTGGCGCTGCCCCGACTGCGATGGCGCCGCCGAGCAATTCATGATCTTGCCGGTGGAAGAATAATGTCTGCTGCTCTGCCATTGCCGGTTGCCACGCTGAACCAGAAAACCGCCTCGCTGGTCGCCGCCTTTCGTGTGGTCGGCGCCACCCGCATGCAAGGCGTGCCGGTGCTGCATCCGGGATTGAGCGTGGAAGCCGTGGCGTTTGACATCGTGGCCGACGCTGATGAGAGTGCCGCACTCGGCATCCTGCTCACGCCATGGTTCATGAATCTGGTGTGGCTGCCATTGCAGGAACAAGCACCGTTGCCGGTCGGACAAACCGTGGTGCGACGGCTGGGCGTTACCGATTTCGAATTCATCGGCGCCCATGAACCCGGCTTCGGCGCGTATGAAATGTGTTCCTTGTTTTCACCGATGTTCGAATTTGCCGATCAGGCGGCCGCGCGCGAGACCGCGCAGCAAGCGCTGAAATTGTTGCGCACCGCGCCCAAGCCAAAGCCAGCGGCACCGCTGCATGGGCGGCGGGCCTTCCTGTTCGGTCGGCCGCGGGAGACCGTATGAGTCATGCCGGCACTGCCCTCGGCGGCCAACTGGTATTTCGTCCCGGTCGGGCTTTGCCGACCATCGCCAGCAATCGCACGGCACTGGCACAACGGCTGCTGCGCGGCCGGCCAGCCGCCGATGCGCCGCAACAATTATCGCGCCTGTATGCGCTGTGCGGACGCGCGCATGGCTTGACGGCGCGGCTCGCCATCGATGCCGCCCACGGCTTGCGCACCCGGCCGACCGCGCATGAGCTGAACGGCTTCATCGTCGAAACCGCACGCGAACACGTGCGCCGCATCTGGATGGACTGGCCGCGCCTGATCACCGGCCAGGTACCGGCCAATCTCGCCGCCGTATTGAGTGAATGCCCGCTGTTTCGCTATGGCGTCGGCGCCGATAAAATACCGCCGGCGTTGCAAGGCTGGCTCGAAACCCATCTGCTCGGTGAGGCTGCTGCGCCGTGGCTGGCGCAATGGGATGCCGATCCGGAACACTGCATGCGGCAATGGACGACACGCGCCAACACCATGCCGGCCAGCCTGCTGGCGGCGGTGGATGCCGATGCCTGCGCATTGCAGGCTGCCGGACCGACACTGCTGCCGCATCGCCAGCCTGATTGCCTGCGCACATTGGCAAACGCCATGGCCGCTGACGAAGAGTTTGGCAGTCTGCCGTCGCAAGCCGGCATGATGTGCGAAACTGGCGTCTGGACCCGATTAGCGGCGCAGCACGACGAGGCCGGTCCGGTCGCCAATGCGTGGTTGCGGCTGGGAGCACGGATTGCCGAGCTGGTGCGCCTGAGTGTGCCGGCTGCGACGCCGGGCGCCACGCCACCGCTGGCAATCGGCGCCATGACGTTAGGGCCGGGGCGGGCGCTGGCCTGGAGTGAAATGGCGCGTGGCTTGCTGATTCATCTGGTACGGCTGGCACCGGCAGCCGACAGTGATATGGCGCAAGTTGCCGATTACCGGATCGTGGCCCCGACCGAATGGAATTTTCATCCGCGCGGCATCGTGGCCCGCGCGCTGGCGGACATGCCGGCACCGCGCAGCACCGTCAGCCGCCAGCATATCGGACGTCAGGTCGCGATTCTGGCGGCGGCGTTTGATCCTTGTGTGGATTATCGAATCGAGTTTGAACATGCATGAAGTCAGTCTGGCAGGCGGGATCCTGAAAATCGTGGAAGATGCGGCGCGGCGCGAGCGCTTCAGCCGCATCAGCCTGCTGCGGCTGGAAGCCGGCGCCTTGTCCGGCGTCGAAGTCCGCGCGCTGCGCTTCGCACTGGAAGCGATGACGCCCGATACCTGCCTGCAACACGCCCGCATCGAGATCGACACGCCGCCGGGACAAGGCTGGTGCATGCGCTGCAGCGTCACGGTCGAGATGCCGGAACACGGCATTGCCTGCCCGCATTGCGGTGCCTATCAGATACAAGCCACCGGCGGCACCGAACTGAAAGTCATCGATATGGTGGTGGAAGATGACTAAACCAGACAACAGTAATTTCAGGAGAACAACATGTGTGTAGTCTGCGGCTGTGCCGATACCAAGCAAGCGGCCCCGAACGACAGCGGTTTCGCCTATACCCGCGTGCATCCGCATTCTCATCTGCAAGGGCACGCGCATCCGCATGCTCACGAACATGCTCATCCCCACGGCCATGAACACACCCATGTCACCGTTGATCCGGCCACCGGCGATCTGCACTACGGTGCCGGTCAGGCCAAGGTGTCGGTACCCGGCATGACTCAGGCCCGCGCGATCCGTCTCGAACAGGATGTCCTCGGCGAAAACAAACGGCTGGCTGCGCATAACCGGGGGCACTTTTCAGGTCACGGCATTCTCGCGCTCAATCTGGTATCGAGTCCCGGCTCCGGCAAGACCACCTTGTTATGCGCCACCATCGCCGCCTTGCGCGCGCGCGCCGATGGCATGCCGGTGGCGGTGATCGAAGGCGATCAGCAAACCAGCAATGATGCCGACCGCATTCGCGCCAGCGGCGCACCGGCAATTCAGGTCAATACCGGCAAGGGTTGCCATCTGGACGCGCAAATGGTGGGCGATGCCTTCTCGCGCCTGCCGTTGCACAGTCATGCCGATGCCCACGGCGAAAACGACGGCGGCGTACTGTTCATCGAAAACGTCGGCAACCTGGTGTGTCCGGCCATGTGGGATCTGGGCGAAGCGGCCAAGGTGGCGATCCTGTCGGTGACGGAAGGCGAAGACAAGCCACTCAAATATCCGGACATGTTTGCCGCCGCCGACCTGATGATTCTCAACAAGACCGACTTGCTGCCGTATCTGCAATTCGATGTCGAACGCTGTATCGCCTTTGCGCGTCGCGTCAACCCGCGCATTGAAGTGCTGCAACTGTCCGCCACCAGCGGGGCCGGCATGGAAGCCTGGCTGGACTGGATCGCCAGCGCCCGGCGCCGCTTCCGGGTCGCTCCGGTGGCCCCGCAACCGAAACCGCTGGACGCCCGCATTGCAGCGCTGGAAGCGGAATTGCAGGCGCTCAAGACGCAAGCCGGAGCGGGGCCGGCATGACCTCGCAACAACTGCCGGCGGCGGCTGGCGATGCGCCGGCGACATCGTTGGTGCGACCGACGGTACTGGCTTGCGGCGCCTGGCTCAAGAACCGCGCCTGCCTGTTGCGCGGCGATCAGGTCATCTGGAGTCAGGTACATGGCGACCTCGGCGAGGCCGATAACTGCCTGGCGCTGGAAGCCTCAGTCAATCAGTTGATCACACGATATGGACCCGAGATCAGCGCCATCGCGCATGACTTGCATCCGGATTTTTTCAGTACCCGGCTGGCGCAGACGGTGGCCGCGCAACTGGATGTTCCCGCCATCGCCGTACAGCATCACCATGCGCATATCGGTGCGGTCATGGCCGAATTCGGCGTGGCCGGACCGGTAGTGGGGCTGGCGCTCGACGGCGTCGGTCTGGGTCTGGATGGCGCGGCCTGGGGCGGCGAACTGTTGTGGCTGGACGGTGCCGACTGGCAGCGTCTCGGTCATCTGCAACCCTTGGCCCTGGCCGGCGGCGACACCGCAGCGCGCGAGCCATGGCGCATGGCCGCAGCGGTCTTGCATGCGCTTGGACGTCAGGCTGAAATTGCGCCACGCTTTGCCGCCAGTGCCGGCGCGGCGGCAGCCCAAACCGTACAAGTCATGCTGGAACGCAATCTCAATTGCCCGTCCACCACTGGCGCTGGCCGCTGGTTCGATGCCGCCGCCGGCGTACTCGGCATCAGCGTGCGGCAAAGTGTCGAAGCGGAAGCGGCAATTGCCCTTGAGCGACTGGCGCAAACCTGGCTGCATCAGCATGCGGCACCGCCGGCACGCAATGCATTTGACATCGGTGCCGACGGTACGCTCGATTTGCGCCCCTTGCTGACACTGTTGCTGGCACTGGCTGATCGTAGCCGCGACGGCGATCCGCATGCCGTGGCGCAAGGCGCCGCACTGTTTCATCTGGAACTGGTCGACGCCCTGACGCAATGGACTGCGGCGGCAGCGATTCGCAACGATACCCGCACCGTCGCCCTCGGCGGCGGCTGCTTTTTCAATCAGATTGTCAGCAGCCGCTTGATTGCACAACTGCAACAACGCGGCTTGCGCGTGCTGCTGCCGCGCAGCGTTTCTTGCGGCGATGCCGGTCTGGCACTCGGTCAGGCCTGGGTCGCACGCGAACAACTGATGGCGCTCCATTACAACGAAAGCGAGGTCACATCATGTGTCTAGCCATCCCGGTAGAGATAGTGGAAATACTGCCAGAACAACAAGCCATCATCGATCTTGGCGGCGTCCGCAAACAGATCTCGACTGCCTTGCTCGATGCGGTGGCGGTCGGTGATTACGTCATCCTGCACGTCGGTTACGCGATTGGCAAACTGGATCCGGAAGAAGCCCGGCGCACGCTGGCCATGTTCGGCGAGCTGGCAGTAACCGAAAACCTGGCCTTGCTCGCCGCCGGCAATCTGCCCAACGCCGGAGGGCTGGCATCATGAAATACATCGACGAATTCCGCGATGGCGATATCGCCCGCAAAATCGCCGACCGCATTGCCGCCGAAGTATTGCCGGCGCAGCGCTACAGTTTCATGGAATTTTGCGGCGGCCACACCCATGCAATTTCGCGCTACGGCGTCAGTGAATTGTTACCGGCCAACGTGCGCATGATTCACGGTCCCGGCTGTCCGGTCTGCGTGCTGCCCATCGGCCGTATCGATCTGGCGCTGCATCTGGCGCTGGAACGCAATGTCATCATTTGCACCTACGGCGACACCATGCGGGTACCGGCCTCGGGCGGCATGTCGATGATCAGGGCCAAGGCGCGCGGCGCCGATATCCGCATGGTGTATTCGGCCAGCGACGCCTTGCGCATCGCGCATGACAATCCGGAACGGGAAGTGGTGTTCTTCGCCATCGGCTTTGAAACCACCACGCCGCCGACGGCGCTGGCGATCCGCGAAGCAGCGGCGCGTCAGTTGAGCAACTTCAGCGTGTTGTGCTGTCACGTCCTGACGCCGTCCGCCATCACCCATATTCTGGAATCACCCGAAGTGCGTCAGTACGGCACGGTGCCGATTGACGGCTTCATCGGTCCGGCCCACGTCAGCATCGTGATCGGCTCCGATCCGTATGTGCAGTTTGCCGAGCAATACCGCAAACCGGTGGTGATCGCCGGCTTCGAACCGCTTGACGTGATGCAGGCGATCCTGATGCTGGTGCGTCAGGTCAATGAAGGCCGTACCGAAGTCGAAAATGAATTCACGCGCGCCGTCAGTGCGCATGGCAATCTGACCGCACAGGCGATGATGGATGAAGTACTGGAAGTGCGTGACAGCTTTGAATGGCGCGGTCTCGGTGAAGTGCCGTTGAGCGCGCTGAAAATCCGGCCGGCATTTGCCGCGTTCGATGCCGAACGCCGTTATGACCTGGCCTATCGCGCGGTAGCGGATAACAAGGCCTGCGACTGCGGCGCCATTCTGCGTGGCGTCAAGACGCCGAGCGACTGCAAGATTTTCGGCACCGTCTGCACTCCGGAGAATCCGATGGGTTCTTGCATGGTGTCGAGCGAAGGCGCCTGTGCTGCGCATTATTCCTATGGCCGCTTCAAAGATGTACCGGTGGTGGCAGCATGAGCGGCGTCGTCAAAAAGAATTACATCCGCGCACTGGATTTCAAGAACGGTCGCATCGATATGGGCCACGGTGCCGGCGGTCGTGCTTCGGCGCAATTGATTGAAGAACTGTTCGTCACCGCTTTCGATAACGAATGGCTGCGTCAGGGCAATGATCAGGCCGGCTTTGCCGCGCCGGCCGGGCGCATGGTAATGGCGACCGATGCCCACGTGGTGTCGCCGCTGTTTTTCCCCGGCGGCAATATCGGCTGCCTGTCGGTGCACGGCACCGTCAACGATATTGCCATGTCCGGCGCCAAACCCTTGTATCTTGCGGCCAGTTTCATTCTGGAAGAAGGTTTCCCGCTGGCTGACCTGAAACGCATCGTTGATTCCATGGCCGCAGCAGCACGGGAAGCAGGGGTGGCGATTGTCACCGGCGATACCAAGGTAGTGGAACGCGGCAAAGGCGATGGTGTATTCATCACCACCACCGGCGTCGGCGTGGTGCCGCCCGGCATCACGATCGATGGTGCCGCAGCCCGTCCCGGCGATGCGATTCTGGTGTCCGGCACCATCGGCGATCACGGTGTGGCGATCATGTCGAAACGCGAATCGCTGTCGTTCGATACCGAAATCCGTTCCGACACTGCCGCCCTCAACGGTCTGGTAGATCACATGCTGGCCGCCATGCCGCGCGTGCGCGTGCTGCGTGATCCGACCCGCGGCGGCCTGGCCACCACGCTCAATGAAATCGCCCGCCAATCGGGCGTCGGCATGATGCTGGACGAAGCTGCGATTCCGGTAGCGCCGCAAGTGGATGCGGCCTGCGAATTTCTCGGACTGGACCCGCTGTATGTCGCCAACGAAGGCAAGCTGGTGGCGATTTGCCCGCCAGCCGATGCCGCCGCCTTGCTGGCGGCGATGCGCGCTCATCCGCTCGGCGCCAGGACCGCGCTGATCGGCAACGTCACCGAAGATCCGCATGGCTTTGTGCAAATGCGCACCCGCTTCGGCGGCCGGCGCATCGTGGACTGGTTGTCGGGCGAACAATTGCCGCGCATCTGTTGATGGCGGCGAGACGGCAGCAGGTGCTCCGCGTTATCATGACGCACCGATTCGCCCGCACCCGTTGGGTAACGATGTTTTCAGAAAAATCAGGAACAGCCGACCTTCTTCATGGACACTTTTGACAGCAGCGATTTGCCGGCAGTGCTGGTGGTGGACGACGAGACCGGTTCACAGGATGCGATTCGCCGCACGCTGGAAGAAGACTTCCAGATCCTGACCGCCGGTTCCGCCGATGAGGCGCGCCTGCTGATGGAGCGCCACGAACCGGCCGTGATCCTGTGCGACCAGCGCATGCCCGGCACCACCGGCGTCGAATTCCTGAAAGAAGTGCGCGAGCGCTGGCCGGATGTGGTGCGCATCATCATCTCCGGCTATACCGATTCGGAAGACATCATCGCCGGCATCAACAACGCCGGCATCTATCAATACCTGCTCAAACCGTGGATGCCTGATCATCTGCTGGCATGCGTGCGCGGCGCGGTCGAGGCGCGTCGTCTGCAACAAGACATGCACCGGCTGGATGTCGAGTTGCGCACCAGCACTTCGGTGTTGCGGGTGCGCAAGGCTGACAAGCAGCAACGCGTCAAAGCCACCTTCGATTTCGACCGCATCATTCGCGCCGCCGACAGCCCGATGGACGGCATTTGCGAACTGGCGGCACGCGCCGCACGCTACGATTTGTCGGTGCTGGTGCTGGGTGAATCCGGCAGCGGCAAGGAATTGCTGGCGCGCGCCATGCACTATGCCAGCGGCCGCGCCGAACGCGTATTCGTGATGGAAAACTGCGGCGCCATTTCCGACAGTCTGCTGGAATCGGAATTGTTCGGCCACAAGCGCGGCTCGTTTACCGGCGCCTATGAAGACCACGTCGGGATTTTCCAGCGCGCCGACGGCGGCACCGTATTTCTGGATGAAATCGGCGATACCTCGCCGGCATTCCAGGTCAAATTGTTGCGTGTCTTGCAAGAAGGCGAAGTGCGACCGGTCGGCGCTACGCGGCCGATCCCGATCAATGTGCGGGTGATCGCCGCTACCCATCGCGACCTCGAACAGGAAGTGCGCGAAGGCCGCTTCCGCAAGGACTTGTATTACCGGCTGGCCGGAATTACCCTGACCATGCCGCCGTTGCGCGAACGTCCCGGTGACATCGTGCCGATTGCCGAGGCGATTCTGGAGCATGCCACCCGCGAACTCGGAGTACCGGCCAAAGGCTTCGCCGCCGATGCCATGGCCAGCCTGATCACCTACCCGTGGCCCGGCAATATCCGTGAACTGCGCAATGAAATCTACCGCGCATTGGCGCTCGGCCCAGGCGACCAACGGCCGCTCGACGCCCAGGCATTTTCGAGCCGGGTCCTGCAAGGGCAATCCGGCAGCACTGCACATATGCAAGACAGTAGTGGCCTGCGTCTGCCGCAAAGTGGTACCTTGCAGGAACGGCTGGAAGCAATTGAAACCGCAATCCTGAAAGAGACGCTGTTGCGACTGCGCTGGAACAAGACGCACGTGGCGCGCGAGCTCGGTTTGTCGCGGGTCGGTTTGCGCAGCAAAATGCAACGTCTGGGACTGGAGAAGAAATAATGGCCATCGATGCCGCTAAAGGCTTCAACGTATTGTGGCTGCAATCGGGCGGCTGCGGCGGCTGCACCATGTCGCTGCTGTGCGCCGATACGCCCGATTTCTTCGGCACCCTCAACGATGCCGGCATCAATCTCCTGTGGCACCCGTCACTCTCCCTGGAAACCGGCAGCGAAGCCTTGCGCATCCTGCAAGCCTGCGCCGCCGGCGAGATCCCCTTGCATGCCTTGTGCGTCGAAGGTTCGATGCTGCGCGGCCCGCACGGGAGCGGCCGTTTCCACATGCTGGCCGGCAGCGGCAAGCCGATGACACACTGGGTACAGGAACTGGCGGCAGTGGCTGAATACACCGTGGCAATCGGCACCTGCGCCGCGTTTGGCGGCATCACCGCCGCCGGCAGCAATCCCACCGATGCCTGCGGTTTGCAATATGAAGGCGAACGCATTGGCGGTTTGCTCGGCGCCGCGTATCGCGCCCGCAGCGGCTTGCCGGTGATCAACGTCGCCGGTTGCCCGACCCATCCCAATTGGGTCATGGAAACCCTGATGGCGCTGGCCGCCGGCCTGTTTGACGCCGGCCAGATGGATGCCCTCGGCCGCCCGCGTTCCTATGCCGATCATCTGGTGCATCACGGCTGCACCCGCAATGAGTTCTATGAATTCAAGGCCAGCGCGGAAAAGCCTTCCGACCTTGGCTGCATGATGGAGCACATGGGCTGCAAAGGTACGCAAGTGCATGCCGATTGCAATACCCGGCTATGGAATGGCGACGGCTCCTGCACCCGTGGCGGCTATGCCTGCATCAGTTGCACCGAGCCCGGTTTTGAAGAGCCGGGACATTCCTTCCATCAAACCCCCAAGATTGCCGGCATTCCGATCGGCTTGCCGACCGATATGCCGAAAGCCTGGTTCGTGGCGCTGGCATCCTTATCCAAATCGGCAACCCCGAAACGGGTGCGCGACAACGCCACCGCCGATCATCTGGTGCAGGTACCGATGATCCGCAAGCGGCGCGGCAAATGAATATCCCCGGAGCAACACTGCCATGTCCCGTCTGATCGTCGGTCCCTTCAATCGCGTCGAAGGCGATCTGGAAGTCCATCTCGATATCGCCGATGGCGTGGTCAAGAGCGCCCAGGTCAACTCGACCATGTATCGCGGTTTCGAACAGATTCTGCTGAACAAGCCGGCCCTTGACGCCCTGATCTATGTACCACGCATTTGCGGCATTTGTTCGGTATCGCAGTCGGTGGCGGCGTCGCGCGCGCTGGCCGATGCCATGGGCGTGATACCGCCGCACAATGGCTTGCTGGTGACCAACCTGATGCTGGCGACGGAAAATCTGGCCGACCATCTGACCCATTTCTATTTGTTTTTCATGCCCGATTTTGCCCGCGATCATTACGCCGGGCATGCCTGGCATGCGGTTGTACGAGAACGCTTTGCGGCACAGCAAGGCCAGCATGCGCGACTGGCGCTGGCAGCGCGGCAACGCTGGTTTACGCTGCTCGGCACGCTGGGCGGCAAATGGCCGCATACGCAATCGGTGTTGCCGGGCGGCTCATCGCGCGCGATTGAAGCCGCCGAACGCATTCGCCTGCTGGGACGCATTCGTGAATTCCGCGCCTTTCTCGAACAAACCCTGTTCGCGGCGCCGCTCGAAGCGATTGCCGCCATCGACAGCGAGGCCGAACTGCAGGCATGGCACGCCGCGGCAGCCAGCGATGACGGTGACTTGCGCTTGTTCCTGACACTGGCGTGGCAAACCGGACTGGACGCCATGGGACCCGGGCCCGGCTTGTACATGGCCAACGGTTCTTATCCCGGCGCCAACGGCGATACCTTGTTTGCACGCGGCCTGTGGGATGCCACCGGCGCTGCCGGCAGCGCCGCACTTCACACGCTCGATCCGGCCACGATTACCGAAGACGCCACCCACACCTGGCTGTCGGACGCCGGCGGTGCACGCCATCCGGCGGTCGGCATGACGCTGCCGGATATCGACAAACCGGCCGCCTATACCTGGAACAAGGCACCGCGACTGGCTGGCCGGGTGCTCGAAACCGGAGCCCTGGCACGGCAAGTGGTCGATGGTCATCCGCTGATCCGCGATGCCGTGCAACGTTGCGGCGGCACGGTCTATACGCGGGTGCTGGCACGTTTGCTGGAATTGGCGCTGGTAGTGCCGGCCATGGAAAACTGGCTCAAGGCATTGCGCCCGGACGAACCCTGTTTCGTTCCGGCCACGCTGCCCGATGATGCGGTCGGCGTCGGCCTGACGGAAGCCGCTCGCGGCAGCCTCGGCCACTGGGTTACGATCCGCAATGGCAAGCTGGCCAATTATCAGATCGTGGCGCCGACCTCATGGAATTTCTCGCCGCGCGATGCCGGCGGCGTGCCGGGCGCACTGGAAAGTGCCTTGGTCGGCGCTGCCGCCCCGGCCGGTGAAGACACGCCGGTGGCAGTCCAGCATATCGTGCGCTCGTTCGATCCTTGCATGGTTTGCACGGTGCACTGATGCCGCGCCATTCGACACCCGCCACGGGCCGTCCGAGCCTGCCCGAAACACCGCCGATGGGCGGCGTCGATGAGGCCGTGTGGCTGGACGTGATCCAGAAAATGGATGAGGTGTATTCACAGTTGGTCAACGATGAAATCGCGCTGGAAGAAAAGAATCGCGAACTGGAAAATTCGCAGCAATTCATTTTCAGCGTATTGTCGGCCATGTCGGATGTGCTGGTAGCCTGCGACCGCGCCGGCATCATCGAAGAAACCAATACTGCCTTGCGCAAACTGAGCGGCCTTGATGAAGATGCCTTGCGCGGCATGTCGATTTTCGATTTGCTGGCCGACGACGCCAGCATCGGGCTGTTGCGCCAAGTGTTCGAACAAGCGGCGGCACACAGCGCCAGCACCGTGCTGGAATTGAATCTGCGTCATCCGCAACACGGCGTGGTGCCGGTCGATGTCAACTGCACCCAACGCAGCGACGGCGATGGCCGCGCCGCCGGTTATGTCTTCGTCGGTCGTCCGCTCGGCGAATTGCGACGCGCCTATCGCGAACTCAGCGACACCCACGAAACCCTGAAACGCACCCAGCAGCAATTGTTGCATTCGGAAAAACTGGCCTCGCTCGGTCGTCTGGTAGCCGGGGTCGCGCATGAATTGAACAATCCGATCAGCTTCGTGCTCGGCAACGTGCATGCGCTCAAGCGCTACAGCGAACGCATGGCGCAGTATCTCAATGCTTTGCACAGCGGTGAGTCGCAAGATCTGGCGGCGCTGCGCAAGGAATTGCGCATCGATCACATTCTCAAGGATTTGCCGTCGCTGATCGACGGCACGCTCGAAGGCGCGCACCGGACCACCGGCATTGTCGATGGCCTCAAGCGCTTTTCGGCAGTTGATCGCGACGAAAGCATTGCACTCGATCTGAATGGCGTCATCGAGCGCGCCATCCACTGGGTTGGCAAAGGCGCGACGCCGAACTTCAGCGTGCACTGGAAAGCGGGGGCGCCGCTGACGGTCATGGGCAATGCCGGCAAACTGCTGCAAGTGATCATGAACCTGATTCAGAACGCCTGCGACGCCGCTGCCGCCGGCAATCCCGCGCCGACCTTACGGATCGCCAGCGAGATGCGCAGCGACACGATAGTGCTGACGCTGCATGACAATGGCCCCGGCATCGCACCGGGCCATCTGTCGCACGTGTTCGATCCGTTCTTCACCACCAAGCCGGTCGGCAAAGGCACCGGACTTGGTTTGTCGATCAGCTACGGCATCATCGAACAACATGGCGGCAAGCTGTATGCCCGCAACCATCCTGACGGCGGCGCCGAATTCGTGATCGAACTACCGCTCGCCGCACCTTAGTCCGCTACCACGCTGCTTACTGGATGGTGGCCGCCAGTTCGCCTGTTGCATACCGCTGCGCCATTTTTTCGAGCGGCATGACCTTGATGGCGCTGGCCTGGCCGGCGGCACCGAAGGCCTGAAAACGTGCTTCGCAAATTTCCCGGGCGGCGGCCGTAGCATCCTTGAAGAACCGGCGCGGATCGAATTCCGAACGGTGCTGTGCCATGCCGCGTCGCATCGCGCCGGTCATTGCCAGCCGGATATCGGTGTCGATATTGACCTTGCGCACGCCATGCTTGATGCCTTCCAGGATTTCCTCCACCGGCACGCCATAGGTTTCCTTGATGTCACCACCATGTTCGCGGATGATCTCCAGCCACTCCTGCGGCACCGATGAAGAACCATGCATCACCAGATGGGTATTTGGAATCCTGGCATGAATCGCTTTGATGCGATCAATCGCCAGAATGTCGCCGGTCGGTTTGCGGCTGAACTTGTAGGCGCCGTGGCTGGTGCCAATCGCAATCGCCAGTGCATCGACGCCGGTGCGTTGCACGAAATCGGCGGCCTGATCAGGATCGGTCAGCATTTGTGCATGCGACAGCGTGCCGGCAGCGCCGGAGCCGTCTTCTTCCCCGGCCTGCCCTGATTCCAGCGAACCCAGACAGCCGAGTTCACCTTCGACCGAGACACCGATGCAATGCGCCATATCGACCACGGTGCGGGTAGTGCCGACGTTGTAATCGTAGGAAGAAGGGGTTTTCATGTCCGCCATCAGCGAGCCATCCATCATCACGCTGGAAAAACCCGAGCGTATCGATGCCTGGCATACCGCCGGACTGCCGCCATGATCCTGGTGCATGCACACCGGAATATGCGGATAGGCTTCCACTGCCGCTTCCACCATCTTGCGCAAAAATGCCTCACCGGCATATTTGCGCGCGCCGGCGGAGGCTTGCAAAATCACCGGGCTGTCGCAGGCGTCGGCGGCTTGCATGATCGCGAGGATCTGTTCCAGATTATTGATATTGAATGCCGGCAAACCGTATTGGCGGTCGGCCGCGTGATCGAGCAACTGGCGCAATGAAACGAGTGACATGAAATCTCCTTTTCGTAATTTTTGGATAAATATCAGTGGCGACGCGCGTGGGCACGCAAGGCTTCTACCGCCGGCAATGGCTTGCCTTCGAGGAATTCCAGAAACGCGCCGCCGGCGGTCGAGATGTAGTTCACCTGATCGGCAATGCCGAAGGTGTTGATGGCAGCCACCGTGTCGCCGCCACCGGCAATCGACCACGCCGGCGATTCGGCAATGGCACGCGCCAGCACCCGGGTGCCGCCGGAAAAGGCATCAAATTCAAAGACGCCGACCGGGCCGTTCCAGATGATGGTACCGGCGCTTTGCAACAGCCGTGCCAATTGCAGTGCACTGTCGGGACCGATATCGAGAATCAGGTCATCCCCGGCCACGGCCTCGCAGGATTTCACGACCGCCTCGGCATCCGCAGCAAAGCGCTTGGCGCACACCACATCGGTCGGCAACGGCACCGCTGCTCCGCGTGCCTGCATCTTGGTGATGATGCGGCTGGCTTCGTCGACCAGTCCCGGCTCAGCCAGCGACTTGCCGATGGCATGGCCTTGCGCCAGCAAAAAGGTATTGGCAATGCCGCCGCCGACAATCAGTTGATCCACCTTGTCGGCCAGCGCATTGAGAATGGTCAGTTTGGTCGATACCTTGGAACCGGCCACAATCGCTACCAGTGGCCGCCGGGCATCGGCCAGCGCCGCACCCAACGCGTCCAGCTCGGCACTCATCAGCGGTCCGGCACAGGCCAGTTTGACGTGATGCGCCATCCCTTCGGTGCTGGCTTCCGCTCTGTGCGCGGTACCGAAGGCGTCGTTGACATAAATGTCGCACAAGGCGGCCATGCGTTTGGCCAAGGCCGGATCATTGACTTTTTCGCCGCGATTGGCGCGGCAGTTTTCCAGCAACACCAGCTCGCCGGCCTCAACCGCGATATCGGTAGCCAGCCAGTTGTCGATCAGGCGCACCGGTTGCCCCAGCAATTGCTGCAGACGCACTGCTACCGGCGCCAGCGAATCACGTGCGGCCGGCGCCCCTTCGGCGGGACGGCCCAGATGTGACGTCACCATCACGCGGGCGCCGGCATTCAGTGCCAGCCGCAAGCCCGGCAATGCGGCACGCAACCGGCTATCGTCGCTGATGGCGCCATCGGCGTCGAGCGGCACATTGAAGTCGGCGCGGATGAAGATACGCTTGCCGGCCAGTTGCGCCGGGTCCAGATCGCTGAACTTGCGGAACGAGGTATCGCTCATGTTGCCGCCATCAGGGCGACGGTGGTATCCAGCATGCGATTGGAAAAACCCCATTCGTTGTCGTACCAGCTGCCGACCTTGACCAGATTGCCGGACACTTTGGTGAGCGAGGCGTCGTAGCTGCCGGACGCCGGGTTATGGTTGAAATCGGCGCTGACCAAAGGTTCTTCGGTATAGCCCAGAATACCCTTGAGTGCACCGTCGGCGGCATCGCGCATGATGGCGTTGATTTCGTCAACACTGGTGGGGCGCGCCGCGATAAAACTCAGATCGACCATCGAAACATTGATCACCGGCACCCGCATGGCGTAACCATCGAGTTTGCCATCGAGTTCCGGCAAAACCAGGCCGACGGCGGCAGCAGCACCGGTTTTGGTCGGGATCATGTTCATCGTGGCGGAACGCGCGCGCCGCAGGTCTTCGTGCATGACATCGGTCAGCACCTGATCGTTGGTGTAGGCGTGAATCGTGGTCATCAAGCCGCTGACGACACCGATCTGTCGGTGCAAAGGCAAGATCAGCGGCGCCAGGCAATTGGTAGTGCACGAGGCATTCGAGATCACCGTATCGCTGGCCTTGAGCACCTTGTGATTGACGCCATAGACAATGGTGGCGTCAACATCCTTGCCGCCCGGCGCGGAAATGATCACCTTCTTGGCACCGCCGCGCAGATGGGCCGAGGCTTTTTCCTTGGTGGTAAACAGACCGGTACATTCCAGCACCACATCGATGCCGAGTTCGGCCCACGGCAACTGCGCCGGATCCCGCATCGCCAGTACCCGCACGCGATCACCGTTGATGATCATGTCGCCGCCATCGACCCGCACCTCGCCGGGGAAACGGCCATGCGCAGTGTCATAGCGGGTGAGGTGGGCATTGGTTTGCGGATCGCCGAGATCGTTGATAGCGACGATGTCGATATCGTGGCGCTTGTTGCTCTCGTAATGCGCACGCAGAATATTGCGGCCGATGCGGCCATAGCCGTTGATGGCGACTTTGATGGTCATGACTGGAGTTCTCTTTCTGGATAAACGGGGATCGCGGCCAGCAATCCCGCTAGTTGATCAAAATGCGTGAAGGTTTTAACCGCCGGTCCCCAGGCGGCAACAGGTTCAGGCGCGCCATGACGCACGATCAGCACCGGCACTTCGGCCGCTTGCGCGGCCGCCACATCGACGCCGGAATCGCCGACCATGCAGGCGTGACGCGGGGCAACATCGAGTACATGACAGGCGTGCCAGAGCGGTTCCGGCGCCGGCTTCATGCTCGCCAGCGAATCGCCGCCGACGATGATGCCGAAGTGGATATCGATGTGATGCATCTGCAGCAGCGGCAGGGCGAACGCCAGCGGCTTGTTGGTGACACAGGCCAGCCGGTAATTGGCGGCACGCAAACCCGCAAGGCAAGCTTGCACGCCCGGAAACAGGCGGCCGAAACGGCCATTGGTCTCTGCGTAATGACGATTGAACGATGCCAGCGCAACAGTGTGCAGTTCAGGTTCCAGCGCACTGGCATCGAGTATCCGTTGCACCAGCGTCGACACGCCGTTACCGATAAAACCGGCAATCTTGTCGAACGGCAGCGGTCGCGCCTGCAACTCGTCGAGCATGCGATTGGCCGCCGCCACGATGTCGGGCGCGGTATCAATCAATGTACCGTCGAGATCGAACAACACGGCATGCTGGCGGATGGCGGCGTTCATGCTGCGCCTCCGGCGGCAATCATTTCCCGCACTTGCACCTGCACCTCGTCGGCGGTCAGCTTGAAGTGGCCATACAACTGTTCTGCCGGCGCCGATTCACCAAAGCTGTCGATGCCCATTGCCACGCCGTGTTCACCGACCATGCCGCGCCACAACCAGGTGACGCCGGCTTCGATGCTGAGCCGCGATACGCCCTGCGGCAATACCTTATGACGATACGATTCGTCTTGCTTAAGAAACAGCTCGACACACGGCATCGATACCACACGCGTTGCAATGCCGGCCGCATTCAATGCTGCCGCCGCAACAGCGGCAATTTCAACTTCGGAACCAGTGGCGATCAACACTGCCTGCAATGGCCCGGCAGCATCGACCAGTACATAACCGCCGCGCGCCATGTCAGCCAGTTGCGCCGCGCTGCGGGCAAACGGCGTCAGGGCCTGGCGCGACAAAATCAGGCAGGTCGGACCATCGGCACGGGTCAGTGCCGCATGCCAGGCGGCAGCAGTTTCGACGCCATCGCATGGACGCCATAAACGGTTGTTCGGAATCAGGCGCAGGCTGGCGGCATGTTCGACCGGCTGATGAGTCGGACCATCTTCACCGAGGCCGATAGAATCGTGCGTCAAGACATGGATCACGCGTTGCTTCATCAACGCCGCCATGCGGATCGCATTGCGCGAATAGTCCGAAAACGTCATGAACGTACCGCCATAAGGCAACAGCCCGCCATGCAAGGCGATTCCGTTCATGATCGCGGCCATGCCGAATTCACGCACGCCGTAACTGAGGTAATTGCCGCTGCCATGCTGGTTGACCCAGACCGAGGCCTTGACATTGGTCAGGTTGGAACCGGACAAGTCAGCCGAACCGCCAAACAGTTCCGGCAATACCGCCGTGATCTGTTCCAGCACCAGTTGCGATGCCTTGCGGGTGGCGATTTTCTTGTGCAACTCACCGGCTTCAGTTTGCAATTGCGTCATGAGCACCGGCAATTGCGCTGGCAACACGCCCGCGATGCGGCGCTTGAACTCTGCCGCCAGTGCCGGATATTCGGCAGCATAGGCTGCAAAGCGGCTCTGCCACTGCGCCTGTTGCCGGGCACCGGCGGCGCGCGCATCCCAGGCCTCGCGCGCTGCGGCCGGCATCTCGAACGGCGCTGCATGCCATTGCTTGTTGTGGCGCATGGCGGCAATTTCCGCCGCGCCGAGCGGGGCGCCATGCACATCATGGCCGCCCGCCTTGGTCGGTGCTCCCTGGCCGATCACGGTCCGGCAGCAAATCAGGGTCGGTCGCGTTGATTGCGTCTTGGCCTGGCGGATGGCCGCATCCAGCGCGGCAACGTCGTGGCCGTCAACCTCGGCGATCACGTGCCAGCCATAGGCCGCAAAGCGGCCCGGCGTGTCGTCGCCAAACCAGCCTTTGACATCGCCATCAATCGAAATGCCGTTATCGTCATAGAGGCAAATCAACTTGCTCAGACCGAGCGTGCCCGCCAGCGAACAGACTTCATGGCTGATGCCTTCCATCAGACAACCGTCGCCCACGAAGACGTAGGTGTAATGATCGACGATCTGATGTCCGGGCCGGTTGAAACTGGCCGCCAGCATTTTTTCGGTGAGCGCCATGCCGACTGCGTTGGCCAGCCCTTGCCCCAGCGGGCCGGTAGTGGTTTCCACACCGGGCGTCAAACCGTGTTCCGGATGGCCGGGGGTGAGCGAGTGCAATTGCCGGAATTGCCGGATGTCCTCCATGCTCAGCGCATAGCCGCTCAGATGCAGCAAGGCATACAGCAACATCGAGGCATGACCGTTGGAGAGGACGAAACGGTCGCGATCCGGCCATGCCGGGTCAGCAGGATTGTGTCGCAAATGATGACGCCAGACGGCATCCGCCATTTCCGCCATGCCGAGCGGGGCGCCGGGATGACCGGAGCGGGCTTGTTCGACGGCATCGGCGCACAAAAAGCGCAGCGCATCCGCCGGGGTGGCGGCGGCCGTGATATTTTTTTCGGGTGCGTTCATGTTCAGTCCTGAGTCAAAGTGCCGCCGCCGCGCGTTTCTTGCGTTCCATCATGCGCAAGATGAACGGGGTGAAAATCAATTGCATCGCCAGTTCCATCTTGCCGCCCGGCACCACGATGGTATTGGCGCGCGACATGAAGGAGTCATGCACCATGTTGAGCAGATACGGAAAGTCGATGCCTTTCGGATTGGCGAAGCGGATCACCACCAGACTTTCATCGGGCGCCGGAATTTCACGTGCGATAAACGGATTCGAGGTATCGACACAAGGTACGCGCTGGAAATTGACATGGGTATGCGAAAACTGCGGACAGATGTAATTCACGTAATCCGGCATGCGACGCAAAATCGTATCGGTCACGGCTTCAGTCGAATAACCGCGCTTGGATTTGTCGCGCCACAGCTTTTGTATCCACTCCAGATTGATGACCGGCACCACGCCGATCAGCAAATCCGGGTGTTGCGCGATATTGACCTGATCGGTGATGACACCGCCGTGCAAGCCTTCATAGAACAGCAAATCGTTGTCGGCCGGCAGGGTTTCCCACGGCGTGAAGGTGCCGGGTTCTTGCTGATAGGGTGCGGCTTCGCCGCTGTCGTGCAAATACTTGCGCCGCTTGCCGGTGCCGGTGCGGGCGTAATCGGCAAACAGGCTTTCCAGTTCCTGAAACAGATTGGTGTCGGGGCCGAAGTGGCTGAAGTTATTATCACCGGCCGCTTCCGCAGCGGCCAGCCGGACCCGCATTTCATTGCGGTCGTAACGATGAAAACTGTCGCCTTCGACAATCACCGAGCGCACCTGCTCGCGCCGGAAAATGTTTTCGAAGGTGCGCGTGACCGAGGTGGTCCCGGCTCCCGAGGAACCGGTGATGGCAATAATGGGATGACGTTCTGACATGGCAGGGTGCTCTCGGATTGATGGTTTTAATTCGGCAGACGAAACAGGCTGCGTTCCTTGAACAGCGGATTGGTCAACTCTTCCGGCGGCGGCGTATGGTGATAGCGCTCGATGCGATCCACCTCATTGCGCGAACCGAAGATCAGGCCGATGCGCTGATGCAGCGCTTCCGGCTGCACCGCCGTCACGGCCTGGCGACCAGTGCTGGCGCGACCGCCGGCCTGCTCCATGATGAAGCCGATAGGATTGGCTTCGTACAACAGGCGCAGACGACCGGCCTTGGCCGGGTCCTTGCTGTCGCGCGGATACAGGAACACGCCGCCGCGCATCAGGATGCGATGCGCTTCGGCCACCATCGAGGCAATCCAGCGCATGTTGAAGTCCTTGCCGCGTTCGCCGCTTTTACCGGCGGTGCACTCGTCGACATAGCGTTTGACCGGTGCTTCCCAGAAGCGGCTGTTGGACGAATTGATGGCGAACTCGCTGGTATCGGGCGGAATCTGCATGTCCGGATGGGTCAGCATGAATTCACCGAGATTCGGATCCAGCGTAAAACCGTTGACGCCATTGCCGACCGTCAGCACCAGCATGGTGGCCGGGCCGTATATGGCATAACCGGCCGCCAGTTGCTGCGTACCCGGTTGCAAAAAGTCTTCTTCGCTGGCGACCTGTACGCCATCCGGTGCCCGCAATACCGAAAAGATGCTGCCGACCGAAACGTTGACGTCGATGTTGGACGAGCCGTCGAGCGGATCGAATACCAGCAAGTATTTTCCTTTCGGAAAACGCGCCGGAATCTGATACGGCTCCGCCATTTCTTCCGACGCCATGCCGGCCAGTTGGCCGCCCCATTCGGTAATGCGCAAGAAGGCTTCATTGCTCAGGACATCGAGTTCCTTTTGCGTCTCGCCCTGGACATTGATGGCGGCCGCCGCATGCTTGCCGCCGGCGTCACCGAGCACGCCGCCGAGCGCACCGAATGCCACCGCACGGGCGATGCTTTTACAGGCCAGCGCGACATTCAGGATCAGCGTGTTGAAGTCACCGCTGGCATGCGGATAGCGACGCCGTTCTTCGATCAGAAACTGGGTCAGGGTAGTGCGATGTTGCGTGAGTGGCATGGCGGTCTCCGGTCGGGTCTTTATATTTTTTGAAACTGAATCAAATGCGGTGCGGCGCTATCCTTGTTGCGCCTGCTGGCGCAGATGGCGGATCACCGTGCGGTAACCGCCGTCGTCGTCAGCCGCACCAAACACGGCGCTGCCGGCAACGAAGGTGTCGGCGCCGGCACGTTTGACGGCGGCGATGTTGTCCGGCTTGATGCCGCCATCGACTTGCAACCAGATCGGCTGACCGCCGGCAGCGGTGTGAGCATCGATGCGTTCACGCGCAACGGTGAGCTTGGCCAGCGTCGACGCAATGAATTGCTGGCCGCCGAAACCGGGATTGACGCTCATCAGCAACAGCATGTCGAGCTTGTCCATCAGGTGCTCGAGTACCGACAGCGAGGTCGCCGGATTGAGCGCCAGTCCGGCGCGGCAACCATGTTCACGAATCAGGGTCAGCGTGCGGTCGGGATGCAGGCTGGCTTCCGGATGGAACGTGATCAGATTGGCGCCGGCCTTGGCGAACAATGGAATCAGCGCATCCACCGGCTGCACCATCAAATGCACGTCAATCGGAATCCGCACATGCGGACGAATGGCGGCGCACACCAGCGGGCCGATGGTCAGATTCGGCACATAGTGGTTATCCATTACGTCGACGTGGACCATGTCGGCGCCGGCAGCTTCAATCGCACGGACTTCTTCGCCGAGGCGGGCAAAGTCGGCCGACAGAATCGAAGGCGCGATACGGATGGCGGAAGATCTATCGGAAACATGTTGCATATCAGGCTGCCTCGTCACAGGTTTGCGCATGCCAGCGGCGCAAGGTGGCCAGATCGAGATCACCCAGATCGGCCACCACATTGAGCGCGCCATCGAAACGATGACCGGCGGTATACGCGGTCGGCGTCACCACGGTGGGAATGCCGGCAGCGCGTGCGGCCCGCAAGCCATTTTCGGAATCTTCGAATGCCAGGCAAGCATTGGCCGCCACACCCAGCCCTGCCAGCGCCGCCAGATACACATCCGGCGCCGGCTTCTTGTTGATCGCGGTCGAGGCATCGCACACGCTGACGAACAGGGAGCGCCAATCCTCACCTAATGGTCCGCGCAACAAGGCATGCACATTGGCCGGCGTAGTGGTGGTGGCAATCGCCATCGGCATACCGGCGGCGCGTGCCTCGCCGATCAGGCGCAACACGCCGGGCCGCAACGGCAGCTTGCCACCGGCAGCCATGGCGGTGTAATGACGGGTCTTGAGTGCATGCACGGCGGCAATGGTTTCAGCGACCATGACGCCGCGCGCTTCTTCCGGGTCGACCATGTTCCAGTAGTGCAGCAGACGTTCCTTGCCGCCGGCGACATCCAGCAGGCCGGCATAGACCGATTCGCTCCAGTGCCAGTCGAGGCCGACTTCACGGAACGTGGTGTTGAAGGCGATGCGGTGCGCCGTTTCGGTATCGGCCAGGGTACCGTCGACATCAAAAATCAGGGCGTTCAACATGAGGGATTTTCCTTCGTGGGCGCCGGTGCACCGAATACCCGGCTGGCGCGCAGATCCGCCGCGCTCAGGGTGCTCAGCGCCTGTCCGGCCTGACCATCATCGAGCAGCTCCGGCTGCCGCATCAGGCGCGAAGCGTGGCGCAAGCGGGCACGATCCAGCGCATTGCGGACACTGCGTGCATTGGCGAAATTCGGTTGTTGAATGCGACGCTCCAGATACGCGACGAAGACGGCTTCCGCTTCGTGGTCGAAACGGTATTGCATGGTGTCCAGCATCAGTCCCGCAATCTGCGCCAGCTCGTCAATGTCGTAATCAGGAAAATCGATGTGATGCGCGATGCGCGACGACATGCCGGGATTCGACTGGAAGAACTGATCCATGCGATCTTTGTAGCCGGCCAGAATCACGACCAGATCATCGCGGTGGTTTTCCATTTCCTGCAGCAGGATTTCAATCGCTTCCTGGCCGTAATCGCGCTCATTCTCCGGCCGATACAGGTAATACGCTTCATCGATAAACAACACGCCGCCCATTGCGCGCTTGAGCACTTCGCGGGTTTTCGGCGCGGTGTGGCCGATGTACTGGCCGACCAGATCGTCACGCGTGACCGTCACCAGATGCCCCTTGCGGATATATCCGAGCTGATGCAACAGCGACGCCATGCGCAGTGCAACCGTGGTCTTGCCGGTGCCGGGATTACCGGAAAAGCACATGTGCAGACTGGGCGCGCCGGCACTCAGGCCGCGCTCGGCGCGCAATTTATCCACCAGCAGCAAGGCCGCAATATCGGCAATGCGCTGCTTGACCGGCGCCAGTCCGATCAATTCCCGGTCGAGCCGGGCCAGCAAGGCGGGAATGCCGGATGCCGCCAGCGCTTGCGTCAGCGGATTGACGCTGGCCGCCGGCGGAGCTGCTGAAACAAACGCGGAAGTAGACATGGCAAATTCCTGTGGGTGAATAAGAACGGCGATCAGTAACGAGAACCTTCGGGTTGCGCCTGCACCGCATAGCTTTCGATGCTGTAGCGGATCTTGCGGCCGGCATCTTCATGCCGCACCAGACGGAAGCCCGGTTCCTTGTCTGGCCGGTTGACGATGAATGCAGCCACCAGCGATTCCACCCCCATGCTGGAATCGAATGCGGTCATGCGGATGTAGTGCTGCGGAAAAGTCTGGCGGCAGTTAGCCAGCTCGCGCATGACGCCGGCGGCATCGCGCAGATCGAACATCGGCGGCCCGAACATTTCCCAGTAGGTATTGCGCGGGTGCGGATCATCGGTGTATTCGATTGCCAGCGCCCAGCCCTTGTCGAGGCAATAATCAACCTGAGCGGTAATCTGCTGGTCGCTCAGTTCCGGCAGATAAGAAAAAGTCCCTTGTGTAATGCGCATGATGTTTCCTTGTAATGGTTTGACGGTGACCGCAAAGCGGATCAGGCCACTGACGCCGTCGGCACGAAATCCGAGGTATCGGTGGAGGCGTAGTTGAATGACACTTCGCCCCAGGTATCCAGCGCCGCCTTCAGCGGTCCGCACCAGGTCGCAGCCTGGCGCAGGATTTCCGGTCCTTCATTCTTGATGTCACGTCCTTCATTGCGCGCCAGCACCATCGCTTCCAGCGCCACGCGGTTGGCCGTGGCCCCGGCCTGGATGCCTTGCGGATGGCCGATGGTGCCGCCGCCGAATTGCAGCACGACGTCATCGCCGAACAGATCAAGCAACTGATGCATCTGGCCGGCATGAATCCCGCCCGATGCCACCGGCATCACCTTGCGCAGCGAACCCCAGTCCTGATCGAAGAAGATGCCGCGCGCCAGATCGACCTTGGTATGAGTGTCGCGGCAAATGTTGTAATAGCCTTGCACTGTCATCGGATCGCCTTCCAGCTTGCCGACCGCAGTGCCGGTATGCAAATGATCGACGCCGCACAGGCGCAGCCATTTGGCAATCACGCGAAACGAGACGCCGTGATTTTTCTGGCGGGTATAGGTGCCGTGACCGGCGCGGTGCATGTGCAGCACCATATCGTTCTGACGACACCAGTACGACATCGACTGAATCGCGGTCCAGCCCACCACCAGATCGACCATGATCACCACCGAACCGAGTTCTTTGGCGAATTCGGCGCGGCGATACATTTCTTCCATGGTGCCGGCCGTGACGTTGAGGTAATGCCCTTTGACTTCGCCGCTGGCGGCGGACGCGCGGTTGACGGCTTCCATCACGAACAGGAAGCGGTCGCGCCAGTGCATGAATGGCTGCGAGTTGATGTTCTCGTCATCCTTCATGAAGTCGAGGCCACCCTTGAGACCTTCGTACACCACGCGGCCATAGTTGCGGCCCGACAAACCGAGCTTGGGCTTGGTAGTGGCGCCGAGCAGCGGCCGGCCGAATTTGTCCAGGCGTTCGCGTTCGACAATGATCCCGGTCGGCGGACCGGGGAAGGTCTTGACATAGGCCACCGGGAATTTCATGTCTTCCAGCCGCGCTGCCTTCAGTGGCTTGAAACTGAACACGTTGCCGATGATGGACGCGGTGACGTTGGCAATCGAACCTTCTTCGAACAACGACAAGTCGTAAGCCACGCGGCAAAAGTACTGACCCGGATTGTTCGGCACCGGCTCGACCTGATAGGCCTTGGCGCGATACATGTCACAGGCGGTCAGGCGATCGGTCCAGACCACGGTCCAGGTCGCCGTCGATGATTCACCGGCCACGGCGGCGGCGGCTTCTATCGGATCGACGCCATCCTGCGGCGTGATGCGAAACAGCGCCAGCACATCAGTTTCCTTGGGGACATAATCACCGTCCCAGTAACCCATCTGGGCGTACTTCAAGACGCCTGCCGAGTAACGTTTCTTTGCGTCCATGACTGCGCCTTCGTCCATGTTTCCCATCGTGTTCTCCTGTGTTGTGCTGACAATGGACACGACTATATAAAACGCCTAACATCAGGTCTAATAAATAAAATTTGAAGTTTCATAAGACAAAACTGATGGGTTAAAACAATGCGCCGCTATACGATCCGACAACTCGATACGTTTCTGGAGGTCGCGCGCGAGCTTTCCGTATCACGTGCCGCCGAGAATCTGCATGTGACGCAGCCGGCAATTTCGATGCAGATGAAGCAGCTGGAAGAGGCAGTCGGTTTGCCGTTGTATGAACAGGTGGGACGCAAAATCCGGCTGACCGACGCCGGTCAGGATTTCCAGCAATACGCCATTTCCGCCGTGGCGCAACTGAAGCAACTGGAAGATGCGATGGCCGAACGGCGCGGAATACGCAAAGGCCGCGTGGATCTCGCCATCGTCAGTACTGCCAAATATTTCGTACCGATGTTGCTGGTGCGTTTCCGCAAGAAATTTCCGGATATCGAAGTCAAACTGCAATTGCACAACCGCGACAACATCATGAGTCTGCTCGGTCGCAATGAAATCGATCTGGTCATCATGGGACGCGCACCGGACGATATGGAATGTGCGGCGACGGTCTTCGCCACCAATCCGATGGGCGTCATCAGCGCGCCGGAACATCCGTTGTCACGCCGGCGCAGTGCGCCGTTATCGATACTCAGGGATCAGGAATTCGTGGTGCGCGAAGATGGCTCCGGCACGCGTCAGTTGATGGAACGCGTATTTGCCGAACACGGCATCAACCCGCCCATCGTGATGGAAATGCCGAGCAATGAAACCATCAAGCAGGCCGTGATGGCCGGCATGGGACTGAGTTTCCTGTCACTGCGCACGATCCGCCATGAACTGGCCAGCGGCCATCTGGTGCTGCTCGACATCAAGGGCTTGCCGATCGTGCGCCACTGGCATGTGACGCATCTTGCTTCCAAGCGTTTGTCACCGGCGGCGCAGGCATTAAAATCATTTTTGATTGAAGAGGCGGGACCGCTGATCAATTTGTGGGCGTGATGCCAAGGCCGGTCAATCCCCGCGTGAAAGGTCCGGCAAGCCGTCCGCCAATTGACTGGTCCGACCGCGCAACATGCCCTTGAGCCAGCGGCAGAAATTGCGGCCGGCCTGCACCTGCCGCGTTTGCGAATTCATGTAAGCCCAATAGGTGGCGCCCGAAGCGATCTTTTGCTCGTCGAGCAACACCAGCGTCCCGGCGCGCAATTGATCCAGTACCAGCAAATGCGGCGCGACAAAAAAACCGGCACCGCCGATGGCTGCCGCTACCGCCAGAAAAATATGATCGTACATGGCACCTACATGCAAGCGGTCGGGTGAAATATCCTTGGCCACCGCCCAGGTCGCGAGGATGTCGGGGCGCGACGTGGTGGCAATCATGGGCCAGCGATGCGGCGCCTGCGTCCGATGCTTCTGCACCAGATGCGGCGCACCCACGCAGACCAATTCTTCTTGCAACAATTCCCAGCTTTCCGTATTCGGCATGGTCAGATCGCGCGTGATCAGCACATCGAACTCATCCTGCGGCTGCGGCGGCGACAAGGACGTGATGAGATCGACCCGCAGCGGTGATTGCGCCATGAATGCGCCCAGCATCGGCACTACCACGGTCATCGCAAAACTCGGCATGGAGGTACGCACCATCAGCCGCTCGCTGTTGTTTTCACCCTGAAACATTTGCTGTGTAGCGAGTTCGATGGTCGCCACCGCATCCTTGACCGCGTCGTAGTACTGCGACCCGGCAGTGGTCAGTGCAATGGTCGCCCCGCGCCGTTCAAACAACTTGATACCGGCCGCTTTTTCCAGCGTCGCCACATGGCGACTGACCGCGCTTTGGGTAATGCCCAGCGCCGCTGCCGCGCGGGTAAAGGTGCCATGGCGACCAATAGTGACGAAGGCGCGGATCGCCGTCAGCGGGACATCAAGATTTTTCAGCATGATTAAAACTCATCCTGTTATGCGTTGATTGAGATAGTGGCGCTTTTCTGTCACATGACTGTAATAGTACATTGCAATCATTGCGGCCTCAGTTTGACCCATCTCTCACGAAAGGTAAATCATGTTGCAGCAGTCGCGTCTACTATCTTTATTACTCATAACGGTAGGTTTCCTGGCAAAGCCGGTCACGGCTGCCGAAGTGGTCTTGTACTCCTCCAACAATGTGGAAACCGTGAACCGGGTGGTAGACCTGTTCACCAAAGAAAATCCTGATATCAAGGTAGCCGTGGTGCGGGCCGGCACCGGGGCGCTGATGCAACGGATCAAGGCCGAGGCGGCCAATCCGCTCGGCGACATGTTCTGGTCCGGCGGGCTGGCGACGATGGCCGAGTTCAAGGCGCAATTCGAACCCTACGCATCGCCGCAGGCAAGCACCATTCCGGCGGCCTATCGCGGCCCCGACGGCCTGTGGCTCGGCACCAATGTGCATCTCAACGTGTTGATGGTGAATACCCGCCAGATTACCGATGGCCCGTTGCCGAAAAGCTGGGCCGATCTGGCCGATCCGCGCTGGAAAGGCCGGCTGGTGATCCCCGATCCGGAACGCACCAGCGCTTCTTACGTGGCCTTGTACGGTTTGCAAAAAACCCTCGGCAAGGACATGCTGAGCCGCATCGCCCGCAATGCCACCATCGTCGGCACCACTTCGGCAGCTTATGACGGCGTTGCCAAGGGTGAATTTGCGGTAGCACTGACCATGGAATATGCCGCCTATGAATATGTGGCCGGCGGTCTCAAGGAAATCAAACTGGTCTACCCGACCGAAGGCACCTTCATGTCGGTCGAGGGCATGGCCTTGATCAAGGGCGCCAAGCATCCGGCGGAAGCACGTCGTCTGTATGAATTCCTGGCTTCCAAAAAAGCCCAGGCCGAGATCTTCAAGTCGGCCTATCGCCGCCCGCTGCGCACCGACATTGATGTCAGCGCCTTGTCGACCTTGCCGGCACTCAATAGCGTCAAAGTCGCACCGCTCGATGACAACAAAATGGCACAGGAACGCTCCGCCTTTCTGGCCGAGTGGCGTCAAATCATCTCCGCCCGCTGAACACGTAAAAGGAGGAGATGAGCATGCAAGTTGCATTTGAAAATATTGACCAGAGCTATGGCAAGCAAGCCTTGTTTCGCCAGTTGCATCTGACGATACCGAGCGGCAAGCTGTTCACGCTGCTGGGACCGTCAGGTTGCGGCAAAACCAGCTTGCTGCGGATGCTGGCCGGATTCATCAAACCTGACAGCGGCCGCATCCTGTTTGGCGGCGCCGATGTCACGGCGGTGCCGGTCAACCGGCGCGGCGTCGGCATGGTGTTTCAAGACTATGCGTTGTTTCCGGATCGTTCGATTGTGGCCAATGTCTGCTACGGTCTGGCGGCGCGCAACATCGCCAACGATCAGGCCACCGAACGCGCACTCGCCATGCTCAAACGGGTCGGGCTGGAGGCATTTGCCGATCGCGCGCCATCGGCACTGTCCGGCGGCCAGCGTCAGCGCGTGGCGATGGCGCGGGCGCTGGTGATCGAACCCAAGCTGCTGTTGCTGGACGAACCGCTATCGGCGCTCGATGTGAAACTGCGCGTCGAATTGCGCAGCATGATCCGCGAATTGCAAATCGAAGCCGGCATCACTACGGTATTCGTGACGCATGATCAGGAAGAAGCGCTGGCAATGTCGGATCAGATTGCCGTCATGGATCGCGGTCGCATTGTGCAGCTCGGTACTCCGCGCGAAGTTTACAGCCGTCCCGGTACCACGTTCGTTGCCGATTTTGTCGGCAGCGCCAATCTGATCAGCATCACGCAAGAGCTGCCCGCGAGCAACGGCTTGCGCCGGTTGGCTTCAGCGGCCGGGGTATTGCTGACCAACAGTGCGGTGCCATTTCAAGCGGGCGTCAAACTGGCGGTGCGCAGTGAAGAAATTTCATTCGCCGATGCTGATGCGCATATCGGCGCCGCCGGCGATGGCCAGCTCGCCGGCGTAGTCGAACATGTCGAATTTCGCGGCAGCCTGACCAGCTATACCGTACATACCCGGGCCGGCATGATTACCGTCGCCAGTAGCGGCAACCGCGACCAGCGGCAGCGCACACGCGGTGAAAACGTGTTGCTGCAGTTGCCATCCGATGCCCATCTGGTGGGGACCGCATGATCGCCGGCAAACTCAGGCGCGATCCGGCATGGCTGGCCGTCGCATTGCTTGCCATCGGTCTGATGATGGTATTTCTGTTGTGGCCGCTGGTATCGATGCTGGGAAAATCCTTCGTCAATACAGATGGACAATGGGGCTTGCATGGCTACGTGCGTTTCTTTTCCGAAGCTTCTTATCGCGACGTATTTTTCAACACCTTGATTCTCGGGGTCGCGGTGACCTTCTTCTCGATGTTGACCGGTGGTGCGCTGGCATTGGTGGTAGCCCGCTGCACATTCCCGTTGGCCGGGCTGGTGCTGTTTTTGCCGCTGATCACGATGGTGATTCCGGATGTCGTGGTGGCCGCCTCATGGGTGCTGATACTCGGCAAACAAAGCTTGGTCAACAACTGGCTCAGCCCGTTCGGCATCGAACTGCCGTCCCTGTATTCGTGGTGGGGGCTGGTCTTTGTGATGACGCTCAACAATTACGTCTTCGCTTTCGTGGCAGTGCTGGTTGGCCTGAAATCGATGGATCGCAATCTGGAAGAGGCGGCACTGAGTCTGGGACGTCCGCTGTCGGGTGTGCTGCTGGGCGTCACGCTGCCGCTGTTGCTGCCATCGGTATTCGCCGGGGCCTTGATTGTGTTTACTCATGTGATCGGCAGTTTCGGCGTACCGGCGATTCTTGGCGCGCGCACACCGGTATTGGCGGTCAAGGCCTATAACGAATTCGTCAGTGAAATGGGCGGTAATCCGCAAATGCAAACCACCATGGCCTCGTTGCTGGTTTATCTCGGCGCCGGTTTGCTGTTGTTGCAGAAGTTCGTGGTTGAGCGGCGTCAATTTCAAATGGAATCCGGACGCACGCCGCTGACATTCCCGCTCAAGGGCGGCAAAGCTACGGCAGCGGCCGGCAGCGTGTTGCTGATCGTGGCGTTGTCATTGTTGCCGGCACTGGTGGTCTTGATCACCGCCTTCACGCCTTCGGTGGGACCGGTATTGCAATACGGCGGCTTTACGCTCAACCATTTCCGGTACGCCTTGCTGCGCGCACCGGAACCTTTGTACAACTCGCTGTTCCTGTCGACCATCGCGACCCTGACCGGTGTGGTGTTTTCGATTGCCGCGGCCTATCTGATCGTCAAACGCCGTTCACTGATCACGCATGTGCTGGATGTGCTGGTGACCTTGCCGCTGACGATCGCCGGCACCGTACTCGGTATCGCCCTGATCAATTCATTCAGCACCGGGCCGCTGGCGCTGACCGGCACCTGGGTCATCATGGCGCTGGCATATTTTCTGCGCCGCGTGCCAAGCAGCGTGCGCTCGGCAACCGGACCATTGCATAACCTCAAGGACTCGATTGAAGAAGCCTCCATGAGTCTCGGGGTCGGTACCCTCGGCAGTTTTTTCCGTGTCGTGCTGCCGGTGATCGGTCCCTCGGTGGGCGCTGCAGCGGTGCTGATGTGGGTCACCACATTATCGGAACTGTCGGCCACCATCGTTTTGTATTTCGGCGGCATGAACACCATGCCGATTGAAATCTTCCAACAGGTAGACAGCGGCCGTCTGGCGCTGGCCTGTGCTTACAGCGTACTGCTGTTATTGACGATCTTCACTCCGCTGGCGCTGGCGCGCTGGATTTTCCGTCTCAAGGTAGGAACCATAGAATGAACGACTCCACATCTGAAGCAACGCCGTTTCTGGCCACCCGCGTATTGGGTGCCAAGCCTTCCGCCACCAAGGAAATGACGCATCTGGCCAATCAACTGCGACTGGCCGGGCGCGACATCATCACGCTGAGCCAGGGCGAGCCGGATTTTCCGACACCGCTGCATGTACGCGAAGCCGCCAAGGCGGCAATTGATCGCAATGAATCGCGCTATACCGAGGTACCTGGCACGCTGGCCTTGCGCGAAGCGGTGTGCCGCAAGTTCGAACGCGATAACGCGTTGCGGTTTACGCCGGAACAGGTGCAGGTCGGTTGCGGCGCCAAGCAATTGCTGTACAACGCACTGCAAGCCACCATCAACGATGGCGATGAAGTCGTGATCCCGACCCCGGCCTGGGTGTCTTATCCGGAAATGGTATTGCTGGCCGGTGGCACCCCGGTAATCGTGCGCTGCAATGCCGCCAGCGGCTTCAAGATCACGCCCGGGCAACTGGAAGAAGCGATCACTCCGCGCACCAAATGGATCATGCTCAATTCGCCTTCCAATCCGAGCGGGGCGATCTACAGCGCCGCCGAGCTGGCAGCACTGACGGCAGTGTTGTTGCGTCATCCGCAAGTCTGGATCATGGCCGATGACATCTATGAAAAAATTCGTTATGACGCCGCGCCATTTGCCACACCGGCCGCCGTCACGCCAGAACTGGCAGCCCGCACCCTGACCATCAACGGCGTCTCCAAAGCCTATGCCATGACCGGCTGGCGCGTGGGCTTCGGCGCCGGTCCCAAGGAACTGATCAAGGCCATGAATCTGGTGCAGTCGCAATCCACGTCACATACCAGTTCGATCAGCCAGGCCGCAGCGATTGCCGCACTCGACGGGCCGATGGATTTCTTGCCAGGATTTGTCGACGCATTCCGCCAACGCCGCGACCAGGTGGTCGGTGATCTGCGTCAGATCGACGGCATCAGTTGCGATCTGCCACCCGGCGCGTTCTATGCCTTCCCCGGTTGCATGGGCCTGCTCGGACGACGCGATCCGTCTGGCAATCTGATTTCTACCGATACCGAACTGGCGCTTTATCTGCTGCGCGAAAGCGGCGTGGCCGTGGTACCCGGTACTGCATTTGAATTGCCCGGCCACTTCCGCGTGTCGTATGCCGCCGCCGATGACGAACTCAAGGCCGCCACGGCGCGCATCGCTGCCGCCTGCGCGCGCCTGCAATAACGAGATACCCACAGCAAGGATCAATGATGAGCAAAAACAAAATATTGCGTGAAGCCCTCAACAGCGGCTCGCTGTTTACCGCGATGGCGGCGCATAATCCGCTGGCGGCAAAGCTGGCCGAACAAGCCGGATTCGGCGGCATCTGGGGCAGCGGTTTTGAACTCTCTGCCAGTTATGCAGTACCGGATGCCAATATTCTGTCGATGGGTACCCATCTGGACATGATGCGGGCGATTGCCTCGGTGGTATCGGTGCCGCTGATCGCCGATATCGATACCGGTTTTGGCAATGCCATCAACGTCAGTTACATCATCCCGCAATACGAAGCAGCCGGCGCCTCGGCCATCGTGATGGAAGACAAGACCTTTCCCAAGGACACCAGCCTGCGTGCCGATGGCCGTCAGGAACTGGTGCGGATCGAAGAATTTCAAGGCAAGGTGGAAGCCGCCATCAACGCCCGCAGCGACACGGATTTTGTGGTGATCGCCCGAGTCGAAGCGTTGATTGCAGGCCAGGGACAGGAAGAAGCAATCCGGCGCGGGCTGGCGTATGCCGACGCCGGCGCCGATGCGATCCTGATTCATTCCAAGCAAAAGACACCCGATGAAATTCTGTCTTTCATTGCTGCCTGGCCCGGCAAGACACCGTTGGTGCTGGTGCCGACCGCCTATCCGCAATTGACCGAAGCCGATATTGCCGCGCTGGGCAAAGTCGGTATCGTGATCTACGGTAATCACGCGATCCGCGCTGCCGCCGGCGCCATGCGCAAGATCTTTGAACAGATTCGGCGCGATGGCGGAATTGCCAACGCCGACAAGGAAATTCCTGCCGTGGCCGAGATCATCGGTTTGCAAGGCGATGCATATATGCGCGATCTGGAAGCCAGATTCCTGCGCTGATCACAACATTGACCATTTTCCAAGGATTCGGAATGCGTGACAACAAGGTAATTTTTTCCGGTGCCGGCGGCACCGTAACACTGCCGGTGACGCCCCTGAACGGGCGCGAAGATGGCGGCCATTTGCTGGTCAACCCGCCACGCGAAGTGTGGGAACGCAGCGAATTGACGGCATCAGAGCTGATGCACTGGTCATTTCTGGTTGCGGCGACCGGCGCAGCGATGCTGGCCACACTGCCGCAACTGAAGGATGCCTGCCTCAATTATTGGGAAGCCGGCAACTGGTCGCTGCATGACACCGCGCCCCCGGTCGGCAGCAAAAATCCACGCGACCACCGGCGCGTGCATCTGCACATCTTCGGCCGCAGCAGAACTGCCAGCCATGCAGATTGGCAATGGGGTGAATCACCGCGCTTTCCGGCCTGCATCGATGCAAAAAAATGGTCGTCGCAGTTCGCCATACTGACGCCCGATGAGTGCCGCCGGATCAGCGCCGGAATTGAAGTCCTGTTGCAGGAAAAATTCAATCTCGCGCACTGATTGGATGGCATACTCAGTGGCTTGAGACCATTTCACCGATATCATGACTGCAACCCAAGCCACCATCCTGCAAGCCGACAAGCTCACATTCAACTATCCCGACCGACCGTTGTTCAGCGACTGGTCGCAATCGATTCCGGCCGGCATCACGCTGGTGCGCGGCGGTGACGGGCGCGGCAAGACCAGCTTGCTGCGTTTGCTGGCCGGCGATCTGGCGGCGCAAGGCGGGCAATTGCAACTCAACGGCATCAGCCTCGCGCAACAGGCCGAAGCTTACCGGCAACAAGTGTTCTGGGTCCATCCGCGGTCGGAGGCATTCGACCAGATGAGCGTGCCGGAATATTTCGCTTCAGTGGCAGCGCGTTATGCCAGCTTTGACCAGTCACGCTTGCCCGCCCTGATCGCCGGCTTGTCGTTGACGCCGCATATGGAAAAGAAGCTGTTCATGCTGTCGACCGGCAGCAAGCGCAAGGTATGGCAGGCGGCGGCGTTTGCCTCCGGTGCGGCATTGAATCTGATCGATGACCCGTTCGCCGGACTCGATCAGGGTTCGATCAATTTCGTCACGCAACAACTCAATCAAGCCGCCACCGAGCCGACGCGCGCCTGGGTACTCGGCATGTATGAAAATCCGCCGGGCGTGCCGCTGGCGGCGTTGATTGATTTGGGTGACTGAGTCCGAACCAGCGGCCACCAGTTCACCAATCCGCCCGGCGCTACATGCCCCGGCCGGTAACAATGCTATGCGCCAATCGACACTGTGTTTACTCACAGTATTATCAACAGGTTAACTTGTTGATTTGAAAGGGCTTTACCGTGATATCCACTGTACTTATGCACAGTTTTCACGGGCAGAAAGCAGGCGGATGTTGCCTGTGCGCCGCACCCGGGTTGGCCACAGCGGCCACCAGGTCGGCGACACCTCTGCTCGCCCCGCAGCGCGGCACGGCAAACCGGGTCTGTACACTCCGCAAATACGCATGCAAACCCAACGGCAACAGGGGGCACTGTGTTTACTCACAGTGTTATCAACAGGTTAACTTGTTGATTTGAAACAGCTTTAGTGTGATATGCACTGTAGTTATGCACAGTTTGGGCTGCGGTATCGCAGATGGATAGCGGGGTTGCGCGGCGCCGGATGGCGTCAGACTGACCACCGGCCAGCAGTATTTTGGCGCTGACGTCAGCGCCACGGGACACTCTGCTAACATTGACCGCTTTCCCTCTGCATGAACCGGAACCGCCATGAATGAACCCGTCCGCCTGACCCAATACAGCCACGGTGCCGGCTGCGGCTGCAAGATTTCACCGCAAGTGCTGGATGTGATTCTGGCCGGCAGCGGCGCGCAGAACCTGGACCCGAAACTGTGGGTCGGCAACGCATCACGCGATGATGCCGCCGTGTACGCACTCGATGAGCACCGTGGCGTGGTATCCACTACCGATTTCTTCATGCCGATCGTCGACGATCCGTTCGACTTCGGCCGCATTGCCGCCACCAATGCCATCAGCGATATCTATGCCATGGGCGGCGATCCCTTGATGGCGATTGCGATTCTTGGCTGGCCGATCAAATTGCTGGCACCGGAGATCGCACGCGAAGTGATTCGCGGCGGCCGGGCGGTCTGCGATGCCGCCGGTATCCCACTGGCTGGTGGCCATTCGATTGATGCGCCGGAACCGATCTTTGGTCTGGCCGTGACCGGCGTAGTTGACAAACGGCACATGAAACGCAATGACACTGCCAGCGCCAGTTGCCTGCTGTACCTGACCAAACCGCTGGGCGTGGGCATTCTCACCACGGCCGAGAAGAAAGCCAAACTGCGCGCCGAAGATACCGGGCTGGCGCGCGACTGGATGTGCGTACTGAACAAGGCCGGCAGCAGCTTCGGCAAATTACCGGGCGTCAGCGCCATGACCGACGTCACCGGCTTTGGCTTGCTCGGCCATCTGATTGAAATGTGCGACGGCAGCGGCGTCAGCGCCCGCATCGACTTTGCCCATGTGCCGCGCATGGCCGGCATTGAACATTATCTGGCGCAAGACTGCATCCCGGGCGGCACCGGTCGCAACTACGAAAGCTATGGCCAGCGCATCGGCACGCTCAGCGACGTACAAAAGCAATTGCTGTGCGATCCGCAAACCAGCGGCGGCTTGCTGGTGGCGGTTACGCCGGAAGGCAACGCGGCATTTCTCGCCAGCGCCGGCCAACTCGGCTTGCATCTCAATCCCATCGGCCGTCTGGTTGAGCGACAGCCATACGCGGTCGAGGTTGTCTGATGGCCAACGACGTCCAGGTCAGCCGCGAACTTTTCTTGAACAACACGCCGATGCTGGATACCCGGGCACCGGTTGAGTTCGGCAAAGGTGCATTCCCGGGCGCGGTCAATTTGCCGTTGATGACGGATGCCGAACGGGAAGCGGTCGGTATTTGCTATAAACAGCAAGGTCAGGAAGCGGCAATCGCACTCGGCCATCAACTCGTCAGCGGCACCACCAAAGCACAACGGATTGCAGCATGGTCCGAATTTGCCCGCGCCAATCCGGATGGCGTGCTCTATTGCTTTCGTGGCGGCTTGCGCTCCAGGATTTCACAGCAATGGCTGCGCAGCGAAGCCGGTATCGATTACCCGCGCGTGATCGGCGGTTACAAGGCGATGCGCGGCTTCTTGCTGCATACCATTGATGATGCCGTGGCGAATTGCGAATTCATCGTCATCGGCGGCATGACCGGTTGCGGCAAAACCGATGCCCTGATTCAACTGCAACACGGACTCGATCTGGAAGCCCATGCCAATCATCGCGGATCGAGCTTCGGCAAGCGCCTGGGTGGCCAGCCATCCAATATCGATTTCGAAAACCGGCTGGCCATCGATATCCTGAAAAAGCGGGCAGCCGGCAACCGACAACTGGTGGTGGAAGATGAGAGCCGGCTGATCGGCCGCTGCGCATTGCCGCTGCCGCTGTATCAGGGCATGCAGCAATTTCCGATGGTGTGGCTGGAAGATACCCTCGATGGCCGCGTTGACCGCATCCTGCGCGATTATGTCATGCGCCTCGGCAGCGATTATCAGGCGATGTATCCCGACAACGGTTTCACCTTGTTCTCGCAACATCTGCTGCTGGCGCTGACGAACATTCAAAAGCGCCTCGGCTTCCAGCGCCATGCACAGTTGACATCCATCCTCAGCGCGGCATTGGCGGAACAGGCGCGCAGCGGGTCACTGGCATTGCATCGGGAATGGATCAGCACATTGCTGCGTGAATACTACGATCCGATCTACGCGCACCAGCGCCGGATCAAGGAAGAACGCATCGCGTTTTGTGGTGAACTGGCGGCGGTAGTCGCTTATCTTCAGGATCGTAGTCGCACATGATGCCAGGGCGCGGCACTCCGGTGCGCGCCGTCGGTCACGCGGCGGGAGCGGGCATCGAACTGCGATAAATGAATTCGCCTTCCAGCAATCGCAACTCGGGTTCGCCATTGCCGTTGAGCAGCATGTCGAGCGCCTGCTCGATCATTTCCTCAACCGGTTGCCGCACCGTGGTGAGCTGATACGCCGCGCGCGAGGCGATGGGGTGATCATCGAAGCCGATCAGCACGACGTCTTCCGGTACCTTTTTCTTCAATGCAAAACGCAAGGCGTCAATGGCCCCGGTGGCGATTTCATCATCCGCACAAAACACGGCGGTGATCGCCGGATTTTTCTTGAACAGCGCCAGCGTTGCGGCGTAGCCCCAATCGTAGGTGTATTCCTTTTCGCTGATCATCGGCGGCCGAATGCGCAGCTCGGCAATGCGCTCGGTAAAGCCGCGTTTGCGGTCGCGGTTATTCGAGACTTCCGGAATGCCGCCGATGTACGCCATTTCCTGCGCACCGATACGATGAAACTCATCTGCCACTTTGCGGCCGGCGGCGATATTGTCGCAAGAGACCGAGTAACCTGCGCCGAGGGTGGCATAGCGGTTGAACATCACCACCGGCACGCCCCAATGCACACACAATTCGGCGCTCTTGCTGCTCAGTGAAGCGGTGGTGATGATGACGCCGCGCACCCGGTAGCGCAATACCAGCGGCATCAGATCATCCACCGTTTGCGGTGGCGTGGCGTTGAACAGCAATACCTGCAAACCCAATGTCTGCAACCTGCGCGTGATCAGTTCAAGCACCACCGGATACCAGGGGTTGGTAATGTTGGCCATCACGATGGCGACGATGTCCGACTGCCGGTTGCTTAAATTGCGGGCAATCGGATCCGGTTTGTAATCGACCAGATTGATTGCCGTCAGGATCCGGTTGCGGACTTCCTCCGACAGACTGCCTTTGCCAGATACAAAGCGCGATACCGCAGCCTGGGAAACACCGGCAAACTTGGCGACATCTTTTTGAGTGAAGGCTTTTTTCATGAACGGATCATACCAAATCAAGTGTGACCGTATGATCTCACTGATTGGTGTCGACGTACCTCCGCAAGAAATTTTCAACGATGCGGGACACCCCGTTTTGGTAGCCGTTATGCGACAGACTGCCAAGGAACGTGATGGAACCGCTGGCAAACAGGCCACCGCCGTGAGGGGCTTCGCCGCAGATCATGTGGGCACAGACGCCGTCATAGGGACGCGGTGTGCCGGCCGCCAGCGTCCAGGTCAGAATTTCTTCGGGCGATTTCTTGAAGGTCGGGCCGTGATCGCGCGAGACCGCAACGATCTTCACATAGGGCGGCGTGCCAAGTTCAGGCGAGGTCTGGTCCAGTTCAAAACCGGCCGCACCACCACCGGACAAGCCGTAATCACCGATCTTTTCTTCATCAACGCCGTCGAACAGCCAGGCAATATCCGGCGCCAGCGATTCCGGCGTGCGCTGGTAATAACTGCCTTCAAAAATACCCTGCACCACGAAACCGACGCCACCGACTGCCTGCGGCGGCAAGCCGTTACGTCGCCACATGCCGCCATAGCGACCGTCAAGCTGGTGATAATACTCACCCGGTTCGCTGGCCCAGGCGCGGATGCCGCCTTCGGCACGGCGAATTTCCAGCACATGCGGCAACGCCGCCGGGCGCGCAATTTTCCAGTAAAAGCCGTTGCCGCCCATATACATGAAACTGCCGCCTGCGGCGCGGTAAGCCAGAATCGCATCGAGCATGCGACGCGTGTGATATTCGGGGTGTGAACCGGTGATGACAACGTCGTAGCCGCGCAATGCCTCAATGCCCTGATCATCGAGTTCCTCATCGGTGATCACATCGAACGGCAGATTCTTTTCCCGCAGCCAGTCGGTGAGATGCGAATCAGCGACAAAATGGCGCAAGCCGGAGCCGCGCGGATCGAAGAACGTCAGGTAGCCGGGCCGCATGGTCAACATTGGCCGCAGACGCGACGACAGATGAATACCGGCGCCATCGACATGGCGGTTATACGTGGATGCCCCAAATTCAGTGACGACGTCCGGGTTATGCGGATACGCGCCCCAGTTGCGAATGCGCTCGGCCAGATCGCCGGCATAATTGCTGCGGGCATGATTGGCGTAGGCCTGATACGTCAGCGTCGAGGCCAGGTAAAGAATGCGCGCACGCGGTTTTCCCTTGACCGGTGTCACGTAGAACGGAATGGTGTCGCTGCCGGCGCTGTTGCGTACCACCAGCCCATATACGGCCGACGGGATATGTTCCGGAATCGTCAACGTCACACTGGTCTCCCAGTTGCAGTCGAGTAAATCATCTTCATGGAAGAAAATTGCCGCGTACTGATCCGGGGCCACACTCCAGTCCATATAGTCGCCATTCCAGCCCGAAGACCGCACCGCCCGGGTCGGTAAATTGAACAACACCAGCGGTGCCGCTACCGCGCCGGTCGCCGGTATTTCTTGCGCTGCCATGTCCCGCGACAAATCCCAGCGATAGCGCAACGGCAGCGTCTCCCACGGAATGCCGGCTTCACCGGCACGAATCGCCGGCGCTTCGATCAATCCGTTATAGCAGTATTGCTGGCCATCGCGCCGCCATGCGCCGAGACAAAAACCGGAGATGACATCGGCGCGACTATGGCAGGCGACAACGGTGCCGATGGATTCATCACTCTCAGGATGACGAACGTCGATGGCAACCGTTCCCTGTTCGATATCGAAGCGGGCGTTGATGCGTCGCCATTGATGCAAGGGCAGCACCAGGCCGGTGTCGATCACCTGATCCGGATAGCCGCTGCGGGCCGAGATCACCACCAGCGTGCCGTCGCACAGCGCCAGCGCAACGCCGTCTTGTCCCGATTCCGATTGCAGCGCCCACAACACCTGCAACGCATGTTTCTGCAGTGTCGGCTTGACCACCAGTTCGCAACGCATTCTGCCGGTTGCGATTCCCAGTTTGATGGCGGCCGCAGCATAAGAACCGGCGCGGGTGTCCTGCTGTTTTCCGGTATAACGTTCCGCGAGCGGAAACGCGACCGGCACCAGTTTCATGCCGGGCCCGTCCGGATTCGGATCGGCGCAATCGATCCGCACTACTTCCGCAGTGAAATCACGATCATCGCGGGAACTGATCTTGAACGACAACACCTGGCCGGCACTGGCGCTGAGCGGCGTCACGTAACCAATGATGGGAAGTACGGCGGTGGCACTGACTGACATAACAACTCCTTGTCTTGATCTCAAGCATGTTCTGCATATGAAAAGAGGGGCGACGACGCGCTAGTGCACCGCCAGATATTTTTCCAGTCGCGCCGGTTGCGCCACACCTTCTGCGGCGGTGAAGGTATCGACTACCATGCCGTTTTCTACCATTACCACCCGGTCGGCGATTTCCAGCGCCATCTGCAAGTTTTGTTCAACCAGCAGAATCGACAGTTCTTCTTGCTTCAATTCATTCAATACGCGGCTGACAGCCTTGACCATGATCGGCGCCAGCCCTTGCGATGGCTCATCCAGCAACAACAGCTTGGGACCGGTAGCCAGGCCGCGTGCGATCACCATCATCTGCTGCTGACCACCCGATAACTCGCCGCCTTTTTTCTTCAGCAATTCTTCCAGCAACGGAAACAGATGCATCAGACGTTCCAGCGTATAGGGCGAGCCCGGCCGGTAGCCGAGCATGATGTTTTCGCGCACCGTCAACAGGACGAAAGGATCACGGGTTTCCGGCACCAGTGTCAGGTGCAGCCGGGCGATATCGTGCGGCGCGGTTTTGGAAATGTCGCGGCCATCAAAATGAATCGCACCGGCAGCTACCGGATTCAATCCCATGATCGAACGCAGGGTCGTACTCTTGCCGGCGCCGTTGCGGCCAAGCAGCGCCACCACTTCGCGTTCCGCAATATCGAATGAAACCCCGTGCAAGGCCTGGCTCGGGCCGTAGAAGGTATTGATGGAGTCAACTGTGAGCAGCATGATTACAATCCGAAATAGGCACTGTGGACCGCTTCATTGCGGGCGATTTCTGCTGCGGTGCCGCTGGCAATCAGGGCACCGCGATTCATCACGTGAATCCGGTCGGAAATTTCCATGACCACGTTCATCTTGTGTTCGATCATGATGATGGTGTATTTCGACTTGATGCTCTGGATGAAATTTTTGATCCGTTCGGTTTCCTTTTGCGACAAGCCGGCAGTTGGCTCGTCCAGCAACAAAATCTCGGGATCGGTCGCCAGCGTCACGGCAATTTCCAGCAGACGTTGATCGCCATACGAGGTTGCCTTGGCCGGCACGTCGCTGAACTCGGCCAGTCCCAGCGTATCGAGCAAGCGCGCCGCAGTCTCGCCGATTTTCTTGTACGCTCCGACCGAGCGCCAGAAACCGGTGCCGCCGTTCTTTTCCTTGCGATAGGCCGCCAGCCAGACATTCTGGTGGAAGCTGAGATCCAGATAGACGCTCGATATCTGATACGAGCGGCCGACGCCGCGCCGTGCAATCTGATGCGGCTTGAGGCCGGTGATCTTTTCGCCGCGCAGCAAGATCTCGCCACCCGACACCGGCAAATCGCGTGTCAGCAGATTGAACAGCGTCGTCTTGCCGGCACCGTTCGGCCCCAGAATGCTATGCAACATGCCGCTTTCAAATCCGATCGACAGATTTTCAATCACCGTATTGGCGTTGAATTTCTTGGTCAGGTTTTCCGCTGCCAGTACAAAAGGAGTCGCGCTCATGATTTTTCTCCGCCGTTACGCTTGTTGGCCAGCGCCTTGATCCTGGCGAATAACTCCATGACGCCGCCGCGCAGGAACAAGACCACGACAATGATGAACACCCCGAACAGCAACGGCCACCTGGCCCAGATCAGGCTGAAAAATCCTTGCAGCCAGATAAAAATGGCAGCGCCGAAGACCGGCCCGATCAGCGTCGACATGCCACCGATCACCACCATGAACACCACCGTTCCCGAGCTGGCCCAGGAAATCGCATCGAGCGGCATGATGCGATACAGCAGTGCGTACAAGGCACCGGCCAGACCGGACAGGGCGCCGGCAACGATAAACGCCGTCAGTTGTGCCCGATATACCGAGTAACCGAGCGAAGCGGTACGCCGGGCATTTTGTTTCGAGGCATCCAGCACCAGTCCCAGCGGACTGCTGGTCAGTTGCAGCAAGACCACGAATACCCCGAGGAACAGTACTGCCGTCAGCAGATAGAAATTGGTGGTGTCGTTGAGACTGATGCCGTCGCCGAACGGCAAGCCCAGCAATGGCCGGCGAATGCCGCCCAGCCCATCCTCGCCGCCGGTGACGCTGCTCCATGAATAGGCGATGTAGTAAATCATCTGGTTGAACGCAAAGGTCACCATCATGAAATAGATGCCGATACGCCGGATGCTGATGGCGCCGATCACCGCTGCGACACCGGCCGCTGCTGCGGTAGCCAGCGCCAGCCCGCCCCACAACGGCATGGCGGTATGGGCGAAACAATAACCGGCGGCATAACCGCCGACGCCGAAGAACGCGGCCTGTCCGAATGAATACAAGCCGGCGGTGCCGATCAGCAAATTGGCCGCCATCGCGAACATGCCGAAAATCAGGATTTCCGTCGCAATATTGATCGGCAACAGCAATGGCGCCAGGATCGCGATCAACAGTGCCACCGCCAGTTTATTGCCGCTGGTGGCGTAAGTGGAATAGCAGGAGGTCAAGCTCATCAGCGCTCTCCAAACAGCCCTTGAGGGCGAATCATGATGGTCAGCACCATCGCTACATAAATCAGCACCGTACTGGCGGCCGGGACAAAAATCGAGGAAACGCTTTGAATCACGCCCACCAGCAAGCCGGCGGCAACCGCACCATAAATTGACCCGAGACCGCCGATCACCAGCACCACAAAAGCAATCGACATCATTTCACTGCCCATGGTCGAATTCGCGCCCAGCAACGGCAACACCAGTCCGCCTGAAAATCCGGCCAGTCCTGCACCCAATGCAAAACCGGCAGTGACCAGACGGCCGACATTGATGCCCAGGCACTGCGCCATCTCGCGTTTATCAATCCCGGCACGGATTTGCGAACCGATGCGGGTACGTTCGATCAGCAACCAGACGGCGACGATTGTCAGCGCTGCCATGGCGCTGTTGAATACCAGATAGCGCGGCACATAAGTAAAGCCGAGATCGAATGCGCCTTGCAGCATTTCCGGCGGGCTGACGCTCAATCCCATGTTGCCCCAGCCGATAATCAGCAGTTGTTCGATGATCAGGGCGGCGCCGAACAGGAACAGCAACTGATAGAGATAAGCCTCTTTCATCAGATAGGCCACGCCGAATTTTTCAACGACGATCCCCAGCAATGCCGGTACCAGAAACGACAGCAGCAATGCCACCGGAAACGGCAGGCCGGCGGCCAGCGCGCCGTAGCAAACATAAGCACCGGCGGCGTAGAACGCGCCATGTGCGAAATTGGGGACGTTCAGCAAGCCCTTGATGATGGACAGTCCGAACGCCATCAACGCATACAGCATCCCGGTCGCAAGGCCGTTCAGCAATTGCGCGCCCAGTAATGAAATCATAATCACACCTCAGAATAGATCACGCCGGAACAGACGCCGCGCGTCGTTTGCCATATCGCTATGGCGCAACGACTGGCGCGGCGCTGCCGCCACCGATTCAACATCAGACTTTACGTTTGCATTCGCTGTATTCCGCTGGCTGCGGCTTGTCGCCCTGGGCCACGATCCTGGCGAGATCGAATTCGCTCTTGACCGCATCCGGTGTCTTGCATTCCACCACGTAGTAAGGACGTACGGTCTGATGGGTGCGCGGATCAATCGAAGTGGGGCCGAAGATACTGTCGAATTTCATTCCTTCCAGCGTCTTGATGACCGCGTCGACTTCCACGCTCTTGGCCTTGTTCATCGCCATCAGTATGGTGCGGAACGAGTCGTAGCCATAAGCAGCGGCATAGGACGGCACCGACTTGTGCGCCGCGATGTAACGTTCAACGAATTTTTTGTTGGCCGGGGTATCGATGTCCTGATAGTAGTTCAGGCCGAGAATCATGCCTGAGCGCATTTGCGGCGTCAGCTCGCGCAACTGTTCGACTTCCAGCGTCCATGGTCCGACTACCTGGATATTCTTGGCGCCGAAACTGTTGAACTGACGCACCGCCGATACCGCATCGGCACCTGCCGTCAGCAGACAGATGATGTCCGGCCGGGTCGACAGCGCCTTGGTGAAGTATTGCGTGTATTGCCGTTCGCCGGACGGATGATTGGCATTGCCGACCAGTTCGAAACCCAATTCCTGCGCCGCTACCTTGGCGTAATGCAGCAATGACTGGCCGAAGGCGTAGTCCGCCGTCAGTGTGTAGATTTTCTTCTTGTCCGGCATGGTCTTGCGCACGTATTCCAGCGTGGTACGCAATGCCGTATAGGGATGCGCCGACCATTGGAATGTATAAGGACTGCAACGGGCGCCGGTGAAATCTTCAGAACCGCCGGCCGCATATTGCAATACTTTTTCCTGCTGCGCCACTTCCAGTTCCGCCAGGCCGACCGCACTGGAAAAATTGCCGCCGAAGTATTTCAGTTTGTCCGAGGCGACCGCCTCGGTCAGCTTGCGCACGCCGGAGGCCGGCTTGCCTTCATCGTCGCGGATGATCAGATTGATCTTGCGCCCGAGCACGGTCGAACCGACTTCTTCCAGCGCCAGTCTGGCACCGCGTTCCACCAGTTCGCCGGCATAGGCGAAGGTACCGGTCTGTTGCGAGATGACACCCATGGTCAGGGTGCCGGCTGCGCCTTGCGCCCACGCTACGCCGCCCAGCGAAGTACTCGCTGCGGCCGCTGCGCCGGCTTTGAGGATGAGACGGCGATTCATGTCTGGTAACTTTTTCATATGGCTTCCTTGGTCGGTGGAGAGTCGAGAAATGATGCGGTATTTTGTTAATTTTTCTGATTCTGAAAATTGATCGCTGCCATCTTGTTCGCCGGCCGCTATGCGGCAATATTTTCATCCCATACCGGCAAACCCAATTCCCGCCCGAATGTTTTCAGGGCCTGTTCCAGACGATGCAGCAACAAGTTCATTTCGTCTTCGGTAATAACCAGCGGCGGCGCCAGCAGTGCTGCATTGTTGTAGGGCGCAATACCGGCGCTGTAGACGATCAGCCGGGCCGCAAAGCAGTGCGCGACGAACCGGCTGTTGGCGTTGAGTGCCGGATCAATCGGTTTGCGGCTCTCGACGTCACTGACAAATTCAAACCCCCACAACAATCCGCGTCCGCGCACATCCACCATCCACGGATATCTGGCCGACAGACGGCGCAAGCCGGCTTCCAGTTGCGCACCGCGCGGCGCGACGTTATCCAGCACGGCATTTTTCTGCATGTACTTGAGCACCGCCAGACAAGTCGCCGCGCTCAGCGGGTTGGCGCTGAAAGTATGGCCGAATGGTGCAGTAGTGCCGTTTTCCCGTAATGCCGCAATCAGCTTGTCACGAAACAGCACCGCGCCCATCGGCGTGTAGCCGGACGTCATGCCTTTGCCGGTGGCGATCATGTCCGGCACGATGTCATCCTGATCACAGGCGAACCAGCTGCCGGTGCGGCCGACACCGGTAATCACTTCATCCGAGATCAGCAAGATGTCATGCCGGTCGCAAATCTCGCGCAAGGCCTTGAGGTAGCCGATCGGCGGTGTCAATGCACCACCGGCAGCACCGACAATCGGCTCGACGATGATGGCGGCGATTTTGTCGGCGCCATGTTCCTCGATGGCTTTTTCCCAGGCCGCCGCGCCATGCGTCGGCAACGCCCAGTCAGCCACTGGAAAGCGATACGGGTAGGGCGGTGGCGCCACTGCAAAGGTGTGCAGCAAATCACCATAGTCGGCGCGCCGGGCGGCATGACCCGACATCGAGAGCGAGCCCATGGTCATGCCGTGATAACTGATCTGACGTCCCAGTACATGGGTTTTTCCGGGCTGCCCCTTCTCGCGCCAGTATTGAATCGCGACCCGCATCGCCAGTTCGGTTGCTTCCGAGCCGCTGTTGACGAAGAAGACGTGATCGATGTCACCGGGCGCTACCGAGGCCAACAGGTCGGCAAGTTCTTCGGCGGCAGTGCTGGTGAAATGGGTGCGATAGGTAAAACAGACTTTGGCGGCCTGTTCTTGCATGGCTGCCAGTACTTCGGGTACGCCGTGGCCGATGGATACCGTCATGGCGCCACCGGAGCCATCCAGATAATCGCGCCCTTGTGCATCGTAAATGAAGACGCCCTGTGCCCGGTCTACCTGCGGAACAATGGCGGAAAGTGGTTGTTTCAAGAGTGCTGACATGGCTTCACCTTGCATACGTATTCAATTCAATATCTGTTGTGGAATTTATATTATTTACACAGATAGTTGATTGATATTAATGGGGAAATATCGTAAGACGGACAAAATATAACTTCATAAAAATGTTTACGCAATTTATTTTGAATACGTATTCACAGATATTTTCAGGATGCTTTTTGACGGTGCGAGATTTGCGTGAAATCAGTGCACTGCACCAAAATGACTGCGCCCGGACGCGCCGTGAAATAGCCCGACGCAAACAGAATTCTTGCCGCAGCGCGACAAAATAAAAATGCAAAAATTCTCTTTTTTTAATTTCAAAGCGGTATTACTATCCGGCTGTGCATACGTATGCACAGTTGTTGAAATCCCCCGCCGCATGGCGCAATGCTTCTGAAAAAACTTCATGGCGACATCGAAAAAGAAATCTGATACCGGACTGGCAGACAGCATCGCACCGGGAAACGTCACCGCGAAAGACCTGAGCAATATGCTCGGCATCGCGCAATCGTCGGTATCGCGGGCATTCACGCCGGATTCGCGCATCTCCGATGAATTGCGTCAGCGCATCATTGCGCTGGCCGATGAGGTCGGCTACCGGCCAAACGCGATTGCCCGTTCGCTCAATACCAAATCGTCCGGCATCGTGGCGCTGGTCATGGGCGACATTACCAATCCGTTCTATCCCGAAGTTCTGGAAGCGTTTTCCTACCGGCTGCAAAAAGAGGGCAAGCAATTGCTGCTGTTTGTCGTGCCGCCGGGCCGACAGGCTGATGACGTGATGCCGCAAGTGTTGCAGTATCAGATCGACGCCGTGATAGTCACCTCGGCCCACATGTCTTCCCGCACCGCAGACATGTGTTGCCGGCGCGGCATCCCGGTCATCTTTCTGAACCGGCGCGTAAAAAACAATTCGGTCTGGTCGGTGTGCTGCAACAACGCCCGCATGGGTGAAAGCGTAGCTGACTATCTGGTGGAGCGCGGTTATCGCCGGTGCGCCTTCATTGCCGGCGCTGCAAATACCTCCACCAGCAGTGACCGCCGCCGGGGATTCGTCAAGGCACTTGGCCGCCACGGCCTGACGCTGGCCGCCAGTCTGGATGGCCACTATACCTACGAAGGCGGCTATGCCGCCGCGCACGCCTTGTTCCGTAACCAAAAAAACGATGTCGATGCACTGTTCTGCGCCAACGACATCATGGCGCTCGGTGCGCTCGATTATCTGAAGCACGTCGCCAAACTGGCGGTGCCGCACGATGTCGCCGTGGTCGGTTTCGACGACATCAGGGCGGCGGCGTTTCCGGCCTACAACCTGACCACCGTGCGCCAGCCGACCCAGGAAATGATCGACGTCACCATGCGCCTGCTGGCAGAGGGCGCGCCGCCGGACCAAGCGGGCAAGGCACTGCATGAAGTCGGCGGCCAGCTGATCACGCGCGGTACTGCCTGATTTTTCACTCACCCTTGATGCAATCAACGCCGGTACTGCGCAATCGGTTCCGGCCCAACCTGGAGAAAACATGATTCGGAATCTGAAGAGCGGCAAGACGGTCGAAGTCAAAGCCGAAATCGATGCGCAGGTACGCCAGACAGTGGAGGGCATCATTGCCGCCATCGCCGAACGCGGCGACCAGGCAGTGCGTGAATTTTCGCAACGCTTCGATGACTGGAATCCGGCCAGCTTCCGTCTCAGCCAGGCGGATATCGACGCTTGTATCGCCACATTGTCGCCACAAGTCATCCGCGATATCGAATTCGCGCAAGAACAAATCCGCCACTTTGCGCAGATTCAAAAAGACGCATTGCGCGACGTTGAAGTGGAAACCTTGCCGGGCGTGATTCTCGGTCACAAGAATATCCCGGTCGACAGCGTCGGTTGCTATATTCCGGGCGGTAAATATCCATTGGTGGCATCGGCCCACATGAGCGTGTTGACTGCCAAAGTAGCAGGTGTCAGACGCGTGATCGCCGCCGCCCCACCGTTTGGCGGCAAACCCTCGCCGGCCATCGTCGCCGCCATGCACATGGCGGGCGCCGATGAAATCTATTGCGTCGGCGGCGTACAGGCGATTGCCGCGATGGCAATCGGCACGGAGCAAATCGCTGGCGTCGACATGATCGTCGGTCCGGGCAATGCGTATGTCGCCGAGGCAAAACGCCAATTGTTCGGACGCGTCGGTATCGATTTACTGGCCGGGCCGACGGAAACGCTGATCATTGCCGATGACACCTGCGACGTTGAACTCGCGGTGGCCGACTTGCTCGGTCAGGCGGAACATGGCGTCAACTCACCGGCCATTCTGCTGACCAATTGTGAACAACTGGCACGCGACACACCGGCAGAAATCGAACGTCAGTTAGCAAAATTGCCGACCGCCGCCATTGCCGGTGCGGCCTGGCGCGACTATGGCGAAATCATCTTGTGCGACACCTATGAAGAGCTGGTCAGCGAGGGCGACCGCATTGCTTCGGAGCACGTGCAAGTCATGACGCGCGATCCGGATTATTTCCTCAAGAACATGCGCAACTATGGCGGCCTGTTCCTCGGCCAGCGCACCAATGTTTCTTATGGCGATAAAGTGATCGGCACCAACCACACTTTGCCGACCAAAAAATCGGCGCGATTTACCGGCGGACTGTGGGTCGGAAAATTCATCAAGACCTGCACTTACCAGCGCATCCTTACCGATGAGGCGTCACTGATGATCGGCGAGTATTGTTCACGGCTCTGTGCATTGGAAGGCTTTGCCGGCCATCAGGAGCAGGCCGACATTCGTGTGCGGCGTTACGCCAAATGAAGAGCCTTAACGGCAAGGTTGCCGTCGTCACCGGTGCCACCGGCAGCATTGGCGGTGCCATCTGCCACACCCTGGCAGCTGCCGGATGTGCGGTGGTGGCCGGCTTCAACCGGTCCGCAGCGGCGGCACACACGTTGATCGCGCAGCTGCCGGACAGCGGTCATTGCGCATTGGCATTGCCGGTTTCGGATTCGGCGGCACTCGCAGCGGCCGCCGCCAGCGTGGCGGAGCGTTACGGCCGTACCGACATTCTGGTCAACTGCGCCGGCACCACACGGTTCGTTGAACACAGCGATCTGGATAGCCTGGACGATGCGCTGATTGATGAAATCCTGGCGACCAACGTGCGCGGTCCGTTCGCCGCAGTACGTGCCTTTCGCTCGTTGCTGTGTGCAGATGGCGACGGCTTGGTCGTCAACATTTCTTCTACCGCCGCCGCATCCGCCATCGGCAGCAATGTCGTGTATTGCGCCTCCAAAGCGGCCCTCGACAACATGACCAGATCGTTGGGCCGGGCCTTGGCACCCCACATCCGGGTGCTGTCCGTGTCACCCGGGCTGGTCGATACCGATTTTGTCAAATCGATGGACCCGGCATGGCGCGACCGGCAAAGCAGCAATACGCCGCTGGGCCGGCTGGCACAACCGGAGGAGGTTGCCGATACCGTGCTGGCGGCGGCATCCTTGCTGACATTCGCTACCGGCAGTGTCTTGTATGTCGACGGCGGGAGGTTGCTGGGACGGTAAGGAAGGATGGACATCGCCAACCAGATGCAACAATGCCCTGAATTGATTTTCAGGGCATTGCCGTTGCAACTCACCGCTGGCGTAATTGCATCCTTGCGCCGCCGCTCAGGTCACGGCGAAAACCGGAGCTAGTCGGCCAGCATGCGCGAGCGCGCCACTTCAATGTGGGTATTCAGTGCCGCCAATGCCTGATCGACATCGCGCGTCTTGATGGCAGCGATCAATTCCAGATGTTCGGTCATTGAAGGCAACAAGCCTTCCGAAGTCAGAATAGTGTTTTCCAGACGGATCAGGCGAATGCGCAAACTGTTGACGCGATAGATCTCGGAAATGATTTCATTGCCGAGCGAATCGATCATCATTTCGTGCAGACCGCCATCGACGGCTTGCGCATCGGTCAGCAACTGGCTGTCAATCGAACGCGATTTGGCGCGCTTGACGATATCCTTGTGCGCCGCTTCGATCTTTTCCAGATCGGCGTCGGAAACGTTGCGGGTGAATTGGACCACGGCCTCGCGCTCCAGCGTCAAGCGCAACTGGAATGCATTGCGCACCAGCTTGAGGTCCACATAACACACCTGCAACCCGCGGTTCGGCACGGTCTTGATCAAGCCTTCGGCTTCCAGCCGCGGCACCATTTCGCGGATCGCGCCAAGCGGCATATCGGTCAGTTGCATCAATTCCCGTTGCGAAAGGAATTGCCCGGGACGAATATTGCCGCTCAATATCTGCTGCGTAAAACTCTCATAGGCCTGCAAGCGCAGCGGCTTTTCATCCTGGCTGTCGGGTAAGTTATGCTCGACTGGCTTTTTTTTCATGATATTTTCCATTTTCATTCCGCGAACGGGCAACTTGTGGTCAACATGTTAGCATGCCACGTCATCGCTTCACCACCGCTATCGCGCCTTCGCGCAGCCTTCTGATATCGCTCCCGGCTCGCCCCTGTCTGGTGCCATGACCACCGCAGAAATGCAACAACGACGCACAAATAGGCGTTGACAATTTATCGCAACTCGCTAACATGTCAGCACGTTGCAGCCAACAACCAATTACTTCATTCAGGTTCTGCATACATGTGCCGTCGGCGCCGGGTTCACTTGCGCAACGATGGCATGAATCACATTATAAAAATCAACCAGAGGAGACTACAGCAGATGAAACGGATATTAATCGCCGCCGGCCTGATGACCGCGTTCGGCGCGCACGCCCAAAGCAATGTGACGATCTACGGCATCATCGATAGCAGCGTGCGTTACACCACCAATCAGAATGCTGCCGGCAACGGCAAGCTGGAGCAGACCGACGGCATCCTGAGCGGCAGCCGCATCGGCTTCAAGGGCGTGGAAGATCTGGGCGGCGGCATGAAAGCCAATTTCGTACTGGAAGCCGGCTTCAACCCCGATACCGGAGCCTCCGGCCAGGGCGGGCGTCTGTTCGGCCGTCAAAGTACCGTCGGTCTGAGCGGCAGCTACGGCAATGTCATGCTGGGCCGCAAGTACACCGTGGCACATGAAATGATGACCAGCTATGAAGCGATGTTCTTTGCCAACCAGGCGATTGTCGGCTATCAGGGCGGCAACTATACCGGTCTGCGTCAAGACAACCAGATCCAGTACAACAACAAGTTCGGCGATTTCACCGTCGCACTGGGCCACACATTCGGCGAACAGGCCGGCAGTACCAAGCGCGGCTCGACCAACGGCGCCACGCTGGCTTATGACAACGGTCCGTTGCATCTGGGCGGCAGTTATCAGGTCATGAGCGGCATCACGACCGAGTACTTCGGCGTTGCCAATCCGCTCAGCGAACAAAAGGTCTGGTCATTGGGCGGTACCTATGTGCTGGGTCCGGTCAAATACTACCTCGGCTATACCAACAGCAAACTGGATATCGCCGACTACGCCAACAAGGCTTACTATGTCGGCGCCAACGTCACGCTGTCGCCGGCGCTGAGCCTGATCGGCACGGTCACTTACGACAAGATCAAGCATGCCGGCACCGACGGTGGCCGCACCATGGCGGCAGTGATGCTGGATTACTTCCTGAGCAAGCGCACCGACGTTTACATCGAAGCAGACTTCAACAAGTTCAGCGGCGCCTGGCGCACGCTGGCCAACTCGCCGGGGTTCTCCACGCCGATGTTTGGTAACGACTCCCGCGTCGGCATCATGACGGGCATTCGTCACACGTTCTAAGTTAATCCGGCGCACATGGCAGTCTGCATGTGTGCCGGCTTGAGGTCATGCAGCTTCAGGTGGCGGCTCGGATCGTCACCTGAAGTTTGCCCAGCGTACCGAACTGCATGCGCAACATCTGATTCGCCGGCACTTGCAACAAGCCGTGATACGAACCGGTAGTCACCACCTCGCCACGCCGCAATCCCGTTTGCCGGCCATTCAAATAGTTGACCAGCCACAGCAGCGCACGCAAGGGATGTCCATCCGGATGTTTGCCTTCCCATTCTTGCTTTGCCGTTGCGCCGTCACTCTCCAGTGTTAGCTTGAAACCACGCAAGACTTCGCCATCGATATCTTCCAGTGCCGCCGGGCCGTCAATCTGCGGTCCCAGATGCAAACCGAAATTGGACAGACTGTCGGCAAGCTTGTCGGGAATCTCGGTGGCCAGTGCGGCATAGCGCGAGGCAATCAACTCAAATGCCAGATGCGTCGAAGCGATTGCCGCCAACACTTCGGTCTCAGTGTAGGGGGTCGCGCGCGGTGGCAAGTCCTGGCCAATGACATAGGCAATTTCAGGTTCGATCGGCGCCACGCCGTCGATCAGCGGTACGCTGCAGGAATCACCGCGTGAAATCCTGTCCAGCGGAATCGGCGCCAGAATGGCGCTGCCGGCCGGAGCCACCGAACATTTCCAGCCGCCGCGGGTCGTGCCCAGCAAATCGAGCACTTGCTGTTGAATCTGCAATGCGTCATCGATACTGGCCGGCCGCAACGGTGCCGCCAACAATGGTCCGCGCCGCTGTTGACGACGACGGTCCACCAGTTCCTGTGCTGCGCCTGCTGCCAATGTTGTTTGTGCCGCTGTCATGCCTGGACTCCTGAATGTTCTGTGGATAAACGGTATGCCGCCTGCGCGGCGCGGGTGAAGACATCTTCCGGTGCGGCGCGCAACCTGGTAACCAGTTGGCGACAACGTACCAGCCAGTCGCCATAGTCGCCGGCCAGTTCCAATACCGGCCAGTCGCTGCCCCATAGTGTACGTCCGGAAAAGCAAGTCAGAATATGTTTCATGTAAGCGGTACATGCGGCGGGCGAGGGTGGCGTGCCGCTTTCATTGAGCAGCCCGGACAGCTTGCACCACACATTCGGATATTCCGATAACCACGCCATGGCTTGCGCCCATTCCTCAAACACGCCGTTGACCATATCGGGCTTGGCGCCGTGATCGATGATGATGCGCAAGTCCGGCAACAGTTCGGCCAGACGACCGATATGCGGCAGATGCACCGGCTTGACCAGCGCGTCAAAACTCAGGCCGTGCGCCGGCAATGTCGCCAGTGCCGCCACCACGTTGGGTTGCATGATCCAGCGCGGGTCGGCAATGTCCTGCAACATCGGACGCACCCCAAGCAACAAGGGATTGCGTGCCAGTTGCGCGATGCGCGCCGGGGCATCGTCGGCGGCCAGATCGACCCAGCCGACCACACCCAGAATATGTTGCGGATGCAATGCGGCCTGGTGCAACAGGAATTCGGTTTCGGCGACGCTGGGAGCCGCTTGCACCAGAATGCCGTGACTGACTTCATTGGCGCCGGCCTGCGCTTGCCAGTCAGCGACGCCGACATCGCGAAAGATGCTGCCGCTGTCCGGCGTCAGCCAGCCGTAATCACCGCGTTGCAGTTGCCAGATATGAAAATGACTGTCGATCATGGTGCGACTCCTGCAACCGGCGCTGGCGGTACGGGCGCATCCGCCGGCAACAAGCCCTTGGCGCGCAAGGCTTGCCAGAAAGCATCCGGAATCGGGTGCCGCAACATGCGGCGGGCATCGTCCCATTCTTCTTGCCGGCGCGCGCCCAACATCACGATCTCGACCGCCACATGCGCCAGCGGAAATTGCAAGGCCGCAGCGCGCAACGGTACTGCGAATTCCTCACAGGTATCTTCGATGGCGCCAGCCCGGTGAATGATGTGTGCATCGGCCGGCGCGTAGTTGAAATGGACCGTGTCGCGCTGGCGCACACCGGTTGCCAGAATGCCGGAATTGAATACGCCGCCCAATGCAATGCGCGTGCCGCGCGTCGCGCACAATGGCAACAACGCTTGCAGCCCGCTCTGATCCAGCAACGAGTAGCGACCGGCCAGCATCAGGCAATCCAGTTCGGCTTGCGCCAACACATCGAGGCAGACTTGCGCATCGTTGACGCCCAATCCATAAGCACCGATCACACCCTCGCTTTTGAGGCGCTGCAAGGCGGGAATCGCACCGTGGATCACGTCATGCATGACCGCCGGTTGCTGCGCGCCGTGCGTGGCCACGTCAATATCGTGAATGTAGACGACGTCGAGACGAGCCAGCCCGAGGCGCTGCAAGCTGTCTTCAATACTGCGCACCGTGCCTTCGTAGCTGTAGTCGAAGGTTTGTGAGAACGGCATCACATCGACATAGGCATTCTGGTCACGCGCGGTGGCGGCATCGGCACGCAGCAACCGCCCGCTTTTACTCGACAACACAAAACTGTCGCGCGCCAATCGGGCGGTGCGCAGCGCCTCGCCGATACGATGTTCTGAACGACCGTTGCCATAGTGCGGCGCAGTATCGAAAGTACGGCAGCCGTCATTGATCACATGCGCCAGCAGCGCTGCCGCGCGTGGTTCGGGAATCGTGGCGAACAGATTGCCAAGTGGTGCACCGCCCAGCCCGAGCGCCTGGCCATCGGTGGTTGGAGGAAAAATCATGAGGGTTCCTGAGGTGGCTGCTTCGGCTGCCCGGCAAAGCCGGGATGGCTCGCACAGGTGCGCGGGCCAATACGCGTGCGCCCGCACCGAGATTAACGATCAAACATTCCATTAATGAGTTACCAGTAACATGTTAGCATGTTAGATCAACGCTTAAAACAGGAGACACCCCCATGTTGAAAACAATTTCCCCGTTGCTGTCGCCGGATTTGCTGCACGCGCTGGCAGCAATGGGCCATGGTGACGAAGTGGCAATCGTCGATGCCAATTTTCCGGCGGCGGCACTGGCGCAACGGCTGGTGACAGCGCCCGGCATCAACACCCCGGCCATGATGGCGGCCATACTGAGTCTGCTGCCGGTGGACGATTTCATTCCCGAACCGGGCTGGAGCATGGAAATCGTTGGCGATGCCAACGCCTCGCTACCAGTCATCGATGAGATTCGCACCACACTGGCACAACATGATGCCCGGTCACTGGCGGCGCTGGAACGGCATGCTTTCTACCAGCGCGCCAAGACCGCGTTTCTGATCGTACAAACCGGTGAAACCAGAAAATACGGCAATGTGTTGTTGAAGAAGGGCGTGATTGCGAGCGAGTGACCGCGCGGATAAATCCCGTGTCCGGGCGCATCTGAGGCGTGCGCCCGTACCACGCTCAGGCAAAAAATTCTTAGATAATTAATCACTGACATGTTACATTGTTGGAGTTGATTATTTAAACGCGGAGAATCTGTTTGCAGTCGCCATCGCACCGTTACAGCGAGCAAGCGGCAAACATCTTGCTCTGCTTGCACGCCTGGCTGTCAACCTGATCTCGCAGTGCCGGCGTCGCCATCGTTCATCGCACACTGACAAGGATTTATTTTGGACACGACATTACACGGCCTGTGGCCGGCTCTCATGACTCCGCTGGACGCACAATCGGGGCTCGACACCGCAAAGGGCGTTGCGCACGCCAAATCACTGCTGGCGGCAGGCTGCGACGGCGTCACGCTGTTCGGCACCACCGGTGAAGGACCGGCGTTCTCGGTCGCCGAACGACTGGCCTTCGTCGATGCATTGATCGCTGCCGGCATTCCTGCCGCGCGCCTGATCATCTGCTCCGCAGCGGCCAGCAATATCGACCAGATCGCTATCGGTCGTCACGCCTCCGAACACGGCTGCGCAGCATTCTTGTTGTTGCCGCCGTTCTTCTTCCGCAATCCGGGCGAGCAGGGCGTGATCGATTCAGTGGCAGAAGTCATTGATGGCATTGGCGATCCGAAGCTGGCCGTGATTCTCTATCACATCCCACAATTGTCGAGCGTGCATTTCACATCGGCCGTGATCACCACGCTGGTGCAGCGTTTCCCGCAGCAAATTTTTGCGGTCAAGGACAGCGCCGGCAATCTGCAACATTCGCTGGCTTTGATCAAAGCCTTCCCGCAACTCAAGGTCTTCGTCGGCGCCGAAGAGCACATCGCACCGGCGATGCAAATCGGCGGCGCCGGCTCGGTGTGCGGACTTGCCAATCTGGCGCCGCGATTGATGAAAAGAGTTATCGCCAAGCCTGCAGAATTGTCGACGCAAGACGCCGCGCTTATGGGTAAACTCTTGGGCCTGATCGGCCAGCACTCATTCGTCAATGTGTTCAAGACGGTGTTGGCCGAACAAAAGAATGACGCGGCCTGGCTGCGTGTGCGCGCGCCGCTGTCACCGCTGGACGACACGGCGCGGGAAACGATCCTGGCCGCTTACCGGGAACTGAAACTGGACGCCGCTACCCTCTAGGGCGCAGGCATTGATCAACAAGGAGGAGACAAGATGGATTACATGGCAAATATGAAACGCCGCCGGCTGCTGCAAGCATCGTCGGCACTGGGTCTGATGGGCTTGGTGCCGGGCGTGATGGCGCAAGACGGCTTCAACTGGAAACAGGCTGCGGGCAAGAAGCTGGAAATTCACCTGATCAAGAATCCGCGCGGCGAACTGCTGCAACGGAATCAAAAGGAATTTGAAGAACTGACCGGCATCAAGGTCGGTTCGGAACAAGTGCCGGAGCAGCAATCGCGTCAAAAGACGGTGATCGAGTTCAACTCGGGCCGTACCAGTTTTGACGTCGTGCATCTGAGTTACCAGGCGCAAAAGAAGCAATTCGCCAAAGGCAAGTGGCTGGAAGATTTGCGTCCGTATTTCGCCAAGGCGCCGGCCGAATTCGACTTCAAGGATTTCTCCACCGGTGGTGTATCGTACGCAACCCAGAATGATGGCCGCATCGACTCGTTGCCACTCAATCTCGATCCATGGATTCTGTATTACAACAAGGAATTGTTCGCCGCCAAGAATATTGCGCCGCCCAAGACCTTCGCTGAACTGGTGACCGCTGCGCAAAAACTGCATGATCCATCAAAGGGTGTGGTCGGCATGGTGGGTCGCGGAGTGAAGAATGCCAACGTATTGTTGTGGACTTCCTTCTTCCTCGGTTACGGCGGCACCTTCATCGATACCCTCGGCAAGTTGCAGACAGATTCGCCGGCCGGCATTCAGGCCGCCACGCTGTATCGCGATCTGCTCAAGAATACCGGTCCGGCTGGCGTCGCCGGCTTTAACTGGAATGAAGCGCAAAGTCTGTTCTTGCAAGGCCGCGCCGCCATGTGGATCGACGGCAGCGGTTTCGCGCCGCCACTGGAAGATCTGACCAAGTCCAAAATCGTCGGCAAGGTCGGCTACGCCGAAATGCCGGCCGGACCAGCCGGCCAGATCTCCGGTCTGACCGGCGACGGCCTCGGCGTTTCGGCTTTCTCGCCGAACAAGGATGCCGCCTGGTTGTACACCATGTGGGCCACCGGCAAAGTCATGCAAGCGCGCATGTTGCTGACCGGCGCTGGTGCACCGGCGCGCAGCTCGCCCTACGCCAACAAGGAAATCGTGGCCGGACAGAAATTGCCGGCAGCATGGTTGCAAGCGGTTTCCGATGCTATCAAGCGCAGCAGCCCGATCTTGCCCGTGATCGAGCCGGTCAATGAATTCCGTGATGTGTACGGCATTGCATTGACCAATATGCTCGGCGGCGCCGACGTCAAGACCGAGCTGAAAAAAGCGACTGCGGAATTCCAGCCGGTGCTCAACAAGAGCGGCTGGAAAAGCTGACACGCCGCACTTCGATTGACGTGGCCCGGCCACGTCATCGCCGGCAAGTTTGGGCAGTGCACCAGTGATGATGCATTGCCCGGGCGCGGGTCAACCGCTCGAATTTCCTGAATAAGCAAACAACATGTCAAATCTCAACTCACCTGCCGACCAGCCGCCGCGTTCGCTGCTGGCGCGCCTGTTGCCGGTCAAACCATCGCCCTATGTGTGGTTTATCGTACCGGCGCTGGTCGTGCTGATGGCAATCATCATCTTCCCGTGGGGCTTTACCCTGTGGATGAGTCTGTTCGACTGGAAGATCGGTTCTGCCGCCACGTTCATCGGCCTTGGCAACTACGCCGATCTGGTTCACGACACCCGTTTCCTCGAAGCGATCTTTCATACGCTGTATTTCACGGCGCTGGCAGTGATTCTGCCGCTGATCTTCGGCACCTTCGCGGCACTCGTCTTCAATCACAAATTCCCGCTGCGCGGCTTGTTGCGCGGCATGTTCCTGTTGCCGATGATGGCCACCCCGGTGGCAATTTCGCTGGTCTGGACCATGATGTTCCATCCGCAGCAAGGGGTGCTCAACTATCTGCTGTCGCTGTTCGGCATCGCACCTTCGGAATGGGTCTACTCCTCCAGCCTGGCGATTCCCTGTCTGGTGCTGGTCGATGTCTGGCAGTGGAGTCCGCTGGTGATGCTGATCGTGCTCGGCGGCCTCGCTTCGCTGCCCTCGGACCCGTTTGAAGCAGCGCGACTGGAAGGTGCTTCGACCTGGCAAGTATTCCGCCACATCACGTTGCCGATGGTGCTGCCATTCATCATGGTGGCCGCAGTGGTGCGTCTGATTGATGCGCTCAAGACTTTCGATACGATTTACGTCATCACGCAAGGCGGTCCCGGCACCGCATCCGAGACCATCAATCTTTATCTCTACCTGCAAGCGTTTTCGTTCTATCAGGTCGGTAAGGCATCGGCAGTGGTGGTGGTGTTCTTCGTCCTGGTGGTGGCTTTGTCGCTGATGCTGTTCTGGCTGCGCGAACGTTCAAAATGGTCTGACGCATGAAAAAATTACTCGATAAATTCCTGTTCGCCGTCATGGTGTTGATGGTGGTGGCGCCAGCCGTCTCCGTGTTTTTGTGGATGCTGTCGTTGTCGCTCAAAAATGAAGTGGACACGCTGGCTTATCCACCGGCACTGATTCCAAGTTCGCCGACGCTGGCCAACTTCATCGCGGTGTTCGATGGCGGCCCGTTCTTCAGCTACTTTCTCAACAGCGTGATCGTATCCGGTTCGGCGACGCTGATGGCGATTGCAGTGGGCGTGCCGGCGGGTTACGGCATCACGCGCATGAAAGCGCGCAAGATGCTGCTGACCATCATGATCGCCCGCATGACGCCGGCCATCAGTTTCCTGATTCCGCTGTTCACGGTATTCCAGGCCATCGGCCTGACCGGTACGCTGGCGCCGATCATCGTTACGCATATGGTGATCACGTTGCCGATTACGGTGTATATCGTGGCCGGTTATTTCGAAACCCTGCCGCGCGAACTGGAAGAGGCGGCCACCATGGACGGCTGTTCGGTCTGGCAAAGTTTCCGTCATGTGGCTTTGCCACTGGCCCGGCCCGGCATCATGGTGGCGGCAATTCTGGCCTTCATCTTTTCATGGAACAACTTCGTGTTCGGCGCCGTGCTGGCCGGTCGTGAAACCCGTACGCTGCCGGTCGCCATCTATAACGTGCTGACCTTCGAACAGATCGCCTGGGGCCCATTGGCCGCTGCTGCGCTGCTGGTCACATTGCCGGTGCTGATACTCACTCTCTTCATTCAAAAAGAAATCGTCGGCGGACTCACTGCCGGTGGCGTCAAAGGATCTTAAATGTCTTCAGTCAAACTAGAACAAATACGCAAGGACTTCGGTAGCACGTCGATTATCAAGGGCGTGGATCTGGAAATTCCACACGGAGAATTCGCCGTCTTCGTCGGCCCCAGCGGCTGCGGCAAATCAACCTTGCTGCGCATGGTGGCCGGTCTGGAAACGCCGACCTCCGGCAGCATTTTCCTCGGTGACCGCCGCATCAATGATGTGCCGGCCAAGAACCGCAATGTCTCGATGGTGTTTCAGAGCTATGCGCTGTATCCGCACATGACGGTGGAGCGCAACATGGGCTTCGGCCTGATGATCGCCAAAACCGCGCCGGACATGATTCGCAGCAAGGTCGAAGCCGCCGCTAAAATTCTCGGCCTGGAAAAATTGCTGACGCGTCTGCCGCGCGAACTGTCAGGCGGTCAGCGCCAACGTGTGGCGATGGGCCGCGCCATGGTGCGCAATCCGGAAGTGTTTCTGTTCGATGAACCATTGTCCAATCTGGATGCCAAGCTGCGCGTGCAAATGCGTACCGAAATCCGTGCGCTGCATCAACGTCTCGGCACCACCTCGATTTACGTCACGCATGACCAGGTAGAAGCCATGACCATGGCCGACCGCATCGTCGTACTGCGCGATGGTCTGGTCGAGCAGATCGGCAGCCCGACCGAACTGTACGACCGCCCGGTAAATACATTCGTCGCTGCGTTCATCGGTTCGCCTTCGATGAATCTGTTGCCCGGCACGGTTGCCGCCGGTGCAATTGCGTTCGACGAAGGATCGCGTCTGGCATTGCGCAGCCAGCAGCATGTGCAAGACGGCGCCAAGGTTACCATCGGCGTGCGCCCGGAAGACTTCCGCGTGGTCGCGGCAGGCACACCGGGTTCGCTGGCAGCCGAAGTCAAAGTCACCGAGTTCACCGGCGCCGACACCCAGCTTGTCTGTACTGCCAATGGTCAGGAAGTGATTGTCGTGTTGCATCAACGCGTAAGTGCACAGGTCGGCGACAAGCTCGGCCTGATCTGCGAAGGCGAGAGCATGCACCTGTTCGATACTGGCAGCGGCAAGCGTCTGGCTTGAGCGGGGGCAGCGACTTCACTGATCTGAAGCGCTGCCGACATTTTTCAGATTCCCGAGGCCGCCATGGAAGAGGCCGTACCCGGTAAAATTGCGGCCTGGGGAATCACCAACGAAAAATGATGAACAAACATTTCAAAACGAAAATGGCATATCTGCTTGTGACGGGATTGTTGGCGTCCCTGTCGTGGGCGCAGAACAAACCCGAAGCGAAAACTGACAGGCCTACCCATGCCCGCAAGGACGGTACCCATGATTTCGGGGTGCAATACATGTCTGCCAACAATGACCGATGCGGCAGTGCGCCGCGATCCAATACCCGCAACATAACCCGGATCAGCAAGCTCAAAGGGCACTGGCTGGCAGACGATGCATGCGGCGTGATCAACGGCAACCAGGTCACCGTGTATTACCCGGAAGCGACTGAAATTACGCCGTTGGATGACTGGCTGGCGGGTGCCAACATGGAAACGTTCTATTCGCTGGATGCGGATAAGAAGTAGCGTTGCCACTCCAATATGTGAAATGAACGGAAAATACTCACCGCAGTGAAATCATATTTCCACACAGAAAATTCGATCTTTTCGCGTTGCAAATTCAGTTTATGCGGTGAATCCCCGTCTTAATCACCGCAAAATATGCAGTGATTAATTGTCAATGCGGTGAATCCGGCGCATAATCACCGCATGAATCGCGGAGAAAAAATCTATATATGGCAACTTTCCGAATGGCCGCAATGGTCGTTCGACTTGCTGCGACTGACGCCAGCATTGAGCGAGGTCAGTCTGGCGCAAGGCATGTTGCTCGGTCGCCTTACCGATGTCGGAATGGCGCCACGCGAACTGGCCAGTCTGGCGGCATTGACCGATGACATCGTCAACACCAGCGCCATCGAAGGCGAACACCTCAATGTTGAATCGGTCCGTTCTTCTCTGGCACGCCGGCTCGGCGTAGACATCGGCGCCATTGCGCCGGCTGACCGCCACGTCGATGGCATGGTCGACATGATCCTCGACGCCACTACCGCATTCGACCGGCCGCTAACCAAAGCGCGTCTTTTCAGCTGGCATGCTGCACTGTTTCCAACCGCGCACAGTGGCCTCAACAAAATCGATGTCGGCACATGGCGCGGTGCTGCCAGCGATCCCATGCAAGTTGTGTCGGGCCCATACGGCAGACAGAAAATCCACTTCGAAGCACCACCGGCGAACCGGCTGGATGCAGAAACAGATCGCTTTCTTGCATGGCTCAACAACGACTTTAGTCAGCCGCCGCTGATCAAGGCCGGACTCGCTCATCTGTGGTTCGTAACCTTGCATCCGTTCGACGACGGCAATGGGCGCATTGCGCGCGCCATCGGTGATTTGCTGCTGGCCAAAGCAGATGGCAGTCCGCAGCGGTTTTACAGTTTGTCTTCGCAAATCCAGCGTGACCGGAAAGCGTATTACGACATCCTGGAACGCACACAAAAGGGAAGCATGGATGTCACCGCCTGGCTGACATGGTTTCTCGCGGCACTGAAACAAGCGCTGAACAATGCCCATACAACGCTTGATGCGGTATTGAGCAAAGCACGCTTCTGGCAACGCTGGGCAGAGACACCGATGAATGAGCGGCAAATCAAAGTGCTCAATAAATTGCTCGATGGTTTCGACGGCAAGCTGACCAGTTCAAGGTGGGCCGCCATTGCCAAGTGTTCTGCCGATACCGCGTTGCGTGATATCAATGAATTGGTGCGGGCAGGTGTGCTGCGCAGGGCTGAAGGGGGCGGGCGCAGCACCGCTTATGAATTGATGTAGTGCACGCCGTCAGACGGTATCCGCGATGGCGATCAAACAAAAAATGCTCTGATTTCGATCAGAGCATTTTTACATTCCAGTCCAATACGCAACAACTGTTTACTTGACCTGCGAGACAAATTCATCCGTGTAGGTCTCGGCCAGATTGATGCGCTTGCCTTTGATGTTCGCATTGAAACCGGCCATCACTTTCAATACAGTTTCCGGACCACCTGGCGGCATCTTCCCGTCCTTGGAATACATTTGAATCGATGCTTTCAACGCCTCGATATATAACGCCTTGTTGCCGCCGTAATAATCCACAGGCATCTTGTCGGCAATTTCCGCTGCCGTATGCGAATGAATGAATTGCAGCGTTCTCACAAAGGCGCGCGACAGCTTGAGCGCGGTCTCTTTGTTATCCCGTGCCCATGAACTTTGTACATATAAACTGGAGGCCGGATACAGTCCGCCGAGTGCGGCCTTGGTACCCTCGACGCTGCTCAGATCAACCAGCACCTTGGCTTCGCCGCTGGCGCGCAAAATCGACGTGGTTGGTTCGGTAGTCCATGCAACATCCACACGTTTTTGCTTGAGCGCAGCAAAGAGAGTATTGCCGGCGCCAATCGGCAGCATCGAGTAATCACTGGTTTTCAAACCGTACCGCGAAGCCAGATAGTGGCCGAGAAATGTCGACGAAGATCCAAGCCCGGTAACGCCAAGCGTGCGTCCTTTGATATCGCCCATATTCTTGATCTGAGCCGCAGCATCGGTGCGCACCATTTCCATGCCACCCGGCACCACACCAAACAGCACGATGCTCTGGATTTTTTTGCCTTTGCTCTGCAAATCAATCGTGTGGTCATAAAATCCCACTACCGCATGCGCAGCGCCGGCCAGCAACTGGTTCTCGGCATCGACGCCCGCCTGTTGCGATTGCAGCTCGACGTCCAAGCCCTCGTCCTTGAAATAACCCAGATTCTCAGTGAGCTTGGGTGGCAGGTAAATGAGCTTGTTGATACCACCGACGATGATGATGATTTTTTCGGCGGCCAGCGTATTGGCACTGAGGATGGTTGCCGCCGAAACAACGGCGGCCATGGCGAGTGTTTTCAGAAATGGCATTTCCAGTCTCCTTGTTCGTTATGAATCTACGATAGCAGAAATGGGAAATGCGGGTGGGATGGCCGGGGTCTTGCCAACCAATAGCGGTGTTCGATATTTCGGGCGGCTTTACAAAACGACAAAAGCCAATCTTGGGTTGGCTTTTGTCATTTACCGCATTACAGATTTAATCTTTCGTCATGTACGCTATGCGATTCGTATCTTCCGCGTACTTGCCTCGCACTGCATGCACCTCAATAGGCATACAACAAGCGCAATGCCAGGGTATCGAATTTGGGTCCATTTTCGACCTGCAGATCCTGACTGTATTGCGCTTGTAATTGCCACTGCCTGGTCAGAAACGAGGCCAATGTCAGGGTCGCATTGGTATCTCGTTTACTACCGGCCAGCGTCACACCATTCAACGACTCTTTCGCCCCGACCGTGTAGCGCAGCGACGCCGCCAGATGGGTTGCTTCGCTGACGTGGTAGCGCAAATGCACAAACGCACGCGCCATTGCGTCTTTGCTTGATCCGGTATCTCGCCGGTCCTGATAAAACTCGGTCTGTCCAATTAGATCGATAGTCCATTTGGGCGCCAGCGTTTTGATGTAGCCAACCTGAAAGTCGGCCGCCCAGCGATTATCGCTGATCGCAAAACCTTTATTCTTTTCAGCGCCGGTCGGCGCAGTAACGAAGACCGAGTATCCAAGATGCTCGCCGCCGGCCAGATCAGCGATGGTCCACAACGTACCGCCGAAAATGACATCGCCGATACCGGTGCTGCTGGTGTCGGCCAGTCCATTCTTTTGCGTCGCGTACGGAATGATGATCTGCGGATCGATGGTGTACCCACCCAACTTCATGAAATGCACCTGACGAAACAAACCCAGCTTCACGTTCAGGTCGAGATCTCTGGGCAAGGCAACTTTATTGCCGCCGGCGTAGACGTCATCGGCGCGTATCTGTTGCGCATACACCATCGAGAGATTGGTACCGGCCGGCAGCGCCGTGTAGTCTCCGGGATCCGGAGTGGTGGCGGCGCGCGCCATGTTGGCGGTCATGGTTAACATCACGGCCAGCGTGATTTTGGTCAGCTTATGCATGTGGCGACTCCCTTATCATCATTATTGTTTTCTGCAATGCGTCCTTGCGAAATCAAAGACGCAACATCCCCCGGGAGAAATTTTTCTCGCGTTGCTCTCACAGGGGAAACAGGTTGCGCGTGCGTCTGACGACGAACGCTGCTGCGCACGGAATCAGGCTTTGGCAGACGCCTTGATCATGTCTGCTGCTTTCTCAGCGATCATGATCACCGGCGCATTCGTATTGCCGGATGTCACCATTGGCATGATGGAGGCATCGGCTACGCGCAAACCGGTCACTCCGCGTACTTTGAGTTCGTGATTCACGACTGCCATTTTTGAATTTCCCATCGCGCAGGTACCGACCTGATGGTGATAGGACACCACGGCGCTGCGACAATACTCCGCCAGTTGTTCATCCGTCGTCTTGTCTTCACCCGGATAAATTTCACGCCCGCGCCACTCGGCCAGTGCCGGCTGGTTGGCGATCTTGCGCATCATCTTGATGCTGGTGATCAGTGTTTTGACGTCGTAATCTGTCGCCAGTACATTCGGGTCCAAATGCAGCGGATCGTTGACGCTGGCCCCGGTCAGGCGCAACTCGCCGCGGCTGCTCGGTGTGACGCCAGCAGCGCTGAGCGTAAACGCGTTACCGGTGCCTGCTTGTCCCGGCGCGTAGTAAGGCACATTAAAAAACAGCGGCTGCATGTCAGGCCCGGGCAATTTTTCATCCGACTTTGCAAACAACTGCGCGTGCAACACCTGAATGCCTGGATCATCTGGTGCGGGAATCTCTTTCTTGCCTTCGTAAATGACCGGCAACAAATTATGGTCATGCAAATTCTTGCCGACACCCGGCAGATGATGCACCACCGGAATGTTGAATTTGCGCAGTTGCTTTTCATCGCCGATGCCGGACAACATCAACACCCGTGGCGACTCGATAGTGCCACCGCTCAATATCACTTCCTTGCGCACCATTACCTGTTGCAGCTTGCCATCCTGTTCGTAGACGATACCGCTGCAACGTTTGCCGTCAAACGTCACTTTGTGCACCCGCGCATTGGTGATCAGGCTCAGGTTGCTGCGCTCCAGTGCCGGCCGCAAGAAGGCTACTGCGGTACTCTGCCGTTTGCCATCCTTGGTGTTGAGATGATTAAAGCCGACGCCGTAGATATCCGCGCCGTTATGGTCAGGGTTGTACGGATGACCCGCTTGCACTGCTGCATCCACCATCGCCTTGGTGACGACATGCGGTTTGTAGTTCACCGTAACATGCAACGGGCCACCCTGACCGTGAAAGGCATTTGCGCCCAGTTCATAGTCTTCTGATTTTTTGAAGTAGGGCAGGACACTCTGGTAGCCCCATCCTTTGTTGCCGGCTTTTTCCCAAGCGTCGTAAACAGAGGCGTGACCACGGACATAAATCATGCCGTTTAACGAACTGCTGCCGCCCAGCGTCTTGCCACGCGGCCAGAATAAAGAGCGGTTATTCGCATGCTTTTGCGGAACGGTGTCATATGCCCAATCGTATGCGGTCTTCCACAATTCGATCAAACGAATCGGCGTCGAGATGACTTCTGAATTGTCGGGGCCGCCCGCTTCCAGCAACAAGACCCTGACCGCCCGATCTTCGGTGAGGCGATTGGCCAGCACGCAACCGGCCGATCCTGCTCCCACGATGATGTAATCGAACGTCCCGTTCTTGTCTTCGGCAGCGTTGACTTTAGCGCCCGCCATCAGGCCACCAACCATCAACGTGCCGCTGGCGACGCCCACCGACTTGATGAAACGACGACGGCTGAATACCGGCTGGCTGCTATCGTCACCAGTGTTTTTTATATCTTTTGATTCTTTCATGTCATCTCCTGAGAATATTTTTATAAATTTACTCACCACACTCTTTGGTATTGACGCCATTCCCGACCGGGCCTGTCACTGATGTGACGGGCCGGCAGAATAGGTTACTGCCGCAATGGGCAAGATTTCATCGCATCAACACGGTGATCACTTTTTCTTCCGTATAGGCCAGCACGCCTGCCAGACCACACTCGCGGCCGATACCACTGGACTTGACGCCACCCCACGGCAAACCCGGGTCAATCGGCGCCCAGCAGTTAATGCCGACCGCGCCGGCTTTGACTGCCTGCGCTACCTTGTGTGCGCGGGCCAGATTGTTGGTCCACACCGTGGCCCCCAATCCATATTGGCTGTCATTGGCAATCGCCACTGCTTCCTGTTCGGTATCAAACGCAATGATGGTGCCGACCGGGCCAAAAATTTCTTCGCGTGCAATCGTCATTTGATTGGACGCATTGCCGAAGATGGTCGGTTTGATGAAATAGCCGGTGCCGTGATCGCTGACGCCGCCGGCCAGCAAGGTCGCGCCTTCTTCAATCCCTTTTTTGATGTAGGCGTTGATGTTGTCGAACTGCTTGCGTTTTGCCACGGCCCCCATTTGAATGCCGTCTGCGCCAGGGTCGCCAACGGTAATCGAGGAGGCGATGTCTGCCAATGTCCTGGAGAATTTTTCAGCGATCTCGCGTTGCACCAGAATTCGCGAACCTGAAGCGCAAACCTGTCCCTGATTGAAGAACAAACCCATGGCGCAGCCTTGCGCGGCCTGTTCCAGATCGGCGTCGCCAAACACAATCTGCGGGCTCTTTCCACCCAGCTCAAGTGAAACCCGCTTGAAGGTCGCACCGGCAATTTGCTGGATCGCGCGACCTACCGCCGGGCTGCCGGTAAAGGTGACTTTATCGACATCCGGATGCTCACACAAAGCAGTGCCGACCACATTGCCGTAACCGGTGACAACGTTGACTACGCCATCCGGGAAACCGGCTTCCTTGCAGAGTTTTGCCAGATGCAGGGCGGACTCGGGAGTTTCTTCTGCCGGTTTGATCACGACGGTGCATCCGGCCGCCAGCAGCGGGCCGATTTTCCAGCAAGTGATCATGAACGGCGTATTCCACGGCACGATGGCCGCCACCACACCGACCGGATTGCGCTGTGTATAAGACAAGGTCTTCTGCCCCATATAGCCATCGGTGGGGATGGTTCGCCCTTCAATTTTGTCCGCCCAGCCGGCGGCGTTGCGCAAGGTGCCAATGCCATTCGGCACATCCAGCAGCATCGCCTCGCGTACCGGGCGGCCAATGGCGTTGGCGTCAAATGCGGCGATCAACTGCGCATCGCGCTCCACCAGCTCGGCCAGCCGATGCAACAAACTGCTACGCCGCACGCCGGACAACTGGCCCCAGACGCCGCCGTCCAATTGTTCTCGCGCAGCCTGTACCGCCAGATCCACGTCAGCCTTGGTACCGGATGCAGAAGTAGCATAGATTTTTTCAGTTACCGGGCTGGTCAATGTGATGACTTCGCCAGCGACCGCCGGCACGGATTGACCGCTAATAAAGTGCAATAAGGTCTTGAGCATACTGTTGTCTCTTTGTTGTCATTGGCAGATCGGAACAGTCGCAGTCGCTCTGTTCTCATGACAACAGTATCCAAAGATTGGATCGCAATGGGTATTGCGAACATTCGCATATCCGCATGCTGCGGTGCATCGAAAAGTGCGCCACGCACCGCATGCAGCGCAATGAATCAGCGTGGCGGGATCAACAGATAAGTGCCGCAGAGGTAATCGGTGCGCCGGACTTCTGCGGGCGTGACTAACGGCGGCTGATTACGAATAGTGTTTGTGCAGAAGTGCGGAAAGCATGGCGATCATGCGGGCGGTGGAGCGCGCGTTAAGCTTGTCGCGTATGCTGCGCAGCGAATGGTCAACGGTGGAAAAAGAGCGGTTCAGGTGGCGTGCGATTTCCTTGTAACTCATACCCTGCACCACCAGCCGTGCCACCTTCAATTCAGCCGGTGTCAGTTTCACGGGCAGCTCAGCGGCCTGAACTGCCGGGACTTCGCGCTCATCCGCTTCATCATGAATAATGGCGAATATGGGGCTCAGTACATTCGTTGCGAATTCGCTGATTTGCTCACATTGGTCATAACGCCAACGATTTCTTTCGCGTGCCCAATCGCAACAGATGATACCGATGGGCATATCGCCATCACGTAACGAGATGGCGAGCTTGGACTGCGTATTAAGGGAAAGCAATTGCGCACGCAGCGGCAAGGTGAAGCGCCGGTCATCGCTGATACTTTCGAACAGCACCGCATTGCGGGATTCCAATACGCTGCGAACGGAGGTCTCTTTGGCGTCAATCGCAACGCCGACTGAACTGGGTATCTTGGTGTCTTCCCGGATCGCTTCGGCCAGCGGCTTATATATGCCATGACCTTGGCTGGTGAAACCGCCATCGACGCGGTCAGCGTCAAACGTTCGTTGCAGCCATCCCAATGTCAGTTGCCAACAGGATTGAGCATCATCCAGATGCAGCAATAAATGCGCAGCCAGGTCTGAAGAACCGGTAATGGCGCCTAAATGTCTGTCGCCGACAAGCGTATGGCGCAGCCGGCGTTGCGCCTGAACAATTGCCTCGTCATTCACTTGGATGTCCCACAATTCATTGCATCAACCAGAGAAAATAGTTTGCCCGCAGGAACGGAAACACGAACCGCTACAGTCACATACGTGTCTGTTACAGCCGATAACGAAAGCATCGCGGTGTCGATAAAATCGCTGCTCTGCCCACATACATACTGCACGCCCCAACGCATGCTCAACACCTTATGGACCCAATGCAGGTGCTCAAAATATCATAGTCCGACCAGTCGGTCGAATTTATTATTAATCAAAAGCCAGCACCTGGCAAATATTATTTAAGCTCCCGCAAGTGCCGTTTGACAAGGCATGCCAAGCTATCCGGCACTCTCTCAGGGGACCTTCGGCACATGAATTTGCCATAAAAGTACATTCTCCATCGACGTGCCCACTTGGCTTTGTATTTTTCCTTAAATTCAATCTTTTGATGAGTATCCTGAGATAGGTGTTCGAGGTAAGCATTCTTTCCCAAGACCAGGAGGATGGCCGCAAGAATCTTTCGCTAGATTATTTTTTCTTTTTGACCGTCAGTAAAATACCGCTGATCAGCACTAGCATCGCAATCACATCGAGACACGCCCACAGTATTTTTAACGGTAGTCCGCCATAGTCACCAAAATGCAGGGGGCGAGATAATTGCAGAATTCGTAGTTGCAACGGCATCGGAGATATCGAAGCCACTTGGCCGCTTCGTGCATCAACAAAGACGGCACTAAACAGGCGATGTGTGAGCGGCGTGCGGCCGTTTGACCAGACAAGAAAATGATTCGGATTGTTAAACGTTTTGCTTGGGAAAATAATGCTCGTGACGTTGCTGTACGGCTGAGCGCTCCTCACGTTATTAAGAACCTGCTCAGCCGGACTCGACTGGCTGCGAGTAAGAGGACGACCGTCTTTGTTCTGAAACTTGCTTGATTCGGCAGTTCGCCAGATAGCGCTGAGCGGCTTTGAGAACTCGTTCATTACTCCCGTGGCCCCCACTACGATCAACCAGATCGCAATGGCGACGCCAAGCAGATTGTGCAGATCGAGCCACCAGATTCTTCGATTGCGTTGTCGAATCGTCCCAAATGACAGTTTCTTCATGTAGGGACCATAGAGCACCACTCCTGATATAGTCGCCAGCAGAAAGACCACGCCAGCCACTGCAAGCGTCATTTCACCTGCGAAACCAACCAATAAATCGGTATGAAGACGCCTCGCAGTCGCCATGAAACCGAGGCCGCGATTTCCTATGGAAATTGGCTCATCTATCAGGGCGCCACTATCTGTATCAAAAATAACCGGATGGTCGTGACTGCGATCAGGAAGATCCGCTGGCCCCATGACGACCTTGATCCGCCCCTCGTCATCGTCAAAAAAGACGAAGCGAACCATTTCCGCCGGATAACGGTTCACGGCGACCTGGATCATGCCGTCCACGTCATTTGGCACGGCCGTTACCGCAGGGCCCCGGAGTATGGTCGGACTCTGCGTGAATGACTCGATTTCATCTGAGAAAATCAGCGGTAGCCCGGTCATGCATAACAACAGCAAAAATAGCGTGCACGCCAAGCTGCTCCACCGATGCAATATCCGCCACATCCCTACACTGCCAGCCAAATCTAGCAGCGCTGACATGGGCCGCATCAGAAATCAAATGTTGTAGAGAGCAATAAAGTCCGCGGTGCACCTCTGGCCAGACCGAAAGAGCTGGATGTTGCCGCCCAGTAGTCCTTTCCAAACAGATTTTCGATGCTGGCCCGAATAACGGCAGGCGTTCCGGAGATGCTGGTTTTGTAGCGCGCACCAAGGTCGACCCGCGTCCACGATGGAATGCTCTGCGTATTGGCCACGTTGTAATATTGCGAGGATGTGTAGATTGTCCGCCCTGTAATTGTCAATCCCGGTAGGAATGGCGTATCCCATTCGACCCCCAAATTAAACTGAGTGGTCGGCACTCCGATCGCCTTCTTGCCATCATAGGTGCCGCCCGCTGTTTTGCTCATGATGCCGCGTAAGAATGTCACACCACCGAGTAATCTGGTTCCGCGCGCCACTTCGCCGAATGCATTGATTTCGAGACCCTGATTGCGTTGCTCACCGTCGACGCCATATGTATTGGTCGCAGTGTTGGTATAACCGCTGGGCTGCTCGATCTGAAAAATACCGATGGTCGTGCCAAACCGTCCTGCGTCGTACTTGATGCCTGCTTCGTACTGTTTCGAGGCAAGCGGTTCAAACATCGCGCCAGCATTCGCGGTTCCAGCAGGGGCAGTTGGTCCCTGACTCAAACCTTCAATGTAATTGCCATACAGACTGACGTTGGGGGCAAGTTTTACAATCAAGCCAACTGCCGGCGTTACCTTGCTTCGATCGTAAATTGAGGTCTGCGCGCCGGTGGTGGCACTGAAGTTCCGCACCTTGACGTTCTGTTGCCGCGCACCGACCGTCAACTGCACTCTGTCATCCAAAAAGGAAACCGTATCAGCCAATGCCACACTATCCAGATCCGACTCCGATGTCTTGGGCGCCGAACTGGAATAGGCCGCCAGACTCGGTTGGCTAATACTTGTCGGTGAATACATGTTGGACGTATAAGTGGCGAAGATGGGTGCCAACACCCCCGAGTCAGTATGCAGCGTGGTTGCGCTCAAATTCACTTCGTGTTTTATCGGCCCGGTGTTGAATTTTCCTTTGAGGCCCACGACGGTGGTATTGCTGTTGGAGAAAGTCGGCTGGTAATACTGATTCGCTCGAAAATTACCGGCAGCGTTTTGCAAATAAATAAAATTGTACAGGCCAAGGAAGTCGTTTCTGCGTGTGCCGAATGCGGCATAGGCACTCACGTTGTCAGTAAGGTCCAACTCTGCCTGAACCATCCCGAAACGATCCGTTGATTTTGCGAAATACCATGGCTGCCCCAGGCTCAATCGACTGTCCGGTGCGCTTGGAATTTGAAAATTTGCATTGTCTGTATAGACGATACGCGTTGGAGCATCCGTACGCATGTCGTGATAGCCTAGATCTGCAGAAGCCCGAAAACGTTCGCTGCGATAGTCGATCCCGACGGTAGCGGATCCGGCTCGCTGCGATTGATCATTCACGCCGGTGCGTCCGTCACGATAGGCACCGTTAAATCGGAGACCCCAGGCATTGTCTTCTCCGAAGCGCCGGCCCAGGTCCAGATGCGCACCGAACTGTGCATCGGAATAATAACTGGTGGTCAGTTGTGTGATGGGTTGATCTGTTGCCCGCTTGGTGACCAGATTGATATTGCCGCCAACGCCGCCGGTCGGTGCCATACCATTCAACAAAGCGCTGGGCCCTTTCAGGATTTCCACCCTTTCGATCGCCTCGAGCCCGCCTGTCATCTGCGGTGGAACGATTCCGTACAAACCGTTGACAGCCATGTCTTGCGTCTGGGTAGGAAAACCGCGTATCGTGAATTGACTGATATAGCTGACGTCGGGCCAGATGGTGCGAACGGAGGGATCATTCTTGACGACGTCACCTATTGTCCTGGCTTGTTGATTTTGAATCGTTTCTGCAGTGATATTAGTGACATTGAATGGCGTATCCATAAAGTCGCGCTCACCAAGGAAACCGACCTTTCCTTTTCGCGCCACTTGCCCGCCGGCATAGATCGGTGACGAACTTTCCTCAGGAGCGGTTACTGTGACCGCTGGCAAGACGCCGCCTGCCGTACCCTGCGCCGATCGCTTCAATACATATTGCCCCTGCGCGTTGAGTCCGGCTTCCAGTCCCATGCCGGACAGCAGCGATGAAAATCCTTCACGTACGCTAAAACTTCCTTTAAGACCCGGGCTGTTTTTTCCACTAGTCAGTTCGACCGAGCCTGCCAAGAAGACGCCGGCTTCGCTGGCAAACTGTGTCAACACCGTCTGTAACGGTCCCGGAGCGATGTCATATCTGCGTACCGCATTCGCGGACGCCGATGATCCGGGCTGGCTGCGCGCTTCAGATGCCGACTGCGCATGAGCTTGCATAGACCAAAATGAGGTTGCGATGACGCTTGACGTCATCGCAACCTGCACAGCAAGTGTAAGCGGACGTATGGCTAAACCCGCTCGGGTCAGGCGCTGGGTCATGACGAAAAGTGCGCGATGGGACATGAAATTGGCTCCAAAGGAAATAGGAAAGGTAAAAAGACCAAGTCCTCATCCTCCAAACCCGACTAAGGTCTGCTTGCGCCCTGTTCGTCCCGGCGCAATCGTGGAAGTGGACTTCTCTTACTCCCTAAATCAATCGAGAGACAAAAAGCGGAACCAATATGGTGAAGAAAAGCAAAAGAAATGCGTGATCTCTATTTGCCGCATGACTTGCAAGCTGAATTCACACAGGTGAGAAATCAATTTTGCGGTAAATCGTTAGCTTCGATGGAACTCCACCAGGGCAAAGGACGACGAACGCGCCCCTGCACGGCATCGGCGAGCATGGTCAGCGTGCCCTCTACATCCCGTAATGGATAGGTTCCGAATACACGACGTTCTGCAAGTTCGGGGGCCACACCTACATGCCCGGAGGAGTAGCGTCGCAACTCCTGGACGATATTTTTTAGCGGCAGATCCCAAGCGATCAACTGCCCTTGACTCCACGCTTGGCGTGCTGGATCGGCAGTACTAAGCGGCGAAAAGATGTTGCTGTCAAACAGCGTTTGCTGTCCAGCGGGAATGACGACGACCGCACCGCTGTCGGCAGTCGTTATTTCTACCTTGCCCTGATAGACGGCGAGGAAAGTTTTTTCTTCTTCAAGGCGTACCGTAAATCGGGTACCCAAGGCGCGCATGCGACCTTGCGCGGTATCGACGACAAACGGCCGGGAAGCATCTGCAGCGGTAGTGACGAGAATTTCGCCCGCGATCAAATGTAAGCGGCGCAACCTAAGCTGATAGTCTTCATTGAATGCGCTGGCGGTATTGAGCCAGACACGGGTGCCGTCGGCAAGAGAGACTTCACGGATATCGCCTATGACAGTACGGTGATCCGCCGCAATGATTGAGGCATATTGCCCCAGCGAAGAGCGATACCAACCGCTCAATCCCAGCAGGCTAACGCCTGCAAATGCAGCGATGCGGGTAAATACACGACGGCGCTTCAGCAAACGTCCGTTGGCAGCGCACAAGCTGTCCGACGTCAAACGAGGATCGTGCGTCTGTTGCAATGGGGCCAAAACACGGTTGCTTACCGATTCCACGTAACTCCATGCGCGACGATGTTCACCATGATCGGCCAACCAGGAACGCCAGCGAATGTGATCGCTGTCTGTAGCTTCTCCGGAGATCAACAAGGCATACCATTCTGCGGCCTCTTCCATAGCTCGATGCGCCACTTCCCGGGAAGGCTCGGATACATCGGTATTTCTATTTTCCGCACCAGCAGCCGTCGACATGCTCATCTCTCGCCCGAGAAACGAAGTTCCGTCATTGTTTGACGTGCCTGGCTTTGCATGCAGCAAAGCATTGCTTGCGCGACATATTTACGCACCATGCGCGATGAAACACCGAGCTCCTCTGCGGCTTCGGACGATGTCATCTCACAAACGCTTACCATCAAAAAAGCCTTTGCCGCCTTAGTCGGCAAGTCGAGCAACAAGATACTCATCTCGTGCAATGCTTCAAGAATGATGGCCTGACGCTCAGCCGATGGGAAAAATTGTTCGGGATGTACGGCAAGTGTATCGAGCCAGGCCTGTTCGATTTCACGGCGGTGCCAGAGATTGATACACATACCCTGAGCCATGGCCCGCAAATAGGCCCGCGCCTCCCCCGTACTGCAAAAGCCACGGGGAGCTGGTTTCAAAATCAAACGGAGAAAGGCGTCATGCGCCAAATCTGCTGCATCGGCGGCATTACCCAAACGCCGCAGTAACCACGCCTTAAGCCAGGCATGATGATCGATATAGAGACTGTCTATCTGATGTTGCATTCATAGCTCCATGAGTGACATAGACCTCTCATCCACAGCAGAGCGGCGCGCCCAATTTAAATAATAATGATTCTCATTTTATAGTATTGCAGAAATCAAGGCAATCTTGCAAGAAGGTGCTGGATGGCTGTTACCGGCCTGTCGAGACGAACACTTACCGCAACTCTTCCCGACAACGACGTAATAGTCTAAAACCGACGAAACGGCTTGAAAATAACGAAATAAATGCAGTTGTTTTGGCGCATTAACCCATTGAAATATTGCACGTTTTTGCACGGCGATATCAAGGCGTTTACTATGACTATCCGCTTTCACGAGGGTGACGATTTTTCACTTACCGTGACTCCCGACAGCACAATCGCACTACACGCCTCATCGGGATAGAGCATGCGGCTTCGTGTTTGCGTGCAGCACGCAAAAACAACAGCGGCCACCTTAATGAGGTGGCCGCTGTTGTTTCCGGCACAGCCGGCTAGGTGCCATCAATCCAGCTATCGAGACGCATCCATCAATAAATGTCTCAATGGATGCTTCCTAAAGTCTCAGGTTATGGTTCCTGCTACAACAACATCAAACATCAATATTCCCAGCCTGCAGCGCATTCAATTCAATAAACGCACGACGCGGTTCCACATCGTCTCCCATCAGCGTCATGAAGATCTGGTCGGCGGCGATGGCATCTTCGATCTGGACTTTGAGCAGGCGGCGCACGGTTGGGTCCATGGTGGTTTCCCACAACTGTTCCGGATTCATTTCACCGAGTCCTTTGTAACGTTGCTTGCTGACGCCGCGTTCGGCTTCGTCGCGCAGCCATGCCACTACCTGATGGAAGTCGCTGATGGCGATTTCCTTCATCTTGTCGCCGACGCCGCGGCGGATCAGTGCACCGCGTCCGATCAGGCCCTTGAAGGTGCTGGCGGCGCTGGTCAGTACGGCGTAGTCGGGGCTGCTGACGAAGTCGCTGTCGATGGCGGTGGCCTTGATGTTGCCGTGGAACATGCGGTGAATGCGCAGTGAATGTTTTTCGCCTGATTCATCGGTGCGGGCAATCACGTTGACGCTCGGGTCGCCGATGGCCTTGGTCATTTCAATCGCGGATTGTTCTGCTTCCGCCGCGGTGCCCATTTGCAGTGTGACGCCGGTCATGATGGCGGTCAGCGCTGCGCCGTCGATCATGCGCGACAAACGCATGATGATGGAGTTGGATGTATTGTATTGACGCACCAGCTCGCTCAGGGCGTCGCCCTTGATCGGGGTCGCGCCTTCGCTTGGCACCAGTTCGGCGTCGTTGAGGGCGATCTGCATCATGTAGATGGCTTCTTCGACGTCATCCTTGAGATAGCGTTCGTCCTTGCCGGCCTTGACCTTGTACAGCGGCGGCTGCGCAATGTAGATATGACCGCGCTCGACCAGTTGCGGCATCTGACGATAGAACAGCGTCAGCAGCAGGGTACGGATGTGGGCGCCGTCGACGTCGGCATCGGTCATGATGATGATGCGGTGATAACGCAACTTGTCGGCATTGAATTCATCCGGGCCGATACTGGTGCCGAGCGTGGCGATCAATGTGGTGATCTGTTCCGACGACAGCATTTTTTCGAAGCGGGCTTTTTCAACGTTGAGCACTTTACCGCGCAACGGCAGAATCGCCTGGAATTTACGGTCGCGCCCTTGTTTGGCGGAACCGCCCGCGGAGTCACCCTCGACGATGTAGAGTTCGCACAGCGCCGGATCTTTTTCCTGGCAGTCGGCCAGCTTGGAAGACAGGCCGAGGCCGTCCATCACGCCTTTGCGACGGGTCAGTTCACGCGCCTTGCGCGCTGCTTCGCGCGCCCGTGCCGCTTCGACGATCTTGCCGCAAATGATCTTGGCGTCGTTCGGCTTTTCTTGCAGGAAGTCGGTCAGGGTCTTGGCGACGATTTCTTCCACCGGTCCGCGCACTTCGCTCGATACCAGCTTGTCCTTGGTTTGCGAACTGAATTTCGGTTCCGGCACTTTGACCGACAGCACGCAAGTCAGACCTTCGCGCATGTCGTCGCCGGACACTTCGACCTTGGCCTTCTTGGCGAATTCGTGTTCTTCGATGTACTTGTTGATGACGCGTGTCATCGCCGCGCGCAAACCGGTCAGATGGGTACCGCCGTCGCGTTGCGGAATATTGTTGGTGAAGCACAGCACCTGTTCGTTGTAGGCGTCATTCCATTGCATGGAGACGTCTACCGTGATGTTGGTGTTCTGGTCCGACATCCGTTCGCCGGTGGCCTGGAAAATGGTCGGATTGAGAATGCTCTTGTTCTTGTTGATGTATTCAACGAAGCCGCGCGTGCCGCCTTCGAACGCGAAATTTTCTTCCTTGCCGGTGCGCTGATCGCTCAGTTTGATGTGCACGCCGTTGTTGAGGAAGGACAGTTCGCGAATGCGCTTGGCCAGAATTTCGTAGTGAAATTCGATGTGCGTGAAAATCTGTTCATCGGCCCAGAAGTGCACTTCCGTGCCGCGCTTGTCGGTATCGCCCACGACCTTGATAGGCGACACCTGGATGCCATCGACAACTTCGATCTGACGGTCTTGCGGAATGCCGCGCACGAATTCCATTTCGTATTTCTTGCCGTCGCGACGAATCGTCAGGCGCAGCAATTTGGACAGGCCGTTGACGCAGGAAACGCCGACGCCGTGCAAACCGCCCGAGACCTTGTACGAGTTCTGGTCGAACTTGCCGCCGGCATGGAGTTCGGTCATCACGATTTCCGCAGCGCTGCGCTTCGGTTCGTGTTTGTCGTCCATCTTCAGGCCGGTTGGAATGCCGCGGCCGTTGTCGGTCACGGAAATCGAATTGTCGGCGTGGATGGTGACGTGGATTTCGGTGCAATGTCCGGCCAGCGCTTCATCGATCGAGTTGTCCAGCACTTCGAACACCAGATGGTGCAGACCGGTGCCGTCAGAAGTATCGCCAATGTACATGCCGGGACGTTTACGCACGGCTTCCAAACCTTCCAGAATCTGGATGGAGGAGGCTCCATATTGATTTTGTTGCGGTTGAGTGGTGTTGTCTTCTGGGGCTTGTGACATGGCTACCTTCTGAATTAACTTACGATTCTGTACTGACGGAACTGCAAAAACAGATTTCTTAAAAGTGGCAAAGGGCCGCGTTCTGCACGGCCCCTCGTCGAATTGCTACCGGATAAAATCAAATACGCATCGGCATGACAACGTATTTGAAATCAGTGTTGTCAGGGATGGTGATCAGTGCCGATGAGTTGGCGTCGCCGAGGGCGATGTTGATCTGGTCGTTCTTGAGGTTGTTCAGAACGTCGAGCAGATAAGTGACGTTAAAACCGATATCGACGCTGTCGCCGCCGTAGTCGATTTCGAGTTCTTCCACGGCTTCTTCCTGATCGGCGTTGGTCGAACTGATCTTCAGACTGCCCGGTGCCACTACCCAGCGCACGCCCTTGAACTTGTCGCTCGTCATGATCGCCGCACGTTGCAGCGAACGCAGCAACTGATCGCGGCTGATGGTGAAGTTGTTCTTGTAGCCCTTCGGCACCACGCGGGTGTAGTCGGGGAACTTGCCTTCGACCAGCTTGGAAATCAGTTCGATATCAGCGAACGTCAGCTTGACCTGATTGTTGGCGATATCCAGTTGTACGGTCTCATCGCTGTCATCAAGCAGACGCTGCAATTCGATGATGGTCTTGCGCGGGATGATGACTTCCTGACGCGGGAATTCCTGATCGGTCTCGACCTGGCAGAATGCCAGACGGTGACCATCGGTCGCGACAGCGATGATATTCTTGCCTTCGACCACCAGCAACAGGCCGTTCAGGTAGTAACGAATATCTTGTTGCGCCATCGAGAAGTGCACCATGTTGAACAGATGCTTGAGTGTCTTCTGCGGCAAGGTGACCTGCGCGTTGTAATGCTCGGCCTGGGCGACTGTCGGAAATTCTTCCGCCGCCAGCGTCTGCAGCGCAAAACGGGATTTGCCCGATTGCACGGTCAGGCGTTTGTTCGCCAGTGAGATCGAGACTTCGCCGGAATCCGGCAAGGCGCGCAGGATATCCAGCAGTTTGCGTGCGGCCACGGTCGTGGCGGCAGTTTCGCTGCCGGCGCCGACTTCTGCGTGCGTGGTGATCTGCACTTCGATGTCGGTCGACAGGAAAGACACTTTTTCGCCATCCTTGCGAATGAGGATATTGGCCAGAATCGGCAACGTGTGCCGACGCTCGACAATACCGCTCACTATTTGCAGTGGACGGAGAATCGTGTCTCGTTGGGTTTTGACCAATTGCATAGTCTCTATATCCTTACAGTAGTGGTTTAAAGGATGCCGTCAGCGCTTTAGTCGCTCTCATGCCATTTGCTCAACGGCCCGGGCCGGGCATGCCGCCATATTTTCATGGCGCCAGCCTTACGGCTCATGTCGCGCCAGTCACTCAGGCAGGCGACACGTTTGCTGCAAATCAGATCATTCAGATGACAGAATGACATCATCCGCAGCAAACAGAACCAACTCCCCAATTGTATCAATCATCGGTGCGTGCGTGCCGCATATTGCACTCCCGAATCATCCTTTGAGCGTCTGCTCCAGTACGTGCAATTCATGATTGCATTCCGGATTCTTGGCACGGTCGGCGCTGATCTTGCGCACCGCGTGCAATACCGTCGTATGGTCGCGTCCGCCAAACAGATCGCCGATTTCCGGCAAGCTCTTTTGTGTCAGTTCCTTGGCCAGATACATGGCGATCTGGCGCGGCCGGGCAATATTGGCAGGGCGTTTCTTGGAATACATGTCGGCGACTTTGATATTGAAAAAGTCAGCCACAGTTTTCTGGATGTTTTCAACGGAGATCTGCCTGTTTTGCACCGACAAGAGATCTTTTAGCGCATCTTTAACCACGTCGATAGTGATGTCCTTGCCGTGAAAACGAGAGTACGCCAGGATCTTGCGCAACGCGCCTTCGAGTTCGCGTACGTTGGAACGCAAATGCTTGGCCACGAAGAAGGCGACGTCATCCGACAACATCACGCCTTCCAGTGTTGCCTTTTTCATCAGAATCGCAACCCGCATTTCCAGCTCGGGCGGTTCAATCGCTACCGTCAGACCGGAATCGAAACGCGAAATCAGGCGGTCATCCATGCCGGTGATTTCCTTCGGGTAAGTATCGCTGGTGATGATGATTTGTTTCTTTGCGGCAATCAATGCTTCGAACGCATAGAAGAACTCTTCCTGCGTGCGGCTCTTGCCGCCAAAGAATTGAATATCATCGATCAGCAACAGATCGAGCGAGTGGTAATAACGCTTGAAATCGTCAAACCCCTTGCGCTGATACGCCGTCACCACGTCGCGAACATATTGTTCGGCATGAATGTAGCGGATCTTGGCCGACGGGTTATCCACAAGGACCTGATTGCCGATGGCGTGAATCAAGTGGGTTTTGCCAAGGCCGACGCCGCCATACAGAAACAGCGGGTTGTACGACACGCCGGGGTTGTTGGCAACCTGGGTCGCGGCGGCGCGTGCCAATTGGTTGGCCTTACCGGTCACGAGATTATCGAAGGTCAGTACCGAATTGATGCGCGACAAGTCCTGACGCGGGGTCACCGTATTGGTAATCGGCTGGTCCGCCATGCGTTCCGGCATCGACTGTGGATAACTTATACCGCCGTTACCACTGCTGTTGCTGTTTCCGTTACCAGCCGGAACCGGAGCCGAAGCGGCTGAGGCAGCACGCTTGGCGTCACCGGCACGCGGATCGAGAATGAATTGCACATCAATCGGCGTTTCCCAGTATTCGGAAGCGATCGACGTGATGCGACTGGCGAACTGGGTCTTGACCCAATCCAGCTTGAAGCGGTTGGGTGCGGCAATACGCAGCCGGCCATCTTCGTAATCGATAGGGGCAAGCGGTTTGATCCAGGCGCTGTATTGCTGCGGTGTCAGTTCCTGCTCCAGTTTTGCGGAGCAAGCCTGCCAAAAATTATCCATGAATCGTCTTAAGTAAAAAAGGTGAGGGCGGGCAGCGCAAACGATGGGAACGGGTTCCACATCAATGCCGCGCAAGCGGGTATTTTACTCTTGCCGACGAAAGTTATCCACAGGCAGAACGCTTATTTGATGATTGCAATGATGACGTTGCCACAACTATTCAACAACATCGCCGTCGACAAAGACTTTCAGCTCGCCGGTCTGGAACTGGGTCCAGGTTTCATTGGTGGTGAGCGGTTGCGTCACGATGACGGCAACACGGTCATTGGTGGTGGTGACTTCGGCGAAATCGACGGACAGGTCTTCATCCGACAATTTGGCGGTGGCAAACGGATGTTGCCGCACGATGTAATACAAATTGGTGGAGCAATGGGCAAACAGGGCCGAGCCATCCGACAACATCATATTGAATGGACCATATCCGGCAATTTCAGCGGTCAGTTCACGCAATACCGGCGTCAGTTCGGCCAGCGCCGGCAACTGATCACCGAAACGGCGGCGTAATTGCTGCAATAAGTAGCAAAACGCCAACTCGCTGTCGGTGGTACCGACCGGGCGATAGGGGCCATCGAGTTGCGGCATGAAATTTTTGAGATCGCCGTTGTGCGCAAAAACCCAGTAGCGTCCCCACAACTCACGCACGAACGGATGGCAATTGGCGAGTGAAACACGCCCCTGGGTTGCCTTGCGGATATGTGCGATGACATGTTGCGATTTGATCGGGCAGCGCTTGATCAGATCTGCCACCGGTGAACTGACGGCGGCCTGGTAATCGACAAAGTGTCGTACGCCCGAGCCTTCAAAAAATGCGATGCCCCAGCCGTCACTGTGATGATCAGTCAGTCCTCCGCGTGTCGCAAATCCGGTAAAACTGAAGACGATATCGGTGGGAGTGTTGCAATTCATCCCGAGTAACTGGCACATGATACGAAGAAGCGGCGAAGCTCGTTGAAAGTTGGGTAAAGATTGGCAGTACAGGCTTTACGGTATCACGAGGGCTGCGCCGGAGAAAGCGATACTGCCTTGAATTATCAAAAAAACAGCGAATTGGAATAGTTACCGCCAACGCTGTCGCCGCAGTACCAGTGTCGTCATGGGAAAACGTTAACGACAGGCAAAAAAAACCCCGCGAGGCTGAGCCTGCGGGGTAAATCCTTCCTGTTAAGGGAGGAGGAGACACGGTACTGATGATCTTTACATGATGCGACTGAATTACTTGTTTGCTTCTTGTGTGTATCTCAGTCGGCCGGCGCATTTTTTATTGCGCCGGTACACATTCAATCGCGTGAAGCGATGTTGCGCAATTCGGCAGCAAAACTTGGCTGGCTCAGGCTGTATTCATTCGCCATGCGGTTCACCATCTTGATGCCGTTGAAACGGTGTTGACGGATACGTTGCTCAAGCGACTTGCGTGGCTTCAGCAAAACCAGGCCGGCGCGCAATACGCCCATCACCAATGGTTTGAACAACATGAACAACGTGACGGCGACGCCCAGACCGAACAACGGCCGGACAAACGCGACCGTTGTGCCGATCAGCGACTGCGCGACCGGTACGGCGGCTTCGACTGGAAAGGCGATGGCAAGCATGGACATGATATTTTTTTCCCTGATAATAGTTTTTCAAGCGATCGAAATTGCATCAAAAGCTCTGTTGTTGCATTGCAGTATATGAGGTTGAATCGGGGATTCCCAATTTCAAGTTGTCATATCAGATATAGCTATTGTGAATAGCGCGCTGCCGGGCTATTCTGTTGCCATAGAAAAAAAAGCCCCGCAGGCTGAGCCTGCGGGGCAAATCCTTCCTGTAGAGGGAGGAGGAGACGCCTGACTGATTCCACGTCTTCGCGCTGGCGGCGGACGGGAACGAGAATTCGATAAAACCTGTTCGGTACTGTCAGCGTCGCCACAAAGGCGACGCCGATATTGCTTGTTACTGCTGCTGGCCGGGCCTGTTAATCAGTTGCAGATCAACCGCGCGAGGCGATGAAACGCAATTCTGCAGCCAGATTCGGTTGCGATGCTTCAAAGCGCTTGGCCATGCGGTTCAGTTCTGCTGCACCGGCAACCGTGTCTTGCGTGGTGCTTGGCAAAGTGGCAGTCAATTCGTGTGTTTGCACCAGGCGGGCAATGATGTTGCGCAGCGCGGAGCCGAACTTGCCTGCAGTGGTGCCGGCGTAATTTGCGGTCAATGTAGTCATGATGGTTTCCTTGCGAAATGTGTTATGTTGCATTGCAGTGTAATGATCCATCGTTGACATTGCCAATTTCAGTTTCAGATATCAGTTATACCGTTTATGAATAATCACATTTATCCTCTTTTACGTTCCTCCTTCGAGGTTTCGCCGCTATGAGCTTTCTGACTCTGGATCTGAATCTGTTGCGTGTGTTCGACGCCGTCATGACCGAACAAAATCTGACGCGCGCCGCCAATCTGCTGGCGATGACGCAACCGGCGGTGTCAAATGCCTTGCGCCGTCTGCGCGATACGCTCAATGACGAACTCGTGATCCGCACCGCGCATGGCGTCAAGCCGACGCCGCGCGCCGAAGAATTGTGGCCAACCGTGCGGCGGGCACTGTCCGAACTGGAAGCCGTGATCACACCGGAAACCTTCGATGTGGCGCGCGCGCAAAATACGTTCCGCATGGCCATGGTGGATGCCACCGCCGCATTGTGGTTGCCGTCGCTGATGCGCACCATCATGCGCGATGCGCCGCGAATCAAAATCCGCATGATGCCGCTGACCACGCGCGACCCGCGCGCCATGTTGCTGCGCGGCGATGTCGATCTGGCCGTCGGTTTTTTCCCCGGCGTCACCGCGCAACTGGCCGATGGCCAGGGCATGGCCAAGACCCAGATCAGTCATGAGCGTTTATATACCGGCCAATATGTGTGCGTGATGCATAAAACCCATCCGCTGGCGGACAAGGAATTGACGCTCGACACTTACTGCGCGGCCGACCACTTGCTGGTCAGTCTGTCAGGCAAACCCCATGCGGTCATCGACGATGTCCTCGCGGGAATGGGACGCGAACGTAAGATTCTGCTGACAGTGAACCAATTTTTTACAGCCGGCCGCATCGTCGCCAGTTCCGATCTGATCACGGTGTTGCCACGCCATCTGATTGCCGCCACCGGCATGACGGAAGCCTTGGTGGTAAAGGAATTGCCGTTCGCGACCCCGGAAGAACATGTGGATATGTTGTGGCACGAACGCGATGCCCGCAACCCCGCTCACAAATGGTTGCGCGCACATTTAAGTGCAACAACTCACGACGAATTTGGTCGTATCAACATGCAACGCTAGATATCAGATTCTTGATGTCTGGCAACATCACTCTTTCATGGATGGGTTATGCCACGTACATCAAGAATAATTATCTGGACTCTCGTCAGCTTTCTGGCCGTGATCGCGGCCTTCATCATTTTCATTCTGGTATTTGACTGGAACCGGGCCCGGCCCTGGATCAACCAGCGCATCAGCGAAAGTACCGGACGTCAGTTCGCCATTCAGGGCGACCTTAAACTCGCCTGGCATAAACCGGATACACCGCAGTCCGGGTGGAGCAACTGGGTGCCGTGGCCACGGCTGAGTGCACAAGATATTGTGCTCGGCAATCCCGACTGGCTCAGCGAGCCGGCGCAGATGGCCGCCATCAGACAAGTCACGTTCACGCTCAATCCCTTGCCATTGCTGAGTCACAAGATTGTATTGCCGGTGCTGGAAATCGATACTCCTCAGGTTTTTCTGTTGCGCGACAAAGATGCCAGGAATAACTGGACCTTCAAACCCAGCGACCCATCGGCCTGGGACTTCGAACTGCAAAAGCTGATCTTGAAGACTGGAACGCTGCAACTCAAGGATGCACTGCAAAAAATCGACATTCGCGCCGATATCGACACGCTCGATCCGGACAAGGAAAAACTGTACGGCATTGGCTGGACCGTCAAAGGCACATTCAACAACGCCCCGGTCAGCGGCGGCGGCAAGGCGGGCGCGGTGTTGGCGCTGCAAAATGAAAATACGCCGTACCCGCTGGAAGCCGATGTCCGCGTCGGTCAAACCCGCATCGCCGCCAAAGGGACATTGACCAAACCGCAGCAACTGGCTGCGCTTGATTTGCGCCTGAGTTTATCGGGCAACAGCATGGCCCATCTGTATCCCTTGACTGGCGTGCTGTTGCCGCAAACGCCGCCGTTCGCGACCGAAGGCCATTTGATCGGCAAACTGGGCAAGGACCAAAGTGACTGGATATATGAAAAATTCACCGGCAAGGTCGGTTCCAGTGATATCGGCGGCACGCTTGAATATCAATCGAAACAACCACGCCCGCTGCTCAAGGGCGAAGTCGTTTCCAATCTGTTGCGATTCGAAGATCTGGCGCCGCTGATCGGTGCCGATTCCAATGCCAGCAAGGCACAACGCGGCGCCGAAGAACGCCAGCCGAGCAACAAGGTATTACCGGTCAAGGAATTTGACACCAGCAGTTGGGGCAGTCTGGATGCCGATGTCAAATTGACCGGCCGCAAGATCGTGAAAGAAAAGAACTTGCCGATCAGTGATCTGCGCGCCGAACTGCATCTGCAGGACAAGGTGTTGTCACTGACCCCGCTCAATTTCGGCATGGCCGGCGGCAACCTGGTCTCGAATATTCGTCTTGATGGCCGTGAAAGCAAGATGAAATCCGAAATCAAGGCTTCGGCGCGCCGCATCAAGATCGACAAATTGTTTCCCAACCTCGATGCGTCGCAAACCAGTTTCGGTGAGATCAACGGTGATGCGTCCCTGTCGGCTACCGGTAATTCGGTGGCTGCCATGCTCGCTTCATCCAATGGCGAATTGAAATCGCTGATCAATCACGGTGCCATCAGCAAACTGCTGCTGGAAGAAATGGGCCTGAATATCGGCAACATCGTGGTATCCAAGCTGTTTGGCGACAAACAGGTCAAGCTCAATTGCATGGCCAGTGATTTTTCGGTCACCAATGGCTTGATGCAAGCGCGTACCTTCACACTCGATACCGAAGATGCCCTGATTCACATCAGCGGCGATGTCAACCTGGCAACGGAACAACTGGGCTTGACGATTAATCCCAAGAGCAAAGGGTTGCGGATCATCTCCTTGCGCTCGCCCCTGTATGTGACGGGCCCGTTCAAGGATCCGAACATCAGCGTCGACAAAGGGGTGCTGGCATTGAAAGCGGGCGGCGCAGTGCTGCTGGGTGTGGTGGCACCGGTCGCGGCCATCCTGCCGCTGATCAATCTGAGTGGCGACCAGCAAACCGATTGTGCGAACCTGCTCAACGAAGTGAAAAAGCAGCCGGTGGCACCGCCACCTGGCCGCACTTACAAAGGGTCAACCGCCAAAGCACCAAAATAGTTGATCAACGATTCACCACGGTCTGCTGCCGGTTGACGCCGGCAAGCTGGTTCACGTCAAAAATCGGCGCGCTGAAGTCCATTCAGAGCGCTGATTTTTTTTGTTCTCCAGATAACGGCACTGTGGATAAAGCTGGGGATAACTAGTGCAGGCATTGGGGACAGTCAGCACGTTTTCCACCGGCCGTTTTTTTGTCCAACATCTGTTCTTTTTTCATACAGGCTTTGCCAAGCGCTTATGCTTTTCCCAAGCGCTTGATTCAAAAACGGTTTACCGGCTTATCCACAGAAAAGGCCCTGTGTTAACTACTACTACTATTTATATATATACCTATTTAAATTAAAACCAGAATCGCGTTACTTTCCGTTTGGCTTCATTTAATTTCCAAAACACAACGACATTTCAAAATGAAACAACGAATTGAAATGGCATCGGGGCAAGTGACAAAGGCAAACAGGTAAACGAATTTTTTTCGTTCTTTAGTTCTGTGCCTTATTTCAAAGAAACAGCGTCAGGGATATCAATCACAAGATCGGATTGAGCTACGGCAACACACGGCAGAATAAAACCTTCCTGTTTTTCTTCGCGGGTCAAACCTGGCCATTCGATTTGATAACTGACGACACCACTTCGCAACTGGCACAGGCAAGTCCGACATGTCCCGTTACGACATGAACTTGGCATGCTCAACTGCGCAGCAAACGCTGCCTTCAGCAAACTGCTGGAAACCGGTGCATTGAATTCAAACCCGGCAGGTTCAATCCTGACGTTGAAAATCTGATCGTTTGATGCCATGAAGCAGTCCTGTCGACAAATCAGCCAATTAAAAACGCAGAAACCCCGAAAAAAGCCATTTTTCATTAACTAAAAAACACTTTTTCAAAGCTATTGTGGATAACTCTTTGGATAACTGCTGCGTGCAATGGGGATAGCTCAATTGTTTTGCACACCCCGAATTTCTATTCAACTTCTATTCTTTTTTAATACAAGACTTACCAAGCGTTTATGATTTTCGTAAACCGATGATTTGAAAACGGTTAACCAAGTTATCCACAGAAAACAGGGCCGTTAACTACTACTACTATTTATATATATAAACTATTAATTTAAGAACCAAAAACCTCTCGTTTTGCAGAAAGCGGCAAAAACATGGTTGAAAACAATAAAAACAACCCCGTTGCCAGCAATCGGCAGCAATTCATTTCCAAATGTCTTGCAACAAAGCAAATACAGCGGCGATGGCAGCTTCATTCCGGCGATTTTCCAGTGCCACGAACGACAACACTGTCGACAACTGGACTGCATCGGCGATCACCAATCCATGTGCATGGGCTTGTGCCAGTGCAATCGACTCTCGCGCCAGCGATAAACCAACGCCCGATTTCACCAGGTCCAGCATGGAAGATTCCTGATCGACCATGGCCACCGTGTTGGGGATAAGTTTGTATTGCGCGAAGATTTTGCTGAGCAAACGATGATGGGCCGACTCCGGTGGCGTCCAGATCCACGGCAACAGCGCCAGTTCTGCCCAGTTTTTACCGGCTATCCGGCTTTTCCAGCCGGCCGGCGCAATCACGTTGTAGCTGAATGAAGTCAGCGTGATGCTGTGAAAACCTGTACCCGGGTCGCCCAGGAAAAAGCCGACATCGAGGTCGCCGGTCTTGATTTGTTGCAACACGGAACCTGACATGTGATGCTGCAAGCGGTTCGACAATTGTGGATAACGTTCGACCAGATTCTTCAAAAACGCGCCCAGTCGGATGAATTCAGGGTCAAGGATGGTCCCTATGGCCAGCGTACCGGTCAGATTGCCGGTGCTGGGGTGGAGGGCATCGGCGTGTTGCCGGAACTCCTGCAGGGTGCTTAGAACGCGTTCAGCCGTCGGCAACAGTTTGCTGCCTTCGGCGGTCAGGCGCATGCCGGCGGCCGAGCGGACGAACAATTGCAGCTGGAGTCGCTCCTGCAAGGTCTTGATTTGCAAACTCACAGCGGGTTGCGTGACGTGCAACAGTGCGGCGGCGCGGGTCAGATTGCCTTCGCGGGCGACAGTGACAAAGGCGCGTAACTGCGTGAAATCCATGGTTTTGCTCGTGTTCAGGTAAAAAGTCAGAGAAGAAGATGCTTGAAAAAAGCACTCAATTATCAGTAATTCTTATTTTGCTATTGATAATAACTGATTGGATTTCGCACGTTCCCAGAGATATTCTGCTTGAAGCTAAAAATTACTTCAATTTCCATCACCTTCAACCAAAGGAATTCTTATGAGTACAACGAATTCGACAATTTCGCATTTCATCAATGGTGCGATCAGCCCGTCGGCCAGCGGTCGTCAGCAAAACGTTTTCAATCCGGCTACCGGTGAAGTGTCCGGACAAGTGGCGCTGGCGTCAGTGGCTGAAGTGAATGCGGCAGTTGCCGCTGCCAGTGCTGCGGCACCGGCCTGGGCAGATACCGCGCCGCTGAAGCGCGCGCGTGTAATGTTCAAATTCAAAGAGTTGATAGAACAACATCATGACGCGCTGGCAGCGGCGATCACGCGCGAGCATGGCAAGGTGTTTTACGATGCCAAAGGGGAAGTGACGCGCGGTCTGGAAATTGTCGAATTTGCCTGCGGCATCCCGCAATTGCTGAAAACGCAGTTCACCGACAACATCGGCGGCGGCATCGATAATTGGAATTTGCGTCAGCCGCTCGGCGTGACTGCGGGTATCACGCCGTTCAATTTTCCGGTGATGGTGCCATTGTGGATGGCGCCGGTTGCGATTGCCACCGGCAACAGTTTTATTCTCAAGCCTTCCGAGCGGGATCCGACGCCTTCACTGTTGCTGGCTGATCTGTTCAAGCGTGCCGGTTTGCCGGATGGCGTTTTCAATGTGGTCCAAGGCGACAAGGTGGCGGTGGATGCCTTGCTGCATCATCCGGACGTGCAGGCAATTTCGTTTGTCGGTTCAACGCCGATTGCCGAATACATCTACAGCGAAGCCAGCAAGCGTGCCGGGACTTATCCGTTGCGGGCGCAAGCGCTGGGCGGTGCCAAAAACCATTTGGTGGTCATGCCGGACGCCAATCTGGACCAGGCAGTGGACGCCCTGATCGGTGCTGCTTACGGTTCCGCTGGTGAACGTTGCATGGCAATTTCGGTGGCAGTGGCGGTTGGCAGTGTCGCCGACAAGCTGGTGGAAGCACTGATTCCGCGGGTCAAGGCCTTGAAAATCAAGAATGGCATGGAGCCTGATGCTGAAATGGGGCCGTTGGTCACCGCGGCGCACAAGGTCAAGGTCGAAGCGTATATCGAAGACGGCGTGCAGGCTGGTGCCAAATTGCTGGTAGATGGCCGCGGCATCAAGGTCGCGGGCCATGAAAACGGCTATTTTGTCGGCGGTACTTTGTTCGATCACGTCCGCGCCGACATGAAAATTTATAAGGAAGAGATCTTCGGCCCGGTACTATGCGTGATTCGGGTACCGGATTTTGCTGAAGCAGTACGCCTGATCAATGCCCATGAATTTGGCAACGGCGTGTCGTTGTTCACTGCCGATGGCAATACCGCACATGAGTTTTCGCGGCGCATCCAGGTTGGCATGGTTGGTATCAATGTGCCAATTCCGGTACCGATGGCGTGGCATTCCTTTGGCGGCTGGAAGCGGTCGCTGTTTGGTGATACGCATGCGTATGGCGAAGAGGGGATTCGTTTCTATACGCGTTACAAATCGATCATGCAACGCTGGTCGGCAACGATCGGCAAGGGCGCGGAGTTTACAATGCCGGTTGCCAAATAAAAAACAGACAGGAGACCGGCAATGGAATCAGCAGGCAAATACGACTACATCATCATCGGCGCCGGCACGGCAGGTTGCGTGCTCGCCAATCGCCTGAGCAGGGAACGCGACGTCAAGGTCTTGCTGATCGAAGCAGGCGCCAAGGACGATTACATCTGGATTCACATTCCGGTCGGTTATCTGTATTGCATCAATAATCCGCGGACCGACTGGCTGTACAAGACCGAGGCCGATGCCGGTCTGAACGGCCGCAGTCTGATTTATCCGCGCGGCAAAGTACTGGGCGGCTGTTCTTCGATCAACGGCATGATTTACATGCGCGGCCAGCAGCGGGATTACGATGAATGGGCGCAATTGAGCGGAGATGACAGCTGGCGCTGGGATCAGGTGCTGCCTTTGTTCAAGAAGAGCGAAGATCACTACAAAGGTGCCAGCGAGTTTCATGGCAGCGGCGGCGAATGGCGTGTGGAAAAGCAGCGCCTGTCCTGGGAAATTCTCGATGCTTTCCGTGACGCGGCAGCGGAAGTCGGCATTCCCAAGATTGAAGATTTCAATCGCGGCGACAACGAGGGCAGTTCGTATTTCGACGTCAATCAAAAGCGCGGCATCCGCTGGAATGCGTCGAAGGCATTTTTGAAACCGGCCATGAAAAATGGCAACCTCGACATCATGACCGGCTCGCATGTCAAACGACTGCGTTTGCAAACCGGCCCCAATGGTACCGTCTGTACCGGCGTTGAATTTACCGGCGGCGGCAAGGAGTGGTTTGCCGAGTCGGATTGCGAAACCATTCTTGCCGCCGGTGCGGTAGGTTCACCGCAAATATTGCAATTGTCCGGCATTGGCGATGGCAAGTTGTTGCAGCAACTGCAGATTCCGGTAGTGCAGGATAGCCCGGGCGTGGGCGGTAATTTGCAGGATCACTTGCAGATCCGGCTGGCCTTCAAGGTCAACGGCGTGCAGACGCTCAACATGATGGCCAACAGTTGGTACGGCAAAATGAAGATTGGCATGCAATACGCCATGTTCCAGAGCGGACCGATGTCAATGGCACCGTCGCAACTCGGCGCGTTTGCCAAATCGGATCCGGGTCAGCCCAGCGCCAATCTGGAATATCACGTGCAGCCGCTGTCGCTGGAGAAATTCGGTGATCCGTTGCACAACTTCCCGGCATTCACCGCCAGCGTCTGCAATCTGCGGCCAACGTCGCGTGGCCATGTGCGGATTGCTTCCGCTGACGGTGCTATCGCGCCGAAAATCACATTAAATTATCTGAGTACCGAAATTGATCGCAAGGTAGCGGCTGATTCGCTTAAACTGACGCGCAAGATTGCAGCCGCGCCGGCATTGCAAAAATACCGTCCTGAAGAATGCAAGCCAGGAGTACAGTACCAAACCGAAGAAGAGTTGTATAAGGCGGCCGGTGAAATCGGCACCACCATCTTCCATCCGGTCGGGACTTGCAAGATGGGACGTGACGATGACCCGCTGGCAGTAGTGGACAGTAAATTGCGTGTGCGGGGAGTCGCCGGGTTGCGGGTGGTCGATGCTTCGGTGATGCCGACAATCACCTCCGGCAACACTAATTCACCGACGGTGATGATCGCTGAAAGGGCCGCGGAATTCATACGCGCAGCAAGGAAATCCGGCAAATGACGAGGGTCCTTCGATACGGTGTTTATACGTATTGTAGGAATTCTACGACTCGGATACTATGCGCCAGATATTAAAACAATAAGACTCTCGCACTACGAC
>NZ_LFLS01000017.1 GCF_001189915.1 Herbaspirillum autotrophicum
GGGTCAATGCGATGGCCTGTGCTATCGGCACCAATCTGAAATTTTTTTCGTCCGCCCGACCTGCTGCAATACGCCCGTATGATTTCATTTTTTGAAATTCCCGCCAATAGTTTGAGTCGCTGCCTGTGGCTTCCTGCTCACTGGCAGTCAGCCATGTCCATCAGAATTCTTCCGGCGACGTCTGCGGTCTCCGTAAACAATCCTGTTATTGCTAGGACGACGACGCCGCGCCAAATCCCCAAACTATTTTTTGTATTTGCAAAAAATCATGCCCGCCGGACGGCTGCCGCCACCGCACCATGCCCGTCACGATTGCCGGGCCGGATTCAACTCAGAATAAGAACGCCGCCCGGCAGCGTGCGCGCATGTAAATCGAAAGAATGCTGGATTTGCAGCAAGGCGGCATCCAGTTCGGCAATCGCAAAGCGGCCGCTGACAGCACTGTTGCGTACCGCATCGGCCAGCAACACCACGCGCCCGGCGCGATAACGGTTGATTTCTTCCAACACCTGCGCCAATGGCGTTTGCTGAAAAATCAGTTGCCCGCGCCGCCACGCCGAGACCACCGTGGTATCGATGGCGGCGATGCCGCTGATGGCGGCAGCGTCGTAAACCGTTTGCTGACGTGCCTGCAATACGCGACTGCCGGCAGGATGTTCAACCCGTACCGAGCCCGCGATACACGTCACGCATACTTTATGTTCCCAACGACGTACTTCGAAGCGACCGCTGTCGGCCATGCTGCGGCCGTTGCCGGCGCTGATGCTGAAGCCGCGTCCGGGGCTGGTCACATCAATTGCCGCCTCACCCGCGATCAGTTCCAGACCGGTAGTATCGCCGCCCGCCGATTGCCGGCGCGCGCTGGTTTGTGTATTGAGCGTGACGCTGACCCGATCTGCCAGCCGCAGTTCTCGCTGTTCGCCGGTGGCAGTGCGGTAATCCGCATCCCACTCGCTCCATGCCGGCCATAAACCGAGCGGCGGATAGATGACTGCCGCCACCGCAGTCGATGCCATGCCCGCTGCGGTGCCCAGAAATGCGCGGCGTCCCATGCCCGGCTTGCGCAAACTGCGTTCATGAAATGCTGCCGCCTGCGGATCGCTGCGCAGCAAATCGCCAATCACCGGCGGCAGCATTTGCCATTGACGCTTGGCTTCGTCCAGTGCCTGCTGATGGGCCGGACTGCTGTGCTGCCAGCGCTTGAAGGCTTGCGCATCCCACTGCGTTGCACTGCCCGAGGTCAACCGCCGCAACCACATGCGCGCCTCGTCCTGCAACGCGCGGGAGGCAATGGCGAGATCATCGGTGGCGGACTCAGATTTCTTCATGGTGTTGCGGATGACGACTCAAATAGGGTGCCCAAACAGGCAGTGGTTCATGATGAAGACGTTTGTCACGGTATAAATCCCCCGACTATTTTTTGTGCCGCGCAATTCGCGCGGCACAGTAGTCGTGGGCAATTTTCAATTCATGCTCTACGGTGCGCAGGGAAACGCCCAGCCGGGCCGCCACTTCTTTTTGCGGCAAGCCTTCCCAGCGCACCAGTATCAGGATTTCGCGGCGACGCGCCGGCAAGCGCTGCAACACGTTCATCAGCGCCGCCATCTCTTGCCGGTCTTCCAGCCGCTGCTCGGGGCCCGGGGTCAGATCAGGCAAATCGAGCAAGGCCTCGATTTCACCGCGCGGCAACACCCGGCTCTGGCTGCGCTGCTGATCCACTGCGATATTGACCGCCATGCGCAGCAAGAAGCTGCGCGGATCCAGTATCGGTCCCTGTTGCTCCAGACGCTGCAAGCGCAGCCAGGTATCTTGCAGCGCATCGCCGGCCAGGTCGTCACTGCCGAGGCGACGACTGAGGCGACGCTTCAGATCGCCATAACGTTGGGTCAGGAAATTCAACAGGACCGGACGCACATCTTCAGACATCGTCAGCGCCCCTCACCGCATGCCTGACCGCCGGCGTGCGGCAGCATCAGCATGGTCAACGGCTGCGCCAGCCCGGCCGGCGGCGGCGTCATGTGCAGCCGTTGCAAGCTGGACAGCAACGCGGCATCACGCTGTCCGTCACCGGTCGAACTCAACAGGCGGGCGTGATAAACCCGGCCGGCGGAATCAACATTGAATCGCAGCAACGCGCGATAGGTGCCGGGCATGGCGTCGGGGGTATTGCACAATGCTTGCCAGACTGCGACTTGCGCGGCGCCGTCAAAGGCCGCCAGGCGCTCGCGCTCCGCCGGCGCCGGACTGGCCGCAAGCGGCACCGGCAATACCGCGCCTTTCAATACAAAGGTCACCACATTGCCACTCACCACTTCGCTGGCGCTCAGTCCGGTATCCGTCAGCAACAGCCGCAGAGCGCTCTTGCTATCGTAATTGCCATGTACCGGCGCCGACCGGCGACCGGCTGCCAATGCGCTGGCAAACACCGCCGCCCGGCCGGAAACCGATGCATAGTGGTCGAGCGCAACCGCCAGCGACTGCGCCGGGATATCGTAGGTCTGCAAATCCGACTGATCGTTCTGTCCCGAAGGCGAGGAAGGTGTGGCGGCGACATCGGCAGCACCGGGCGTAGTGGCGGCCAATGCCAGACCGGACAACAGACACAATGCGGCGACCGGAAAAAGCAGGTAGTCAGCAGTGGGGCGCGACGCCGCTATCGCTTGCGTATCCCCGGCCCATGCGCAATGCCCCGGCCGGGACAATGCGGCCGGGTATACAACATGGGAGGCAGTACGCTGGGCAAAGATAGGACACCATTCTTAAATGTGGCATATTGGCATCCATATATGACCCCATCGTTACACGTGTTTTGGCCGGCGCTGTCCGACAACCGGCGTTGCAGGCGACAAACCACCGGCGAATAGCGTAACATCGACGACAACGCAAACCCGCCGGGAATGACGTCAATATGCCGTCCGTGGGTATTTTCCGTGCATCGCCGGTACTTTTTTGGGAGCCTGTTTTCAGTTGAATCACAACATCTGCTTAAACCATCGCCATCCGCGCACACCGGTATCCAATGGCAATCAGGGAGCGCCGATTGTCGCCGGCCGCCGCTGACAGCACGGCGGGTAATGCCGCCACGCTCGAACTGGATCAGACCTCGACGCCGCCACAGCTGAACGTCGGCGGCGACTGGACGCTGGCCAACTATCGCAGCTTGCAGCGGCAAATCGCGGCGTTGCGCGCGCCGCTGGCCGCTACTGCCCGCATCAGCTTTAGCCGACTGAGCGCGCTCGATACTGCCGGTGCCGCCCTGCTGACCGATCTGATCGGTGCCCAACGCACACTGCAACTGGCGCAAACCGAAGACGGCCTGCCGCCGGCATCACAGTCGTTACTGACCACGGTGGCGCAGGCCCTGGCACAATCGCCGCCGACCGCACCGCCGGTCAAGCATTCCTGGGCCAGCGACGTGCTGGAACGCATCGGCGCCGCCATGCTCAATCTGCGCGCCAACATCATCGCGCTGCTGGGCTTCACCGGTCTCACCCTGCAAACACTGGCCGGCAGCGTGCTGCGCCCTTCGCGCTGGCGCCTGACCGCGGTCGTGGCCCAGATCGAACAGACCGGCCTTGACGCGGTACCCATCGTTGCCCTGCTGACCTTCATGGTGGGCGCGGTGATCGCTTTTCTCGGCGCCACGGTACTGGCCAATTTCGGCGCCAGTATCTATACCGTGGATCTGGTGGCGTTTTCCTTCTTGCGCGAATTTGCGGTGTTGCTGACTGCGATTCTGATGGCAGGCCGCACCGCCAGTGCCTTCACCGCACAAATCGGCTCGATGAAAGCCAATGAAGAAATCGACGCGATCCGCGCTCTCGGTCTCGATCCCATGACTCTGCTGGTACTGCCGCGCGTGCTGGCACTGCTGGTGGCGATGCCGGCGCTGACCTTCATCGCGATGATGTCCGGCATGCTGGGTGGCGCCATGGTGTGCGCGCTGACCCTCGATATCAGCCCGACCATGTTCCTCACGCTGTTGCAGCAAGATGTCGGCATCCGGCATTTCATCCTCGGCATCGCCAAGGCGCCGCTGTTCGCTTTCGTGATTGCCTTGATCGGCTGCCTCGAAGGTTTCAAAGTCAGCGGCAGCGCGCAGTCGGTCGGCGAGCACACTACCTCCAGCGTGGTGCAATCGATTTTCCTGGTGATTTTGATTGATGCGCTGGCGGCGCTGTTTTATATGGAGATGGGATGGTAACCCCGGCTACCGGACAAGCGGCCTCGGATGCCATCATCGATGTCCGCGGCCTGACCAATCGCTTCGGCAAACAGACCGTCCACGATCAGCTTGATCTGCAAGTGCGGCAAGGCGAAATCCTGGGCGTGGTGGGTGGTTCCGGCACCGGCAAATCGGTACTGCTGCGCAGCATCGTCGGGCTGCAACCGCCGACCGCCGGCAGCGTGCGCGTGTTCGGTCAGGATTTGTCGCAATTGCCGGCGCAACAGCGCTCGCGTTATGAACGGCGCTTCGGCGTCCTGTTCCAGCGCGGCGCCTTGTTTTCTTCGCTGACCGTGTTGGAAAACGTGGCCTTGCCGCTGATCGAATACAGCGGATTGACGCGGGCGGAAGCGGAACATCTGGCGGCAGTCAAACTGGCGCTGGCCGGCCTGCCGCCCGAAGCCGGCAACAAATATCCGGCGGCGCTGTCGGGCGGCATGGTCAAGCGTGCGGCACTGGCGCGCGCCCTGGCGCTCGATCCCGACATCCTGTTTCTGGATGAGCCAACCGCCGGCCTCGATCCGATTGGCGCTGCCGCGTTTGATCGCCTGATCATGACCTTGCGCGACGCGCTCGGCCTGACCGTATTTCTGGTCACCCACGATCTCGATACGCTGTACGCCATTTGCGACCGGGTGGCGGTACTGTCAGCCAAAAAAGTATTGATCGTGGCCGATATCGATACCGTCGCCGCCACTGCCGATCCCTGGGTCCAGGATTATTTTCAAGGGCCGCGCGGACGCGCAGCCAGCAAGGCAGCGCTCTCGCTGCAGGAGAAACATTGATTATGGAAACACGCGCTCATCATGTCCTGATCGGACTGTTCACCGTGCTGGTAGCGGCTGCTGCCGTGCTGTTCTGTCTGTGGCTGAACAAATCCAGCGGCGACAAGAATCTCAACTATTACACCGTGGTCTTCAATGAAGCCGTCAGCGGTTTGTCCAAAGGCAGCCCGGTACAGTACAGCGGTATCAAGGTCGGTGACGTCGTCGGACTGACGCTCGATCCGCAAGACCCGCGCAAGGTGCTGGCCCGCATCCGGGTCGAAGGTAACATTCCGATCAAGCAGGATACCGGGGCCAAGCTGGCGCTGGCCGGCATTACCGGCACCTCGCTGATCCAGTTGACCAATGGTTCGCCGCAAAGCCCGAAACTGGAAAGCAAGGATGACCGCGATCCGGTGATCATCGCCACGCCGTCACCGCTCAATGCGTTGCTGGCCAACGGCGAAGACGTGATGACCAACGTCAATGACGTGCTGCTCAATGCCAAGGAATTTCTGGCGCCGGAAAATGCCCGCAATCTGCACCAGACCTTGCAACACCTGGAACAGGTGACCGGCGCGCTGGCGGCGCAACGCAACAGCCTCGGCGACCTGGTGCAACAAATCAGCAGCGCCACCCGCCAGGCCAACAGCGCCATGCAGCAAGCCAATCAGTTGCTGTCGCATCAAGGCACTGACGCCATGAACAACATGCAGCAAGCGATGAGTTCGCTGGCCGCCAGCAGCAAGCAGATCGAACAGATCATCAGCCAGAATCAGGGGGCGCTCAACGGCGGCGCGCAAAGTATTGCCGAAATCGGTCCGGCGATTGCCGAGTTGCGCACCACGCTGGCATCGGTGCGCGCCATCAGCCGCAAACTGGAAAACAATCCCGGCGCTTATCTGCTCGGCAAAGACAAAATTCAGGAGTTCCAACCATGAGCCATACTTATTTGCGCACGCTGTCAGCCGTCTGCGCTCTGAGCCTGACGGCGGCCTGCTCGATCTTGCCAACCTCGGAACCGGTAGCAATCTATCGCTTGCCGGCAACCCCGGCTGCCGCCCGGACCAGTACCGGCAACGCCATCGACGGTGCCGCCGGTGCGCGCTCATTGCGCATCCTGACGCCCTACGGCAGCCGCGCCGTCGACAGTGAACGGATTCTGGTATTGCCGCAAAACAATCTGGTGCAGTCCTATGCCGGCGCACGCTGGAGCGACCCGGCCCCGGTCTTGTTGCGCAACCGTTTGCTGCAGGCATTTACTGCCGATGGCCGCATCCGCTATTTGTCGAGCGATGACAGCAATGTGCTGACCGATCAGGAACTCGGCGGCGACCTGCTTGCGTTCCAGAGCGAATATCGCAACGGCGCGCCAACCGTCAACATCCAGTTCAATGCACGACTGATTGACAGCGCCAGCCGTCGCATCATCGCGGTACGCAGTTTCAATGTCAGTCAGCCGGTATCGGGGGTACAAACGCCGCAGGTGGTCGACGCCTTCGGTCAGGCCAGCGATGTTCTGGCAGCCGATGTGATCAGTTGGGTGACGGCACTGCCGGCGGCCGGCGCGAAGAAATAAGCGTCGCCGGCAATCAGCGCGAAACCGGACGCGTCGGAAAGATCAACGCCGGCGTCGCCTCGGCCAGCGTGGCGCAACCGGACAGCGCCATGGCGATTTCAAGTTCGTCACGCAACAACCGCAAGATGTGCGCCACCCCCATGGCGCCGGCATTGCGCAAACCGTAAACCACCGGACGTCCGATCAAGATCGCATTTGCACCGAGCGCCATAGCTTTCAACACATCGGTGCCACGCCGGATGCCGCCGTCCGCCAACACCAGGAATTCGGGGCCGACCGCGGCGCGGATGCGCGGCAATGCGGCAGCAGTTGCCGGCACCGTATCGAGCGTGCGGCCGCCATGATTGGACACGATGATGCCGGCCACGCCAGCCTGTTGCGCCAAGCGCGCGTCATCTTCATGCAAAATGCCCTTCAACAGCACCGGCAAGCGCGTGACCGATTGCAGCCAGGCGATATCATCCCAGGTCGGTGCCGACGTCATCAGGCTATCGAACAGCGCGCTCTGACCAGCCGCCAGCGGACGTGCCGGGAATGGCGACAAGCCTTGCAGATTGACCGCACTGACACCGGCCGGCAAGCTGAAGCCGGCGCGTCGTTCGCGGTCACGCGCCCCACTGCAGGGTGCATCCACGGTCAACACCAGTGCTTCATAACCGGCATCTTCAGCACGCCGGATCAGTGTTTGTGTAAAAGCGCGGTCATGTTGCAGATAAAGCTGGAACCACAATGGCCCGCGCTGCGGCTGCGCCAGATAAGCATCGGCAATGGTTTCCAGCGACATGCTGGCCTGCGTGCTCAAGACCATGCCGGCACCTTGCATGGATGCCGCCAACGCCGTCGCGAGTTCGCCATCGGCATGCGCCATGCGCTGAAATGCCACCGGCGCCAGCAAGATCGGATGTGCCAGTTCGCGGCCCAGCAGCGATACGCGCGTATGCCCGCCAACCACCGAACGCAACACCCTTGGATAAAGTTGCAGCTGGCCCCATGATTCCTGATTGGCGCGCAGCGTGATTTCATCAGCGGCGCCGCCACTGAAATAGGCCAGCGCATTGGCATCCAGATCCAGATGCGCTTGACGCTCATGGTCCGCCAGCGTCAGCAAATGCGGTGCGACCGGTATCAGCTCGGGAATCGTGCTCATGATATTGTTTTCACCCCACGCTCAGACCAAGCTCTGCCACCAGCACTGCTGCCTGCCGATGAGAAATGGTGGCACCGCGAAACAATTTGGCTTCGGTCAGTTTCAGGCCGCCGATATCGGCTTCGCGCAAATCTGCGCCTTCGAAGCGCGCCTGTTTGAGATTGGCGTCGCGCAAACTGCCGCCGACAAATACCGCCTCGCGGAAATCGCATGCAGACAGATCGGCGTCGGAAAAATCCAGTTGTAACAGACGGCTTTTGCGGAATGACATCTTGCGCAGATCAGCGCCGATCAGCAAACACTCTTCAAAACTCAGCGCCAGATAACCGACATCTTCAAAACTGGCGCCGGTCAGCTTGCAGCCGTGGTACGAGGCTGACGACAATTTGGCGCGACGCCATTTCACATTGTTCAGGTCGCAATGCCTGAATTGCGCGTCGGTCAGCACCGCCGCTTCAAAGTCGGCCTCACGGCCACGACATTTGTGCCAGCTGGTATGCGCAAGATCAGTCGCATACCAGGAAGTCTCGGCAAAACTGCAGCGATTGAAAGTGCAGGCACGCAGCACCAGCCGCGAAAAATCGGCGCCGTCAAAATCGCAATCGTCAAATACCAGCGGCGCTGTGGCTGCCGCCATCAAGACTTCCATTTGTTGCCGGTCAATCGTGGCGCCGGCAATACTGCCCGGCTCCAGTTGCAATTGCATACCGCTGTTTTCCATATGTCATCACCTGTCAGAATGGAATGCATTTTGTCACAGCGACGATCTGCGATCAGAAAAATAATCTGCATCCGTTTTTGAAACCGCTTCGTATAAGTTGGTACGCGGGCTGCATTTTGCAGACGCGTCCCACTGCAAAGGATGTGCAAAATGAACCCGATCCTGATCAAAAAGCCGTTACTGTCCGCCATGCTGGCAGTCGCCTGTATCAGCGGCGCCGGTCTGGCCCACGCCCAAATGGACAAAATGGACAATATGTCGAACGACCATGCGGTGATGGTCGGCGGCCAAAGCATGCTGCCCGCCAGGGATATCGTCGACAACGCCGTCAACTCCGCCGATCACACTACCCTGGTTGCTGCCGTCAAGGCCGCCGGACTGGTCGACACGCTCAAGGGTAAAGGCCCGTTTACCGTGTTTGCCCCGGTCAATTCGGCCTTCGCCGCATTGCCGGCCGGCACCGTGGATACCCTGCTCAAGCCTGAAAACAAGGCCACGCTGACCAAAATCCTGACCTATCACGTGGTGGCCGGCAAGCTCGACATGAAAGCCATGGTTGCCAAAATCAAGGCCGGCGGCGGCAAGGCTGAACTGGCCACGGTCAGCGGCGGCAAGTTGTGGATCATGATGAATGGCCCGCACAACATCGTCATCAAGGATGAAAAAGGCGGCGTTGCCGATATCAGCACCTATGACGTATATCAGTCCAATGGCGTGATTCAGGTGATCGACCGGGTCCTGTTGCCGAACTGATGCATGCACCGGCAAGGATTTCACCTTGCCGGTGTGTTCAACGCAGGCAACCGCCCTCAATGGCGGGCAACTCCGCTCAAGAGACAACAACGGCACTACTTTCATGACAGTAAAAGATGAATGGCGCTTTCTCACTGGATACAGTACTCTCCCTGCAGGGAAAACACGCTGAAACAGCGCTGTTTTGGACATCCACGAGGAGAATGACTATTCCGGCACCTGACGCTTCGCAATTGCAGAAATTCCTGGCCGAATGCGCGCTCGGGAATCAGCGCTCGTTCGAAGCGCTCTATCGCGCCGTCGCTCCGCAACTGCTGGCGGTCGCGCTGAAAAGCCTGCGCCGCAACGACTGGGCCGAAGAGGTATTGCAGGAGAGTTTCGTGCGCATCTGGCATAACGCCGGACGCTACGATGCGGCGCTGTCCGCACCGTTGACCTGGATGATCAACATCACCCGTAATCTGGCCATCGATCAATTGCGCCGGCGGCGTGAAGAGAGCCTGCCCGAAAGCGGTCCCGAATCCACCGATGAGCGCGCCGACGACAGCGCCGGTCCGCACGATCTGGCGCAGACGGCACAAGAAAAGGTCGCGCTTGACCGCTGTCTCGATACGCTCGAAGGCAAACAGCGGCAGTCGATCGTGATTGCTTATTTTCAGGGTATTTCGTATGCCGAACTGGCGCAGCAGATGAGCGCCCCGCTGGGTTCGGTCAAATCCTGGATACGACGTGGCATGGAGCGTCTGCGGACGTGTCTTGAATCATGAATTACTCACAACCAACATTACGCCGTGCTCTCGCAGCCGAATACGCGCTGGGCACCATGGCGCCGGCGGCACGACGCCGTTTCGAACAATTGATGCAAGATGACCGTGCGTTACGCGGAGAAGTTGCACAATGGCAGGAAGTCCTGTCTGGCCTGGGCTCCTCGCTGCCATTGAAACAGCCGCCGGAACGGGTCTGGAAAGCGATTCTGGCGCGCATCCAGCCGCATACCGCCAAAACCCCGCGTCCGCTGTGGCACTGGCTGGTCGGCGGGCTGGCGACGCTGTCACTGGTCATCAGCGTAGTCTTCACGCTGCAACCGCCAGCGGCACCGGCCTATCTGGCAGCACTACAAAACGACGCCACTGTTACCGCTTTGACAATTACTGCCCGCGGCAGCGAACTCGAAGTGCAACCGCTGGCAGCCGCACCGATTGCCAGCAATCAGAGTCTGGAACTGTGGATCGTGCCGACCGCCGGCAAGGCCATCTCGCTGGGCGTGGTGCCGACGCAGGGCAACAAGCGCATCCAGCTGACTCCGGCGCAACAGCGTGAAATCGGCGACAGTACGCTGCTGGCAGTCACGCTGGAACCGTTGGGCGGCTCGCCCACCGGCGTGGCTACCGGTCCGATTGTCTACAAGGGCTACCTGAAGACCGTGCGCTCCTGATCTGACGCTGCGGATCAACCGCAGCCGATTTTCCGCTTTTGACTGAAGCACCAGGCTCACGCCCCGGCACAGAACGACTTGCCGGGGCGTTTTACATCCTGTCGGCACCGAAATCAGCCCCACTTTGAATTACAATGTGGCCCTGACGAATTGCGGCCTGCCGCAATCCACACGTACATGAATAAATGCAGTTTTGCCGGTTTTGCCGGCCTTGCCGCGTTATTGATCTCAATGCAGCGGCATTTATGGTCTGCTGCCGAAAGCAAGGAACAGGATGATTTTCCCCCTCACCGTCAAGCGACTCGCAGAACTGCATCGTCCATTCAAAAAGCGCCTGACGCTGGCCTTCATTGCCATGATCATCACCGCCGCCACCGAACCGGTGGTGCCGTACATCTTCCAGGTACTGCTGGACAAGGGTTTTGTCGGCAAACCAAGCTTTTCGCTGTGGCTGGTGCCATTGGCGGTGATCGGCATCTTCGTCATCCGTGGCGCCTCGACCTTCACCAGTACCTACATGATGACCTGGGTGTCGACCCGCGTCCTCAATGAGCTGCGACGCCAGATGTTCAGCCGCATGCTGGATTTGCCGATCGACTTTTACGCCACCAATACGGTCGGCAAGGTGATCAACTCGATGATGTTCGAAGTGCAGCAAATCATCGACATGATCACCAAGGTATTTACCTCCATCGTCCGTTCGGCACTCACCGTGCTCGGCTTGCTGGCGTGGCTGCTGTATCTGAACTGGGTGCTGACCATCGTCACGCTGGTCTTGCTGCCGCTGATCGCGATTGTGGTCCGTACTACCGGCAAACGGCTCAAGAAACTCAACCAGGATTCGCTCGGGGTCAATGCCGAGCTGACCCAAGTCATTGAAGAAACCACCCGCGCCCAGCAAGTGATCAAGATTTTCGGTGGTCAGGATTACGAAAAGCAACGCTTCCATGAGCGCGCCGAAAACCTGCGCCGTTACACCATGCGCATGACCGGCACCTTTGCCGCCACCGTGCCGATCACGCAATTGATGACCGCCTGCGCCGTCGCCATCGTGATCGTCATGGCGTTGATTCAGTCGGGTAACGGCCAGATCACGGTTGGCGGTTTCGTCTCGTTCATTACCGCCATGCTGATGCTGCTGACCCCGCTCAAACAGCTGGCGGAAGTCAACGGCCCGTTGCAACGCGGCATGGCTGCTGCCGATGCGGTGTTCGGCCTGATCGATAAAACCACCGAACGCACTACCGGTCAGCCGTTGCAGCAACGCAGCAGTGGCCGCGTCGAATTTTCTCACGTCGGCTTTTCTTATCCGGGCCATGAACAATTGGCCTTGCGCGATATCAATCTGAGCGTGCAACCCGGCGAAACCATTGCGTTCGTCGGCATGTCCGGCGGCGGCAAGTCAACCCTGGTGAGTCTGATTCCCGGCTTTTATTCGGCCACCTCCGGTGCCATCCTGCTGGACGGTCAACCGATTGAAGAAATCTCGCTGACCAGCCTGCGCCAGCAAATCGCCATGGTCAGCCAAAGCGTGGTGCTGTTCGACGATACCCTCGCTGCCAATATTGCTTACGGCGACAACAACCCGGATCCGGCCCGGATTGACGCCGCTGTCAACGCCGCGTATCTGACCGATGTAGTGCAAGGTTTGCCGCACGGCCTCGCCACCCATATCGGCGACAACGGTTCGCGCCTGTCGGGCGGCCAGCGTCAGCGCGTGGCGATTGCCCGGGCCATCTACAAAGATGCGCCGATCCTGATTCTGGACGAAGCCACATCAGCCCTCGATACCGAATCCGAACGCGCCGTGCAGGCCGCGCTGGAACGCCTGATGCAAGGCCGCACCACGTTCGTGATTGCGCACCGGCTGTCGACCATCGAACGCGCCGACCGCATCGTCGTGCTGTCGCATGGCGAAATCGTCGAAGTCGGCACACATCAGGAGTTGTTGGCCAATAACAGTGTCTATGCCAACCTGCATCGCCTGCAGTTTTCGCAGGAAGCAGCCTGACACCATCGATGCAGCAACCGGCCCGATAATTTCAAATAAGCACGCTCACGCGCACCATAAAAGGCGACAGACCTCCATGAACCAGACCTCAGCGACCCCCATGCCAATCACGCAGACGCCCGTCGGGCGTTCGCTCATCCCGGCGTCATTGCTGCAGAAGTCGGACAAGATCTTGTTCATCGCCCATCTGGCGCTGGGCGATTTCACCTATCTGCAAAATTTCTTTCAGGCCTTCGCTGCCGCCAACCCCCATCTCCAGGTGCATTTGTGGGTCGACGAAGTACGCCGTACCGGCGACAGCAGCCAATGGCCGCATCTGAAAAAATACGCGCTGTATGACTGGGTCGCCGCCTGCCCGTTTTTTGCCAAGGTTTACAGCCAGACCTACAGCCCCGAGCTGTATCAGGAATCGATTCGCGCAGCGCAGCAGGAGCAATATCCGATTGTGGTGTCGCTGGCGACGCTGCGCCCGCATCTGTATGCCGGGCTGGCGCGCAGTATCAGCCCGCACGGTTTCGTGGTCGGCATGAAGAAGTCGGTGCAGTTGTTTCAATTGCACCATCAGCTGGCGTATCGCAAACTCGACGCCGTGATCCCGCCTTACGCCGATACCGGCAGCGGACAACATCACATCAGCGATGTCTATGCGCACTGGTTCCGCCAGCTCAGCGGGCTCGATGTGCCGCCGGCGGCGCGCTTTCCGTTTGTCGCGATTCCCGATCAATGGCAACAATACGCCCGGCAAAAACTGCAAGCCTGGGGCTTTGCGCCACGCAGCGGCAAGCTGATTTTCATCAACCCGTTTGCCAAAACCAAAAAACGCTGCTGGCCGCTGGAGCATGTAGCAGCGCTGATCGCCGCCATGCAGCGTCAGGCCCAATGGCAAGATGCCTGCTTCATCGTCAATGCGGTACCGCAAGAGCTGGCACAGGCACGGCAGGTCATCCAGAGCTATTCATTGCAGCGCACGGAACTGTTCAGTGCGGAAGACAATTTCTTTCAACTGCCGGCAGTATTGTGTCAATGCGATCTGATCATCTCGGTCGAAACTGCCGTCATGCATCTGGCCAATGCCGTGCATGTGCCGGTGATCGCGCTGATGCGCCAGAAAAATCCGGAATGGGTGCCGATCGACAGTGCCAACAGCACCGTCATCACGGCCCCGCATCGGCGTGACTGGGTCAAGGCCGTCACGGTAGAACAAGTCATGAAAGCCATCCAATGAACCAGACCGTCACCTCCCCTGTCGCTGCCGGCAGCAATGCGCAGTCCTCATTTCATATTGCGTTCTGCGTCGACAATAATTACTTCCGGGCGATGGGCGCGACCATCACCTCGATCATCGCCAATAATCCGGGGCAACACTTTACCTTCCACGTCCTGACGCTGGAAGCGTCGGCAGATCATCAGCGCCGCCTGCAGCAGCTGGAACAGATGTATCCGGTCAGTACCCAATTGCATTTGCTTGATCTGGCGTCATTCGAACAGTTCTCGCATTTCCTCGGTCATTCACATTACTCGCTGTCGATTTTCACGCGGCTGGTGATTCCCAATGTATTGCGCGACCAGACCGACCGCGTGTTGTACCTGGATGCCGACATCCTGTGCGTCAACAAACTCGATGACATGATTGCCATGGATATCAGCCAGGATATCGCGGTGGTGGTACCCGATGCGCCGGTGACCACGCAACGGCGGGTGGCGGCACTGGACTTACCGCACGCCGAGTATTTCAACGCCGGCGTGCTGCTCATCAATATCGAGAACTGGCTGGCCAATGATATCTCCGCGCAAACGCTCGATACGCTGATGAACGGCACCAAGGAAATGCGTTTCAATGATCAGGACGCACTCAACATCGTACTCAATGGCCGCGCCCGGTATATCTCGCCGCGCTGGAATTATCTGTACGATCTGATCCACGACCTCAACGTCAACAAGACCGCCATGCGCCCGGTCGGCAAAGCCGTCTTCATCCACTTCGCGGGCGCCGTCAAACCATGGACCGAATGGAGCGGCCATGATGCCCGCCTGCTGTTCCGCAAGTATCACGCGATGTCGCCCTGGGCCGATATGCCGCTCGATCAGGCACCGAAAAATACCAAGGAAATGCGCATGCATTCGCGCTTCATGTTTCGGCAGGGCAAACCGCTGGAAAGCCTGAAGTGGTATGTGAAATATCTGCAGGCGCGCCGCGCCCGCAAGTAACCAGCGCGGCACACACGCAATTCTTTTTCCATTTTCAAGACGGCTGCATCCGCAATGACCACCACTTCAGACTCCAGCTTTCACATCGCCTTCTGCGTCGACAATCACTATTTCCGCAGCATGGGTGCCACCATTGCCTCGGTCATTGCGAATAATCCGGGACGCCGCTTCACGTTTCACGTTTTCGCTTTCTCGATAACGCCGGAACAAACCCGTCGCATGCAGGAGTTTGAAAAAAATCCGGATATCCGGATGGTGCCGCACGTGGTGGACCCCGCCATTTTCCGCGAATTCTCGGACATGATTCAGTCGTCCTATCTGTCGCTGTCGACCTTTACCCGCCTGATCATCCCGTCGGCACTGAAGGACCAGACCGACCGCGTGCTGTATCTGGATGCCGACATGCTGTGCGTGGGCAGCGTCGATGAACTGGCGGCAATGGATATCAGCGACACCATCGCGCTGGTGATTCCCGATGTCGGCTGGACCACCAACAATCAGCCGGACGGCCGTTACTCGGTACTGAATCTGAAGCACAAACAGTACTTCAATGCCGGGGTCATCTATATCAATATCCCACTGTGGGAACAGAACCGCATCAGCGAAACCGCGATTCAAACCCTGCTGGCCGACAGCAAGAAACTGGCCTTCAATGATCAGGATGCGCTCAACATCGTGCTCGACGGCCGCGCCCGCTATATCGCGGTCAAATGGAATTACATCTACAGCATGATTGCCGATCTCAAACAAGGCAAACTGCAGATGGCTTCGATCGGCGACGCCGTCTTCATTCACTTCGCCGGCGCCATCAAACCATGGAACGACTGGAGCGGTCACAACGCACGCGACATGTTCAAGCACTACCATGCGCTGTCGCCATGGCGCGACATGGCGCTCGATCAGGCGCCGCTGAACTACAAGGAAATGCGCATCTGCTCCCGCTCGCTGATGAAACAGGGGCGTTATCTGGAAGGCCTGCGCTGGTACTGCCGTTACCTGTGGACCAGTCTCGCCGGCAAATTCCGCAAATAAGACTGGCCGGGCGTTGGCGGCGCCATCAACGTGAGGCGTGACAGGGAAGACAGCCGGTGCCATTCCGGCAAGGCACCCATTGCATGGAAATGGCGGCACGCCAACATCATCTGTCCGCGTGCCGGCGGTGTTATCTGTCGAGCCCGCCCATCAACACATACTTGACCTCGACATATTCCTCGATGCCGTAGTAGCTGCCCTCCCGCCCGTAACCGGAATGTTTGACGCCGCCAAACGGAACCGATGCCGTACCCACCGAGCCGGAGTTGAGAATCACCATGCCCGATTCGATGTTGCGGGAAAGCCGGAATGCGCGTCCGAGGTCGCGCGTGAAGACATACGCGACCAAGCCGTATTCCGTATTGTTGGCACGTCGCACGACTTCGTCCTCAGTGTGGAAGCGATAGATCGGGAATACCGGTCCGAAGATCTCCGTGTGCGCGATCCGCATGTCGTCATTGAGACCAGCCAAAACGGTCGGCGCGTAAAACAGGCCACCTTTTGCATGCGGCTTGCCGCCCAGCACCACCTCGGCGCCACTCTGTTTCGCCTCTTCTACCAGCGCTGCCACTTTGTCGAGACCCACCTGATTGATCAGTGGCCCCACGACAAACTCTTGCTGCAACCCTTGGTCGACCCGGATCATGGCGACCTTTTCCGCCACCGCGGCGACAAAACGGTCGTGGATGGCATCCTGCACATAAATGCGATTGGGCGAAATGCACACCTGGCCCGAATTGCGCAACTTGGCCGCGACGAGACCGGCAACAGCATCATCGAAACCGGCGTCGTCAAAGACGATGAACGGCGCATTGCCGCCCAGTTCCAGCGTCATCTTCTTGAGATCGTTGCCGCATGCCGATGCCAGCACCTTGCCGATAGCGGTCGACCCTGTAAACGAGATCTTGCGGATGCGCGTATCGCTCGTGAAAAGCGCACCGATTTCCTGCGGATTGCCGGTGACCATTTCGAACACGCCCTCAGGAATGCCCGCCCGACGTGCGTACTCCAGTAATTTGTAGCCGGTCAGCGGCGTCAGCTCGGACGGTTTGATAATCATCGTGCAACCGGCCGCCAGTGCAGTGGCGATCTTGCGCGTGATCATCATGAACGGAAAATTCCACGGCGTGATTGCCGCGGTCGGGCCGGCCGGCTCCTTGAACACCAGAATTTCCGCATTGCCGGCGTGCGCAGGAATCGTGTCTCCGTACACGCGCCTGGCTTCCTCGGCGAACCATTCGATAAAGCCAAGACCATACTCGATCTCGCCCAGCGCCTCGGACAGGCATTTGCCATTTTCCTTGACCATGAGTTCCGCGAAGGCCTGCTTGTCAGCCTTGACCAGTTCAAACCAGCGCCGCAGCAGATCGCCACGCTCCTTGGCCAACTTGCGCGACCACCACGGAAATGCCTTGCACGTACGGTCAATGGCAGCCGTCACTTCAGCCGGACTCCACTCGGGTACTTCGCCAACCACTGAACCATCTGCGGGATTAACTACGTTGATCATGATATTTATCATCCTGTAAAGTTGAGATATGCCGCCGTGACGGGCATTTGCGCACCCGCTTACGGCCTGTCCGGTCGCGGCAACACTGCGACCACCGGCTTGCTGCAAGCGCACTTGAGCATGGATTGAATGATAGGATTGGCCGGGATTACGGTCGATGGCGCTGGATATATGTTTATTGCCCAATACTATTGACTCAGATATTTCTGGTCATTTAGTGGCAATATCCGAACCTTACGCATGCAGCCCGGGAGCCGCCATGGAGAATCAGCCGGAGCAGTACGACCCGCAAGCGCAGGAATGCCAGCGACAGCGCATGGCAGCCCTGCTCGGACAACTGGCGCCGGTCGAGGGATACAACCTTACGGTGTTGCCCGACATTCGTTTTTTGCGCTCGAATCGTCCACTCAAATCGGTCCCGGTTCTCTACGATCCGGGCATCGTGATCGTGTGTCAGGGAAAAAAACGCGGCTTTTTCGGCGACCAGACTTACCTCTATGACGAACGACAATGCCTGGTGGTGTCAGTGCCGGTGCCGTTCACGATGGAAACCGATGCCAGCGAACAAGAACCGCTGCTGGCGATTTACATGCACCTGGACTTCAAGATCGCTGCCGATCTGATGCTGCAGATAGATCAGTTGGGTGGTGTGGCATCGGGCAAACCGCAAGGCATGATGTCGAGCCGCATGGATCGCAGACTCAATGATTCCGTATTACGCCTGCTCGAAGCCATGAGCCGGTCAATGGAAGCGGAGATCATCGGTCCCGCGCTGGTGCGCGAAATCTACTTCCGCATCCTGACCGGTGATCAGGGACCATCGATGAGAGCCGCGCTTGGCATGCATGGGCAATTCGGCAAAGTGGTGCGAGCGCTGCGTCGCATCCACGCCTTGTACCAGCAGGAACTGAGCGTGGAGCAACTGGCCAGCGAAGCCGGCATGAGCGTGCCCGCATTTCACGTGCACTTCAAGGCAGTAACCAATACCACACCGATGCAATACTTGAAATCCACGCGCTTGCATCAGGCAAGACTACTGATGGTACGCAACAGCATCACCGCTGCAACAGCCAGCGCCGAAGTCGGCTATGACAGCCCGTCGCAATTCAGCAGAGAGTTCAAGCGTCTGTTCGGACGAAGCCCGCGGGAAGAAGTGAAGCGCATGCGGGCCGAGTTTGCCGTGCCGCCGGCGCATGCGGCGTCGATTTATGTATCGTCTCACTGAGGTGAGAGGCTGACGATGTACACAGCCGGCGTGAGACAGAAATGAAAAAGGCGCTGCCGCGCAGCGCCTTTCAATTGCGGCAATCCGTTACGTCACGCGAAAGGACGCTCTTCCGCCTTGAGCAAACCCCACAGGATGACCAGCGTGAAACCGAGTGTCATGACACCTGTGTTATGCGCCATGAATACCTGCGAAAAGCCGAAACCGATATAGCAAACAATCAGCATCAGACCGCACAAGGCATAAGGCCGCTGCGCCGCAGAACCGCGCCTGAGATAGCCGGCAAATAAATACAAAGGCACCAGATACAACGCCAGCAATACCAGCAGGCCAGGAACGCCGCGCTTGACGATGGCATCCAGCCACTCGTTATAAACGTGGTTGTTATCCTTCATCAATGGACTGACTTTGCCTTCGTTGATCAATTCGGTTTCACGCACCACGAAACCTGCTTTGCCCCAACCCAGCAATGGCCGTTCCTGTGCCGCCAGAGCACCGGCACGCCACATTTCCATGCGGGTTCCAATCGACGAGTCAGCATTGCGCGTCTTCGCATAGTCTTGCGCTTCGGCAAATGCCAATTGCACCCGTGCTTTGACATCGGTGCGCGGAATCATGTAAATGACGGCACAAATCACCACCAGGGCCGAGATGATCCCCACCAGATAGCGTTTGCTGATGGTGCCGCCATAGCAGCGATACAGCAGGTAAAGACAGACCGGCAAACCGACCCAGCTGCCGCGGCTACCGGTGAACATCGAGCCCAACATACCCATCACGGCACCGACAATCAGGAACAGCACCCACACATTGGCGCGCGACTGTTCTTTGGCCCAGCCGAGGCCCGCCAGGCAAAGCATGCCAATGATGAAGCTGATATTTCCATACTGGATCGCATTGGTGTAACCGTTGGCCCGGCCGTGCAAGACGAACAGGTTTTGCCATCCCGTAAACAAGCCTGCCAGGATGCCGCCAATCGCCAGGCCGGCCCAGAAGTAACGCGGTGTCGGCGGATAGACGCGCAACACCAGCAACGCCGGGATTGCCAGCAAGAACCGCAATGGCAAATCATATTCCTTGATGATTTCACCATGGATCAGATTCATGATTACCGCGACCACGAAATAGAACAACAACACGGCAATCAACAGCCGGTCTTCGCTATCAAGACGCAAGCGCACATCACGTCGGAACAATACCAGCCCGCCCAACAGCAAGGCGGTAGCCCCTACCGAGAATCCGCTGGGGATGATCAGTGAAATGGCAAAAAACAGAAATACGGCAAACGAGGTATAGCCAATCATCAAACGACCTTTCGGCGTAGTAGTTGCATATAGTTATTGATTTTTATCAACATTGAAGCGCCGCATTTTACCAAACTCGCATTCACTTAGTACTCAATCGCGACCGCATCCTTGCCAAACGACTCCGCCAGCGACGACTGCAAGGCATCAGCCGGCACCACGCGCCATGCGTCCCCAAGCATGACTTCGCAACCGACACCCGGCTGATCGTAGCGCATCACGAACGGCAAACCCTGCGGCATGCGGTATGCAGACAGCGTTTCCTTGAGATAGGCCGGTTCGACCTGTTTCGAGATCGACACCACCACGCGTTGACCATACTGGATCCGGGCAGCGCCGATATCCATGACTTTTTCGGCAGAAATGCGCAGGCCGCCCGAGAAGCGGTCTTCCGATACCTTGCCCTGCACGATCAGCAACTCGTCTTCCTTGAAGAAGGCCTTGTTGGGCTCGACCAGTTCGCTGTACACCGTCACATCGGCGACGGCGCTGCCGTCATCGAGCGTCACGATCAGCAACTTGCCGCGCTGTGTCATCTGCACCCGCACGCCGACGATGATGCCGGCCAGCGAACGCGGTTCGCGCGAGGGTTCCAGATTGGCAATCCTGGTGCGGACAAACTGGCGCACTTCACGCTCGTAGGCATTGAACAAATGACCGGACAGATAAAAACCGAGCGCGATCTTTTCTTCGGTGAGTTTTTGCTTGTCGGTCCATGGCCGCACGTTGATATATTCCAGCGGCGCTTCCAGATCGCTGTCATCGCCCCCAAACAGACTGACCTGATTGGCCGAGGCTTCTGCCTGTTCGGCACTTTCCCAGGCCAGGCCGACCGTCGCCTGCAATACGGCGCGGTCAACGCCGAAGCAATCGAAGGCACCGGCGCGAATCAGCGAATCAATGGTGCGGCGGTTGATCTGCCGCTTGTCGATGCGCTTGGCAAAGTCGAACAAATCCTTGAACGGCTTGTCACCGCGCGCTGCGACGATGGCTTCGATTGCGCTTTGTCCCGAGCCTTTTACGGCGCCCAGCCCGTAACGAATCTGCATCGCCTTCTTGCCCGGCTCGCCCACCGGTGTGAAACGGTAGTCGGACAAATTGATGTCCGGCGGCAGCAAGGTCAGGCCGCAAATGTCGAGCGCGTCTTCCACCAGAATCTTGATCTTGTCGGTATCGTCCATGGCCAGCGACAAGTTGGCTGCCATGAACGCGGCCGGGTGATGCGCCTTGAGGAAGGCCGTGTGATACGACAGCAGCGCGTAAGCAGCAGCATGTGACTTGTTGAAGCCGTAGCCTGCGAACTTTTCCATCAAGTCGAAGATTTCGTCGGCCTTCTCTTGCGACAAGCCATCCTTGGCGGCACCTTCGCGGAAGATCTGGCGATGCTCAGCCATTTCTTCCGCTTTTTTCTTACCCATCGCGCGCCGCAGCAAGTCAGCGCCGCCGAGCGAGTAGCCGCCCACCACCTGCGCCATCTGCATCACCTGCTCCTGATACACCATGATGCCGTAGGTTTCGGACAGAATGCCTTCAGTGCGCGGGTCAGGATAATCAAAACGCTCACCGTGCTTGCGTTTGCAGAAGTCCGGAATCAGGTCCATCGGACCCGGACGATACAAGGCCACCAGCGCAATAATGTCTTCAAAACGGTCGGGCCGGGCGTCTTTCAGCATGCCTTGCATGCCGCGGCTTTCCAGCTGGAATACGGCGACCGTTTTGGCCTTGGTCAGCAACTCATAAGAGGCGCGGTCATTGAGCGGCAATCGCGCCAGATCGAAATCGGCCATGGCCGGATCGAGTTGCTTGATGTAACGCACGGCGCGATCCAGAATGGTCAGCGTGGTCAGACCCAAAAAGTCGAACTTCACCAGACCGACGGCTTCGACGTCATCTTTGTCGTACTGCGATACCACGCCGGCGTCGCCGCCCTGGGTGTACAACGGGCAGAAATCAGTCAGTTTGCCGGGGGCGATCAACACGCCCCCGGCATGCATGCCGATATTGCGGGCGATGCCTTCGACCTGTTGCGCCAGCCCCATCAGCTGCTTCACTTCTTCTTCATTGTCCAGCCGCTCCTTGAGCAACGGCTCTTCTTCGATGGCGTCGGCCAGCGTCACCAGTTTGCCCGGCTTGAACGGAATCAGTTTGGAAATGCCATCGCAAAAGTTGTAGCCCAGATCCAGCACGCGGCCGACGTCACGCACCGCGCCCTTGGCCGCCATGGTACCGAAGGTGGCGATCTGCGATACCGCTTCCTTGCCGTAACGCTCCTTGACGTACTGAATCACGCGGTCGCGGCCTTCCTGGCAAAAGTCGATATCGAAGTCGGGCATCGATACCCGTTCCGGGTTCAGGAAACGCTCGAACAGCAGGTTGTATTGCAGCGGATCCAGATCGGTAATCGACAGCGAGTACGCCACCAGCGAACCGGCACCGGAACCGCGGCCCGGTCCGACCGGGACGCCATTGTTCTTGGCCCAGCGGATAAAGTCGGCCACGATCAGGAAGTAGCCCGGAAACTTCATCTTGATGATGGTATCGTTTTCGAACTTCAGCCGTTCTTCGTACCGGGCCCGTTCCTTCTCGCGTTTGGCTTCGTCGGGGAATAATTGCTTGAGACGGTCTTCAAGGCCGGCCTTGGTTTCTGCCACCAGAAAATCATCGATGGTCATGCCATCCGGGGTCGGGAAATTCGGCAATTGCGGCTTGCCCAGCGTCAGCATCAGATTGCAGCGCTTGGCAATTTCAATCGAGTTCTGCACTGCGCCCGGCAAATCGGCAAACAGCTCCGCCATTTCGGCCTGGCTCTTGAAATTCTGTTGTTCGTTGAAACGCCTCACGCGACGTGCATTGGCCAGAATTTCACCCTCGGCGATGCAAGTCCGCGCTTCATGCGCGACAAATTCGCCTTGCGTCAGGAACTGGATCGGATGCGTCGCCACCACCGGCAGTTGCAACCTGGCCGCCAGCGCGACCGATTGCCGCACCTGAATATCCATGTTGGGCTGGCCGGCGCGCTGGATTTCAATGTAGAACGAATCCGGGAAAATCGCGGCCCAGCGTTGGGCGCAGCGTTCGGCGGCAGCCACATTGCCATTTTCAATGGCGATTCCGACATCACCGAAGTGCGCGCCCGACAACGCGATCAACCCGGTACCGCCCTCTTGCTGCTGCAATTCTTCCAGCCATTCGGTACGAATTTCGGCGCGGCCGCGATGCAGATTGGTGAGCCAGGCGCGGCTCAGCAAATCGCATAACTGCAAATAGCCATGATTGTTTTTGACCAGCAACAGCAAGCGCGACGGTTTGTCGCGGTCGTCGTCATTGCTGATCCAGACGTCGCAACCGATGATCGGCTTGACGCCTTTGCCGCGTGCGGCTTTGTAAAACTTGACCATGCCAAACAGATTGGACAGGTCGGTAATGCCAAGGGCGGCCTGGCCGTCTTTGGCGGCCTCCTTGACGACGTCATCGATGCGGACCAGTCCGTCGACGATGGAATATTCGGAATGCAGGCGAAGGTGTACGAATTGCGGTGTAGTCATGGGCGATATTTTACAGGTCTATGACATCCGGAGAGGCGAACAATTGTCAGCAGCGGTAAGCAAACCCCGGATCACACTGTCCCACCGACGTTGATCTGCATCAAGCTTCACGCGATTTGTCGCGAAGCTGCCCGCGACAAGTTTATAATGCTGTCAATTCAATGAGTTAGAGCACAATCAGTCATGCAGTCGCCAGCCACTTCTTACATCAATATCGCCGCGTACAAATTCATCACTTTCAGCGATACGGTCGAAAAACGTCCGCAATTCCTGGAATTTTGTCAAAAACACAATTTGCGCGGCACCGTCATTCTGAGCCCGGAAGGCATCAATTTGTTTCTGGCCGGCAAACGCGCCGATATCGATGCGTTTCTTGGCTGGCTGCGCGCCGATCCGCGCTTTGCTGATATCGAAGTCAAGGAAAGCGAGTCCGAGCACCAGCCGTTCAACCGCATGCTGGTCAAGCTCAAGGCCGAGATCATCACGATGAAGTATCCGCTGATCAAGCCGGAAGAAGGCCGCGCGCCGTTCGTCGAGCCGCTGACCCTGAAGCGCTGGCTCGATCAGGGTCATGACGACAACGGCAAACCGGTGGTGATGGTCGATACCCGCAATGCCTTTGAAGTCGATGTCGGTACGTTCGACAACACCATCGATTACCGCATCAGCAAATTCACCGAATTCCCGCAAGTCATCGCCGACCACAAGGCCGAACTCGACGGCAAGACCGTGGTGACCTTCTGTACCGGCGGCATCCGCTGCGAAAAAGCCGCGATCCACATGCAAAACGTCGGTTTCGACAGCGTCTATCAACTCGACGGCGGCATTTTGAAGTATTTCGAAGATGTCGGCGGCGCCCATTACACCGGCGATTGCTTCGTTTTCGATTACCGCACCGCGCTCAATCCGCAATTGCAGGAAACCGCGACCGTACAATGCTTCGCCTGCCGCGCCGTAGTCACGCCACGCGAGCAGTTGTCGCCCGCCTATGTGGCCGGCAAGTCCTGCCCGCATTGCGCGACTGAACCGGCATCGTCCGCTGCGCCGGCGACACAAAGCCACGCCTGAAAACAGCAATAGTTTTGCAGACGTAAAAAAACCGCTGTCACCAGCGGTTTTTTATTGCCCGCAAGCGGGACGATCTTACTTGTTGAAGCGTGCCGCCGTCTCGGCCACGCGCTTGCCGAACAGCTTGGCGGTGTCCAGATCGCCCGGCAACGGTCCTTCTTCCGGCGACGAGTCCGACGGGCTTTGCGCCATCAGACCGGAAAATGAACCGACGAAATTGATGTCATTGCGTTGCGCCGCCTTGGAATTGGCCGGCATCAGGCCGGTACCGACCCATACCATGCTGTGCTGCATGCCCAGCGTGAACAGATAATGCAGGGTCGACAGTTTGTCGCCGTTCATGGTGGCCGAATTAGTGAATCCGGCACCGATCTTGTCTTTCCATTTTTGCGAAAACCATGGCTTGGAAGTGGCATCGGCAAACTTCTTGAATTGCCACGACACGCTGCCCATGTAGGTGGGCGAACCCATGATGATGGCATCGGCGGCATCCAGCAGCGCCCATTGGGCCTCGGTGATATTGCCTTCGGCATCGATGGCGATCAGATCGACGCTGGTGTCGGCAGCCGAGGCGACGCCGGCATGCACGGCTTCCGCCAGTTTTTTGGTATGACCGTAACCGGAGTGATAAACGATGGCAACTTTGCTCATGATGTTCCTTGTCTGATGAAATTGAATTTAACAGTGGGTCTGATGAACGCTGCGATCCCGACAACCGGGATCGCAGCGCAAGAGAGTTACTTCGGCAAATCGAACAACAGCACTTCGGCCTGGTCGCCGTCAGTGAATGACAATGTGGTTACACCGGCAACCTTGAGCGCATCGCCGGTCTGCAATGACTGCCCGTTCACTTTCAGACTGCCGCGTGCGACATGGATATAGGCCAGACGGCCAGCCGCCAATTCCACGCTGGCGTGCTGATCGCCATCGAACAAACCGGCATACACGCTGGCATCCTGATGAATCTTGACCGAGCCGTCACGGGCATCGGCCGACGCAATCAGGCGCAAACGCCCGGTTTTTTCCGCGGCAGAGAAACGCTTCTCTTCGTAGCCCGGCGCAATTCCATCCACATCCGGCATGATCCAGATTTGCAACAGATGGGCGCGCTCAGCCGCCGAATGATTGAACTCCGAATGCCGCACGCCGGTGCCGGCGCTCATGCGCTGCACATCGCCGGGACGGATCACGCTGCCGTTGCCCATGCTGTCCTTGTGCTCCAACGCACCTTCCAGCATGTAGGTAATGATTTCCATGTTCTGGTGACCGTGCGTGCCGAAGCCCTGCCCGCCATCGATCCAGTCTTCATTGATCACGCGCAGCGGACCGAAGCCCATGTGCCCGGGATCGTGATAACCGGCGAAGGAAAAGCTGTGAAAAGAGTCGAGCCAGCCGTGATTGGCATGTCCGCGATCATTCGCCTTGCGTAGTTCCAGCATGTTTGCTCCTTGGCTATTTGGCTACTTATACAAATTTCCTGTTGATGTTTCACACTATAGACCTTGTTCTTCTTCAGAATAAGGTCCAGAATTCAGACGAATCATTCAAATATTCTGAACAATGAACCTGACGCTGGAAGCATTGCAGATTCTCGACATCATTGACCGCAAAGGCAGCTTTGCCGCAGCCGCGCTGGCGCTGGACCGAGTCCCCTCGGCCCTGACCTACAGCGTGCGCAAGCTGGAAGACGACCTCGACGTGTTGCTGTTCGACCGCCGTGGCCACCGCGCCAAACTGACCCCTGCCGGCCAGCAACTGCTGACCGAAGGGCGTCATCTGCTGCTGGCCGCCGACGATCTGGAGCAACGCGTCAAGCGCACTGCCACCGGCCGCGAAACCGAATTGCGCATCGTCCTCAACAGCGTCATTGCCTTCAAGAACATGTTGCCGCTGATCGCCGCCTTTGATCGCGAAGCCTCCGGCACCCGGCTGCGTTTCACGCCGGGCGTGCTGGCCGGGGCTTGGGAAGAAATCATTGCCGGCCATGCCGACCTGGTGATCGGGGCCACGCTGGACGGGCCGGAAATCGTCCGCACCAGCGGCCGCTTCCAGACCCGCTCACTGGGACTGGTCGAATGGGTGTTTGCGATTGCTCCCGGGCATCCGCTGGCAGAGGCAGCAGAGCCGCTGCCGCCGGAGCTGGTCAGGCAACACCGGGCGGTGGCGGTCGGCGACAGCAGCCGCAACCTGCCGAGCATGACGATCGGCTTGCTCAGTGGCCAGGAAACCCTGACGGTACCCACCGTGGCCGCCAAACTGGCGGCCCAACTGGCCGGCCTCGGCTGCGGCCATCTGCCGCGCAACTGGGCCGCCCCTTATCTCGCCGATGGTCGCCTGATCGAAAAACAAACCCAGGTCGGCAAACCGCATGACGATTTTTTAGTTGCGTGGCCCAAGGCAGAACAGGGAAAATCGCTCAAATGGTTTCTTGCGCAATTATCCCAACCTGCAATTCAACAAATGCTGCTCAGCGGTGCCGGCTGACATGCACGATCAAATGAACCATCCCGTCGAGCACTACGTCGGCCGTTTCGCGCCCTCGCCTTCCGGCCCCTTGCACGCCGGCTCACTGGTGGCGGCCATGGCCAGCTATCTGGATGCCAAAGCGCATGACGGCCGCTGGCTGTTACGCATGGAAGACATCGATGAAGCGCGCAGCGCCGCAGGTGCCGCCGCCGATATCGTGCATACGCTGGCAGCGCTGGGCATGCAATGGGATGGCCCGATACGGGTGCAAAGCGAATCCCTGCCCGACTATCAGGCCGCGTGCGCCCGACTTGACGGACTGGTTTACCCCTGCGGCTGCACGCGGCGTGAAATTGCCGACTCCGGCGTTGGCATCGCCGCCGATGGTGCAGCGATTTATCCCGGCACTTGTCGCGCCGGGCTGGCACCCGGAAAAATCGCCCGGGCGTTGCGGGTGCGCGTGCCGGATGCCGGTACCGCGTCCGAATTCATACAGTTTGAAGATCGCTGGCTGGGACGGCAAAGCCAGTACCTGGCGCGCGAAGCCGGCGATTTCGTCTTGAAACGCGCTGATGGTTACTGGGCATACCAGTTGGCGGTGGTGGTGGATGACGCCTTGCAAGGGGTGACACATGTGGTGCGCGGCGCCGACTTGCTGGAGTCGACCGCGCGTCAGATTTACCTGCAACGGCTGCTGGGCTATCCGGTGCCGGTATATCTGCATGTACCGCTGGTGTGTACCGCCGACGGCGAAAAATTATCCAAGCAGCATGGCGCGCAAGCGCTGGACTTGCAACAACCGCTGCCGGAATTGCAGCGGGCGGCCGGTTTTCTTGGATTGGGTACGCTACCGGCAACGAGCGTTGCCGACTTCTGGCCGCAGGCACAACAGGCCTGGCTACAACGACTGCAACAACAACGCTGAAGCAGGAACACCGGGGTTCCTGCTATCGCCTTATTACGGCGCCGGACGTTTCGGCATGCCGCCCAACAGTGCTGCCACCTTGTGCTTGGATGGCTTGCCGGCCGGTTTGACGCCATTCGTGGTTTCGGCAACAACCGGTGCCGCACTTGGTTCGTATGGCTTGAGAAACCATGGATCGACTTTTTCCCGGCGCGGCGTCGGCGTCGACGAAAATCCGGTGTTGCCACCGCGACCATAGGCCGTGGTATCGCGACGCGGCGCAGAACGATCCGCACTGCGGTCGGCGCTGCCATTGCCGCTGCGCTCGCCGCCACGTTCACTACGCTCGCCGCGATCACTGCGCTCGGCGCGGGCGCGTGGCGTAAAGCCGGTCAGCTCGGCGCGTACGAACTTCATCTTGATCAGTTTTTCGATATCGACCAGCAAACGCTCATCCTTTTCGGAATACAGCGAAATGGCGTCGCCCGAAGCGCCGGCACGACCGGTACGGCCGATGCGGTGAACATAATCTTCGGCGTTGTACGGCAAATCGACATTGATCACGCACGGCAATTCGGCGATATCCAGACCACGGGCCGCGACATCGGTCGCCACCAGCACTTCGATCTGGCCTTGCTTGAAGGCTTCCAGCGCCGCCATGCGTTCGCCCTGTGATTTGTCGCCGTGAATGGCGGACGCCTTGACGCCGTCGTTTTCCAGCAGACGCGCCAGTTTGGAAGCGCCGATCTTGGTGTTGGAAAACACGATCACTTGCTTGAGCTGACGCTCGCGAATGATGTAAGCCACCGCTTCACTCTTGGTGGCTTCGTCGATCTTGTAAATGGTCTGGGTCACGCGTTCGGCAGTGGCATTGCTGCGCGCTACCTCGATGGTGACCGGATTGTTCTGGAAGCTGCCCGCCAGCTTTTTGATTTCGCCCGAGAACGTGGCCGAAAACAGCAGATTCTGGCGCTTCTTCGGCAGCAGATTGATGATGCGCTGCAAGTCCGGCAAGAAGCCCATGTCCAGCATGCGGTCGGCTTCATCCATGACCAGAATTTCGGTCTGCGACAGATTCAGCGTCTTTTGCTGCACGTGGTCCAGCAGGCGTCCCGGCGTGGCAATCACGATTTCGACACCGGCGCGCAAGGCGGCTGTCTGCGGCGCCATGTCGACGCCACCGAATACCACAGTGGAGCGCAACGGCGTAAAGCGACAGTAGGATTTGACGTTTTCAGCAACCTGGTCGGCCAGCTCACGGGTCGGCGTCAGAATCAGCGCCCGTACCGGATGGCGTGCCGGCGAGGCACTGTTGCTGGCCTGCGGCAACAGCAACTGGATGATCGGCAATGAAAAACCGGCAGTTTTGCCGGTTCCGGTCTGTGCTGCGCCCATGACATCGTGCCCCTGCAATATGACAGGGATGGCTTGCGCCTGAATCGGGGTTGGATGGACGTAGCCCTGCTCCGTCAGTGCGCGCAGGATATCGGGCGAAAGACCGAAGTCTTCAAAGCGGACGGCAGGTGTTTCGGGTGTTTCAGTAGCGGACAGATTGTCGGGCATGGTTTACGGTGAACCTGGCGTGAATCGACAAAATGATCTGCAGGACAGATGGCGATTGACGACACATTCGCGAAGAGGTTGCTTTCAGTGTTGACGTATTACGCGGCGCGACTCATGCAGAAAACCGGTCGCCCACGTCAGGAGGTTGCCGGACAGCATCCCCGGCAAGCCGCTATTATACGCCCGTCAGAGCTTTGGCTTCATGACTGTTTCATTTCAGATCAATGCCGCATGGCCAAATTGATAACTTTGACAGTCAATTTGCCGTGATTGGCTCAGACGATGGTGATATCGAGATCCGGCAAGCCATCCACATGTCCTAGCAAGCGGTCGCCTTTGACTACCGGGCCCACGCCTTCGGGGGTGCCGGTATAAATCAGGTCGCCCGGGAATAACTCGACCAGTCCCGACAAAAAGGCGATGGTTTCAGCCACACTCCAGATCAGATCGGACAAATCGCCCTGTTGCCGGAGCTCGCCGTTGACTTTAAGCCACACCGCGCCTTGCGTCGGATGTCCGGCCTGCGCCACTGGCAGCAGAGGCGCGCAGGGGGCGGAATGATCGAAGCCCTTGCCCATATCCCACGGCCGGCTCAGTTTCTTGGCGGCGCCCTGAATGTCGCGCCGGGTCATATCCAGACCGACCGCATAACCGAACACCAGATCCAGCGCGCGCTCCACCGGCACATCGCGACCGCCCTTGCCGAGCGCCACCACCATTTCGATTTCATGCTGATAATCGCTGGTCTGGCTCGGATATGGCACCTTGCTGCCGGTCGGCACGATGGCATCGGTCGGCTTCATGAAAAAGAACGGCGGTTCGCGGTCGGGATCATGCCCCATCTCGCGGGCGTGGGCGGCATAGTTGCGGCCTACGCAGTAAATGCGGCGCACCGGAAACGGATCGCCGCCGACGACAGGAATGGTAGTGATGGCGGGGGCTGGTATCGCGAAAGTCATGCAAGGGCTCCGGTGAATAAGAAATGAGGATCTGCCGGAAGTGTAAAAGAAAACAACGCGCATTGCTGAACCCGCTCACAGCGCCGTCAATACCGTGTTTTTGTATGGCATCATCTCATCCGATCAGTATCAGCATGAACGCTCTGCGCCGGAGCTCCCGCCGCCGCCGTTCCATTATCGATAACGCAAGGACCAAGTGTATGAGGATGCAACAACAAAGCCCGGCAATCGCCGCTCAAATTCAAAAGGCGGTGGCCCTGCATCGCAGCGGAAAATGGGATCAGGCAGAAGAACTCTATCGCAAAGTCTTGCGCGTGGCACCGACCCATTTCCAGGCCCTGTATCTGCTCGGCATGCTGGCCCTGCACCGCGAACAATATGCCGAAGCGGTGACCCTGATCGACCGCGCGCTCAACATCAATCCGGAGCATGTCGATGCCCAGTTTGATCGCGCCACGGCACTGGAAGAATTGCGGCGTTATCCGGAAGCGCTCGGCAGCTACGATCTGGTATTGCTGCTGCGCCCCGATTTCAGCGATGCGCAGTTCCGGCGCGGCAATGTGCTGCGCGCCATGCAGCGTTATCCGGAAGCATTGCAGTGCTATCAGCGCCTGCTGGCGGCCAAGCCCGATTTCGCCGAAGCGCTGTTCAAGCATGCCAATACCTTGCACGATCTCCAGCGCATTCCGGAAGCGCTGGAAGGTTATCGCAAGACGCTGGAACTGCAACCGGAATTCCTGGAAGCCTTGTTCAACATGGGCAATGCACTCAAAGATCTGAACCGTCTCGACGAAGCACTGGCGACTTATCAGCGGGCGCTGGCAATCGAACCCGAGTTCGTACAGGCACGGGTCAACAGCGGCTACGTCCAGCACAATCTCAAGCAACCGGAAGCAGCACTGCAAAGCTATGATCAGGCACTGGCGATCCAGCCTGACGAGGGCAGCGCCTTGTTCAATCGCGGCATCGTGCTGGAAGATTTGCAGCGGCATGAAGAAGCACTGGAAAGCTACGCCCGCGCCCAGGCACTTGACCCCGAGGCTGCTTCGCCGCAATGGAATGAAGGCCTGTGCCGCTTGCGTCTGGGCCAGTTCGAAGCGGGCTGGGAAAAGTACGAATGGCGTTGGCAAACCGAGCAATTGAAGGAGCACCGCCGCCAATTTCACAAGCCCTTGTGGCTGGGTCAGGAGTCGCTGGAAGGCAAGACGATTCTGCTGTATGCCGAACAAGGTTTCGGCGACACGTTGCAGTTCTCGCGCTTTGTACCGCTGGTCGCAGCGCGCGGCGCACGTGTCATTCTGGAAGTGCAACCGCAACTGAAATCGCTGCTGTCATCGCTGGCCGGGGTCAGCATGGTGGTGTCTGCCGGTCAGCTCTTGCCGCACTTCGATTATCACTGCCCGCTGATCAGCCTGCCGCTGGCGTGCGGCATGCGCGTCGAACAGGACATTCCGACCGAACCGTATTTTCAGGCGGATGCCCGGCAAGCCGCGCAGTGGAGCGAACGCCTGGCGCCCGCCACACTGCGCGTGGGTCTGGTGTGGGCCGGCAATCCCCGTACCAGCAATCCGGAAGCCACGCGTCTGGATGCCTTGCGTTCGATCAGCTTTGCTACGCTGGCACCGTTGCTGGAACAGGAAGGCATCGATTTTTATTCGCTGCAACTGGGCGATGCCGCTCAACATCAGCTCAGAAGTCATCCGCTGGCGCAGCGGGTGATCGATCATTCGCGCTTCTTCTACGATTTTTCCGATACCGCCGCACTGATCTCGCAACTGGATCTGGTCATCACGGTCGACACTTCCGTGTGCCATCTGGCCGCCGCCCTCAACAAGCCGACCTGGCTGCTCAATCGCCTCAATACCTGCTGGCGCTGGCTGCTGGAACGCGAAGACTCGCCATGGTATCCGTCGCTGCGCATTTTTCGCCAGACCGCACCGGGCGACTGGGATGGCGTCATTGCCCGCGTCAATCAAGAGTTAGGCCAACTGCAAGCGACCCGCACCTGAGTCTGCAGCGAGCGCGGATGACGCCGGCGCGGCGTTTTCCGTACTCGCCTGCAAGCCGCGACGTCCGCGTGTAAACTTTGGGGCTGTTCACTCGCAAGGATGTTCTGAAATGCAATGGCCCCTGTTTGCACTGGCTGTAGCTGCCTTTGGCATCGGCACCACCGAATTTGTCATCATGGGCCTGCTGCCCGACGTTGCCCGCGATCTCGGCGTCTCGGCGCCGGCGGCCGGCATGCTGGTATCCGGTTATGCGCTGGGCGTCGCCGCCGGCGCCCCGCTGCTGGCCATCATCACTGCCCGCTGGCCACGCAAACAAGCGCTGGTCGGCTTGATGAGCCTGTTCATCGTCGGCAATATTCTGTGCGCCATCGCCCCCACCTACAATCTGCTGATGGTCGCGCGCGTGGTCACCGCGTTTTGCCATGCCGCGTTCTTCGGCATCGGTGCCGTGGTCGCGGCAGAGCTGGTGCCGCGTGAAAAACGCGCGCAAGCCGTCGCGCTGATGTTTACCGGACTGACCGTCGCCAACATTCTCGGCGTGCCCTTCGGCACGGCACTCGGTCACGCCGCCGGCTGGCGCTCGACGTTCGCGGCCATTACCGTGATCGGTTTGCTGGCGGTGTTGATGCTCTGGATTTGCCTGCCGAAAAAAATCCCGATGCAAGGCGGCAGCATCTTCCAGGAATTCCGTGCCATTGCGCAAACCCAGGTGCAACTGTCGTTGCTGATCAGCACCCTGGCATCGATCAGCATGTTTAGCGTGCTCACCTACATCGCTTACATTTTGCTGGACGTCACCGGTTTCAGCGCACAACAGGAAAGCTGGGTCTTGCTGCTGTTCGGCGCCGGCATCACGGTCGGTGGTCTGGCCGGCGGCAGGCTGGCCGACTGGCGTCTGATGCCGGTACTGGCAGCGCTGTTTGTCTGTATCGCGCTGGTCCTGGTGCAGTTTTCCTGGAGCAGTCATCTGCCGGTGCCGACCCTGATCACCATGTTTGTCTGGGGCGCCGTGGCCTTTGCCGTCGTGCCGGCAGCGCAAATCCGCGTGCTCGACAAGGCGCGTGAAGCGCCCAATCTGGCATCGACGCTGAATCAGGGCGCCTTCAACATGGGCAATGCCACCGGTGCCTGGCTTGGCGGCCTGGCCATTTCGGCCGGACTGCCGCTGACTGATTTGCCGTTATTGGGTGCCGCCGTCGCGATGCTGGCGCTGGGTACGGTATTGCTGTCGGCGCAACTGGACCGCCGGGGGCGCGCCACCGCCTGATTTTCAGTGGCGGCGGTGCCAAAGATTGCCGGCAGCAACGAACCATTGCAGATGAAAACCATCGAACGCCGGTATGCAATGCCGGCCACCGCGAGCAGTATGTCGTGGCCGGCTTGTCCCACTGATGCTGCAACGTTACGGAGAATCTGTCCCATGTCTTCCGCACCGCAACTGCTGGCCGATATCGGCGGCACCAATGCCCGCTTCGCCTTGCGCGATACCAGCGGCGAGATCAGCACCATTCACACGCTGGCAGTCGCTGCTTACCCTGAATTTACGGCAGCGGTACACGCGTATCTGGATGCTTGCGGCAATCCGCCGGTACGTCACGCCGCCATTGCCATCGCCAATCCGGTACAGGGCGATCAGATCCGGATGACCAACCACGACTGGTCCTTTTCGATTGAAGCCAGCCGCCGCCAACTGGGACTCGACACGCTGCTGATCGTCAATGACTTCACGGCATTGTCCATGGCGGTACCGCATTTGAACCCCAGCGACTATCGTCAGATCGGTGGCGGTCAGCCGCAGCCACAGGCGGTGATCGGTCTGGTCGGCCCCGGCACCGGGCTTGGCGCAGGCGGCCTGGTCCACATGGCGCACGGCTGGCAGGCGCTGGCCAGTGAAGGTGGTCACGTTGCCTTCGCGGCGTCCGATGACCGCGAAGCCGCCTTGCTGGAGTATTGCCGCCGGCAGCATTCCCATGTCTCCGCCGAACGCCTGATTTCCGGCCCCGGCATCGAAACCATCTTTCAGGGTCTGCAGGTGATGCATGGCAAGCAACCGCTTGTCATGAGTACGCCCGACATCGTGCAACATGCGCTGACTGCGGACGACGCCTTGTGTCGCGAAACGCTGGATTGCTTTTGCGCCATGCTCGGCACCTTCGCTGCCAATCTGGCGGTAACGCTCGGCGCCCGGGGCGGCATCTTTATCGGCGGCGGCGTGGTGCCGCGACTTGGCGCTTACTTCGACCAATCACCATTTCGCTCCCGCTTCGAAAACAAGGGCCGTTTCACGGCCTACATGCAAGCCATTCCGACCAACCTGATCACCGCGTCCTACCCGGCACTGGTCGGTGTAGCAGCCTTGCTCGACGCCGCCCTGCGCAGGGCCTGACCCGCATCGACGCCGGCCGCCGGGAAGCGCCCGGCCCTTGCTGCTCCCTCTGCCTATTGCCTTTTGTTTTGCCAGCGTCAGCCGGGCACAACATTTTTGCCATTTGCCGACGCGTCGTGTGCAAACGGCGGCTTTTGAGAATTTTCTTATTCAAAGGCCAACACCCCAAGAACAGAATAAAGTTGCCTTATGGAAATAATTCCTCAGGGGTAAATATCGTTTCATTCTTGATTCAATCATCTAAAGGAAATCGCCATGAAAAAGATCATCCTTTTGTCTGCACTGGCCAGCGCCATGTTGACATCCTATGCAGCACACGCCGCCGGTAACGCCGTGTTGAAAGTCACCGGTTCCATCAATCCGCCTTCTTGCAGCGTCGAATTCGCCGCAGGTTCCACGGTGAGCTACGACAAGATTGAAGGGGGCACACTGAAAAGGACCGAGCCGACTGCATTGAGCGCGAAAGAACTGCCAATGCAAATCAATTGCTCGCAAAACAAACAGGTGGCTTTTACAGTCGTTGACAACAAGGCGGACAGCCGCATTCCCAACCTGTTCGGCAACACGAACGGACAGAACTTCGGCCTCGGCAAGCAAGGCGAGCGCAAAATCGGTGGCTATCGTATCGTTCTGAAAAACAACGTCATCGATGAAACGCCAAACGCCAAACTCATCTCGCGTAACGGCACCAGCGGTCCATGGGGATTGGCGCCGGAATCGGAAGTGCGGCAAAACACCCAGCTGAGCTTCAGCGGCACCGGCACCGAGCCGGCGTCGGCCAAGGTATTCAACACTACCTTGCAGGTGGAAGCCCGGATTACCAAGGCTGACGACCTCGACATGGCAAACGAAGTAGTACTGGACGGCATGGCAACCATCAGCCTGGTCTATATCTGAGCATCCTGCTGACCTGAAAAACCTGTCCTCGTAGCTGTTGCACGAGGACAGGTTTTCTTTTCTGCGGCCATCTGCCGGGATCACGGCAACTCGCGCTACACTTCAGCCCATGTCCCGATGCGTCTGCCGATGCATTGTCATGTCCAGCCGAGGAACCGCATGCATCACTCTACTTCTGCCGCCATCCTGACCAGAACCGACCACGACGGCGTCACCACCCTGCTGCTGAATCGTCCGTTGCAATTCAATGCCTTGTCGGAAGCGCTGCTGGATGCGCTGCAAACGGAACTTGACGCGGTCGCCAGCGATCCCGGCGTACGCTGTGTGGTGCTGGCCGCGGCCGGCAAGGCTTTCTGCGCCGGCCACGATTTGCGTGAAATGCGCAGCACGCCGCGTCTGGATTATTACCAGGCCTTGTTCGCCCGATGCAGTCGCGTGATGCAAGCGATTCAGACGTTGCCGGTGCCGGTCATCGCGCGGGTGCAGGGTATTGCGACAGCGGCTGGTTGCCAACTGGTCGCCAGTTGCGATCTCGCCGTGGCTGCCGAGAGCGCCCGTTTCGCCGTCTCTGGCATCAATGTCGGCCTGTTTTGCTCGACGCCGGCAGTCGCCTTGTCGCGCAATGTTTCCACCAAACGCGCCTTCGACATGCTGGTCACGGCGCGCTTCATCGATGCCGCCACTGCTGCCGACTGGGGCCTGATCAATGAAACCGTCGCCGATGCAGAGCTGGATGCCGCCGTGGAGCGCAAGACTGCCGCCATTCTGTCCAAGAGTCCGGCGGCGATACGTTATGGCAAGGCCATGTTTTACCGGCAACGGCAAATGCCGCTGGCCGATGCCTATGCGTATGCCGGCGACGTGATGGCGCGCAACATGATGGAAGAAGATGCCGTCGAAGGCATTGATGCTTTTCTTGGCAAGCGCCTGCCGGTCTGGAAATCCTGAAACTTCAACCTACGTTATTGCGAAGCAGGCTTCAAAGCGTTGCAGGAATTGCTCCAGATCAGCGCCCGGCAAATGGTTGATGCCACCGGCCAACTGGCGGCCGCCACCGCTGTCAAAGCCGAGACAAAATTCGGCCGCCCCGGCATGGCAAGCGCGTGGCGTCCTGACGCTGACGGCAAAGCCGCCTTTGCTGTCCGGCGATAAAATGCCGATCGCGCAGTCCGGCTGATCCTGCATCAATTCATTGGCCAGCACGCCGATGATGCGCCGCGCCCAGGGTTGGTCCGGCAGCAGCATCAGCGTCGCGCCCTTCAGCTTGCGCAACGGTGCCAGTTGACGCGCCAGCGCCATGTCTTGGTCATATGCTGCTGCCAGCCGGGCATACACCGGCGACTGTGCTGCGAACGACAAGGGATCGGCAAATGGCAGCATGGCCTCGGCCAACAAGGCCGGATCGAAATGCAGATCGGCAATGTCAGCACCATAAGCGTTGTAATTGAGATAGATGCCGAGCCGCTCAAGAATGGCCACACTGGCGGCATCCAGCCCGGCTTGCTGCGCCAGCGCGCGGCCGACATGCGGCAGATTGTCGCCGAAGGTCGCCACCATGGCCCAGGCCCGGTGACGGCCGCCGAGCTGGCGGTCAACCAGCAGGCTGGTACAGACTTCCGGCGCTTCATCGATGCAGCAGGTGAAACGGGGATGTTGCGGCAACACGCCGGCATGGTGATGATCAACGTAATGCAGCGACGCGCCAGCGGCAAGCAGTCGCAACACGTCATCGCGATTCTGATCGTGCGACACATCCAGTACCGTAATCCGGTCGCCCGCTACCGCTGCAATTCTTTGCAGCAGACAGATATCGCGCTTGACCCCGGTGACCAGTACGGCATCCGGCTGCGGCGTGTCCAGCCGCAGTTGCTGCAATGCGCACAAACCGTCGGCGTCGCCGTTGAAAGCAAAGTAATGACGCATTGCCGGTCTCCTGTCATTCGCCAGACTCGGCATCCAGTATAAGGCGAAGACCTGGGTCAGGCACGGTGAAACTTATTGCCGCTCGACGATCTTGCGCAATACATGGGCGGCCGCTACCAGACCGAAACTGGCGGTCACCACCATGGCCGAACCGAAACCGGCGCAATTGAGGCCGGTAATGCCGGCGACGTCCTCGTCGTTATCGGCAATATCGGCGCCGGGTTCTATCTCGCATTGCTCACCGGTTTCCGGCATGCGCAGCGGCTCGGTAGAAAACACCGCATCAATGCCGAACTTGTTCTTGGTACCGCGCGGGAACCGGTGCAATGCGCGCAAACGCTTGCGCACCTTGGCCAGTAACGGTTCTTGTTCGGTCCGGCACAGATCGCGGATTTCAATTTTGGTCGGATCGATCTGACCGCCGGCACCGCCGCTCGTGATCATCGGGATTTTGTGTTCGCGGCAATAGGCAATCAATGCCACCTTGGCGCGCACGTTATCGATGGCGTCGATCACGTAATCGAACTGGCCGACCGGAATCATCTCGGCCACATTGTCGGGCGTCAGGAAATCCTCGACTTCAGTCACGCGGCAAAACGGATTGATCTGCACGATACGCTCATGCAGCGCGGTCACTTTGGCCTTGCCCAGCGTATCGGTCAGCGCATGGATCTGGCGATTGACATTCGATTCGGCCAGGTTATCCAGATCGATCATGGTGATGGCGCCGATGGCGCTGCGCGCCAATGCCTCGACAATCCATGAACCGACCCCGCCGACACCGACCACGCACACATGCGCCTGACGAAAGCGCGCCAGACCTTGTGCGCCATACAGGCGGGCGATGCCGCCAAAGCGGCGCTCAAAATCGATATCGGTCAAATCTGTACTGGACATGGGTGTCACCGGATAAAAAATACGCTGCGCCATTCAAAACAAAACAGGCTGTTTCTCAAGAAACAGCCTGCATCTGCATTACAGTCCTGCTATTGCAGCGTTGACTCAGACCACCGCGCCGTCGGTTTCATCCTTGGGCTTGGTGGGCTTGATCAAGTCTTCGCGCTTGACGCCCAGCCACATGGCGATGGCGGCAGCAACGAACACCGAAGAATAAATACCGAACAAGATACCGATGGTCAGCGCCAGTGCAAAATAGTGCAAGGTCGGACCGCCGAAAATCAGCATCGACAACACCATCATTTCCGTGCTGCCGTGGGTGATGATGGTACGCGAAATGGTGCTGGTGATCGCATGGTTCAGTACTTCCGGCGTCGACAACTTGCCGTAGCGACGATCACGGAACGCTTCCCGCACCCGGTCAAACACCACCACCGATTCATTCACCGAGTAACCCAGTACCGCCAGAATCGCCGCCAGCACCGTCAGTGAAAACTCCCACTGGAAGAAGGCGAAGAAGCCGAGAATGATGATCACGTCATGCAAGTTGGCGATGATCGCCGCCACCGCGAATTTCCATTCGAAACGGAAGGCCAGGTAAATCATGATCCCGATCACCACCATCCCGAGCGCCATCAGACCATCGTGCGCCAGTTCGTCCCCGACCTGCGGACCGACGAATTCCACCCGCTGCAACGTAACGTCCGGATCCTGCGCCTTGAGCGCGGCAATCACTTTTTCGCTTTGCTGTGTCGAGTTCACGCCATGCTGTGCCGGCAAGCGGATCATCACGTCCTGTGCCGTGCCGAAGCTCTGCACCTGGGTATCGGTAAAGCCCAGTCCTTCGACCGACTTGCGGATATTTTCAATGTTGGCCGCGCGCGGATACGCCACCTCCATCACGGTACCGCCAGTGAATTCGATCGAGAAGTGCAAGCCCTTGGACAACAGGAAAAACACTGCCGCGACAAATGTCAGCGCCGACACCACGTTGAAAATCAACGCATGGCGCATGAAGGGAATATCTTTTTTGATACGGAAAAATTCCATCACATACCTTTCTGTTCTGCGCCGTCAGACCTTGCTGACGACGCATTTTGATCGCACCCGGGCATCGCTGTGACGCCCTGTTGGCAACTCGCTGTTACTTGCTGTCCGGCTTCCAGATCTGACCGATGGCCAGCTTGGTCAGCTTTTTCTTGCGGCCGTACCAGAGATTGACGATACCGCGCGAGAAGAACACGGCGGAGAACATCGACGTCAGGATACCCAGGCAGTGCACCACCGCGAAACCGCGAATCGCACCGGAACCGAAGATCAGCAGCGCCAGACCGGCAATCAGCGTGGTCACGTTGGAGTCCAGAATGGTCGCCCAGGCGCGGTCAAAGCCCATCGCAATGGCTGCCTGCGGCGAATTGCCGGCCCGCAGTTCCTCACGGATACGCTCGTTGATCAGCACGTTGGAGTCAATCGCCATACCGAGCGCCAGCGCAATCGCGGCGATACCCGGCAAGGTCAGCGTCGCCTGCAGCGTCGACAGTACCGCGATCAGCAGCAGCACGTTGACCGACAACGCCAGCGCGCTGAACAGACCGAACAACTGGTAATACACGATCATGAAAATCGCCATGGCAGCAAAACCGTACAGCGTGGCGTCAAAACCCTTGCGGATATTGTCGGCGCCAAGTTGCGGGCCGATGGTGCGTTCTTCGATGATTTCCATCGGTGCTGCGAGCGAACCGGCGCGCAACAGCAGAGCCAGATCGCTGGCATCTTCTGCCGAACCCATGCCGGTGATCTGGAAGCGTGATCCGAGTTCGTCGCGAATGGTCGCCACGGTCAGGACTTCGCCCTTGCCCTTTTCGAACAGGACAATCGCCATGCCCTTGCCGATCTTGTCGCGGGTAGCATCCCGCATCTTGCGGCCGCCGTCGCCGTTCAGATCGATACTGACTGCCGGCTGGTGATTCTGGTCAAAGCTGGCCGAGGCATTCGAAATGTAATCACCGGTAATGATCGGATCCTTGTACAGCACCACCGGCGCATTCTTGCCGATCTTGAACAGTTCGGAACCGAACGGGACGGCGGCGGTGGATTCGGTGCCGCGGGTCACGGTTTCATCCACCATGCGCACTTCCAGTGTCGCAGTACGGCCGATGATGTCCTTGGCGCGCGACACATCCTGCACGCCCGGCAACTGCACCACGATGCGGTCGGCGCCCTGACGCTGAATCAGCGGCTCGGCCACGCCGAGTTCGTTGACGCGCTTGGACAGGGTCGAAATATTCTGTTTGACGCCATCTTCCTGGGTCTGCTTCAGTGCTTCCGGACGCAAGGTGCCGATCAGCTTGAGATCTTCACCGCTACCGGTTTCCTGCAACGCCATTTCCGACAACTGGCCAGCCAGCAGATCCTTGGCCTTGTTGCGGGTGTCCTGGTCACGGAACAGGATTTCAATCGTGTCGCCACTGCGGTTGATACCGGCGTGACGGATATTCTTGTCGCGCAACAGGCTGCGCACGCTCGATTGCATGCCTTGCAGACGCTTGTTGAGCACCGCCTTGACATCCACCTGCATCAGGAAGTGCACCCCGCCGCGCAAGTCCAGACCCAGAAACATCGGATACGCATGCAGGCTTTGCAGCCATTGCGGAGTATTCGGCAACAGGTTGAAGGCGACGATATAGGTCGGATCGGTCGGATCGGTATTCAATTCTTTTTCCAGCAAAGCCTTGGCCTTGAACTGGATATCGGTACTGCTGAAGCGCGCACGAACGGACGCTTGTGCCGAGCTGTTATCGAATGCGATGCTTTCCGGCGCCAGATTGCCTTGCTGCAATATCTGCTGGACCCGCTCGGTGACCGAGTTTTCTACCTTGACAGTAGATTTGGCGCTGCTGATCTGCACAGCAGGCGATTCGCCAAAGAAATTCGGCAGCGTATACAACACCCCGAACAGCAAGGCGACAACGATTATTACGTACTTCCAGACAGGATAGCGATTCATATCGATTCAGCGTTGTTTAGGGACATCCGCAGACGTCCGATGGACATATGACATGGGGGCGCATCGGCGATGCGCCCCCTTGTTGACCAGACTGCCCGGAATTACAGGGCCTTGATCGTGCCCTTCGGCAGCAAGGTCGTCACGGAAGCCTTTTGCACCACGATTTCCGTGCCGGCAGCGATTTCCAGTGTGACGTAGCCGTCTGCAACCTTGGTCACGCGACCGAGGAAACCACCTGCAGTGACAACTTCATCGCCCTTGCCCAACGCATCCATCATGGCTTTTTGTTCTTTTTGACGTTTCATCTGTGGACGAATCATCAGGAAGTACAGCACCACGAACATCAGAATGATCGGCAGGAAGCTGGTCAGATTGCCCATCAGGCCTGCTGGGCCTGCGGCTGCGGTAGTTTGTGCAATTGCATCGGTAATGAACACGGGGCGCTCCAAAAGGGTTGTTTAAAAAATAGCCTCGCATTTTAGCATTGCGCCGGGCCTTGACTCCGTTTCGGAGCGGCAGAACACGGCACACGAGCCAAAAACAAGACTGGCTGCAGCAAAATTGCATCTTTGCATCAATGACGCGGCACGCCCAACATGGGGACGAGATGCAAATTGGCAAGACCGGGGCGATCAGAAAATATCCACACCTGTCTTGCCGAAAAAACAAGTCAACGCCGGCATTGCCGTTTTTACTACAGTCTGGCCAGCGGCGGCAGCTCGCAAACTGCGCCGCGCCGGCCGACGGATCAGGCGCCGCGCGCGCGATCTGCCTTGAATTTGGCGACGAAGCCCTGAAAGCCCTGCTGTTCGATGGCGCCGCGCATTTCCTTCATCAATTCCAGGTAGTAATGCAGGTTGTGAATGGTGTTGAGGCGCGCGCCGAGAATTTCACCGGTGCGATGCAAGTGATGCAGGTACGCGCGCGAAAAATTCTTGCAGGCATAGCATTCACAGGTTTCATCGAGCGGCTTGGTATCTTCCTTGTAGCGCGCATTCTTGATCTTGATGTCGCCAAAGCGCGTGAACAGCCAGCCGTTGCGGGCGTTGCGCGTAGGCATCACGCAGTCGAACATGTCAACGCCATTCGCCACCCCGGCCACCAGATCTTCCGGCGTACCGACACCCATCAGGTAATGCGGCTTGTCGGCCGGCAAACGCGGGCCAATATGTTCCAGCACGCGCATCATGTCTTCTTTCGGCTCACCGACCGAGAGACCGCCGATGGCGATGCCGTCAAAGTCAAGCTCATTGAGGCCGGCCAGCGATTCATCGCGCAGGTTCTCGAACATGCCGCCCTGCACGATACCGAACAAGGCATTCGGGTTCCCCCCCCCCTTGAATTCATCCATCGAGCGTTTGGCCCAGCGCAGCGACATCCGCATCGACTTCCCGGCTTCCTCGGTGGTGGCCGGACGGCCATCGATTTCGTAAGGCGTGCATTCATCGAACTGCATCACGATATCGGAATTGAGCACGCGCTGAATCTGCATCGACACTTCCGGCGACAAAAACAATTTATCGCCATTGATCGGCGAGGCAAAGTGCACGCCTTCTTCCGTGATCTTGCGCATATCACCGAGTGAAAACACCTGAAAGCCGCCGGAGTCGGTCAGGATCGGCTTGTCCCAGCCCATGAAACCGTGCAAGCCGCCGAATTTGGCCATGACTTCCAGACCCGGACGCAGCCACAGGTGGAAGGTATTGCCCAAAATGATGTGAGCATCGATCTCTTTGAGTTCCAGCGGCGACATCGCCTTGACCGAGCCATAAGTGCCGACCGGCATGAAGATTGGTGTTTCAACCACGCCATGGTTCAGTTTGACGCGGCCGCGACGGGCTTTGCCGTCGGTGTTGAGCAGGGTGAATTCAAGCATTTTCGATAGTCTGGGAATTGGTCTGGCAAGTAAGCAGCATGGCATCGCCATAACTGAAGAAACGATATTGCTGTTGTATCGCGTGGGCATAAGCGGCACGGATATTGTCATAGCCGGCAAAGGCCGAGACCAGCATCAACAGCGTCGACTTGGGCAAATGAAAATTGGTGATCAGGCGATCCACCGTCTTGAAACGATAACCCGGCGTGATGAACAAACGGGTATCGGCGCTGCCGGCCTGCAATTGTCCGGACTGCGACGCCGATTCGAGCGCCCGCAGGCTGGTGGTGCCAACCGCCACCACGCGACCACCACCGGCCTTGGCCGCCTGCACCGCCGCCGCCGTTTCCGGTGTCACTGTATACCACTCGCTGTGCATCTGATGCTCGGCCAGATTTTCTACCCGTACCGGCTGGAAGGTGCCGGCGCCGACGTGCAGGGTCACAAAAGCACAGCCGACACCTTTGGCAGCGAGCCGGTCCAGCAATACCTGATCGAAATGCAAGCCGGCAGTCGGCGCCGCCACGGCACCGGGCGCTTTGGCATAAACCGTCTGGTAACGGGTTTCATCGTAAGCGTCGGCCGCATGTTCAATATACGGCGGCAACGGCAGACGACCATGGGTTTCCAGCAATTCGAATACATCCGATGGAAATTCCAGCGTGTAGAATTCGCCGCTGCGCTCACCGACGATAACGTCAAACGCCTCGGCCAGCCGTATACGCGTGCCCGGCGGCGGCGATTTGGAAGCACGCACCTGAGCGTGCACGGTGCGGGTATCGAGCACCCGTTCAACCAGGACTTCAACCTTGCCGCCGGTTTCCTTGATGCCGAAAAAGCGCGCCTTGAGCACGCGGGTATCGTTGAACACCAGCAAATCGCCGCTGTTGAGCAAGTCGACGATATCGGCAAAGCTGCGGTCAGTGACGGTCGCGCCATCCAGTTGCAGCAAGCGCGAAGCACTGCGCTCGGACAAGGGTGTCTGGGCGATCAGCGTCGGCGGCAGTTCGAAATCGTAATCAGAAAGAGAGTGCATGCTGGCAGAAATGAGTTTCACTGTGATTAAACACAGTACAATATTGCGGAACCCGCTATTTTACGCCGTCTCCCTGTTTTGAACGACCTTTGACCGTCCTGCATGCCTGCACCGAAGAAAAAGCCCCCTGCCGCGGCCAAAGCGCCAGTGAAGATCGAAGATAAGCTGGCCCGGCTCGGATTGCGCTCGGACATGGATCTGGCATTGCATCTGCCGGCCCGCTACGAAGATGAAACCCAGATTCTCAGCATCGCCGAGGCCGGCATGCGCGGCATGCAGATGGTACAGGTGGAAGCCATCGTCACCCTCTGCGATATTCAATACCGGCCGCGCCGGCAACTGGTGGTCACGGTGGCCGATGACAGCGGCCAGCTGGTGCTGCGCTTCCTCAATTTCTACGGCAACCAGACCAAACAACTTGCCGCCGGCACCCGGGTCCGGGTCCGCGGTGAATTGCGGCACGGCTTTTTCGGCGCCGAAATGGTCCACCCCACCTATAAGGTAGTACTGGAAGGCGCACCGCTGCCCGATGCACTGACCCCGGTCTATCCGGCGGGTGAAGGTTTGTCGCAAAGCATTCTGCGGCGCGCCATCGCCAGTGCCCTCAAACGCATCGACTGGCACGATACGCTGCCGGCGGCGGCACTGGACACACTCAAACTGACGCCGTTCGACAGCGCCGTGCGCCTGCTGCACAACCCGCCGCCCGACGTCGATGAACACGCGCTGGAAGAACGCTCGCATCCGGCCTGGATCAGAATGAAATTCGATGAACTGCTGGCGCAGCAATTGTCACTCAAGCGCGCCCAGGAAGCGCGCCGCGCCCGCAATGCCAGCGCCCTGCCCAACGTCGGCAGCTTGTCGGCAGCATTTCTGGCGCAGTTGCCGTTTGCACTGACCGCCGCCCAGCAACGCGTCCTCGATGAAATCCGTACCGATCTGCGCGCCTCGTTTCCCATGCAACGCTTGCTGCAAGGCGATGTCGGCAGCGGCAAGACCGTGGTCGCTGCACTGGCCGCTGCGCAAGCCATCGACAGCGGCTTTCAGGCGGTTCTGATGGCGCCTACCGAAATTCTGGCCGACCAGCATTTCCGCAAGATCGCTGGCTGGATGGAGCCGCTCGGCATCAGCGTGGCCTGGCTCACCGGCAGTCTCAAGAAAAAAGAAAAAACCGCCGCCACGGCGCGCATCGAATCCGGCGAAGCACGACTGATCATCGGCACCCACGCCCTGATTCAGGACAGCGTGCAGTTCGACAAACTGGGCCTGGTGATCGTCGACGAGCAGCATCGTTTCGGCGTCGGCCAGCGGCTGGCACTGCGCAACAAGGCGCTCGACGTTACTGCCGCAGATGACGCACAAACCGTACCGCATCAATTGATGATGTCGGCCACGCCGATCCCGCGCACGCTGGCGATGACGTATTACGCCGACCTCGAAGTGTCGGTGATCGATGAACTGCCGCCCGGCCGTACCCCGGTAGTCACGCGCGCCATTGACCAGATCCGGCGCGATGAAGTCATCGACCGGGTGCACTCGGCGGCCCAGGAAGGACGCCAGGTTTATTGGGTCTGTCCGTTGATAGAAGAGTCGGAAGCGCTGCAATTGCAGACCGCCACCGATACTCACGCGATGCTGGTCGAGGCCTTGCCGGATTTGCGCATCGGGCTGGTGCACGGCCGTCTCAAACAAGTCGAAAAACAGGAAGTCATGGATGCGTTCAGTCGCGGCGAGATTCATGTGCTGGTTGCCACGACCGTGATCGAAGTCGGTGTCGACGTGCCCAATGCGTCGCTGATGGTGATCGAACATGCCGAGCGTTTCGGCCTGTCGCAACTGCATCAGTTGCGCGGCCGGGTCGGCCGTGGAGCCGCCGCCAGTGCCTGTTTGTTGCTGTATCAAAGCCCGCTTGGCGGTACCGCCAAACAGCGCCTGATGACCATGCGTGAAACCAGCGACGGCTTTGAAATCGCCCGCCGTGATCTGGAAATTCGCGGTCCCGGTGAATTTCTCGGCGCCCGTCAATCCGGCGAAGCCATGCTGCGCTTTGCCGACCTCGCCACCGATCAGTGGCTGGTGGAAAAAGCCAGAAATCTGGCACAAACATTACTCAAGAGCGAACCCGCCATCGTCGACGCCCATCTGGCACGCTGGCTCGGCGGCCGCGAAGATTTTCTCAAAGTGTAAAACTGGCGGCGAGATTCCCGCCGCCGGACATTCCCTACCCAACCGACAGGTGCACCATGTCTGCAGCAGATACCGAAGAAAAAAACCAACTCCCGCGCAGTATTGTCAGCGGCCGTATCGCCGGCGGCAGATTGCTGTGCGGCTTGTTGCAAGGCATAGCCTTGTATCTGCTGTATCTGGCAATACAAAAGAAATTCTGGCCTGGCGAGGTACCCGCCGTGATGCGTCCGGCGCTGATACTGTTCTTGTTGTGGCCGCCCTTGCTGATTTCCGCGTTCGGACATCTGTCGCTGCGCCGCATCTGGCAATGGGGTCTGTTGGCGGCAGTGCTGCTGGTAGCGCTCGGCTACTACGATTTCTGGCGTCTCGACACGGATCTCGATACTGCGTTGCCGGTCCGCGACTCCACTGCGCTGCCGTCGATTCCGCTATTGCTGTGTGCGGCTGCCGGATTCTTTATTGCGCAGGCGCTGATCCTGGCGGCGGTGCAGGATCGCAAACTGATTGCCAGCTACTCAACCTATTTCGAAGTGGCATGGAAACTGGCAATACAACTGAAATTCGCCACGTTGTTCGTCAGTATGCTGTGGATAATCCTGTGGCTGGGTGCCTCATTGTTCATGCTGATCAAACTGGATTTGCTGACGCATTTGCTGCGCGAGGAATGGTTTTATATTCCGGTCACGTCGCTGGCCTTTGCCTGCGCTTTCCATCTGACCGATGTCCGTCCGCAGATCGTCACCGGCATCCGCAGTTTGCTGCTGGTGCTGATGTCGTGGCTGTTGCCGCTGGCCACACTGATCGTCGGCGGCTTTCTGCTCAGCCTGTTCTGGACCGGCTTCACGCCGCTGTGGGCCACGCGCCACGCCTCGTCAGTCTTGCTCGGGGCGGCAGCGGTACTGATCATCCTGATCAACAGTGCCTATCAAAACGGCGAGGTCGGCAAACATATCGCCGCCCCGCTGCGCATCAGCGCCAGAGTGGCGGCACTGCTGCTGTCGCCGATCGTCCTGATCGCCTTTTATTCGCTGAGCCTGCGCGTGCTGGACTATGGCTGGACCAACAACCGCATCATTGCTGCCGCCTGCATGCTGATCGCTGCGTTGTATGCCATCGGTTATGCGCGCGCCGCATGTAGTCGTCAGGACTGGCTCAAACAATTGGCGCCCGCCAATGTCGTGGCATCGTTCATCATCATCGCAGTACTGCTGGCATTGTTTTCGCCGCTGGCAGATCCGGCGCGGATCTCGGTTGCCAGCCAGTTGCAGCGCCTGTACAGCGGCAAGGTCGACGTCACGCAATTCGATTTTGACTATTTGCGTTTCAACGCTCATCGCTACGGCCTCGGCGCTTTGCAGCAGTTGGATAACGCACCACCGCCGGCTGGGGCGGCGACAGTGCGGGCCGGTGTCGCCGCCACCCGCAACAAGAAAGGTCGCTGGGAACAAAATGACAGCGAGCGCCGCGCCGGCATGACGGCCGCTGTGGTCGCCGGCAATATTGAAGTATTCCCGGCGCAACGCACACTGCCACCGGCATTTCTGGCAAACAAATGGCTGGACCATGAGAACGCCTGGTCGTTGCCGGATTGCCTGATCCGGCCGGGCCAAAAATGTGAGGCCTATCTGGTCAGACTGAGCGGTAATGATAAAGAGCAAATTCTGATCTTCAGCGCAGCCAGCGACCCCACCGTTTTCGATATCGGCAGTGATGGTCAGTGGCAACGCGCCGGCTACCTGCCGGTCGGCCGATGCAGCAAGGAAATCAAGGCGGCGTTGCGGGACCGACGTTACCGTCTGCTGCCGCCTGCGCTGCAAGATATGGAAATCAACGGTCAGCGTCTGCACCTCAACCCTGCCAGCGATATCAAACTGACATGTAAAAAGGACTAAACGCGGGCGCGCCTGTCAAGCGGCGCGCAATACGCTATAGTCGATTGAAACGATGCTAAAGAAATCAGACTCATGACCCTCACCGAACTCAAATATATTGTTGCCGTAGCACGCGAAAAGCATTTCGGCCATGCCGCCGAAGCCTGCTTTGTGGCGCAGCCGACGTTGTCGGTGGCAATCAAGAAACTGGAAGACGAACTCGGGGTGGTCATTTTCGAGCGCGGCGGCACCGAAGTTTCGGTCACGCCGCTGGGGTCACAGATCGTGGCGCAGGCAGAGCGCGTGCTGGAACAAACTGCTGCCATCCGCGAAATTGCCAACCAGAACAAGGATCCGCTGTGCGGCCCCTTGCGGCTCGGCATCATCTACACCATCGGTCCCTATCTGCTGCCGTCGCTGGTCAAGACCATGATCGAAACGGTGCCGCAGATGCCGCTGATCCTGCAAGAAAACTTTACTACCCGTCTGATCGAATTGTTGCGTCAGGGTGAACTCGATGCTGCCATCATGGCCTTGCCGTTCCCCGAGCACGGCCTGGAAGTGCAGCCGCTGTACGACGAAGAATTCGTGATTGCCTTGCCGAAACAACACAAATGGGCCAACCGCAGCGAAATCAGCGCCAAGGAATTGAAGACGGAAACCATGCTGTTGCTTGGCAACGGCCATTGCTTCCGCGATCAGGTGCTGGAAGTCTGCCCCGAAATGTCGCGCTTCTCGACCGCCGGTGATGGCATTGCCCGCACCTTCGAAGGTTCCTCGCTCGAAACCATTCGTCACATGGTGTCGTCCGGCATCGGCATCACGGTGTTGCCGCAAGCCTCGGTGCAAGACATGCACACCAAGGATGGCATGGTGCGTTACGTCCCCTTTACCAAACCGGCGCCGTCACGACGCGTGGTGATTGCCTGGCGCAAGAGTTTTACCCGCAACGCCGCCATCGAGGCAGTGCGCAAGGCGGTGATGTCGTCCGACCTGCATGGCGTGACCATGTTGCACGAAGCCGAACTGCTGGCCGGATAGTTGCGCGCCGCGGCTGCACTTATAATGCAGCCTTTCCCGAACAGTTCGCAGATATTCCATGAACAGGCTCAAGCTTTACGCGCAACTGGTGCGCCTCGACAAACCCATCGGCACCCTGCTGCTGCTGTGGCCGACACTGATCGCCATCTGGCTGGCATCCGACGGTCATCCGGACTGGTCGCTGACCGCCATTTTCATCGTCGGTACGTTTTTGATGCGTTCCGCCGGTTGCGCCATCAATGACTACGCCGACCGCGATTTCGACAAACACGTCAAACGCACCGTCAACCGGCCGCTGACGTCCGGCAAGATCAAGAGCTGGGAAGCATTGATGGTGGCCGGCGTACTGGCGCTGATCTCGTTTGCGCTGATCCTGCCATTCAATGCACTGACCAGGCAACTGTCAATCGCGGCCGTGGTGATCGCTGCCAGCTATCCGTATTTCAAGCGGTTCTTTGCGATTCCGCAAGCCTATCTCGGCATCGCCTTCGGCTTCGGCATTCCGATGGGTTTTGCGGCGGTACAGGGCAGCGTGCCGGCAGCCGCGTGGCTGTTGCTGGTGGCGAATGTATTTTGGGCAGTGGCCTACGATACCGAATACGCCATGGTGGATCGCGACGACGACATCAAACTCGGCATGAAGACGTCCGCCATCACCTTCGGCCGGCAAGATGTATTGGCAGTCATGATTTGCTATGCGGTCGCCCTGCTGATCATCTGGGGCGTCGGCTGGCACTGCGGCTTGCGGCTCTGGTTCAGTCTCGGCATGCTGGTGGCGGTCGGCTTTGCGCTGTATCACTACACCCTGATCCGCGAGCGTGACCGCATGCGCTGCTTCGCCGCCTTCCGCAACAATAACTGGCTCGGCGCAGCGATCTTTGCCGGTGTCGCGCTGGATTACGCGCTGCGCTGAAAACCGGCACGACAAGCACGATACCAAGGATTCAGCGTAAACACTAAAGAGCAGCTTTTTCTGCAACGACGCTTGCCGTCTGTTGACTGAGCACACGGCACAAGAATGTCTGTCAATCCTTTTTATTCGCCAGACAGTACGCGACGATTGCGTTGGCGTGGCCATGGCCCAGTCCGTGTTCAGCCTTGAGCCAATTCACGATTTCCATATGCTTTTGGCCTTGCTGCCGGCCGACCAACGCAAACCAGTGATCCATCGGATGACCATAGGCTTTCTCGATGGATGGAAAGTAGGAGGCAGGGCCTTTTACTTTGTCAGTCGCCGCCTTGGCCGGCTCGGTTCCTTTGGTCATCTGAGGTAGCTCCCATTGTTATCGTGATGGTCTGGCTGCAGCAACAGCTTGTTGCGCCTCCGCTCGTACGTTGCAATCCCGCGTGCCTGAGCGGACGTTGGCGACGGGAGCATTGATGAAACTTTCGACAGTGATTTTCGCAGTCATGCGTTTTACTTTCGGTTGGCAATCATCGGCGGGGAGCTACGCTCAACGCGCCGGCAAGACCGACACCGGATTGATCGGTTTGCCGTTGCGGCGGACTTCGAAATACAGTTTCACAGAATTGCTGTCGGTGTCGCCCATGGTGGCAATCTGCTGCCCCTTGCTCACCATCTGGCCTTCCTTGACCGCAATCGTTTTGTTATGTGCGTACACCGACAACAAGGTGCTGCTGTGCTTGACGATCACCATGTTGCCGTAACCGCGGATACCGCGTCCGGCATACGTGACCTTGCCCGCCGCTGCGGCTTGCACCGACTGTCCGCTGCTGCCGGCGATGTCGACACCTTTTTTGTTGCGGTCGGCACTGGCAACGGCCTTGCCGGCGGTGGGCCAGACCCAGTCCAGACGGTCGGCTTCGGCGGGCGCCGCAGCCTCATTGGCAGCTTCCCGCTCGCGCGCTTTGGCCGCAGCAGTCGCCGACGGTGTCGGTTTCGCAGCCGGTCGGGTTTTGGCTGTCGTTGGTGCGCTTGATGCCGGCGGCCGTATCCGCAACACCTGACCGACCGTGATTTCATCGACGTCCGACAATTTATTCCAGCGCGCGATGTCACGATGGCTGTAGCCGAAATTGCGCCCGATGCTGAACAGCGTATCGCCCTTGCGCACGGTATAAAAACCGTCGGGATCGGCAGTCGTCGCGCATGCCGCGACCAGGCTTACCAACGCAATGGCGGCCAGCCGGCGCAATACACCCTGATAAAAATCAATCCTTGCCAAACTCTTCGCCCAGTTCTTTGCCACGGGCAGATGCTGCCTTGACTGCCTTGATGATGGCATCCTTGACGCCGCTTTGTTCCATGCTGACCAACGCAGCATACGTGGTGCCACCTTTGGAGGTAACGCGCTCGCGCAATACCGACACCGGTTCATCCGAACGCTTCGCCAGTTCCGCGGCACCTTCAAAAGTAGCCTTGGCCAGCGCAATGCCCTGTTCGGCGCTCAAGCCCAGTTCGACCGCTGCCTGCTGCATGGCTTCGATGAAATAAAACACATAGGCCGGACCGCTGCCGGACACCGCCGTCACCGGATCAATCTGGCTTTCATCAGTCAGCCAGACGGTGGCGCCGACTGCTCGCAGAATCGCGTCTGCCACATCGCGCTGGGCCTGCGTCACGCCGGCGTTCGCCACCAGGCCGGCAATGCCCTTGCCGATCAGGGCCGGTGTATTCGGCATGACCCGTACGATTTCCTGATGTCCATGCAACCAGCGCGACAGATCCGCCATCCGGATGCCAGCGGCGACCGAGACGATCAGTTGAGCTTTGACATAAGGCTGCAACCTGGTTGCCACTTCCTTCATTTGCTGCGGCTTGACCGCCAGCACGATCACATCACAGGCTGCCAGCGCTGCATCAATTTCAGTCGCAATCGATACCGAGAATTGCTGCTGCAGTTTTTCGAGCGCCTGCGTGTTGAGATCGACCACATGAATATTGGCACCATCAGTGAGCGTGCCGGCCAATCCGCCGATCAATGCCGTGGCCATGTTGCCGCCACCGATAAAAGCTATTTTCAACATATTGTCTGTCTCTGGTTCATGAATGAATTGGTGGTCTCTGACCAAAAATGGCGCTGCCGATGCGTACCATCGTCGCACCTTCTGCTATCGCCTGCGGCATGTCGCCCGACATCCCCATCGACAAGGTATCGAGCGCCAGTCCTTGCTGCTGCAACTGCTCCTGCAACAAGCGTACCTGTCTGAACGCTGCGCGTTGTTCCGTTGCCGCGTCTGCCGGCGCAGGAATTGCCATCAGTCCGCGCAAACGCAAACCCGGCAACCCACTCACGACATGTGCCAGCGCCGCTGCCTCGGCCGGCACCACGCCGCTCTTGCTGGCTTCCGCACTGATATTGACCTGAATGCAGACATTGAGCGGCGCCATTCCGGCCGGACGTTGTTCCGACAAGCGCTGCGCAATGCGTTCACGGTCGATGGTGTGCACCCAGTCAAAATTTTCCGCAATCGGCCGCGTCTTGTTGCTCTGGATCGGGCCGATGAAATGCCACTCTAACATCGCCTCCGGCGCCATGACACGCAACGCGGCAATTTTATCCAGTGCTTCCTGCAGATAGTTTTCCCCAAATGCACGCTGACCCGCAGTCACGGCCGCCAGAACGGCGTCCGCATCAAAAGTTTTGGAAACCGCCAGCAACCGGACTTGCGCCGGATCGCGACCGGCAGCTACCGATGCGTTCGCGATATTTTTGTTAACAACTTGCAACTTTTCGGCTATTGAAGACATAATCCACGATCAAAGAGAGGGTGAAACCGGACGCATCCAGGCCAACTCAAGCAACGATGAGATGTTTCCACCTGCGAGGATTATAAATGGACATCTCCGAGCTGCTGGCATTTTCAGTCAAAAACCGGGCTTCCGATCTGCACCTGTCAGCCGGGCTGCCGCCGATGCTGCGGGTAGACGGCGCAATCCGCCGTATCAAGATGCCGCCGCTGCAAGAGAATGATGTCTGCAGCATGATCAACGGCTTGCTCACCAACACGCAACGTCAATGCTTCACCGCCATGCAGGAGTTTGATTTCTCCTTTGCCATGGCGGAACTGGCGCGTTTCCGGATCAATGTTTTCCGGCATGAACGCGGGACCGCAGCGGTCATCCGCACCATTCCCTCGCGCATTCCCTCTCTGGAGCAATTGCTCTGCCCACCGATTTTCGCCGAACTCGCGCTCAGACAGCGCGGCCTGATTCTGGTGACAGGCCCCACCGGCTGCGGCAAGTCGACCACGCTGGCGGCCATGATCAATCACATCAATGAACAGCATTGCGCGCATATCCTGACGATTGAAGATCCGCTCGAATTTGTCCATGAATCAAAGAAGTGCCTCATCAACCAGCGCGAAGTACCAGCGCATACGCCATCGTTCGGCCATGCCTTGCGGGCGGCATTGCGCGAAGACCCGGATGTGATTCTGGTCGGTGAATTGCGCGATCTGGAAACCATCCGGCTGGCGCTGACGGCAGCCGAAACCGGTCATCTGGTGCTGGGGACGCTGCATACCTCATGCGCGGCGCAATCGATTGATCGCATCATCGATGTCTTTCCGCGTGAAGAAAAGGACATGGTGCGCACCATGTTGTCGGAGTCGCTCGCCGCCGTGACCTCGCAGGTACTGCTCAAACGCAAGGATAGCGACGGTCGCATCGCGGCCCATGAAATCATGCTCGGCACCCATGCGATCCGCAATCTGATTCGTGAAGGCAAGGTGGCGCAAATGTATTCCACCATGCAAACCTCGGCCCAGCTCGGCATGCAAACCCTTGACCAACATCTGGCCGAGCTGTTGCAACGCGGGCTGATCGACGCCGGTTCGGCGCGCGCTGCGGCCAAAATGCCGGAACACTTCCCGGCCGATGCTGCGCTATGATGATGCCTTGCATCCACCCATCAACAAGCTGGCCTTATCAACCACCGCGAGACATGCTCATGACCACCCTTTACGATTTTCAGGTCGCCCTGCCGGACCATACGCCTGCCGCACTGGAGGCCTATCGCGGCAAGGTCGTGCTGATCGCCAACACCGCCAGCAAATGTGGCTTTACCCCGCAATATCACGGCTTGGAAAACATCCACCGGCAATTCGCTGACAAGGGGCTCGCCGTGCTCGGTTTTCCCTGCAATCAGTTCGGCTCCCAGGAACCGGGCAGCGCCGCAGAAATCAGCGCGTTTTGTGAGAAAAACTATGGCGTCAGCTTCCCGTTGTTTGCCAAGATCAATGTCAACGGCGATCAGGCCGATCCCCTGTTCAGGTTTTTGAAAACCGAAGCGCCGGGCCTGCTCGGCAGCAAAGCCATCAAATGGAATTTCACCAAATTCCTGATCCGCAAGGATGGCACCGTATTCAAACGTTACGCCCCGCAAACCAAGCCGGAAGAAATGATCAGCGATATCGAAGCGCTGCTGGCCGAATAGGACCGGCCACGTCTTTCTGCTTTCTGCATACGGGAAAGGACTACCGATTTTTCCGCGTGCAATGAGAATTGCGCTCACCGCTCTGCGGCCAGCGTCGCCCGCCAGTGCCGGCAACGGGAGATGCACGGCAGGCAGTAACAAAAATCGTCGGAATCGTCCCGGCGATCTCTGCGCGGTCCGTACTGCATGAAAAACCGACATGCGCCGCCAAAACCGATTCCCAAAAAAGATCGCATCAATTCTATTTTCACACCGCATACATACGACGGATACTACGCATTCGTCACGCGCATTTCCCGGCAGCCAACGATATTCAGACAAGCGAGACATACCAGTCGCCCCCAACGACATGCGATGACGTCATCCGATCACTGTCCGCTTCAAGGAGAATCAATGATGCAATCACGCCCCTCCCTGCGCTCCCGTCTGTGTGCCGCCACTGCCTTGTGTTCGGCGGCGCTGCTGTTTCCGCCTTCTGCACATGCGCTGTTCACCACCACCTATACCTGCCAGGCGCAGGCGATTTCAGTGCCATCCTGGCCGGCCAGCAATTTTACGGTCAGATCCGATCTCGGCGGCGAGGCCCTGGCCAGCCTATTGGAACAAGGCGCCTATCGCGGCTTCCGCGTCACTTGCAGCAAATTCGCAGAATAGAACGCGGCAGTACAGCGCCGGAAAGCCTTTTCCATTCCGGCCTCATCCACTCCCCTTCGACGATCTGGCCGCCACCGACACATGAGGTCGGCAGCGTCGTCATTCCGCACGTTCCCATCCTCCTCTGCCGCCACCTTTCCGCGCCCCGGCTGCAAACCGGCATCATCGAAATTCCAAGCAGCGCACGAACAATATCCCTAAATAACTCACATTTATTCTATGGACCGAAAATGCAAATGCGATAAATACTGCGTCCTCACTACGTGCATCTCTGCGCAATCAACACCATCAGGCAGTCCTTTTGCATCGCCGTTACGAACCGGATATCCGGGGACGCCGGCAATTTCATCGAAAGAACATGCATGCTCCGATTTTCCAGGTATCCCTGCCATCGCTGCGCGACCGCCGCCCCCAATCCGAGGCGAAACCGTTGGCGCCGGCGCGCACCACACGAATCAGAAACACGATACGCACCGCCCACTGCATCTGAATTTCCTGAATGTAAAACCGTGCATCCGGTATTGCCGTCGATTGCGGCAGCGCAAGCTGTCAACGCCGGTCATTTTCGCCTTCCAGCATCCTGCACCAGGTCAGCACCATGCCAGCCAGCGTCAATGGAAAACGCAATCGCAAGGAAGGTCATCACGTTGCATCTCAATCAGAGGAAAACCATGACTCTCATCAAGAAATCAGTGTTCCGCCTGTCCGTAGCCACCGCTATTTGCTGTGCATCGTTTCCGATGCCGGCATCCGCATCCTGGGAATGTCCTGATCTCGACATCATCTCCATCAGCGGACCAAAACCCTGGGATTGCGCGGCAGTGACCAGCGACAACCGGATCCTGCGTCATAAGATCTTCGCTGCAAGCAAGGACCGCGCGGAAGCACTCATGCGTTCGCGGACCAACTTCAGCACGGTTCACTGCAGCGGCTGAGAGGCACCGCTCCTCCACGGCCTGATTCGCAGTGATCAGCATCATCCTGTGCCGCCCCCGCAAGATCGGCAACCCGGCATCAGCCATTCAGGACTGACCGGGTCCGCCGATGGTGCCGACATTTCTGCACCACATGGACACCAATGATCTGTGCTGCACGCGGTCATTTCGCATCGATACCCCATCGTGCATATCTTCCATGCACATAATTTCCGGGAGAAATCCATGAACACCAGATTCCGTTTCCTGCCATTGCTTGTCACCACACTCTGCCTGGCCAGCCTGTTGCTGACGCCGGCGGCCAATGCCCGCACCTGGAATTGTATCGTCTTGTATGACGGCCCTGACTCCACACCCGATTTCCATATCATGGTCAACGCCAGCGACATCTGGCGCGCCCAGCGACGCGCTCTGGCGATTGCGCCCCGCGACAGCCGTGCGTTGCGCCGCATTCCCTTTTGCAGCAGCCAGACCCCTTGAGGGCGAGCTCTTCCCCAACACAATTCCCCGCAACCGACGGAAAGGAAAGCATCATGACCGGATTCCCGAACCAACTGCGTCACCGCTGTGCCGGCACCGCACTCATCCTCGCATGTCTGTCGTCCTCAGGAGCCGCCCGGGCTGACTGGGATCTCAGCGACTCATGGTTCATGACAACCAGGACCTTCTGGTATTGCCAGGCCACGGTCAACGGCGTCGTCGTGATGACGACTGCCGGCCGACGCACCGAAGGCGAGGCCCGCGCCATGCTTGAAGGCAGTTATCCGGCCGCCAGCATCACCTGCACGCTTGAGTGAAAATCGCACCGCTACGCACTTGCCACAATCCGGCCCAGTGTCGCCAGCGCATTCTCCATACGGTCATCCCACAGATGACCGTAGTTGAGTCGCAGGCAATTGGCAAACCCCGGCTGCGCCGAAAAAATCGGCCCCGGCGCGACGCTGATGCCATGCGACAGCGCATGCTTGTGAATGTGCAAGGCATCGACGCCGGCCGGCAATTCCAACCATAGAAAATAGCCGCCCTTGGGCCGGGTGGCGCGCGTCCCGGCCGGAAAGTAACGCGCCACCGCTGCAATGAATACCGCCTGCTGCTGCGCCAGTGCCTGTCGCAGTTGACGCAGATGCCGGTCATAGCCGCCCTTCTCCAGATACAAGGCCAGCGCTCCTTGCACCGGTGCCGAAGTAGTCAGCGTGGTGGTCAGCTTGTGTCTCGCCACGGCTTGCGTGAAACGACCGGGCGCCACCCAGCCGACGCGGTATCCGGGTGCCAGACATTTGGAAAACGATGAACAATGCATCACCAGCCCTTCGGTATCGAAGGCCTTGGCCGGGGTCGGCCGCTTGTCGCCGAAATACAGTTCACCGTACACATCATCTTCGATCAGCGGCACCTGATAGCGCGCCAGCAATTTCACCATGGCCTGCTTTTTTTCATCCGGCATCAGACTGCCGAGCGGATTCTGGAAATTGGTCATCAGCCAGCAGGCTTTGGGACGATGTCGTTCCAGCGCCCGCTCCAGCGCGCCCAGTTCCATGCCCTCGCGCGGATGGGTCGGCACTTCAATCGCCTGCAAGCCATTGCGTTCAATCGATTGCAGCGCGGCATAAAAACCCGGTGACTCGATCAGCACGGCATCGCCGGGGCGCGTCACCGCCGCCAGACACAGATTGAGCGCTTCCAGCGCGCCGTTGGTCACCACAATGTCGTCGGTATGCACATGCAGGCCGTCAATCAGATAACGCAACGCGATCTGCCGCCGCAAGCGCGCGTTGCCGGGTGTCAGGTCGTCCACCGTGCTCCACGGATCAAGACTCTGCACACTGGTCGCCATCATGCGCCCCAGCCGCGCCATCGGAAATAACAGCGGGCTGGGAAAGGCCGATCCGAGCGGCACCACGTCACGCGCCATGGTGCTTTCCAATACCTCAAACACCCGTTCGCTGATCGCCGGCTGTACCGAATCCTGATCCGGCAGCGGCAAAGCTTCCGGTTCGGGCGGCAGCGTTCGCACATGGGCGGCAACGTAATAACCGGAACGCTCGCGAGCCTGGATCAAGCCCTGCGCTTCCAGCAGGTAATACGCCTGAAACACCGTCGACGGACTGATTTCCCGGCTGCTGCTGGCTTGCCGTACCGAGGGCAAGCGATCACCCGGACGCAACACGCCATCCAATATAGACTGTGAAATTTCATGCGCCAGCGCTTCGTAACGTTTCATGCGGACTCCTGATCCTGCGGCAACCTCGCCGAAATCATTCTGATCTGCATATTAATCGAATTGAAAAATTAAAACAGATTAAACAGATCAGATACGAAATCAGTTTTATTGCTGTATTTAAAGCATAAATTTTATTTTTATTTTCCATTTGGAAATAAATTGAAAATCTGATCTGGTTTTTATTCCAGTTTCTGATTATTTCAAATCTGATTCATCGAGACTAAGCTCAACCCTGAATTCAAACCGCCCGCTCCGGCCCCGCACCTCAGGCGATGACCTCAAGGAAGCCATGAACCCCACCGCACTACTGCTTGCCACCTTTGTCCTGTCCGTACTCGGACTGTTCGCCTTCATCTGGTCTTTACGCAAAGGCCTGTTCGATGCTCAGGCCTCCGGCGCCCGCGTGATTTTCGCAGCGCGTGAAATCGGCACCTCCGAAGAACCGGCCGGCAATCAGCAACAAGCCTTGCAGCATGTGGTCGGCAATCTGGCCGATGCCGCGCTGCTGCCCGATGCCGATGAACTGGCAGCACGCGCCCGCGCCGACCGCTCCAGCGCGTTGCCAGCCATGATCCTGATCGGCAGCGCCGTGGTCTGGCTGATCCTGGCTTCGTTTGCCGGCTTGCTGAGTTCCTACAAACTGCATTCCCCCGACTTCCTGAATCAGTACGGTTGGCTGAGCTTCGGCCGCCTGCGCACCATCCACCTGAACGCGGTCGCCTACGGCTGGGCGCCGATGGGCTTGCTGGGACTGGCGATCTGGATGTTGCCGCGACTGTTGCGGGCGCCGCTGGCCGGCGGCCGCTTTGCCATCGTCGGTGCGGTGCTGTGGAATATCGGCGTCGCCGCCGGTCTCGGCGCACTGGCCAATGGCATCAATGCCGGCATGGAATGGCTGGAAATTCCGTGGCAAATCGGCTTGCTGTTTGCCATCGGCGGCATGCTGATCGGCTTGCCGATGGTGTTCACGCTGCAACGGCGCACCGTGCACCACTTGTATGTTTCCGTCTGGTACATCGGCGCGGCGCTGTTCTGGTTTCCGATTCTGTATATCGTGGCCAAGGTGCCGGGCATCCACGTCGGCGTCGAACAGGCCACCATGAACTGGTGGTTCGGCCACAACGTACTCGGTCTGTTCTACACCCCGCTGTCGATTGGCGCGGTGTATTACTTCCTGCCGAAAGTCATCGGCCGGCCGGTGCAATCCTACAATCTGTCGCTGCTCGGATTCTGGACCCTGGCCTTCTTTTACGGCCAGGTTGGCGGCCACCATCTGATCGGCGGTCCGATTCCGCAATGGCTGATCACCTTGTCGATTGTCCAGAGCGTCATGATGATCATCCCGGTAGTCGCTTTTTCGCTCAATCAGCATCTGACACTCAAGGGTCATTTCGGCGCGCTCAAATATTCACCTACGCTGCGTTTCATTTTCTTCGGTGCCGTGATGTATACGCTGGCCTCATTGCAAGGCTCGCTGGAAGCACTGCGCTCGCTCAACGCAGTGACTCACTTCACCCACTTTACCGTCGCCCATGCGCATCTCGGCATGTATGGCTTCGTCACCATGGTGATCTTCGGCGGCGTCTATTTCGTCATGCCGCGCGTGCTGGATATGCAATGGCCATCGCCGCGTCTGATCAGCCTGCATTTCTGGCTGGTCTGCATCGGCTTCGCCACTTACCTGATCACGCTCAGCATCGGCGGCGTACTGCAAGGAATGGCACTGCTTGATCCGGCCCGGCCGTTCATGGATTCGGTTGCCGTCACCTTGCCGTGGTTGCAAGGACGCACGCTCGGCGGTGCCCTGATGACCCTCGGCCATCTGGTATTTGCCTGGCATGTCGGTCTCATGCTGCTGCGTTCAGGTGCCTCGCCCCGTCTCGACCACTCTGCCATCCCAAGCGCGATCTGATTATGGAAAACGAACTCAAACTCATCGGCGGCGCCATGGTGACGCTGTCTCTGGCGACCTGCGCCATGATCATCGTGCCGTTCCTGCAACTCAAGGATGTACCGGCGCCGGCCGCACTTGCCCCCTACACCGGCGAACAATTGCGCGGCCGCGAGCAATACATGGCCAACGGCTGTATTGCCTGCCACACGCAACAACCGAGCAGCACCGGCGCCGGTCGTGCCGATGCCCGGCGCGGCTGGGGCCGGCCATCGGTGGCAGCCGATTATCACTATGATCAGCCGCCTTTGCTCGGCACCATGCGCACCGGCCCCGATCTGTTCAACATTGGTGCGCGTCAGCCCAGCGTCGACTGGCAACTCGGCCACCTGTTTCAGCCGCGTGCCTATGTTCCCGGCAGTATCATGCCCGGCTTCCCGTTCATGTTCGAAGTCAAGAACAAGAATGAACTGCGCCCCGGTGATCGCCAGGTCACACTGCCGCCCGGCACTGTCAGCTACGATCAGGTAGTCGTCGCCAAACAGGAGGCACTCGATCTGGTGGCCTACCTGATCGGTCTCAACCACACCTATCCGGCACTGACGCCGGCACAAGCCGAAAGCGCTGCCAACCGATCCGGAGCCGACGATGCCAAACAAGCCCAATAAGTTCAGCGAAAACGCCGACCCGTTCGAACAACACAATCCGGTACCCAAGATTGTGCTGGCGCTGGTGATGGCGCTGGTGGTCTGGGCCGTCTGTTATATCTTCGTGCAAGAACTCGGCGGTGATGTGGAACTCGGCGACCGGCGCGATCCGATTGCACTGGCCGGCGGTGCCGCCGTCTCCGGCGGCAGCGTCGACGGCGCGCAGGTATTTGCGGCCAATTGCCAGGCCTGCCATCAGGCCGGCGGCAAGGGCTTGCCGGGCGTGTTCCCGCCTTTGGCGAATTCCAGCTGGGTAACCGGCGACCCGGTGGTGGCGGCCAATATCCTGTTGCATGGCATGACCGGAAAAATTGAAGTCGCCGGCACCACCTATGACGGCGCGATGCCGCCGTTCGGACAACAATTGAACGACGACGAACTGGCCGCTGTGCTGACTCATATCCGCAGCCAATGGGGCAATGCCGCAGTCGCTGTCAGCAGCGCACAAATCGCTGCCGCCCGTACTGCCGGCGCGGCGCGCAAGCAACCGTGGCACGGCACGCAAGAGTTGCTGGATTTCGTCGCCGCCCATCCTGAATAGGTAAGCCATGCCGCGCCTGAAAGTGATCCCGCTGTGGCTGACGACTGTTGCTTGCATCATCATTACCTGCATCGCCACGTTGCTGTTTGCCGATGTCACGCGCGGCTTTCAGACGGTCACGTCGGACGGTGCGCGGCGTATTGATCTGGCCCGGGCACCGCGGCCGTTACCGGAAATCCAGATGATAACCAGCGATGGCCGCCGCCTGTCGCTGGCGACCCTGGTCGGCACCGATGCCACCAGCGTCATCACGCTGATCTACACCCAGTGCCTGACGATTTGCCGCAGCACCGTCGGCGGCCAGTCTTATCTGCAAGCGCAATGGCAGCGACAACCTCCGCCACATCCCATGCGGCTGCTGACTATCAGTTTCGATCCGCAACGCGACACGCCGCAGGTCATGCGCGCCTATGCGCAAAAGATGCGGGTTGATCCGGCGCTGTGGCATTTCGCCACGGTCGCCAATGCGGACGATCTGCCGCGCCTGCTCAAGCTGTTTGACATTGTCGTGCTGCCCGATGGCCGCGGCGACTATGTGCATAACGCCGCACTGTTCACCACCGATGCCAAAGCGAGACTCAATCGCGCATGGGATATCGATCAGGCCGAACAAGTCTGGCTGGCGCTGAACGCAGAACAATAACGCAGACCGGCCATATGACCACTCCTCGCCACTCCTCTCTGTCCGCTTGCTGGCCCGCACTCATGCTGGCCGCCATCGTGCTGTTGCAGCCCTGGCTGGAAGCCGGCATGGGACGACATATGGTGCTGGAGTTGCCGCTGCTGTTTGCATGCGGCTGGCTGTTCGCAGCGGCATTGCGCCCGCCGCACAAGATTGCCGGCCGCAGCAGGGCGCTGCGGGTGCCGGCGGCTGCCAGCTTGCCCGCGCTGCTGACGGCGTTACTCATCAGCAGTTTCTGGATGCTGCCAATCGCGCTCGACAATGCCGTGCTCTCGCCGCGCTATAACCTGATGAAATTCCTGAGCGTATTGCTGGCAGGATTCCTGACCGGCCTGTGGTGGCGACGCGCGGGCGTGATATTGCAGGGATTTTTTATCGTCAACTGGGCCTGGATGAGCATCACCGCAGGCATGCTGTATCAGACTGCGCCACAGCAACTGTGCAGCGTTTATCTGGACGAACAACAGCAAAGCGCCGGCACCGGTCTGGTGCTGCTGGCTTCGCTGATATTGGGGATATGGTTATTGCTGGCGATGCTGAAACTGACGCGGGAAGAATCACTGGCAGTGAACACGCGGCAAGGCGTTAAGGCACCACCATCTTGACGATCACGATCAGAACGGCAATGAACAATGCGACACCGATCAGGCCGGCGCCGATGACGTAAAAAGGATTGAAGGAGGTTGCGTCTTTTTCATAATCGGCACGGCGGCGCAAGCCGACGAACGACCAGAAAACAGCCTGCAGGGTGGCGAAAAACGATCTTTTTTCAGAATCGCCCGGTTTTGAAGCGCTCATGGCGTCCCTTTCTCCAGATCAAAAGGATGCCGGCGCCACCACGTTGCGGCGCCAGTCATCTGCCATAGGGTACAACATGTCGCGCCACCATGACCGGATCAAAATCACAAAAAAGAACCGGAGCAGAGAAAATTTCATGCAAAATCGTCAGTCACCTCATCCTTGGCCCGGTGCCCGACTATATCCATGAAGAAAATATTTTCGCTGCTACTGACCGTACTCGGCATATGGCTTCCGCTGGCGATGGGAATCCTGATGCTGGCCGGTGCCATCTGGCTCAGGAACCTGCAACTCGCCATTACCGGCCTGATCGTGGTCGCCGTCGCCTCATTATTTGGTTGTTCATCAAACACGGCACCAGCGATGCGACATCCCGGCAAGCGAGCAAGACGCTGCGACCCCCTCCTACTTGAAATCCCATTTCATCTGGCTGGAAATGGAAATATGCCGGGTGCTGCTGACGCACGCCCCGATATAGTCCGTCAGCGGCGGTGCCGGCGACATTCCTTCCTCTTGCAGATGCTGGTTATGAAATACATAGGCCAGTCGCGCGAACTCGCCGTACAGCGCCAGCGCCCGCACCAGCAAACGCGGATTGCAATCGGGAATGCGGCTGCGGATGCACGGCACCAGCAAACGTATTTCATCGACGCTGATATATTCGTACCCGATCTCCGCCGCCTGCCGGCCTTCATCGCTGATGTCGGCAGCAGCCAGTGCGCGGCCGATCTGGCGAAACGAACGGCTGCCGGATTCCCCGCCCGACAAATGATAAACCGCATGCGCCAGCGCCGGCTTCAGCGCCAGATGCAGCAACGCTGCCGCGCACCAGTCCACCGGCACCACATCGATGCGATCATCCAGTTTGGCGGTCAGTACGCGCAGCGATTGCCACACCTGAAACACCCAGAAGATGCTTTGCGACGGTGCACACCCGAGCACGGTATGACCAACGATGATGGACGGCCGCGCCACCACCAGCGGCAGCGAAGGGAAACGCTTGCGCAACATCGATTCGGCCAGTGCCTTGCTGCGGGTATACGGCACCAGGTGCGACTCAGGCGCCAGCGGCAACGCCATGGATTCAGCGATACCGTGCTGCGGATCGGCGCGCCGCCCGCACGCCATGGCGGTGCCGACATACAGAAACCGCCGCAGCCGTGGCCGGTCATGCACCAATGCCGCCAACTCCAGCGTGCCATCGACATTGATCTTTTCCAACCCCGGGTGCTCCGAAAACGTAGCCAGCGCAGCGCAATGAATCACTACCGCCACTTGCGCCAGACGCCCGTCATCAGCGACCTGCGTCAACGCATTGAGATCGGCAAACAACACCTGTTGCCAGCCCAGTTGCGCCAACTCCGCGTCACTGGCGCCAAGCAAGCGCAAATTGCCGCTCAGCCTGGCCCAACCCAGACGCGGATCATCGGCCCGTACCAATAACAGCAAACGCGACGCCATGCCGCGTCGGATTGCCTCCACTACCAGCGCACCACCGAGAAATCCGGTAGCACCGGTCACCATGATCAAATCATCCATTGCTTCACTCATTCAATTCAAATTTACCGGTGGCAGATACAGCATGCCAATCACGATCAGCATGCCGATTGCCAGCAATGTCGTCCCCGCCACAACGCCGGCGGTCAGCGCCATGTTTTTACCAATCCGACAATATTTATCAAAACAATAATTTTTCACGTCAGACTCCTGTACCGGCGATGCCCTGCACCGGCAGGCATCGCACTCAATCAGTATCCGCGTGCGGCATGAAGAACAGCTTGGGTTTACCTGAATTTTTGCTGAAGATCCGCCACCGTCATGCTCTTCAGCCTTTCTTCACAATAGGGTGTTCTAATAGCGCAACTGATAAAACCGGACCGCATTTCATCTCGCGGTGAAATGCATTCCTGAAAGAATTTCCATGAAAATATTGCTGATCGAAGATGACCTTGATCTCGGCAACGGTGTCCGCATCGCCTTGAGCGATCAAGGCATCGATGTCGTCTGGGTGCGCCAGCTGGACGACGCCGCCCGCCATCTGGATTCCGATACCTGTGATCTGGTGCTGCTCGATCTGGCATTGCCGGATGGTGACGGCTTGCACTTGCTGAGCCGGTTGCGGCGTGAGCGCCTGGCCATGCCGGTCATCATCCTGAGCGCCCGCGATTCGGTCGAAGACCGGCTGCGCGGGCTCGACAGCGGCGCCGATGACTATCTGGTCAAGCCCTTCGTGCTGGCGGAGTTGCTGTCACGCGTGCGGGCGCTGGCGCGCCGCAGTTTCGGCTTTGATGGCGAAACCATGGAATTGCGCGGCTTGTCGCTGCATGCACCGACCCGCCGCGTGAGCGTACAGGGTCGCCCGGTAGAGTTAACCGCCAGCGAATACACCTTGCTCAAAACGCTGCTGATGCGTACCGACCGCGTCGTCACCCGCCGCATCCTGGAAGAGCAGGCCTTGCCGGGCGGCCAGAGCAACGCCAGCAATACCCTGGATGTGCACATGACCAACCTGCGCCGCAAGATCGGCGACGGCTATATCCGCACCGTGCGCGGAGTCGGTTATGTGATTGACCAGCAGGCCGAATCCGGGAACGCAAAAAAATGATGACAAGATGGTGGCAACGGGTACGGCGACCAACGCTGGTACGGCGCGTACTGATCGCACAAATGCTGTTACTGACACTGTTATGGAGTCTGTTTATCGGCTACGTGGTTTATGAAAGCGGCCGCAGCGCCGGCCTGCTCAATGCCTCCCGGATTTACCAGACGCTGCTCAGCGTAGCGGAAAATGCGACTGAAGAGCCGTCAGGACAACGCAAGATCTTGCATATCATCGACCTCACCTTGCGCGACGAATACGGCGACAAGGAAATCCTTGACGACAGTTCCTCGCTGATCGTCTCGGGCCACGGCAAGCTGCTGTATCAATCCGAAAACACGCCGTCCGGCATCAATACCGAAATTCTCGACACCATCCAGACCACCACCATCAACGGTTCGCGCTGGCGTTATCGGACCATCAAATCGGCCACCACCGACGCCCGCGCCACGATTGTCATCCCGGCCGACTCCTGGAACGTGTTCGTCACATTCAACTCCCGCGGCTATTATCTGATCCCGCTGATCATCAGCCTGCCGTTTCTGTTGCTGCCGGCATGGTTGTCGATCCGGGTCGCGCTGCGTCCGTGGCGGCGGGTGGTGCAGGAAGTCGCAACACGCGGACCGCACAATCTGGCGCCGCTGTCGTTCCGGCCCGAGCACGAAGAACTCAGTGCCATGGTCGACAGCATCAATACCTTGTTGCACAGCGTAGATGAAAGCGCCGCGCGCGAACGGGCCTTCATTGCCGACGCCGCCCACGAATTGCGCACGCCGCTGGCAGCCATGCGAGTCAATGTCGAAGCGTTGCAAAGTCAGACTGCCGATGACAATCAGCGTGCCTTGCTCAGCGGCATCGTCAGCAGCAGCAATCGCGCCACCCGGCTGGTGGCGCAACTGTTGTTGCTGATGCGCAGCGATACCAGTGCCCAACCGGGCGCCGAGAAAGTCGTGCTGGATCAATTGCTGCAAGACCGGCTGGCAATTCTGTCGCCGCTGGCCAATGCCCGTCGGGTGGAACTCGAATTGCATGCCGATGCCGATGTGATCATCCTCGGCAGACCGGAAAATCTGGTGTCGCTGATTGACAATCTGGTGGAGAACGCCATCAAGTACAGCCCGGCGCAAGGCAGCGTGAGCGCTCAATTGCGTCGCCTGCCGGCACAACGCGGTCAGCCGGCCACCACCGGCAGCGCCGAATTGCGCATCATTGATCAGGGCCCCGGTATTCCGGTCTCGTTACGAGAACGCGTGTTCGACCGCTTCTTCCGCATCACCGATCAAACCCAGAACGGCAGCGGTCTCGGCCTGGCGATTGCCAGATCGGTGGTAGTGCAGCACGGGGGTCAGATCACGCTGGAAGATGGTGCAGATGGCAGCGGCTTGCAGGTCGTGGTCACGCTGCCGCTGGCGGATCACCGGCAACGACGCACCATATGACATTCCCGGTCCGCGACCACCAGCCAGCGCCGCCTCAATACGTCGAACTGAACGTCGTTCCCTGTGCCCAGCGTGATTGCCAGTGGCGCAGATAGGACGCTGCCAGCTCCGGATTATTCCAGAGCACCAGTACATTCTCGCTGTTTGAACGCGCCGCTGCCTGACTGTAGTTGAAACTGCCGGTCTGCACATGGCGCTGATCGGCAATGATGTATTTGTCGTGATGGATCGCATACTTTGCAATCAGGCGCACCGGGATATCCGCATTCACCAGCAGATTGAATGCGGCAATACTGGCAGGACGCCGGTTGCCTTTGTCATCCGCCAGCACGGCCACATCGACACCGCGCTTTTTGGCGGCAATCAATGCTTTGACCACACCCGGCGACGTGAAGGAATAGGCAGCCAGACGAATCTGTTGCTGCGCGGCGTTGATCACTTTCAGGATCAGCCGCTCACTGCCGCCATCCGGCGAAAATGCGCTGTCGACGCGTTGGTCGGCGGGCGCCACATCGGTGAAGGAATGGATCGAGTTGGCGAGTTCATCAATCAGCTTGCTGTTTTTGGCTGCTGCCGATGAGGCGAAAATTGCCAGTGGCAAAACGAGGAGTATCAATTTCATGGCGCGTATTATAGCCGCCGGCGAATACCTTTTGCTGACCGGCAGGCGCTCGCAAGTCAGGCCCAGTGAAATCAGGTTCTGAGGTGCCGTCAACACCATGCACGCCATCGTTGCCGGACGACCAGAGGCGGTCACTTTCGCGGCAGGCGACCAGCCAACCGTTGAGCAAATCAGCCACAGCGCCGCCGGGAATGTAAAATCGACACCACGCAAGCCAACCAGTCACGGTCGGTTTTCCCCCAAACGGCCATTGCCGCATTAGAATCACCGGAAACGCCGGTCATTATAAAAAGGACGCACACGTGGTCAAGCAGGTCGAAAGCAAAAACAAGCGTTCGCGCGACGAAATCATGGCCGACATCATGCAGGCGGCAATTGTCGAATTTTCCGAAAACGGCTTCCCTGCCACATCGACCCAGGCCATCGCTGAGCGCGCCGGCCTGTCCAAAGCGCAATTGCACTATTACATCGTCGGCAAGGATCAGTTGTACGAAGAAGTCCTCAAGCAAGTCATCGAGGACTGGATCAAGGTATTTTCGCTGAGCGATGTCGATCTCGGACCACGCGCCGTGCTGACCGATTACATCCGTAAAAAACTCTTGTTTTCATTCGAACAGCCACTGCTGTCGCGCATTTACGCGCGCGAAGTGATGCAAGGCGCAACCGTGCTGACGCCCTTGCTGACGCGTTCGCGGCAGCGCAACACGCAAGCCGTGGCCTGCATTGAAAAATGGATGGGCGACGGCTTGATGCGCAGGCTCGACCCGCTGTTGCTGATGATGCACATCTGGTCGGTCACCCAGCATTTCGCCGATTTCGATGCCCAGGTGCGCTATATGATGCGGCTCAAGGACGGCGAACAACTTGATCGCGAACACGTCATTACCGAGCTCACCGAATTCATCCTGATCGGCTGCGGCATCCCCCCGCTGGCGGCTGACTGAAAATCTTCCTGCATTTGCTTCCGGGCCAGAATCCGGCATCCAAAAGCAGTCTCCGGCGAGCACAGGAAACAGCATCGCTCTGCCGCAGCGCACAACCAAAAAATAATTAAAAACAACACCTAAAAGCCGCCACCAGTACGGCTTTTAAACAATTTATCAATCGGTTTAACCAATCGGTCAATTTTTGCATTACACTCGCCAGACACAAAAAAATATATGCATCCGATACAGGATAGCCGTCCATTCAAAGGAGACAACATGACAGGATTCACCAAGCGTTATTGGGCTGAATACACCAGCAAGGAGTTTGCCGCACTGGAGCGCGACAAACTGATCGCCGTTTTGCCAGTGGGCGCAACCGAACAGCATGGACCGCATTTACCGCTGTCGGTCGACACCAGCGTCATCGATGGCATGGTCAGTGCCGTGATCCGTCATCTGCCGGCCACTCTGCCGGCGGTCTTTTTGCCGACGCAGGCGATTGGCAAAAGCAATGAACATGCGCGTTATCCCGGCACGCTGACGCTGTCGGCCGAAACCCTGATCCGCAACTGGATGGAAATCGGCGCCTGTGTCGCCGCCTCGGGTGTCAAGAAGCTGGTGCTGTTCAACAGTCATGGCGGCCAGATGTCCATCATGGATATCGTTGCCCGCGATTTGCGGCAACGCTTCGGCATGCTGGTAGTGGCTTCCAACTGGTACGGCTTTGGTGAACCCGAAGCGATGTTTTCCGACCATGAAATGCAGCACGGTATTCACGCCGGCGATGTCGAAACCTCATTGATGCTGAGCATGCGCCCCGCGTTGGTGGCGATGCAACATGCTGAAAAATTCAGCGCACTGACCGAAGACATGGAGCAACGCTACCGCCACCTGTCACTGCGCTCGTGCGGCAAGATCGGCTGGCAAATCCATGACATGAATCCGAACGGTGCCTGCGGCGATGCCTCGATTGCCACCAAGGCCAAGGGCGATGCGCTGACAGAACATGTCGCCGTGCGCTTCGTCGAACTGTTGGCGGAAATCGATCAGGCTCCGCTCAGCATGCTGGCCAATGAGCCAGCCTGGTGCTGAGTTCAGCGCCGCCCCCATAAAAAGACAGGAGACAGGCATGGAACAACCCAATCTCATCAGACTCAAGAACATCCATAAAAAATATGCCAACGGCACCATCGCCCTGAGCGGCATGACGCTGGATGTCGGACAACACGATTTCATCAGTTTTCTCGGCCCGTCCGGTTGCGGCAAAAGTACCGCACTGCGCATGATTGCGGGTCTGTCGCCGATTTCCGGCGGCACCATCGAATGGAATGCGCAACACCACAATCACAGCGACAACAGCAGCGGCGATATCAGCTTCGTCTTCCAGGAACCCACGCTGATGCCCTGGTCGTCAGTATTCAAGAATGTCTACCTGCCGCTCAAGATGCGCGGCATGTCTCTTGAAGAAGCGCGTCCGCGAGTGCTCGAAGCATTGGCCATGGTCGGCCTGAACCGTTTTGCCGATGTTTATCCGCGCGAGCTTTCGGGCGGCATGAAGATGCGCGTATCGATTGCCCGTGCCATGGTGACCCGGCCCAGACTACTGCTGATGGATGAACCATTTGCCGCGCTCGACGAAATGACCCGCCTGAAATTGAACAACGATGTGCTGCGTCTGTGGCGCGAACATCAGTTCACCGTGATCTTCGTCACCCACAGTGTCTACGAATCGATTTACCTGTCCAACCGCGTGGTCGTCATGGCACCGCGCCCGGGCCGGGTGATTCAGGAAATCACGGTCGATGCGCCGCCGGTACGTGACGCCTCCTTCCGTGAGTCGGCCTATTACATGGACTTGTGTCGCACCGCGTCAGCCGCCCTGCAACGCACCATGGATACCGATTTGGCCGACCACTAAGGAGATAGCATGAATACCATCGTCAACACGCAAGCGGTCGGTCTGGCCGACAATAGTCAAGAACTGGCACAGGCTGCAGCGCGCCGCGCCCGCAACAACAAACTGCTGCGCATCGTGGTGCCCTCGGTGCTGGTGCTGCTGGCCATCGGTTTGTGGGAATTGCTGGTGCGCATCAATCATGTGCCGGACTACATCATTCCGGCACCCAGCGTGGTCTTGCGCACGCTGCTCGAAAACTGGGACTCGCTGTTCGCAGCCTTGCTGTTCACCCTCAAGCTGACTTTCCTGTCGCTGGCCCTGGCGGTGGTCGGCGGCGTCTTGCTGGCAATGTTGTTCGCCATGTCGCGTTGGGTTGAAATCAGTCTGTTTCCATTTGCGGTGATCCTGCAAGTGACGCCGGTGATCGCCATCGCGCCGCTGATCCTGATCTATTGCGACAGCACGTTTTCGGCATTGCTGATCTGCGCCTGGATCGTGGCCTTCTTTCCGATCTTGTCGAATACCGTGATCGGCTTGCGCAGCGCCGACCGCAATCTGTCCGATCTGTTTTCTCTGTACCGCGCCACGCCGTGGCAGCGCCTGCGCTATCTGTTGATTCCGAGCGCGCTACCCTACTTTCTGGCCGGTCTCAAAGTGGCCGGCGGCCTGGCCCTGATCGGTGCCGTGGTGGCGGAATTCACCGCCGGCGCTGCCGGTCGTGAAACCGGTCTGGCGTCACGCATTCTGGAAGCCAGCTTCCGCAATGAAATTCCCAAAATGTTTGCCGGACTGGTGCTGGTATCGGTATGCGGCATCGCCATCTTCCTGCTGTTCAACTGGATTTCCAAACTGGTATTGAGCGGCTGGCATGAAAGCGAACTGAGCGGCGAAATGTAAGCGCCCTCCCAAGTCATAAATAGGGTATCAACAAGGCATCACCCACAAGGAGAAACAGCATGACCAAGCGAGAAATCGACTGGAGCCGCTTTGCGGCAGAATTGGATGGCATCAGGATTTTGCTCAATGGCAATCAGGTGCGCGCCAAATCAAAGGACTTTTTCTGGTACAGCCCGATTCTGAATGAGCAATTGAAAGATTGCGTCGGTGATCTGGTGGTAATGCCACGCACTGAAGCTGAAGTGATCCGGGTGGCGGCGGCAGTCGCGCGCTGGCGTGTTCCGCTGACGATTCGCGGTGCCGGCACCGGCAATTACGGCCAGTGCGTGCCGCTGGCCGGCGGCGTGATTCTGGATACGACCGAACTGAATCAGGTGCTCGCCATCCGTCCCGGTTCGGTGCGGGTGCAAACCGGTGCCCGTATCGCCAAGGTTTTGGAAGCGGTGCAGGAGCAAGGACAGGAATTGCTGATGTTCCCGTCGACATTGCGCATTGCCACCATCGGCGGCTTCATCGCCGGCGGCTCGCTCGGCGTCGGCTCGATCCGCAATGGCGCCTTGAAAGATGCCGGTAATGTCACGGCAATCCGCGTCGTCACGGTGGAGCCGGAACCGCGCATCATCGAGTTGCTCGGCGCCGACATTCAAAAAGTGCATCACGCCTACGGCACCAACGGCATCATCACCGAACTGGAACTGTGCATCAAACCCGCGTTCGACTGGCAGCACAACATCATGCTGTTCGACCACTACACCGATGCCCTGCGTTTTTGCAAAGCAGCCAGCACACCGGAACTCGATCTGTTTTTGCTGACCTCGGTCGACCGCAATTTCGCGCCGTATTACGAAGAATTGCTGGGCGAACATTTCCCGGCTGACCGCGACGCCGTGTTTGCCATGGTCGCACCGCAATCGCTGACCGCCTATCGCCAGCTGGCGCTGGCACACGGTGGTCGCGAATCGCTGTGCATGAGCGCGACGGAACTGGAACAGCAAGAATTGCCGCCGGCCTACGAGTGCGCCTACAACCACACCACGCTGCATGCCATCAAGGTCGACAAGCAACGCACCTATTTGCAATATGCCATGCCATCGCCGCTCGACCCCGACCTGTGCCAGCGTTTTGCTGAACATTTCGGCGATGAAGTCTATTGGCATCACGAATTTGCCCGACAGTCGGATGCCTATCAATGCTTCGGCATTCCGCTGGTGCGCTTCAGCACTGCCGAGCGCTTGTATGAAGTGATGGCGTATCTGGAACAGAACGGCTGCGCCATCTTCGATCCGCACGTGGTCACCATTGAAGATGGCGGCATCAAGGAAATCGACGATTTGCAAATCGAATTCAAAAAACTGGCCGATCCGTATGGCTTGCTCAATCCCGGCAAGACACGCGGCTGGGATCAGAGCATGGCCCGTCAGAACTGAGTGCAGCACACCTTATAAAATCAGGAGACCCGCATGATCAAGTTGAAACACGTGGTGTTGGCAGCAAGCGTATTTTTCTCGGCCGCAGCAAGCACTCCGGCACTGGCGCTGGACAAGGTCAGTTTCGGTACCAACTGGCGTGCCCAGGGCAGTCACGGCGGCTACTATCAGGCCGTGGCTGACGGCACCTATGCCAGGTACGGTCTGGAAGTCGATATCCAGCAAGGCGGTCCGCAAGTCAACAATCGCCCGCTGCTGTCAGCCGGAAAACTGGATTTCCTGATGGGCGGCAATCTGCTGCAAGCTTTCGACAATATCAAGAACCGGGTGCCGACAGTGTGGGTCGCAGCGATGTTCCAGAAAGATCCGCAAGGATTGATGGCGCATGCCGATGCCGGCTACAAAAACTTCAACGACCTGACCCGCGCCAAGACCATTCTGATCGGCAAGGACATGCAGTTCGCCGGCTGGCAATGGATGAAGAAAACGCACGGCTTCAGGGATGAGCAACTGCGCCCGTACAACTACAGCCTGGCGCAATTCCTGGCCGACAAAGCAGTGGTGCAGCAAGTGTTCGTCAATGCCGAACCGATTTATGCCGAAGCCGCCGGCGTCAAACCGCAAGTGTTCCTGTTGGCTGATGCCGGTTGGAGCACGTATGCCAACGGCATCGAAACCCGCGCCGACATGACCAAGAACAAACCCGATGTGGTGCGCCGGTTTGTCGAAGCATCGATCATCGGCTGGTACAACTTCATGTATGGCGACCACACTGCTGCCTATGCCCTGATCAAGAAAGCCAATCCGGAAATGACCGATGAAAAGATCGATCGCGAAGTCGCCAAGATTCGTGAAATCGGTTTGCTCGATTCCGGTGATGCCCTGGAAAAGGGGATTGGCACCATGAGTCAGGCGCGCATCAATGACTTTTACGAAAAAATGGTCAAGAGCGGTTTGTACAAGCAACAGGACGTCGATCTGAATCTGGTGATCGATACCCGCTTCGTCAACAAAGGACTGGGGCTGGATCTGAAGAAAAAGCTGAGCAAGCAATAAGCCAGTGTCGGGCCTGCTGCCATGCCACGGACAGCAGGCGGCAAACGCAACAATGCATTCCATGAATCACAAAAGCAGGAGAATCAGATGAGTGAAGCCATCGCCAAACCACTCGCACGTTACGCTGCCTTCAAGCGACGCGGCGATTTCATATTCTTGTCCGGCATCATTGCCGTCAATCCCGATGCCGGCCGCATCGTGCAGGGGTATGCCGATATTCCGGATGACGTCGCGCACCAGTTGGGGCGCACCGGCGAATTTTCAGTGGATATCCGCGAAGGTCCGATCCGGGCGCAATCCTGGTATGTGCTGGATCGCATCCGCAGCACGCTGGAACAGGCCGGTGGCAGCATGAACGATGTCTTCAAACTGGTGCAGTATTTCCGCGATCTGCGCGACTACCCGCAATACAGCCGGGTGCGCAACAGCTTTTTTCCGAATGACCCGCCGGTGTCGACGGTGGTGGAAGTCCCGGCCATGTTGCCGGCGGCCAGCATTCTGGTCGAGGTGGAAGCCACCGCCTATTTGCCGCAAGCAACCGGGAGTTTCGCATGAGTGTTGATCTGCATACACCACTGTCGGTCCGGGTCAGCGTCATTACGCGCCAGACCGATGAGATCTCGTCGTTCGAACTGACGCCGCTGACAGATGTTGCATTGCCGCCATTCACGGCTGGTGCGCATATTGACGTCGCCACCGGTCTGCATGGAGTGCGCCAATACTCGTTATGCAATGCGCCCTCGGAACGGCAGCGCTATGTACTCGGCGTCAAACGGGAAAATCCCGGGCGCGGCGGTTCGCGCTGGCTGCATGAACAGGTAAAGGCCGGCGACGTGCTGCAGATCAGTGCACCGCGCAACAACTTCGCGCTGACTGCCGATGCCACTGCACATCTGTTGCTGGCCGGCGGTATCGGTTTGACGCCGATGCTGGCCATGGCGCGGGCGCTGTGGCAAGACGGCAAAGACTTTCTGTTGTGCTGCTTTGCCCGTTCACCGGATCATCTGGCGTTTGCCGCGCAGTTGCGTGAGGCGCCCTGGCGTGATCGCATTCGCTATCACTTCGACAATGCCGGCATTGATGATGTGCAGGCCCGTATTGACCTGACTGCATTGCTGGCAGCAGCGACACCCGGCACCCATTTGTACATGTGCGGCCCGCAAGGTTTCATGGACGCGGTACGCGCCGCCGCCTCGGCATGGCCTGAAGAACAAGTGCATCTGGAATATTTTTCTGCCGCCGCGGTATTGCATGAAGACGGCGACCGGCCATTCGAAGTCAGCATTGCCAGCAGCGGTCAGGTATTCACTGTCGGCAGCAGCGACAGCATTGCGCAGGTGTTGCTGGATAACGGCATCGATATTCTGACCTCATGCGAACAAGGTGTCTGCGGTACCTGTGTCACGCCCTATCTCGAGGGCCTGCCGGAACATCGCGATTACTGTCTCAGCAAGAAAGAACGCGACAGCAAGGTAGCACTATGCTGCGCCCGCTCCCGCACTGGTCGTCTGGTGCTGGACCTCTGACCGCATCAGCCCGGGGAAAACCATGCCGACGTGTCCGACCTGGCCCGCCGCTTTGACTGCCAGCGCTTACTGGCTGGATCGGGCGCGCGTGCCGCTGGCCTTGCTGGAACCAGCGTTGCAGGTGCGCCATGCCGTTGGCGGCAGCGCCGTGGCCGAACTGGCGCTGTATATCGAGGACGGCAAGATCGCCGCCTTCGCCGGGCGCGCACCAACGGCCGCCGAATGCAATGCACCGGTGCTCGATGTGCAGCAGGGATTGATTTTTTCGGGTTGGGTTGATGTGCATACTCACCTGGATAAAAGCCATATCGGCCCGCGCCTGAATGCGCTCGAATGTTCGTTGCTGGAAGCCATTGATGCCGCCGGCAGCGATCAGCACCGCTGGACCCGCGACGATCTGCGGCAACGCATGGAATTTTCATTGCGCAGCGCTTACGCTTACGGCACCCGCGCATTGCGCACGCATATCGACTGGACGGCGCCCGAGACGCCGCTGGCGTGGGAAGTGATCAGTGAATTGCGCACCGAATGGCGCGACAAGATCGCGCTTCAGTTCAGTGCCCTGAACACGCTGGCACTGCATGCCGACTCCGATGTCAGCGAGCGCATCGCCCGTACCGTGGCCGCCAGTGGCGGTGCACTGGGCGCTTTCGTGTATCCTGGCGCTGGTTCGCCACAAGTGCTGGATCGCTTGTTCCGGCTGGCATTGCAATATGATCTGGCGCTCGATTTTCATGTCGACGAACACTTGCTCGACAACACCGAAGGCATTTTCGCTATCGCCGCGCTGGCAAAAAAATACGGCAATGGCAAGCGTATCGTCTGCGGCCATTGCTGTGCCCTGGCAATTGCGCCAGAGCATCGCCGCAATGAAATTCTCGATTTGCTGGCGGCCACCGGCATCACGCTGGTCAGCCTGCCGCAAACCAATCTGCACCTGCAAGACCGCATGCGCTTGCCGCACATTGCCGGCACTGCGCGCACGCCACGCTTGCGTGGCCTGATGCCGATACATGAAATTGCGGCCCGCAACATTCCAGTGGCGCTGGGCTCGGATAACAACCGCGATCCATTTTTCCCGTTCGGTGATCTCGATCCGTGGCAGGCACTGACGCTGGCTGCTTATGCGGCACACCTGTCCGACCCGGCATTGCGCTGGAGTCATGCCATTACCAGCACACCAGCGCAGGCGATGCATTTGGCGTGGGATGGCGTGTTGCGGCCAGGCTGCCCGGCAGAACTGGTGGTGCTGCGCGCGCGCGACAGCGCCGAAGCCTGTGCCCGCCCTCAAAGTGACCGTCGCCTGATTCGCAACGGCCAATTTCACACCGGCGTGTTGCCGGACTACCGCGAACTGGATCCATGATGCCGAGTACGCTGATTCACGGCCCCTGAGCGCCACCTGCCCCACCCCGACACCGTCTCCATGTTGTGCGCGGCTGCATGCCGCGCCGGGGGATTCTTGCGCGCCGCTGACGGCCGCATCTCCTTTCGCATCGGCGTCTTCTTCGTGTCAGTGCGCTGCCGCACCATGGCCGCCGTGATCGCATCGCGGCGCCGGCTGCCTGCGCCCTGATGTTTGATCAACACCATCAGAACAGGAGTGCAACCGGCAACAGAAGCAGGTGCGGCCAAGCCGCGGAAATCAGGAGACCAGCCCGCATGCAAGCTGCCCGACGCAGCATGCATGCTGCCTGAGCACAGCGCAGCAGACGCTGGCCGGGCCAGCCCCAATTCAATCAGGACGCCACGGATATGAAAAAATTCAGTTTGAAGGTACCCGCAACAACCCCGTTCATCATCGCGGCCGCCATCGCCGCCGGCACTTGCCAGCCGTTGCTGGCGCAGGCCGCCGATGCCGCCACAGACAACAGTGCCGGCGACAATCAGGCGGCCACCTTCGCGGAGATGTTCAGCAAAGGAAAAGTCGGCGGCAATGTGCGCATGATTTACTTTTCTACTCACAACAACTTCTTTTCATCGATTGATCAAGACACCGTCAGCTATGGCGGCAAGCTCGGTTTCACGACCGCCACCTTCAATGGCTTTTCCGCCGGCGTCAGCGGTTTCATCCAGCGCGGCATCGGCCATGCCAGCGATCCGGCCAAAGTCGACGGCTATCTGGGACCGAACGTCACCGCCATGGGCGAGGCCTATTTGAAATGGCAACACGAAAAATTCGATATCACGCTCGGCAACCAACAACTGGAAGTTCCGTTCGCCGGCACCTATGACTGGCGCATGGCACCGCAACTGTTCCAGGGTGTCACCGCGCGTTACGGTGATGCCGACAATTACGTCACGGCATTCCGCATGTATCGCTACAAGTCGTATATCGACAATACGTTTACCCGGCAAACTACCTACAACAGCAAGATCGACTATGGCTCCCTGATCGGTACTCAGGAAACCAGCGGGTTCTGGGGCGTGGGCGGCGAGCGTAGCTGGGCACTCGACTCAGTGATATTGAAAGGTCAGGCGTGGAACATGACTTATCTCGACTACGCCAACCTGACGTATCTGGAAGGCCAGGTAGCGCAAAAGGAAGGCGACATCAAACCCTTCATCGGCGCCCAACTGTTTTATGAAAACGGCAGCGGTCGTGAAATGCTGGGCAATATCCGCAGCCGGGTCTATGGTGTGCAGGTCGGAGCCAAAAAGAATTCCATCACCGCCAGTCTCGGCTATGACCGCATCGTACCGGACAGCACTTCCTACGGCAACGGCGCACTGGTCACGCCGTATGCTCACTATGTCGGTTCCGGTCCGCTGTACGCTCAACCGTTCCTGTCGAGCACGCAAGATCTGGGCGCCGGCAACGCCTATGCCTTCGATGTGAACGGTGCCCTCAACGCGCAGTGGTTCATCGGCGGTCGCTATTCGTATATGGATTTGAAGAGCAGCGCTGCTGCGGACAGCATTCGTCAGTCCGAATATCTGGCGTATGCGATTTACAAACCGGGCGGCGCACTCAAGAATCTGACCGTCACCAATTTCATTGCCTTGCAATCGCAACCGGGCCAAAGCCGCAACTACTGGCAAAACCGGCTGGCGGTGGAATACGCGTTTTAAATCCGGCCCCTTGCGATCCGGGATGATGCGTCAGCAATGACGCATCATCCCGATATATCAAAAATAGGCAATCTCGCGAATTTCATTGACGCACACCGGCGCGGCATCGGCCGCACTGTTGTCACAACGCTCGCGCATGACCCAATTGCCGCGGGCATCGGTCTGGTAGTTGCGCCAGAAACTGGCGACATAGGGACCATCACTGCCGGCGCCGGCACGCAGCCGCCTGGCTTGCGGCAACAGTCGGGGGTCATCACTGAAATACAGGATTTCCTGCGCGGTGGCTTGCTTGGCCAGATTGCCGCCGGGATGAAAACCCCAGACGATATCGGCTTCGGTCTGGCCCCGCGCAAACGTATTGAGTGCGGCATCGATGCCGGCGATCTCGGTGCTGGCATTGCCGGTTCTGATGCGTCTGATTTCGCGGCCGCCCTTGAATACCCGTCGCACACCGGCCTGCGCGGGGGCCGGCCCTTCACGCACCAGCTCTGCCGTATCGCTGCCGTCGGCGCTGCTGTTGAGGGCATAGCGATACAACACGTCGCCCTGGCGAATCGTACGGATATTGCCGAACCGGTCGCGCTCGTAGGTGCTCATCACGATTGCGCCGTCTTCGTACTGGCGGAACAATTCCTTCGGATAGCGAGCCTGTTCATCGTAGGTAAACAACACCATCTCGGTTTTTTGAAATGACGGCCCCTGAGAAGTGAAGGTCGCGGTCTGGCGCACCGTCGACAAGCGCTGCTGGTCGTCATAAGTGATCACTTGCTGCAAGCGGTTGGCGGCACCGCACTCGCCGCCGCCAAGATTGTTGCAGGGCGAATCGAGACGGACGCTTTTGACCTTGCCTTGCAGCTTGCCCTGGAATTGCAGCCCGAATTCGGCTGGTACCGGCACCGCCAGTTCGGCACTGATGAGGTGTTTCACCTCGGCATGCGCCGGCCATGACCAACATCCCAGAACGGAAATAAGTATTGCTCGCTTCAAATTCGCCATGCATCCGGCCTGTATTGTTTATCACTGATTGCTGCCGCAGTACGATGCTGCAGCCGGCCCCAAATATGCCCGCGAGTATAGGTAGTGGCTACAGGAAACGCAAGCAAGGCAGCCGTCGATGAAAATAATCAAAATGACAAGTATCGGCATTCCCGTGCATCACCGCATCCGCAGCCGGCCTTGCGATGCGCATTGCTGCCTGCAACGCGATGCATATCGGCGGCGCGCTTGAATGATATTTACGCACAAAAACACAACAAATCATATTATTTGCGCATAAAAATTAACTAACAAACACAATAACGCGCACAATAATCTACAAATACGCACTAAACTCCAATCAGTGACATCGCAATTTCAAGCCAACCGCCGACCGCTGCGCAGCAATGCGCGGCGCAACAATAAAATTGATCCAGGAGCACGCATCATGTCTGACCTTTTTGATAATCCCATGGGCCTGATCGGCTTTGAATTCGTCGAATTCGCGTCGCCGCAGCCGAACGTGCTGGAACCGGTATTTGAAAGCATGGGGTTCAGCAAGATCGCCAAACACCGCTCCAAAGACGTGGTGCTGTACCGTCAGGGCGCCATCAATTTCATCGTCAACAACGAACCGCGCAGCCTCGCCTCTTACTTCGCTGCCGAACACGGGCCGTCTGCCTGTGGCATGGCGTTCCGCGTCAAGAATGCGCATCAGGCTTATGCCCGGGCACTGGAACTGGGTGCGCAGCCGCTGGAAATTCCGACCGGGCCGATGGAATTGCATCTGCCGGCAATCAAGGGCATCGGCGGCGCGCCGTTGTACCTGATCGACCGCTATGAAGAAGGCAAGTCGATCTATGACATCGATTTCGAATTCTTCGAAGGCGTTGATCGTCATCCCCAAGGCGCGGGCCTCAAGCTGATCGACCATTTGACGCATAACGTCTACCGTGGCCGCATGAGTTACTGGGCGGCGTTCTACGAGAAACTGTTCAACTTCCGCGAAATCCGTTACTTCGACATCAAGGGTGAATATACCGGTCTGACATCCAAGGCCATGACCGCGCCGGACGGCATGATCCGCATTCCGCTCAACGAAGAATCGTCGCGCGGCTCGGGCCAGATTGAAGAATTCCTGATGCAGTTCAATGGCGAAGGGATTCAGCATATTGCGTTGTACACCGATGATCTGATCAGCACGCTCGACCAGTTGCGCGCTTCCGGAGTACCGATGATGACGGCGCCGCCGGCGACTTACTACGAAATGCTGGAAGGCCGTTTGCCGGGCCACGGTGAACCGACCGCCGAGTTGCAGGCGCGCGGCATTCTGCTCGACGGCACCACCGGTGAAAATGGCCAGCGCCTGCTGTTGCAGATTTTTTCGAATACGGTGCTGGGTCCGGTGTTCTTCGAATTCATTCAGCGCAAGGGCGATGACGGTTTTGGCGAAGGCAATTTCAAGGCGCTGTTCGAATCGATCGAACGTGATCAGGTGCGGCGCGGCGTCTTGCAGGCGACGCCGGCAGCCTGATGCGGCCACACTATCCGGGTCTGGCGGCAATTACCGGCGGCCCCGGTGTCCAGTGTGCCTTATGCGCGCAACTGATGCGCGTTCAGGTATCGCTCCATTGCCGCAACAGATTGTGATAACAACCGATCAGTGTGCGCCGCGCAATCTCGTCGGCGTTGGTCTGGTTGAGTTTTTGAATCGCGTTGTCCATGTCGAACAACATGCTGCGCTGACCATCATCGCGCACCAGACTTTGTACCCAGAAAAAACAGGCGGTACGCACGCCGCGCGTGACCGGCGTGACCTGATGCAGACTGGTGGAAGGATAGATCACCATATCGCCGGCTTCCAGCCTGACGCTGTGCGAACCGTAAGTGTCATCGATCTGCAATTCGCCGCCATCGTAAGATGAGGCCGGCGACAAAAACAACGTGGCCGACACATCGGTGCGAAACTTGCGGCCATTGTGCGGATGAATCCGCACGCTGCCGTCGACGTGTGCGCCGAACGTCATGCCTTCGCCATAGCGATTGAACATCGGCGGATACACCAGATTCGGCAACGCCGCGCTGATGAAGCGCGGATGCCGCTCGAGCGCACTCAGGATGATTTCCTGACATTGCTGCGCCACCTGCGAACGTTCATCGATCTGCTGATTGAACTTGACGCCGGCGCCCTGATAACCGGCCGTGATACGCCCGTCCACCCATGCCGGTCCGGCCTGCTCCAGCAATTGACGCACCGCATCCAGTTGCGTGGCGTCGAGTACTTTCGGGATGGCAATCAGCATGGGTGGTTTCCGTCACATTACATACGATAGTTGACCGACAGCATTGCGGTACGGCCGGTACCCGGCACCGAGCGTCCGCCATCGGATTGAATCAGTGCATCGTAATACATTTTGTTGGTCAGGTTGAACAGGTTCAGCCGCACATCATATTTTGGCTGGGTATAGGCCAGCGTCGCATCCCAGCGGGTATAGCCGCCGACCTGCACGGTGTTGGTCGGATTGGCGAAGCGTTGCGACATGTAGGTGGCACCACCGCCGAGTTCCCAGTGCGGCGCCACTTCATAGGTAGTCCAGGTAGTCAGCGTGTTGCGCGGCGTGTTGACCGGCGTCATGCCGAGCGTGCCATCGACCGCCGATGCCTGAATCACCTGAGCGTTGAGGTAAGTGTAGCTGGCCGCGACTTGCCACTTCTTGTTGATGCGACCGGTAGCGCCGGCGCGGGCGCCGTTGACGCGCACCGTGCCATCCAGCACATAGACGCCGGTGCTCACCTGGCTGCGCGCATTTTCCTTGGTGATCTGGAAAATCGCGGCATTCAGCGCCAGACTGTCAGCCAGATCCCACTTGCCGCCAAGTTCATACGAACGGTTCTTTTCCGGTGCCAGATTTTGCTGGCCGGAGGTGCCGACCAATTGTTCCAGCGACGGATCAAACGAAGTGCCGTACGACAGATAATACGATTGCGCCGCTGTTGGTTGCCAGATGCCGCCCAGACGCACGCTCCAGAAATTGATGGTTTGGTCGGCGGCAGCGATGGTGGTATTTTTCGCCACGGTCGGCGTATTCAACGAATTGATCGAGTTGCTGACGCTGGCCACATACCGGTCAAAGCGCAAGCCGGTCACCAGCTTGAATTGCTTGCTCAGCTCCATGGTGTCGTTGGCATAGGTGGCAATGGTATTGGCCGAACCATTGGCATGATTGCCGGCCTGGCTCACCGCGCTGCTGCCGGCGGCGCTGTAGACCGGATTGATCGCCGGGATGCAGTCGACATAGCCGCTGGTCGGTGACGACGCGCCGGTCAGTGCCACGCCATTGCAACTGCCATTGCGATAGTAGGCTTGATTGTCGTAGCCATCGTGCCCGACTTCGACGCCGAACAGCAGATCGTGTTTGATGCCGCCGGCAGTGACCTTGGCCGCCAGTTCGGTCTGATTGAAAATCGAGTAATCGCGAATATCGCGGTCATGACTTTGTGCCCGCACGAACAGACTGCCCAGCGGCAGGTTGCTGACCCCGGTTACCGGCAACACCGCAAAGCCGGCACCCGACACCGTGCCAAGCGTGTTCGGTGCGGTTTCCACGGCATTGGTATGGACGTAATTGAATTGGGTCTGATTGCGCAAGGTCACATCCGGCGTGATCTTGTATTTGACGCCGGCGCCGAGCGCAACCACGTCCTGATTGGTACGGTCGGAATTGAGACCGTAGGCGGTGTTGCGATCAACATTGACCGGATGGCCATTGAGGGCCGGCACGCCGTAATCGGGCTGATCATGATTGTGCTGCACCAGCGCCGACAGCGTAATTTCAAGCGGCGTTCCCAGCCCGGTGACGTAAGAACCGGCGAGGCCGAAATCCTGCACATTGGTCTGGTTGCGGGTCGTCGCCGCACCATCTTGCGCCATCGCCGAAATGCGCACGGCAGAGGTATCCGACAAGGGTTGATTGTGATCAACCGTGGTCCGTACCAGGCCATTGCTGGTGACCGACGCGGACACTTCAGTCGCCTGTTTCAGATTGGCTTTCTTGGTGACCTGATTGATCACGCCGCCGGTTGAACCACGCCCGAACAACATCGACGACGGTCCCATCAACACTTCCACTTCATCCAGCGCAAAGGTGTCGCGATAATATTGCCCGCGATCACGGAAGCCATCCAGATAAATATCGGTACGCGCGGAAAAACCGTTGAGGTTGATGTTGTTGCCGATTTGCCCGCCTTCGGCACCACCCAAGGTGATGCCGGACACATTGCGCAAGGCATCGGCCAGCGAGGTGGCGCCCTGCGATTGCATCAGCGCTTTGTTGACGATCACCACCGATTGCGGCACGTCATGCAAATCCTGCGGCAGTTTGGACAAGGAGGTGGTCGCAGTACTGAAATCGCGATCACGCTCACCCTCGACCACGACATCTTTGAGCGCGGACTGTTGGGAGGTGGTGCCGGTGCTGCTGTTGGTACCGGCAGCTTGTTGGGCCAGGGCCGGCAACGGCGCGGCAAATACCGCGACCAGCGCGGCAGCAAGAGGAGTAAGACGGTTCATGTGATAGTCAGCGAAAAAGTTGGCCTCAGGGAAGCAGATTTTTTGGCTGGCTACGATGGCGCGAAGGCCCTTGGCTGGCGGTTGCGGATGTGCAGACATTGCAGAAACACAATGTTTTTTTGTTATCCGCCAGACTACCTGTCACATCTTTCAATTCGCTGACCGGGTGCTGACAAACCGCTGACAATAAAAAATAAATACGAATTAGTTACCAGAACGCTACAATCAGCAACAAAGGTCGCGCAGCAAGAAAATCAAACCTTCCCGTCCGGACAAATGCGACGCCGGATGCCATCATGAGTGAGCTATGCGCGTACTTCTGGCGGAAGATAATCTGGTACTGGCCGATGGTCTGTCCCGTGTTCTGAAAACCCACGGAATGGAAGTCGATACGGTACACAATGGCATTGATGCCGATGCCCTGCTGCAACGCAACGGTATCGGGGTTCTGGTGCTCGATATCGGCTTGCCCGGAATCGATGGTTTTGAAGTGATCCGCCGGCTGCGTGGCCGCAGCAGCAATATTCCGGTGATTCTGCTGACCGCCCGCGACACCATCTCCGACCGCGTGCACGGCCTCGATCTGGGCGCCGACGACTATCTGATCAAACCGTTTGCGACACCGGAACTGGTGGCGCGCATCAAGGCCCTGATCCGGCGCAGCAATCCGCAAGTCGAGCAATTGCGGGTCGGTGGGCTATGTCTCGACCTGCGCGGCAAGCGCGCCACGATTCACGACCTCCATGTCGATTTTTCCGTGCGCGAATGGTCGCTGCTGGAATACCTGATGCAACACACTACCCGCGTCGTGTCGAAACAACAAATTCTCGACGCCATCGTACCGTGGGGCGAAGAAGTCACGCCCAACGCCATCGAAGTGTACGTGTCTCGCATCCGCCTCAAGATCGCCGGCGCCGGCGTTGTCATTCGCACCATACGCGGCTTCGGCTACATGCTGGAAGTGGAATGAGACTTCAGTCCGGCGGCAAGGCATCCGGCGCCGGCAATACCGAAATTCCCTGTTGTGCTGCAGCCTGCTGTTGCGCCGCCAATGCGCGCTGAAAACCGGGACGCGCCTGCATCCGTTGCCAATAGGCCGCTACGGCCGGCGTAAATTTGGCATCCAGTCCCAGATGTTGCGCCAGTAACAAGGCATATGCCACCGAGACATCGGCCGCGGTGAAGCGTCCGGCACACAAGAATTCCTGCGCCGCCAGCAACGGTTCCAATGAGCGCAGACGCGATAAAAACCATTTGCTGTAATCTTCCGCCACTTGCGGCGAACGGCGTTCGGCCGGTTCAAAGCGGCCATAGCGCAACACCAGTGTCTGCGGAAAGGTCAGGGTTGCTTCGCCGAAGTGCAGGTAGTTGAGATAGGCGCCAAAATCCGGCTCATCGACGCTGACGTCCAGCGTGCCCGGGGCCGCCTTGGCTGCCAGGTACTGGCACATGGCAGCCGATTCGGTCATGCGGGTAGCGCCATCAAACAAGGCCGGCACGGTGCCGAGCGGATTGATCGCCAGATAAGAACGGTCCAGCGCGCGCGGCGGAAACGGCAGCATCTTCAATTCATACGGCTGGCCCAATTCTTCCAGCATCCACAGCGGACGGAACGAGCGCGCACTGACGCAGTGATAGAGCGTGATCATGCGGTTTCGACGCTTTCTGCTTCGAACTCGACCAGCTCGATGCCATCGGTGACCTGATCCCCTGCCGCGCAGCAAAATGCCTTGACCACGCCGCGTGCCGGTGCCGTGATGGTGTGCTCCATCTTCATCGCTTCCATCACCAGCAATGGCGTGCCTTCTTCGACGCTGCTGCCCGGTGCTACCAGCAGGGCCACGATCTTGCCCGGCATTGGCGAACGCAAACCGCCGGCCTGCTCGGCCGCACCGCCGCCGACATCCAGCAACGGCACCCGCTGCAACGCATAACCATGACCATCGACAAAAACCTGACGCCGCTCGCCGCTGGCGACCACCGTGGCCTTGGTGCGACGCTCACCGAGCTGCACCTGCAATTGACCATGTCCCAGCAACTGACCGCGCGCCGAGACCTTGTGTTCGCCGAGCGACAATTCCCAGCCGCCGGACTGCGCTGTCACCCCGATCACTTGCTTGTGCTCGCCCTGCGCGAAAGTCAGGAGACGTTGACTGCTGGCATTGAGACGCCAGCCATCCAGCGCCAGCCACGGCGAGCCGCGTTCGGCTGCCGTTTCGGTACCACGCGCATGCCGGGCTTCGGTCAGCAACTCGGCCACTGCCGCCAGCAACCATGCGTTTTCCGGCAACGCCGCCGGTGACGGGAACAGATTGTCGTGTTCGCGTTCGATCAGGCCGGTATCGAGATCGGCATTGGCAAACGACGCGCAGGTGGTCAGGCGGCCGAGAAATTCAATATTGCTGGTGACGCCGACTACCTGATATTCGCCCAGCGCCTTGCGCATGCGCGCCAGCGCGCTCGGCCGGTCGTGATCCCAGACAATCAGCTTGGCGATCATCGGATCGTAGAACGGGGTGATGTCGTCACCCTGCTCGACGCCGGTATCGACACGCACGTGTTCCGATGCCACTGGCGGCGACAGGTGATGCAAATGCCCGATGGATGGCAAGAAACCCTTGTCCGGATCTTCGGCATAAATACGCGCTTCGATGGCGTGGCCGTGAATCCGCAACTGATCTTGCGCCAGCGGCAGCGGCTGCCCGGCAGCGACACGCAATTGCCATTCCACCAGATCGAGGCCGGTGATCATTTCCGTGACCGGATGCTCCACCTGCAGACGGGTATTCATTTCCATGAAATAGAAACTGCCATCCTGATTGGCAATGAACTCCACCGTACCCGCGCCGACATACGCGACGGCACGTGCCGCATTCACCGCCGCCTCACCCATCGCCGCCCGCCGCTCCGGCTGCATGCCAGGGGCCGGTGCTTCTTCCAATACTTTTTGATGACGGCGCTGCACCGAGCAATCGCGTTCAAACAAATAGACGTAATTACCGTGCGTATCGCCGAATACCTGAATTTCGATATGGCGCGGCTTGAGCACATATTTTTCCACCAGCACATGATCGTCGCCGAAGGCATTGATGGCTTCGCGCCGGCATGAGGTCAGCGCCGCTTCAAAGTCGGCTGCGGCATCGACCCGGCGCATGCCCTTGCCGCCACCACCGGCACTGGCCTTGATCAACACCGGATAACCGATGCGCGCCGCCTGTTCGGCCAGAAAATCCGGTTCCTGACGGTCACCGTGGTAACCCGGCGTCAGTGGCACGCCGGTTTTTTCCATCAATGCCTTGGCGGCAGACTTGGAACCCATGGCGCGAATCGCTTGCGCAGGCGGGCCAATGAAGACCACGCCGGCGGCGGCGCAGGCATCGGCGAACACGTCGTTTTCCGACAGAAAGCCATAACCGGGATGGACCGCCTGCGCACCGGTCGCCAGTGCTGCCTGCAAGATGCGCTCGGCTACCAGATAGGAATCCTTGGCTTCAGCGCCGCCGATTTGCACGGCTTCATCGGCCAGTCGCACATGGCGCGCATTGGCATCGGCTGCGGAATAGACCGCCACGGTAGCGATGCCCATACGGCGTGCGGTCTTGATGATGCGGCAGGCGATTTCGCCGCGATTGGCGATCAATATTTTGCTGAACATGCGTTTCTCCTGTTTGATCTTGTATGCGTGCTGCTGACAGTTGTTACTGGCCATTCCACCGCGGCTTGCGCTTGTCGAGGAAAGCCGACAACCCTTCTTTCGCTTCCGGCAAGGAACGCAAGCTGGCGATGCGGTGCGCGGTATCGTCGATCAGTGCCGCATCCACGGTCTGATTGGCGACGTGCCGGATCAACGCGGTCGAAGCCGCCTGCGCGGCCGGGCCGCCGCTCAGGATGGCATCGATGACGGCCTGCACTTGCTGATCCAGCTGTTCCGGCGCCACGCTTTCGTGGGCCAGTCCGATCTCGCGCGCACGCGCGGCATCGATGCGCTCGGCGGTTTGAAAATAACGGTAGGCCTGGCGTTCGCCAATGGCGCGCACGACATAGGGACTGATCACGGCGGGAATCAATCCGAGTTTGACTTCGGAAGTCGCAAAGGAAGCCTGGCTGGAAGCAATGCAGATATCGCAAGCCGCTGCCAGTCCCATGCCACCGCCCATTGCAGCACCATGGACGCGCGCCACGGTCGGCGTGGCACATTCCGACAATACCCGGAACAGTTCGGCCAGACGCCGCGCATCCGCCAGATTGTCTTCACTGGAAGCTGCGCCCTGGCGCTTCATGGCATTCAGATCAGCGCCAGCGGAAAAACTTTTACCGCGCCCGGCCAGCACGATGGCGCGCACCGAAGCATCGGCGTCGAGCGTTAGCAGCGCCTGCGTCAATTCCGCAATCAGGGTTTCATCGAAGGCGTTATGCAAGGCCGGCCGGTTCATCCAGATCCAGGCGGCCTGACCGTCATGCTGACGTTCGATTTCTATAGTGTCGTAGTTCATGATTGCTCAGTGATGAATGTGAATAGGAACGATACAGCGCAAGGTAACGACAGCTTACATCCGGAACACGCCGAAACGTGTCGGCGCAATCGGCGCATGCAGACTGGCCGCCAGCGACAAACCCAATACGCGCCGCGCCTGTGCCGGATCAATGATGCCATCATCCCACAGACGGGCACTGGCATAGTAGGGATGACCCTGGGTTTCGAACTGATCGCGGATCGGCGTCTTGAATGCCTGCTCTTCTTCCGCCCCCCAACTGCCGCCGCGACTTTCGATACCATCGCGTTTCACCGTCGCCAGGACACTCGCGGCCTGTTCGCCACCCATCACGCTGATGCGCGAATTGGGCCACATATGCATGAAGCGCGGGCTGTAAGAACGGCCACACATGCCATAGTTGCCGGCGCCGTAGGAACCGCCGATCACCATCGTCAGCTTGGGCACTTGTGCAGTCGCGACTGCCGTCACCATTTTGGCGCCGTGCTTGGCGATGCCATCGTTTTCATATTTGCGGCCCACCATGAAGCCGCTGATGTTTTGCAAAAATACCAGTGGCACGCCGCGCTGCGCGCACAGTTCGATAAAGTGCGCCCCCTTGAGCGCCGACTCGCCGAACAAAATGCCGTTGTTGGCAACGATGCCGACCGGCATGCCGTACAAGTTGGCAAACCCGGTGACCAGCGTGCCGCCATAGCGTGCCTTGAATTCATCGAAACGGGAACCGTCCACCACGCGTGCGATGATCTCGCGCACATCATACGGCTTGCGGGTATCGGTCGGAATCACGCCGTAGATTTCTTCCGGATCGTACAAGGGGTCTTCCACGGTGGCCAGCTTGACGCTTTCCTGCTGGCGACGGTTGAAACCGGCGGCGATACGACGTGCCAGAAACAAGGCGTGGCTGTCGTTGTCGGCCAGATGATCGGCCACCCCCGAAATACGCGTATGCACATCTCCGCCGCCGAGATCTTCGGCACTGACGACTTCACCGGTGGCAGCCTTGACCAGCGGTGGTCCGGCCAAAAAGATGGTGCCCTGATCGCGCACGATGATGGTTTCATCGCTCATGGCCGGCACGTATGCACCACCGGCAGTACATGACCCCATCACCACGGCAATCTGCGGAATGCCCTTGGCCGACATATTGGCCTGGTTGTAAAAAATGCGGCCGAAGTGATCACGGTCGGGAAACACTTCATCCTGACGCGGCAGATAACCGCCGCCGGAATCGACCAGATAAATGCATGGCAAATTGTTTTGCTCGGCGATTTCCTGCGCCCGCAAATGCTTCTTGACGGTCATCGGATAATACGTGCCGCCCTTGACCGTGGCGTCGTTGGCGATGATCAGGCAAGCCTGCCCTTCGACCCGGCCGATGCCGGCGATGACGCCGGCCGATGGTGCTTCATCGTCGTACATGCCATATGCGGCCAGAGCGCCGATTTCGAGAAACGGCGAACCGGGATCAATCAGATGTTCAATCCGCTCACGCGGCAGCAACTTGCCGCGCGCAATATGTTTTTGCCGCGCCGCGTCACTGCCGCCGCGCGCAATGGTGGCGGTCTTTTCGCGCAGATCGGCAACCAGCTTGCGCATATGTGCTGCGTTGGCGCGGAACTCGTCCCCACGCGGATTCAATTGTGACTGAATGACTTGCATCGTAATGTCCTTAACCCTGCCCAGAATTCTTTTTTTGTCGTGATGTTGCAATCCGTGGTCCGGCAATGACTGACGCCATCACCGAACCACGTCATGGCTTTACTTCCAGAGCGAACAGGTCGATTCAGCCTTGGTGGTGAATGCATGTTCAGCCGAGACTTTCTCGACGATCTTGACGTAATCCCATGGATACTTCGATTCCGCCGGCGTCTTGACCTGCATCAGATACATGTCGTACATCACGCGACCATCATCGCGGATGGTCGCGTTCTTCAGATACATGTCGTTGATCCTGGTCTTCTTCATTTGCGGGATGACGCGGTCGGCATCATCACTGCCAACAGCCTTGACCGCATTGAGGTATTGCATGGTTGCCGAGTAACCGGCGGCCTGATTGCCGGTCGGCATTTTTTTCATGACTTCGAAATAACGGCGCGACCACTTGCGCGATTCCGGATCCTGATCCCAGTACCAGTTGTCGCTCAGATACATGCCCTGCGTCAAACCCAGTCCCAGCGAATGGATATCGGTAACGAACATCACCAGACCAGCCAGCTTCATGGTCTTGGTCAAACCAAATTCATTGGCCGCCTTGATGGCGTTGATCGTATCTGCAGTGGCATTGGCCAGACCAAGAATTTGCGCCTTGGAAGCCTGCGCTTGCGTCACGAACGACGAAAAGTCCGAAGCGCCGAGCGGGTGTTTGACAGCACCGAGCACCTTGCCGCCGGCTTCCTTGATGACCTTGCTGGTATCTTGTTCCAGCGATTGGCCGAAGGCGTAATCGGCGGTCAGGAAATACCATGACTTGCCACCCTGCTTGACCACTGCCGAGCCGGTGGACTTGGCCATGGCTACAGTGTCGTAACCGTAATGAATGGTGTAGGGATTGCAGTCTTCATTGGTCAGTCGCGCCGTACCGGTGGCGATGACGATGAACACTTTTTTCTTTTCGGCGGCAACCTTGGCAATCGCCAGATCGGCTGCCGAGCTGGCGCCCGACATCAAAATATCGACGCCTTCGCGGTCGATCCATTCGCGCGCCTTGCTGGCGGCGATGTCGGCTTTGTTGAGATGATCGCCGAATATCAATTCGATCTTCTTGCCATTGAGCGTGCCGCCGAAATCGGCAATCGCCATCTTGATGGCTTCCACGTGGCCCTTGCCAGAAATATCGGAAAACACGCCCGACATGTCCGTAATCAGACCAATCTTGATGACGTCACCGGAAATCTGCGCGAACGACGGTGTAGCGAATCCAAAAGCACCGATGGCAACAGCAGCCCCGGCAAGTTTTTTTAATTGTAATTTCATCATTGTCTCCAGCATGATCAAGCCATTGAAAAACAGGTGCGCCGCAGCGCCCTGACAATTCCAGTACCCTCCAAAAACAAGCAGGCCTCAAATCGCGATAACCATCCCGCAGATTTTTTAAGTATCACTCAAGTATTTCAGAAGTTATTTTTATTATGGCGCAAATAAGTGCTAGGATTCGAATATATTTTTAAGTAACACTCAAATTCAATAAAAATGTCAACCATTCTTGCTTTCCAGGAACGTCGTGGCACGCTCACCCCGCGTTCGCAAAAACGCGTCGAGGCAGTGTTGAGCACGGCCCGCATCGTGTTTTCCGAAAATGGGTATGAAAAGAGCACGACACTCGATATTGCCCAGCGTCTGGGCATCTCGGAAGCCACCATCTTTACCTACTTCGGCAGCAAGCGCGAGCTGTGCATGCAAGTCATCAGCGACTGGTATGGCGAGATCAGTGAAGAGCTGGAACACGAAGTTCCCTTGCTGCAAGGCACACGGCCGCAACTGGGTTACATCATTCACAAGCATTTGAATGTGCTGATTCGCGATGGCAAGGGATTGTGTGCGCTGGTGCTCAGTGAAGGCCGCAGCCCCGACACCGGCTTTTCCGAATTGATTGCGGCACTGCAGCGGCGCTACACCGCCCCGCTCATGAGTGTGCTGTCGCTGGCGCAGGCCGCTGGCGAAATCCGGCAAGACATGCCCTTGCGGCTGCTGCGCGACATGGTGTACGGTTCGATGGAACATATCATGTGGGAATGCATTGTCACCGGGATCGATCCTGATCTGGATCTGGCGGCGCGCCAGGTCAGCGATCTGATCTGGAGCGCGTTCGCTCCGCCCGATGTGGAAATCAATACCCTGCGGCGCTTTCACAATGAAGTAGCCGACGCCATGCGCCGCGCGGAAAGCGCCGGCGACAGCTGAACATCCTTCAGCCCCGATACCCATCTTGCCATCAGACGCTCCCGAGAGCGCACGGCAACATCAAAGAACAGTTTGCGAGGAGACAATATGCTGCAGAAGGAAAATTCATACGCCGAGCAACAGGCCACATTCAGTTGGCCGATTCCTGAGTACTTCAACATCGGCGTCGCCAGTTGCGACCGCTGGGCCGATGGCTCCGGCCGCCGCGCCATCATCAGTGAAGACCGCAACGGCGTCGTCACTACCTATACCTTCGATCAACTGAAAGCGCTGTCGAATCAGGTCGCGCATTTGTGGCTGGCATCAGGCATCAGGCGCGGTGACCGTCTCGGCATCTTCCTGCCGCAATGTGTGGAAACCGTAATCGCCCATCTGGCCGCCTACAAGATCGGCGCCATTACCATTCCACTGTTTTCGCTGTTTGGCCCGGACGCACTGCAATTCCGCCTGAGCGACAGCGGTGCCCGCCTGCTGATCACCGATAGCGAAGGCGAACAGAAAATCCGCGGCATTCGCAACGCGTTGCCGGAACTGCAAGCGGTGTTTTGCATCGAGCGCGAGTCCGGTGCAGCCTGCCCCGAAAACTGCCAACCATTCTGGGATCGCCTGCAGTCGCTGCCGGCCGACTTCACGCCGGTCGACACGCTGGCCGATGATCCGGCCGTCATCATCTATACCTCCGGCACCACCGGCAAACCCAAAGGCGCACTGCATGCGCACCGGGTCTTGCTGGGGCACCTGCCCGGCGTCGAAATTTCGCATGATTTTTTCCCGCAGCCGGATGACTTGATGTGGACCCCGGCCGACTGGGCCTGGATCGGCGGCTTGCTGGATGTATTGTTGCCGGCGCTGTATCACGGCGTACCGGTACTGGCACGCCGTTTTGAAAAATTCGAACCGACTGCGGTGTTCGGGCTGATTGCCCGGCATCAGGTCAAAAACATTTTCTTCCCGCCGACTGCACTGAAAATTCTGCGCACCGTAGCTGATCCGAAAAAACAATGGCAATACAACCTGCGCTCGGTGGCCAGCGGCGGTGAAAGTCTCGGTGATGAATTGATCCATTGGGGTCAGCAAGCATTGGGCGTGACCATCAATGAATTCTATGGCCAGACCGAATGCAATATCGTGGTCTCCGGCTGTGCCAGTCTGTTTCCGCGCAAAGCCGGCACCATGGGGCGCGCGGTACCCGGCCATGCGGTCGCGATTGTGGATGAACATGGCGTTCCGGTGGCGGCCGGCGTCACCGGCAACATTGCCATCAAGTCACCCGACCCGGTGATGTTTCTCGGTTACTGGAACAATCCGGCCGCCAGCGCCGACAAGTTTGCCGGCGGCTATCTGCTCACCGGCGATCTTGGCCAGTGCGATGACGAAGGTTATTTCCGCTATGTCGGCCGGGATGACGACGTGATTACCAGTGCCGGCTATCGTATCGGCCCGGGACCAATCGAGGAATGCCTGCTCAAGCATCCGGCAGTCAAGATTGCGGCAGTGATCGGTAAAAAGGATGCGCACCGCACCGAAATCGTCAAAGCCTTCATCGTCCTCAATGAGGGTTTCGCTGACTCAGCGGAACTGGTCGCGGCAATTCAGGAACATGTACGCACGCATCTGGCGGCACATGAATACCCGCGCGAAATTGCCTTCCTCGATGCCCTGCCTTCGACACCGACCGGCAAGATCATGCGTCGCACATTGCGCGACGCGGAGAATGCAGGCACTTAACCCAATACCCAACCAATCGACAACACGTAACGCGGGCCGCCTTCAACCCGCGTGACGCTGTGCTCGGCAATATCAGGACGGAACAGCTTGATGCGGGCACTCGAAAATATCGGGGCGGCACAGACAAACTCGCCGCCGCCCGGTGATTTGCGCACGACGATGTTGAGCCGGTAATGACGGCCGCTGACCACGCGGTCACGATGCGGAGGTATGGCGGCGCCAATCGGATAACGAATCAGATAAGAATCGAATCTGAGCGGCCAGTGCGCCGTCAGCAACAGCATCTTGTCGTAACCGCTTTGCTGTCGTCCGCGCTGCCAGCGCCACGCTGTGCTGAAATAATTTTTCACTGCCTTGAACATCGGCTGCCCTCAGAGTGTACTGAGGCGCATATTGCCATGAAATGGCATGGCCGGCACGACAGCGCAGATGCGTCCGTACCGGTCAGCCAAGGTTAGCGAAACGCCGCCAGCGGGTCATAGGCAGTTTCAGTGCGATCATCCTGCGACGGCGCGGCCGTGGGATCGGACTGCGGCAGCCAGCTGGCAGCATGAAATTGCCAGCCGCTGCCGGTTGGCATCCAGTGCGGCGCGACATAAGCATGACCGGGCCGGCTCAGTTCCCAATGGCCGCCGCGCCAGACAAACCAGCCGCCCTGAAAAGCCCAGTAACCTCGACTCCAGACCACTCCGGCACGCGGACTCGGCAATTCCTCTTCCTTGTCGGGTGGCGGCGGCAAGCGGCTGACCACTTTTTTCCCGGGCACGCCCGGCATCGGCAAATCCGGTCTCTTTCCGGCAAGAATCGATGATACGCAAAGTCGCAGGGTCAACATGATCGTTTCCTGAAAGCGGTAATGATGATGATTGAATATAGCGCCACCACCGGAAATTTTGTCACGCTGTATTCATTTGTTACACCGCTGACAGACAACTGAACAGGGGCTGACAAAGCCGTCTTCACGCTGTCATGAAATTTCTTTTTGACAATTTCCCGATCAAAAAAATTGGCCTCCCTCATATGAACGGATGAGGCGCATCGCATTCGCCCGACGCTGGAATTTCCACTCCCGTGCAAAGCGGGAAGCACTGAAAAACAAAATGGCGGGTGCGGAAAATGAAAACAATCTGGTCTTTGATCGCCACTCTGGCGACAGCAATATCACTCAACGGTTGCGGTGCCAATGGTCAGGGCCAGGACACTTCGTGGATCAATACCCTGAGTGCGGTACTGGCGGCGAGCGGCAAAGGCAAGCAAACCTATGTGCCGCCGGCGACCAATAGTGACAGCAACAATTACGTCACGCCGGTGAACACGACCCAGCGTTATACGCCGCCGGCAACTACCTATCCGCAGGCTGGAAATAACGGTGGCGGCAGCAAGGATCCGTTTGTCTATTCCGAAAACGTCAATCATTGCCTGGTGACGCAAGCCAATCCAAGTCGCGCCACCAAAAATCGCTGGCGCAATCAGTGCTCGTTCAAGATCGACATCACGTTCTGCAATGTCAAGTCCGGCCGCGATGAATGTCAGATGCGCCTGACCGGCGGCCAAGGCCTGGCACCGGGTGGCAGCCAATACCTGCTCAACGATGAACGAACCTCGGTGTATATCGCCTGCAAGGATCCCTACTATTTGCCGAGCTCGAAATTGACGTGGAGCGGTTCGAACTTTCAGGGCAAATGTCAGATGGCGGCAAAATGATGGCAGCAGCGCTGCACCGGCCACAAAAAAAACACGCATTCCTGACATCTGAATGACAAAGATACAAACTCTGAAAATATATTTTCAGAACTTGCATGGTGCGCGGTCCCGTTGCCGGACACGGCATCAAAATACGTAAAAAAATCAGGGTGTTATTGTTCAGGCCGATCACACACTCTGCCTTTGAAAAATCCTTCCTCACATTCAGATTTACAACAAAAACATCTATCCGTCCGACCGCAAAAAAAAATTCCATCTCCCCATTTGGGAATCATATATATTCCTGAAAACGCAGAATCAGAAACAAGATAAATTCGAAAAATAATCAATTATTTGCGGGGAACGGGAGTCTGACTCCTTAATAAAAATGAAAAGAATCAATGTTGTGCATTTCCTGTGCATGCTCGCCGCCGTATCCGTGTTGAATGGCTGTGCAGTTTCCATCAAAACTACCCCGGTCAGTCTGTCGCCACCAAAATCGGAAACCGCTCCGCGTCAGATACGCATAGAACAGGCTGCGACTGTCACGCTGGATACTGCCTACGAACGCAAGATCCCCGCCGACTCAATCTGGCGCTACACGGGCACCATTGCACAAGGCGATGTATTCCGTCCGGTCAAAACCATATTCACGATCGAGGGGCGACAAGTGCATGAAGCCTATCTCGTCCTTTCCGGCACCCGGCTGGTCGGGTTTTATTTGCCTGGCGAATCCAATTACTCTGCCTTATCCACCCCTGTAATTCTCGCCATAGGAAATGTAAAAAATGAATAGAACACTCGCCTCGTTAGTTGCTGTCGCCGCATTCGCTGTGGTATTGACCGGTTGTGCAAACGGTCCGAAATACACCGAAGTTTCGAGTTCGATTCCAACCCTCCAGACCGATCAGGGACGCGTTTATTTTTTCCGTTCTTCCTCAATGTTTGGCGCAGCCATACAACCCGATATTCGTTTGAACGATCAGGTCGTCGGCACTTCGCAACCGGGTGGTTTCTTCTTTGTTGACCGCCCCGCCGGTCAGTACAGTGCAGCCACCTCGACCGAAACCGACAAGACCGTGAGTTTTGTTCTGGACGCAGGCGAAATCAAGTATGTGCGTACCTCACCATCGCTTGGACTGTTGGCGGGCAGAATCGTACCCAGCCTCGAAACGCCTGAAGCAGCAGTGAAAGAATTGCCTGAACTGAGCTATACCGGCAAGGCTCTTCCCGCCAAGCAAGCGAAGTAATGTCAATTGGCGTCGCATCGGCACCTTGAAGCCGCGACCAGTCGTCACATTGCAGTAACGACTGGTCGAGTGGTTTTGCAAAAACTCTACATTTCCTCCTCGCCCATGCGGATGACCAACATCTCAAATATCCGCGCCTGATCCTGCATCTGGTTGTAGACTCATATTTTCCATCTCAGCCTGCCGCTGTCAGCACCCTTGTTGCCGCAAGCGAACTTTCCGACCTCAAGCGAATCACTCACTAGCCACACCGGCAGCAAAGCACGTATCACTTCCACCCAAAGGAAAGCATGATGCCCAGCCCCGCCAGAATCCCGGATGCCAGCCATCCGATTCACATTGAACCCGTCACGTCGCGTATCGTGGTCAGCATCGCCGGCCAGGTGATTGCCGCCACACAAAATGCCCTGGCCTTGCGCGAGGCCGCTTATCCGGTGGTTTATTACATTCCGCGCCGGGATGTGGACATGGCATTTCTGCAACGAAATACCCACACTTCCTACTGTCCCTACAAGGGCGACTGCAATTATTACAGTGCATCGGTGGCAGGACGTCTGACAGACAACGTCGGCTGGACATATGAAACGCCGTATGAGAGTGTAGCCCTCATACAGAATCACATCGCCTTCTACCCGGATCGCGTCGATCTGGTCAAGCAGTCCTCCCGCATCTGAACCTTCCTCCCGGCTATAGATCATGCGCACCGATACCCTCAACGATACTTCCGCCCCCCTCTCCGATAAAGCCCTGCGTCCTGCTGTACCGATGTTGCACGCGGTACAGGCACGGCAAATAGCCGAACCGCCGCCCGCGGCCCGCGACGGTTTGCTGCAACGCTACCGGCAGCTGCGCAGCCACAGCGATGCCATCGCCGCCGCGCTGACGGCCGAAGACATGGTGGTGCAATCCATGCCGGATGCCAGCCCGACCAAATGGCATCTGGCGCATACCACCTGGTTTTTTGAAACCTTTCTGTTGCAGGCGTTTGTGCCGGGGTATCCAGTCTTCCATCCGGATTATGGGTATCTGTTCAACTCTTATTACGACACTATCGGCGCCCGTCATCCGCGACCACAGCGCGGACTGCTGACACGGCCCTGTATTACCGAAGTGCTGGCGTACCGATGTCATGTGGACCGGCACATGCAGCAATTGCTGGATTCACCCGCCGCAGACCAGCACCGGGACCTGATTGAACTCGGCATGGCACACGAAGAACAGCATCAGGAACTGATGCGCATGGACATCCTGCATCTGTTCAGCAAGTCGCCGCTGAAGCCGGCTTTTGATCCGGCCTGGCCGCAACTCAAGGGGGGCCGCCGCGCGCGTTTCATCGACCGCGCTGCCGGCCTGACCGAGATCGGCCACGATCACCGGCGCAACACGTTTGCCTTCGACAATGAAGGACCGCGCCACAAGTGCTGGCTCAATGCCCACCTGATCGCCGACCGCCTGGTAACCAATGGCGAGTGGCTGGAATTCATGGCGGACGGTGGCTACCGCCGGCCCGGGTTATGGTTGTCCGATGGCTGGGCCACGGTCTGCAATGAACAGTGGCAAGCACCGCTGTATTGGGAACAGACGGCACAGGGCTGGCAACATCTGACATTGAGCGGCATGCAGGCACTGGCACCCGATGTGGCGGTAACCCATGTCAGTTACTACGAAGCCTGTGCCTATGCCTGTTGGGCCGGTGCCCGCCTGCCGACCGAAGCCGAATGGGAAACCGCAGCTGCCGCCAGCGTGCTGGAGCAAGCCGAGGCCAGCGCCTGGCAATGGACGCAAAGTGCCTATTCGTCCTATCCCGGTTATCACCCGGCAGCCGACGCCACCGGTGAATACAATGGCAAATTCATGATCAATCAAATGGTGTTGCGCGGCGGCGCGGCGATCACGCCAGCGGGCCATACGCGCCACACCTATCGCAATTTCTTTTATCCCGACCGGCGCTGGGCCATGGCCGGCGTGCGACTGGCGCGCGATATCAGTGACGACCAGCAGCCACGCCGCCGCTTACGCGGGACGCTGATCACCGGCAGCAATGGCAAGACCGCAAGCGATGGCAATCAGGATTTCAGAAACGATGTGCTGACCGGTCTGGCGCAAAACCCCAAAACCTTGTCGCCCAAGTATTTCTATGACGATATCGGCTCTGCGCTGTTCGAAGAAATCTGTACGCTGCCGGAATATTATCCAACCCGTACTGAAACCGCACTGCTGCAATCAATCGCGGCCGATATCGCCGCCACCATCCCGGCCCGCACGGCACTGATCGAATTCGGCAGCGGCGCCAGTGACAAAACCCGTCTGTTGCTGGATGCGGCGCCTCAAATCCACACCTACATTCCAATCGACATCAGTCAGGACGCACTCGAGAATGCGGCCTTGCGACTGCAACGTCACTATCCGTCCCTGCGGGTTTTGCCGCTGGCCGGCGATTTCACCCAACCGCTGCATTTGCCCGCCGCCGTGCACGGACAACCTTTGCTGGGATTTTTTCCCGGCTCCACCATCGGCAACTTCAGTCCGCCGCAGGCAGTGGCATTTCTGCGCTCGGCGCGCCAATTGCTGGGCCCGGATGCGGCCTTGATTCTCGGCGCCGACATCGTCAAGGATGAGGCTACGCTGGTCGCCGCCTACGACGATGCCGCCGGGGTCACTGCGCGCTTCAATAAAAATCTGCTGGCACGCATCAATCGTGAACTCGATGGCAACTTCCAGCTCGATGCCTTCGATCATCTGGCGCTGTGGAACGCCGGCGCGCAACGCATGGAAATGCATCTGGTCAGCCGCATCGAGCAAGACGTGCAGGTGGCCGGACAACGTTTTCATTTCAAGGCCGGAGAACGCCTGCATACCGAAAATTCGCATAAATTCACCAGCGCTTCCATTACCCTGCTGGCGGCGCAAGCCGGCTGGCAACTCCAGCGACAATGGCTATCGGCAGCGCCGCAATTCGGCATCTTCGAATTCAAACCGTTGCCGGAGTGATTTCCGGTGTCCGGCAGTACGACGTAATACTGCCGGTATCGGTTGCATCACCCGCTTGTCAAAGAATGCCTGTGGCATACCGGCGTAGCCTGCCAAGAGGTATGATTGCCCGACTTCATTCATTCTTGCAAACAAGAACAACATGCCCAAGGTACTCATTCTCGGCGCCAGAGCCCCGGTCGCGCTGGATCATGCCCGACGTTTCGCGCATCAGGGCTGGACCGTCTGCGTCGGCGACAGCATTTCCTGTCGTCTGTCCGGCTGGTCGCAGGCGGTCACCACCAGCATCAAACTGGCATCGCCGCGCTTTGATCCGGCGCAGTTCATTACCGATCTGCGTCAGGCCATCGACCGCCACGCCATTGACCTGGTGATCCCGACCTGCGAAGAAGTATTTTTTCTGTCGCGCTATCGCTCTGCGTTGCCATCCTCTTGCCGGGTCGCCGTCAGCGATTTCGAGATCTTGCGGCAGTTGCACAGCAAATGGGAATTTCAAAGTCTGGCGCGCACCGCCGGTGGTCAACCGCCGGCCAGTACGCTGGTGAGCAGTCTGGCACAGGCGCGCGAATGGGCTGCCGGCAAACCACTGGTATTGAAACCGGAATTTTCCCGCTTCGGCGTGCATGTGCGGATTTACCCGCAAGGCATGCCTTCGCAGGCCGCGGAACTGCCGCCAATGGGACGCTGGGTGGCGCAGGAATACTGCGCCGGCATCGAGCTGTGTTCATACAGCATCGCGGATCAGGGCCGCTTGCTGGCGCATGCGGTGTATCGCCCCGCTTACCGCCTGCATACCAGTGCCAGTTACTACTTTGATCAGCAGGTCGGGCAGCAGGCACCATCGGCGATTCAGACATTCGTAGCGACGCTGGTACAACAGTTGCAATTCACTGGCCAGATTTCTTTCGACTGGATCGCCGCCGACGGTCAGCATCCGCGGGTGCTGGAGTGCAACCCGCGCGCCATCAGCGGCGTGCATTTGTTTGCCATGCAGGATGCGCTGCCTGCGGCCTTTACCGGCAGCGCTGACCAATGCGTCGTCCCAAGTAACTCGCGGGCGCGCATGATTGCACCGGTAATGCGCAGCGCCGGCTTGCTGCAGGCGCTGCGGCGCGGCCAGTTTGCCGGCTGGTGCAGCGATGCCGCTCGCGCCGATGATGTCTTGCGCATCGGCAGCGATGCCATGCCGATCCTCGGCGCGTTGGTGGACATGACCAGTTTCACCACTACGGCACTGCGCCGTGGTTGTACTTTGCGGGAAGCGGCCACCAGCGATATCGAATGGGATGGCGAGGAACTGGCATGGGCCTGAGCATTCTTGCGCAACGCGCAGAGCGCTTCCATACCTTGCATGCCAATGCTGATACGCGACCGTTCATCAGCAATCTGCGTACGCAAGTCGAATTGTTGCGCCATGGCGGCCTGACGTTGCCGGTCACGGTCAATCACGCGGAAGCGGACAACGCCTGGGTCTGTTCCCCGCGCAGCACTTACTGCGATTACGCAATCGAAGAATTACAGCGCTACCTGCCGGCATTGTTGGCGGCCCCGTTGCGCTTGCTATGCCGGGCTTACGGTTACGCACTCGGCATGGCGCGCGTCGATCAGGCGGTGGCACTGAATAACTGGATGCTGAGCACCAATCTGTATCCGCCGCTGGAGCACGCCGCACTCCGTGCCGCGATAGATGAAGCCCGCCAGCGCTGGCCGCAACATGCGCTGTGGTTGCGTTCCCTGAATGCCCATCACAATCAGGATTGGCTGACGGCACTGGCAGAACAGGGTTTCAGCCTGATTCCGAGCCGGCAGGTCTATCTGTTTGACAATCTGGCTGACGGCACGCACGCCAACCTGCAACGCGATCTGCAGTTGTTGCAGAAAACACCGTTGATCAGAATGCTGCCGGCCGATTTCGGCGCCGATGATTTCGAACGCATCGAAGCGCTGTACCGTGCCTTGTATCTGCAAAAATACTCACTGCTCAATCCGCAATACACCGCGCGCTTTCTGCAGACATGGCACGCCGCCGGCTTGCTGGAGTTTCATGGCTTCAAGGATCAGGACGGTGAAATCCAGACGGTGGTCGGCATCTTCCGCCAAGGTCGTACGCTGACCGCGCCCATCGTCGGCTACAACACCACACTGCCGCAGGCACTCGGCCTGTATCGGCTGGCCATGGCATGCGTGTTTGACCTCGCCATCCGCGACCACGCCAGCGTCAACCTGAGCGCCGGCGCTGCCAGCTTCAAACGGCTGCGCGGCGGTCGCCCGGAAATCGAATACAGTGCGGTGCTGACGCAGCATCTGCCAGCGTATCGACGCACCCCGCTGGCCGTCCTGCAAAAGCTGCTGACCGGCATCGGCGTCCCCGTCATGAAACGGTTTGAATTATGAGTGAATGGCTGCCATCCATATACGGCAAATGGTTTGTCGCAGCACGTTCGGAGAATGTGCGCCAACGACCGCTGGCCGTCACGGTATTGCGGCAGGCCCTGGTACTGGGACGCATGGCCGACGGCAGCGTATTTGCGATGGAAGACCGTTGCCCGCACCGGCAAGCGGCACTGTCGGATGGCTGCATCACCAGCCACGGCATTCAATGCCCATATCACGGTTGGACCTTTGACGGCGATGGCAAATGCAGCAACATTCCGGGACTGGCACCTGCGGCAACATTACCGGTGGTCCGCGTCAGAACCGTCGCACTGCGTGAAATGAACGGCCTGATCTGGGTCCGGCTGGCGGCCGGCGGTGATGCCGAACCACCGGAAGTCATGAGTGCCGCAATTCCCGATGCGGCACAATTTTTCTGGCAAACCCGCTGGCAGGCACCGGTGGTCGATGCCATCGAAAACTTTCTTGATCCGCTGCATACGCACACTGTCCATCCGGGGCTGGTACGCTGCGATGGCGTCAGAAAGCCGATACAGGTCAGCCTGCGGCGTACCCCGGACGGTTTTATCGTCAACTATCTGGGGCAAACTGAACAAAGCGGTTTGCTGTACCGATTGTTTGAGTCGCCGCGCATTTCAGAACGAGCGATCTTTGCCGGCGCTGGTTCGGCCCGCATCGAATACCGCTATCAAAACGGCAGTGCGATTCACATCACCCTGCACTTCACGCCTGCGAGCCATGAGCAGACCCATGTATTCACCAGCCTGCACATCGAAAAACGGTGGGCGCCGGCGTGGGCAGTGCGCTTGCTGGTGTTTCCATTTCTGAAGAAAGTAGCGCGCCAGGATCAGCGCATTCTGGAAGCACAAGCGCGCAACAAGTCGCGCTTCCCGCCGACGCGGGGCGCATCGACCATGCTCGACTTTGTGCGTCCGCATCTGGAAAAGATATGGGACAACGAAGATATCCCTGAGCACAAACTGGCGGACAAGGATTTTACGATCTGCTTATGAAATCAGGCTTGCCGGATAGTGTTGCGGCCACCGCCTTTGGCTTGATATAAGGCGGCATCGGCGGCCTTCAGCAAGGCATCGATATCGCCGTACCGTTGACGGTTATAAGTCGCCACGCCAATACTGACGGTAACGATGCCGTGCGCACTGCTGGCATGCGGCAATGCCATCTCCGCAATCGCACGCCGGATTTTCTCCGCCACCTGCAACGCCCCGGGCGCATCCGTTTCGCCCAGCACGGCAATGAATTCCTCGCCGCCGTAACGCGCAGCAACATCGGAGTTGCGCGGCAATTCACCGGCGAAACATGTGGCGACGGCAGTCAATGCATCATCCCCTTTCTGATGTCCATAGGTGTCGTTATACAACTTGAAATGATCGACATCGATAAACAGGATCGAAAATACACCTTGGCTGCTGCGATTGCAGCTGCTCCAGATGCTGCGCAAAGCGTCATCGAGCGCGCGTCGATTGAGCAAGCCGGTGAGGCCATCAATACGGGTCAACTGATGCAACTTCTGTTCGGCTTCAAAACGTTTGCGCAATTCTTTTTTCAATACGCGGAACAGCAACAGGCAGACCAGCGAAAACAAAACCATCAAGCTGACGATGGTGTACAGGATTTCAGTCCAGTGGCGATAGATATCCTGCTCCGAACGACCGACAAACAGCACCAGCTCTGTACCGGGAATTTCCCGGAATGCATATAAGCGGCGGATACCATCATTCACTCCGCGCAAAAAAAAGCTGCCGCTGTCTTGTTGAATCAACGGCGCAATTTGCTGGAAGCCGCTGCTCTTGCTGATATCGCGGCCAATGACGGATTCGGCAAACGGCAGCCGCATATATACCACGCCATCGCGCGAATAGAGCGACATCACGCCCTCACTTCCCAGCGCCAGGCCGCTGAACAGGTCGCGGAAATAGTTCAGATCGAGCGCCATCAACACCACGCCCGTGAATGTGCCGTCGGCGCTGGACATGCGCTTCGACAACACCAGTACTTGCAAATCGGTATCAAGCTTGGCGTTGATCGGTTTAGAGATATACAGACCGTGATCGAACGTATCCCGTTGCACGGTAAAGTAAGCACGGTCGCCGTAATCCTTGCCCAGCTGCGCGCCCTGCCGCGACGAGACCACCACCTTGCCCTGCGCATCCAATACTGCCATGACGACGATATGCTGCGCCCCGAGCGTGCTGCCGAACAAGAATGAATGGCGTTGATCCCGCGACAGTTGCCGCAACAAGGAATGTTGATAGCGATCCGCGAGCGTATCCAGCGACAACGACAATATCTCCAGATTTCTGGCGATATCGCGCTGCGCGATCAAAGTCAGATTTTGTGACGTTTCAAGAGCATAGTGCCGCGCTTCGTCATGGCTTTTGTAAAGCACCCAGCTGCACAAACCAAACATCATGGCGGCCAGCAAGACGCCACTCCCCCGCAGAACTTTTTGTAAGCGTTTAATTTTTCGAATCCTATCTTTGCAACAACACCCCGGTACGGTGATCCAGACTCCGTATCATGCTGACACGTCGACGCCCGCGTTTATTTGCAACTCAAACTGTCGACAGGCGAATTAACGCATAAAAGCTCAGCTTTAAACATATTTCCATTGAACAACGTAGGGGAAAGACAACATCAGCGTGACAAATGCCAGCGATGCCGGGAAGTGAATTTCGCATTGTCTGTCTGGCCAAAACTCGTGTGAGCAGCGCGCATTCTTGCAGCCGGTCGCAGCAGGCCTTGCACCGCGTAAGCCGACACCAGTGATGCTTTTCAAAATCCGTGAATCGTTACATAAATAGTTACACGAAATACACACTGACAAGTTTATATGCCTATAATGATTCGTCGAAATATCAAATAAACTATCGTTACATGACAATTGCTCAAACCATCCTTGAAACACTGCGTACCTGGCACCGGCAACAAGCTGGCGAACTGTTGCGCCGTCTCGGGGTGAGCCGGCCGTCATTGATGCGGGCGATTGCGGAATTGGACGGTCAGGTCATTTCACGCGGCCGTGCACGCCGCACTGCATATGCGGCGCGGCGCGCCATTCGAGGCAATCCGAACCCGCTTCCACTGTATCGCATTGATGCCTTAGGTCGCGCGCATGAAGCCGGCTTGCTGGAACCGGTTTACCCGGAGGGCTGCGCACTGAGTTTCACGGAAACATGTCCGTGGCCGCTGGATGACGAGATGACGGATGGCTGGTTCCGCAGCTTGCCTTATTTTTTTGGCGACATGCGGCCGCAAGGTTTTCTCGGACGCAACTTCGCGCACCAATTCGCTGCCATCCTGCAAATGGATCAGGATGTGCAACGCTGGAACGAAGATGATGTATTGCATGCATTGAGCCTGCTTGGCTGGGACCAGCCCGGCGATTACATTCTCGGTGAACAGGCGCTGCGCCGCTTTCTGCAAGAACAGCAAAACGGCAGCCATTTTCTGTCCGACGATGAAATCTCGACGATCTATCCGCAGCGGGCACTGCAAGCGTTGAACTTCGGCATCGCAGATTCATCGGCGGCCGGCGAGTTTCCCAAATTTACCGTGCATCGGTTGATACATGGCAAACCGGCGCACGTCATCGTCAAATTCTCCGGCGCTGACGGCTCACCACAGGAACAGCGCTGGTCGGATTTGCTGGTGTGTGAACATCTGGCGCTGGCCACCATTGCCGATACGCTCAAACTCAGTGCCGCGCAAAGCCGCATTTATCAAATGCATGGCCGCACTTTTTATGAAGTCGACCGCTTTGACCGCCACGGTGAATTCGGCCGCTCCGGCGTATGCTCCTGGCTGGAGTTGAATGCCGCCTTGTTCGGATTGACCGGTCCGTGGTCGGACGGTGCACAGGCATTATTGAAAGCAGAATACATTGCGGAAGAGACTGCGCAACAGATCAATCTGCTTGCGCATTTCGGCCACCTGATTGCCAATACCGATATGCACGATGGCAACCTGGCATTCCTGCCGGGACTGACGCTGGCGCCCGCCTATGACATGCTACCGATGCAGTACGCGCCACAAGGCGGAGTCGAATTGAGCATCCGCAAATTTGCCCCGGCCTTGCCTTTGCCAAAACAGCGCAGCGACTGGCTGCGCGCTGCCGACGCTGCACTGGTGTTCTGGCGCCGGGCTGCACAAGATGCGCGCATCAGTGATGCATTTCGCGCCATCTGCGGCATCAATGCCGGCATCGTGGAACGACTGTTGATTGCGCAACGTGATTGAAGAAGCCTGATCATGGTTTCCCGCGCAGCAACGCGCGCCGGAAGTTTGCGGCCCTCTGCCCATCATTGCCTTTTGCTCCACATTCAAACATGCAGACAATTCTGATATCGGGCGGTGATCTTTTTGACGGTGCATCTGATCAGCTCGCTGCCGCTGGAAAAACCGGCAGCGCGCTGACCATCGACTGACAACGGGACGTCAGGGTTGCTGCGGGTTGATTGCGTTGTCGTGCAGCAGCACGTCCTCATAAAAGGCACCTACCGGCAGCGTCAGATCGCGTACCTGAATTTCCAGCACCCAGATACCGTTGCCCGGCACAAAGTCGGCATCAGCCAGTTTCTGCTTGCCGTACAGCGCGTGCGGAAAATCTGCCACGCGGTGACCCGGGATTTCCCGCACGAGCGCACAACCATACTCGCGGGCGTAGGCGTCGGCGCGATCATACAGCGCGGCGCCGCTGGCGCCGGCCAGCCAGTCGAGCCGGGTACGGCGGAACACATCGCGCGCGGCCTGAGCGCAGCGTTCGCCCGCCGCTTCGGTACCCATGACGAAGGTGTCGCCATAGTCGCCTTCGTAGCCATCCCAGACCGGGCCGATGTCCACCACGAACACGTCGTCTTGCTGCAGCACGCGCTGAAAATCCGTAGGCTGCACCGCCGGTGATTGTGTATCGATGCCGAACCGCACATAGGTCGGATGCCAGTTGTTCGACGCGCCCATCTGACGCAAATGGGCGTCCGCCACGGTGATGGCTTCGCGGGTATTCATGCCAGGCCGCAGCAAGGCGGCGATTTCCGCCACTGCGGCCATTGAGCGCTGACGCGCGTCGAGGATACCGGCCATCGTGAAGCGCTGGCCCACGCGTTCCCATGCGTGAACCTCATGCTGCGGCGGGCTGGTATTGATATCCGTGGCGGACGGCAGAAATGCCTCGGACAGGAAGCGCGCTTGCGGCAGCCCCGCCGCGACGAGTTGCCCGCGCGCTGCACGCACCATTGCCGGATTGCCGCAGGCATACACCACGCTGCGCGTCCAGTCATGGCCGGCGGCAATGGCCAGTTCCTGCACGTGACGGCACCGTTGCGGATCGGCCGCTGTGTCTGCTTGGTCCGACAGCGCGGCATGCCAGCGCAAACCGGCATGCTTGCCTTGCAGTGCATCGAGCAATGGCGCGGCATAGCAGTCTTCCGAGGTCCGGCCGCCCCAGTACAAGGTCACTGTCTTCATGCGCCGGCTATCGAGCGCCGCCATCAGGATCGGAAACACGCCCGCAAAGCCGGTACCCGTGGCCAGCAATACCAGATGCTCCACCTCTTCGCTGCCGCCGTCTTGCGGCCAGACGCAGGTGCCGAGCGGACCTTCCAGCATCAGCGCATCGCCCGCCGCAAGCCGTGGCAGGATGCCGTCCGTAAAGGCGCCTCCGGGCTGGCGACGGATATGAAACTCCAGCCGCACGGGTCCGGCCGCGCCCGGGGTATTGGCAATGGAAAAGCAGCGGTGGCTGCCGCCATCGAACAGCAACTGCACATGCTGCCCCGGCAGGTATTCGAATGACTCTGCATCTTGCAGTTCAACGATCAGCTGCGTCACATCCTGCGCCAATGGCAGCCGCGATATCACGCGTACGCTGTGCATCCCGGGCGGACGAGCCGGCGCCTGCCAATGCGGAAACGTGAGCGTCAGGTCGCTCGCCGCACGACATTGGCACATCAGCAATTCATCGCCGGCGGTCACATACGTGCGCTCGTTCGGTGGAGTAATGGACGCGAAGCAGCCTTCGCGCACGGTGGCTCTGCATGAACCGCATTCGCCACGCTGACAGGAAAATGGCACCGCAATGCCTTGCGCCAGCGCCGCGTCCAAAATGGACGTCTGGTCACTCGTGGCGAAGGTATCCGTATCGAGGGTGACGGTGTAAGTGGATGCAGCCAATTCTTGCATGGTGTTCTCTCAGTGGCGGGCCCCGATGGGCCATGACATGCAATTTAACGATAGAATGGCCTGTCGGATAGAGCCATTTTTCAAAATACAAGCAAGCCACTTCATGAATCAATCAATGTCTGATGCCAAGCGCCAAGAAGCCAGCCTGGACCTGCCCCTCGATCCACCTGGCGCAGGAGAGTCCAAGCAATCCTGGGTCTACCGCCAGATTCGCGAGCGCATTCTCAAGGGAGCGCTGTTGTCCGGCGTACGCCTGCCGTCCACGCGCAGCCTGGCACAGCGCTGGTGCGTCTCGCGCTCCACCGTCGAGGCCGCTTACGATCAGTTGCGCAGCGAAGGCTACACCGCGGGGACGGTAGGCTCCGGCACCTATGTTGCGGCGGTGATTCCGGACAAGTTCTTTCGCCGCGGGCAGCCGCACCAAGAGGCTTCGGCAAAACCGGTGCCGACACCCTTGGGGCAGGATCAGACCGGATCGCCGTTCTCGTCGCGCACTGCCGACGCATCGCTGTTTCCGCTGGCAAGCTGGAATAAGGGCCTGGCCGCCAGCACACGACAAATCACGCCCGCGCAGCTCGGAAGCGACCAGTTCCAGGGTTGGCCGCCGCTGCGCGAACAGATTGCGCGTTATCTCGGAGCGGCGCGCGATATCCGCTGCGATCCCCATCAGGTCATCGTTCTTTCAGGTATCCGGGATGCGCTCAATCTCTGCGGGCGCATCTTGCTGAAACCGCAGGACAAGGTATTGATTGAAGATCCCGGCTATCTCAATGCCGTGCCGATCTTCGGCCAGTACACGCCGCATGTGATGCCGCTGCCCATCGACACCCACGGCTTTGCGACGGCACAGGCGCGCCGCCAGCGAGGCGTGAAGCTGGTCTACGTCACGCCCGCCCATCAATCACCCACGGGCATCACCATGCCGGTATCGCGCCGGCTGGAACTGCTGGATTGGGCGGAACAGAGCGGTGCCTGGATCGTGGAAGACGACTACGACAGCGAATTCAATTACGACGGCGCCCCGCTCGCCGCATTGAAAAGCATGGACAACGCCGATCGCGTCATCCACTGCGGCAGCTTCAACAAGAGCATGTTCAATGCGTTGCGCATCGGCTACGCGGTCGTGCCGAAAACCTTGGTACCGGCGTTCATCGAGGCCCAGCGCATGGCCGGGCGGGCGAACAGCGTGATCGAACAGATGACGCTGACGCGCTTCCTTGACGACGGCGGTTTTGCGCGCCACGTACGCAAGGCGCGCGGCGTCTATGCACGCCGGCGCGACGTGTTGCTGCAGGCGCTACAGCAGGCGGCGGCGACCGACACTCTGCGCATCAGTGGCGAGCATGCCGGCTTTCATTTGTTGTGGTGGCTGCCAGATGGATGGGAGATGGCGCATGTGGTCGAAGCAGGCAAGCGGGCCGGCGTCGGCGTGCAGGCACTGGCTGATTTCTGTCGCAAAACGGTGCTGCCACCGGGCGTCGTGATCGGCTACAGCGCTGTGGAGGAAGAGCGCCTGCGGCGCTTCGGTCTGCTACTGGCAAACGCCCGGCCGAAACGTTGACGAGAACGCCGGCGAGAGCCGCTCAAACCGAGGGCTGCCAAAAAAATATCGGGCATCGAATTTTCCGGGTCATTAGAAAGATTTCTAAAAACAGATAGACATTCGACCACAAATTCATCTGACAGATCAGTGCACCGCAGCTTGTGATCGCCGTCATGTCCGCCATCAGCTATGATGGCCCCGACAGCAAAGTCTTGCGACATATCGCTGTCATTTTTCTCACGCTAAAACGATGACCACATGCACACAATTCTGGTTCTGGGCGGTTACGGTTTTTTTGGCGGCCGCATCTGTGCAGCACTCGCTGCCGACAACAACATTCATCTGCTGATCGCCGGACGCAATGCGGGTCAAGCGCAAGCCATGGCCAACAGTCTGGGCTTGTGCTCCGATCAGGGACTGGCGATTGACGCCAATGCCGGCGATCTGGCACAACGCTTTGCGCAATGGAAAGTCGATACCGTCATTCACACCGCCGGACCATTTCAGGGGCAAGACTACGGCGTCGCCCGCGCGGCAATTGCCGCCGGTGCCAACTATATTGATCTCGCCGACGGCAGAGACTTTGTCGCCGGCATTACGCAACTTGATGATATCGCCCGTGAACAAGAGGTTTTTGTCACGAGCGGAGCAAGTTCGCTGCCGGCACTTTCATCCGCAGTGGCAGATCGCTATCTCCATCGCTTCAGCCAGCTGCAATCCATCCGTCACGGCATCGCATCGGGCGCGCGCGCTCCCGGTCTCGCCACCATGCGTGGTGTCTTTGGCTATTGCGGAAAAGCATTTCTGCGGCTGCAGAATGGCCGCCGGACCCAAGTATATGGCTGGCTCGACACACAGCGCCATGTATTCCCGGAACCGGTCGGCGCCCGCCTGCTGGGAAGTTGTGACGTTCCCGACCTGCAGCTGTTTGCGCAGCGCTACCCGGGTGTGCATACGGTCACTTTTCATGCCGGATTCGCCAGCATGCCGGGACATGCGTTCGTCTGGGCCGCATCTCAACTGGTGCGCTGTGGCCTGCTGGCCAGCCTGGTACCGCTGGCCAAACCGTTACACACCATCAGCCAGTGGCTGGAACCCTGGGTCAGCGACAAGGGTGGCATGTTTGTGTCGATGCGCGGTGTTGGCATCGACGGCAAGCCGCTGGAACTGACATGGCATTTGCTGGCCGCCAGCAATCATGGCCCTCACATTCCCTGCGGCGCATCGATTGCACTGGCAAGAAAACTCGCCGCCGGAGAAAAATTCGAGGCCGGAGCAAAGCCCTGTATGGGTGTGATCAGTGCAGAAGATTACCTGGCTGCGATAGCACACCTTGACGTCCTCGAGGTGCCGGCATGAGCGGCTATCTGTTCATCAAATGGCTGCACATCATCAGCGCCAACATCTTGTTCGGCACTGGCATCGGGATTGCATTTTTCAAATGGATTACTGATCGCAGCGGTGACATTCGCGCCATTCGTATCGTGACTGAGCGTACTGTTCTTGCCGATTGGATCTTCACGACGCCGGCGGTGATCGTGCAACCGCTGACCGGACTTGCGCTGGTATATCTGGCCGGTTACCCGCTGTGGAACGGCTGGGTGCTGTATGCCGTGCTGCTGTATATCGTGGCCGGCTGTTGCTGGCTGCCGGTCGTCGTACTCCAGATCCGCATGCGCAATCTGGCGCGCAGCGCCGATCGGGATCAGACCGCGCTGCCAGCGCAATATTGGCAATATGCACGGGCATGGTTCTGGCTAGGCATTCCGGCTTTCGCAGCGTTGATTGCGGTGTACTGGCTGATGGTTTACAAACCGACACTCTGACCTCACAAGCGCCAATGGAAGACAGGAATTTTTCCCGCAATCTGCGACGGCTCTATTGGACCATGCGGCCAGGCATCGCCTGCATCTGGTGTTGGACGGCGATCACCTCATGGTTCTTTTACCCGCAAACCATCTCACTCGAATGGTTGCGATTGCTCGGTTTCACCTGGCACACGCAATGGATACTCGCCGCGGCATGCTTGCTTGATCTGTGCATGGGCATTGCCTCCGCCATTTTTCCATCGCGCCGGCTGTGGCAACTACAGTGCGTCATCATCGTCTTTTATTCAATTGCCATTGCTGTGTGGCTACCGGAATTCCTGCTTCACCCGTTCGGCCCGCTGAGCAAGAACATCGCCGTGCTGGCGTGCCTGAACTATCTCATCGTGTTGGAGCGACACCCGGATTTGATTTCAGGCAAGCACTGAGAATAAAACCACGCAATTTTCACCCCGGAAGCACAAGTACGTCCGGCACAGCGCGGGAACCAGAATCTTCTTGATGCCACTTATCAGCAAGAAAATCATTTCCAAGAGCGACGCATGACTTACATCAGTCCCCACCAATCTTCCGCAGATAATGTGCATTTCTCTCCTGCGGCGGAAGAAACACCTGCGCAACATTCCTCCACGACTTCGGCCGCACCGCAGAGAACCGGCGCACCTCATTTGCCGGGGTCGGTTGCGGGACAAGGCGCAAGTCGCCACCCGTTGCAGAACAGCGAGGCCAAGATCGACCTGCGCGTCCCCTTTTATTCGCTTCCGATCGAGCTGCGAAACAAGATTGCAGATGGCCTCGATGTCGCGACCAAATTGAATTTGAAATTGACATGCCGGCAAGCGTATGCAGAAGGTAACCAACTTCATTTCGACATCTCGGTATCAAATGGAAATGAATTGGACGATGCGCTCGTCTTCTTTGGTCAGGCCAAAGGAAAGCTCCACAGTCTGGATATCACGCCGCAAGGAACGACTGACACCATCTGGTCAAATGTCAGTGCACTCGGGCGATTCCGATCCGGTGCTGCCGCAATCTTCGATCCGCCGTCAGTGACCGCTACGATCGACATCAAACTCTCCCAGCTACAGCGATTGCAGGAGAAGCCTTTCTCGTCATTGCGATCCCTCACACTGAGTGGCGGCCGGCTTGCCGACAAAGGAGCGGATGTACCGCAACAAGTCGCCACCCTGCTCAGCAGTCTGCCGCTTAAACATATCCGGCTGGTGAACAACGATTGGCTTGAGGCTGCTCACCTGGATCAGCTCTGCAAAGGAGGCATCCGTTCGTTCTCTCTGCTGGGAAATTCCCGCCTGACGACGCGGGACATCGCGCAATTGGCAAAGCGAGCCAATGTCAAGATCGATGTCGCGGCAGACGCGGAGGAACTGGCTTTGCGAAGAGATGCCATCCGGCACGCAATCGAGAGCAGCCCCACAGCGCAGCTGCAAGTGAGAAGCTATGTGATGGCATCCCAACTTGTGGGCTGATACCATCAACGCGACCGCGAAAGCAGTTGCGTTCCCCTCCGGTCTTGAACACTGTTTTGCTCTGCATACGGAGCGATATTCGCTGTTGCGGAATCGGCGCTGATTTGCAGAAAAAAGGCCTGCAGCGATGCCGGCCTTTTTTACTCTGGTGCTGATGAGAGGAATCGAACCTCCGACCTCGCGATTATCTGGTGTCATACCTGTCCTCACTCAAATCTCTTGTTGTGCCAACGTTGGCTCGGGGCCATGACACGAAACGACGTGTACATCTTGCTCACCTGATTCCAAAACGTTGAGTTCTGCTGCGGCAGCTCGTTCGTCGATTAAGACATCTGCACTCCTGCGACGCGCGCTCTGGATTGAGTTACGAAGCGAAAGCATTTCTGCTTCTGCTTGAATACAGACTAGTCAGAGGTATTCGCCCAAGCCACCCTCGCCCTCAGGTATGACGAAGGCAAACCGGCGCCCGTCACCGAATGTCAGATCCTGTTGCCACGTCGTGTTGACCACAACCACACCGATCTGTGGAGCGTGTTTAATCATGTCCGGGAAAACCTGCTTGAGTGCGTGCGGAGGGGCGTTCATCGTGCCGCTCCCTCCGCCCAACGGCAGATGCTCGGATCAGGCATTGATACAAATTCTTTCTCAGTAATGCTTGGCTGACAACTTTTGTGGTCAGGCAAGGCCAATTTAATCTATTCGAACAAATAGATTTTCTTTATTTGCACTTGAAAATACAAAAATATATTCGCACACATATATTTATGATGTTTTCGTTAAATCGACACAAAATATATTCGTTTGGATATATTTTTTCGTTCGGTTTCACGTTTATATTAAAATCTATCCATTCACATATATTTTGGGTGGGATTGATGAAAGTCCAGATAACGACCGTGGCAGAACTTGGTGAGGTGATTCGTGCCACACGCAAGGCCAACAATATCCGGCTCGATGATGTAGCCAGTATGGCCGGCCTCGGCCCCGTGTTTGTTGGTGACGTCGAGTACGGCAAGGAAACCGTCCAAATGGGCCGCGTTCTTCAGCTGCTGCGTGAACTGGGCCTCACACTCGTCGTAGACGTGCCCGTATCGACAGTGCCGCATCTGGAGAAAATTCGTCAGCGCGGTGGTCTCGTGCGTCCGAGTATTCGCAAACATATGCGGAGCATGAAAGAATGATTCGCACCCTGCTCGCCTACATCAACGATGCTCACGTCGGAACGCTGAGCACGGAAGAAAACATCTGGCGCTTCGAATACACCCAGGAATGGGCATCTGCCGAAGAAGGATATGACCTGTCTCCCGCCCTGCCCCGCCGCACTGCGGATGGATCGGGCATGCTGCACATTGACGGCAGCAGTTCCCGCCCGGTGCAATGGTATTTCGATAATCTGCTGCCTGAAGAAGCCCTGCGCACCGTGTTGGCCGGTCAAGCCGACATTGAGGAAAACGACGCGTTCGGCTTGCTGGCCTACTATGGCCGCGAATCGGCCGGCTCGCTGACGCTTCTGCCTGAAGGCGCGGCGCGGGTAGCGGCGGGCATGCGGCCGCTACCATTGGCGGAACTCTCCGCCCGCATCAAAGCAATGCCGAGGATTCCGCTGAACACCGATTCACCGAAACACATGTCGCTGGCCGGCGCACAGCACAAACTGGCGGTCATCTACAAGGATGGGGAATTATTTGAGCCCGACGGTCCGACCGCATCAACCCACATCCTCAAGCCGCAGCACCCGGAAAAAAATGCGTATCCCGCGAGCGTCTTCAATGAATACCTGACCATGCGCGTAGCGCGAGATGCGGGCTTACAAGTGCCGCACGTGCATCGCCTGTTTTGTCCGGAACCGGTGTACCTGACCGAGCGGTTTGACAGGGTCGCAAACGCCTTTGGTGGTGTTGACCGGTTGCACGTCATCGATGCCTGCCAGTTACTCAACACCGACCGCCTGTTCAAATACTCGGCAGCGAATGTCGACACGCTGGTGAAGCTGGTTGACAAAATACAGGTGCCGGCCGCAGCACGCCAATGGTTTTACGACTGGCTGGTGTTCAACATTCTGATCGGCAACGGTGACAACCATCTCAAGAACATCTCATTCATGGTTTCCCCTACCGGGATTGTCATTTCACCCTGCTACGACCTGTTATGCACTGCCGCTTACGATACACGGGCTGTCGACCCGGATTCGGGAAAATGGCCAGACACCGGCGTCGCGCTCAAGCCAAATCCGGAAGTAAAGTACTTCTCCGATATCACCCGGGAGGTCGTCATTGCCGCTGGCATCACTCTGGGCTTGGGCCGCGCAGCGGCAACGCGCAGGCTAGACAACCTTGTTCGGACAGTACCTGTCTCGGTCACCAAGGTAAGCGCAGAAATAATTCAAGAGAATGCACAGCAGACCGAAGAAGTGCAGCAAGGGCTGGCGTACGACGCGCGCATGCGGGACATTATCGAACACATGATTTTAGGAGAAATGACAAAACGCCTTCAGCAAGTAACTGCTCCCTAGCCCGCTGCTCCCGACAAACCTCAAGAAAGCGATCTGTGCCGGCAATTTGCCGGGATAAGGCAGTGCATCGGAATTTCTCAAGCATTCGCCGCTGCACACACAAAACACGGCCACTATCCACAGCAACCTGACGCGCCAACCTGTAGCAATCATCAACATTTTCAGCGAACTGACTAGATGCGGCTCCATTTTGATCATCTTCAACACCAAAGCACAATTACTATTGATTCGTATTGCGATATGATATATATTCGCAAAAAGATCATCAAGTAAATCATTTTACGAATCCCATTTACACTGGAGTTCTTCATGTTTGATTTAATGATTGGTCTTATGCAAAACGAAGAACACCGCCGGGCTTTCGGCAAACGACTCAAGGAGTTGCGTAATCAGCGCCGTTGGACACAAAAAGAAGTTGCAGCCCGGATCGGCTTGCAGCTCTCGCAATTCAACAAGTATGAATCCGGCATGCATGTGCCACCAGCCGACAAGCTGCTGCAACTGGCAGAAGTGTTTGTTACCACCACCGATTATTTGCTGATGGGCACAGTCTCCGATGCGGTGCCTATCAGCAATGTGCGCTTGCTGGAGAGATTCCAGGCCTTGGCACAGTGTCAGCAGGAAGACCAGGACGCCGCCATCCGGCTTATCGATGCACTCATATTCAGGCATCGCATGGAATCCGCAGCACAAGCAACAGACAAGGAACGTCACGTATAAAAGGAGCACCCATGAGTAGTGAGCTATTACCGCTGGAAACGATAACGCATCGCATCGTGTTATTGCGCGGACAGAAGGTATTGCTTGATGCTGACTTGGCCGCGCTCTATGGCGTGGAAACACGTCGTCTGAACGAGCAGGTCCGGCGCAACCGCGAACGTTTTCCGGCGGACTTCATTTTTGAACTCAATGCCGAGGAGTTCAGCAACTTGAAGTCGCATTTTGCGACATCAAGCTGGGGCGGTCGCCGCAAACTGCCGCTGGCATTTACCGAACATGGGGCGATTATGGCGGCAACCGTGCTCAGTTCGCCGCGTTCGGTGGAAATGTCGGTCTATGTAGTACGTGCTTTTGTGAAGCTGCGCGAGGTCTTGGCCAGTCACCACGATCTGGCCCGCAAGCTGGAGGAACTGGAGCAAACCACCGAGGCGTTGGCTTTGCGCCATGACACACTCGCGCACAATACCCGCGCGCAGTTGAAGCAGGTATTCGAGGCTATCCGGGAATTGATGGAGCCGCCTGCAAATAGTGTCAAGAAACGGCCAATAGGATTCGTTACGCCCGATGAGAAACCGGGCAAGCCAAAAGCCGTGAAGAAGTAGTAGCAATGCAGTTGTGTTGAAACAGTAAAAGACGCGAACAGTCCGGGTTGCAGCCCAGACCGTTCGCTGACCACTAACCCACTGAACAGGAGTGAGCCAATGGCTAGGCAAGATGATACGCCAGAACTACCCCCATCTAAAAGAAGCAAACAGGATCGTTTCCTGACCGTGCAACTTTATCCGGCCGTGAACCCGAAAATTCCCTGGATTCGGCTGCGCGGGCTGTGGTTGCTCCAAGCCGGATTTACGCCGCAGACGCGCATTCGCGTGCGCATCATGAATGACTGCTTGGTCATTACGCGGGACTAAAAGCTGCAGGATTTTTTATGATAACTCCCTCAACTCGTGCAAAATGCACCGCTGAGGGAGTTTTCTTTTTTCTTAGAAGATCACCAGATCGGTACTATGCAGGTTCCGCAGATTGACTGGCATCTCTGCAAGTCAATCTGAAGATGGTGCTGATGAGAGGAATCGAACCTCCGACCTACTGATTACGAATCAGTTGCTCTGCCAACTGAGCTACATCAGCGTGATCACGTTGACCGCATCACGTCAAACCACTCATTCCTTGTGATACGACGTCACCCGTTCCACTTCATTCTTCGAGCCGAGGAACACTGCCACGCGCTGATGCAGTTTTTCCGGTTGCAGGTCGAGGATGCGTTCATGGCCGTTGGTGGCTGCGCCGCCGGCTTGTTCGACGATGAAGGCCATCGGGTTGGCTTCGTACATCAGGCGCAGTTTGCCCGGCTTGTCCGGTTCACGCGCATCGGCCGGGTACATGAAGATACCGCCGCGGTTGAGAATGCGGTGCACGTCGGCGACCATGGAGGCGATCCAGCGCATGTTGAAATCTTTTTTGAGCGGACCGGTGACGCCGGCCTTCATTTCATCCACGTAACGCTTGACCGGCGGATACCAGTGACGTTCGTTGGAAGCGTTGATGGCAAATTCCTTGGTGTCGGCCGGGATCTGGATGTCGCGTTGGGTCAGTACCCAGGCACCCATTTCGCGGTCCAGCGTGAAGCAGTGCACGCCGTCGCCGGTGGTCAGCACCAGCACGGTTTGCGGGCCGTAGACGGCGTAGCCGGCAGCGACTTGCCTGGCGCCCGGCTGCAGGAAGTCTTGTTCGGTCGGTGTCGCCATGCCGTCCGGCGCCTTGAGCACCGAGAAGATGGTGCCGATCGACACGTTGACATCGATGTTGCTGGAGCCGTCGAGCGGATCGAACAACAACATGTATTCGCCCATCGGATAACGGTTCGGGATCAGATGGATGGTTTCCATTTCTTCCGATGCCATGGCTGCCAGATGGCCGCCCCATTCATTGGCTTCGAGCAGGATTTCGTTGGAAATCACATCCAGTTTCTTTTGCACTTCGCCCTGCACGTTTTCGCTGCCGGCGCTGCCCAGCACTTCACCGAGCGCGCCCTTGCCGACGGCGTGGCTGATGCTCTTGCAGGCGCGGCCGACGACTTCGATCAACAGGCGCAGTTCGGAGGGGATCTTGTTATGCAGACGCTGCTGCTCGATCAAATGTTGGGTCAGACTGATACGTTTGGTCATGATGCGTTTCCTATGAAAATCAATGCGCGAGCGATTTGGTGACGACTTCCGCGACATCGCGCGACAGATTGGGGGCGTCCGCTATTTTTTGCAACGCGGCGCGCATTTTTTCCTGCAACGCCGGTGCGTACTTGCGCCAGCGGTCAAGGCTGCGCGCCAACCGCGCGGCGACTTGCGGGTTGATGCTGTTGAGCGCAATCACCTGCTCGCTCCAGAAGGCATAACCGCTGCCATCGGTGGCGTGGAATGCGGACGGATTGCCGTTGCAGAAACTGAAAATCAGGCTGCGTGCGCGGTTCGGATTTTTCAGCGTGAACGCCAGATGCTGTGTCAGTGCGCGCACGGCATCGACGTCGGTCGTACGTGCCGTCGCTTGCAACGTGAACCACTTGTCAATCACCAGTGCCTCATCTTCGAACTCGGCATAAAAATCGGCCAGCGCGTCTTGCTTGTCTTCCGCATGGCTGTTGGTCAGGGCCGCCAGCGCGGCCAGACGATCCGTCATGTTGTTGGCGTTGTCGCATTGCTTCTGCGCCAGTGCATGCACCGCTTCATCATCGAGTTCAGCCAGATACGACAACACCACGTTTTGCAGCGCACGTTTGCCCGATGAGGCGGCATCGGGATGATACGGTCCCTTGCTGCGGTTGGCTTTGTAGATCGCTTCCAGATCGCTGCGCAATGCTTGCGCCAGCGAACGGCGCAGGAATTGGCGCGCGGTGTGAATCGCTTGCGGATCAATCACCTCCATTTGTTCGGCGATCATGGTTTCCGACGGCAGCGTCAGCACCAGTTCGCGGAATGCCGGATCGAGCTTTTTGTCGTTGAGCGTGATGCGCAGCGCGTCGGTCAATGCGGTGTCTTGCAGTACATTGTTCAACACGCTTTCAACTGCCACCACGTGGCCGGCCTGACGCGCTTCCTGTACCGCATGCGTGAGCGTCAGCAGACGACGCATGGCCAGGCGCTGGCCGGCTTCCCAACGATTGAAGGCATCGCTGTCGTGCGCCATCAGGAATGCCAGCTCAGCGTCGCTATAGGAATATTCCAGCACGACCGGCGCCGAAAATCCGCGCAGCAGTGATGGCACCGGCCGTTCGCTGATGCCGGAGAAATGGAACGTCTGGACTGCTTGCGTCAATTCCAGCACGCGGGTAATGGCGCCCTTGCCTTTGCCGCCCTCGGCTTGCAACACGATGTCGCGACCTTTGGCGTCGAGCAGACCAATTGCCACCGGAATGTGGAAAGGCAATTTCTCAGTCTGTCCCGGTGTCGGCGGACAGCTTTGACGCAGAGTCAGTTCCACCGTCTTGGCAGCAGCGTCGTACGCCATGGTGACGGCAACGCGCGGCGTGCCGGCCTGGCTGTACCAGCGTTCGAACTGCTGCAGGTCGCGCTGGTTGGCATCTGCCATGGCGGCGCGGAAATCATCGCAGGCAACGGCCTGACCATCATGCCGCGCAAAGTAGAGATCCATGCCCTTGCGGAAACCGTCACGACCGAGCAGGGTCTGGTACATGCGTACCACTTCCGCGCCTTTTTCGTAGACGGTGACGGTGTAGAAATTGTTGATTTCAACGAAGGAATCGGGACGTACCGGATGCGCCATCGGACCGGCATCTTCCGGGAACTGCGCCTGCCGCAACACGCGCACATCATCGATGCGCTTGACGGCGCGACCGCTCTCGGTGCCGATCATGTCGGCCGAAAATTCCTGATCGCGGAATACCGTCAGGCCTTCCTTGAGCGACAACTGGAACCAGTCGCGGCAGGTCACGCGATTGCCGGTCCAGTTGTGGAAATATTCATGGCCGACCACGGCTTCGATATTGGCGTAATCAATGTCGGTCGCGATGCGCGGATTGGCCAGCACGAACTTGGTATTGAAAATATTCAAACCCTTGTTTTCCATCGCCCCCATGTTGAAGTCGCCGACGGCGACGATCATGAAGCGGTCCAGATCGAGTTCCAGGCCAAAGCGCTCTTCATCCCAGCGAATGCTGTTCTTGAGCGAGTCCATTGCATGCTGGGTCTTGTCCAGATTGCCGTGCTCGACCCACACCTGCAGCAACACTTCGCGGCCGGATTTGAGACGAAAGCTTTCTTCCTGACAGACCAGATTGCCGGCCACCAGCGCAAACAGATACGACGGTTTCTTGAACGGGTCTTCCCATTTGGCGTAATGCCGGCCATCCGGCAACTCGCCCTGTTCGATCAGATTGCCGTTGGACAACAGCACCGGACAGGTTTTTTTGTCGGCCCGCAACATCACGGTGTAACGCGCCATCACATCCGGACGGTCAGGAAAATAGGTAATTTTGCGGAAGCCTTCGGCTTCGCATTGGGTAAAGAAATTGCCGTTGGAAACGTACAGTCCCATCAGCGAAGTATTGTGGTCCGGCCGCAGCGCAGTTTCGATTTCCAGCGTGCTGTCCTGCGGTGCACGCGGAATCCGCAGGATGCCGCCGTCGAGACGGTAATCGCGGGCATGCAGCGTCTTGCCGTTGAGACGCAATTGCAGCAGTTCGATTTCTTCGCCATACAGGACGATATCCTGCTCGCTGCTGGCCGGGTTGCGGCGCATGACAATGCGCGTCGCCACCAGCGTGCGGGCCGGCGTCAGGTCGAAACCCATGTCGACGGTATCAACCAGATAAGAAGGAGCTGCGTAATCTTTACGGTAAATCGTGGGGGGTGTATCGGTGCGCATGAAGGCCTGTCCGGAAGGGGGAGCAAAAGGAACAAAACACGATTTTACCAATCAACAGATGCAGATAGGCAGAAAAGAGCGACAATATGCCAACGATTCCCTTCGCCGGGCATTTGCCGGGCGACCAGCACCGGCAAGGTCGTCAGCCAGCCGCGGCCAGACCGCAGAAAGCCAGCCAATGCAGCGGACATCAGCGTCTTGTCGCCGGCATGTCAGTTGCTGCCCCTTCTTTCATCATTACTCGGAGAAACACCATGAAGCGCTACCTCGCACTTGTCATCGTGGCAATCAGCGGACTGCTGAGCGGATGCGCCACGACCTTCGACAGCGAAGTCACGGCGTTCCACGCCTGGCCGGCCGGCCTGCAGGACAAGACTTACGTATTCGCTCCGGCCAAAAATCAGGAAAACAGCCTGGAATACAGTAATTACGAGCAACTGATCCGCACCGAACTGCAGCGTCTGGGCTTCAGCGAGCAGCCGCAATCAGCCAGGCTCAAAGTGTCGTTCAGCTACGGCGTGCAGAACGATACCGTGGTCATCACACAGCCGGCCTACGATCCGTTCTGGTACGGACCTCCGGGCTATCCGGGCTGGCGTCGCATGGGCGGGTATCCGTTCTATGACCCGTTCTGGTACGGACCACCGCAACAAACCGCTTTCCCGGTATACAACCGGCAATTGCACCTGAGCATCGCCAACCGTGCCGACGGCCGCAAGCTGTATGAAGTGCGGGTCGACAGCGACGGCCGTCAGGCCGGTCTGGCCGCCGCCATGCCGTATATGGTGCGCAGCGCCTTTGCCGATTTTCCGGGACCGAGCGGTGTGGTGCGTGAAATCCGTCTGAAACTCAATGACCGGCAATCTGCTGCCGCCATGCCGGCAGCGACACCAGCGGCAGCCAAACCT
>NZ_LFLS01000018.1 GCF_001189915.1 Herbaspirillum autotrophicum
CACTTCATGTTTGGCGGCGATCATTTTCTTGACCGTTTCCGGGATCGCCGCGACGCGCGGTTCTCCCTCCCGACTTTCGATTGGAATTCCTATTTTCATGTTCTCTCGCTGTTGCACAGGCAAGCGAGGACAATTCAATTTTCACATTGAATCATCCAGGCCCTTTGTGATTACAAAAATCCGATTGATATCCAGGGTACTGCAACGACAATTAACAAACCGACGATCAAAGCAAGCAAATATCCAACGATTGGCTTCATGCCTTCGACGGGATTAATCTTGCTGATAGCACAGGCCGCGTAATAACCGACGCCAAATGGTGGCGCAAACAAACCAATACCCATTGCAAGAATAACAATCATCGAATAATGAACCTCATGCACTCCCATCTGCCTGGCAATTGGAAACAGGAGAGGTCCGAACAACACAATGGCGGGAATGCCCTCCAAAACACTGCCCAAAACAATGAATGCGAACATGGAAACGATCAGGAACGTGACTCGCCCCCCCGGCAGGTTAGCCATCAAGGAAGCCAGTTCATGCGCGAAACCCGATTGTGTCAATGACCATGCCATACCGGTAGCGGCACCAATAATCAAAAGAATCGCTCCTGATAACGATGCGGTCTCCACCAGCATCGAAGGTATCCGTGACCAATCAAATTTTCGATAAATCAACAAGCCGACGATGATGGAATAGACAATACCAATGGTTGACACTTCGGTTGCCGTAGCAACGCCTTCCACAACTGCCGCCCGGATAATGAACGGCAGCGCTAACGATGGCGACGCAATCAGCAATGTTTTGAGAATCGTTTTTCCGGTTGCCTTGCGAACATGCGACAGATCTTCATTGCGATAGCGATACCACACCACGATGCATAGCATCGAACCCAACAAGACCGCCGGCAGTAGCCCGCCTGTGAATAAAGCTGCAATAGAGACGCCGGTAACAGATCCGATGGTGATTAAAACGAGGCTCGGAGGAATCGACTCAGTTTGCGCCCCGGTCGCGGCCAGCAGCGCGACGAGATCTCCTGGTTTGGCACCGCGCTCCCTCATCTCCGGAAACAAGACAGGTGCAACGGCGGCCATGTCTGCGGCCTTGGCGCCGGAAATGCCGGAGATAAGATACATGGCACCGACCAAGACATAACTCAAACCACCTCTCACATGTCCGACAAGACTGGCCAAGAACGCAACCATGGACTTGGCCATTCCAGTCATCTCAATGAGTAATCCCAGAAAAACAAATAACGGAACTGACAGCAAAATCAAATGAGACATGCCTTCGTCCATTGTGCCGACCACAACCTCCAAGGGAACCGTCGTTGAGAGCGACAAGTATCCGAAGGTCGCAAGCCCGAAGCAAAATGCAATGGGAATGCCGGAGGCAACAGTCACGGCAACAAAGCCCACAAAGAAAATGAGTAAATTGTAGTTGCCGAGTTGAGGCAATGCAGGACTAATCAGATAGAAGCCAAGCATGACAGACAACGTCAGTGAAACCGCAATGCAAGTGGCGGCGTAGTGCTCCTCTCGCAGGAGGTGGCAGATGCCCAGTATCGCCATCAGACCGACACCAATCGGCAGCGCGATAGCACGCCACATTGCAGATATTTCCAGCGCTGGCGTCAGGATGATTTGCTCGTCCATTGCATAGTGAAGCGCGGGCGTAAGCAACATTACGCAGAAAGCGATTGCAGCGGCGGTCGCGACCGCATTCAGGATTCTTTCCCTCGATTTTGAAACCTTATTGACCACAGCCATCATTCGCATGTGGTTTCGGCGCCTGAAAGCAATTACCGCACCCAGCATCGAGAGCCAAAGGAAAAGAATCGCTGATATCTCGTCCGCAGCGACGATTGGCTTATGAAATGCGTATCGGGATATCACGCCTGCAAACAAAATGATTACCTCAGCAACGACCAAGATCGCAGCCAATCCTTCTACAATATTGCCGATGTATTTCTCAAGAGAGGCCGCTAAACGCTGGAAGAACCAGGTTGCGTGCCTTGAGTTGTCAATTTCCGTAACATCCGATTCGCTGGCCGAATGCATCATGTTTTTAATTCCTATCCTTAATACGGCGGATTTTTATTTTCCGGCCATACGGTTGTTGGAAGATGAAGTCGCGGTCTCCAACGACTTCCCTTGAAGTAATATGTCAGGCAAGCTTTCCGGCATATTTCTCCAGCAAACTCCATGCTTCAGGGCCATAACGTTCAGCCCAATCCTTGTAATAGCCAGCCTTGCGTAAAGCCGCCTTGAACTCATCGGGATTGACGTCGTTAAACTCAACTGATTGTGCTTTGAGCCTGGTGCGCCAATCCAGATTGAATTTTTCTGACTCGATACGCTGTGCCACCGCCGCTTCGTTGAAATTTTTGGCAACGATCGTCTGGAGCTCAGGCGGCAACGCTTTCCATGCAGCGCCATTTGCCAACAACCACGATCCATCCCAGAGGTGGTTTGTGAGAGACAGGTATTTTTGAACCTCGAAGAATTTGGCACCCGCAAAGACCGCGAGAGAGTTTTCCTGGCCGTCTACGATTTTTGTCTGCAACGCGGAATAGACTTCCGCCAAATTGATGCTTGCGGGGGATGCGCCAAGTGCTGAAAACAATGACGTATAAGCACGACTGACCGGGACCCGAATCTTGAAACCATTCAAGTCTGCCGGTGTCTTGACAGGCTTGGTACCACTGCTGACCTGACGAAATCCCGTATCCCAGCATTTATCAAATGCAAAGAGACCGGCTTTACCAAAGGCGCCGCGAATGTGAGCCCCCAGATTTCCGTCCAGTGCCGTCCAGATTGATTTGTAGTTGTTAAATGCGAATCCGACGCCACTGATCGCGGCGACTGGCACGAGACTGGATACAATTACGCCTGCGCCCGAATAGAACTGCAAGGCGCCGCTGCGCACTTGCGAGATCATTTGGGTATCTCCGCCCAGGGCACTGTTGCCATAGACCTTGATATCGACCCGCCCGTTTGTCTCTTTCAAGATTTTTTCTGCTGCTGCCAGAGCGTGCGTATGCACGGGAAGATTCTCAGGATACGGGTGCCCCAATTTGTACTGAAATTCAGCTGCCCGCGCCGGCAAGGCAAAGCCGCCTGCCGCAACCAGTGACCCCGTGCCAATTGCAGTTTTTAAAAACGAACGCCTTGTTGTATCCATGTTGTTGCTCCCTTAGTCAAAGTAATTTGAAAAAATGCTTGCACAACACCCTGGCCGGTAAAGGCCATGTCGCTGTTAAAGCGTGATGAGTAACCGAAAGTTTTCGCTAGATAACGATAGGAACCGGCTTGGTTCGTTGCATTGATGGCCTCCGGGAGAAGTCATCGAACCACTGTGCAAGTGCGTCATGCCCGATCCGCCAGTTCAAATGCGCAAATCGGAAGTCAAGATAGCCAAGCGCACACGCTGCCGAAATAGCACCGATATGAAGCGGCTCCTGCATGTAGTGAACATCTTTGTCGAGGAAGTTGATCCCCTGAAGAATGCGCCTGGTTTGAGCATCTATCCATTCGACAGAGCGCTTCGACTCTTCGCGAGCGGACTCGAAGCGGCATAGAAGTGATGCATCCATTATTCCATCTGCAAGCGATTGGATTCTCAATGCAATCCACCGCATGTCATCTGAGATCGGAAATAACGAAGCCTGCGAATGCCGGGTATCCAGATACTCGCAAATGACCCGGGAGTCATAGAGCGACGTACCGTTTTCAAGAGTCAGCACAGGAATTTTCATCAACGGAGCACACCGGGCCAAGTCATCATGCGCCGGCGTCGCCAGAGATACATGCGTTCCCACCTCTGTCGCTTTCAACTCCAGACGCGACATCAACCCTCGCTCAATCGCCAGCAACAACACCTTGCGAGAAAACGGAGAGAGCGAGGTGTAGCGGAGAACCATTGATGACATTGCTCACTCTCCTTCGTAGTTAAAGCGCACGGCCGGCTTGCTTCGGGCATCTACATTCAAGGTAAAGACGTCCGGCCTGCTGTAATGCCCAACCGGATCAAAGTCGAACATCGCTTTGGTAATCATGTTCAAATCCACTTCTGCGGATACGATACCTTCTTGATCCCACAGGGGACCAGCAAGAACCGTTCCCATTGGATCGATGATGCAGGCGCCGCCGCGACAAACTACCGTGTCCGGGTTTTCCGGAAGGTGAACGGGAAAGTCGGAAGGAAAGTCGCTGCGGCGACTGAACTGGTTTGTGGAAAGAACAAAACACCGCCCTTCAAGCGCAATGTGTTGCATGGTTGGAAGCCAGGTGGGGCGCGCATCAGCTGTCGGAGCACAGTAAATTTCGATTTTTTGTCCGTACATTGCAGATCGCATCAACGGCATGTAGTTTTCCCAGCAAATAACGGATCCCAACCTGCCGAGTGGGGTATCAAATACGGGCATTGTCGAGCCATCGCCAAATCCCCACACCAGACGCTCACCACCAGTTGGCATCAGCTTCCGATGCTTTCCCAAATATCCCTGCCTTGCATTGAAGAACAGCACGGTGCAGTACAGCGTTCCACCATCGCGTTCGATCACCCCAATCACTATATCGGTATTGTTTTTATGAGAGATGGCAGCCAAGGTGTCTACCGCCGGTCCGGGAACATCGATCGAAGACTCGTAATAACGACGAAATTCTTCTCTGCCATCCATGGAACGTGAACCGATCACCGTTCCAAACGCCGCGCCGCGCGGGTAGGCGGAAATGAATGCCTCGGGAAAGAGGACCAATTTTGCACCTTTGGCAGCCGCATCCGCAGTAAAGTCGGCGACTTTCTCCAGTGTTTTCGCAACGTCGTAATTAACCGGTGATGCTTGCACACATGCCGCGATGAAAGGGCGTCGCTCAGTGTGAAAGGAATCGTTTGAAACAGATGAATTGGTCATTCAAAAACTCCGTGATTAGTCAAAAAGTAAGTGCCTGACACTCAGTATTGACATGTCAGTTTAAAATGTCAATTGAAAATTCAGCTTTTCTTTTTTAAACTGACATGTCAGAATGACCTGCCAGTTACTCGTTTCGAAGGCTCACCAAAGTGGTGATAAGACCTTTAATTGACTTTCAACCCTCCACGGAGTTTTCATGAAGATTTTGGTTCTAGGTGCCGGTTCAATCGGCGGATATTACGGTGGACGATTGGCACAAGCTGGTGCGGACGTCACCTTTCTGGTGCGGCCCCGACGTGCCGCGCAATTACAACAAAATGGCCTGGTTATTACGAGCGCTTATGGGAATTTTTCCGGACAGGTAAAGACCATTTCACAAGACCAGCTGAAGCCGGATTGGGATTTGATTTTGCTCACCAGCAAGGCCTTTGATTTGGATTCTGCGATCGAGGCAATCCGTCCTGCCGTAGGACCTGACACTGCAATTTTGCCCTTGTTGAACGGCATTGCTCATATTGAGCGCCTGAATAAGGAATTCGGGAAAGAGCGTGTATTGGGAGGTTTGGCAAAAATCGTGGTGACACTGACCGCTGAAGGCGTAATCGCCCATTTGAATGATTGGAATTACATTACATTCGGAGAGCAGAACGGTGAGATGAGTGCACGCGTCAAATATCTCCAGTCTGCCTTTCCGGAGGAGTCTGTAAAAGCCAAGGCGGTGCCAGACATCATGCAGCACATGTGGGAAAAGATCGTTCATCTTTCCAGCGTAGCAGGTGCAACGTGCTTGATGCGTGCCAGTGTAGGAGAAATTGCGCAGGTACCCGGCGGCACCGAGTTGATGCTTCATTTTCTGAATACCAACGCCGCCATTGCAGGCCTCGAGGGATACCCGATCTCCGCAGATTTCATCGCCGAATACACCAGGTTATTCAACGATGTCAGTTCCAAGTATGTGCCCTCAATTCTTCGCGATATCGAACGAAAAAACGCCATCGAGGGAGAGCATATCCTGGGCTTCATGAAAGACAAGGCTGACGCTCATGGACTGGATGCGTCTATCCACCGGCTCACCTGGATGCAGCTTAAGGCTTATGAAATTCGCCGGGCGACAAATCGCCTGACGGAGGGTTGATCCATGAAACGTCACTATCAGATCGCGTTGATTCCTGGCGATGGCATCGGCCACGAGGTGGTTCCTGAAGGAGTTCGTGTAGTCGAAGCAGCAGGTAGCAAGTATGGATTTTCATTGAAATGGGATGAGCATCCCTGGTCCTGTGAATACTATAAAAATACAGGAAAGATGATGCCGGATGACGGGCTCGATAAAATCCGTCACCACGACGCCATCTATCTCGGCGCCGTCGGGTATCCTGGCGTGCCGGATCATGTTTCGCTTTGGGGTTTATTAATTCCAATCCGTAAAGAATTCCAGCAATACGCCAACGTACGCCCGGTTCGATTGATGCCCGGAGTCAAATCTCCGCTTGCAGGCAGAGGCCCTGCCGATATTGACATGCTGATCGTTCGGGAAAATACGGAAGGTGAGTATTCGGCGGTCGGCAACAGGTTCGACGAAGGGACCAGTGCTGAAAAAGTGACGCAAGAAAGTGTTTTCACGCGCAACGGCGTTGATCGCATCATGCGCTATGCATTTGAGCGCGCCGGACAACGTCGCCGGCATGTAACATCTGCGACGAAATCGAATGGCATTGCAATCACAATGCCATACTGGGACGAACGGTTTGCCGCAATGTCACAAGAATATCCACAGGTAAAGTCGGATCAATATCATATTGATATTCTAACGGCCCATTTCGTTTTGAACCCGCAAAGGTTCGACGTCATCGTGGCATCCAATTTGTTCGGAGATATTCTTTCAGATCTGGGGCCTGCCTGCGCCGGAACTATTGCCATTGCCCCGGGAGGAAATATCAATCCCGAACGCGAATATCCATCGATGTTCGAGCCGGTTCATGGCTCGGCGCCAGATATATTTGGCAAGAAGATTTCCAATCCCATTGGACAAATTTGGTCCGGCGCGATGATGCTGGAACATCTGGGGGAATTTTCCGCGGCAGAAGCGATTGTCAAGGCAATTGAAACCGTACTCACTTCCGGCCCCAGAACTCCCGATTTGGGAGGATCTTCCTCTACAAGCGATGTCGGCAAGGCGATCGCCGAAGCATTGATGTAGACGTCAATACGGCCAAAGCCCGGACAACAATCTATTTGGGTTGCCGGGCTTTCTTTGTGACTGGCTTTTTCTTGGATACATTATCATTTTGTGCAACCCCGATGCGCTGAAGACGTTTTGTGCTTGTACTCGCAATATTTGACAGCGCCTCCAGTACACTGCGCTCTGTAGTTTCCGCATGACTCGCCAGCAGTTTTTTCAATCGCGCGGCATCTCTCTCTTCCAACGCGTCGACAATTGCTACGTGCTCATCCTGGCGATGTTTGAAGGAATCCGGATTTACTCCCCGGTGAAAGAGGTACGTAACGATCTGCGCTTGTAATTGAATTTGCCCATACAGACGATCAAGCGTCGGATTCCCCGCGCTTCCCACGATCAGCGCATGAAATTTCACATTCGCGCTAACAAACCGCAATGCATCTTCCGCAAAATTCCTGGAAGAAACCGATGATTTCGATAACTCACTCAATAAATTACGCAAGAGCTTGATATCTTCTGCCTTCGCATTTTTTACAGCGTCGCTAACGGCAAAGGTCTCCAAGTTACGGCGCAGCGCGAAAATCTGCCTCGCAGTATCCTCATCAATGGAATTGACTGTCGTCCCGCTTCTTCCGGCAACGGACAGAAGACCTTCGGCCTGAAGACGTGTAATCGCCTCTTTGACTGGCGTGCGCCCCATTGCAAGGCGTTCTGCAAGCTGAATGACCGAGGTTCTTTCCCCTGGCCGCAACTGATGCGAGAGAATCAAATCAACAATTGCCGTGTAGGCCTGATCCGAGACCGTTTCTGCATTTGGTGCCACTTTTACCGGCATGCCGTTTACTGTTCTGGTGTTCATTGAGTTTATTTTTAGACGTGACAATCTGACATATCAGTGTAAAGCATATTTGCCGACACCGGCATCAACTTGATAAAGGTTGCTTCACGGGCAGCTTCTGGATTTATATCTCCCTGGAGGCTGGAGCGCCTGGTTGATTGCACCGTATGTAGAAAATGGGGATATCGACACCCCCATTCCAAACCGTCGGCATCGAGATTGCAGAAACAACAACGCCATCAGCAGGAAAAAATTCCATCCCTCTTTTAAACCTCTGCGGAATCAATGCGTGCCGTGATACTTATGTAACACTTGGCCCGAATCTCAATCTAGATGCGGTGAAAGGATGATGATCCTTTCGGATTCGAGGTCTCGGCCGGTGCCGTCGCTGATGTGATGCTGACGTCATTTATCAGACACAAAAAATTACACCATCCGGAACCCGCACAGAGGTATGGTGATGTTTTCAACGCCAGATCGTTGTCAGACACTGATCCGCCTTTGGTTGACGGAACCGGCCGGATGTTGCGGGCCGGCACGATACCGGATTTCGGTTACGCTGCACGGCACCCGCAAAGCAGCCTGCCGCAGTCGATATCGCAGAATGAATAAGGTTAGCGGTCACTTCAGAAAGGGCCGAAATGAACAAGATATTGATGGTCGGAAATCTGCTCGCCGCCATGACCATGTCATGCCAGGCCGCAAGCAATGTGGTCGCAGCAGCAAACGGCGCGCCCGGGAGTGATGGCTACAGCGTGGTGACCGGCGGCGGGAAAAACGTGTCCGGCGCTGGTGACAGCGTCACCGGTCACGGTCCGGTCAAGGAAGCAGTGAGACCTGTCACCGGCTTTAACGCGATCAAGATCGAGGGGCCGGTCGATGTCACTTACACGGTCTCGGCGACGCCGTCCGTGCGTCTGTTGGCGCAGGAAAATATCTTGCCGCTGATCACTGTGGACGTCGTGGCTGGTGAGTTGGTTCTGGCAACGAAGCGGGCGTTCTCGACCAGCGCCCCGATACGCGCCTTGATCTCGGGGCCGTCGCCAACCGCCATCCGGATTGACGGCTCAGGCAGCTTTACCGGCGCCGGACTTGCGGGTGCGGCGTTGCAACTGCGGGTTGCCGGCTCCGGAAACATCAATGCGTCGGGTTCAGTGGATACGGTCGACGTTGTCGTGACGGGATCCGGGGACGTCGATATCGGCGGCATACGGGCCAGGTCCGCAGCCGTCCGGATCCGCGGTTCGGGTGATGTGCGCGCTTATGCCGCGCAATCCGCCACGGTAGAAATCGCCGGATCCGGCGATGCGCACATCAAAGGATCGCCACCCAAACGCAATGTGCAACGCGCTGGCAGCGGCGATGTGATTTTCGATTAGCGACAGCGGCGGCAGGTGCCGGCAGTAAAAGACGTTTTGTATTTCAGACTATCGTTGTGTCCGGCTATCCGTCGCCGGGGCACCTTCACAGGTCCGGCAGCAGAAATACCCAATCAGGCTGGCTGCGCACAACGATGTGATGCGTAGCCCGGCCTGCATCAGAAATCGACTTGCGCCGACAGCACAAAGGTGCGGCCGGAAGCGGTACCGACATAACCGTTCTGCATCACCCAGTAGTTCTTGTCGAACAGGTTCTCGATGTTGGCGCGATAGGTGACGACCTGAGCGGCGCCCTTGCTGATGTAGCGCGCCCCGATGTCAGCGCGGGTCCAGCCGGGTACCTTCAGCGCATTGGTGTTGTTGTACCACATGGAACCGGTCTTCGCGATGCGGGTATTCAGCGCCAGTCCTGTCACCCACGGAGTATCCCAATCCAGGCCGAGGTTGAAGTTGTGGTTCGGCACCGCGCCCACTTCCTTGCCATCGGTAGCGCCACCGGCGGTGTGCGATTGCTGGGTGTCGAAGAAGGTACCGCTGGCATTGAAACGCAGGCCGCGCTGGATTTCGCCGTACGCTGCCAGCTCCAGACCGCGAATGCGCGCGCGGCCATCTTGGGTGGCATAGGACAATCCGTTGATCACCTCGGTCGAGCCGTTCTTTTGCTCGATCTGGAACAATGCGGCCGTGGTTGTCACGCGGCCCCAGTCGATCTTGGCACCGGTTTCATATTGCTTGGACTTGGATGGCGCGAACGCCTGTCCCGCGTTGGCGTATTGGGCAGCGGCAAAACCACCCGACGTCAGTGCTGCCGTGTAGTTGGCGTACAGTGACAGATTCTCGAGCGGCTTGACGACCACCGCCAGCACCGGCGAAATGGCCGTCTTGTTGGAGGTTTGCGAAGCGCTTACCAGACTGTGGGTATAGATTTGCTGGCGACGCAAGCCGGCGCTGATGCGCAGGCGATCATCAAATATCTGCACCGTATCGGTCAATGCGAAGCTGGTCAGGCGCACCTGATTTTGCGGGGTTTCGGTGCCGCGCGCAAAGCTGATGGCACCCAGCGGCGCAGGGTTATACAGGTTCGATGTGACGCTGGTCTGCGACAATTTATAGAAGAAATCGGTCTGCTGATCCAGCATGTTGGCGCCCGCGATCAGCGTGTGCTTGATGGCGCCGGTGTTGAAGCGCGTGCGCAAACCGACGTCGGCCGAGGTGGAAGTCACCTTCTGGTCGTAGTAGCCGTTGGTCACGCTGGTAGCGCCTTGCTCCGTGGTGATGGTGGCACGCGGAAAATTCTGCGCCGACTGCGCCACGTGATACCCCACCGCGCCGTAGGCGGTCAGGGTGTCGTTGATGTCATATTCCAGACGGCTGGCAACTGCCTTGTCGTCCGACTGCATGGTGTTGCCCGGATACAGATTGGTCTTGCCCGACGGTGCCTCAGGCACGCTGGTCAAACCGGCACCGAGACTGAATTGCGGACGGAAGTTGCGGGCGTCTTCGTGCTGGGTATAGGCATCCAGACTCCAGCGCACGCGGCTGCCGTTGTAGTCCAGGCCGATCGAACCCATGCTTTGTTGCTGGTTGCTGCCAGACAGGCCGGTATTGCCGTCGGCGTACAGCGCGTTGACCCGTACGCCCCATTCCTGGTTGTCGCCGAAACGACGGCCGATGTCGCCCTTCAGCCCGAACTGGGAATTGGACAGGTAAGTCGCCGTCACACTGGAAATCGGTTCTTCGTGCGCGCGCTTGGCGACCAAGTTAACCGCGCCGCCGATGCCGCCGGCCGGCCCCATGCCGTACATCAGGGTACCCGGCCCTTTCAGCACTTCGATACGCTCGACCATCGCGATTGGCATGCGGGTCAGCGGCACCATTCCATACAGGCCATTGAACGCCACATCGTTGGCTGACATCGTGAAGCCGCGAATCTGATAGCTGTCGCCGAAGCCGCCGTTGCCATTGGTATTGCGTACCGAGGCGTCGTTGGCGATGACGTCGCCAATCGCGCGTGCCTGCACGTCTTCGATACCTTGCGAGGTGTAGTTGGTGGTGCTGAACGGTGTGTCCATCACGCTGGCCGTACCGAGTACGCCCAGACTGCCGCCGCGGGCCAGCAAGCCGCCTGCATAGGGCGCAGTGGGATCGGCACTTTCGGTGATGGTCACGGTGGGCAGCACGGCATTGCTGTTGCTGCCGGCGGTGGCGATGGCGGTCAGCGCGTAGCTGCCGTCGGCATTCTTCACTGCTTGCAGGCCAGAGCCGGACAATAAAGCAGAAAAACCTTCGGTCACGGTATAACGGCCGGCAAGGCCTGCGGTCTGGCGCTCACGGGTGATGGATGGATCGAACGACAGCAAGACGCCGGCACGCCGGGCGAAGCTGTTCAGCACCTGATCCAGCGGGCCGGCCGGAATGTCATAGGCCTGGCGCTGGCTATCGACGGCTTGCGCCTGCAGGCTGACCATCGGCATCGCGAAGACGGCCAGTACGGCCAGCCGGGCCAGGGTCGGGCGGGAAGGGAAACGAGGCAGGGTTTTCATAGGTTTGTACGGTGATTTGCAAAGGTGCTATCAAGTAAACCGAATGCGCCGCGAAAACCTGCAGAAGAAAATTGAAAAAGATTTCTGGCTTTATTTTTGGCCTCAGGCAGCGGGGCGTGGACGCAAGGTGATCCAGTAGGAAGTGAAGGTATCGATTTGCACCGGCAAGGTCCGCGCAATCGCAGCCAGGATGCGCGCGGGCTGGTCAATGGGGAACACGCCCGAGATCGGCAGGCTGGCGATGGCCGGGTCGCAGCGCAGCTTGCCGGGCATGTTGCGGTCCAGTTCAGCCACCAGTTCACCGAGCGGCATGTGATTGGCCACGATGACACCATCGGTCCAGGCCACCGTTTCTTCCTTGGCCGGCGACACATCGCCGACCAGTCCGCGCCGGTCGAACAAGGCCTGGCGCCCGGCATCGAGACGAATCGCACGCGAGGTCGCGACGGGATGAAATTCCACCGCTCCTTCGAACACCGCGATCCGCATACCGGCCTCGCTGTCACGCACCTGAAAGCGGGTGCCCAGCGCGCGTGCCAGACCGAGCCGGGTATGCACCACCAGCGAACGATATGCCCGACCGCGTTCATGCGCCGTAGTCACCAGTACTTCACCACGATGCAGACGCACCAGGCGGCACTGTTCGTCATAGGCTGTGTCGATGGCGGTGGCGGTATTGAGTTCGACCACCGAACCGTCGGCCAATACCACGCGCCGGCGTTCTCCGGCGCGGGTCGAATATTCAGCCATCAGCGCCCGCCATGGCACTGCTTCGCTGCTACCGGCGGCCACCAGACCGACACCCATGGCCACACACAGGGTCTTGACGGCGAAGCGGCGGTTGTTGCGATGGCGCGTATCGCCGTCGCCGATGCTGCCATGCGCCAGCGCGCTGGGCAAAGTGGAGACGCGTTCACTGAGCGATTGCAGCCGCTGCCAGGCCAGTTCATGCCGCGCTTCCGCAGCGCGCCAGCGGCGACAGGCTTCGCGTTCTTGCTCGGTGGCGGTGCCGGATTGCAGTCGCACCATCCAGTCGATGGCGAGCATCACGATTTCGCCGCCCGGGGCAATGCTGTCAGTCGCCATACTGGACCCGGTAACAGGCCACGAAGGCGCGCTTCATGTATTGCTGCACCGAACTCAACGAGACGTCGAGGCGCGTGGCGATTTCGGCATAGCCGAGGCCGTCCAGTTGCGACAACAAAAAGGCGCTGCGCACCTTGGCCGGCAACGCGGCCAGCATGGCATCGATTTCATTGAGGGTTTCCAGCACGAGCAACCGCGCCTCTGGTGACGGCACGTGTTCCGGTGGCAATTGCGTCAGCATCTCGAGGAAGGCGGCTTCCAGTGCGCAGCGACGAAAGTGATCAATCACCAGGCCGCGGGCGATGGTGGCCAGCAGCACGCGCGCTTCATCCAGGTAAAATTCGCGGCGTGACACCATGATACGGACAAAAGTGTCCTGCGCCAGATCGGCCGCCAGTTCCGGATTGTCGGTGCGGCGACGCAGCCAGCCCAGCAGCCAGCGATGATGGCCGGTGTAGAGGCCAGTCATGTCTGGGTAATGGGAGTGAACAGCGTCGGTCATGACGGCAAAAGTAATGAGAATGGTTCTCATTATAATCAACAGCCGGCCTTCGCGCCAACGGGCGCGCAGCCTTAGTTGTTTTTTTCGAACACCCGGTGCGGCGGCTATTGGCCGCCGCAGGTCAAGGGCGGACCGGACTTGCGCCGTGACGAAAGCAAAGGCTTTCGACAGAATTCAACAATCAAGGGGTCAGCAACGCAGGCGATATTCATGTATGAAACCAGCAGAGAGTAAACAGCGTGATGGGCGCGAAAAATTGTTCCGCTTGCGCAGCCAGGCATTCCCTCCTTTGAAATTTCCCTCTTCGGTGTTGAACACACGCGAAGCACCTTCTCTTGCCCATTTGCGTCCGCTAAGAGACAGCGACCAATTTGAGATACGTCGACAGCACCGCCGCCAACGATCAGGCCTGACTGAGACAAATGCATAAAACGGGGAATACCGGACGAACGATTTTTCGTTCATGCCACATTCCGGCCATCCCCGGTTCAACGCCGCTTAGTGTCCCTTGTTCATATCAGTCTTGGGTTGCGGCTGAGCGAGCTCAGCATTGCGCTCGGCGGTCGCGGCTTTCTTTTGCGCCTTCATCTCTTGCTTGGCAGCCTTCTTGTCAGCCTTGCTTTGCTGATTGATCGACTTCTTGTCCGCCTTGTACTCGGCCTTGGCATCGGCATCGGACTGACGCTTCTGCACATACGGATCATTCGATACGCCATTGGCGGTCGACGCGGGAGCGACCATGCCTGGCGAAGCAGGTACTTGTGTCTGGGCCATGGCGCCACCAGTAACGGCCAGCATGGCAGCGGTAATGATGAGTTGACGCGTCTTCATATGTGAATCTCCTTCTGTTTGATTTCAATATTCCGTCACACTGACAGCGGGGACCCTCCAATGTCTGACAGACATCGCCGGACACCGCTACCAGTAAGGCTTTTCGACGGGCACGTATGAATAGAAGGGGGAAATCCGGAATGGTTCAACCCGATTTGAAAGTGTCTGTTAAACCGCTTGCCTGCGGCTTTTTTGTCACGCTCTGTTTATCGGCGATGCAGGCAGCAGCGCGATGTCCGAAGACCCGTTCGCGCGCATTTTTTTGTCAGTTGACGCGCCACCATCCGGGCAACAACTCACGCACATCGGCGCGACCAAAGCGGTCATCGATCAAATGGATAAAGCCCCGATCTTGTTGCGTGCGAATGACGCGTCCCGCCGCCTGCACGACTTTTTGCAGTCCGGGATACAAGTAGGTGTAGTCGTAGCCCTTGCCGAATATCAGGTCCATGCGCTGCCGCATTTCTTCATTGACGGGATTCACCTGGGGCAATCCGAGCGTTGCCACAAAAGCGCCGATCAGCCGGTCACCGGGCAAGTCAATGCCTTCCGCGAAGGCGCCGCCGAGAACGGCAAAACCGATGCCTTTGCCACCGTCGGCAAAGCGCTCCAGAAATTCATTCTTTTCAGTTTCCGTCATGCCTCGCGCCTGCTGCCAGACCGGAATGTCCGGATAGCGCTCCGCAAATAACCCGCTGACTTGCTTCAAATAGTCAAAGCTGCTGAAAAAAGCCATGTAATTTCCCGGCGCGCTTGCATATTGTTCTGCCACCAGTGTCGCGATGGGCGCAAGCGAGTTGGCCCGGTCCGGATAACGTGTCGAAATCTTCCGCGCAATCCGCACCGATAACTGTTGTGCATGAAATGGCGATTCGACGTCGATCCAGGCAGTGTCATCCGGCAGACCCAGCATGTCGGCATAAAACTGGTGCGGCCCCAATGTCGCGGAAAACAAGGTCACCGAATGTGCCGTTGCAAAGCGCTGCTTGAGAAATGGCGCAGGGACGATATTGCGCAGACACAGGACTGCGTTCGTGCGGTTGCCGGGGCGACCGTCTTTGGTGATATCGAACATGGAGTGTTCGCCGAATACTTCTGCCAGTTTTGAAAACTGCATGGCATCGAAATAGAAGCGCTGCAGATCTGCATTCATGCTGACCGGTTCTTCTGCCATCAGGTCAGTGATTTCCGTGCCGGCCTGTTGCAAGGCAAAGAGGAATTTGTCGCCAATCGCGTGATGCACCTGATACGCACTCTCCTGATGTCGGTACAGCTCGTTCCATTGCCGGTTGACGCGATCAAGCACGCCTTTCAGCGACTTCGGCGCCGACTTCCGGGCGAACCGGAAACTGGCTTGATCCAGTTCGGCGGAATACATCTTGCGTGCGCGCTCGACCATGTTGTGTGCCTCATCCACCAGAATGGATGCGCGCCATTCGTTTTCAACGGTGAGGCCGTAGAGCATCGCACTGACATCGAAGTAATAGTTGTAGTCGCCGACGACGATGTCGCTCCACCGCACCAATTCCTGACTCAGGTAATACGGACAAACCTGATATTCAAGTGCAACTGCCCGCAGCGTTTGCTGATCCAGCGTGATCGCGCCGACCGCCGCCTGACGCGCGGCAGCGACCCGGTCATAAAAACCTTTTGCCAACGGACAGGATTCGCCATGACAAGCTTTATCAGGATGCTCACACGCCTTGTCGCGCGCGACCAGTTCCAACACTCGCAAGGGAAGCGCCGGCTTGCCCTCCCTCTGGGCCTTGCTGATCAGTTCAATCGACCCCAGCGCCAGACGCCGGCCGGGCGTCTTCGCCGCGAGAAAGAATATCTTGTCGATTTTCTGACCGGGGCTGGCCTTCAACAAAGGAAAAATGGTGGCGACGGTTTTGCCGATGCCGGTCGGCGCCTGCGCCATTAAATGACGGCCCGACAAGGCCGACTTATAGACCGATTCTGCCAGATGGCGCTGGCCGGGGCGAAAATCTGCGTGCGGGAATGGCAATGTGGTCAACGCGGCATCGCGCGCCAGGCGATGTTCGGATTCCTGATCTGCCCAAGCGATGAAACGTTCACATTGCTGATCGAAATACAGTTCCAGTTCATCGGCTGAATACTTCTCCGCCAACATGGTCTCTTTTTGACTGCCGATGTCGAAATAAATCAGCGCAACGGTGATCTCCTTCAACCCGCGCGATTGACACAGCAGCCAGCCATATATCTTTGCCTGTGCCCAATGCAGGTGGCGATGATTTTCCGGCATCGCCTTGAGATCGCCACGGAACGTCTTGATCTCCTCGACCCGGTTGAAGCCGGCATCGTAACCATCGGCCCGGCCGCGTACCTGCAACTGTTTGCAGACGCCGCTCAACGCCACTTCGGATTCGTAATATTTCCCGCGACGTGACACCACCGTGCCATGTCCTGCAATACCTTGCTGCGCTGTCGGCGCCGGCGTAAAGCGCAAATCGAGATCACCGGTCTTGGCGGTAAACTCGCACAGGGTACGGACGGCGACGACGTAACTCACGCGGCCCGCTCCAGCCACTGCACATAAGTCACGGCTACCGGCATCTGGTGTTCGATGCAGTAGTTGATCCAGCGCATCTGATTGTCTTGCAAGCGATCGCCAGGCCCCTTTACTTCCAGCAGGCGATAGCGTTTATCCTGCGGCCAGAACTGGATGAGATCGGGCAAGCCGGAACGATTGGCCGGGATGTCGCGCAAGATGCGTTCAAAATATTTTTTCAAATGCACTGCCGGAATGCACTTCAGGGCCAGCATCAACAATGCTTCATCGAGTACCCCCCAGAATACAAACGGCGATTGAATTCCAGCTTTGGCATGAAAGGTCTGGACGATGGTCTGCCGGTAGCTGTCGTCATCCAGCTGCGCCAAGCACGCGGCAAACAGGTCGCGCCGCTGATGAAAGAAATCAGGATGATGCAAATCTGCCGGGCCGTGATGAAACGGATGAAAGAATGCACCTGGCAATGCAGCGAAAATCGCCGGCCAGCAGAGCAAACCGAACAGCGAGTTGATCAGCGTATTCTCGACGTAGAACACCGGCTGGTCGTCGCCGGAAAGATGCAATTGCACCACCTGCTCAACCGACAACGGCAAGCCCGGATATGGCAACGTCAGGGTTTGCTCTTCGATTGCCGGCGCTGGCAGACGCAGCACTTTGGCATGCCCGAGCTTGCGTCGCAGGCGCGGCAAGATGCGCAGCAACGCCTGCTGCTCCGCTTCATTTTCCGGGCTCTGCAACGCCTGTTCTGATAACGTGAATGCGGCAGCTTCCTGGTCGCTTTTTTCCAGTACCCGGATGGTGCGCAATCTGGCGCCGGGATAACGGCAATGGCGATAGAGCTCAAGCGCCGCCGGCAGCTCGCCACAACGTTCGTACTGATACGCGATGCGATACAGCAGCTTGTTGCGACGGCCTTCCAGCCAGGCGTTTTGGTAAGGAACGGCCGGAACCGCCGGAACGATATCATCCAGCGGCTCGCCGGCATCAAAGCGTTCCCGGCATCGGTGCAGGTGCAGATAGTCGTCGATGTCCTGGCGCGAACGGAAGCCGCGCGAGGATGCCGAGAACTCAACCTGTTCATAGCGGTAAATGCCGAGGTCGGACAGAACGAACTCCGACCAGTCTTGATGGAGATTGCCGAAAAACATCAGACGCAAACGTTCACATAACGACGTCACATTCACTGCATAGACCAGCTCATCGGTATCGGACACCCATTGCGTCAACGGCCGTGCCTCGGCGAACTCATGTTGCAGTTGTTCCAGCAATTCACTTTTCTTGCTCAACTTGCCGGCTGCCGACAGGCGAAATGCAGCAACAATTTCGTCCTTGCGCAACAATCCGAACAATTGCGCGATGGTCAGCGGCGGGTTGCACGTGATCCACCCCGCATCGGCCAGCGGTTTGGCCGCCGCGTCAGGACAACCGATCTCGTCGTAGTACAGCCTGGTGGCACGAAACAGTTCGCCTTTTCGCATGACCATGCGTGTCAGCAATGCGCGTGAAGATTGCGGCAAGGTCGCAAACGCAGCGATAAAGCCGCGCTCTTCGCCTGACAGTAAATCACTGTAGCGCCCGGCGATCCAATCGAGCACGCGCTGGAAATTTTCCAGATAATAGAATTGATGCGGAGGTATTGCAGGCATGGTGCAGCGCTTGTACTGGACGTTATGGTCTGCGATGAATGGCAGAAATGATCGCGTGTGCGTACAACACCTTTTTCACGCACGTTCAACACTATTGTCGTGTTTGAAACATCTCGATGTGCTGTATGCAAACACAGTATATTGACACGCCCTGGAAATCACAATGACTCGCGCTGTTTTATTTTTGGCAGATCGTGAAGTTGTGTTGCCTGGCAGCAAACTATCCGGGTCCGGTGGTCCCGCGCTGTACTGATTCGACGCTGAAGCGGACACGGCCGAGGGCAAATCTGAGCGATAATGACAACTCAAAAACCGCTTCCAACACCAATATGCACGACATCATCAATGGTTTTCTGCGCTTTCAGCAGGAAGTCTACCCAACCCACAAAGAACTGTTCAAGACGCTGGCGACCGGCCAAACGCCGAAGGCGCTGTTCATCTCCTGCTCCGACAGCCGGATGGTGCCCGAGCTCGTCACGCAACGCGAACCCGGTGATTTGTTCGTCATTCGCAACGCCGGCAACATCGTGCCATCGTTCGGCCCCGAGCCCGGCGGCGTCAGCGCCACGGTAGAATATGCAGTGGCCCAGTTGAAGGTGACGGACATCGTGATTTGCGGCCATTCCGACTGCGGCGCGATGACGGCAGTCGCTACCTGCGCCTGTCTGGATCACATGCCGGCAGTCAAGAACTGGCTGCGCCATACCGATGCCGCCCGCATGATCAATGAGTCCCGCAACCACGCGACAGAAAAAGAGCGCATTGACGGCATGGTGCGCGAGAATGTCATCGCCCAGTTGAACAACATCCGCACCCATCCCTCGGTGGCGCTGGCGCTCGCCCAGGGCAGACTGGCCCTCCACGGCTGGGTCTACGATATCGAAACCGGATCGATCGCCGCTCTCGATACCACCAACAACACGTTCATCCCGCTGGCCGAACATCCGGCCACCAAACTTTAAGAAATGCAGCCAGCCAACAGGCCGGCTGCATGCGGCTGACTTGATGGTGACAATGTTCATGCTGTTGGGATGAACCAAGAGTTGCCTGCAAAATCTGCCGGCATGCTCCTTCCCCGATTCAGAACCGATACTTCACGCCGACCGTGACGGCGTAGTTCTTGTTGTCCATGCCGGCGGCATCACCCTCATGGAAATACACGGTGCCGGTATTCATATCCCGCTGCGTGGTGGGTCCGCGTCCTTGCAGGTACTTGTTCCACGAGACTGCGGCAAACAACTTCACATCCGGTGTCACGTGGTAGCCGGCATCCAGATTGATGCCGTAGTAGCGCGAGTTGCCGGAGCGCTCGGTGAAATCCGTGTTGCGCAGGTGATGGGTGTCGTAGTCATCGATCCCGACCCATGGGCTGAACTTGACCAAGGCATTGAATTCCCATTGCTGGTGATAGTAGTGGCCCCGCACTCCCACATAAGGTGCGCGGAACAGCTGGCGATAGCTGATGATCGGCTGGCCAGCCGGAAAATCGCCGCGCGCGGTGCCATTCCAGAAAGAGTAGCTGCCCCCGTAGGCGGTCCAGTTGAAATACGTCTGCTGGTAACCGGCCACCATGCCGATCTTGTATCCGGGCCGCCGCAGCAACCAGGCGGTCGCGCTCAAATCAATTTCATGCGCCGAGTGCAAGCGCGTATCGGGGCTGTAAGAGATATGGCTCCAGTCGCTTTGGCCGGCGATCAACCAGTCATAATCGTGCATGGAATTGGCCCCGGAGGAGATCGCGGTCCAACCGCGCGCATCCACCGTCAACCAGGGATTGACCGACCACGACAGTGCGGCCTTGAGCACCGGCACATTGCTGGCCTTCCAGTCCAGCTGGCTCACCTTGTTGCCGCTGGCTGCGTCATACACATATTCGCGCGACTCAGCCTGCATGCGACCCACACCGACTTCTACGGCGAGGTCACCGGCCTTGTCTTGCTTGAGCATGAGTGTCGATTCCGCTGCCGCGCCGAACGACAACCCTGCCAACATGCATGCCACGGCAGCTCTTTTCATGATTGCTCTCCCTGTTTGTTTGCCCACAGCCACAGATTGCGCGCGCAGCATTGCAGGCCGATGTCAAATCGGGAGGTTGACGTTGCAATTGAAATAAAGCGCAGGCAACCGCAAAGAAAACGCTGCTCAGTGGTTACTGAACGGGATTGACCATGGCCGGCCTGGCGGCAACATGTTTTATTGAGGCGGGTGCTGTTTCTGTGCAGTGTTCCGGCTCTGCCGGTCAATTCGCCGGCTCCGTGTCATCAGCCCCACAGTGTTTCGATCTCGGTATCGAGGAAATAGCCGGCGCCCCGCTCGGTACGCAGCAGCGTGGGATTCTTGGGATCGACTTCAAGCTTGCGGCGCAACCGCAGAATCTGGACATCGATGGCGCGGTCGTAGATATCATCAAAGGCACGCGTGCTCTCCAGCAGTTTTTCGCGCGAAATGATGCGACCCGGGGTACCAAGAAATACCACCAGCAGATTGAATTCGGCATTGGTCAGACTGACGTTGCGGCTATCCGGCGCAGTCAGGCGGCGGGTATTCAGGTTCAGGTTCCAGCCCCCGAACTGGTAGGCACGCGGATGCTTGCCACGCGTGACCGGGGTCTGCACGCTGTGGCCGGCGCGGCGCAGCACGGCGCGCATGCGGGCCAGTATTTCGCGCAACGAGAACGGCTTGGTGACGTAATCGTCGGCGCCCAGCTCCAGTCCCATCACCATGTCGGCTTCTTCGGTGCGGCCGGTGATGCAAATGATGGACATCGTCGTTTCCTGCCGCCAGCGACGTGCCAGGTCGGCACCATCGCCGTCGGGCAAACCCAGATCCAGCAAGACCAGATCGTAGCTCTTTTCCTGTACGGCCGCAGTGGCTTCGGCGACGGTGCCGGTGCCGTCGGCAGTGATGCCATGTCCGGCAAGGTATTCGATCAGCAACTGACGCATGGCCTGGTCGTCATCCACGACCAGGATTTTTGGCGATTGTGTGGTGCTCATTGGTTTTCCGTTGTTTGTCCCGTTCGTCCCGCACGGCTCTGCTTACGGCGCCGCTTGCGACTCCCCTGTGCTGCCTTGTTTTGCCGTCAGCGCCGATATGATAGCGCGTTGCAATGCCGCTGCGTCGAACGGCTTGCTCAATGCCGGCACCTGCAAGGTGGCCGCCAGTTGTGCCAGCTGGGTGCGCCCGGAACAAAGCAGTAGCGGCATGTCCGGCCGCAAGGCGCGTACTTGCGCCAGCAGGGCATCGCCAGCCAGCTGCGGCATATCGAAATCGGTTATCAGAAAATCCACGGCCAGCGGCTCCAGCGCAAATTCTTCCATGGCTTCCAGCGGATCAGAAAAACTGATCGGCTCAAAGCCCATCGCCGTCAGCCATTCCTGACACAAGGCAAGCTGGGCATGATCGTCGTCCACCACGAACACGCATTCGCCATGGCCCGGCAGTGCCTCTTGCGCGACCGGCACTGCCACTGTCGCCGGATTGACCGCCGGTGTGACTTCCCCGGCCGCCGGCGCCGGCAACAGCAGCCGAAACACGGTCCCGGCCGGGCTGCTGCTGACCGCCACACCACCGCCGTGTTCGACCGCGATGCTGCCCACAATCGCCAGTCCCAGACCAGTGCCTTTGCCACCGGCACCGCTACGGGTCGAAAAGAACGGTTCGAACAGGCGTGACATGTGCGCCGGTGCGATGCCGCCGCCGTCATCGGCTACGTCCAGCCACAGCGCCTGCTCCGCCGGCAACTCGCCAATCAGCGGCAGGGTGGCCGGGGCATTGCCGGCAGCCAGACTGACCACCACGCGTGAGCGCGCCGCCTGACTGGCGTTGCGCACCAGATTGAGGGCGACACGCAACAGTTGGCTGGAATTGGCATACACCAGCAGCGCTTGCGGCGGCTGATCGAACCCGATGGTGATGTCGGGACCGCACAGCGGTCTTGCCAGTCGCACTGCTTCGCCCACTACCTCGCGCAAATCAATCGTAGCGCGCTGACGATCACCGCGCCGTGCCGCCAGCAGAATCTGTTCGGTCAGGTCGCGGCCGCGTGCCACCGCCGACATCACTTCGTGGAGCGGCGCCGCCGCCGGCGACGCCGGATCGATACGCTCGTGCGCCAGCTCGGCATAGCCGCCGGCAGCGCCCAGCACATTATTGAAATCGTGGGCGATGCCGCCGGCCATCAGCCCCAGCGATTCGAAACGCCGCATCTGTTCCATGCGGGCCGACAACGCCTGACGTTCGCGCACTGCCACTGCGACGAAGAAACCCAGTACCGCCAGGCCCACCAGATCGACTTGCAAACGCCAGGTGCTGTCCAGACCGTCCTGCCGGTAGGGACCGAGGTCGTACAGCGTCATCAGTACCGCCAGCACCGCTGCCACACTCATGGTCAGCGAGGCACTGCGCATACCGCCGTACAACGCGGTGCCGACCAGCGCCAGCGACAACAGCACGCGCAGGGTCGCCTCCGACAGATCGACCATCACGCAGGCCAGCAGCGCGCACACCACCACCACCACGCCCGCCAGCGATACCTGCACGCCGTGCGCCGTCCCGTTGATGGCGTCTTGCTCGCGCGGCGGCTGCGACCAGGCCAGCAAGGCCGGTACCAGCACCAGCACGGCCAGGCCGTTGCCGACCAGCAGCGTGCGCCATTCGCTCAGCCAATCGCCGGGCATGGCGGAGGACGCCAGCGTCGCGCCAATCGCCGCAATCAGTGCGGTCACTGCCAACGGCAGCAGCAACAGGAAGCGCGTCAGTTTGCGCAGCGTATCGATCTGTCCGTCGCGCGCTACCCACCGGCGTCCGACCAGCACGCACGCCACAATCTCGGCCACATTGAGCAGCGCAAAGCCGGCGTCGGTCAGCAGCGGCAGCCAGTCGAGGTTGCCCACGAACAGCATCGCCACGAATACCGCCAGCAAATAAGGCGCCCATTCCCGCGCCGGCTTGTGCCACAACAGCGCGATCATGAAGGTCGGCGCCGGCCAGGCGATGGGCGCCAGCGTGGTGCTTTGCGCGATGTTGGCAGCCGGACTGGCCAGCATGTAATACAGAATGCCGGCGATCACCGCCGCGAACAGCGTGCGCGGCCAGTCAATCGGGGATGGCTGAGAGGACGGGTGAAATTCAGTCATGAAATTGACGCCGGCCAATACGCTGACGGACACCGGATTTGCCGACGACGTTCACCACGAGACCCGTTCCCTGGGTGTCGTGGTGAACGCCGGTCAAGCCGCATCCGGGCATGGCGTTTGTTATGCAGGACAATTCATTCTTGTGTTGGATGGTGAAGCAACGGCACTCCCCTGGCATCTCGGTTCCTTCTTGTCATAAAAATGCTGCGTCAGAAAACCCAATGATCCATGAGGAAATTGAATCCGTCTACAAAACGGTACATGAAAGCCCCGTCACCCACTTCCCTGGCATCGGCGATCCGGCTGGTGAGCGCCAGCATCATGCCAAACATCATCGTTGTAATCCGCATCATATCCTCCGTTCAAGTGTTAATCGACACATGTGCTTTCATCGTTGTCATCACTGACACGCGATGGCGGCGAGACAAAACCCAGTGAAACTTGCCATCGGTACCGCGCTGCTGCGAGAAGGCCGATTTGCAACATCCTCTGTTACGGCCCTCTTGCGCCGGCACCCCTCCTACATGAATCCAAGGAGCTGCCGGATGGCTTCGGTGGCATAAACGATTGCTGGGACGATGGGCATGGTGTTCTCCATTCATAGTTGAATCGATCGGCTGACAACCGGTTGAACAGCGTGCTTCGGCTTTCATGTTCGACTCGGTATGGCTGTATCTTGTGCTGGCGCGGTTACCGGCTGATTGCAAAACGGCGGGCTTTTATTTCAATTGAAATAATCGGCAGGAAAGCGAGGCGACAACGGGCTGCAGCCGTGCAAAACACCGGCGGGCGTTGATTATCGTTGGGGGAAAACGGAAAGAGGCGATCCCGGAAATGCCGGGACGTAATGCAGGCGAGCGAACCGACGGCCACAGAGCGTGTCCGTCATCGGCCGGCAGCGGCCGCACAATCGCTATCGAAAAATGCTGATGTACCTGCCGGAGCAGGCAATCAAAGAACTAGTCCTGCCGGTAGAAAGCTTCGACCTTGCCTTTTACCTTGGTCAGCAAGGGCTGGCCCTTGCGGTCCAGCGCCTTGCCGGCCGGGACTTTGACCCAGCCCTCGCTGATGCAATATTCGTCGACGTCATTGCGCTCTTTATCATTGAGCCGGATACCGACGTCATGTTCAAAGATGGCCGCATTGTAGTAGGGGCTGCGAGGATCGATCGAAAGCCGATCAGGAAGTGGGGGGCGGTTTTGAGTATCGGTCATGGCGGCAATTATCAACGATAAGATTCAGCAAAACAAATTTTTTTGCGCCGTGACGCCAAATCGTCCGGTTCGCCGCAACCGCTCAAACCCTGCCGCAAGCCGCCGTCTGTAGCGGATATGCTCACGGCATCGGCCCTCCCCGATTGATCCACCGCCCGGCATTTGGCGAAGGCGTTACACCGCACGGATTGTTCTGGTGCTACCGGGTCAGCTTCCGGATGAGGTCGATAACGGTCCGGCTGGCGTGCGTCAAGGGGCGCTGGGTGCTGGTCACCAGCACCAGTGTGCGTGTCAATACCGGATCGGTAATGCGACTGGCCTGGACGCGCCCCAGTTTGATATCCACATCTACGGCTTGCCGGGTCAGAATGGTGTAGGCGGCGCCGTTGGCCACGATCTCGCGCATGGCGGTCAGGGAATAGACTTCGATCTGGGCATTCAAATGCACGCCGGCCCGCTTCGCCTCATCCATGAGCATCATGTGAAAGCCGTCGGGAGCACCCGGCAACACCAGCGGCAATCTGGCGGCATCCGCGAACTTGCAGCTTGGCCCGAGGACATTCGGCGCGCCTGCCGGTCCGATCAGATAGAGTTCATCGGTAGCGAGGGTTTCGTCGGTTTTATGTATGTGGTTTCCGTAGCGGGAGAAGACGCCCACATCGGCGCGGCCGTTGGCGAGCAACTCTTCGATATGGCCCGCGAAACCTTCCATCAGGCGCAGATCGATCCTGGGAAAATCGGCACGCATGCGCTGGAACAACGGGCCGACGATCCGTTGCGTAATGGATGACTGCAACGCCAGCCTGACCGGGCCGTTAGGTTCGTCGGAGCGATCCCGGATTTCACACTCCAGGCACTCGAACTCGCCCAGCAGCAGCCGCACGCGCGGCATGATGGATTGCCCGAACTCGGTCAGTACGACACCGCGCCCGGTGCGATAGAACAACTTGGCGCCAAACTTGCTCTCCAGCGCGGCGATATGCTTGCTGAGCACGGACTGGGCCATGCCGCGCGAGGCGCAAACTTTGCTGAGACTGCCAGCATCGACGATATCAGCCAACAGTTGTAAGTGCTTTATATCCATCGCTTGTCCGCATCAATTGATTTAGCCCGCTGCAACAGATATCGGCAAGCCTGCGCCCGAAGGCACGGACATGCAGATTGCAGCGAAACGACACCATAGTACAGAAAAAGAAAGCCGCTGCCAGCGCTCACAGGGTCGTACCGGGCATATGACCATGCCGCTCAGCCAGACAAGAGGAAAAATTGACCGCCTGCAACCTGATTTGTCATTGCCTTTCAACAATGGACCTCCGGATCGGGCCCGGCCATTCGGCATGATGTGGCGCATGCGGCCGGTGCCGGGGTTGCCGCCGCCCCGGAAAGTGATGTTGATTTTCCGGCAGCGGAGGCGTCTGTTCAATGCGCGGCAAATACCGTCTTCACGACTCCCAGACCGGCGATGGTGGTTTCAATAATGTCACCCGGTGCAACGGCAACCATCGGTCCCAGCGCTCCGGTCATGATGACATCTCCGCAGCGCAACGGACGCCCTACTTCCGACATTTTGCGGGCAAGCCATAATGCGGCGTTCAGCGGATGTCCCAGACAAGCCGCCCCCACCCCGTGCGACACGATCTGGCCCTGGCGTTCCATGAGCATCCCGCACAGGCGAAGATCCACTTCCGACAGCTTCCTCGGCTGCATTCCCAATGCATACAAACCGGACGATGCATTATCGGCCACGGTGTCCAGCAACTTGATGTCCCAATTGCTGATCCGGCTGCCAACGATCTCGACCGCAGGAAGGACATAGGCGATGGCGGAGATCAGTTGTGCCAGTGTCACATGTTCGAAGTCAAGATCGCGCTCCAGGACGACCGCGATCTCAGCTTCGGCCTTGGGCTGGAGCACGCGCCCGACGGCAATCTCTTCGTCAGGGGTCAGTTCCATGTCGGCAAACAGCATGCCAAAATCCGGCGCATCAACACCCAGTTGTTGCTGTACCGATTTCGAAGTCAGGCCGATCTTGCGTCCGGTCAGCCGGCGCCCGCTGGCAAGGTGATGACGGGTGTTGATGTCTTGCACGGCATAGGCGCCGGCCACGCCGAATGCGGCCAGTTCCTCCCGGATCGGAGGAATCGGGCAAGCTTCCGCCGAAGCGTTGCGAAGAGCGGTGGCAAGCCGCTCAAGGGTTGCTGTTTTCATTTCCATATGCTCCTCACAATGCAGGATTCAGATTGTCGACGCTGGAGAAGACCAGCTTCCAGGGCTTCATGACGACACTTTTGAACAGGGCGGCTTTGGCATACGGATCGTTTTCCGACAGTTTGGCAGCCTCCCCTTCGTTAGGAACTTCGTAGACGAACAAGGCCCCCGTGCCATCCGAAAACGGACCGGCAATCACCAATCGTCCTTGTTGCAGCAGATCTTGCAGATAAGCCCGGTGCAGGGGTCTGAGCTGGGTGAGGCGCTCAGGCTCGTTGGCGTATTCGACGAAAGCAGCGAATTTCATGATGAGTTCGATTAGTTGAGAAAGCCGATGGAAATCCACGGTATGGCAGCGACCAGCGCCGTACCGATGAACAGCGAGATCATGTAGACCCAGATATGGCGCACCCCTTCGCTCGGATTGACGCGACTGATCGCGCAGGCAGAGTAATAACCAACGCCGAACGGCGGTGCAAACAGACCGATGCCCATCGCCAAGACCACCACCATGGCGTAGTGGACCTCATGGATGCCGAGTTGTTGTGCAATCGGGAACAGCAGTGGCCCGAACAGGACGATGGCGGGAATGCCTTCCAGCACACTGCCGAGCAAGACGAACACCACGATGGATACCGCCATGAACGTTGCCGAACCGCCCGGCAGCCCCGCCATGGCAGCAACCAGACTGTCGGAAAAACCGGATTGCGTGAGCGACCATGCCATGCCGCTGGCAGCGCCGATGATGAGCAGGATCGCTCCCGACAATGCCGCCGTGTCGATCAGCGCCGGCCAGATTTTCTTGAGGTCGAGCTTCCGGTACACCAGCAGCCCCGCCAGAATCGTATAGACGATACCGATGGTGGACACCTCGGTGGCGGTGGCGACGCCTTCCACTACTGCGGCACGAATCACGAACGGCAACGCCAGTGCCGGCAGCGCCACGGCGAAGCTCTTGCCGATCACGGCCCCGCTGACGCGGACGCCGGCCGGATGCTTCGATTTGCGCGATTTCCACCAGACCACGATGCCAAGCATCGCAGCCAGTACCACGCCCGGCAGCAAGCCGCCCTTGAACAGCGCCGAGATGGAAATGCCCGTGACCGAACCGATGGTGATGAGCACCAGGCTGGGAGGAATGGTCTCGGTCTGGGCACCGGTAGCCGCCAGCAACGCCACCATATTGCCGTCTTCGGCACCGTGCTTCTTCATCTCCGGGAACAAGGCCGGCGCGATGGCGGCCATGTCTGCCACCTTGGATCCCGAGATGCCCGATACCAGATACATCGCGCCGATCAGCACGTAAGACAGGCCGCCACGGACATGCCCCAGCAGATTGGCCAGGAACTGTACCATCACCTTGGCCATCGACGTCATCTCGATGAGAATGCCGAGGAACACGAACAACGGTACCGACAGCAGGATCAAATGCGACATTCCTTCGTTCATCCGTCCCACCGCCACGATGGTGGGTGTGGAGGTAGTCAGAGAAAGATAGCCGAACGTGGCAAGGCCGAAGGAAAACACGATAGGAACGCCGGCAAAGACCAGCAAGCCCACGCCGACCACGAAAAACAGCAGCAGATTGATATTGCCCAAGTCCTCCAGCACCGGCTGCAATGCCACCAGGCTGCCGACGATGCAAACGCATGCAGCGATGGCCAGCGTTACCGCGCGCACGCTGGAATTGGAGAGCAGGCGCACGATGCTGATCAACAAGATGATGCCGATGCCGACCGGCAATGCGGCCGCACCCCAGGCATTGGAAATATCCAGCGCCGGCATCGAGACCAGCACTTCTTCGCTGGCAAATTCGTATGCCGGATACGCCATCAGGGCCAGCCACGTCAAAGCAGCAACCGTGGCAACCAGCTCGAAGACACCGCGCCATTTTTCCCCGGCCAGATCCACGATTGCCGTCATGCGCATGTGGGAACCGCGCCGGAACGCAATCGCCGATCCCAGCATGATGAGCCAGACGAACAGCAGCGAAGCAAATTCATCGACCCAGATCAAGGGCGTGTGCAACACATAGCGACTCACGACACCGCTTGCCAGCACACCGATTTCGGTGAGTACCAGCAGCGCCGCCGGGATCTCTGTCAGGAGCCCCAAGACCTTGTCCGCCCAGCGCAGCGCCCGGCCGAACGCGCCGTCCTTGAGCAGAGCTTCAGAAGGCCGGATCATGACAGGCAGATCGGCGTTTTGGATAGGAATGGACATGGTCTGCTCCCGTCATTGTTGCGGTAATCCAAGGACGTTGGCCTGAATCTCCGGATCGACAAAACGTTCCAGCCGTGCAGGATGTACGGTGATGGTGATCTCGCAGGATCCGGTTCCTACCGTCAGCCCCAGGACGTGGCCGCCGGCGCCGTTGAAGGTGCCGTCCGTCACCACGCCATGCACGTGAATCGACGGCTTTCCTTCTTTCCAGGCAATGGAGCCGGTCATGTTGGCCATCTCGACGTTGCGGAAGGTCTTGGGATCGAATTGCTTGCGGCCGAAATCGTAGAATCCGAACGTTGCCTCAGACATGAAGCCGATACCAACGAAGCTGGCGCTGGGGATGTTTTCCGCCTGTGCCAGTTGTTCCAGGTTTTGCAGTACGTTGTCGCCATGGCGCAGCACCATCAGGTAGCCGGTGGGCGTTTTCATGTACTTGGCCGGGGCGTTCTGCACGGCATTCCCGGGCGGGACCACGCAAGCGAAAGCGAAACCCAGCATTACGAGCGAAGTGAGGCGCTTGAGGTAAGTCATGATGTCTCCTGTTTTTTTTGAATATGGGGATCCATGGCAGCGGCCCGAAGCCGCCCGCCATCAATCGATTACGGGGGAAAGACGAACGTTGCTAGCTGAGCTGACCGGCGTACTTTTCAAGCAGCGGCCATGTCTCCGCCGGAAACTTCTTTTGCCAGTCTTTGTAGAATCCCACCTTGCTCAGTTGCTCGCGGAAGATTTTCACGTCGGGTTGGTTGAAGACCATGCCGCGCCCCTCCAGCTCTTTGCGCAGGGTCGTATTCAATACATTCACGTCCTGCCGCTGTTTGACGGCGTACTGATCAAATACTTTGCTGGCAAGTTGTCGCAAATCCTCGGGCAACGCGTTCCACGAGCGCAGGTTGGCAACCAGCCAGAAGCCGTCCCAGACATGCGAGGTGAGCGAACAATATTTCTGGACTTCATACAGCTTCTGCGTTGACAGGATGGTCAGCGGGTTTTCCTGCCCGTTGACGATCCTGGTCTGCAGTGAGGTATAGACTTCTGCCATATTGATGCCGGCCGGCGCCGCGCCAAACGCCTTGAACAGTGACGTCAGCGCCGGGCTCAACGGCACCCGGATCTTGAAACCGCTCAAGTCTTGCGGCGTATTGATCTGGCGGTCGCTGCTGGTGACGTGGCGAAAGCCGTGATCCCAGATCTTGGGCATTGGCATCAGGTTGATCTTCGAGAAGGCGCTCCGGATGTGCGCGCCCAATTCACCGTCCATTGCTTTCCAGACGTGGTCGTAGCTGGGAAAAGCGAAACCGATGCCGCTGATGGAGGCGGCAGGCACCAGCGTGCCCCAGATCAGTCCCGCTGTACTGACGAAGTCGATGGCACCGGAACGAACCTGGGAGATCATGTCGGTATCGCCGCCCAACTGGCTGTTGGGAAACACGTGGATATTCAAGCGTCCGTTCGAGGCGCGCGCGATCTCGGCGGTGGCCGCAATGAGATTGGCGGCGGTGGGATGGGTCGGCGCCAGCGCGATGCCAAGCTTGTAGTTGTAGGTCTTTTCCGCACTCCGCGCGGATGAACTGAACATCATGCCCGGAGCGACGACCGCCGCCATCGCGACACCTTGTCTGAGCGCCTGGCGGCGCCCCGTGTTTATCTTTTCCATCATTTGTCTCCTGTGGATTTTATTGTTTGCGGCGCGGCTTTATGCCGTTTTCACCGATCTGTTGCTGAGGTATCTGGAAAAATTCCTGGCACCATCCCAGTCCTGAATGAGGGTCAGCCGGCGTTTGATGAACAGTCCGTCCGCCACGCGTTCAGCGAAAGCCTCAAACGTTTCGGTGGGATCGTCGATCTCGAAGATGAAATACACTTTCGCCTCTTCGTTGGACAACCACGGACCGGCGAGCAATTGCAGGTCACCGGGAAGATTGTGCGGACGCACGCCCACGCGCAATTTGCCCAGGAAATCCACCACGCCCTGCATCGTCTTGGGCGACATGTCGCGCAACCATACCTCATTGAAAAATTTTGGCATTTTCTTTGTTCCTTGTCTTGATGTGATTCAGACGCTCGTCACGCGATCCGTATAGGCCTTCAATTGGTCCCAGTCAGACAGCAGAGTCAGCTTGCGACGGGCGAACAGACCGCTCACCACGCGCTCGGCATAGGCATCGAACATCGTGGACGGGTCGTCGATTTCAAAGATGAACATTACCTTCGGCTCTTCCGCCGAGAGCCAGGGCCCGGCGAGCATGCGCAGATCCGGTGGCAGGTTGTCCGGCTTGGTGCCGGCGCTGAGATTGCCGAAGAAGGTGATCGCTTCTTCGATCAAGTGCGGCTTGATGTCGCCAAGCCAGACTTCGTTGAGAAATATAGGCATTGTTGTCTCCAGATTGAGGTTCTCGCCGCAGCAGTGCAACGTGACGTCTGGAGAATACGGAATTACCTCACACTGTCATATGCGCAAAGTGAGATATCAGATTTTCCGGGAAGGTATTGATTCCTCCATTGTGGAGCTTGCTGACCTTCCGTTTGGATGGTGCGCGCGACGCACGTCACAGAAGGAGCAATGGACTCGAGAGAAAATATAGAGATGCTACGGCCGCAATTGGCCGAGGCCGTGTAAAAACGCCGGCAGCCTTAATTCTAATCTGAAGTAAACGATTTGCAGAGATTCAGGTCACACGAACAGATCATTCTGTTCGAGGTGCCTATGAAACGCTTCATTGAAGGCCAGGATCGCCATCAACGTATCTTGTTGCCCGAACAACTGGAGGACTACGTCGCCGACAGTCACCCGGTTCGAGTAGTCGATGTCTCCGTCAATGAACTGGATCTGGCGCAAATGGGTTTCGAAGGGACGATGCCTGCACAAACCGGACGTCCCGCTTATCATCCGGAAGTGCTTCTCAAGATTTATATCTATCGCTACCTCAATCGACTTCAATCAAGCCGTCGCCTGGAACGTGAAGCACAGCGTAATGTTGAACTGAGGTGGCTGACCGGACATTTGACGCCGGACTTCAAGACCATCGCCAACTTCCGCAAAGACAACGGTCGTACCATCTCCAATGTCTGCCGTCAGTTCGTCGTCCTCTGTCAACGGCGCGTGACACGTTGGGAACATGAAGAGGCACTGGACGCCATGCAGGAGCGGTTGGAACGAACTCCGGAGGCGATGCGAATACGCAGAAGGACGGTTGAACATCCGTTCGGCAACATCAAGGCCTGGATGGGCGCTACGCACTTCCTGACCAGAACCAAGGCACGAGTGAGCACCGAGATGAGCTTACATGTCCTGGCTTACAACATGAAACGGATGATCAATATATTGGGTGTGGGGGCATTGATGAAAGTGATGAGCGCATAGGCGATTTTAGCGTCCAAAATACGTTGGAAGCCCGTCTTCTCATCAATCCACGAACATTGGCCTCCGTTGCCGGGAGAGGCGGTATAGGCAGCGATGCTGCATTAAAATGACGCTGAACTCGATTCATCGGACCGATTCAGCGTTTTTACACGGCCTCGGCCAGAAGCGGACCGATATATTTCCGTAATCATTTGGATGCAATTCATGAATCTGATCCTGGAAAATACCGATCAAGTGCAATTCTTCACAAATATGAGGGAAATATTTTTCGCGGCGGAAATCCTTGTTTCGGATTTTGATTGGTATATCAGCGATGTCGAAACCAATTTGACACCGGATGAATTTTCACCTGAAGATCGATGGATGTCCGGTGAAGAACTTGCAGCTCTCATACAAGCACGGGATATCCAATTTATCTATGCAGTCTTCAGTGCGTTGCCCAAAGATTTTCGCCCTGTCTGTCTTGCCGCACCATCGGTGTCAGACAATCGGAATTACTGGAGCGGAGCAGACATTGCACCTCATTTGGAAGGCGCACTGTTCGAAATTGTTTGCTGGGATAGCAGCGCGACAATCCTTATTAATTTGCCGGATGACGCGCAACACGCCTTTGTAGCCAAGTATTCGGATACGCGGCCACTACACTCTTTACGTTAAAGCAACTCACAGTCTGTTTCCGGCCAAACGTTGACTTTGAGAAAGGCATACCGAACGACTGCTTGCGCTCCGAAGGGCTCCACTTTAAGCCCAGCGCCCCACTTCGATCCTAGACCGCCCCACAAGGTCTGGGGTCCTTGGGAGGGTTAAACGATTCAGCCAATCGCACTTGTATCAATTCCAGCAGCGCCCGGACACGCGCAGTCACGGAATGGCGATGGCTGTATGCCCCCAGCAATTGCAGTGGCGCGGGGCACAGGTCCAGTGGCACCTCCTGCAATCGGCCCATAGCAAGGTCTTCCTGGCAGGGATAGGCCGCCACAATTGCGAAGCCGATGCCTTGCCGTGCGCCTGCCACGGCCAGTTCTCCGCTGTTGACGCGATAGCGGCTGCGGACCGGCACCTTGACGATTTTTCCCGCGGCGTCCTGAAACTGCCAGGGCTGGCCCTTCAGCGCACTGAGGGTGGTGATGCAAGGCAGAGACTTCAGTTCGCGCACATGGCGTGGCATGCCGGTCCTTGCCAGCAAGGAGGGGGCGGCAACCACGATGCTGGGCAGTGTGGCGAGTTCGCGGGTGATGAAAGCACTGTCCTCCTGGTGGCCCCGGTGGAAGACGATGGAAAGGTCGACGTCCTCTCGAAGTACCTCCAACCCGGTCATCCGCGTATCGCATTCGAGCTCGATGCCTGGATGGAGGCTACAGAATTCGGCGAGGATGGGAGCCAGCAGTCTTGGTGCTTCCCCAGGCATGCACATCTTCAGAGGACCACGCAGTTCGCGCTGTACCGCACTAAGCTCTTCCTGCGTGGAGAGCAGGGTGTCGAGCAAGGGCTTGGTTCGTTCGTAGAGCAGCCGACCGGCTTCGGTCATGTGCAGGTGGCGGGTGCTTCGCTCCAGCAGACGTGTACCGAGTCTGCGCTCCAGTGCGGCGACGTGGCGGCTGACGTTGGAGGAAGGCATGGCCAATAGACGCGACGCGCCAGCAAAGCTCTGCTCATCAACAACTGCCACATAGACACGGACAGTATTCAGATCGAGTGCATCGCGCATTGATTATCCCGTTTGAGGTATGAAAATGTCCCATTTTTGCATGCTAGTTCTCTGTAGTGATGAAATTTAAGATGTTCTTTTGCCCAATATGACGCGGTGTGCCGTGCACCGGGCGCAATATGAACAAGGAGAGCTTCAGCATGGAAATCGGAATACTTGGCGGCGGCATTGCGGGCCTGAGCGTGGCACTGGCATTGCGCAAGCAGGGTTACAACCCTCGGGTCTATGAGCGCCGTGCGGTGCCGGCAACCATGGGGGCCGGCGTGACGCTCTGGCCCAATGCCAGCTTTGTGCTGAAAGAACTGGGACTGCAGCAAGACATTGAGGCCATTGGCGGTCGACCGCTGACAATGCGTCGCCAGGATGCTGCGGGAAATGCACTGGGGGGCCTCGATATTGGTTTGTTGGACCGGACCATGGGATACCCAACCTACACGGTGTTGCGCAGGCACTTGCAGGAGGTGTTGCTGGACCATGCGGCACGGGCGGGGATTCCGGTGGAGTTCGGGCGCCGGGCGGTGGCCATTGAGCTGGATGCTCATGGCAGAGCCGTGGCCCATTTCGAAAATGGTGCGAGCATCCGCCCGGATCTGCTCATTGGCGCCGACGGCCGCATGGAGTCAGTAGCTCGCAAGTTTGTCGCGGGTGACAACACACCAATCTATCAAGGCTTTGTGAACTGGGTCGGCGTGGCGCAGGCGCCGCATGCGCTGGTGGACGATATTTCGATTCAGGACTTCTGGGGGGTGGGCGAGCGCTTTGGTTGCGTGGCGATTCGACCCGGACTGGTGTATTGGGCTGCGGCGCAGGCACGCCCCCTAAATGAGGCCACGCCCACCGCAGATATGCACAAGGAGGTCGAGAATCTGTTCGCGGAATGGCCTGAAACGGTCTCACGCATCATCCGTGCCACGCCCGAGAATGCAATCCGGCTGATTGCGGTGCATGACCTGGAGCCCCTGCATACATGGAGTCGGGCGAATGTACTGTTGGTCGGGGATGCCGCACACGCGCCGTTGCCGACGTCGGGGCAAGGAGCCTGCCAGGCGCTGGAGGATGCGTGGCATTTGGCGCGGTGCCTGGATGGTGCAAGTGAAGGCTTGGAAGAGATATTCCAGGCGTTTGCGACAATTCGCACCCCCAAAACCGCAAGGCTGGCGGAACAGGGCCGGGTCTTCGCACGCGGGTTGTTCGCCACAGATTCTGAAACCTGTCGCATCCGCAACGAGAGGGCCAAGGCGTCCGATCCTGTGCGTGACGTGCAGGTCTTGGCAGCCGGATGGCGACAAGGTCTGCCGATGCCAGGCGGCGATGACGGCACGTCAGTGAATGGAGGCGACTTTGGCAGCCTGTACCGCATCGAATGATGGGTGCCGGATTCCGCACGGATGGAAGTCAGGTTGGCGTCTGCTTTCGGCCGAGGCCGTGTAAAAACGCTGAATCGGTCCGATGAATCGAGTTCAGCGTCATTTTAATGCAGCATCAGTGCCTATGGCGCCTCTCCCGGCAACGGAAGTCAATATCGGACAAATGCGGTTCAGAAACGCAATGGCACGTCTCATCCAGTACGGACAACAGTGTGTGGATGTCCGGATCCTGACCGTGGCGCGTGGCATACGGTCCTAAAGGATCGCCTGCTTCCAAATTCCGCGGAAGCGGATGCGACGCTGAAAGCTAAGAAAACTGCTGCACGGCTCCTCAAAGCAGAACTAATGGCGGTAGAACTCAGGAAAAACAGATCACGTGCGGCGGATATATGACATTGCCCGCAACCGGCCAGAAACAGAAATAGCCATCCTCCGGACATTCACATCAAACCACCAACGGCGCATATTCTCCGAAGCCGTCCGGCCACAGCGTCAGTACTTCAAACCCGGTTTCTGTCACTGCCACCATGTGCTCCCATTGCGCAGACAGCGAGTGGTCCTTGGTGACGACGGTCCAGCCGTCCGGCATTTCTTTTGAATGGCGTTTGCCGGCGTTGATCATTGGCTCGATCGTGAACACCATCCCGGTTTGCAGCTTCATGCCCTGGCCCGGCTGGCCGTAGTGCAGCACCTGCAGTTCCTCGTGGTACACCTTGCCGATGCCGTGACCGCAATACTCACGGACCACGCTGAAACCTTCCCTGTGCGCAACCGATTGAATCGCGTAACCGATATCGCCAAACGTCGCGCCCGGCCTGACGGCCAGAATTCCGGCGCGCATCGCTTCGTATGTCGTATTCACCAGGCGCCTGGCCAGGATGTCCGGCGGCCCCACAAAATACATGCGGCTGGTATCGCCATGCCAGCCATCCTTCGTCAGGCCGACATCGATGTTGACGATATCGCCGTTCTTCAATGGCTTGTCGGACGGTATGCCGTGGCAAATGACATGATTGACCGAGGTACAAACCGTTTTGGGATAGCCGCGATAACCGATATTGATTGGCACCGCTTCCAGCACATCGACGATGTAATCGTGACACAGCCGGTCCAGTTCATTGGTGGTGATGCCTGGTTTGACATGCTCGCCAATCATGTTCAGGACCTTGGCCGCCAGCGCCCCGGACGTCCTCAGCATGGCGATATCGGCAGGCGACTTGATCTCGACTTCGGCGCTCATCATGCTTTTTCAAGTGACAGCGTGAGTTCCTGATTGACGCTTCCGGCCTGCTGTTCGGCTTCGATCAGCTTTTGACAAATCTCGCTGTAACAAAGGCCGGGATTCAGTTCTGCCATCATGCCGACGCGCAGCCAGTGCTCGGCTTGCGAGTTGATTGAACGGCTCATGGCGCCGCTGGTGAGGCGCAGATTTGCATGCATCTGCTCAGTGATTTTGACGATTCCCATTGGATATCTGCCTGAATGAAATGTATATGAAACGTATATGGATCGTATACTAGCAGGATAACAAAGGAAATGGTACTGCCACGCACCGGCAGGCCGAAAGCCAGCCCTGTGCCGGTCTTCCGCTCAGATCAGGCAGGCAACGACGGCGATCAGCAACGCCACGGTTGCGCTCAGCAATGGCACTGTGAATGAATGCAACTGCCCCACCAATATGCCCGACACCACCGGCCCCAGAATTTGCCCCACGCCATAGGCGGCGGTCAGGAACGCCAGCAAATTGAAACGGACCGTGTGCGCCACCCGTTGTGCCGCCGGCATGGCAATCGTGACGGTGCCCATGAAGCTGCCGCCGACCAGCAGCGCGCTCCCCAGATAGCCGTAAATGTTGGGCGCGATGACCGGCAATATCACGCCAATGGCTTGCATCAACAGGTTGGCCGCCATGGCGCGGTTGGCACCGTGCGTCAGGTGCAGCCTGTTCCAGTAAATGCATGAAGGAATGGCACCAAGACCGAAGGCGGCCCACACTTGAATCGGATCGACCGTGCCGAGAGAATTCTTCATCAGCAGCGGCAGAAAAGTGGCGGTAATGATGTAGCCGTATCCCGCCAGGCCATAGATGAAAATGAGACGCCAGGCACCGAGGTCGCGTGCCGGATGCCGGTGCGCAGTGGCGGCGGCGGTAAGCAGCGTGATTTTTTTCGGGTGCATCGCAAACCAGGCCGGGATCGTGCAAAGCAGCGCCCCCACGGCAATCCAGCCCCATAACGGCGCACTGTGCATTTCATAGTGTTTGCCGATGGCGATGATTTCCGCCGAGACCAGAATGCCGGCGCCGACGCCGGCGAACAGCAGCGGCGCTCCTGCGGCATGTTTCATTTGATGGAACAGCCACATCGCGGCACTCACCAGCGCCAGTGCACTGAAGCCGCCGGCAATCATGCGGATGGCAATGATTTCCCATGGACGCATCGGCAAGATCAGCAGCGCAGTGCACACTACCGTGCCGAGCAACGCGATGCGGCACCACATTGCCGATTGCTCCCGTTTTACAGCACCGGCAACCAGCGCACCAATCAAATAGCCGATGTAGTTTGCCGATGCTGCCAGCGAGCCGTCGGCGATGCTCAACTGGCCTTCGCTCAACATGACCGGTGCCATGCCGGTGAAGGCAAAGCGGCCGAATCCCATGCCTGCTGCCAGCGCAAACGCGGCATAAATGGCTTCTTTGTGCAGAGGGTGACGGGCACCGGATGCACGGTGGCTGATCTTGGCGGACGTTGCGGGGACCATGTTCATCTCTTGTCTGGTTAGCCGTGCGCGGCACATACATCGCGCAGGGCATCGAGTGCGGCCGATTTGTACTGCCCCCTCCACACCAGCCAGGTATCCATCTTCTGCAACGGGCTGGCCTTGAAGCGCGCTTTCATGTTCTTGTACAAATCCAGCACGGACTGCGGCATGACGGCGGCGCAGGTACCGGTGGCAACACAGGCCATGATGGCGTGGTAAGAATGTGCTTCGATGACCTGCACGCCTTTCGGCGCCTGTTGCCGGAACCACTCTTCACCTGCCGCCCGGTAGGTACATCCCGGCCCGAAGGCCGCCAGACTGAGAGCTTTTCCGCCGCCTGCATTTTTCGGTTCCAGCAGCATCAGTTGCTCGCTCCAGATCGCCACCCCGCTCAGATTGTCGGCCAGCGTTGCCGGCAACTCACCCGGCGCGATTGCCACCAGCGCGCAGTCCAATCGATGATGCGCAACCTCATCCAGAAGTTGCCGGGAAGTGCCGGTAGAGATTTCCAGCACAACATCCGGCCAGTTGGCATGAAACGCCGCCAACGGCAGCGGCAAACGGCTGGCAGCAGTTGCCTCCATGGCGCCGATTTTCAGTTGACCAATCGGTTGTGCGGTGTTGACCGATTGCATCGCCTCTTGCGCCAATGACAACAGACGCTGGGCATAATCGATGAACCGCTGACCTTCGGCGGTCAGTTCCATACGTTTGCCTTCGCGCTGAAACAGCGCAACGTTCAGTTGCTCCTCAAGTTGCTGAACCCGCGTGGTGACATTCGATTGAACCCGGTTCAATCGCTGCGCAGCACGCGTAACGCTGCCTTCTTCGGCAACCGTACAAAATATTTCCAGGCTCGAAAAGTCCATTGCGCTCCGCCGTTAAAATCTCAACATGAGAATATTTTACAGATAATATTCTCTATTTGCGATTTAAAAAATCTATCGGCGTATTGGCAACAGCAGTCGCATTTCCGGTGGGAAACTGATGGATGCGCAGTCAGGCGCATGCATGTAAAACGTGATGCAAGATTAACCACGCAAGCCGGTTCATCACAGATCAAGCCTGAACATGAGGCGACTTGTGATTGCAGTTCAGTTGAGCCGAATCGCATTAAATCCGTCTGACCGCAGCAAGATGTGTGACCATAATGCCTTGTTTGAACATTGGGAATGGCAATGAGCAAGAACAATCGCGTACAAGCAGAAACCGTGGTCGTCATCGGTGCCGGTATCGTCGGCCTGTGCGTCGCCCATTACGCGCGCAAGGCCGGTTTCGACGTCAAGGTCATTGATCCGGAAGAACCGGGATCGCAATGCAGTTTCGGCAATGCCGGTGCGATTTCTTCCGGTTCGGTGGCACCGCTGGCGATGCCCGGCGCACTGAATTCGGCGTTCGGCATGTTGCTGGACACCACCGGTCCGCTACATCTTCCGCTCGGTTATCTGTTTGCGGCAGCACCCTGGCTGCTGAAGTTCATTGCGGCATCCAAGCCGCAACGCGTGGTCGAAATCGCCTCCGCATTGCATGGCTTGCTGAATGACTCAGGAAAAATGCATGCTGAGCTGGCACAGGAAATCGGATGCAGCAGGCTGCTGAAAAGTACCGGTCAGCTGCATTTGTATCCCGATCAGGCAGTACTGCAAAAAGACCAGGCCGGCTGGGATCTCAAACGCCGGTACGGTTTGGAAACACTGGCAGTCGGCGGCGCCGACATACGCAAGCTGGAACCCGCTGTCAGCAGCGCATATGACTATGGCTATTTCTTGCCTGACCAGGGTTGGGTCGCCGAGCCGTTTCTTTATGCCAGCGCGATTGCCGTTTCCCTGCGCCAGCAAGGGGTCGAATTTGTGCGGGAGAAAGTGCTGCGACTGGGTCCTGACGCCAACGACGCATGGACCGTACATACCGCCAGCGGTCCACATGCGGCAGGCAATATCGTGGTCGCGGCAGGCGCATGGTCGACGCAATTGCTGCGTCCCCTCGGCATCAACATCCCGCTGGAAAGCCAGCGCGGCTACCACGCTCAGTTTGCCAATCCTGCCGTCAGCATTTCACGTACGGTGGTTCTGGCGGATCGCAAGGTGTTCATCACGCCAATGGAATCCGGTTTGCGTGCAGCCGGGACGGTTGAATTTGGCGGCTTGAAACGGCCACCCAATGACCAGCGCGCCAACCTGCTCGCCACGCATATCAAGGCCGGCTTGCCGGCGCTGGATGTCAGTGCCCCTTCCATCTGGATGGGGCACCGTCCCTGTCTGCCCGATTCGATGCCGGTACTCGGCGAGACCCCCGGTCATCCCGGCTTGTGGTGCGCTTTTGGCCATGGCCACCTGGGCCTCACCGGCTCAGTGCACAGCGGTCGCCTGATCGCTGACGCCCTGCGCGGACAACCCGATACCAATACGCTGGCACCGTTCTCGGCAGCCCGCTTTCTCTGATCACGACATACTTGTTGGCACCGTCGATCAGTCGATAAGCTGGTCGCCCTCATAAAACGGGTACGGTCCGTCAAATTCACCGACATAAGCCGTGTGGCTGATCAGTCCGGCGTCCGCATCCCACAGATGCAGCTGGAATCCCGGCGGCTCCAGCATGAATTGCGATGGCGCTTGCGGATCCAGATCGAGCGCGACCTGATGCGATACGCCCGGACAGGTTGACGCAATCGTGCCGCCGAAACGGACATGGATGGGACGGTGCAGATGGCCGCACAATACCCGTTCTACCTGGGGATGCCGTGTTACCACCGGCGCCAGCAACTGCGGGTTGATCAGGCCGATGTCATCCATGTGTCCGATGGCCGTCTTGAACGGCGGATGATGCATCACGATCACTGTCGGCCGCTGCGGTTGCGCGCTCAGCACCCGGTCCAGCCACACCATGCTGGCGGCACTCAGTTCGCCGTTACTGGAGCGCGGAATCACGGTATCGAGTGCGACGATGCGCAACGCGTGATCTTCAATCACATATTCGATACGCGCATCGTCGTTGCCGTTTTGCAGCAAATACGGATGATCCGGAAATGCCGCGCGCAATGCCCGCCGTTCATCGTGATTGCCGGGCAGCAGGTAGTACGGGATGGTCAGCGGTGCCAGCAAGGTGCGCAACATGGCATATTCTTCTGCCGTGCCGAAATCGACCAGATCGCCCGTGAACACCACGGCGTCCGGACGTTGCCTGAGGCGATTCACGTGTTCAATGCAACGGCGCAGGCTTTCTGCGGTATCGACCACCTTGTAGGATTTCTTGCCGGCCGCCTTGATATGCAAATCGGAAATCTGACAAAGAATCATGCGGCCCCCTTTTGCGCGGGCGATGGCGACGGCGACTGCATCAGCGCATGTTCCGGCACCCGCAAACCAATCCGTTCACCGGCATGCCAGACGCCACGGCGGCGGGTCTCGACGATCAGCGGCAGGTCACCGTCGATATCGACTTGCAGCCGCGTGCGGTCGCCCATGAAAAATGTTGCCACGACTTCACCGGACAAGTCCGCGCCGGCAGTTTCCAGTGGCACGATCTCGACGTCTTCCGGCCGAAACATGGCCGTCACGGTGTGGCCGGTGCGGGTCGTCGTCAATGGCAGCGTGCCTGCCGGGAATTGCATCTGCGCGCCGTGCGCGATGCCTGTCACGCGGTTCATGGTGCCGATGAAATCTGCGACAAACGCATTGGCCGGATTATAGTAAATTTCCTGCGGACTGCCGATCTGCGCGATCTTGCCGCGCTCCATCACCACCACGCGATCACCGAGCGCCAGCGCCTCGCCCTGATCATGCGTCACATAGATGGCGGTGATGCCAAGCTTGCGCAACAACTGGTTGAGATCGGCGCGCAACGTTTCGCGCAGCTTGGCATCCAGCGCCGTCAAAGGTTCATCCAGCAGCAGCACCCTGGGCTCCACTGCCAGCGCCCGCGCCAACGCGACACGCTGCTTCTGGCCGCCCGACAATTGATCAATGCGCCGATGCCCCAAACCTTGCAGATGCACCATCTCCAGCAAGGTGTCGATCTTGGCCAGCCGCTGCGCCGGCGCCATCTTGCGAATCTTCAAGCCATAGGCGATGTTCTCGCCGACGGTCATGTTTGGGAACAAGGCGTAGTTCTGAAATACCATGCCGACGCCGCGTTTTTCAATCGGCAGGTCGGTGACATCTTCATCGCCGAACATGACGCGGCCACCGGCGTCGGGAAATTCCAGGCCGGCAATCAAGCGCAAGGTGGTGGTCTTGCCGCAGCCGGAGGGGCCCAGCAACACCAGCGTTTCCCCGGGATGGATTTCGAGGTCGAGCGGTTCCAGCGCCGGTGCACCGCTGCCAAAGGTTTTCGCGCACTGCATCAGCTTGATCGACAGCGGCTTCAGCGGTGTCGGAGAAGGGAAAGAAGAACTCATAAGCGGACTCGCGTGCGGGTGGTCTGTGTCACCCATTGCATGGCGATCAGCAGAGGAATAATCATGAACAGAAAAATCAGGGTGTAGGCCGAACCGACTTCCAGACGCATCGAGGCGTAGCTGTCGGCCAGACCCACCGGCAAGGTCATGGTCAGTGGTGTATGCAGCATCCAGGTAATGTTGAATTCACCGATGGACAGCGTCACCACCATCAAGGCGCCGGCGAGAATGCCGGACATCACATTCGGAATCACCACGCCGAAGAAGCGCTGCGACATGCCGGCGCCAAGGCTGGCGGCGGCTTCTTCCAGCACTGCCAGTTGCGACGATTGCATCACTGCCAGCACCGGCCGCACCATGAATGGCAAGGTAAACAAGACGTGTCCGACCAGAATGAACAACAGGCTGCCGCGAAATGCCCGGTACTGCCCGTACGCCATGATCAGCGCCAGCGCCGTAGCCAGACCGGGCACCGCCACCGGCATCATCAGCAATTCTTCGAGTACCCGCGCCAGACGGCTGTTGCCCCCCTTGTAGCGTGCCAGCATGTACGCCAGCGGCACACCAACCAGCAGTGTCACCAGCAGACATGCCAGCGCAATGATGATTGAGCGCCAGATGGTCATCTGATAGGTGTCCCACACCTGCTGCACCCAGCGCAAGGTGAAACCGCTGGACAAACCGACGAAAAAATTCTCGGTCACACCGGCCAGCATCGACAGCACCACCGGCACGATCAGGAAGGCGCACACCAGCAAGGTGAATGCCAGTTGCAAATGGAAACGCATGGATTGCTTCACGATGGCTCCCTTCTCATGCCGTTGCCGGCACGCTGTTGCCCGACAATGAACGCGCCAGCGCCAGCGCGATCCAGGTAATGATGCCGAGCACGATGGACAAGGATGCCGCCATCGCAAAATTGGCGTAGCTGGTGAACTCGTTGTAAATCGCCATCGGCAAGACATCGATATTGGTGGCCAGCGTAAATGCCGTGCCGAACGCACCGATGCTGGTGGCAAAGCAGATCGCCCCGGATGAAATCAGAGCCGGCGTCAGCGCCGGCACCACGATGTCGAAAAATACCCGCAGCGGATTGGCGCCGAGCGAACGCGCTGCTTCTTCCAGTGCCGGATCGAGTTTTTCAGCGGCCGCGATCACCGTCAGGATCACGCGTGGAATCGAGAAGTACAGATATCCCAGAAACAAGCCGGCCAGCGAATACGCAAACACCAGCGACTCGCCGAACAGCTTGTCCGTCAGCGCGCCAATCAGACCTTGGCGGCCGGCCAGCATGATGACCATGAAGCCGACCACCACGCCCGGAAATGCCAGCGGAAATGTCAGCATCGCCAGCAACAGCGATTTTCCGGGAAAGCGGTTGCGTTGCAGGAACAAGCCGACCAGCGATGAAATCGCCAGCGTCACTACCGTGACCGCCGCCGACAACAACAATGTCGACACCAGACTCCACAGATAGTGACGATTGGTGACGACGGCCAGATAGGCCATCGCCCCGCTCGGACCGCTGGCGCCGACGCCGACCAGACGCAGCATCGGCAGCAACCAGAATGCAGCGAACAGCGTCATGCCCGGCACCGCAAACAACCAGACGCGACTGCCCGGTCTGTTGCGGCCAGCGCGGCCGTGGCGATCTGGAATTGGCGCAGGAGCAGACATGCTTATTTCACTTCAGACAGGTAACGTTCGCTGAACTGACGCTGCGCATTCGCCATCTTGCCGTAGTCGACCGGTTTGGCGCGGGCGTAATCTGCGGCGGGCAAGAAGCGTGCTTCGGCTTCTTTCGAAATGGCCGAGGCCCGTACCGGACGCAGGTAAGCGTTGGCCCAGATGGCCTGGCCTTCATTCGACAACAGGAAGTCCAGCACCTTCTTGGCATTGGCCTGATTCGGACCATTCTTCACGAGGCTGACGACATAGGGAACGGTGACGCTGCCTTCGGCCGGGATCACGAATGCGACATTGGCCTTGTCTTTGTATTTGGCGCGGTAAGCATCAAAGTCGTAACCGAGCAGGATCGGGATTTCACCCGAGATCAGACGCGCGTAGGACGTTTGCTTGGGCACGATAGGCTGATTCTTTTGCAATGCCTTGAAGTAGTTGATGCCCGGCGTGAAATTGTCGAGCGTGCCACCCAATGCCTGATTGACGGCGACCGCACCGACATAGCCAACGAATGCGCTGGCAGGATCGAGATAACCGATCAGGCCCTTGTATTCCGGCTTCAGCAAATCGGCCCACGAATGCGGCACCGGCTTGCCCTTCAGTGCGTCGACATTGACCATCAAACCCATGGTGCCGGAATGGATGGTGGTCCAGTAACCGTCCGCATCTTTCAGACCGGCCGGTATCTCATTCCAGCCGGCTGGCTTGTAGGGCGTGATGATGTCGTTCTTCTTGGCTTCAATGCCGAAGGTCACGCCGACATAGGTGAAGTCGGCCACCGGGCTGGCCTTTTCTGCCATCAGTTGGGCCAGCGCCTGGCCGCTGTTCTTGTTGTCCGGCGGCACCGTGATGCCGGTTTTTTCCTTGATGGTCTTGATCTGGGTCGCCCAGTCGGCCCATTCCGGCGGACAGTTGTAGCAGATCACGTTTTGTGCGGCGACGCCGAACGACGCCACGAGAGCAGCGCCGGCCATCATCGTCTGGAGGGTGCGGGATAAACGCATGTGATTTCCTTTCAGTTGCTATGCAAATAGCGGGGTTGATTCGGGAGGGAAGACAACATCAAAGCGACAGCTTTTGAACCGATCCGCCGGGGCGAATGGCATGTTCCAGAACACAGGAAGCAGGCCCGCCGTCAGCATCGGCTTGCGGTGCGTGGCCGATGGCGGCAACCAGGGTGCGCAAAGCGACAGCACCGATTTGTTCGGATGGCTGGACGACGCTGGCCAACACCGGCGACATCAGTTCACCGAGCGGAATGCCGTCGAAGCCCATCACGGAAATATCGTCCGGCACGCGCAATCCCTGTGCGCGCAAGTCGCGCATGGCTGCCAGCGCGAGCAAGTCGTTGGAGCAGAACAAGGCGCTCGGCAACTGTTGCAGATCGGCGAAACATTGCAAATAATCGGTGGCGACGCCGGTATGGCGCGCTACTTCAATCGGCGTCATCGGCGTCAGGCCGTGGGCGCGCATGGCGTCGAGATACCCGTGATAACGCTGAATGGCCCGGTCCGAGGCGTGGAAATAACCGGTCAGCATCTGAATCCGCGTATGCCCCAGCGCAATCAGATGGGTCACGGCATCACGCGCCGCGGCGCGGTTATCGACCGACACCGATAAGCGCGCAGTTTGCTGCGGTTGGTTGTAAGTCAGCACATAAGGAATCTGCTCCTTGTCGAGCACGTCCAGCGTGGCGCTGGTGCTGGCATCGGCCACGGTCAGGATCACGCCATCGACGCGATGGCTGAGCAGCAGGTCAACCGCCGCCGCCTCATCTTCCTGGCAATATTCGGTGGCCGTGAACATGACGGAATAATCCAGCGCCCGGGCCGCCAGTTCAATCCCTTGCAGACACTGTGCAAAGACGATGTTGGACAGCGTCGGCACCACCACGCCGACGGTGCGCGAATGTCCGGCGCGCAAATTGCGGCCATTGAAATTGGGCCGAAAGCCGAGCTTGGCAATTGCCTGATTGATCTTGCCGGCGGTCTCGGCGCTGACCGCTTCCGGGGTATTGAGCAAGCGCGATACCGTCGCGGTGGAGACACCGGCTTGCAAGGCAACTTGTTTGATGGAGGAGGGCACGATGTCGGGGGCGACTGCAGTCGTTTATGTAAACGATTACATCATGCTGGTGCATTGTTACCGGGCGATGACGATGTGCGGATGCGTGACGGCGCTGCAACGTCAGATGGCGACGGTACGACTGACGAGACATGCCCGCGTCAATTAGAACAGATCTTGATAAGATCTGGTCACGCCTGTGCCGGCGCAGAGGAACGCCGGTGACAACATGCACCAAATCGCACCGGGACGGATTGCATTATCGGTCCCGGCGCTGCCGGCAAGCAACCTGTTGCGAGTGCCTGCGATGACGATTGCTATCAGTAACGCTCAAGCCAGTGCGCGTAGGGAGCCGGCATGGTCCACGATGCACGCTCGACACCCAATTCCCGGGCGGCGAAGTAACTCCAGTGCGGATTGGACAGATGCGCCTTGCCTACCATGACCACATCCAGTTGCTGATCGCTGACGACCTGCTCGGCGATTGCCGGCGTGCCGAAACCCCATGCGGATGATACCGGCACGTCGGCTTCGCGGCGTACCCGTTCAGCGATCGGGCCAAGGAAGGCCGGGCCCCATGGAATCGCTGTCTTGGGAATCGTGAAACCGACGCTGACGCTGATCATGTCCATGCCGGCGGCCTTGAAACCGCGTACCAGACCAATCGATTCCAGCAGTGTCTGCTCGTCGCGGCCGTCGTACTCGATCACGCCAAAGCGCACCGTCAGCGGCAGATGTTCGGGCCACACCGCACGCACCGCCTGCAAGGTTTCCAACAGGAAACGGCTGCGGTTTTCCAGACTGCCTCCGTACATGTCGTCGCGCTGGTTGGAATGGGCGGAAAAGAAACTCTGTGCCAGATAGCCATGGGCGAAATGCAATTCCAGCCATTCGAAGCCAGCTTCGCTGGCACGACGGGCGGCATCGACGAAGTTTTGCCGCACGCGGGCGATATCGTCCAGCGTCATCGCCTCGGGCTGCTTCGGCAAACCGGCACCGTAAGCAATTGCCGACGGCGCAATGGTTTGCCAGCCGCGCGCATCACCGGCTGCAATATGGTCATCACCTTCCCATGGCAGATTGGCGCTGGCCTTGCGGCCGGCATGCGCGATCTGGATTCCCGGCACCGCCCCGGCAGCTTTGATCGCCTGGACCACAGGCACGAATGCTTGCGCCTGGGCATCATTCCAGATTCCGGTACATCCCGGTGTGATGCGTCCTTCAGGTGCCACGGCAGTCGCTTCGACGATGACCAGGCCGGCACCGCCGCGCGCCATGCTGGCGTAGTGCGACAAATGCCAGTCGTTGGGCAGGCCGTCGACGGCCATGTATTGGCACATCGGCGGGACCGCGATGCGGTTGCGCAGTGTGACTTCTTTCAGTTTGAATGGTTGGAACAGAGCGGACATGAGGGACCTTTTGCAGATGAAGGGAGTTATTCGTTAGTTCGAATATATTCGAACAATGGGACGAGTATAACCCAAGGTGTATGATGCTGCTCATGCGCCCCTATAAACACCCTGCTGCCAGTGAATTGGCCCTCGAACGCGTCCTGTATGCCCTGAGCGACTCGATCCGGCTCGATATCGTGCGCCATCTGGCACGCGTAGAAGCCGCCAGTTGCGGCGAACTGGACGGCGGCCGGCCGAAGTCCACCGTGTCCCATCATTTCAAGGTATTGCGTGAATCGGGACTGGTGTTAACCGAAAATACCGGCACCATCCATATGAACACCCTGCGCCGGGCCGACATCGAAAGCCGCTTTCCCGGTTTGCTGGCCGCGATACTGGCGCAGCAGGCACCGGCCGCGGGCTGAGCGGTTCAGCCCAGCGTCAGTGCAAGAATTTCATCGCCGCCGGCCTCGAGCGCGCCGGTCGATGTCCAGCCCAGGTGCCGGTAGAAACCATAGGAGCGTGCCTGCGGGTCGGTCGAACAGCCGAGGAACAGCGATGTGAAACCACGCGTCCTGAAATCGTCGACTACCAGTTGCAGCAATGCCTTGCCGGCGCCAGCTCCTTCATGCGCAGGCAGCATCGCCAGCACGATGATTTCACCGCTGTCGCGCTCACCAAAGCAATAGCCGGCCATCTGGCCAGCGGCGAGCGCGACGTATCCCGGAAAACTGCCGTCCCGAATGCCCTCGGCCCAGGATTCGACCGTGATTCCCAGTTCCTGCAGCGCCTCTGCCGAAAACGCGTTTTCCCGGGTACGGCCTCTTATATCAATGCACATGGCGGCGTCTTCCGGCACGGCCTTGCGGTAAATCAGATTGATCATGAAGTCAGTTTGAATTTATGAATCATTGGTGTCGTGCCGGGCCAGCATTGTCTGCAAGCCCAACGCCTCTGCCCGCACGGCAATTGCGCATTATCGCCGGTTTGCCTCGCCGGCGGCCGCCGCACTCAATCTTCACGCATCTTGCGTGACACTACTTCATCGATCAATCCGTATTCTTTTGCGCCTTGCGCCGACATGAAATTGTCGCGCTCCGAGTCTTTCGCGATCTGCTCTATCGGCTGACCGGAGCACTCGGCGAGAATCCCGTTCAAGCGTTCGCGCAGGTACAGGATTTCGCGCGCCTGAATCTCGACATCGGCTGCCGTGCCTTGCGAACCACCCGACGGCTGGTGAATCATGATGCGCGCATTCGGCAACGCCGAGCGCTTGCCAATGGCTCCTGCGGCCAGCAGAAAAGATCCCATGCTGGCGGCGAAGCCGGTGCACAAGGTGGCGACCTGCGGCCGGATGAATTGCATGGTGTCGTAAATGGCGAGGCCGGCATATACCGAGCCGCCCGGCGAATTGATGTAAAGCGAGATATCCTTGTCAGGATTTTCGGATTCCAGAAACAACAGCTGCGCCACAATCAGATTCGCTGACTGGTCAGTGACCGGCCCCACCAGAAAGATGATGCGTTCGCGCAGCAACCGCGAGTAAATGTCGTAAGCGCGCTCGGAGCGGCCGGATTGCTCGACCACGGTCGGAATCAGATCCAGCGCGCGGGGGTTGAATATATTCATGTCGGTATCCTTTTATCTGATGGCATAGTCAGGACTTGACGCCGGGTGCGGTCCGCTTGTGACATCGGAAAAATATTTTTCGTGTTCTGTCACATTTGCCATTGCGCAAACGTCAGGCACAAAGGCGACCGGCACTTGAGCGGTCGCACCAGACTATTCGCATCAGGGACTGAACGCCGGATCGCGGCAGACAAGGAGAGCAATAATGACAACCACACCCACCGCCGCCACCGCGCTGTTCGAGGCCTCGCGACGTCGCCTGGTATCGATTGCCTATCGCATGCTGGGCAGTGTGTCGGAAGCCGAAGATGTGGTGCAGGAAACCTGGATGCGCTGGCATGCAACCGATTGCCGGCAATTGCAGACACCGGTTGCATGGCTGACCACGGTAGCCACACGCTTGTCGATAGACCGCTTGCGGCAACTGCAACGCGAGCGTCTGGTGGAGAATACGCATTGGTTGCCCGAACCGTGGCTGGATGACTGCGCGCCTTCGGCAGAGGATACGGTGTCGCGACTGTCCGATCTCTCTTACGGCGTGTTGTTATTGCTGGAGCGGCTGAATCCGGATGAACGGGCGGCGTTGCTGCTGCATGAAGTGTTCGATTGCCAATACGAAGAAATCGCGCGCACGCTCGACAAAACGCCGGCGCATTGCCGGCAACTGGTCCGGCGCGGCAAGGAGCGGGTGCAATCCGGCCCTGCCCGTCGCATCACCGGTGAACAAGTGTGTGAACGTCTGGTGCAGGATTTTTTGTGCGCAATACGCAGCCAGGACAAACCGGCGATGCTGCGCTTGCTGGCGGCGGATGCCATGGTCATTGGCGACGGCGGCCGCCGCAGCGCACCGGTCGCCGGCCTCGGCGTCACGCAAGCAGCCGGCCGCTTTATCGATACCATCGCTGCGCTGGATCTGTCGGCAATAACGGTGACTACTGCAAGCATCAATGGCGGCTGGGGCGCCACCCTGGCATGGCGCGGCCAAATTGTGCTGACACTGAGCTTCGAAATCGACAACGCACAAATCAGTACTCTCTATGCCGTTGCCAGACCATGCCGATCCGTGCCTGCATTCGCATAGACACGCTTGCTCTCAGGCCGCAGCGCAAACTGTCAGCAACAATCGTTATCGGTTCAACACGGCAGAAAACAGAATACAGGCATCACCGGCAATCGATACTGTTGCCGGCGCATGATTGTCGATCCCGACTGCAACATGCACGACGCCATCGCGCCGCAGTGCCCGCCCCTGACGGCCTTCAAAGCGCAAGTTGCGACCATCGTGCGGCAGCAAGCGATGACGAACCAGATAGGCACCGAGCGGGCCGTTGGCATTACCGGTTACCGGATCTTCCGCGATGCCGATTGCCGGTGCAAACATGCGCCCGTCCGTGACGGCGACACCAGCAACCGGCTGTTGAAATACAAAGTAACCATTACAGCCAATTTCGTGACTCAGGCGAATCAGCGCCGACATATCCGGCCGCAATCCATCCAGAGCAACTTCTGGTTTCAGCGGCACCATCACTTTGCTGTGGCCGGTCGATACCACCTGTAACGGCAATGCATCAGGAATGTCGGTGTGGACGAGACCGAGCGCTGCAATGATGCGCTCACGCAACGCACCGTGAAACGGCGTTTCAAAAACCGGCCGTCCCTGATGCATCAGAATGCGCAACCTGTCTTCATCATTGCGCATTATCTGCACGACTTGAATGCCGGCACCGGTTTTCTGGCGCAAGCGCTGGTCGTCGAGCTGCAGGGTAACGGCGCGGGCGAAGTGGGCGGCAATGGTGGCATGTCCGCACAGCGGCACTTCGGTGGTTGGTGTGAAATAGCGTATGCGGAGATCATGGTCGGCAGCATCGGCGCGCAGCACGAAAGCGGTTTCCGAATGTTTTAGTTCGCGCGCCAGATCTTGCATGTCATTCGCCGACATGCCATCGGCATCGAGCACGACGCCCGCCGGATTGCCGCGAAACCGCGTGCGCGTAAAGGCATCCACATGGAACAGTGTCGGTGCAGTCATGGCGTCATCCCAATGGTTGAGGTAAGGCAGTCTGGCAGAGCAGATGCTTGGATGATCGGAATGAATGCACTACACTCATTCTCTGGAGGAATGAATGAACGATCTGCCATTTGAACTGATACACGCGTTTGTGCGCGTCGCTGCGCACCAGAGTTTTGCGCGCGCCGCGCAAGATTTACGGGTCACGCCGTCGGCCGTGAGCCGCCAGATCAAGCTGCTTGAGCATACCCTTGGCGTGCAATTGTTTTTTCGCACTACCCGCACCATGTCGCTCACGCAAGCCGGGACAAGCTATCTCGCGGCGGCCCGCGAAGCCTTCAATCGCCTCGAAGTCGCAGGTCAGGAACTGGGGCGCATGCGCGATGAAATACGCGGCGAGTTGCGCATCAGCACGCCGGTGTCGTTCGGCCGGCGCTACATCGCACCGGCCTTGCCGCGGTTCATGGAGCAGCATCCGAACTTGTCGCTGGATTTAATGATGACCGACGATTTCGTCGATCTGGCCGAAGCTGGCATTGATCTCGCGATTCGCGTTGGCAAGCTGGAAGACTCGGCCTTGCGCGCACGCAAACTGGCGTCCAATCGCCGGATTCTGGTGGCCAGTCCCGATTACATCGCGCGGCGCGGCTCACCCAAAAAGCTGGATGAACTGAAACAGCATAGTTGCATTGTCCTCACCGTCAATCGCGACGGCGAACAATGGCGCTTTGCCAATCCCGGGGAAAAGGACTTTTCCGTCAAACCCAAAGGTATGCTGCGCGCCAATAACGGCGATGCGGTGCTGGAGTTCGCGAAAGCCGGCAGTGGAATTGCGTTCATGTCTTCCGTGATGGTGCGTGATGCACTGGAAGAAAAATCGCTGGTGCGCCTGCTTCCCCGACACGCTGGTGCCGATGCCGGGGTCCACGCCGTATTCCTGACCGACCCGCAATTCAATCCCAAGGTGCGCGCATTGATTGATTTCCTGGTCGCATTGCTCAAGCCATTGTGAACCACTCCTTCGCCGTGGCCGCTCAGGTTTGACCACTCCCCGCAGATCGCCTACACTTACGCCCATGTCAATCCACGTTCCCTCCTTTGCCACTGCAGCAACCGGACTGTCCACTGCGACCGTTCTGTTTTCGCACGTGCTCAGGTTGATGGGCGCTGAGCACGCCCTCCAGCCGGCAGCAGATTCCTGAGCCCGGCGATATCCTTTTTTCCATTAGCGCAATTCACTTATCGCCGGGCTTAAGCCAGGCGCGATAGTGGCCGACTCCCTGCGGGTGATGGCTGCGCTTCGGGATTTTTCATGCATTCAATCATTTGCGGCAAGCACAGTCTTGCCGGGCACGGGCACGTCCGAGCATCCGCTTTCGGCCACCGCCACACGGCGCTGCCCGCTGACAACAATCAATCGGGTTTGGTTGCCGGCGCGAGGTCCTCATGGACCTGACCAAAAGTTTCGTCAAGGACAAGCGTCCGTGCGCCGATGGCTTCCGCTGGTTTCTGCGACACCACGCCGACGGCAGCGATTATCAACCGCTGCTCGACGCCCTGGTGAGTGCCGGCCGGGTCGATGACGCCTGCTGGTTGCTGACCCAGTTCGGTCCTACCGATGGCGTCTTGCGTGTCGACGCCATTGATGCCGAAGCAATCGTGTTTGCCGGCACGCTGGAGGTGCAGGGCAATATCGAAGTCGCTTCGATAGTCAGAGCCGGACGCGCCATCCATGCCGGTGGCGGCATACGCGCCGGGCAATCGATCATTGCCGGCGAAGAGATCAGGGCCGGCGGCAATATCCGTTGCGATGGCACGCTGGAAGCCGGCGGCGATATCAAGGTCGGCTGGGGTATCGAAGTACAAGACGCGATTCGCGGCGGCGGTGATTTGCGCAGCGAATGGGACCTGTTGTGCGGCGGCGCGCTGACGCTGGCGGGCAATGCCTTCGTCGGACAAGAGATAACGGTCAAGGGTGCTCTGCGATGTGACAAGAGTATCCGTGCCGGTGCCTCGATCACCGGCCACGATGACATCCGTGCCGGCAACGGTATCGAATCGGGCGCCGAGATTTTTTGCGAAAAGCATCTGGAAGCAAATTGGGGCATCAAGGCGCAGCAGACGATTGTCGCCAACGGCGCCATCAAGGCTGGTGAAAGCATTCAGACACAGGAAGAAATCCACGCCGGAGAAGGTTATGGCGTCTATGCCGGATTGATCGTTCAGTTTGATGCCTGGGAAGCCAGTGCCCAGGTGTACGCGCGCGCCAAACCCGAACGTCTGATGAGCGGCTGGTGGGGTGGTGCCTGCCTGGCCTGATGGCGGTATTTCCGCCGCATGCCGCTTGCCATTCCTGAACCCTCACTGTTTGCTATTTGTCCGGAGCTGATGATGTACCCAAGCCTGATCAATCCCTTCACTTTCCCGCCATGGCTGCTGCGCATTCTCGAACTGCGCATTGATGTCCAACTGCCGCAGCCTGATCTGGAACGAGAACTCGATACCCTCAATCGCCGGCTGCGGCAGCCCGGCGATATCTTGTATGACCTGCCTTTGCTGGATATCGATTTGCCCGGGCTGGTATTTCGTTACCGCGAAGCGGACGGCGAACACTATATCTATGTCGAAGATCTGCAACGCCAATGTCTGGCCGGCTACACCGTCTTCAATCGCCTGATTGAACTGAACCGGCGCCAAGACCGTTACCTGCGCGCACCGCATTCCAAATATGATCCGGCGTATCAGCGGCGCGGCATCGCCAGCGCCATCTATCGCTGGTGGCTGGATGCCGGCAACTGCCTGCTCAGCGGTGCCCGCCAGTCACCCGCCGCCCACGCCTTATGGCAGTCACTGAGTCAACGCTACGCATTGATCTACGTCGATTTGCGCGACAAGACCTTGTCCTATCTGGGACCGGAAGTCAGCAACCAGACCCGCGAAGAGCTGCATACCCGCATGATCCTTGCCGGGAAAAACTGGGATACCGGCCGGCTGGTTGAAAGCACGGGCATGATCATGCCATTCGATTTGCCGTGAGCGAATCGGAACGCAGACGGACGCCGGCCAGGTGCACGCGCGTCCGTTGTCCGTGATGCGATCGTTTGCCGCCGCAATCCCGGGACTATTTTCCGGCCGCCCTCTGCGTGCTGAAAAACCGCAGCATTTCCCGCGAAGCATCCGGCCCTTTGGCGTCAGTCCAAGACCCCTTTGCACTGCCGCCGGCCCATGCATGTCCGGCGCCATGAATCAGCCAATGTTCGGCCAGCACCGGCCGGCCATCCGCATGCAGCGAGGTGCGCGAAAATCCGTGGCCGCTGTCGGCTTTCCCTTCTTCAATGACGGTCGTCACGACGTCGGACACACCATTTTCTTCGCCGCTGTGCTGAAAGTCGGCAACGAAGTCATCGATGACCCGGGAGCCATTGGCCGGGCTGACCGTGGTATCACGATCACCATGGAACACGATGACCGGGATCGCTTGCAATGCCGCATTCGGATTCCGTCTGCCGGCATCCGGCCGGCGCGCAGCACCGCGCATGGCGCTCAATGCCGACGACAGGTCGCTGGCCGCAGCATAAGGCAGACCGGAGTGCACCCCCACTGCGCGATACAGATCGGGATAGGTACTGCCCATGATCACCGCCATCGCGCCGCCGGCCGACAAACCGGCAACAAACACGGCATCGCGGTCGAGTCCGTATTGGTCGATCACTTCATTGGTGATGCCGGCAATCAGCGAAGGCTCGCCTTGCCCGCGCGTCTGATCGATGGCCTTGAACCAGTTCCAGCATTTTGACGTATTGGCGGCGCTGTCCTGCGTCGGATACACCACCAGAAAACCCTGTTCTTCAGCCAGCAGGTTCATTTGCGTGCCGCGCGCGAAATCGTCGGCATCCTGGGTGCAGCCATGCAACATGACCATCAGCGGCATGGCCTGACCCTGATAACTGGCGGGGATGTATACCTTGTAACGACGGCTGCCGGCGGCGTTGCCATAAGTACCGGCAACAAATCTGCCTTGCGTGTCCGTCTCCGGTGCATCCATCTGGTCCGCAGCAGATGCCGGTGTGCCGGGATCTTTGTATGTCACGCCGAGCCGCGACAACAACTCGCTGACGAAGGCCGGTTGCGCCATGGCGCTGCTTGCGCCAGCGGATGCGGCCTTGCTGTTGCCGGGTGATCCGGTCAAGCCGGCCGCACCCAGTGCATCCTGAATGGCTTGCGTCGCTTTGCCGGCGCCATCCGAACCGAGCTGGCGGGTAATTTCCGCCATGCGTGCCTGTAAATCATCGAACCTGGACATGAATTTCCTTTGATTGAATAGCTGCTCGCTAATGGATGCGGCCGGCCAGCGCCGCTTTTACTGCTGCACTGGCGTGAAAGGCGCCGAGCACCGTGACTGAATCGATCACTGCCGCCGCCAGTTCCGGGGTGACGTCAGCGGCAATCGTGGCCAGGCCGACCACCTGAATCTGCAGCCGCTCACCGTTGACTTGCAGCGCTTCCAGTTGCTGCCGCGAATAGGTTTCCAGCCCCAGCGCCAGACTCTTGCGGATGATGACGTGCTTGACCACTTCGGCATGAATCGCCAGTTGATTGCGAATCGCGGTGCGAATCAGATCGGTGCGGTTGGCATAGAAACCTTCCTGCACCAGCAAATCGATTTGCCCGAGATCTACCACGCCGAGGTTGATCGTGATCTTTTCGCTGTCGCCGACACGCGGTTTGAGTTCAGTTACTGACATGCCCTGTTTTCCCTTGCTGCGCACAATGTCATCCCCTTGATGACATCCACATACCATCTATATAGATGGTATGTGGAGTATATACAGAGAATTGCAAGAGCGTCCGCCATTTATTGCTGCACCACCGAATGCCCTGAGGAAATTATCGTTTCAGCATCATCACGCAACCAAAATCTTTCTGTTCCGGCTCGCATCCAGACCCACCTCGCAGCCGCCAATCCCGCTACCCTGCTCGCTTTCAGCAGTGGCAAGCAACTCACTCCCGGCTTGTATGTGGCAAATACCCATGCTACCTTATAGTTAGCCATCTAACTAATTTCAGAGCAGCCATCTTGCCTTCCATCGAAGAACGTTTCTCCCTGGCGCTGCACAATACAGCCCGCGCCTGGCGCCATGCATTGGATCGGCGCCTGAAAGACCTCGGCGTCGGCCAGGCTGGCTGGATGACCATCGCCATGATCGCCAAAGCCGAACAAGCGCTGTCGCAAACCCAACTGGCGGATCGGCTGGGGATTGAAAACCCGACCATGGTGGCGATGGTTGATCGCCTGGTGAAAGCAGGACTGGTGACGCGCGCACCGTCCACCACCGACCGCCGCGTCAAGCAAGTGCTGCTGACCGATGACGGCAAGAAACTGTATGGCCGGGTCAGAACGGAAGCCGATGCTTTCCGCACGGAATTGCTCAAGGATATCGATCCGGCCGCACTCGCTGCCATGACCCGCCTGCTGGAGACACTGCAAGGCGCAGCCGATGCCGCATCATGACTGCCAGCACCGCATTACCGGTTGAGAAAGACACGCTGAACCGCCGCATGATCACGATCTCGATCATGCTCGCCACCATCATGCAAACGCTGGACGGCACCATTGCCAACGTCGCCTTGCCGCATATGCAAGGCAGCCTGTCGGCATCGCAGGATCAGATCACCTGGGTATTGACTTCATTCATCGTCGCCGCCGCGATTGCCACGCCATTGACGGCCTGGTTCTCTGACCGCTTCGGTCAAAAGAATGTCTTGCTGGCTTCGATTGCCGGCTTCACCGTTGCCTCTGCCTTGTGCGGCCTCTCGACCTCGCTCAGCGCCATCGTCGGCGCACGTCTGCTGCAAGGCATTTCCGGCGCGGCGCTGGTGCCGCTGTCGCAATCGATCTTGCTCGATATCAATCCGCGCGAGAAGCATGGTTCTGCCATGGCGGTGTGGGGCATGGGCGTGATGGTCGGTCCGATTCTTGGTCCGACACTGGGTGGCTGGCTGACCGAAAGCCTGAACTGGCGCTGGGTGTTCTTCATCAATCTGCCGGTCGGTTTGCTGGCCTTTTACGGCGTCTGGAAAACCATCCGCAAATCGGCAGCACCGGGCACCATGTACTTTGACATGTTCGGCTTTGCCACCCTCAGCATTGCCATCGGCGCGATGCAGATGCTGCTGGATCGCGGTGAACAGAATGACTGGTTTTCCTCGACCGAAACCTGGATCGAAGCCATCACGCTCGGCGTCAGCCTGAGTTACTTCATCGTGCATACGGCGGCGCAACCGGTCAACCGGTCCTTCTTCGATTACCGTCTGTTGAAAAATTCCAACTACATCACCGGCCTGCTGTTCATCTTCATTGTCGGCGTGGTGTTGTTCGCCACCCGTGCGCTGACGCCGACCATGCTGCAAGGCTTGATGAATTATCCGGCGGCACTGGCCGGGATGGTGACCGCGCCGAGCGGACTCGGCACCATGATGGCCATGCTGATCGTCGGCAAGCTGATTGGCCGCGTTGATTTGCGACTATTGCTGGCGACCGGCTTTTCGATCACCGCCTTTTCGCTGTGGCAAATGTCCGGCTATACGCTGGGCATCCAGCAAAGCCAGATCGTCTGGCCCGGCCTGGTGCAAGGAATCGGCCTCGGACTGGTATTCGTCCCGCTGAGCGCCGCCACCTTCGCCACCCTGTCGCCTGAAATGCGGGCGCAGGGCACGGCCATCTATAGTCTGGTGCGCAACATCGGCAGCAGCATCGGCATCGCGCTGGTACAAACGATGTTGACGCGCAACACGCAAATCGTCCATTCAACGCTGGTGCAACATATCACTTATGCATCACCGGCGATGCAGGACAGCGCCGTGACCCAGAGTTTCAATCTGGCGACTGCGGCCGGCTGGGCCGCGCTCAATGCCGAGATCACCCGACAGGCAGCGATGGTCGCCTACGTCAATGATTTCTGGCTGATGATGCTGATGACGCTGGCGGTGATTCCGCTGCTGCTGTTCATCCGGCCGCCCAGGAAAAATACGCCGCTGGAAATCGATCATGCCGCCATGGAGTAGGCGGCCGCAAGCATCACATGCGGATCGCGGATTTCAACCATGGCCGTTGTGCGAAACGACGTTGTTCGAAGGCCTTGATTTCCACGCTGTGCGCCAGCGTCAGCCCGATGTCGTCCCAACCTTCCAGCAAACAGGTTTTGGTGAACGCTGAGATCGCAAACTCCTGACGCCAGCCGTCGTCATCGCTGATGGTTTGCTGTTGCAGATCGACATGCAGACAATAACCCGGCACTTGCTCCGCTTTGCGGAACAGGTAGCCGATTGCCGCATCACCGAGCGCCACCGGCAACAGGCCATAGCGGTCATCATTCATCGCCAGATGCATCGAGCAACCCGGCTCGCGCCAACTGAAACCAGCATCGCGGAAAATCCGGTCGAGTCCTTCCCGTTCTGCCTGTTCCTTGACCGGGCCGGAACCCGGCACCACCAATGCCAGCCTGACCGAAGCCGCTACCGGACGTCCCGATATGCGATGCCGGTTCAACAACTTTCTTCCGGCCGGATTCGTCCCGCTTCCTCGCCAACAGCGGAGAAGCGACCGCGGGCGGCGCTGTTCCTACGCCGTAATCAGCATTCGTCCGACCACGCCGTGAGGCGGAGCGGCATACACTATGCCCAGCCGCTGCCACATGGCGCCGCCACTTTTTCTGCTTCCGCTCTATAAGGCTTCGTATGGATGCTCACGCCAATGAACAACAAGCACGCCAGCAATACGCTGACGAACTCCGGCAGCGTTATCGCGATTTGCGGCGCTGGGCAGTAGAACACTGGCCGAATACCGCGCAACCGCTGACGGCCGCCGACTTCATTGCGACCGACCGCGAACTGCAATTGCTGCTGGGCGCCAGATTGCATCTTGGACAGCAAGGCAGCAATCCGCCGGCGCACGCCGACTATGAGCAAGTCACGCCGATGCCATGGCCCTGAACATCAAGCGGTGATGATCGCAATGCCCGTCATGCGTCGGCGCCCGACGTGAGGCATGCATCGGGGCAGGCGTAAACGCAAGACACCGCCCGGGAGGCGGTGTCGTTGTGTCAGGGAGCAATTCCCTGTGCCGGTGTGGTGACGGCTTGCTTACTTCGTATTCTTGTGGCTTTGCTGGCCGGCCTTGACTGGTTGTTCATGGCTGCCACTGCGGGCACCCGCCGACTGTTGTGGTGTGGACGAACCGGAGCTTGCGTTCTTGTGACTTTGCTGACCGGCTTTGACCTGTTGATCGTGGTTGCCACCGCGGGTATTTTCACTAGACATGAATTTCTCCTTGCGTTGATGCGCACCTGAATTGATGCGACGGAACCCAGTGTAGTGATCTCGCACCGGCATCGTTAGCGGCGTCCTTCTCTATCGTGCGTAGGCAAGCACTGTCGGAAATGTCAGCGCCTCTTGTATGCGCCGGTCCGCAAGCCGTCATCCGTACTTGTGCGAGCGTCGTTCGACCGGCATTGATACCCGGCACTATTATCATCTGCAGGTCACATCTGTTCTCGTCAGTCCCTCCACTACCGGCGGCTTTTGAGAATTTTCTTACAGCCCTGTCAATCGCAGACCACGACAATGACAGTACCGATTTCTCACACAAACCCTTTGGTGCAACGGCATGCAGACCTGAGCACGTCGCGCGCAGAGAGCAACGATGAAAAAGCCGATTACCCTGACGATTCTGGCTGCCGCCGCACTGACCAGCGTGCCGGCCTGCGCCGGCAATATGGTCGAACTCAAAATCATCGGCAGCATCCGGCCGACTGCCTGTACTCCCAGTCTCGGCGCCGACGGCGTGGCCGACTACGGGACCATCGCCGCCGGTTCGCTGGTGCGCGGCAGTTACACCAGACTGCCACGCAAGGAAATGTCATTCACGATCGTATGCGATGCCGCCGCCAACATGGCGCTCAAGACCATCGATAACCGCTCGGCCTCGGTCGTGAGCGGCGTCGCCGGTGCCGGCGTTCCCGATGCGTTGGTCTATGGGCTTGGCAGTGTGGCCAACAGCAATGTCGGCGGCTACCGGCTGTTCATTCCGCAAGCCACGGTCATGGCTGACAGCATGCCGGTGATGCAGATCTTTTCAGCCAACGGCGGCAACTGGAGCAGCACCGGCGACGGCATGCTCGGTAAAGACCGGATTCTGTCATGGGCCGCCAGCGGTACCAACACACCTGCCGCCTTCCGTACCGTGCAGGGTGTCATCGCGGTCGAACCTTATCTGAACAAGCCGGAAAATTTGCCGCTGTCGCACAGCGTGCCGCTGGATGGTTCGGTCACGCTGGAAGTGGTGTATCTGTAGCGACGCCCGCCGCAGACCGCGGCGGCCACCGGGGTCCGGTGCCTGATGTTGTAAAATGTCGGCCTGCTGCGACCGGCATTTGCCGGTCGGCATCCCCTTATTCCCTCGCCTGCACCGCCCTGTCTGTCCGGACCATGTGTTGCCGCCGCGTGCCCCGGCATGCCGCGTCAACTTGCCGCTACAGCTAAGGTTGCACGCGTCAGACGACAGATAAAAAATGCATCCTGTTCCTCAACGCCAGCCAATTGCGGACATCCGCAGCAATGTATTGGCGGGTCTCACCTCCTCTTTTGCGCTGGTGCCGGAATGCATCGCGTTTGCCTTGGTGGCCCAATTGAATCCGCTGATGGGACTCTATGGCGCCTTCATCATCTGCACCATCACTGCCTTGTTCGGCGGCCGGCCCGGCATGATTTCCGGCGCTGCCGGTTCGATGGCCGTCGTCATCGTCGCACTGGTAGTGCAGCACGGCGTCCAGTATCTGCTGGCAACCGTGATACTGAGCGGCGTGCTGATGCTCCTGTTCGGCGCATTGCGACTTGGCAAACTGATTCGCATGGTGCCGCATCCGGTCATGCTTGGATTCGTCAACGGCCTGGCAATCGTGATCGCGATGGCACAACTGGAACACTTCAAACAAACCACCGCGCACGGTCAGCAATGGTTGCAAGGCACGGCACTGCTGGTGATGTGCGCGCTGGTCGGGCTGACCATGCTGATCGTCTGGTTGCTGCCGCGTCTGACCAAAGCAGTGCCACCGGCACTGGTCGCGATTGCCGGCGTCGGCTTGCTCACGCAACTGCTGCATTTGCCGACCCGCTCGCTGGGCGACATGGCCCACATCGCCGGCGGCCTGCCGCAACTGCAACTGCCGCACATCCCGCTCAACATGGAAACCCTGCGAATCATCTTTCCCTACGCGATACTGATGGCGCTTGTCGGTTTGCTGGAAACCTTGCTGACCTTCAACCTCACCGACGAGATCACTGAAACGCAAGGACAACCCAATCGGGAATGTCTGGCGCTGGGCGCGGCCAATGTGGTTTCAGGTTTGTTTGGCGGTATGGGCGGTTGCGCCATGATCGGTCAAACCATGATCAATCTCAGTTCCGGCGGCAGGTCGCGGCTGTCCGGCATCACCAGCGGCATCATGATTCTGCTGTTCATTCTGTTCCTGTCGCCATGGATCGAACGCATTCCGCTGGCGGCGCTGGCCGGCGTGATGCTGGTGGTGGCGCAGCAAACCTTCGCCTGGGGTTCGCTGCGGGTATTGGGAAAAGTACCGCGCCACGACGCCCTGGTGATCATCGCCGTCACCGTGATTACCGTCTTTACCGACCTCGCCGTGGCGGTGCTGTGCGGTATCGTTATCGCCGCGCTCAATTTCGCCTGGCAGCATGCGCTGGAAATCCGCACGGAAGTCGATCTCAGTCATCCCGGCCGCAAAACCTATATTCCGCATGGCACCTTGTTCTTTGCCGCTACCACCCGCTTCCTCGACTTGTTTGAACCGGTACAGGATCCGGCGCTGGTCTTTCTCGATTGCCGTCATCTGCACCTGGCCGATCATTCCGCCATCGCGGCGCTGGAAAGTCTGGCGGAGCGTTATAAAAAAGCCGGCAAGCAATTGCAGATCGGCCACTTATCAACCCGCAATCAAGCCATGCTGCAACGGATCGGCATGACGTGGAACACGGATATCAAAACCTCGCAATAAACCTGTCGCGGCATTGCCGGATGCAAGCCTCCTGACGACTCTTTGCGTCGCTCATTGGCCGGCGTTCGGCACGCCCGTACCCGGATGAAATTTATTCTCTTCTGCCACTTTTCAAATTCCGAATCCCCTTTACAATGAATTCGGCAATCCCGGCATCACGATTGCACCCGCACTTTTTGTCCTGACAAAAATACCGATTCCGATGGGGGAATGATGACGAGAACGAAGTTCAGTATGAACTTGCTGTTTCTGTTACCGACTCTCTGCAGCGCCGCCGGAACGGCCGAACTGAGAGTCGTCGGCACGATCCTCCCCGATGCCTGCACGCCGACATTTTCCAATGCCGGCGTGGTGCAATACGAGGCCCTGTCCGAGGCTGACCAGCGTCAGGGCGAATTCACCATTCTCGACAAAAAGTCACTCACGCTGTCGGTATCCTGCGTGCACTCGACCCGTCTGACCATCAAGCTGGTCGACAACCGCATCCATCACTTTCCGACTCACCTGCTGGCCGTCGCCGATGCCGCTGCGCCCAACCAATACCAGTTCGGGATAAAAGACGCGGCCGGAGCACACGCCGGCGGCTATCTCATCTCGCTCGGGCCACACCATCGTGACAGCATGCCGCTGCTCGAATCGACAGCGGACAACCACGCCGCAAGCTGGGCCGCAACCGATTACCATGCGCTGCGCAAGGACGCTTATTACACGTGGGGGATGGCGGCCCGGAATATGCCGGGGCGGGTACTGGAGACGCACACCACATTCCATATCCAGCCAGTCGTCGGCGGCACGGCGGCAGCGCCGCACTCATCTGATGGCTCGGCTACGTTCGAGCTGAATTATCTTTGAATGGAAAAGCACCGGAGTCATCGTGAAACATTCAACGCATTTGCAACCGTCTCTTCCGATCCGCTTTCCCAGACTGCTGGCGGCGTGCACATTCGGATTCTGCCTCGCCATCCCGGCCCGGGCCGCTACCAAGGCAGACATGGAAGTCATCGCCACCATCACACCGGTGGCCTGCACCCCGACCTTGTCCGGCAATGGTGTCGCCGACTACGGCGCCATGCCGGCCAGCATTCTCACACCCCGCAGCATCACGCCACTGTCGCCGAAATCTCTGACACTGACGATAAGCTGTGACGCCGGTGTCAAACTGGGGCTGCGCATCATCGACAACCGACGCGATTCGATCGTGGCCGGCATCGTTGCCGCCGGCTCCGGCAACAGCATGCTCAACGACCATTTCAATTTTGGCCTGGGCATTGCCGCCGGCAAGAACATCGGCGGTTATGCCATTACGCTGGACCCGCATTCCTATACCGGCGATTATCAGCAGGCACAATTGCTGTCCTCCGCCGATGGTGGCGTCACCTGGCAACAGGCGAGCAACGGGGCGGTTGCCAAAGGCCGCACGTTTTCCTGGGGCGCGCGTCACAGCGCCGCCCCCTCGGCGTTCAGGAATATTGCAGGAACGGTGAACGTGCATCCTTACCTCAACCGGCCGGAGGCGTTGTCGTTGTCGCAGGAAATTCAGCTCGATGGTGCGGCGACGCTGGAGTTGTCTTACCTTTGACGGCAGGCAACCACCTGCGCCGCAACGACGATGTCAGTGTTCGATCAACTCAAAACTGCCATTGCCACGCCAGAGCGTCTGGTCTGCAACCCGGCTGCCGGCAGCAGAAACCAAGGCTTCGATTTCCACGTTCATGGAAAAATTGCTGCCCTTGACCGGTCTCTCATCGCTCACCGGCACCGCGCCGTCGTTCGGCAACAATGCCATCGCCGCACTCATGATTTCGGGCTGTTGCCCGGCCACTTTCACCTTGCCCAGATTTACCGCCTTGCCATCCAGTTGCGCGCCCGACAATTGCAGCGTGAAGCTGCCGCCATTGCCAAACCGGTAGCTGGCACCATCGGCTGCTGCGCCGCGAAAAAACAGCGTGATCAATGCCGGCTGGCGACAGGTTGCGGTCAAGGTCATGCTTTGCTTGCCGAGCGAAAAGGTGGAGGGTGATGCCTGGCGTTCCAACAATTCGGCGCGCGTCATCTGGCCATAATCGATGGTCCGGTTACTGATCTGCAACTGACAATTACCGGCCGCCAGCGCCATGCCCTGCCACACCATTGCGGTCAGCACGCCGCACATCATCCGGCCCGCGCGTTGCAGCCGGCGCTGGGGTCTTGCAGGACGCAGTCGTCCCGCCATGCAAGCGGCTGATTCATGAGTCATGTTTTTTCATATCTTTACTGTGTACCTGCAGGGATGGCCAGCAAACCGCATCTGCCGCCTCGAAAAACATATCCGGATTGGGGTTGGCCGGGATCGCGAAATACAGGGTGCATGACTTGCCGTCTTCCAGACTGACATGCAGTTCGGAATCCGGCACGCCATTGATCAGGAATATCTGTCCGCCATCGACCACGGTAGTGATGAATTGCTTGTCTGCATCCAGCACAAACGCGCCTTTGGGCACCTCTCTGCCATCCGTCAGCGTCGCATTCAGCAAAATGCGACGCACGGTGACCACATCGAAATGGATGAAATTGACCGATCCGCGTCCGGCATCAACGATCTTGAATCCGTTCTTGATATCGACGTTGCGCGGCAGACTCTTGGTGGCAATCTCGACCCGGCTGCTGAGGTAGGGCGGCAATTGCGAAATCACCGCCTGGCCCCAGGGATCGGTCCAGACCGGACCGTTTGGCGTACTGACCTTGACGCCCGCGACATTGCCCACGGATAGCACGCCAAAAGTATCTTGCACCGGGTAAGGCGACAAGGTCAGTCCCTGCTGATGCAGAACGATGCCGCCGCGCACCCCGCCGCTATAGGAAGTGCTGCCGTTGCCGCTGCGGGCATAGCCGAAGTTGGTTTGGGCGTAGCGCGGCAATATCGAGAGTTGCCCCGACCAATCGGTTTCCCTGGTTTGCGTGCTGCGATCGGCGGACACCGAATAACCCGCATAGTCGTTCACTTGTTCATTGAGCGAGGCGCCAAACCTGGCGCTGCCACTGCCATTGTTGACATACGACCGCACGCTGCGTTTGCCCAGCGGCACGCTCAGTGTCAGATAAAACGTATTGGCACCGGCAGTGCCGCTGCCACCGCCCATTGCATGTTCGACGTTCAATGACAGCGTACCGAAGCCAAACGTATTCCCCCACGAACCGATCATGCGCTGGGTGCCGGCGCCACTGAATTGTGTCGAGCGCGACCAGGAAACGTTGAGGCCGCCGAACCTGACATCCGACCATCCCAGCGAGGCCGTGTACTGTGCACGGTAGCGGGCATTGCTCCACTCGGTGCGATTGCGCACATCCAGCGTGGTGTCGCCGGGATCGCGATAACCCGGCGTCTGCAGCATGGCCGATGCGCCGGCAAACAGGCCGGCGTCCAAAATGCTGCTCCCCGACAAACTCAATTGCGTGCCGCGCGCACCTTCACGCATGGCATTGGAGAGACGTTGTTGCACGCTGAGACTGGTATTGGACAGTACCCGCGTGTCCATGCCCCAACTGACAGCCTGATAAGAGGCTGCACTCATGATGCCGGCACTCAGATTGCTGTCCTTACCCAGCCGCCAGCCACCGCTGCCGGTCACGATCCATGGCTGGCGTGCATTACTGTTGCCGAGACTGCGCAATTTTCCGACTGCCAGCGAATAACCGCGCTGGCTGCCCAGCAAGCCGTTATGCAGCGATGCCGCCGGCACCGTGAAACGGCGCTGAGCACCGTTGGCTTCGGTCACGCTCACCTCCAGATCGCTGACGCCGCTGAGCAACGGCAAATCCGTCAACGCAAACGGCCCGCCCGGCACTGCGGTGGAGTAAATCAGTGCGCCGCTCTGACGTACTTCCACGCGCGCCTGCGACTGCGCAATGCCTTCCACCATCACATTGTTTTTATCGCTGTTCTGCAACGCAGATTCGGGCATCCATTGCATGCCGGTGATGGCGCCACCGAATGCCGAATTGGCGATATTGATCTGACCAGCCTGAACAATCGTTTTGTAGTCGACCAGCGTCCGCTGTCCGTAAGCAAACAAATGCTGACGCTGCGATTTGCCATCCTGGGCCGAATACACTTCCCGGGTCCGCACGATCCAGTCATCCAGATTGAAACCTAGTTCGGCATTGGCGCTGATGAAGCGACCGGAGCCACCGCTGTAACGGTTGTTCAGGCCCAGCACATCGTAGTTCAGAATGATTGCCTTGCCGCCGCTGCTGAAACCGGAAAAATCATGTTCGGCAGGACGCAACGCGGCGGTCGGCACCAGCAATCCGATTTCTTCCTTGCCCGGCCGCAGTTCAATCACGGTTTGCGGATACGCGCTCTTGTAGTCGTAACACAGCGGCGGTGCCGCCGCTTTTTGCGCCGCGCCATCTTTTTTGCCGGACTGCTCCGCAGCGAGCGTCTGCTCTGGAATCCGCAAGCCGCCTTGGTCCAGCAGATCCTTATCGAAACACAATTCGCCTTTATCGTTGAAACGCACATCCAACCGGCCGCGCCGCTGACCATTGACCAACAGCGAAACCGTGCTGAGGCCCGGTCGGAACCGTGGCGCTTCGCGGAAATATTCGGCAATCTGGGGGTCGATGCCGCGCTCTTTCAAGATATCGAGATCGAAATCGGCAGCCGCTTTTTTTTCAAATGGCGATGCCGGTGCAGATACCGGAGCGGCTGCCGGCTCGGCCGCCTGCAACGACGAACACAAGCCACCCGCCAGCACCGACGACAGCAACATGCATTGCTGCAGCCACGCCGAGCGCACGCAGCGGCACTGCGGCGGCGTTGTCATCGATGTTCCCCCGGCGTCTCAGGACAACCAGGGACTCAGCGTTTGACCGCATTCAACGGCGCATCAAAACTGTCTACCGAAAAACCATAGACGGTGGCCGGTGACAGCCTGACCGTGACCGGCACTGCGGAGCCTGACAATTTCGCTTCAGCGACGATGTGCTCGCCCGGCAACAGATAGGTCCGGCCCAGATCGACATCGACATGATTCGGCAGCAGCGCCACCGCTTGTGCCAGACGCACGACATAAGGACTGTCATTTTTGACGGTCAGTTTGCCGTCCTGCAACGACCATGTCAGCAATTTCCATGGCTCGCGATTCATTTCCAGGCCTTTCGGATGGATGATGACCGGCAGGTTTTGCCGCACATTCATGGTGACCTTGACGCCGCCTTCTGCCGATTTTTGCGGTATGCCTTCAAACGTCACCCGTTTCAGGCGCTGGGTCTTGAGCGGCTCTTTGGTTTGCAGAATGAAACGCACGAGCTGGGTCTCATCCGGATCCACCCGCGCCACCGGTGGTGTCACCACCAGCAAGCTTTCCCTGTCTTCCGGCAGGTTCTGCAAGGAGGTGTAGAGCAAGGTCGGCGTGGCATCGGTGTTCTTCACGTTCATGCTGGCTTCGCCATCGGCTTCATTGACGATCACCACCGAAGTTTCCGGCAACATGCCGCTGGCATGCGCAATCCCGCCGCCCGTCGCCATGCCCAGAAAAAATACCGACTTCAACATATTCTTGCTTGCGAAAGACATGAATCCCCCAGTTGCGCTGTTGCGTCATGCACCGACGAATGCGCATCATTGTGTCGATTTGGAAAATCGTCGTACACAAGAAAAGTCTCAAAATATCGAATCGCGACCAGACACGAACGTTGAAAAATGATCAGGAAAATGCAGACATTCCGAGATGCGATGCGGTTGCCGGCTCCGGTGCTGCGGCTAACCTGGTCGCATGGATTGCTGATGGATGCTGCGCGCCTTGCCATCTCTGTATTTTTGATTTGTCGTTGACACACCATCCTGCAGGCGCAGCCGGCCAGTGACCATGATCACGCGGCTGGCATTGCGGACGAATCGTGTTGAACCGGCCCGGATGGCGCTGTCAGCCATCGGTGGAATTATTTTCTTTTGACAACCACTGCGTTATTGCGCCAACTCGGCTTCAATCTGCGGATCAAAGCGCGCGGCAAATTCCTCGAAGCCGGCCAGCGGTACCGGACGACAGAAAAAATATCCCTGATAGGCATGGCAGCCTGCCGCCGCCAGGAAGTCACGCTGCGCGGCGGTTTCGACACCCTCCGCAATCACCCCCAGTCCCAGGCTTTGCGCCAGCGCGACAATCGTGGTCGCAATCGATGCATCATTGGGATCGATCAACACGTCGCGCACGAATGACTGGTCAATTTTCAACTGGTCAAGCGGCAAACGCTTGAGATAGGACAGTGATGAATAGCCGATGCCAAAATCATCCAGTGAAAAGACCACGCCGCACGCCTTGAGCGCATGCATCTTGCTGATGATGTCTTCGACGTTGTCCACCAGCATGCTTTCTGTCAGTTCCAGCTTCAGACGTTCCGGATTGGCGCCGGTTTTACGGATGATATCCAGCACCGTATCGACGAAATCGGCTTCCCGGAATTGCTGCGCGCTGACATTGACGGCAATCGTCAGATGCGCGGTCTCTGGCCGTCGCGCCCAGTTGGCCAGTTGCGCACAGGCGGTTTCCAGTACCCAGCAACCCAACGGCAGAATCAGACCGGTTTCTTCGGCCAGCGGAATGAATGCCGCCGGCGATACCATGCCGCGCTCCGGATGTTGCCAGCGCACCAGCACTTCGGCCCCGGTCACGCGGCCGTCGTCGAGCACCTGCGCCTGATAGTGCAGCAACAGTTCCCGGTCTTCGATTGCCTTGCGCAAGCCGGCTTCCAGCGCTACCCGTTCCAGCACCACCGCCTGCATCGCAGGATCGAAGAAACGCAGGGCATTGCGGCCGCTTTCCTTCGACTTGTACATGGCGAGATCAGCCTGCTTCAACAATTCATCGATGGATGCCTGTCGCCCGCTGAATACCGTGGCGCCGATACTGGCAGTGGTACGGTATTCGATATCGTCCAATTGATAGGTATTGCCCAGCACCGCCAGAATCTTTTCGCCGACCGTGCGGGTCTGACTTGCCGCTTCCTGCGGATCGCGATGCAGGCTTTCCAGCACCACCACGAATTCATCGCCGCCCACCCGCGCCACGGTATCGTTGGCACGCACGCTGGCGGCCAGTCGCAACGCCACTTGTTTCAGCAACAGATCGCCCTTGTCATGTCCGAGGGTATCGTTGAGCGTCTTGAACTGATCAATATCGATGAACAGCAAGGCGCTGCAACTGCGGTTTCTGGTGCTGACCGCAATCGCCTGCTTCAGGCGATCCAGCAGCAAGGTCCGGTTCGGCAGACGCGTCAGGGCATCGAAGAAGGCCAGTTCCTTGATCTTTTCCTCAGCGATCTTGCGATCCGTGATGTCGTGATGGGTGCCGACGTAATTGACGACCACGCCCTCATCATTCTTGACGGCCGAGATCGTCAGCCAGATCGGATACACCTCGCCATTCTTGCGCCGGTCCCATATTTCGCCCTGCCATCCGCCGTCGCGCCGGATGATATCCCACATGTCGCGGAAGAAATTCGGTCCGTGGCGTTCCGACTTGAACAGGTGCGGCGCCTGCCCCACGACTTCCTCTGCGGTATAGCCGGTAATCGTGGTGTAGGCACGGTTGACGCGCAGGATATTGCAGTCGGCATCCGTCACCATCATGCCTTCCAGCGAATCAAAACCGACCGCGGCAATGCGCAGCTCGGCCTCTACCTGCTTGCGTTCGGTAATGTCACGGCCGCTGGTGCGGAAACCGGCGAAGATGCCATTGTTATCCGTAATCGGCACCCATGACACCGACAACCAGAACAGGGAACCATCCTTGCGTACACACCGGAATTCCAGATCATCGCCGCGTTCGCCCTGCAAGCCGCGCATCAGTTTGGGGCCGATGCGGCGCAAGTCGTCGGCATAAATCAGGGTGCGCGCCAGATCCGGCATCGACAAGCACTCTTCGACCGTATAACCGGTGTAGTCCTTGACCGAAGGATTGATCCAGCGCGGCTTGCCATCCGGCCCCCACCAGACTTCCCAGTTCACGGTGCAGTCGGCGATGGCGCGGAATTGTTCTTCGCTCTGGCGCAGCTCCTTGGTCATCTCTGCGGCCAGGCTGACGGCACGACTGCGGCTCGAAATCATGGCCCAGGCCAGCAGTGCCAGCAACAAACTCAGACCGATACCGGTCACGGCGATCAGGCTTTCCGCATTGCGCCTGAAATGCGCATCGAACGCATCCATCGTGCGCATCGACAAGGTCCAGTTATGGCCGCCTACCACCAGATACTCGGTGCCGGTAATGGCGTCTTCATTGCGCCGCAGGTCGGGGATCACGGATTGGTACAGCAATGCTGCCGGCGTCGGTTCGACGCCGTCGTAAATGGCGAACGCCAGGCCGAACGGCTGATCGCCATACAAACTGGCAATCACGTCATGCATGCGGAACGAGGCATGCACCCAGCCGATCAGATTGCTGCGGCGTTCATCGATGGTCGCTTGCGGCAGACCGTCGGCATAAATCGGCAGATACATGATGAAACTCGGATAGGAGTTCATGTCGCCGGTCAGCTTCAGTTCCACCTTGCCGGACACGGTCGGCATGCCCGAATCGCGGGCTTTTTCCATGGCCTTGCGGCGGGTCGGCTCGGACCAGTGGTCAAACCCGAACGGACTGCGATTGCGACCGATATACGGCTCGCGCTGCACAATCGGCGCGTAATCCTCGCGCGCGCCGTCCGGCATGATGCTGTAATCCGGAAAGCCCTGCTGGCGCATGGCGGCAATATGCGCATCCTTGCGCGCTGCCGGCACCCACTCGTCGATGCCGATGGCCTGGATGCCCGAAAAATTGGCGTCGAAGTTGAGCGCGGCGACATAGTCACGAAAGTTTTTGCGGCTGACCTCGCCGGTCGCGGCAAACAATCCCTGCACCCCGCGCAACATCTGCTCGTAGGCGGCCATGCGTTGCTCAACCCGGCCGGCCGCTTCGCGCAGCGCAAAGTCAAACTGCGATTTGGTTTCGTTGCGCACCACCTGCCGCTCATGCTCCCAGGCGGTCCAGGTAATGCTGAGTCCGGCGACCAGAATCAGCAGCGGCAATATGAAAAGGCGGCTTCGGCTCACGGATTGACCTGAAAATCGACCAGCGTGGCGGCCAGTTTGGGAGAGAAATATTTACTGAAAATGCGACGCACCGTACCGTCGGCCCGCATCTCATTGACCAGCGCCCGCCATTTTTCCTGTTCGGCGACCGACAATGCCTTCTTCGACATGATCAAACCATGTGGCACCGGCGGATCCGGGAATTCGATAATCGACGTCACGTCGCGGATTTCCCGCTGCTCCACTGCCGGGTAATCGAACGGTTCCATGATCATGCCCTGGATGCGGCCCAGCGTCAGCGCCTGATACAGGGGCGCCAGACCGCCGGCCTGACTGACCCGGTTGGCCGCAGCCAGACGGTCTACCAGGCGATTGGCCGAGGTGCTGTAGCGAAAACTGCGGATCACACCGAGCTGAAAGCGTTCGCTGTTCTCGAAATCGGCCAACTGCTGCATGCCGGCATCCTTGCGCACCAGTAAATAGTATTTATTGCTGAAGTACCACGCGAAAGACGCGAAGCGATTGCGTTCCGGACTGGCAATGCCCGACAGGCTGAAATCGAGCGCGCCCGATTCGATCAGTTGCCAGATGCGGGCGCGCGACATGAGACTGACCCCGACCTTGCAACCGCTGCGGCGAATCAGTTCCTCGGCGAAATCCTTGTCGATCCCGGAATCGGTGTCGGCCGAGTACAGCAGGCCGTGGTCATGCAATGCCAGCGTGAAAGTACGCGAACAGTCGGGGCTGGCCGCGACCGCCCGCAGGCTGCACATGACCAGCAGCAAGACACCGACACAACGGCCGATCACCGTGGCACCACAACTGTCAACATAACTGGATCCCTTACCCCGTTTTTGAAACCGTTTTTCGGACACCTTGCAGATCTGCTTGCGGATCCGGTTTCAGACCTTCTCACAGCTGTTCTTTTCACTTTTCCTGGCTGTTTTTTTCGAAATCCAACCACGACCGATTGCCACTTCTTGCGCTTTCCGGACGCCATTTTCACACGAAAAAATGGTGCCGGCCAGCAATTGATGGTATCCGGCAGCGGCGCAAACCGCAACCGCACAACACTCTGTCAATATTGCGTAAAGGCCGCCAAAACCAAGACAGGCAACGGATAGCAATAACACTTCCGAAATTGCCTCCTATTTCCATGATGCAATAATGCTGAAAATGAGGTACAACAGATCAAATTCACTGGATATGTTTGCATAAACAGATCGAATAAAGAATCGAAAAAGAGCAAATTCAAGTCTCTGGCCATGCCTGCCATTTTTAGAAAAATTGCTGCTATGCGCGTCTCCTTACTGCTCATCTGGTATACCGGCAAAATCAATGAGCCGCCTCAGCGATATGCATAACCCGATCCCGGAACCACAATGCCGACTCTGATCAAGAGCTGAAGTTATCGACGACAAAAGATCAACACGGTTAAAAATCCTATGAGCGAACCGCCAGTCATCGGAACCGCCCCTAATTTCAAGAGCCTGCTGCGCATCGTTGACCTTGTGGCGCCGACCAACCGGGCCGTCTTGATATGCGGCCCCACCGGCGCCGGCAAAGAGGTTATTGCCCGTCTTATCCACCGCCTCAGCAGCAATCCGGATACCCCTTTCATCGATATCAATTGCGGCTCCATCCCGGAGCATCTGATCGAGGCCGAGTTCTTCGGCCACACCAAGGGCGCGTTTACCGGCGCGGTAGCCAACCGGGTCGGCTATTTCGAACTGGCCGGCGCCGGCACCCTGTTCCTCGACGAGATCGGTGAACTACCGCTGTCATTGCAGCCAAAACTGCTGCGCGTGCTCGAAATGCGCACCTTTCGCCCGGTCGGCTCCACCGAGGTACGCCATTTCAGGGGCCGCATCGTCGCTGCCACCCATCGCGATCTGCAGGCGCTGGTCGCCGGCAACACGTTTCGCGAAGACCTGTACTACCGGCTGGCCAACTTCGTGCTCGATATTCCCGGTCTGGACCAGCGCAAGGAAGATATCCCGGCGCTGGTATCGCATTTCGTTTCCCTGCAGGCGCGCCAGATCAGCTTTACCGCCGAAGCGATGGAGTATTTGTGCCAGCATGCGTGGCCCGGGAATGTCAGAGAACTGCGCAGCCTGATCGACCGGCTGGCGGTGCTGTCGGACACCCCGCGCATCACCACTGATGTACTGACGGCATTTCTGGCGCCATCCCTGCCGGCTTTCTCCCTGGAAACATTGGCCGACGAGCTGCTCAAGCTCAAGGGCGGCAACAAGCTGGAAGCGGCAGAACGGCTCCTGATCGACCGCGCCATGCAATTATGCGGTGGCAACAAGAGCGCCGCCGCCAACCTGCTCGGAGTCGGCCGCAAAAGTGTCGAGCGGCGTCACGCCGTGCGCGAAGACAAGCTCACGCTGGCCCAACGCGATCTGAACCAGGCCCGCAGCCTGGTCGAACAATCGGCATTCAGCGAAGCGATTCCGATTTTGGAGCGGGCGCTGGAAACGCTGGTCAGCGTTGCCGATCAGGACGAATACCGGTTGCTGCACTTTGAATTGCACCGGTTGCGCGGCGTCAGCTACCGCAGCATCCATGGCTGGCTCGACGTCCATGCCATGCATTCTTACGAAACCGCACTCAAGCTCGGTTATCAACTGGGCGATCTGGTGGACCTCGGATCGTTGCTGTTCGGCTTCTGGACTGCGCAGTTGATGTCACTGCAACTGGGCAAGGCGCGCGCCACGGCGCAGGAAATGTTGCAGCGTTCGCAGGCCGGCGGCAATCCCAACGCCATCGGCGAAGCGCACCTGGCGATGGCCAACACCCTGTTCTGGCTGGGTGACAATGAAGAAGTGCTGGCCTGCCTGCAGCGCGGCGACCTGTTACCCGAGAACGGTGACGAACGAATCGGCGCGCAAGGCTTCGATATCGTCGGCCTGGCCATGACACTGGAAGGCCTGACGCTGTTTCAGACCGGTTCCTTCCGGCGCGCCCGGACCACGATGGAAAAGCTGCGTCTGCGCGGGGAGCGGGAAGCTGCACTGACCTTCAATCGCGTTATTTCGCTGCAAGGCGCCGCATGGCTGGCGTGCCTGTTCGAAGATGCCGCGCAACTGGGGCCGCTGGCCACCATGCTGGAATCCATCGCGCGCATTCATGGCTATGCCTTCTATCAGGGCATCGGCAAATTCTTCATCGGTCAGCATCTGGTGTTCCAGGATGCGTTCGAGGAGGCCGAGCATCATATGCACGACGGCTATGAAAACTACATGCTGCGCGACGGCGGCAAACTGTTCCATTCCTTCCAGGCCCGCAAGCGCGGCGAACTGTTGCTGCTCACCGGCCGTGCCGCGGAGTCCGATGCGCTGGTATCCGAAGCGCTGGACATTGCGATCCAATCCAACGAGCGCGCTTATCTGGTCGAACTGCAGATCGCCAAGGCCAGAGCCCGGCAAGCCATGGGGGATCTGAGCGGCGCCGAAGGCGGCTTGCGCAACGCCTTGTCAACCGCGCAAGTACTCGGCTCGGTACCGCCACGCATTGAAGCCGCCACTTGCCTGGCACATCTGCTGCGGGATTCCGGCCGCCAACCGGAAGCGCTCGACATCATGAAAACCGCGCTGCGCGAGGTAGAAACAGACACACCGTTCCCGACCCTGATCCGGGCATGGGACATCCGGCATGCGCTGGAAGTTTTTCCGGGCATCACTGAAATCTGACAAAGGAGAAAAGTATGGCATTTGAGCTAACTACTGCCGATGTAGAGTCTTTATTGCTGGGGGGATGTTTTTTTGGCAGCGGGGGCGGCGGGACCCTGACCTCGGCGCGCAGTCTGGCCTCGCATTTCAAGCGCGGCGATTATTACCCGAGTGACCGGGTCCGGGTCGTCGGCGTCGATGAAGTCGATGCCGGGGATACCGTGATGGTCGCCTATCTCGGTTCACCCGCCGCGATCAACGGCGCGACCTATCCGGAAGGTCCGGTAGCAGCCGTGCAGCAGGTACAGCAGCGACTGGCGGCCAGCGGACGCAAGCTGGCGTATGTGGTACCGCCGGAAAGCGGGGCACTCGGTTTTCTGGTGGCATGCCTGGTGGCGGCCAAACTGGATCTGGCGGTGATCGATGCCGACGGCGCCGGACGTGCGGTGCCGTCGCTGCCGCAATTGACCTATGCCGCCGACGGCGTCAATCCGCGTCCGACCTTTCTGGTCAGCCAAAGCGGACTGTGCGTCGAACTCGACGTCAAACCGCGCGGCGACGCCAATGGCTGCTCCTCGCACCAGCAAGATGTATCGGCCATCATCGATCAGATGCTGCGCCCGATCGTGGCCGAATCCGATTTCGGCCAGTTTGGCGGCCTCGCGATCTGGATCATGGAACCCGCCAGATTGCAGAGCGCCTTGCCAATTCGCGGTACGCTGACCCGGGCACTGACGCTGGGCCGGGCATTGCAGATGGGCAACATCGCCAACGCCGGACAGTTGCTGGATTTTCTGTCGGCCCGCTTCACATTGCCGGCGCGGCGCATTTTCGGGCCGGCCAGGTTCATCTCGGCAGAACTCGATACCAGTACCGGCTTCGATCTCGGCAAGGTACGCCTGCAGGCCGGCGACACGATTTGTACCGTGTTGTACCAGAACGAATCACTGCTGACCTGGGTCAGCGACCAGCCGCAACCGGTTTGCATGGCCCCCGACAGCATTGCTTACTTTGTTGAGGGCGAAGGCCAGTCAATCTTTTCCAATGGCGATCTGGTGCTGGCAGATGGCTCGCTCAATCCGGCCCTGCTCGATCACACCGTGACCTTGATCGGCATCCTGGCCGATCCGGCATTGCAACGCGGCCTGATTCTGAGCAGTTTCATGAGCCTGCTGGTCAGCATGGGCTACCTCGGCCCCTATGTACCGCTGACCGCGTCCGCCAACCAATAAATCCTCAAGGAATTTGTCAATGACAGCTATTCGTATCTGCGTCCTGGCGCCGGTCGCCACCGACGCCTTCAACGCCCGCCTGCTGGAATCCATCGCGCCGGTAATTCCGCCCGATGTGGAAGTCGAAGTACGAAATATCACGCAAGGCCACAACTGCATCGAAAACCGGGCCGACTGGTTGCAAAACGGTTATCCCGTGGTGGAACTCGCCAAAGCGCTGGAACAGGAAGGATTTCACGGCATCTGGCTCAGCGATTTCGACATGTGCGGGGTGGAAGCCGCCCGGGAAGTGATCGACATACCGATCATCGGTGGCTTTCCAACCTCTGCCTTCAGCGCGCTGGCGCTGAGCGGGCGCTTCTCCATCATCACGGTGCTGCAAAGTACGCTGGCGATGCAAAGAGAGCATGTGCTGACCTATGGTTTGCAAGACAGCTTTGCTTCCATCAAGGCCATCGATTGTCCGGTCGATCAACTGGACAACCTCGATATCGTGATCGGCAAGGCGTTTCAGGCGGCACTGGAAGCGATCCGCAACGATGGCGCGCAATCGCTGCTGCTCGGTTGTACCGGCTTTGTCGGCGTCGCCGCCAAGGTATCGGCGTTACTGGAAGAGGCATTGCAAACCTATGTGCCGGTGATTGATCCGAATCAGGCCGGGTTCAGTTTCCTGGTTTCGCTGGTGCGGATGAAGGTGCGACCCAGCCGTCTTTGCTACAGCAAAGCCTGATTTTTACCTGACCGGATCGTCGCCACGCGGCGATCCGGCGCCCCGCAAAGTCACTCTCCCGTCCTTCTTTTTGCCGTCGCTGCCGCGACGCGAGACACCCCGTTTCGTCCATTTCGCGCCATGACAGTGGACGAAATCGTCCACATTTTTCTCATTCGGCCACCGCTCGCGCCAAAAAAAATGGCGAAAAAAAAATCCTGAAAATAAAAAAACACTGGTGATCAGTAACGCAGCAGATGAAACGTTAGCGCGATTTACAAACCATCAATATCACAACGCCAAGCTTTTGTTCCCGTCGTTACGTTACATCAACGCCGCAAAAAAAAGCGATGGCGGCAAGCCGCAAATCTGCCTCCCGGGAGCGCTCCTGTTACGCAAAAAAATTGACGGCCGGTTACCCGGGGTTGCCGGGTGGTATGGAATTTGCTGAAAGGGCTGTCGTGCAGCATCTTATTTCGAATCGGTGATCCGCAAATACGAGAAGTGTCATCTCTCCGGAAAATCACCGCGCATTGAACAGGGGACCTATGCCAAGAGCCGCGAACAGCACCGCCGTCGTTGCACTTGCCAGCGCATTGCAAGCGCTGGCCTGGATGCCCGCAATATGTGCGGCGGAAGGGCCCGGCCAGGGCAACCCGCTCGATACGCTGCCCAAGCTCAATCAGATTCCGCCGCAACCGGTGACGGTCGATATCAAGCAACCGGAAGTATCGCCGGCGCTGCAACAATTGCTGGCCAAGCGCATCGTCCCCGCAAGTTTCCAGATCGCCGGCGTCAAGGCCTTGCCGTTCGAAAGCATTGCGGCGCAGTTCACGCCGCTGGCCAATCGTGAAGTGACGATTGCCGAGATACTGCAAGCGGCAGAACAGGTGACCCGCATGTATCAGGCCGCAGGCTACCCCTTGTCGTTCGCCTTCGTACCGGTGCAATCGTTTGCCGACAATGTCGTGATCGTCAATGTCGTCGAAGGCTACGTTGATCAGGTTCGCATCAACGGCAATCCCGGCGCTTCCGAAGAGCGGCTGCGCAAGGTTGCGGAACAACTCAAAAGCGACCGCCCACTGCGCCAGGCGACTTTCGAACGCGTCACCGGCATTCTCGGCCTGCAACCCGGCATGCGGATTGCCGCCACGGTACAACCGCCCACCACCACGGACGGCGCCACCGAAATGACATTGGAGGTAAAGCGCATGCCGGTCACTGCGGCGCTCAGTCTGGATACCGCAACCTCGCGCCTGCGGGTCATCGCCGGCGTGACTGAAAATGGTCTGATCGGACTCGGCGAGCAGATTTCGGTCAGCGCACTGGTACCGACCGGCAGCAGCGGCGAACAATATTACGCCGCCAACTACGCCCAGCCGATCGGACAGGATGGCTGGCTGGCGCAACTGAATCTGTCGAGCTACAAAAGCAATCCGGACAATGCCGATCTGGTTCCGCTGCAATTCGCGTCCAGCTATCACACCAAGACCCAGCGCGTCGGTGCCAATCTGAGCTATCCGCTGATTCTGAACAATCGCGAAAACCTGACGCTGAGCGGCGGCGTCTACGCGGCCGAAAACAGCAACCGCTACGACCGCACCGTGCCGGCGCTCAATCCGGTGCTGGAAGTGCGTTCCAACGTCCGGGTCCTGAGTCTCGAAGCATCGTGGATCAAGGCCGGTGACAAATCGACCACCCAGCTCAGCGGCGGCATCTTCAAGGGTTTCAATACTGCCGGCGCCAGCGTCAGCAACAGTAATGTCGATCTCGACTTCGTGCGCCTGCGTTCACAGTTTTCCTACGCCCTGCAATTGCCGGCCGGTTTCGGCATCAGGCTGTCGGGCATCGGCCAGTACAGCAGCAATATCCTGGCGACCTCGGAACAAATCGGATTTGGCGCCAGCATGTTCGGGCTGGCCTATCCGGCCGGCGAAATCGCCGGCGACAAGGGCTGGGGCGTGGCGCTGGAACTGAACCATGCCTTCACGCTCGACACCACCTATCTGAAACGTCTGCAACCGTATGTCATGGCAGACAGCTCGCGCGCCTACAGCAACGCCGGCCCGCTGACCCATGACCAGCTGGCGTCGCTCGGTCTGGGCGTGCGGCTCAGCGACCAGCGTTACTACGTACTGGATCTGTCAGTCGCGCAGCCGGTCGGGAATGTGCCATTCAATGCCAGCAGTCGTTCGCCCCGCGTCAATCTGACGTATTCGTATCAGTTCGACTGAGATTCGCAGCACGGTTTTTTGCGGTGTTTTTTTTGAAGTGTTTTTGATCAACCAGCAGTGTAGCAAGCAGCGAAGTTGAAGCAGTCGTACCCGTCGTTTTTTTAATCAGGAGAGCATTATGAAAGCAGCAGTAATCAAATTTCTCAATGATGAAGCAGGCGCATCCGCAATCGAATACGGCCTGATCGCCGGCATGGTGGCAATCGCCATCATTGCGGGCCTGACCACGATTCGCACCCAGCTGATTGCGATTTTTGCCGCCATTGGCACCGCCCTGACCACGGCGTCGACTCCTTGAACAGACAACACGCCGGTCGGCGTTATGCATGACGACCGGCGTTGTTGTCGTTGCGTTCGCAGAGCATGATGCACGCTCAGAATTTCTCATTGATATTCTGGATGGGCCTGCTGTTGTCGTTGTGTAGCGCCGTATTCGTCTATGACGTCAGTGTACGGCGGGTGCCCAACAGACTGCTGCTGGCAGCCTTGGCAGCGCATGCGGGCGGCATGCTTTATACCGGTCATGGTATCGGCGGCATCAGTGCGGCCGATGCCATGACCGGTGGTCTGATCGGACTGGCGCTGTTTGTACCGCTCTATGCTTTTCGTGCCATGGGCGCCGGTGATGTCAAATTTTTTGCCGTGCTCGGTGTATTGCTCGGGCCGGCAGCACTGATACCGGTGTGGCTGATCGCCAGTTTGTTGGCCGGTATGCACGCCATTGTCTGGTATCTGCAACGGCGCCAGGTACTGACACTGTTGCCGCGTCTGGGTCAGGTAGCACAGCAGGTGACGTACAGCGCTTTTTATCAGCGTCTGATAGAGCGCCGGAATGGCCGCGCCGGCATTCCCTATGCAGCCTATCTGGCGCTGGCGGCAGTCATGGTAAGCAGTTGGCAACATTGGTAAAAATAAGGGGGCAACGATGAATGCAGAACATGCCTGCGCAACAACCCGCAGCCCGCAGCGACAACGCGGTATTGCCGCCGTCGAATTCGCCATCGTATTTCCGCTATTTTTCATGGTCTTCTACGCCATCGTGACGTATGGCCTGATCTTTATTGCCCAACAATCCATCACGATGGCGGCCGCCGAAGGTGCGCGTGCCGCGCTGCGTTATGCGGCCACCGACGCCCTGCGCACCACCAATGCCCGCAATGCCGCGCTCGGCAACGGCAGCACCGCCTATTGGCTCAATGGCCGGCTCAGTTTCAGCGGCACCATCGCCGCCACTTGCCCATACAACGGCGGCGCCGTCACCGGACGCTGCTATACGGCGACGGTCACCTATGCCAACTATGGACAGAATCCGCTGGTGCCGCTGTTGCTGGGCGGTCTGATGCGGGTAGCGGTACCGACCCAGCTCAGCAGTACCGCGGTAGTGCAACTGGATTGAAACGGCAGCCCGGACAAAACAAAGGAACACCATGAACAACATAGGCAAATGGATTGCCGTGCTGCTGGTGCTGGCAGCTGCCGGTCTGGCGTCGCTGGCGTGGTGGCTGGGCAGCCGGCCGCCGCCGGTGATCGTCCGCCCGGCAACCCCGGGGGGCGCCGTGGTACCCGCTGCGCAATACCCGGTGGTGGTGGCAGCGGCAAAACTGGAACAAGGCAAACCGATTGCAGCCAGTGATGTCACCGTGCTCAATTTTCCAGCCGGTGCACCCGGCACGTATCAAACGCCGGCAGACGTCATCGGCAAGGTGCCGAGCATCGATATCGCCGCCGGCGCGATGGTGATGGAAACCGGCCTGCGCCATGGTCTGGCGCTGACACTGGCGCCCGGTGAACGCGCCATTGCGGTGGCCGTGGATGAAGTCATCGGCGCCGGCAACCGGATCGAACCCGGTGATTACGTCGATGTGTTTTTCACCTTGCGTCAGGGGCCGGAAATCAATCGCGGGCAATCACGTCTGCTGGCATCGCGGCAACGGGTGCTGGCCTACGGCGCGACAGCCGTCGGTGAACCAAACACCGATAACGGCAAGAACGGTCTGGTGCAGCCAGCCCCGGTCGCCGCCCGTACCGCCGTCTTGGCGACACCGGTCAACCAGGTCAATGATTTGTTGCTGGCAGCGCATAACGGACGCCTGGTACTGGCGCTGCGCTCGCCGGCCGACCAGCAGGTTGCCGATGCCAGCCTGTTTGCCAGTCCGGCCACATTGCTGAACGTCAAAGGCGGCCTGACGCGCGCCCAGCAAGAAGCCATCACCACGCCGGAAAATCAGGCCTTCGCCGGCGTCGGCCTGCCGTCATGGGCGGGTGATGCAACACCGGCCCGGGCCCGGCCCGAATATCGGGCCAATACCTCGGCGCGCGCTTCATCGCCACGTTCGACCATTGAGGTGGTGCGCGGTACGCAACGGGAAGCGGTGCCGTTTTGAAAACATGCATGACCTGTACCCCGCGCGGCGATACGACCCGCACCACGCCTGAAACCAGTTTCTGTTACCGGAGCCGGCATATGAAATTACTTGCAAAGCTGTGCCTCGCACTCGGTGCCTGGATGCTGATGCAAATGCTGATGTTGACACCGGCGCAGGCGGAACCGGCCAGCATCACGCTGGGCCTGAAGGAACAACGCAACCTGAATGTGCCGTCGACGCTGGAGCGCATCGCCGTAGCAGACCCGGAAATTGCCGATGTGGTGATCTTGCGGCCTTCGCACAAACAGAAATCGGCTGTCATGCTGGTGGGCAAAAAACCCGGCACCACCACCCTGACCATCTGGTCCGGCAACGGTGCGGCCGTCACCAGCCGGGTAACCGTCCTGAGCAATTTGCAGACACTGAATCCGCCAACCGGCGCCAGCGTGCAGGTCGCCGGTGACGCCGCCGTGATCAGCGGGCAGTCGCCGTCGCTGCTGTCGCACGTCGCCACCACCAGCGCCGCGATGGAAAGCGCCGGCGAAAAGAAATTGGTCGATACCGCCACCATCGCCACCAGTCCGGTGGTGCAAATCGACGTCAAGATTGTCGAATTCAGCAAGTCCGCACTCAAGGAAGCCGGCTTCAACTTCTTGTTCAATGCGGTCGCCGGCGGTTTCAACTTCAATCTGGTCAGCAATCTGACCAACAGCAACGTCACCACCCCGATTGCCTCGGCATTCAATCTGACGGTCGGCAATAAATCCGGCAACCGCAACGCCAGTCTGCGCCTGATTGAAGGCAACGGACTGGCACGGGTGCTGGCGTCGCCGTCACTGACCGCGTTGTCGGGCCAGAGCGCCAGCTTTCTCGCCGGTGGCGAATTGCCGATTCCGGTGGCCGGCGGGCTCGGCACCACCACCATCATGTACAAGCCGTTCGGTATCGGCCTGACCGTCACGCCGACCGTACTGGCCGCCAACCGCATCGCATTGAAGGTGGCGCCGGAAGCCAGCGAAATCGACTACAGCAATGCCATCGTCAGCGAAGGCGTGTCGATTCCTGCGATCACTACCCGGCGCGCCGACACCACGCTGGAACTCGGGGATGGCGAAAGCTTCGTGATCGGCGGGCTGGTATCGCGCACGACGCGTTCCAATGTCAGCAAAGTGCCGTTTCTCGGCGATCTGCCGATCATCGGCACATTTTTTCGCAGCATGACTTACTCACAAGATGAAAAGGAACTGGTGATCATCGTCACCCCGCATCTGATACGTCCGATTGCCAAAGATACACCGTTGCCGTTGCCCGGCGAGAAGCAAGAGCGACGCAATTCACCCGGCAACGCCTGGGGTTCGTATCTGATGGGTATCAGCAGCAAAGATGATTTGCCAGGATTTTCCAGGTAATACGGGAGGGACATGTGGAACAAGCCATAGACAAGCGAAAAAGCAGCATGAACACCATGAACGACGAAAGCAAATTTCTGTTCGTTGCCGCCAGCGATCACTATTTGCAATGGCTCAACACTACATTGGGCAAGTGGGATATCCAGTATCAGAAACCGGCGCTGTTGCCGTTGCTGCTGCAGCGGGTCGGCGATTTGAAGCCGCGCCTGATACTGCTCGATTTTTCCGGTAACGACAGCGCAGCACGGATTGCCGAAACCGTCGAACTGGCGCGTGAACTGCACAAGACGATTCCGGATTTGCCGCTGGTCGCGGTCGGCAGCATCAGTTTTCCGGAAGGAGCGGTAGCAGCCTTGCGCGCCGGCATCCATTATTTCATCGACGTCGCCTCGCCGCCTGAAGAAGCGCGCAATACGGTAGCGGAAATCCTGACCCGGCCATTCGGTCAGGGGCCGGAAAAGCGGGGCCGGCTGGTGACCTTGCTGGGAACCCGCGTCGGCGTCGGCACCACCACACTGGCGGCGCATCTGGCCGACCTGCTGCAAACCGATCATCCGCAATCCGAAGCGCAGCAGCCCGGCACCACCGAGGATCGCGTCGCCCTGCTCGACCTCGGACTGCCGGCCGGTGACGGCCAGGTCTATCTGAATGTCAGCAGCAGCTTTCATTTCGCCGACGCGGTACGCAATCTGCGCCGCTTCGACGCCACGCTGATCCATACCGCGCTGGGTCGCAGCCGCAACGGCATCAAGGTCTTGTCGTTGCCGCAAACCGCAGCGGAAATGCGCACCCTGGCGCAGGAAGATTCGGTCGCATTGCTGGAGCGTCTGCGTACCTATTTCGATGTCTTGATCGTCGATCTTGGCGGCTTCTCTGATCGCATCTTCACCAGCCGCATTGCTTCTGTTTCTGATCAGGTATGGCTGATTACCGACCAGAGTGTCGGCGCGCTGGTCTCCATGCCGCCGCTGTTGCAAGACCTTGAAAAAAATCAGGTTGACCGCCGCCTGCTGCATCTGGTGGTCAATCGCTATGACCCGCGGTTCGGCATGGAGTCTGCCCAAATCGCGCAACGCTTCGATCTGCATCTGTCCGGCGTGGTGCCGGAGCGCACGCTGGAACTGATGCGCAGCACCAGTCAAGGTCGCCTGCTGCACGATGTCGCACCACGCGATCCGTATGTGCGTGCCGTGCTGGAACTGGCACACAAGATTTCGGCCCCGGTTGCCGGCGTCGGCGAACGCAAGAACTGGACTTACTGGCTGCCGCATTTTTTTGCCCGGCAAGGTTCGTAAACCGGCAGTCATTGCATCGGCAGTACCGCCCGCTGACGCAGCAGGCATTCACTGAGAGGTAGTCCGTGATGAATGAAGAAACCGAATTTAGCGAGCAGGATCAAGCCTTCAGCAATACCCAGAAATTCCAGGATATCAAGGCTGCCGCCTACGACAACTTGCTGACCCGGATCGAAGAACTGGGGGCCGAGTTCGGACGCTGGTCGCGTTCGGCGATTCAGCAATTCGTCAATCTGGATGTCGACGGCTTCGTGCGCTTGCGGCGCATTCCGCTCAACGAGGATGAAGTGCGCCAGATCGCCGACGCCCTGACCAAGGAACTGGCCGGCCTCGGTCCGCTGGAAGACTTGCTGGCCGACGGCGCGGTGGAAGACATTTTGATCAACGGCTACAACGATGTCTTTGTCTCGCGCAACGGCGTGCTGGAACGGGAAGTACTGCGTTTCACCGATAACAGCCATCTGCTGCGCATCGTGCGCCGCATTCTGGCACCGCTGGGACGCCGCCTCGATGAATCCAATCCGATGGTCGATGCACGCTTGCCCGATGGCGGTCGTCTCAACGTCGTGATCGAACCGCTGGCGGTGGACGGACCGATGGTGTCGATCCGGAAATTCCGCAAAGATCCGCTCAAGCCGGTCGATTTGCTGCATCTGGGCACGCTCAGCGACGATCTCTACGGGTTGCTGGAAGAAGCGGTAAAAGCCCGCTGCAATATCTTGATTTCCGGTGGCACCAGTTCCGGCAAGACCTCGCTGCTCAATGCCCTGGCGTTCTTCATTCCCGAGAACGAGCGCGTGGTGACCATCGAAGATACTGCGGAACTGTCGCTCAATCATCCGCACGTGGTCCGCCTGGAATCCCGCATCGGCAGCTATGAAGGCAATGGCGTGGTGACCATTCGCGATCTGATTCGCAACAGTCTGCGCATGCGTCCCGACCGCATTATCGTCGGTGAAGTGCGTGGTGCCGAAGTGCTGGAAATGCTGCAAGCCATGAATACCGGCCATGACGGATCGATGGCAACGATCCACGCCAACACCCCGCGCGAATGCCTGCACCGGATCGAGATGCTGGCCGGTTTCGCCGGCTTTCAGGGCAGTGAAAGCAGTTTGCGCCGGCAGATTGCCGGTGCGCTCGATTTCATCGTGCAGATCGGCCGCTTGTCGAGCGGCCGGCGCCGCATCGTCTCGATTACCGAAGTCACCGGCGTCGGCGACAACATCATCACCACGCAAGAACTGTTTCGCCACGAAAGCTTCAACAGCCAGGATGGCGAGGAAAAGGACCGTTGGGTGGCGCTCGGCATCCAGCCCCATTCACCCAAACTGCAACGCCGCCGGCAATTGTCGGGAACGGCTGGCAGCCACCGGCCGGAGCGTCGCTGATGTCGCCGCTGGTACTGTTGCTCGGCGCCAGCGCCTTGGTGCTGGTAGCGATTGCGCTGCTGTTGTGGCACAGCGTGCAGTTGCAGGGGCAACAAGAAGCGATTGCCACCTTCGTCGATACCCAGCTCAGAAATGCCGTACAGGAAGTCGTGCCGGAATCTGCCCAGTCGCAGGAAAAATTGATCGCGCCACGACGCGGTGCGCAACAGTGGCGGCACTTTTTCCTGCACGCCGGCATCGATCCGGATCGCAAATTGATACTGCAACTGCTGGTGCCCGGCGTCTGCCTGGCAGCGGCAGCGCTCCTGTTCGGCAGTTTCCTGTCGATGCTTGGGGTGCTGGTGCTGTATGTCGTATTGACCTACTTCCGTTACTGGCTCAAGGCGGTACGCCGGCATCAACGCATGTTGCATCAGTTGCCGGATTTCCTGGATTCGATGGTGCGTCTGGTATCCATCGGCAACAGTCTGGAGTCGGCATTCCAGGCTGCACTGCTGACCGTGGAGCCGCCCTTGCGCGATTTGCTGGAGCGCGCCAACTCGCTGGTGCAGGCACGGCTCGATCTGGAAGATGCATTGAGTCAGGAAGCGCGCATCTTTCGTCTGCTGGAACTGGAACTGGTCGCCGCGGTGATCGGCATTGCGCTGCGCTTTGGTGGCCGCGCCGACATGATTCTGGAGCGGATTGCGGCCTTCATGCGGGATCGCGAATATGCCTATCAGGAATTGCTGGCGCTCTCGGCCGAGATCAGATTGTCGGCATGGATGCTGGCGCTGCTGCCGATAGGACTGGGTATCTTCATGATCATTTTCAACAGCGACATGTTCATGCAGATGCTGCAAGACCCGATCGGAAAAAAAATGCTGATAGGTGCCGCCGTGCTGGAAATGATCGGTGCATGGTGGTTGTATCGACTCGCAAAATCGGTGCAGAGCTGACATGACACTACAATCCCTGACCATCCTCGGCTTGCTGTTGCTGTCCCTGATCGCTCTGTTCGGGGGCGTTTTTCTGCTGGCGCAGAGCTGGCGTCGCAGCCGCTCGGCACGGATTCTGGATCAACTGATCGAGCAACAGGAACGGGCCGCCAAGCCGGCCGATGACGCCGCGCCATTGCATTGGCGGGAGCGTTTGATTGCCGCTTGCTCGAGCTGGCTGGAGACCCCGCTGGGACGCCAGCTGGTGGCGGAAGACGACCGCCAGCTGCTGGATCAGTGCGGCGTCAACGACAATCAGGGTAAAACCTTGTTCTTCATTGCGCGCCTGACACTCGGCGCGCTGCTGCCGGTATTGCTGTGGCTGCTGGCGCCGGTAAGCAGCAGCGCAATGCTGCTGGCGATTGCCTTCTGCGGACTGGCCGCCGGCTATATGAGTCCCAAATGGTTCATGCTGAAGGTCGCCGCCGCCCGCCGCCGCAAAGTGGCCGAAGAACTGCCGTTGTTCATCGACCTGTTGCGCCTGCTGCAAGGTGTCGGCCTGTCGATTGATCAAAGTCTGCACGTGGTTCAGAACGAATTTTTCAATGCCCTGCCGATTCTGAGCAAGGAACTTGAAATCGCCTCGCGCCAATACATGAACGGCCGCACCCGCGAGCAATCGCTCAAGCGCTTTTCCAGCGTATTCGACAATCAGGAATTGCACGCCACCGCACGGCTGATCGTGCAGGTTGCGCAATATGGCGGCGCCGTGCAGGAACCGTTGAAACAATTCGGCGAACGCATCCGCGAAAGCCGCAAGCTATACCTAAAAGAAAAGGTCGGCAAGCTGACCGTCAAGATGACCAGTGTCATGGTGCTGACGTTGTTGCCATCGCTGCTGATCATTACCGGTGGCTCCGGTTTTCTGGCGATCATTCGTGCGTTATCAAAAATAGGGGGATAGGACATGAAGACATTACGGTTTGCATCCATTCTCTGGCTGGCCATGGTATTTCTGATCAGCGGTTGTGCCGCGCCGTCAGCGCGTCTCTATGCGCAACAGAATGAAGCGGCGCAACAACGTCAGCAACTGGAAGAGGCTCCCCCCAAGGCTGATAATCAGATGGTGTATCTGGACATGATCCGCACCATGCAGGATCGCTCGCTGTATTTTGCCTCGCTGGCCCATGTCGAAGCCTATCTGCAACTGTACGGAACATCGCCGGAGATCTTGCGCCTGCGCGCCGACGCCTTGCGCGAAACCGGACAGGATGCCGCAGCCGACACCGCCTACCGGCAATTGCTGGGGACCTCGCAAGCAGCTGCCGCCTGGCATGGTCTGGGATTGCTGGCCGCGCGGCATGATGACTATGTGGCAGCGGTCACGGCGTTGCGTGAAGCGGTACGCCGCCAACCCACCGATGCCACCATGCTGGGCGACCTCGGTTATGCCCTGCTGCAAAGCGGCAACAGTGCTGCCGCCCGCATCCCGATTGCACAGGCCGCCGAACTGGCACCGGAAAACCGCAAAGCCATCGCCAATCTGGCGTTGCTGTTGCTGGTCTCGGGCGATGGCCCGAAAGCACGCGAGCTGATGGAACAGGCCAAGTTGCCGGCCAACGTCAGAGCCGCCATTTTTTCGCTGGCTGACGACATCATCGCGCGTCACGGCGACAGCGTCGCCATCACGGTTGCGCAGCGGCCGACGGTACTTTCACCGTCGGTGCTGGAACGTTTCGCCACCGTCAAATAGCATTGTCCGGGAGACCGCCATGAAGAACCGCACCCTGTCATTGTCAGCCATGCTGGTTGTTGCCTGCTGGGCGTTGCCGGCAGCCGCGCAAGAAACCGCCGCACCTGCCGCCGAGGTTGCCGCCAGCGATACCACCACAACCGAAAAACCGGCGCGGGTACGTGTTGGCGACGCGACTCAGGCATTGCTGGCAACCCAGGTCAACGGCACTGCCGCCGGCCCCGCCTTGCCGATGCTGGGCGCTACCGCACAAGCCAGCTGGCTGCGCTATCAGGAAAGCTTCAAAAACAAGATTCCTGAGTTCTTCGGCAGCCGGGTCAGGACCAACACCGCCTCACCGGCCGGACAGTAACGAGGCCGATATGACACAGCCCTCCTCCGCCTTGTCAGTCATGCTCACCCGCGTGCCGCACGCCGGGCGCGGCCGGCATCAGCGGCAGCGTGGTGCGCTGGTACTGATGACGGCAATCTTTCTGGCGCTGGCAGTGATCCTGTTGGCCTCGATCGATATCGGCTATCTGTTTTACAAGAAACGGGAATTGCAAAAGACGGCAGATATGGCGGCGCTGTCCGGCGCTCAGCAAATCGGCAAGATGGTGACCGGCAATACCTGCGCCCAGGCATTCGCGGTAGCCACCGGCAATGCCGTGCAATCCAACAAATTCAGCGGCACCACGGTGACCCATTGCGGGCGCTGGGATCCATTGGTATATACCACGGCGCCCTACTATTCGGTCTATGCCGGCGGCGTCACGCCCACCGGCCAACCGATGCCGAATGCCATCAGCGTCACCCTGACGCAAAGCTATCGCAGCTTCTTCGGTATCTGGGTGACACGTCAAGTCAACGCCTCGTCCATCGCCAAGGTGGCAGTATCGGCACCGAATGCGGTATTTTCGGTCGGCTCCAGATTGCTGCAAGTCAACGGCGGCGTGGTACCCGGTCTGCTCACCGTACTCGGCGCCAATATCAACGCCAGCGCCGTCGGCTACAGCGGTCTGGCCAATGTCGGCATCAGTTCCAGCGGGCTGCTGGCCGCACTCGGATTTCAGATACCCCTGACGGCCGATGTCGGCACCATCAAATCCATCATTCAGGCCGGCACCCCGGCTTGCAATGCCGGGGTCTGCCCGTTGTCGACCTTGCTCGGTGCGATTACCACGGTCGGTGGTCAAACCAACCTGGTCAATCTGCTGGGAATTCAGGCCGGTCAACTGCTGTTGCCGGTCAAGTTGCTTAGCGATGCCAGTGGCCGCGGTCTGTTCACGCTGCTCGATGCCGCCAACGGCCAGGCCGCGCTGACTGCCAGCATCAATGCGCTGGAACTGATCACTGCCGGCATCGGCGTCGCCAACAGTCATCGTTTCGCCGATGTCATCACGCCGGTCAATATCCCCGGCTTGCTCAATTCCGATCTGCGCATCGGCCTGGTCGAACCGCCCTCGATCGGCATCGGCGGTATCGGCACCACCGCCTATACCTCGCAGGTCCGGGTATATGCCGATATCAACAGCAATTTACTGAATGCCGGCTTGCTGGCGGTCAATATTCCGATGGTGATCGATGTGGTCGACGGCTTTGGCACCATCACCGACATGTGCACCGTCAAATCGGGGACCAACGACACCGCCACCATTGCAGTGCAGGCACCGATACTCAAACTGTGCGCCGGCGCCATCAACGCTTCTTCGATCTTTTCGACCGCCGCCACGTGCACCACCGGCCTGGGGCCGACGCAGATGGTGAATCTGCTCAACGGCGCCTTGACCGTCAACACCAGTTTTTCGGCTGCGGCCTTGCCCAACAATGGCAGCGTCACGCTGATCAAGGGCCAGACCGCGACCATCGGCAGCAACCCCTTGGATCTAGCTACCACCATTAAAAATCTGATGAACGGCGTGCTAGCCAATCTGATTTCAGCCCTGTTCAATCAATCGAAAACCAGCGGCAATGGCACCGTCACCAACGCAACGTTGGCCCAAAATCTGCTGAGTTCCGTCAGCGCGGTTGGCGGTGCACTGAACAATGCCGTCGGCCAGGTCAATACCGCAGCATCGGTGTTGCAGACGTTTGTCACCAGTGTGATCAATAACGCCAGTCTCACCAATTCGCTGGGCACGCTGGTTACCGGCGTGCTGAGTTCGGTCGGCAATCTGGTGGGCGGCTTGTTGACCAGCGTCGTCAATCTGCTCGGTAATTTATTGGGGAATGTTGCTTGCGCACTGAGCGGAAATTACAACCAGTGCGTACTGAGCAACGAGCTAGGCGGCAGCCAGACCAAGAACGGCACCACCATCAGCAATCTGCTGCTGACCCTGCTCGGCATGGTAGTCAATGTACTACAACCAATTCTAAAATTAGTCGGTGATGCGCTGGCGACGCAACTCAGTACGCTGCTCGGCCTGCAACTGGGTCTGGTCGATGTCAGTCTGATCGATCTCAATTGCAGCAGCGGTACCACCGTCTCACTGGCTTACTGATGCATTTACTCTCGACTATGGAGCTGTCATGACCGCGCACACGACTGTACTTTCCCGAATCATGCCGGTACTCGCATTCGATCATCTGATCGCACCGCTGCTGATCAAACTGATTTACTGGATCGGCCTGGTGGCAATCATCAGCGCCGGTATCGGCATCCTGTTTTCCAGCGCGAATTCGGAAACTGGCCCCGGCGCGCTGATGGTGTTCGGTTCGACCATATTGGCGCTGCTGGTCTGGCGTCTGCTCAATGAGTTATTGATCCTGATGTTCAACATTTACGAAAAACTGGTGGATATCCGCAATCTGTTATCGACCGCCCGCAGCGCGCAGGATTTGCCGCTGCCTTCCGAATCTGCAACGCATGCCGACAATACCGTGCAGATGAACCTTCAGTTGTGAGAGAACGTAATGAAAAGCAAGCGACTACAGGAAAGCATCGATGTCTATGTGTGGGAAGGCAAGTCCGATATCGCCGAACGCATTGCACGTTGCCTCGGCAGCTTCGAGATCGACGTCATCCGCGCTGACAATATCGATATGACGCGCGAGCAGAACGGCCCCTCACTGTCGATTGCGGTCATCTCGGTGACCGTGATCGACAGTGCCGGCTTCAGTGCCGATGACTGGCAGCGAGCGCATGGCATGCCGGTGATCTGGGTCGCGGAAGCGGCGCGTGCATTTGATTCGCGCGTCTACCCACCCGAGTATTCGCATATTCTGATGCTCGATTTCACCTGCGCCGAATTGCACCGGCTGGTATTTCGGCTGGCCGGCGAGTTGCGGTCGAGCGCGGCGACCTCGGCGGCGGCCGAACCGTTCATTGCGCAATCGGACATCATGCGGACCTTGCTGGCGGAAACCGAAGCCTTTGCCGACTGCAATTCCAATGTCTTGATCGTGGGCGAAACCGGGGTCGGCAAGGAACGTGTTGCCAGTCTGCTGCATGAACGTCACAGCCGCTACGGCAAAGGGCCGTTCGTGGCGGTCAATTGCGGCGCCATTCCCGACGGCTTGTTCGAATCGCATTTTTTCGGCCATGCCAAAGGCGCGTTTACCGGTGCCATGTTCGCGCACAAGGGCTATTTCGAACAAGCCGATAACGGCACCCTGTTCCTCGATGAAATCGGTGACTTGCCGCTGTATCAGCAAGTCAAACTGTTGCGGGTGCTGGAGCAAAGCAAGGTCACCAAACTCGGATCGACTACCGAAGTCAATCTGGATTTCCGTCTGGTCGCCGCCACCAACCGCAATCTGCGGGAACTGGTGCGACAGGAAATGTTTCGCGCCGATCTGTATTACCGGCTGGCCGTCATCGAATTGCGCGTGCCGAATCTGGAAGAGCGCGGCGCTGCCGACAAGATTGCGATTTTCAACGCCATGCTGAAGCAGACGCAAGACAGCGAGGTAGTACCGGCAGCGCCCGACTGGTTGCTGCAAATGGTGGCGCAAACCCGCTTCGTCGGCAATGTGCGTGAATTGCGCAATATTGCCGAACGCGTCCTCATCATTCATCGCCAGCTCGGCGACTGGGAACGCGGCGCCATCGACCGCGTATTCACCTTGCTCAAGGAAATGCGGGAAGATACGTCGGACCCGCCGCTGCCAAGAAAAAAATGGGACATGGCCGACCGTGACCGCATCGTCAAGGCACTCGACACCAACAACTGGCGCCGGCAAGATACCGCCAACTACCTGGGCATCAGCCGCAAGGTATTGTGGGAAAAAATGCGCAAGTTCCAGATTGTCGACACCGATGCCGAATTGCTGGGAGAACTTGATTAGATCGCTTAGCATAGGGTGTGCCGCCAATCCGTTTCATCATTACTGCCACTGTTACCGGGAAACCAGATGACACCAAAGCTGCTGCGCCTGCGCCACACCATCGCACTGAGTCTGCTGATCGCCGCCGGCGGCATCAACGGCATCTCCATCGCAGCCGATGGCAAACCGGTGACCGCCATTTCTGCTGCGGACGCCGACGGCACCGACAAGATCACGATTGCCGAACTGGAAACCCTGATCAAAAACCAGCGCGTCGTCGAATTGCGAACTGCCTACAACGGCCCCTACGGCACCAGTCTGTTGTTCAATTCTGAAGAGATGACGTATTACATCGCCTCGTTTCAGCAAAAGAATTTCTGGCGTGTGTTGCGCATGACTTCTGATACCAGGGCCGAACAAACGTATCGCGAACAAATGGCGGAAACCGAACGCATGGCTGCCGCTGATATTCGCCGCATCAAACTGGAAGCGGAACGTCAGGCTACCGAAAAACAGATTGCGCAGAAAGCCAGCCGTTTGAGCGCCTTGCAAAATGACGCGGCACTACGCAAACAGCAAGAAGAAAAAATGGCACAGCAACAAGATCAAAACCGCCAGCAAGTGGCCGCCTTGTCCTCCGAACAGCAAACCGCGCGCACCCAGCTCACTACGCTGGAAAACAAGATTCAGTCGCTCGAAGGCGGTCAGGCCGAGTCGCCGGCACTGACGGTACAGACTGCTGCCGCAGAACCGGTAAAGAAACGCAAGCGCAAGAAGAAAAAAGTCGCTGAATAAGATCATCATTTGCTCTCTCCGTTGCTTGCCCTGAATCACATCGCTAACGTATCCGGATCTACCGCATCCGTATCTGCCAGCCTCACAATGACAATGCCCCGACCTTGCTGATCGGGGCATTTTGCATTTGCCGTCGGTTACCGGCGATCCTTACTTCTTGCCACCGCCCAGCAAGCCACCGAGCAAACCGGTTACCGGGGCCAGTGCCGAGCCATTGCTGCTGGTGCTGCCACTGGCGCCGGCGCCGACACCCACGCCAGCCGATCCGCTGAGGCCGCTGGTCAGGCTGCTGACCAGACCGGTTACCGGTGCCAGGATGCCGCCGGTGCTGCCACCGCTGACGCCACCTGTCACACCGCCAGTCAGGCCGGCAACCAAACCGGTGACGGGTGCCAGTATGTTGGTGCCGCCAGTGGTGCCACCGCTTGTACCGCCAGTGATGCCACCAGTCAGGCCGGCAACCAGACCAGTTACCGGTGCCAGCACGTTACCGCTGCCAGTGCCTGTGGTACCGCCAGTCAGGCCGCCGGTCAGGCTACCCACCAGGCCAGTCACCGGGGCCAGAATATTGCCGCCGCTGGTGCCACCGCTTACACCGCCGGTGATGCTGCCGCCCAGACTGCCGAGCAAGCCGGTTACCGGGGCCAGGATGTTGCTGCCGCCAGTGCTGCCGCCGATGCCGCCATTGAGACCGCCAGTCAGACCACCCAGCAATCCGCTCAACGGATCGGTGCCGCCGGCAGTGCCATCACCGATACCGCCGAGCAAGCTGCCGAGGCCGGTGCCATCACCCTTGTCATACAACACCACACCGGCAATCGACACGGTGTTACCGGTCGCTGTTACCACCCGGCCCAGACTGTCGATCACCGGCAATTTGGAACCGGTCACGGTAGCACCGGTGCCAGCGATTTGCTGACCCAAGGTGATCAGCAAGTTGTTGACTGGCTTGCCGAGGCCGGTCGCGCCACCGACGTTTTGGGTCAGCGTTGTGACCTGGCTGGTCAGCGGCACAATTGCATGGCTGACGGTTTGCGTGATTTGTTGTACCGGTCCGGTAGACAACGCGGTAGTCAGCGGTGCCGACAGCGAGCTGACCGTGGTGCCGACTTTGGTCACCAGACCGCCGGCGGTATTGGTCACCGGTGCCAGTGCTGACAACGGACCAGTGCCGAGGCTGGCGACCACGGCGCCGCCGTCCTGCACGACGGTACCGACTTTGCCGACCACGTTGCCGGTATTGGCGACGGTAATGCCGACCGGATCGTCAACCTTGCCCATTTGTCCGAGGCCGCTGCTCAGACCATTGCCCAGTGTGCTGATGATGCCGCCGGTGTCCGCCACCGTAGTAGCCAGACTCGATGTGGTGGCCGGGCTCAATACCGGCAGGCTGGCGACAGTGGTGCCGAGACCGGAAACGGTGGTGCCGGTGGCAGTCACGATATTGCCGGTGGCGCCGGCAACTTGTCCGGTCGGTGTGGTGCCGCTAGTCGTGGTTGGCGTACCGCCGCTGCTGCCGCCACCGCCCAGACTGGAGCCGGTCGATCCGCCGCCTCCTGCGCAACCGGTGAGGACAAAAGCGGCAGCGATAGCAGCAGCGCAAAACATGTTGTGACTTGGCTTGTTGATCATCATATTCCCCTTTACGACGCTCACCCTGAGCGGCTTCATGACATCAATATGGCAAGTCGCGTGCCAGTCAAAAAGCGGGGGAAACGGGGTGCTTCACCTTTTATCAAAAACAGAAAAAGTCTTTAATAATCAATGACTAAGGATGACAACACAGAATCCGCAACAGGTTTTCGTGATGTTCCCGAAACGTGGATGCGACGTTACGTGTAACGTAACAAGAACGCCCGCAGGACGGGAAAACACGGCGGCGGCAACGCGGCTACAATGACCCGCATCGACAGCAAACGAACAAGAGGCCATGCATGTTTACAGGATTTACCCGCGCTACTGCCGAAGTCAATGCCACCCGCATCCATTATCTGCGTGGCGGCAATGGTCCGGCGCTGCTGTTACTGCATGGCCATCCGCAGACGCATGTCATCTGGCACAAGGTGGCGCAACAGCTGGCGCAACAATTCACCGTGATCGCCGCTGATCTGCGCGGCTATGGCGACAGTGCCAAACCGGCCGGCTTGCCGGATCACAGCAATTACGCCAAGCGCACCATGGCGCAGGATCAGCTGGAACTGATGGCACAACTGGGTTACCGCGAATTCTTTGTGATGGGGCATGACCGTGGCGCCCGGGTGGCGTACCGGATGGCGCTGGATCATCCGGCCATTGTGCGCAAGCTGGTATTGCTCGATATTGCGCCGACCCTGGCCATGTATGAGCAAACCTCGCGGGAATTCGCCACCGCTTATTACCATTGGTTCTTCCTGATTCGTCCCGCGCCCTATCCGGAAACGCTGCTCGGTTCGCATCCCGAGCTGTATCTGCAACACACCATCGGCAGCCGCAGTGCCGGCCTGACGCCATTCACGCCGGAAGCCTATGACGAATACCTGCGTTGTCTGCGAGATCCCGCCACCATCCATGGCATCTGCGAAGATTATCGCGCCAGCGCCAGCATTGATCTGGAACATGAGCGTGACGATCTGGCGCATGGCAGAAAAATCCAGTGTGAAACATTAGTGCTGTGGGGCCGGCAAGGCGTCATCGAGCAATGTTTTACGCCGCTCAGCGCATGGCAGGCACTGGCCGACAAGGTCAGCGGCAAAGCGCTCGATTGCGGCCACTATATTCCGGAACACGCGCCCGAGGCGTTGCTGGCAGAAGTCTTGCCGTTCTTCGCCGGCTGAGACCGCCGGTCCGGCATCTCCGCCCGCAGGCGAATCATGTTCAGGCTAGCCCTGCAAACGAAATACCCCGACCACGCGCGCCAGGCCCGCCGACTGATCCTGCAATGACTGCGCCGCCGCCGCGGCCTGTTCTACCAGTGCCGCATTCTCTTGCGTGGTTTCATCCATGCGGGCAATCGCCAGATTGACTTCACCGATACCTTGACTCTGTTCCTGACTGGCGGCGCTGATCTCGGCCACGATATTGCTGACGTGGCGCACGCTGTCGACCACGTCTTGCATGGTGGCGCCGGCTTGCGTTACCAGCTCGCTGCCGCTGCCCACCTGGGCTACCGAATCGGCAATCAGTTGCTTGATTTCGCGGGCGGCGGCAGCGCTGCGTTGCGCCAGACTGCGCACCTCGCTGGCGACTACCGCAAAGCCCCGGCCCTGCTCACCGGCGCGGGCGGCTTCGACCGATGCATTCAATGCCAGGATATTGGTCTGGAAGGCAATGCCATCGATGACGCCGATGATGTCGACGATTTTCTTCGACGAGGCGCTGATCGACGCCATGGTGGTCACGACTTGCGCCACCACGTTGCCGCTGTCGGTGGCGACCGAAGATGCGGTCGCTGCCAGTTGATTGGCTTGCTGCGCATTGTCGGCATTCTGTCTGACGGTGGACGTCAATTGCTCCATCGCCGACGCGGTCTGCTCCAGCGCCGCCGCCTGCTGTTCGGTACGGGCCGACAAATCCAGATTGCCGCTGGCGATTTCGGCCGATGCGGTAGCGATGGTATCGGCACCGGTGCGAACTTCCGAGACGATGGTGGTCAGACTGCCGTTCATCTGTTGCAAGGCCGTCAGCAACTGACCGATTTCATCCTGGCTATGCACTTGCACCTGATGATCGAGATGGCCGGCCGCCACGCTTTGCGCTACCGCGACCGCGTGCCGCAACGGGCGGGTGATCGACTGTGTGATCTTCCAGGCAAAGGCGCAGGCGCTGAGAATGGCCAGCACTGCCATGGCCAGCATCAGCCGCGTCTTGCCGTAGTATTGGTCAGTGGCTTCGACACTGCTTTTTTCCATCACGATCGAACCGCCCTTGATGTAACCCTTGACGCGATCGATGTAATTTTTTTGATCGGTACGCAATGTGGTCAGCAATAATTCCGAGGCTTCCATGGTGCCGCCGGTCGCGGCCATTTGCAGAAACGTCTTTTGCCCCTTTTCATATTGCGCGCGCAAACGGGCGATTTCCGCAAACGATTTGCGTCCCATGTCGCTCGACAGCATCTGTTGCAACCGGTTGAAATCGGCGGCAATCTGTTTTTCGCCATCTTCAATGCGTTTGATTTCCTGCAACAGGCTGTCGCGGTCATCGATCAGCAAGATGTTGCGCATGGCAATCGCGTTCTCGCTGATCTGCAATACGATGTCATTGGCGATCACCACTTGCGGATAGCGGTTCTTGACAATCAGTTGCGTGCCGTCGTGCAGCGTTGCCAGACTCTGGATACCCAGTGCCGTAATACCGACCAGCAATGCCACTACCAGACCGAACCCCAACCCCAGTCGGGTTCCAAGCTTGATTTTTGCAATCATGTTGTTCTTCTTGAGCAGGCCGTCATGCAGCCTGAAATTGCGCCGGATCGTCCGCAGCGTGATGGCCACGGACGGCAAAAACCGGCCTGCATGCAATACCGCAATGGATGGCGCGCAAGCCGGTGAGATTGCTTAGAACGAGTGATGCATGCCGACCGTAGTCACCAGTTGGCTCGAACCACCGGAAGCACCGGTCCCGTTCATGAAGGCAAATTGCGCATCGCCGCCGGCGCGTTGATATGCCGCCTGCACATACAACTCGGTACGCTTGGACAAGGCATGCACGTTGCTCAGGCTGAAGGTATTCCAGCGCGAACCTTCCAGCTTCGACAAGCTGTAACCGAAGTTCAGCGTGTCCGCCTTGGCATAACGCCAGGCAGCGCCCAGATCAAGATTCTTTTGCTTCGGCGAGACGCCGGTAGGCAAATCGAGTTTGACCTGGGTGTACGCTGCATTCAGACGAACGTTGTCGATGGTGTAACCGATGCCGGTAGCAATCGTGGTCAGGCTGCTGAAGGTAGTGACCGCGCCGAGGCCGACGGTGCCCAGAAATGGCGCGGCGTAACCGACCGGACGATCATTGAGCTTGGAGTACGCCAGTGCCACGCGCAATGCGCCGTTGGTGTAAGTACCGCCGGCACTCAGGTTGCGGCTCTTGCTGTTGTCGCCGGCCACTTCGCCGAAGCCATACATGCCGCTCAATGTCAGGCCGGAGAATGTCGGCGAGGTATAGCGCACGGCGTTGTCAGGCTGAAAGGTGCTGGCCAGACTATCCAGATTGCCCGGATGGAACAGATACCAGTTGGTCAGTTGAAAGCCGTTGCTCAGTTTGCCGACATAATCGAACACGATATCGGGCATGTGACCCATCGTCACCGCACCGAAGTCACCCGACAAGCCGACCACGCTCATGCGGTTGAACAATTTTCCACCCGCTGGCTGCGCGCCGGTATCGGTATAGAAACCTGTTTCCAATTGAAAATTGGCCTTCAGGTTGCCGCCCAGATCTTCGCTGCCGCGAAAGCCGATACGGTCTGGCTGCATGGTGCCCTGATCCAGACGCATGACGGATTTGCCGCCGACGTTGTTAACGTAGGCCACGCCCGCGTCCATGCTGCCGTAGATCGTTACATTGGACTGCGCTTGCGCGCCCGCCGCCAACCCTGTTGCCGCGATGGCAATCAGTAATTTCTTCATGGAACTTCCCTTCCTCGAATAATCGCGACCTGCGCCGCGTCCACTGCTCTCATATGCCCCACGCCTACGAGAGGTGAATCCTGTCTGGCTCGCCCTCAAGGCGCGCCGGTGCGAGCGTCGATTTCCGGCATTTGTTTCACCAATGAATCAACGTTCCACAAAAATCATCATGCTCAAAAAAAGCCCGGGGCAATCACGGGCTTGGTACAGCGTTATTTTTTGTATCGGGCGCTATAAGTCCAGCACCAGGCGCCGGCCCTTGCAGCCGGACACGCAGACCATCATGGTTTTGTTGGAAGCACGTTCGCTCTTGCTCAGCACGCCATCGCGATGTTCCGGCTCGCCTTCCAGCACCTTGGTTTCACAGGCGCCGCAAATCCCTTCGCGGCAACTGTGTTCAACATCCAGTCCGGCATCGAGCAAAGCGTCGAGCAGGGATTTCCCGGCCGGCACGGAAATCACTTTCTTGCTGCGTGCCAGCTCGGCGACGTACTCGTCGCTTTGCACGGCGTCGACCTGTTCGGCGGCGGCAAAGCGTTCGATGTGCACATTGGGTAAATCCAGTTCGGCGCAAATGGCTTCGAAGGCATTGAGCATCGGCGTCGGTCCGCAGCAGTAAAAATGCGCGTCGCGCGGCTTGCTCGCCAGATAGGCACGGAGATCAGGCGGTGCCCCGCGTTCATTGTCGAAATGGCCGCTGACATCCGGCTGCGCCAGCAGCGTCGCCGAGAATGCGGCCTCGGCGCGGGAGCGGGCGCAGTACAGCAACTCCGCTGATTTGTTCTGGCTGCGCAAGTGATTCAGCATGCAAGAGATCGGCGTGATACCGATGCCGCCGGCGATCAGTACCGAATGCGCGGCCGACTCATCGAGCGGGAAATTATTGCGCGGCGCCGAAATCGTCAGCGTTGTGCCCACCCGCAATTGTTCATGCACATAACGCGAACCGCCGCGACTGTTGCGATCATTGAGTACCCCCACCACATAGCGGTGCTGCTCGGTCGGCGGGTTCAACAATGAATAGCTGCGTACCACGCCGTTGCCGAGATGCAGATCGATATGCGAACCGGCTGCGAACGCCGGCAAGGCAGTACCGTCCGGCGCTGTCAGTTCCACACTGAGAATGCCTTGCGCTTCAAAGCGCATGGCCTGGACCCGGACCGAAATGAGAGAGCTGTTCATGGCTGAAAAATAAATAGTGAAGCTATTTCAAAATGACGTGACAGTCAGGCCGCAACCATCACATCAGCTTGTTGCAAGTCGATGTCGAGACGGGCAAACGCATCGATCTCGACGGTCAGTTCCGGGAACACCAGAGCACTGACTTCGACCAGTGTCGAACACGGATACGGCGCCTGGAAAAAATCGCGCCGGGCGCGTCCGACTTCATCCTTGTCATTGATGTCACGGACATAAATCACCAGCTTGTAAATACCGCCCACACTGCCGCCGGCCGCCAATACCAGATCGCGTACTTTGCCCAACACCACCAGCGTCTGCTGGTAGGTGTCCAGTTGTGCCTGGCGCGATGCCGGATGCGCGGTCATGCCCGACATGCTGATTTCATTGCCGATGCGCAGGCAATTCGACCAGGTCGCCGTCGCCAGTTCGGCAACCTTGTCCGTCTGCACGTGCTGCACTTTCTGCATCACGACAGACTTGGCGGCGGCATTCGCGCTAGCGTACGGCGTCATGCCGTCCTGGCCTGTGCGGTCTGCTCTTCACGGGCCAGTTGTTCCTTGGCCAGATTGCGCATGTGGCGACGCAGACGCACGATGCCCATGTCATGCTGGTACAGCATCTCGCGCTGATTGGCATCCGGTTCCATCAATTCCAGCACCACCCGGTCTTGCTCCAGCACCGCCCAGTGACGCGCTTCCAGACGGTTGCGATAGAGGAAGCGCCAGGTGTCGCGCTGCCAGCCGGTCAGCTTGCGGCAACGCCAGTGAAATACTGCTGCCACGTTTTCGGTGATCGGGGTATAGCTGCCGATGATGTAGAAGCTGCCGCCCGGGCCGCCGGTTTTCGGATAAGGAATTGCCAGACGCATCCAGTGCAGATCGGTACTGGCCCATTCGGTCCAGTCGAAGTTGACGTCACGCTGGCCTTCTTTTTCAAACACGAAGCCGAGATCGGTTTCACTGACCCGGAAGGCTGCCGTGTTATCGCCTTCGGCCATCGAGTGCGACTGCTTGTGCAGGAAGGTGCCGTGCATCGGATCCATGACGTTGTCCAGCACGTAGCGGTAGTCGCCTTTCCATTCGGTGTAGCACAGGAAATTCGAATACTCGTCGCTGGTCAATTGTTCCGGCAAGCGCAACGGCGGCGGTTCCGCGACATCGTGGGTGGAGTTGTACAAGAAGATTGCGCCGGCCGCTTCGGTCACATGGAACGACCGTGTCGCCTTGGCGCCTTCCAGCTTGCAGCCCGGGCTGCCGGGCACGCTGGTGACGACGCCGTCAAAGCGCACTTGCACGCCGTGATAACCACAGGCGATACGATCACCGAGTGCGATTCCCATCGACAGCGGCGCGCCGCGATGCGGGCAGTGATCTTCCAGTGCGTGCAACGTGCCTGAAGTTTCGCGCCACAGCACGAACTTGCGCCCCAGACGGCGCAGCGAGACCGGACGTTCGGCCACAAAATCGGACGGGCAAATCGGATACCACAAATCTTTCAATCCAGCGGCGAGTACCGCATCGACTGGATCATTGGCTGTCGTTCTCATCATATTCTCCTGAAAATTGACTGGCTGGGCGGCGTAGGATCACGCGGCCAGGCGGGCGATTTCTTCCTGGTACACGGCTTCGGTCCAGACCCCGCCGTTATGCGGGCAACTCGGCCCGGTGCGATTCAGTTGCGCCACCAGTCCCGGCAAATCGTGAATGCCGGCGGCGTAGGCGCGCTCGATGGTATCGCCCAGCAAATCTTCATACTGGGTCGGCTGACGGCGTCGCGCCTGATGCGGATTGAGATAAACTTCCTGGCTTGCTGCACTCATTACTGGCCTCCATTTCTAACGCGTTCGCGGATACGCTCACGCACAGGTACAAAATCGTAAGTGGGATAACATTCGGTGCGAAACACGCCCCAGGCAGAACGTTCGAGTTCGACGTTGACCAGCGGCAGCAATGACGGCGGCAGTTCCAGCGTCACAATCTGCCCCAGCCCCATGGCCACGGTCCACGACACCACGCGCGAACCTTCGATGGGAAAACGCTCCCACCAGTCAACCTGCTTCATCTGCGCCTGAATATCGGCCAGATTCTTTGACTGATCGTGCTTGAGCACAATCGTCAGCAACATGGTTTCCGGCGCTGCCTGAAGTTCGCTCATGGCTTACACCGCTGCCGTTGCAGTTTCAGTGGCGGCGCTCAGCGGCACGCTCCAGGCGTCGTAGCCGTACACCCAGTCGGCATTGCCGCCTTCGCGCAACCAGTTGTTGCCGCGCGAGCCGATCTGAATCTTGCTGGTACGTTCCAGACGCAATGCCTGATAGGTCTGCAATGCGCCGGGGATGTCGGCGATATCGCTGACGTCTTGCAGGCAACGCGCCAACACCACGGCATCTTCAATTGCCATGCCGGCACCCTGCGCCATGAATGGCATCATCGGATGGCTGGCGTCGCCGAGCAGCGTCATGTTGCCCTTGGACCAGTACGGCAGCGGATCGCGTTCATACAAGGCGGTCTTCAATACTTCATCACAAGCCGCCAGCAAGGCACGCGCATCGTCATGGAAGCCGGCATAGCTGTCGCGCAATTCCTGCACGCTGCCCTGAGTCGTCCACGATTCCAGGTGCCAGCTTTCCTGCGCGGTGGTGGCGAAGATGAAAATATCCTGGCCGCGATTGAGCGGGAAAGTGACGATCTGGCTTTCCGGATTCGGGCCCCACCATTTGGTGAAGGCTTGCAGATTCGGCACGTTGGCAACGCGCCCGGCCGGGATCACGGCACGGAATGCGACGACGCCGGTAAAGCGCGGGCTTTCGGCACCGAACATCGCCGTGCGTACTGCCGAGTGGATGCCGTCGCCGCCGATCAGTACATCGACGCGGTCGCTGCTGCCATCGGTGAACTTGAGCGTGATGCCGTCGGCACCTTCGGTGATCTGTTCGGCGCGCTTGCCGAAGCGGACTTGTTCGGCAGGGAAGACTTCTGCCAGTGCCGCCAGCAAATCGGCGCGATGGATGGTCAGTTGCGGTGCGCCGTATTTTTCTTCGGCCGTGTCGCCCATCGCCAGCCGCGAGGTTTCTTCACCGCTGTCCCAGGTCCGGCTGATGCGGTGCGTAGGACGGGCGGCAGTGCGGCGCACGGCTTCCTGAATGCCGAGACCGTCGAGTGCGCGCACGGCATTCGGTGTCAGATTGATGTCGGCGCCGACGCGCAAGAATTGTTTCGATTGTTCATAGACAACCACTTCATGTCCGGCGCGCTGCAATGCGATGGCAGCAGTCAGTCCGCCGATGCCGGCGCCGAGAATACCGATTTTAAAATTTGCCATGGTGAGTCAACCTTGCATCAGGATTTCAGGATTTGCGATCGGTCAGGAACTTGCCGCTTGGACCGTCGGCATTTTTCTGGCGACGGGTGTTGCCATCGATACCACCGTCAATTGCCCACTCGGCAAACACGGTCGGACCCGGCTCGAAATCACGCGGCTCCCACGCTTCATTGAGCTGATCTTCGTCGGCGTAATACTCGATCAGGCCGCCGGCCGGATTCTTGAAATACCAGAAATAGGCTGACGAAATCGGATGCCGTCCCGGGCCGAGCTGGGTATCCCAGCCCTGACGCGACATGTTCATGCCGCCGCCGAAGACTTCGTGGATGTCGCGCACGGTAAATGCCACGTGATTGAGGCCGGAACGTGCTTCCGGCGGTTGCAGCAAGAAGATGTCGTGATGACCGCCATCGGCAGCGCAACGCAGGAATGCGCCGCGACCCGGATAGTGATCGGAAGGCACGAAACCGAAGTTTTCGCAGTAGAAGCGTTCGCAGGCTTGCACATCCTTGACGAAGAACACCACGTGGCCGACTTCAATCGGCGTGGCGCGGTCATACACCGGGCTGCGCTGATTGATGCGGTTCTTTTCATTCCAGGTATTCATCTCGGCGCACTCGACTTCAATCTCGCGCTTGCGCGTGACCTGGAAGCGCACTGCCAGACCATTCGGATCGGTACAGCCGAGACGCTGGCCGTCATTCACGAAACCGGGCAAACCGGCAATGCGCAAGGCAAAACGTTCCAGCACGTCGGTGGCGGATACGCCCCACACCACTTCACGCAACGTCGGACCGGCTTCGATGGCTGGCGGCAACGCCGGATCATCACTGCGGCGGACGATCACGCGGCAGCCGTTCTGGGTTTCAAATACCAGTGCGGCATCGCTGTCTTGCACCAGCGTCATGCCCCAGTCGGAAAAAAACTTTTTGCACGCCGGCAGATCATCTGCGCCATACGTGATTTCATCAATACCCAATACATCCATGCTGTTCTCCTGGTACTACATTGAATGGAAGCTGCTGCGGCCGATGTGATCCGCTCAGGCGCTCCACGGCAACGGTTGTTCGTTCAAGCCCCAGTACATGCTCTTCTGCTCCATGTATTGCAGAATGCCGAGGCGTCCCTTTTCACGTCCCAGACCGCTGTCACGCCAGCCGCCGAACGGTGTCGAAATCGAGAATTGCTTGTAGGTGTTGATCCAGACATTGCCGGCTTGCACCGCACGCCCGAAACGCCATGCCTTCTTGTAATCGCGGGTCCAGATACCGGCTGCCAATGCATATACGCTGTCGTTGGCTTGCGCGATCAAATCCTGTTCATTGTCGAATGGCATCGCCACCAGCACCGGTCCGAAAATTTCTTCCTGGCAGATGCGCTGATCGTTGGTGACGCCTTCGATGATGGTCGGCGAGTAGTAATAGCCGCGCGCAAAGACATCGCCAGCAAGACGTGTGCCACCGGTACGAATGCGGCCGCCGTCAGCCACGCCCATCGACACATACGATTCAATCGAATCACGATGACGGGCAGTGATCAGCGGGCCGACCTGGGTGCGCTCATCGGCCGGATCGCCAACGCGCAGTGCCGCGGCACCGGCGGCCAGACGTTCCATGAAGGTGTCGTAAATGCCGCGCGCCACAAACAAGCGCGAGCCTGCAATACAGGATTCACCCGAGGAACTGAAAATGCCGTACAACACACCGGCCACTGCATGATCCAGATCGGCATCTTCGAACACCATGGTCGGCGATTTGCCGCCGAGTTCAAGCGACACCGGCATCATCTTGTCCGCTGCGATATGCGCGATATGTTTGCCGGTAGTGGTACCGCCGGTGAACGACACGCGTCGCACCAGCGGATGCAATGTAATCGCATCGCCGATCACCGAACCCTTGCCCGGCAACACGCTGATCAAGCCTTTCGGCACACCGGCTTCATCGCAGATGCGTGCCAGTTCCAGCGCCATCAGCGGCGTGACTTCCGCCGGCTTGACCACCACCGCATTGCCTGCCGCCAACGCCGGCGCCATCTTCTGTGCTTCGCTGGCAATCGGTGAATTCCATGGCGTAATCGCGGCTACCACGCCCATGGCTTCATACACGCTCATGGTCAGGTTATCGCCACGCATCGGCGTGATGGTTTCTTCCAGCGTTTCGCACGCGGCGGCAAAAAACTGAAACGTGGCGGCGGCGCTGGCGACCAGTCCACGCGTTTCGCTGATCGGTTTGCCGTTGTCGAGACGCTGCCGTTGCGCCAGCACTTCCGAACGCTCACGGATCAGTTGTGCCACGCGGTACAACACGGCGGCGCGCTCATGCGGTTTGCGCTGCGCCCAGCCGCTGGTACGAAACGCCAGGTCGGCACCGACGATGGCTTCTTCCACGTCCGCCACGCTGGCGGCATTGAGCCAGGCAATCGGTTCACCGGTCGCCGGATAAAGACTGGCATAGCGGTCACCCTGGCCGAGACGCCAGTTGCCGGCCACGCAAATCTGCAAAGTGTCGTTTGGATTCATGTCTGTCTTCACTTAAATGGATAAGGCGTGAGCGCGATTGGCGAGTGCCCGCACCACACTGAACACGGTCAGCGCCGAGGTTTTCGGATTGGCCGCGAGCGGCTTGCCGCGCATGGTCAATTCAAAACCGCCGAATGCGCCTTTGGCTTCCACGTGATGCACGTTTTCGGTGACTGCCGGATCGGCCAGCAAACGCACTTGCGTATGGTCCAGTCCGAGACCGGCCAGCGACAAGGTGGCAGCGACGTTGGCATTCTTCGGATAGAGTCGCGCCGCTTCGCGCGCAGTGCCTTCGAAAATCACGGTCGCGGTTTGCAGGTGATCGAGATCGAACGGACCATCGGCCGGCGTATCTTTCCATGCGCCCGGTGGTTTGCGTCCGGTGTACACCACCGAGTCCAGACCACCGACACGCGCCGCCGACAGGGCGTCAATGGCGCCGATGGCACCTGACAGCAATTGCACTTGGGTCTTGCCGGCGCGCGCTGCTGCTTCCAGCCGTTCCACCAGACCCGGTTCCGACAACGCACCAATCGACACCACCATACAAGGAATGCCACGCTGCAAGGCCGGGATGATGTGTTCTTCAATCGCATGGTGACCGGCGCATTCAACCAGCAAGTCCGGATGCCGGTCTTGCGCATTGAGGCGATCCACCACCCGCGCTTGCGGCGCCAGTGCCGACACCGCAGTGCGCGCCGATTCCATATGCGCTTCGGGCACGATGATCAGATCGAACGTGACTTCCGGGTCGCTCTTGAGCAACTCCATCACGCCGATACCGATCGCTCCGCAGCCAATCATCGAAACATGCAGCATGTAGTTCTCCTCAGCTTGTCGTGACGGCAGATTTTTCGGCCGCTTTGGCTGCCGCTTCTTCCGTCACCGGCGGACCGGCGAATGCCGTCTTGAAACTGCCGATCGACAGCATGTCGATTTCCAGCAGGAACGGTCCGGGTTCGGACAAAGCTGTTTGCAGTCCGGCTTCGACATCGGCCAGATTGCTGATACGGGCGTGACGCAGTTTGAGCGAAGCCGACAATTGGGCGTAATCCGGTGTGTGCAGATCGACGTAGTGACGACGACCGCCGTATTGCACGTCTTGAATATTCTTGATCACGCCGTAACCCTTGTCGTTCATCAGCACGATGACCATGTCGGCGCGTTCTTGCACCGCCGTCGCCAGCTCACCCAGGTTGAGGATGAAACCGCCGTCGCCGGCCAGGCAGAACGTCTTCTTGCCCGAGGCCGTCACCGCAGCACCGACCGCAGCACCGATACCCATCGCCAGACCCTGACCGATACCGCCGCCGAGTGCGTGCACGCCGGCCAGCGGATCGAAAATGCGCAGATAACGGTTGCCCCAGGTACTGTTGGATACGGTAACGTCACGCACCCAGTTGAACTTGCGACCGGCCGCTTTTTGCACTTGCTCGACCAGCGCGCTGTATGGACCGAGGCCATCGATCAGGCCGGCTACGGCTTTCTCGCGTGCTGCCTGCAAATCGCCGATGAACGACGGATCGACTTGCATCGCCTGCAAGCGATTTGCCAGACCTTCGAGCGCCAGCGCCGCATCGCCGCAGACAAAGTGGTCACTGTTATAGCAACGGCCTTCGGCGGACGGATCGGCATCGATGCGATACAGAGGACGCGGCAATTTGAGTTCGTACTTCAGTGTTTCGTTACCGCGCAGACGCGAGCCGACCACCACGATGGCGTCGCACGTCTGGTAAAAATTCTCTACCGGCTTGTGCAGATTGAAGGCGCCCAGCGAACGTGGTTCATCTTCCGGCACAATGCCGCGACCCTGGGTGCTGGTGACCACGCCGAAGCCGAGATCGAGCAACCGCTTGACCTGCTTGCTGGCCTGACGTGCACCGCCGCCGAGCCACAGCAATGGCCGTTTGGCCTTGAGCAAGCGTTTTGCCAGTTCATCGAGCGCGTGTGCCGATGGCGTCTGCACCGGAATTTCCAGCGGTCGCAAATCGGATGGCATCGGAATCAGGGCAGCCTGGATGTCGATTGGAATTTCCACGCTGACCGGACCCATCGGCGGCGTCAGTGCGGTTTGTACCGCCAGCTTGATGGTGCTGATGGCGGTATCGGTGCTGCGAATCCGGAACGCGGCTTTGGACACGGCCTTGAGCATGCTCAACTGGTCCGGCGCTTCGTGGATGTACGCCAGGCTTTGATCGAGGTACGGCGTTTCAATCTGGCCGGTCAGATGCAGCAATGGCGTACCGGCGGTCAATGCTTCGACCATGGCGCCGGCAGCGTTGCCGGCTGCGGTACCGGTGCTGGTCAGGCAAACCCCGAGACCGCCGGTGGTACGTGCATACGAATCGGCCATGTTGGCACCGCCGGCTTCGCCGCGCGCCGGAATGAAACGGATCTTGCCGCGCTCGCCGAAGGCGTCAAGGATCGGCATGTTGTGGATCGAAATGACACCAAACGCTGCCTTGACATTGCATTGTTCGAGAAAAGCTGCGATGGCGCAGCCGACGGTAACTTGATTTTGCTTAGGCATGGCGTGAAAGTCCTCCGGAAACATCTATATGACTACCAGTTGTGTACGACGAAAGCGGCGTCGCGAGAAAGACGATTGCGCGAGCGGCTTCCAGTGGGTGGCCCAAACGGCCGAGTTGAATATGTTTTTTTTGCGCCAGCGCTTGCGTCCATTGCTCCCAGGACTGCTCGCGCTCGGTACGCGCTTCGTAGCGCCGGCGCCATTGACCGGACTCGACCAGTCCGATCAGGATGCCGTTGACGCGAATGCCCAGCGGGCTGAATTCTGTGGCCAGCGAGCGCACCAGGTTGTGGAGCCCGGCGCGCGCGGCCGAGGTGGCTACCATGTGCGGTTCGGGCTGGATCGCCAGCAGCGAATTGACGCACACCACCGCCGCCTCGCTCGTGCGTTGCAGTTGTGGCAGGAAGGCCCGGGTCGGATAAATCACGGAAAAGAATTTGAGACGCAGTTCGTCAGCCCAGGCGGCATCTTCGGTATCGGCAAAAGTCGATACCCGGCCTTGCCCGGCGTTGTTGACCAACATCGATACCGGGCCGAGCTGCTGTTCCACCGCGTGGGCGAAGGCTTGCACCTGCGCCTGATCCAGCACATCGCAGGTGGCGCAATACAGACGCGCTTGCGGGAAACGCTCGCGCAGTGTCGCTTCCACTGCACGCAGACGTTCCTGGCTGCGGCCGCAAAAGGCCACTGCAGCGCCGGCTTCCAGCAACAGTTCCACCGTTGCCAGGCCAATGCCGGACGAACCGCCGGTAACCACCGCAACCTTGGTATCGAGTCGGATCATGCTGATTACTCCCGCCACATGTTGACGACCTTGGCACCGGCGCTTTCCGGAGCATGGTCAAGCAGACGCGACAATTCGTCTGCGGTTTCGCGAACCAGACCGACGATCTGATCCAACTGGCCGGCATCGATATGCGGCGACGGGATGGTGGCGCCCATGGCAGCCACTACGCGACCGGAATGATCGCGGACCGGCGCGGCGATGGTGGAAATGCTGGTTTCGAAGAAACCTTCCTGCAAGACATAACCACGCTGTTTATCTTGTTGCACCATGTCGAACAGTTCGACCACGGTCTTCGGCGTATTGCTGGAGAACACTTCCAGATGTTCTTCCGGATACAGGGCGCGCAATTCCGGCAGCGACAGATCTTCCAGCAGGACGCGGCCGAGTACGGTGGCGTGCGCCGGCAAACGGGTACCGACATTGACCGAGCTGACGAACGCGGTTGGCGTCACCGATTTGGCGACATACACGATCGAGCGGCCATCGCGCACCACCAGGTTGCACGGATAGGAAATCTGATCGCGCAGACGATCCAGCAACGGGCGACCGATTTCGGTCAGTTCCAGCGATGCCAGATATTCGAAGCCGAGACGCAATACCGCCATGCCGAGGCGATAGTCGCGACCACCTTCGTTGCGCTCGACAAAGCCCATGCGTTCCAGCGTGGCCAGCAAGCGAAATACGGTGGAACGCGGCACATCCAGGCGACGCGCCAGTTCCGGCGCCGACAGGCTCTTGTCCTGGCGGCTGAATTCACACAGCAGACGCAATCCGCGCTCCAGTCCGGGCACGAGATATTTTTCCTGGGATTCTTCTTCTGGCTGTTCTGGTTTGTTCATGATCTAGTCTTGGAAAAGTTGTTTAAGATGTTGACGTATCACCGCTGCCACTGCTGCCGGTTGTTCCACGTAACAGGCATGACCTGCGGCGTCGATCAGACCGAACGGCAAATGGAATGCCTCTGCCAGCGTGCTGCTTGCCTGCGGCGTGGTAACGACGTCGGCTGCGCCGCAATATACCGCAGCGGGCACTGCTGCCGGCACGTAACGGTGGATGTCATCGCCGCACAACATGTGCACCGCCTGTGTGTAGCCGTCCGGATTGAGGCGCGCCATGTTCCAGCGCACCATGGCGCGGGCCGCTTCGCCTGCCTGCGGCGACAACATGCGACCGCTACTGTTTTGCGCCATGCCTTGCGGCCCCAGTGCGGCCAGTGCCTGCAAGCGTTCACTGGCAATGGTGGCGCCGCGTTCACGCAATGCTTCGCTGCCATAACCCTGTGCCGGACTGAGCAACAACAGTTGCGCAACACGTCGCCGGCCGGCGGCGACATACGCCGCTGCCATCATCGCGCCCAGCGAGTGTCCGACCAGCAGACATTCCTGAATGCCGAGTGCCGCCAGAAACTGCTCCAGACGAACGGCATAATCGGCGGCGCTCGGCTGCGCCATCGGCAAGCCGGTGGAGTTGCCGTAACCGGGTGCATTCCATGCCACCACTTGCGCTTCGCGTCCCAGTTCCATGCCGCAATGCAACCACGATGCCGCGCCCGAACCGATACCATGCAACAACACGATGACCGGTCCGCTGCCGCACTGACGATACGACACCATGGCGTCGCCGACGCTGACGCTGCGTTCGGCAAAGCCGGCGTCGAGCAAGCGGCTGGCGGCGCTCATGTCATCCGTCTGCAACAGGGAATCGGTCATGCTCATCTCAACCGCGTTTGATCTTGGCCAGCGGATGATCGGCCGGGTAAGTCGGGGTCACCGGCTTCTTCGCTCCCAGCATCACGCACATCAGTGCATCTTCTTCACCGATATTGATTTCCTCGCGATAGACGCCGGGCGGAATCGACACCACATCACGGTCGGTCAGGATGGTTTCGTAACGTTCGCCATCTTTTTCCAATACCAGCTTGAGCTTGCCGCGCAGCACGAAGAACACTTCTTCGACATCCACGTGCAGGTGCGGCGGGCCTTCGTGACCGGCCGGAATGATCATGGTGGAAAAGGTGAAATGTTCCGATGGAATCACGCTGCTGTCGTTGGTAACACCGGTGCCGCCGGTGCCGATGTAGCGCATTTGCGCGCGACGGAATTTCGGATCGTAGTCAGCCTGGAACTTCAGCGCGTCCCAGTCATACTTGCGGCTGGAAAAGCGTGCGACACGGGTATCCATCCATTCGCTGAAGCTGCTGCCTTCGGCTTGATCCCAGCTGCGCTTGACGTTCTGTTGTTCGGATAAATCAGTCATCGTTTTCTCCTTGCTTTCTCTCAGAAATAAGACAGGTAAGACATCAGTTCATGACGAAGCCGCCATTGACGGCCATCACTTGTCCGGTATAGAAGCGGGACATGTCGGATAAGGCAAACACCACTGCACCGCACACATCCTGCGGCAACTGTTCACGCTGAATCGCACGGCGGTCGTGATAGGTCTGATGGCGCGCCTGCGGTACATAAGCAGTCGCTTCCACCAGCGTCAGGCCCGGCGCCACCGCATTGACGGTGATGTTGTCGCCACCGAGTTCGCGTGCCAGCGAGCGCGTCATGCCGATCACTGCACTCTTGCTGGCGACATAGGCCAACAGGTTCGGCGCGCCCCACAGCGGCGTATCCGACGACAGATTGACGATGCTGCCGCGACCCGATGCGCGCAATGCCGGCAGACAGGCATTGGTCATGAGCCAGGTGCCACGGACGTTGACATTCATGACCAGATCCCACATGTCCACTTCCAGTTCTTCGGAAGTGCGGCCGCCGGAGTTGGTGACGGCGGCGTTGTTGACCAGACCATCCAGTCCGCCCAGCCAGTCGATGGCAGCGGCGGCACATTGCTTGACCGATTGCGGATCTGCCAGGTCGAGTGCAAAGCCTTCGACCTTCAGGCCGCGTTGCTGCAAGCCGGTTACCGATTGGGTCAATGTCTCTTGCAAGATATCGGCCATTGCCACACTGGCGCCGGCTTCGGCAATCGCCGTGACGAATGCCAGTCCGAGTCCGCGTGCCGCACCGGTAACGAATACCCGGCGTCCTGCCAATAATTGATTGCTCATGTCGGTGCCCCGTTAAACCGTGCTGGTTGCCGCTTTGGGCATGTAGTGCAATACCCGGCGTTCGGCCCACACCACCAGACCGTAAGTGACGATACCGATCAGGGTCAGCGCGCAAATGGCGACGAATACTGCGGCCGTGTTGCCCTGGCCTTCGCCATCTACCAGCAGATAACCAAGGCCTTGGTTGCCACCGACCAGTTCACCGACCGTTACGCCGATCACCGACAAGGTGGACGCAATACGCAAACCGGAGAACAAGGCCGGCATCGCCGAACGGAATTCCACCAGACGGAAGATTTGCCAGCGACCGGCATTCAGCGTGCGCACCAGATTGACCATGTCAGGATCGACCGTGCGAATGGCGGACAGGACGTTGATCATGATCGGGAAAAATACGATCAGGACAGCGACGATGATCTTCGGATAGATGGTGTAACCGAGCCACATCACGAACAGCGGTGCGAATGCGACTTTCGGTGCGATCTGCAAGGCCAGGATGTACGGCGACAACATGGCTTCGGCGCGGGGCGACAAACCCAGTGCGACGCCGACGCCCAGACCGAGCAAGGCACCGAACAGGAAGCCGAATACCACTTCCAGTGCGGTAATGCCGAAGTGGGTCAGCAAATCGCTGTTGTTCCACATCACCACCGATTCGCGCAATACGCGCGACAGATTCGGCAAGATGTATTCCGGCATGCCGAGCCAGCCCGGGCCCCATTGCCACAGCACCAGAAAGATCACCAGCAGTACCAGGCTGCCGCAGACGGTGCGCGTCTTTTCGCTCAGCATCGGCCGCCGCGGCACCGATACCGCGCTGACGGGTGAGCCGAGGCTGCTCACGTTAGTTGTGGTTTCCATTATCGTGCGGTTCCGACGAATTGATTGGTGAACAGTTCATTGACCGGTGTTGCCTTGGTCACGATGCCTTCGCTGACATAGAACTGCTGAACGCTTTCCATGCGCTTGGCATCGATCTGACCGAGTACCTTCTGGTTGGCGTAGACGTATTTCTTGTACATGTTGAAGGTCGCTTCGATGCTGGCTTCCTTGCCCTTGTAGGCGGGCAATGCTTCCACGTAAGCGGCAGCCGCTGCCTTCGGATCCTTCATGATGTCTTCCATGCCGCGCAGGGTGGCGCGCACCAGACGCTTGAGCAATTCAGGTTTGGTCTTGATGGTTTCGTCGGAAGCCAGAATTGCCTGCGCCATGCTCTTGAAGCCGCCGGTTTCCAGCAACTCCACCTTGGCGCCGGCATCCGTGGCGTTGGTGACCCATTCCGGCACACCGGCAAATGCCGAAGCCTTGCCAGCGGTGAATACCTGCCACACGCCGGATGGGCCGGCGGCCTGAATCTGGACGTCGTTCTTGCTCAGACCGACCGTGCGCAGATTGCCGAGGAAAGCGTAATAAGTAGTGTCGGTGTACGACATGACCGTCACGGTCTTGCCCTTGAGATCCTTGAGCGACTTGATGTTTTCGGCTGCGTTGGCGGCAACCATGGTCACCGAACCGGCACCGAGTACCGCGATGGCCTTGACCGGAATACCATTGGCACGGACCACGATCGGGGTATCGCCGATGGCGCCGCCGATGATGGCGTTACCGGCACCGATCTGTTTGGCGACGTCGACGCCGCCCTTGGCAACGATGAAGCTGATCTTCAGATTTTCATCAGCGTAATAGCCCTTGTGCTGCGCCAGCACCCACGGCGCGAACGCCGGCGAATTGGTTGGCGCCGGCAACAGATAGGTAACTTCTTCCGGTGCGGCATGCGCAACTGCGGGGATGACAGCGGCGGCCAGCGCCAGTTGACAGCAGATCTTGGTGAGCAGTTTGTTCATTCTGGTTTCACTCCTGTGGTTCGGTGGTTGACTAAGCCCGACGAGTTCAGGCCGGCAGGCGTTTCGAGCAGCCTTTAATGCAATTCGACAGATTCTTTTCCTACCTTCAGCAATTCCATCAGACGTCCTTGCAGCGGGCCGATTTCCGGCAGCTTGCGACGTTCCAGCGGGTTATTGCGGAATGGCAGATCAACGATGATTTCTTCGACGATGGTGCCGGGACGTTCACTCATCACCAGCAGGCGATCCGACAAGGCAATCGCTTCCACCAGGTCATGCGTGATAAACAATGCGGTTTTCTTTTTTTCGTACAGCATCCGGGCCAGATCCTGTTGCAACACCATCTTGGTTTGCGCATCGAGTGCCGAGAAAGGCTCATCGAGCAGCAGCACTTGCGGATCCACCGCCAGCGTGCGCGCCAGCGCAGCACGCTGGCGCATGCCGCCGGACAACTGATACGGATAGTGTTCTTCGAAACCCTTGAGATGGCAGCGCGCCAGCAGTTCGTCGGCGACGCGCTTGCGTTCGGCAGCAGAGACGCCGTCGATTTCCAGACCCAGCGAAACGTTGGCGCGAATATCGCGCCACGGCATCAGCAAATCCTTCTGCAACATGAAGGCCACTTTGCGTACCGGCTTGGTGACCTTCTGACCGCTGACGAACACTTCGCCTTCGGTTGGCAGGTACAGACCGGCGCCCATGTTGAGCAAGGTGCTTTTGCCGCAGCCCGAAGGACCGATGATGGAAACCACTTCACCGCTGCGAATGGAAAGATTGACGTTGGTGACAGCAGCCCGCGCCTGGGATGTCTGCCGATCGACAAAACTCTTGCCGACGTTGCGAAATTCGATTTCGATCATGATGCCTCTGGCTGGTTATTGTAGGTACCTTCGTACCCATTACAGCGGCCTTTCCGCCCTGCTTCACCGATTGCACCGGAGTTCGCAAGACAACCGCCATTTGTCTCATATATAAACCGCTAAACCAAATATGAAAGATATTCGATTGGAATATAACAGATATTCTCCAAAAGGATAGTACTTTCTGTTTCGTATACGGACCACTGTTTTATATATGAATCAAAATAGAGGGTATGCAATTCATGTGCCATGCAAAATGCGGCTGTTTTGCCACATTTTTCCGATTTTTCTCACCAATGAAACGCAAAACCGTCAGTGGCACGAACCACGACGATGCGTAATCGCACCGGGATGGTGGGTCAGTGCCGCACAGAAGTTATCAATATGACCAGATGAAATCGTGACCTGGATCGAAACTCGGATGCCCGGCAGCAGAAAAGCAGGCCGCGACGACTGCCGCAACAAGCCGCGCCAGGAAAATGCCGGCACGCAAGCGCGCTGACGGCAGCGAACACTGCCTCTATATAGAAGGGGTAGAAATCAGAAGCGCTCGGCCAATGCTTCAAGCTGTTTGAGCCGGCGTACCTGAATGTCGATGAATTGCTGCGCGACGAACGGTAATTGCCGATGCTTCGAGACGATAATCCCGGTGCGCAACTGGTTGATTTCTGGTGCCGCCAGCGGACGCCAGACCACATCCCCGCTTTCCAGTTCAGCCATAAAGGCGATCTTGGAAAGAATCGCTATCCCCTGCCCGCTGATGATCATGCGTTTGATCATGGTGGCCGAATTGCAGGTGATGCGGGACGACAGTGAATCCCAAAAGGTACTGAAACCATCCGATGCCACGCTGGCCAGCGGCGAAATGCCGCCCGAGGTGAGAAAAGCGTAGCGGGAACAATCGGCATAACTGATCGCGGCCTGGCCCGCCAGCGGATGCGAAGGCGGCATCAGCACCCCCGGCGGCATGGCGACACTGGCAACCAGATCAACGTTGGGCGTGAGTTTGTTGGCAAAGCAAATGCCGATATCGAACTCACCGCTGGCGACACATTCCGGCACTTCATTCGGTGGTTTGGCGAACATGGCATAAGTGACGGCCGGATAGAGTTCGGAAAACTGTTCGATTGCCACCGGCAGAAAATCGACAAACAGCGAATCCATCGAGACGATGGAAATGTGCCCGGTGCGCTCACCTTTGATGGCATCCAGTTCAGTGCGCACCAGGTGGAAGTCGTGCAATGTCGCGCGCACATGTTGCAGCACGCGCTGACCAGCCGCGTTGAGCCGGGTGCCATTGGGCAAGCGGTCAAACAATTCGGTCCCCAACTCCTGCTCCAGTTTGAGTATCTGGCGATTGACCGCGCTCGATGCCACGAACAGATTCTGTGCCGCCTTGCGAATCGAACCGCACCGCGCAACCTCGACAAAGTACTTCAATACCGTAGCGTGCATGACAAACGTCTTTCTGAAAAAGAGAACCGGCCAAATCGAATCACATCATTGTGGCTGAATTTTTCGGCAGCACGCATTTGCTTTCACTGGCGCTCGTTATTGCCCCTTCCTTTACACAAACTCCGCATGGTTTTCACCTGTGTTTGCTGCGGCCCTGATGCCTCGCGGGCGAGCTAAATTTTGGCGCACCCATAGAGAAATTCGATGCTATTTGAAAGACTTCTTTTTCCCTAGTATGGGTCGCGCAAGACAAAAAACAAACCAAAACTATAAATCTCCGGAGACACAAAAATGAAACGTTTACGATTGGCGGCGGGCTTGCTCGGCGCGGTATCAGGCATGGGATATGCACAAAGCAGCGCGACCATTTACGGCATTGCCGATCTTGGCCTGCGTTACACCAACGACGTCGGCGGCGGTCTGTCGAAACTGGAAACCAGCAGCGGCACACCGAACCGCATCGGCTTTCGCGGCGTAGAAGATCTTGGCGGCGGAATGGCGGCACTGTTCACCCTGGAAAACGGATTCAACATGAAGAACGGCGCACTCGGGCAAGGCGGTCGCCTGTTCGGCCGGCAATCGTTCGTCGGTCTGCAATCCACCAGCCTCGGCAAGCTGACGCTGGGCCGCCAGTATGACTCGGTGGTCGACTATCTGCAGCCGCATTCGGCCGGCGGACGCACCTGGGCCGGCGGCCTCGGTTCGCACTTCGGCGATATCGACAACGTCAACAATACCTTCCGCTTCAACAACGCCATCAAATACACCAGCCCCGACATCAATGGCCTGGTATTCGGCGGCGCCTACAGCTTTGGCGAAGCCGCCGGCAACAATGCCACCAACAGTGCATTCAGCGGCGGCATACGCTTCAATGCCGGCGCCTGGGATTTTGCCGCCGCCTATATGAACGTCAACAATCCGATCACCTCGGTGTACGACGGCAACCCCGCGACCAACAGCATCAGCGGTGCCTTCGGTTACGGCGCTTCGCCTTACGTCGGTTTGCAATATGCAGACAAAATGAAAGTCGGCGGCGCCGGTGTTTCCTACACTGTCGGCCTGGCCAAGTTTGGCGTGCTGTACACCGATACCCGCTTGCCCAACAGCTTCCTGGCCAAAGGTGATGCCAAATATCAGAATCTGGAATTGAATGCACAATATGAGCTGTCGCCGACGATACAGTTGGGCGGCGCGTACACCTACACCGCCGGCCGCTGGGATGCCAACAACAGCAAGCCGAAGTATCACCAGATCAATCTCGGTTTCGTTTACCACTTTTCCAAGCAGACCGATTTCTACATCCAGTCGGTATATCAGCGGGCCGCAGGCGATGCCAAATTTGCCAATATCAATTTGTTGCCGGCGGCCGGTGGCAGTTCGCAGTTCACGACACAGTTCGCCTTGCGCAAGATTTTCTGACGCAATACGACATCGCTCCCTGATATCCGGGGCCGGCAGCATTGGATGGCAAGGTTGCCGGCAACCCGGATAATTCGCCGGGCCTCTTGCGAGGTCCGGCATTTTTCTGCCGGTACGTCAGTATGACGGGGCGCCCAAGCATCTGCACATCATAAAAAAATGATCGTCCGCAGACGATCATTTTTTACTTGTCCGGCTGCCCGCAAAAAACTATGGCATGACCTGCCCCCCATTCACTTCAACAATCTGGCCGGTGATATAGGAGCTGGCCGTATCGCTCGCCAGAAACAGAAAACTGCCGGCACATTCTTGCGCCGTGCCAAGACGCCCCATCGGAATCGCCGCGCTGAAATTGCGCAACATCTCGGCGCTCGAGTGACCGTCATGAAACGCGGTATCGATCACACCCGGCGCCACGGCATTGACGCGTATGCGATCCTTTACCAATTCCTTGGCCATGGTGCGGGTCAGCGTCGAAACAAATCCTTTGCATGCGGCATACAAACCGGCGCCGGGACCGCCGCCGGTACGGGCTGCTTGCGTGGTGACATTGATGATGCAACCACCGCCGTTGTGCTGCATCAGGGGAATCACGCGGCGGCTGACAGCCACCACTGAGCGGGCATTGAGTCTGAATACCTGATCGATGTAGTCATCATCGGCATCGACAATCAGCGACCGTTGCACAAAGCCGCCAGCGTTATTGATCAGCACGTCGATGCGACCGAAGCGCTGTTTGATGTCGGCAATCAGCCCATCGACTTCCGCACTGACCGTGACATCGGCGGCCAATGCCAGCGCCATGCCGCCGCCGGATTTGATTCGCTCCACCACGATCTGTGCCTGCTCGCGGCGATGCCGGTAATGCACAATGACGTTGGCGCCGGCGGCACCAAATGCCTCGGCCGCGGCAGCGCCGATGCCGGAACTGGCGCCGGTCACCAGCACTACCTTGTTGCGTAAATCCTGCATGTGATCTCCTTGTTGTTCAGTACATCTGTGAAGTCAATTCAAGTTGCCGCAATCGTTTGACCTGACGCGCCACGAACTGCTGCGTGACATGCGTGAGCGCCCGGTGCCTGGGAATCACGATGGCAACCTGCAATTTCCTGACCGCCGGTTGCGCCAGCGGGCGCCACACCGCTTCCCCACGGGCAATTTCCGGCATGAAGCCGATTTGAGAAAAAATCGAAATGCCGCGACCAGCGACGATCATGCGTTTCAGCATCTCGGTAGCATTGCAACTGATGCGCGAGGTGAGCGAATCGAGAAACTCGGTGAACTCGTTCGATACCACGCCGTGAAACGGCGAGACGCCGCCGGAAGTCAGGAAGGAATAACCGGCGCAGTCGGCATAGGAAATCTCCGCTTTCGACGCCAGCGGATGCGAAGCTGCCATCACCACCCCGGGCGGAAAATCTGCGCTTGCCACCACTTCCAGTCCCACCGGAATCTTGCCGGTAAAACAAATGCCGATATCGAATTCTCCGGATGCTACCCGTTCCGGCACCTCTCCCGGCGACATGGCAAAAATGGAATAGGTCACCGCCGGGAAGAATCCGGAAAATTCTTCTACTGCGGCAGGCAAGAATTCCACGAATAAAGAATCCATCGCCGCAATCGAAATGTGACCGCTGCGTTCGCCCTTGATGGCGTCCAGCTCGGTACGTACCACGTGAAAATCCTGCAAGGTTGACTGCACATGCTGCAATACCCGCTCCCCCGCCGAATTCAATCTGATGCCGTTGGGCAGACGATCAAACAGCTCGGAACCGAGTTCTTCTTCCAGCTTCAGTATCTGGCGATTGACGGCACTGGACGCGACGAATAAATGCTGCGCTGCTTTGCGTATCGAACCACAGCGGGCGACTTCAACAAAATACTTCAAGACGGTGGCATGCATGACGTGCTCCCCGGTGCAGTGGTGTTGAGACGGCGATTAACGAGCAGAACGACGGCGACAGAAGGACGGCGGCGACAGAGCCCTCATCCCGCCCCGGGATAGGCGCTGACGTGCGGATGATCGCAGTTCAGCGCACCGATACTTTCGGCACCGCCCGGCGTGCGCAGATTACTGACCTGCGGTCCGAAAAAGTCGCGGTTGACGGCAATGAACACATCCTTGCCGGCAACCATGTCCAGCTCGTCTTCAATCGCGTCCACCGGACACACCGAAACACAGATGCCGCAGCTGATGCATTCTTCCGGATTGATGTAAAACATGCGCCCGCCCTGATAGATGCAATCCACCGGACAACACGCGGCGCACGCGCCGTCTTTGATATCGATGCAGGGTGAGCCGATCACAAAAGCCATCAGCGCCCCCGCCACTGCGGCGCGCGTTTTTGCTGAAACGCCTGCACGCCTTCATTGCCATCCTCCGATTGCAGTGCCTGCACCAGTGCCGGCAGGCGCAGTGCCTGCGCTTCACTGGCCGACAGCGCAGCGGTGTGCCGCACCACTTGCTTGATCGCTTGTACCGACAACGGCGCGCAAGCCAGAATATCGCTGACCCAGCGCGCCACCGCAGCATCCAGTCCAGCACGCGGTACCACTTCATTGATCAAGCCCATGCTCAATGCTTCAGCGGCACGCACGCGGCGACCGGTCAGCATGATGCCCATGGCCTGGCGAAACGGAATCTGCCGCTGCAGCAAGGTCATGCCGCCATCGAGCGGCATGCGGCCCACGCGCGGTTCCGGCAAACCGAAGCTGGCTTCTTCGCAGGCCACCACAATATCGCAGCCGAGCACCATCTCGAATCCACCGCCCAGGGCGTAGCCATTGACGCGGGCGATCACCGGCACGTTCAGCGTCTGCCGCAAGGCAATCCCGCCAAAGCCGCCAGGCCGGGAGGCGGCCCAGTATTCCAGCCCCGACAGGCTCGGATTTTTCAGATCGGCACCGGTGCAGAAGGCGCGCTCGCCGACACCGGTCAGCACTACTACCCGTACCTCGGGATCATTCTCGATGGCGGACCAGATGCGTTGCAACTCGGCTTCGGTTGCCAGATCGACGGCATTCATTGCTTCCGGTCTGTTCAGCGTGACGGTCGCCACATGGTCGCGAATTTCCAGTTGCACTGTCATGAGGTGACTCCGGTCGTTGCCGCACGCGCCAATGCCATCACTTCCGCAGTATGTTGACCCAACATCGGCGGTGGCCGCCGCAACGTGACCTGGGCCTTGGACATGCCGATCGGACTACCGATGAATCTGAGGGCGCGACCATTCGACTGGCCTTCCAGAATCATGCCGTTATGATGGGTCTGCTCATCCTTGAGAGCTTCCCGTAAATCACGTACCGGTGCGCACAGCAAGTCTTGCGCTTCGAGTCGCTGCAACCAGTGTTCGCGGGAATTGGTCACGAAGCGCTGGCGGAACAAGGTTTGCAATGCCCGCTTGTTGGTAAACTGTTGTTGCAAATTGGTGAAGCGCGGATCCAGCGACAAATCATCTATTTCCAGCGCCGCACAAATATCGCGCAAGGGATTTTCCTTGAAGGCCCCGACTAGTACCAGCGGCCCGTCCTGTGTATCGAATACCCCGCTCAACGGCATCGCCGCCCAGTTGACCTCGGAATCATCCATCATGATCATCGCCGCTTCCTGCATTTGCATGGCCAGCATCGAGTTGTACAGCGACACGTAAACTTTCTGTCCTTCGCCGGTCCGGTTCTTGTGCAGCAATGCCAGCAAGATGCCTTGCACCAGATGCATGCCGGTAGCGTAATCAGCCAGCGCGGTCGGATAGGTGGAGACTGGCAAGGTTTCATCTGCCTTGCGCGCCATCACGCCACTCATCGCTTGCGCCAATACATCTTGCCCGCCCTTGTGTG
>NZ_LFLS01000019.1 GCF_001189915.1 Herbaspirillum autotrophicum
GGGCACCGACAAACAGCCCTCGTCATAAATTTGCTTTTCTTCACTGGCCCAGATGATTTCGGGATTGATGAACACTTGCAACTGATTGCTGGTATCGGAGACATCGATGACCACGATTTGTTCGTGCACATCAATCTGGGTCGCGGCCAATCCCACGCCGGGCGCCTCATACATGGTCTCGGCCATATCGGCGACCAGCTTTTTCAGGCGCGCGTCAAACACTGCAACGGGTTTCGCAATCTTGTGCAGGCGCGGGTCGGGGTAACGAAGAATATTCAATAAGGCCATACGTTTTTTCACTCACGCACTATATCGCTATAGCTGTGGCTTTTTCTTGCTAAATCAAGGATCGGTGGACAAAGTCTGATCATTTTGATAATTTGTTTCCAAAATGCAATTATCGCGACGTCGAACGGTTCGGGTCTTCTTTCCATAAAGGATGACTTATGAAAAAGTTTAGCACAGCAACCCCATGGTCCGCGTTGCTGCTCCTCCTGGCAAGTTGTCTGGCGTACGCTGCGGCGACTCCGGAGATGGCGGAGGGACAGCAGCGCTATCGGAATCCTGTCGATGATCCGCGGCGACCGGCGGCGGCGTCTCCGCATATCCGCTACGGCAAAGTACCCGATGTCATGACGGCACCGATCCGGGCGCAGCAGATCCTGCCGTTTCTGGAGCAGTCGCTGGAAGTGGCGGCACAAGACTTCGCCCGGGCACCGCAGATTGTTGCGGGCCAGGACGGCCGCGTCATCCTCGGCACCGGTGATCGCATTTATGTGCACGGTGATCTCGGCGGCCACCGCGTGTTCCAGCTCTTTCGTACCGCGCAGGCATTGACCGATCCGGTCACCAGCGAAGTCCTCGCCCATGATGCCGTCTGGCTGGGTACCGCACGTTTGCAGGGCGCTGTCGGGACCCGGGATGAACTGCATGTCTTCACCATTGTCGAGGCGCGTCAGGAAATCGGTATCGGCGATCACTTGCTGCCGGTGACGCAAGGCATTGAAAAAGTGGCAACGGATTATCATCCGCATGCACCACCGGCACCGGTGGATGCCCGGGTGATATCGATCCGATCCGGGTCTGCTCAGAGCGGGCAGCATCAGATCGTGATCCTCAACAAAGGCGCCGCCGACAAGATCGATCAGGGCACCATGCTCAATGTCTATCGGCGGTCACGCGAGGTCGGCAGACATGACGGTGCCAATGCAGACCCGCGTCTGCCCGAGCGACTGACCGCGACGATGCTGATATTCAAGGTCAGCGAACGAATCGCCTACGGTTTGATCATGAAGGCAACCGAGCCGGTATACATAGGCGACCGTGTTGGCTGGCCGGGTCGCACACATGAGTGACGACGAGGAAATCCGCGCCTGGCTGCGCCTGATGCTGAGCCCGGGAGTGGGGGCGGCGACGGTGCGGCAGTTGCTGAGTGCATTCGGTCTGCCGCAGCATGTTTTCGCGGCGAGTGCGGCAGCACTGGCTGACATCGTGCCGGCGCGCGTCGTCCATATCTTGCTGGCTCCGATGTCTTCCGACACGCAGGCGCATATCGCCAGTACCTTGCAGTGGGCCGGGCAAGCCGGCAATCACTTGCTGACGCTGGCCGACGAGCAGTATCCCAAATGGTTGCTGGAAATCGCCGATCCGCCGCCGTTGCTGTATGCCAGCGGGCAGCCGGCTTTGCTGGCGGCGCCGTCGGTGGCCGTGGTCGGCAGTCGCAATGCAACCGCGCAAGGGATATGCAACAGCATGCATTTTTCCGAAACCTTGAGCCGGGCCGGGCTGACGGTGGTGTCCGGATTGGCGCTGGGTATTGATACGGCGGCACACGAAGGCGGGTTGCGCGGAGCCGGTTCCACCGTCGCAGTTACCGGGACCGGTCTGGATACCGTTTATCCGTTGCGCAACCGGGCGCTGGCAAAGAGAATCGAAGCCGCTGGCTGCATCATCAGCGAATATCCTCTCGGCACGCCGCCGCTGGCGGCCAATTTCCCGCGTCGCAACCGCATTATTTCCGGCCTGGCGCGTGCCGTGCTGGTGGTTGAGGCGGCAGCGCGTTCGGGTTCGCTGATCACGGCCCGCATGGCTGCCGAACAGGGGCGAGACGTCTTTGCCATTCCCGGTTCGATCAACGCGCCACTGTCGCGCGGATGCCATCATCTGATCAAGCAAGGTGCGCGACTGGCAGAGAGTGCTGAAGAGATTCTCGACGAGTTGGGCTGGCAATCGCCAATCCCGCCTGCGCAGATGATTACTGTCGCACCGGCGGCGGGCAGCCTGTTGTGCGCGATGGGCTTCGATCCGGTGCATCCCGACGTGCTGGCGCAACGCAGCGGCCTTGGTGCTGGCACGCTTAATGCTGAGCTGTTGACGTTGGAACTGGACGGCCGGATTGAATTATTGCCATCGGGAATGTATCGGCGATTGTCTTGACGAAATGCAATCAGACAGCCATAGCCAAGCGAGAAGCGTCAAATCCTGCCATACTGAAGCCGCAGACTTGTGTAATCACAACCTTCGCGATAGAGTAGAACCATGTTTGATGTCCTCGTTTATTTGTACGAAACGTACTATCGCCCCGACGCTTGCCCCGAACCGGCTGCATTGGTCAAGAAATTGTCGGCTATCGGTTTTGAAGAAGAAGAAATCTCGAAGGCGCTCGGCTGGCTTACCGATCTGGAAGAAGCCAATCACGAATTCGCCGATCAATATCCCAAGCAAACCGCTTTTTCATTCGGTGTCCGCATTTATGTCTCGCAAGAGATGGATGTGCTGGGTACGGAAGCCGTTGGTTTCATCCAGTTTCTGGAATCAGCCAAGATGCTCAATGCCGTGCAGCGTGAAATCGTGATCGAGCGCGCACTGGCCGTGGGTGAAGCGCCGGTATCGCTGGAAAAACTCAAAGTCATCGTCCTGATGGTGCTCTGGAGTCAAGGCAAGGAGCCCGATGGTCTGATGTTCGACGAGCTGTTTCTGGATGAAGAAGACGCTGAACCGCGTCTATTGCACTAGGAATACGCCCGTTCTGGTGCGTACTCAGTCAGCCACAGCCGAACGGACAAGCTTGCCGTTTGCTCCGCAACGCGCTTATCATTGCCCCGCGATATCCAAATATTAGCTACTATATAAGCCGATATTGCCTTAACGCAATCAGAATTCCCTCGTTCGCGCACCGTTTTGGTGTGCGGCGTATCAGTTATCGCATCCTCTTTTGAGACCATATTTATGAGCAAGACCCTCATCATCGCCGAGAAGCCCTCTGTCGCGAACGATATCGCGAAGACGCTCGGTGGCTTTACCAAGCACGATGAGTACTTTGAATCCGACGAATACGTACTGTCCTCCGCCGTCGGCCATCTGCTGGAAATCGCTGTACCCGAAGAATACGATGTCAAACGCGGCAAATGGAGTTTTGCGCATTTGCCAATGATTCCGCCGCATTTTGCCCTGAACCCGATTGCCAAGACCGAGTCGCGCCTCAAAGTACTGGCGCGCCTGATCAAGCGCAAGGATGTCACTGGCCTGATCAACGCATGTGACGCCGGGCGCGAAGGGGAATTGATTTTCCGCCTGATTGCGCAATACACCAAGGCCAAGCAACCGGTAAAACGCCTGTGGCTGCAATCGATGACGCCGGGCGCGATCCGTGACGGCTTCGCCAATCTGCGCAAGGACGAAGACATGCTGCCGCTGGCAGATGCCGCCCGTTGCCGCAGTGAAGCCGACTGGCTGATCGGCATCAACGGTACGCGTGCCATGACTGCCTTCAATTCCAAAGAGGGCGGCTTTTATCTGACAACCGTGGGCCGGGTGCAGACGCCGACGCTGTCGATCGTGGTCGAGCGTGAAGAAAAGATCAAGAAATTCGTCTCGCGTGACTTCTGGGAAGTCCGGGCCGAGTTTGTCTGCGCCGCCGGTATCTATGAAGGCCGCTGGCTCGACAAGGCACACAAGAAGGATGAAAGCGATCCGGAAAAACGCCCTGAACGTTTGTGGGCCAAGGCTGCCGCCGAATCGATCGTGGCCGCCTGCCGCAACAAGATCGGCACCGTCACCGAAGAGTCCAAGCCCACCACGCAGATGGCGCCGGGCCTGTTCGATCTGACTAGCCTGCAACGTGAAGCCAACTCGCGCTTCGGGTTTTCCGCCAAGAACACGCTCGGTCTGGCGCAGGCACTGTACGAAAAACACAAGGTGCTGACTTACCCGCGAACCGATTCCCGTCACTTGCCGGAAGACTATCTGCAAACGGTCAAGGAAACGCTGAGCGCGGTCGCGGAAAACAATAACTACCAGCAATTCGCATCGCAGATCCTGAACAAGGGCTGGGTCAAGCCGAACAAGCGGATTTTCGACAACACGAAAATCAGTGATCACTTTGCGATCATCCCGACCACCCAGGTGCCGAAGAATCTGTCGGAGCCGGAACAAAAACTTTACGATCTCGTGACGCGCCGTTTCATGGCCGTGTTTTTCCCGGCCGCTGAATTCCAGGTCACGACCCGTTTCACCGAAGTCTCAGGCCATCAGTTCAAGACGGAAGGCAAGGTCATGACCAACGCCGGCTGGCTGGCGATCTACGGCAAGGAAGCGGCTGCTGACGAGAAGGAAGAAGGCAGCGGCATGCTGGTGCCGGTAGCCAAGGATGAAAAGGTCAAGACCGAGAAAGTGACCGCCAACGGCCTGGTCACCAAGCCGCCTGCGCGCTATACGGAAGCGACACTGTTGTCGGCGATGGAAGGTGCCGGCAAGCTGATCGACTCGGAAGAGTTGCGCGACGCCATGGCCGGCAAGGGTCTCGGCACGCCGGCTACCCGCGCGGCGATCATCGAAGGCTTGCTCAATGAACGCTATCTGATTCGCGAAGGTCGTGAAATGATGCCGACCGCCAAGGCATTCCAGTTGATGACGCTGTTGCACGGTCTCGGCGTGGATGAATTGACTGAACCGGAACTGACCGGCGAATGGGAGCACAAGCTTGCGCAGATGGAGCGCGGCAATATCAGCCGTGACGAATTCATGCGCGAGATCGCGCAGATGACGCAAATCATCGTCAAGCGCGCCAAGGAATACGACAACGACACGATTCCGGGTGACTACGCGACATTGCAGACACCGTGCCCGAATTGCGGCAGCGTGGTGAAGGAAAACTACCGTCGCTTTGCCTGCACCAAGTGCGAATTCTCGATGAGCAAAGTACCGGGTGGCCGTCAGTTTGAAATTCCGGAAGTCGAGGAATTGCTGACCAATCGCACCATCGGTCCGTTGCAAGGTTTCCGCTCGAAAATGGGACGGCCGTTCGCGGCCATTCTCAAGATCTCGCGTGATAACGAAATCAACAACTTCAAACTCGAATTCGATTTCGGTCAGAACGACGGCGAAGGCGAAGATGGCGAGGGCGTCGATTTCACCGGCCAGACGCCATTGGGCGCTTGCCCGAAATGCGGCAGCGGCGTCTACGAAATGGGATTGGCCTATGTTTGTGAAAAGACTGTAGCCAAGCCCAAGGCTTGCGATTTCCGCAGTGGCCGCATCATTCTCCAGCAAGAAATCTTGCCGGAGCAAATGGCGAAGCTGCTCAACGATGGCAAGACGGATTTGTTGCCGGGCTTTGTCTCGCAACGTACGCGTCGTCCATTCAAGGCATTCCTGGCGCGTGGGAAAGACGGCAAGATCAGCTTCGAATTCGAAGAGCGCAAAGCCAAGGCCCCGGCCAAAGGCAAAGCTGCTGCCGACAAGGGCGATGCTGACGGAGGCGAAGAAACTGCAGCACCAGCAAAAAAAGCGGCGGTGAAGAAAGCCGCCGCCAAAAAGCCGGCTGCCAAGAAACCGGCAGTACGCAAAGCTGCGCCGAAGAAGGCCGCCAGCGCCTGATCTGATTGACGAGCAGTTCTCCGAATGCCGTTCAGTGCTGCACTGAACGGCATTTTTCTTGGGCGCTCGCCCGCCAGCGCTGATGCATTTGCCTCGCGCTGATGCTCACGGCGGTTTCTGTTGTCATTCATGCATTGCTTGTGTCGGCCTCGCTACAGGGCTGTCGGGCGGGGCTGCGCGATGTCGCAACGCATCATGCAAGAGGCTTGCCTTCCGCATCCAATTCGATTAATGTGCAAACGTTCACAATCAATGATCATTTGTTCATAACAAAAAATGGCTACCGGGGATCGTCAGGATATTGCTTCTTCCGCTGTGCGCGTGGCGCGTCTGTACTATTTTCAGGACATGACGACTGCCGCTATCGCGCAAGAGATGGGGACCTCGCGCGCTACCGTGTCGCGACTGTTGTCCTATGCCATGGAGCATGGCCTGGTGGAAATCCGGGTGCATGATCCGAATGAACAATCGGGCCAGCTGGAAGCTGCCATCAAGCAGCGTTATGGCTTGCGCCTGATTCAGGTGGTGCCGGTGGCGTCTGCTGCGGATGACAAGGAAACCTTGCGTGGCGTGGCGGCACAGGCGGCGGCTTATCTGAATACGCTGATCAAGCCATCCTCGGTGATCGGGCTGGCCTGGGGCAATACGGTGGCAGCCATTGCCGACAATCTGGTGCCCAAGCGGGTACATGATGTTGACGTGGTACAGCTCAACGGCTCGGCGACCGGGGTTGATATTGTCAACACTTTCGGGGAATCGATCGTGTCGCGCTTCGCCCAGAACTATGGCGCCCGCGCGCACAGTTTTCCAGTGCCGGCATTTTTCGATTATGCCGACACCCGCGCCGCGCTCTGGCGTGAACGCAGTATCAAATCGTTGCGCGCGTTGCAGGACCGGGCCTCGATTTTGTTGTTCAGCATCGGCGTCGAAGAAACCGGCAGTCACGTACATACCGGCGGCTATCTGGACAAGCAGGACATTCGCGACATTCGCAAGGATGGCGTGGTAGGGGATATCGCCACAGTATTTTTCCGGCAAGACGGAAGCTGGCGCGATGTCGCAGTCAATGCGCGTAGCAGCGGCCCCGATCTGGATCGCTTTCAACGCGCACCGCATTCGATTTGTGTGGTCTCGGGCAGCGGCAAGATTCCGGGATTGCAGGCAGCACTGCTGGGCGGCTTCATCAATGAACTGATCATCGATGAACCAACCGCAAGAGCGCTGGCGGCGAGCGCAACAGATGCGCCACCGCCAGCGGCGAATAAAACAGGCAAGAAGACAAGATGAAAAATTCCGACTCCTACGACATTCTGATTATCGGCGGCGGCATCAATGGTGCCGGCGTGGCGCGTGATGCTGCCGGTCGCGGTCTGTCGGTGGCATTGTGCGAACAGAGCGACTTTGCCGGCGCTACCTCGTCGGCCAGTACCAAGCTGATCCATGGCGGTTTGCGTTATCTGGAATATTACGAATTCCGGCTGGTGGCAGAAGCACTGGCCGAACGTGAACATTTGCTGAATATCGCACCGCATATTTCATGGCCGCTGCGTTTCGTGATGCCGCATGTCAAAGGTCTGCGGCCACGCTGGATGATCCGCCTCGGTTTGTGGCTGTATGACCATATCGGTGGCCGCATCAGCCTGCCCCATTCGAAAAGCATCGCACTTGATCGCATGGCTAATCCAAGCGGCTTGCGCAAGGACATCACGCGCGGTTTTGCCTATTCCGACGCCTGGGTCGATGATGCCCGGCTGGTGATTCTCAATCTGTTGAGCGCGCAGGAACATGGCGCTGACATTTTCGCGCGTACCCGTCTGGTCAGTGCCGTGCGCAGCAACGGCGCATGGCAATGTGAACTGGAACAGGTGGCGACCGGATCCCGTCGCACCGTGACCGCGCGCGCCATCGTCAACAGCGCCGGCCCGTGGGTCGCCAAGATGGATCAGTTGCTCAATCCGCATGTGCAGGAGCGCGGCGAGCATGCTGCCGTCAAGCTGGTACGCGGCAGTCACATTGTGGTGCCGCGCCTGTTCGCCGGCGAACACGCCTACATTTTGCAGAATGACGATAAACGCATCGTTTTCATGATTCCTTATGAAAACGATTACACGCTGATCGGTACCACGGATGTGCCGCAGGAAAACATGGATAACGGCGCCCGCATTACGGTCGAGGAAGAAGCGTATCTGCTGCGGGCGGTGAATGCCTATCTGGTCAAGCCGGTGCAGCATGAAGACATCGTCTGGCGGTACGCCGGCGTGCGGCCGTTGTTCGATGACCAGTCGGATAATCCGTCGGCGGTGACCCGCGATTACACGCTGGTGGTACAGGAAAGCGACCAGCTGCCATGCCTGTCGGTATACGGCGGCAAGATCACCACCTACCGGCGTCTGGCGGAATCGGTGCTGGACAAGCTGACGCCGTGGATCAAAACCAAACGCGGTTCGTGGACTGCCGGCGAAGCTTTGCCCGGTGGCGAATTCGAGCGCGTCAATCGTGCCGGTCAGCTGGACCTGTTGCAAAAGAAATACCCGCAACTCGATCAGCATTTCCTGACCCGCCTGTTCGGACGGCATGGTCTGAATGCCTACGAAATTCTGCGGGAAGCACAAACCAAGGCTGAACTGGGGCGTGATTTCGGCGGCGGTCTGGTGGAACGTGAAGTGGCGTACCTGCTCCTCAATGAGTGGGCACGCGATGCCGACGATATCTTGTGGCGTCGTACCAAATGCGGCTTGCACATGAGTGAACAGCAACGTACTGCATTTGCCGAATATCTTGCCGCCAAAGCGGCGAACTGAATCAACTATCTACTATTGAGGGGACTGCGCGATGGCAGCAATTTCGCTACAAGGCATCACAAAAAACTGGGGCGATGCCCAAGCCGTCAAAGGCATTGATTTCGAAGTGAAATCGGGTGCGTTCACGGTCTTGCTTGGCCCGTCGGGCTGCGGCAAGTCGACCACCTTGCGTCTGATTGCCGGTCTCGATACACCGTCGACCGGTGTGATTCGCATCGGTGAACGCGATGTCACCAACCTGCCGCCGGCACAACGCAAGATCGCCATGGTGTTTCAATCCTACGCCTTGTTTCCGCATCTGAATGTGCGCGACAACATTCTGTTCGGCGTGCGCGTGCGCAAGGAACCGAGCAAGAATTTCGAATCGCGTCTCAAGCGTGTCTCCGACATTCTCGGTTTGAGCCATTTGCTGGACCGGCGTCCGGGACAGTTGTCCGGCGGTCAGCAACAGCGCGTGGCGCTGGGTCGCGCCATCATCGCCGAAACCCCGGTGTGTCTGATGGATGAACCGTTGTCGAATCTGGATGCGCAATTGCGGCAAGAAATGCGGCGCGAAATCCGTGCGCTGCAACAGCAACTGAACATCACCATGGTGTACGTCACGCATGATCAGACCGAAGCGATGAGCATGGCGGATCAAGTGATCCTGTTGCGCGATGGCCGTATCGAACAAGATGCGCCACCGGCGGAACTGTATGCGCAACCGGCATCGGTATTTGCCGCCCGTTTCATCGGCACACCGCCAATGAACATCCTGTCGCTGAGCCAGACCCCGGCCGGTATGGTGATCGAGGGTAGCAACGGACCGGCGATCCTGCCGCACAACGCCAGCGAAGAATGGCAACTGGGCGTGCGTCCGGAGCATATCCAACTGGTTGAGCAAGGTGTCGCCGCGCAAGTGGAAAACATTGAATATTTCGGTGCCGACACGATTGTGGGCGCCAAAATCGGGACTGCGTCACTGCTGGTGCGCGTACCCGGGCAATTGGCACTGGTGCCGGGCAACACCGTTCAACTGGGCTGGGATGTGGCGAACCAATATTTCTTCGACAAGAAGACCGGTTTGCGGCGTCAGGTCGCTTGATGTAATTCGCTTTTCCATCCATTTCACGATTATTAAACAGGGGAGATCCTCATGCGTAGATTCATACTGAAATCCATGGCCGTCCTGGCCGCTGGTGCAGCACTTGGTGCGGCCCCGGCGTTTGCTGCCAATCCAGTCGAAATTTCGCTGTATTACCCGGTCGCCGTTGGCGGCCCGGTCACCAAGACCATCGACAGCATGGTGACCGAGTTTGAAAAACAAAATCCCGATATCAAGATCAAGGCGGTGTACGCCGGCACGTATCAGGAAAGTATCGTCAAGGCGCTGACTGCGCACAAGAGCGGCACGCCGCCGACCGTCGCCGTACTGTTGTCGACCGACTTGTTTACGCTGGTGGATGAAAACGCCATCGTCCCGATCGACAGCCTGGCCTCGTCGGCTGACGACAAGAAATGGATCGGCGGCTTCTACAAGGGCTTCATGGAAAACAGCCAGACCGGCGGCAAGACCTGGGGCATTCCGTTCCAGCGTTCGACCATCGTCATGTTCTGGAACAAGAATCTGTTCAAGGAAGCTGGCCTGAATCCTGAAAAGGCGCCGGCCAACTGGGCGGAAACCGTTTCTTTCGCCAAGAAGCTGACCAAGAGCGATGCCAACGGCAACGTCCAGCAATGGGGTATCAAGATTCCATCGACCGGCTTCACTTACTGGATTTTCCAGGGCATGACCACGCCGAACGATACGATCCTGATGAATCAGGCTGGTACCAAGACTTACTTCGACAAACCGGGTGCAGTAGAAGCCCTGCAATACTGGGTTGATCTGTCGGCCAAGCACAAGGTGATGCCAAGCGGCGTGATCGAATGGGGTACTACGCCGAAGGACTTCCTGGAGCAGAAAGCGGCCATGATCTGGACCACCACCGGCAATCTGACCAACCTGCGCGCCAACGCCAGCTTCCCGTTCGGCGTGGCCATGCTGCCGGCAGCCAAGCATCCGGGAAGCCCGACCGGCGGCGGCAACTTCTACGTGTTCAACAAGACCACGCCGGAACAGCAAAAGGCGGCGTTGAAGTTCATTCGCTGGTCGACCGAACCGCAACGCGCGGCGCAATGGAGTATCGCTACCGGTTACGTGGCAACCCGTCAGGATGCATGGGATACCCCGGAAATGAAGAAGTACCTGCAAGAAGTTCCGGCCGCTGGTGTGGCACGTGAGCAATTGAAGTACAGCGTGGCCGAGTTGTCGACCCATGACAACCAACGCGTGACCAAGGCACTCAACGATAACCTGCAAGCTGCATTGTCCGGCACCAAGACGCCGGAAGCTGCACTCAAGGACGCACAACGCGAATCAGACCGCATTCTGCGTAGCTGGAACCGTTGATCGCCCGCGGTGCGGCGGTTGTTTGATACCGCCGCACCGCACTACGACCTAAAGATACTGCCGCATGACGGCAAAGGCATTTCATGAATCGCACTCACTCTTCCGTAACGCCCTGGTTGCTGCTGTTGCCGGCACTGGTGTTGCTGGTGGCGTTTACGCACTATCCGGCCATCGCGACCATCTGGCACAGCTTTTTTTCGACCCCCAAGGGCGCTAATCCGGCAGTTTTTGTCGGCCTGGAAAACTATGCGTTGATGGCTGACGATCCGGTTTTCTGGAAAGCGCTGATCAACAATCTCTGGTTTGCCCTCGGCACCATCCCGGTATCGATTGCGCTGGCGATCATGATGGCTTTGTGGGTCAACGACAAACTGCTCGGACGTGGCGTGCTGCGACTGGCGTATTTCACGCCGACGGTGCTGCCGATGATTGCCGTGGCTAATATCTGGCTGTTCTTTTATACCCCGCAATATGGCTTGCTGGAGCAGGTGACGCAGGCCCTCGGCTTGCCGTCGCATAACTGGCTCGGCAATCCGAATACCGTCCTCGGTTCGATGATGGTGGTGGCGATCTGGAAAGAAGCCGGCTTCTTCATGATTTTCTATCTGGCCGCCTTACAACAGATTTCACCGACACTGGCCGAAGCCGCCGGCCTGGAAGGCGCTTCGCGCTGGCAGTATTTCTGGCGCGTGCAATTTCCGCTGCTGATGCCGACCACCTTGTTCGTGCTGATCAATGCGCTGATCAACTCGTTCCGTCTGGTTGACCATATCGTGGTGATGACCAAGGGCGGACCGGACAACGCCAGCTCCTTGCTGCTGTACTACATTTATGAAGTCGGTTTCAGTTTCTGGGATTCGGCTTATGCCGCTGCCTTGACGGTAGTGTTGTTGATGGTATTGGCCGTGGTTGCCATTATCAAATTCCGTATTCTCGACCGCAGGACACACTACCAATGATCTCCGCACAAACCAATCCGTTCGGCGAATCGAACAAGATACTGGAAACCATTGCTGCCTGGGTATTGGGAATACTCTGGTTGTTGCCGCTGGTGTATGCCATCTGGACCGCATTCCATCCGGCTGAATTCGCCACGCGCTTTTCGCTGACCGCGCCATTGACGATGCAGAATTTCATCAATGCCTGGGAAGCAGCGCCGTTTCCGCGTTACTTCCTCAATACCTTCTTGCTGGTAACGATGATTCTGGCCGCGCAGATGGTGTTGTCGACCATGGCTGCATACGCGTTTGCACGATTTGAATTCCGCGGCAGCAACATCATGTTCATGCTGGTCCTGATGCAATTGATGGTGATGCCCGACATCCTGATCGTGGAAAACTACAACACCATGAATCTGCTCGGCTTGCGCGATACGATTCTGTCGATCGGCTTGCCTTACTTTGCCTCGGCGTTCGGCATTTTCCTGTTGCGACAAACGTTCAAGACCGTGCCGCGTGAGCTCGATGAAGCCGCCACCGTGGAAGGCGCGAGCGCCTGGCAGACCCTGATGAAAGTCTATGTGCCGCTGGCCAAGCCGATTTACCTGGCATTCGGGCTGGTGTCGGTCAGTACCCACTGGAACAATTTCCTGTGGCCGCTGATCGTAACCAATTCGGTGGAATCGCGTCCGCTCACCGTCGGTCTGCAAGTGTTTTCCTCGACCGATCAGGGCGTTGACTGGTCGATCATCACCTCGGCCACGCTGATGACATCGGCACCGTTGTTGCTGGCGTTCCTGTTGTTCCAGCGTCAGTTCGTGCAGTCGTTCATGCGCGCCGGGATTCGTTAAGCGCAAAGGGGATATCGTGAAACTGATTAGCTGGAATATCCAATGGTCGCGCGGGGTCGACGGCAAGGTTGATCCGCAGCGCATTGTTGCCGATGCGCGCAAGCTGGGTGATTTTGATGTCCTGTGCCTGCAGGAAGTGGCGGCGAATTTTCCGTCGCTGGCCGGCAGCGCTGGCGAAAACCAGTTCGAAATATTTGCGGATTTGCTGCCCGGCTTTACGCCGGTGCCGGCCGCAGCAGTCGATGTGGCCGCCGCCGACGGCAGCCGCCGTTGTTTCGGCAACATGGTGCTGTCGCGCTATCCGGTGTTGCGCGTCCTGCGCCATCAGTTGCCGTGGCCGGCTGATGCCGACGTCATCAGCATGCCGCGGGTGTTGCTGGAAGTGACGCTGGATACGCCGCTGGGACCAGTGCGCGTCATGAATACCCATCTTGAATACTATTCGCAATTGCAGCGCAAACAGCAGGTAGAAGCGATCCGCAACTATCACGCCGAAACGTCCTTGCGCGCGCTGCGCAGCCGGGTGTGCGAGACCGGCCCGTCGCCGTATCACGCGTTCGCGCAAACCAGCAAAGTGATTCTGACCGGCGATTTCAATTTCCGTCCGGAAGATCCTTTGCACGAGCGTTTGCAGGAAAAATTGGAACCCGGCGTGCCGCGATTGGTCGATACCTGGGAGTACCTCAACGGCAATCAACCGCATCCGCACAATGTCGGTGTCTATGATCGCGAGCAATGGGAAGAAGCATTCGCCTGTGACTTCATTTTCGCCAGCGAAGATTTGCTGCCGCATGTACGCACTTTCAAAATCGATGGCAAGACCAAGGCGTCGGATCATCAACCGCAGTTACTGGAGTTGGCATGAAATCACTGGACCAGTTGCCGTACGGGCAGGTCACCACCGTCTTCACCGATATCGATGATACGCTGACGACCGATGGCAAATTGAGCGCGCAGGCATATGCGGCGCTGGAAACTTTACAACGTGCTGGTCTGCGCGTGATTCCGGTCACCGGTCGTCCGGCCGGCTGGTGCGATCAGATCGCCCGCATGTGGCCGGTGGATGGCATCATTGGCGAAAACGGCGCACTGTACATGTGGCACGACCCGGTATCGCACAAAATGCATACCCGGCATTTGCTCGATGCCGGCAGCCGTGCCGCCAATGCCGCGCGCATGGATGCCGTGATCGCTCAAGTATTGAAAGAAGTGCCGGGATGCGCCGTGGCATCCGATCAGTTTTGCCGTCAATATGATGTGGCGATTGATTTTTGCGAAGATGTGCCGGCGCTGGGGCATGATGATATTGACCGTATTGTCGCTATCATGGAAGCGGCCGGCATGACTGCCAAGATCAGTTCGATTCATGTCAACGGCTGGTTCGGCGATTACGATAAACTGAGCATGGCGCGCATCATGATGCAAGAACGCTATGGCATCGATTTGAGCGATGCGGCGCAACGCGCCCGTTGTGTATTTGCCGGCGATTCGCCAAACGATGCACCGATGTTTGCGTATTTCCCGCTGTCGGTCGGCGTTGCCAATGTACTTGAGTTTGCCGATCGCTTGCCGCATCCGCCGCATTTCATCACCCATCATTCCTACGGCGCCGGGTTCGCCGAATTGACGCAGCACCTTTTATCGGGCCATGACCACACTGCTTAATCTGTTATCGTCGCTGGCATTATTGGTGTGGGGCACGCATATTGTCCGCACTGATATCCTGCGCGTGTACGGAGCACAACTGCGACGTGTTCTGAGTACCAGCATCACGCGTCGCAGTTTTGCATTCATGGCCGGCATCGGCGTCACCAGTCTGGTCCAGAGCAGTAACGCCACCGCCGTCATCGTGTGTTCTTTTGTCGCGCAGGGCATGATCAGTCTGGCACCGGCGCTGACCATCATGCTCGGTGCCGATGTCGGTACGGCACTGATGACCGGCGTGCTCAGTTTCGATCTGTCGTGGTTGTCGCCGTTGCTGATTTTCTGCGGCGTGCTGGTCTATCTGTCGCGCCGGCATACCCATATCGGCCGGCTCGGCCGCGCCGCAATCGGACTCGGCCTGATTCTGCTGGCGCTGGAACTGATCAGCGCCACTACCCGGCCGATGACGCAAGGCGCCGGCATGAAGGTGCTGTTCTCATCGCTGACCGGCGATGTCATGCTCGACGCGGTGATCGGCGCGGTGTTCGCCATGCTCACCTATTCCAGTCTGGCGGCGGTGTTGCTGGCGGCGACGCTGGCCACCTCCGGCGTGATTTCATTGAAAGTGGCGTTGTGTCTGGTCATCGGCGCCAATCTGGGCAGCGGCATTCTGGCCTTGCTGAGCGCCGCCAGCCAGAATGTGGCCGGTCGCCGGGTAGCGCTGGGCAGCATGCTGTTCCGGCTCAGCGGTGCGGTAGTGGTGCTGCCGCTGGTTGATTATGTTCAGGTCTGGATCAGCTTCCTGACGACTGACCTGCGCTTTGGCGTGGTGGCGTTTCACGTGCTTTACAACTCCGTGCGTTGCAGTCTGCTGCTGTTGCTGGTCGAACCGATGGCGCGCTTGTGCGTGCGCTTGTTGCCGGAATCGGAAAGCGACGGCGACATGATCAAGTCGCGTCATCTGGATCCGGCCGCCATCGATACGCCGTCGCTGGCGCTGGCCAATGCCGCGCGTGAAGTGCTGCGCATCGGCGACATCATCGAAAGCATGCTGGTCAGTCTGCTGCTGGTGATTCGCGATAATGATCAGTTGCGCGCCGACCAGATCCGCAAGCTCGATGATGATGTCGACAAGTTGTACACCGAAGTCAAAATGTATCTGGCGCGGGTTTCGCGTGAAGAACTGAGCGCCAGGGAAGTGCGGCGCTGGACCGACATCGTGACACTGACCATCAATCTGGAGCAGGCCGGCGATATCATCGAACGGATTGTGAAGGGGGTCGAGAGCAAGAAAATTGCACCGCAGAAAACCTTCTCTCAGGCCGGCATGAGTGAAGTCACGGAAATGCATGCACGGTTGCTGACCAGTTTGCGGCTCGGTTTGTCGGTCTTTCTCAATAACGATCTGCCAAGCGCGCGGCGGCTGCTGGCCGAAAAGGAAGCCTTCCGCGATCTGGAACGCACTTATGCCCAGACCCACCTGATCCGGTTGGCCGGCGAGACTCAGCAGAGTATCGAAACCAGCTCGCTGCATCTGGACCTGATCAGCGACATGCGCCGCATGCACTCGCTGTTCTGTTCGACCGCCTACGCGGTGCTGGACGCCGCCGGCATGCTGCGCAAGAGCCGCATCAACGCCAGCCAGGAAGAAACCGCCGAACCGGCGCCGATGCGCAGCCAGGCCCACCGCTGATGCATTGCCGGCCGGCAATCGCCGCTGGCAATCATTTATTGATCACGCAAGCATTGTTCTACAATACCGGACTTTCGGCGCCGGCCATTGCGGCCGCCCGAACCCACTTCGGAGAGTAGCAGATGAATGCACGGGCGCTGCTGGCAGCCTTGTTTACGATTGTCGTCTGGGCTTCGCTGGCCTTGCTCACGGACCGCATCAGCCATGTGCCGCCATTGCTCAGTTCCGGGCTGGCGCTGATGGTGGGCGGTCTCACCGGGGTCTGGCAGCGCGGTGCGTGGTCCGCCTCGCCGCAGACTTATCTGCTGGCTACCGGCGGCCTGTTCGGTTATCACGCACTGCTGTTCATCGCGTTTGCCATGGCGCCGGCGGTCGAAGTCAATCTGCTGCAATACATGTGGCCGTTGCTGATCGTATTGCTGACGCCGCTGTTCTTGCCGGGCAATCGTCTCAGTGGCTGGAATATCATCGGCGCCTTGCTCGGTTGCAGCGGCGCCGTGATGATTCTCGGTGGTGACCGGTTGTCGCTGTCAGGCGAACATGTGTGGGGTTATCTGAGCGCCATTGCCGCCGCTTTTGTCTGGGCCAGTTACTCGCTTGGCTGTCGCCGTCTGCCACCGTTTCCAACCGCTGCGATCGCTGCCTGCTGCCTGATGGCGGGTGCCGGATCGGTATTGCTACATCTGGCGTTGTACGGCAGTTCGGCCATCTTCGATCTGAGCGCCCAAGATGTCATGCTGCTCGCCGGACTCGGTCTGGGGCCAATGGGTGTCGCTTTCCTGACTTGGGATATCGCACTCAAACACGGCGATCCGCGCGCGGTCGGCGCACTGGCCTATCTGACGCCCTTGCTGTCGACCTTGTTGCTGATTCTGGTGAACGGTTATGCCTTCACTACCGAAACCAAATTCGCCACGGTGGCGATTCTGTCGGGAGCCTTGCTGGGAAACATCCGTTCGCAGCGCCGCAGCCGACAGCCATCCTGAAACAGGCTTATTCGCTGTAGCTGATGATCAGCGGCGAGTGATCCGAGAAGCGCTCATCCTTGTAGATCGATGCGCTCTTGGCCTTGGCGGCAATGCCGGCAGTAGCGATGTGATAATCGATGCGCCAACCGACGTTGTTGGCCCAGGCCTGACCGCGATTGCTCCACCAGGTATACGCCTCGCCGGTGGTGTCCGGATGCAGGCGGCGGTAGACGTCAACCAGTCCGAGCTGATCGAAAATGCGCGTCAGCCATGCCCGTTCTTCTGGCAGGAAGCCGGAATTCTTTTGATTGCTCTTCCAGTTCTTCAGATCGATTTCCTTGTGGGCGATATTCCAGTCGCCGCAGATCACGATTTCGCGGCCGCTGTCTTTCAATGCCTGCAAGTGCGGCAGGAAGACTTCCATGAAACGGAACTTGGCGGCCTGACGTTCTTCGCTCGATGAGCCGGACGGGCAATACAGCGAAATCACGGTCAGGTCACCGAAATCGCATTCGACGTAACGGCCTTCGGCATCGAACTCGGCATCGCCAAAGCCGATGCGCACGGCGTTGGGTTGACGCTTGCTATACACGCCGACGCCGGAGTAACCCTTTTTCTCGGCGTAATGGAAATGCCCGATGTAGCCATCCGGCGTCAGGAACTGGGTGGTCATGTCGGGTTCTTGCGCTTTCAATTCCTGTACGCAGATGAAATCGGCAGATTCTTTGGCGATCCACTCAAAGAAGCCTTTTTTGGCGGCGGAGCGGATACCGTTCAGATTGGCGGAAATGATTTTAGGCATCGGGTATCGGTCTGAAAAAAATCAGAGCATAACCGATTCATTTAAAATGCGGGTTATCCAGGGTTTGTTCCCGGAATCAACCGATTTCATTTTTCAGGAATGCACGTGAGCAACTTAAGACAGGAATTCATCGAATTTGCGGTTTCCGCCGGCGTTTTGCGGTTTGGCGAATTCGTCACCAAGGCCGGGCGTACCTCGCCGTATTTCTTCAACGCCGGCTTGTTCAATGAAGGCGTGGCATTGGCGCAGATCGCGCAATTCTATGCGCAGACGTTGCAAGACTCCGGCCTTGAGTACGACATGCTGTTCGGCCCCGCCTATAAAGGCATTACGCTGGCATCGGCGACCGCAGTTGCCCTGGCAGGCAAAGGCCGTAACGTGCCGTTTGCCTACAACCGCAAGGAAGCCAAGGATCACGGCGAAGGCGGCACGATTGTCGGCGCCAAACTGCAAGGCCGCGTGGTGATTATCGATGACGTGGTGTCGGCGGGGACGTCGGTGCGCGAGTCGGTCAATCTGATCCGTGCCGCCGGTGCTACGCCGTGCGCCGTGCTGATTGCGCTGGACCGCATGGAGCGCTCGGGCAAGGATGATGCACTGTCGGCCAATTCGGCCGTGCAGGAAGTGGCCCGGGAGTTCGACATGCCGGTGATTTCAATCGGTAATCTGGATGATTTGCTGACATACCTGTCGCGTGCCGGTGCCGATGCCCAGCTCGGACAATACAAGGATGCCGTAGCAGCGTATCGCACGCGCTACGGGGTTTGATTGCTTGCCATGCGGCACAAGCCGCATGGCTGATTCATGCGTCTCCTAGACCGGTTTGATGCCAACGCCCAGACGTTGCAACCGGTCATCCAGTTCTCCTACCTGTGCCGCCACCGTATTTTCAGTTTGCTCGGCGCGGCGGTTCACTTCCCGTTCCAGCGCCTCCAGTTTGCCGGTCAATACCGACTGATAGCCATCGCTGCGTTGTTGCAGTTGTAGCAATTCGGCCTGCAGAAACGCGCGCAATTCGGTAAACCGGGATTTTTCTGCCTGATCGGCCAGGTCGCGTTGCGACTCCAGTTGCCTGGTCAGACGCCGGTTATCGAGCAGCACCGAAGTCTGTTGCGCCAGAATGTACAACAGGAAAATTGCACTGAGGGCAATCACGATACCCAGCATGACCAGCCCCAGCGGGGCCTGAAAGTCGGTGAACACCAGCGACAACGCGGTCGGCGTGAGGAATGCGGACCAGTTGATGGCGGCAAAAATGCCAACGAGCGCAAGTACTGCGATCAAGAACGTTGTGCGAAAGGTCATCGACGTTTCCTCCTGGTGGCGATATTTTGATTTTGGGAAATGACCGGTCGGAACCGGAGTACGCGGATTGGACTGTAGCATGACGATGATGTTCCTTGCCATTGCAGAAATGGCAAGGAACTGCATCAAAAGACCGGACGGCAGCCTGGCGGCTTACAGCGGCACGTCACCTTCGACCGTGGTGCGGTACAAGGTGCGGCGCAGATGTTGCGGGGTGATTGGCGCGTAATGCATGGTGCTGCGGTTGTCCCAAAACACCATGTCATGCGCGCGCCAGCGGTGGCGATAGACGTTGCCGGCTTGTACGCTGTGCTCATGCAGAAATTTCAGCAGGGCATCACTTTCATCCTGGGGCAGGCCGAGAATATGCGAGGTGAACCCTTCACTCACAAACAAGGCCTTGCGTCCGCTTTCCGGATGGATGCGGATGACCGGATGATCCACCTCGGGCACGGCGTCGATTTGCTGTTGCGTCAGGTCGGCCCGCCACGGAGAGAGTTTTTGCAGGCGGCGATAGCGGTAGACATAGGAGTGCACCGCACGCCGTCCCTCCAGTGTCTGTTTGACATCGGCCGGCAGGCTGTCATACGCGGCGAACATATTGGCGAATTGGGTATCGCCTTGCTCGGCTGGTAATTCCTGCGAATGCAGCAATGAACCGAGACTCGGCTTGGGCATGTAGGACAAATCTGAATGCCAGTCGGCACCAGCATCCACCAGTCCGATTGGCTGGCCGTTTTCAATCACGTTGGAAACGATCAGAATTTCCGGATGATGCTGCAGATGGAAGCGATTCAATACGTGCACTTGCAACGGACCGAAGCGGCGGCTGAAGGCGATGTGTTGTTCCGGTGATATGCGTTGTTCGCGAAAGACCAGCACGCCATGTTCCACCAGCGCGCTGCGAATCCGGGCCAGCTCTTTTTCGGCCAGCGGCCGGCTGAGATCGAGACCGGTGATTTCCGCGCCCAGCGGCGCATCGTCGAGCCGCCGGATCGTAAATGTGTTGCGCGCTGCCGCAGATGCAGAGGCGGGCGTGAGCAAGGCGGTGGTACCAGACATGAATGGACTCCGAAAGAGGCGGGCGCTGGCCAACGCGCCGTGCAATCTGTCATTACACTCGCACACCTGCTATCGCTGCAAATAATAAGATCGCATATGGTTATGCGGACTTGTCGCGCGATCCGTTGCGACATGAAAAAGGCTGCTACCGTTGCCGGCAGCAGCCTTGATCTCAAACGTCGACAGCGCGAATCAGGCAGTCAGTTTCTTGCGCAGCAACTCCGTCAGCTGGGCCGGATTGGCCTTGCCCTTGGTAGCCTTCATTGCTTGCCCGATCAGCGCATTGATGGCTTGCTCCTTGCCGGCGCGGAACTCTTCCACCGACTTGGCATTGCCCGCCAGCACCTGATCGACAATCGCTTCCAGCGCGCCGCTGTCGGAAATCTGCTTGAGGCCCTTGGCTTCGATGATGTCATCGGCCAGGGTTTTCTTGTCGCTGTTGGCTTCCCACATGCCGGCAAAGACTTCCTTGGCGATCTTGTTGGAAATGGTGCCGTCGGCGATGCGTTTGAGCAGCAGCGCAAATTGCACGGCATTGACTGGAGCGGCGGCGATATCGATGCCTTCGCGATTCACGGTCGAGGCCACATCACCCATCAGCCAGTTGGCGGCCGGCTTGGCCTGATCCTTGCCCGCTTGCGCGACCACCGCTTCAAAGTAAGTGGCCATGCTCTTCGATTGCGTCAGCACCAGCGCATCATATTCAGGCAAGGCGTAATCGCTGACGAAACGCTCGCGCATCGCGGCCGGCAATTCCGGCATTGAAGCCTTGACGCGATCAATCCATTCTTGCGCGATCATCAGCGGCGGCAGATCGGGATCCGGGAAGTAGCGGTAATCCTGTGAATCTTCCTTGCTGCGCATGGAGCGGGTTTCTTTGCGATCCGGATCGTACAGGCGGGTTTCCTGCCGCACCGTGCCGCCGTCTTCGATCAATTCAATCTGGCGTCGCACTTCAAAGTTGATCGCGTCTTCCATGAAACGGAACGAGTTCAGATTCTTGATTTCGCAGCGGGTGCCGTACTCCTTTTGGCCGACCGGACGTACCGAGACGTTGGCATCACAGCGGAATGAACCTTCCTGCATGTTGCCGTCGCAAATGCCGAGCCACATCACCAGCGAATGCAAGGCCTTGGCATAAGCCACTGCTTCGGCGGCGCTGCGCATGTCGGGTTCGGTCACGATTTCCAGCAGCGGTGTGCCGGCACGATTGAGGTCGATCCCGGTCATGCCCTGATAATCTTCATGCAGTGACTTGCCGGCATCTTCTTCCAGATGGGCGCGGGTCAGTTGCAGCGATTTGATTTCGCTCTTGCCATCTTTTTCCAGCACATAGGACACCTTGCCGCCTTGCACCACCGGAATTTCGAACTGGCTGATCTGATAGCCCTTGGGCAAATCCGGATAGAAATAATTCTTGCGCGCAAAGATCGAGCGCGGCGCAATCGTCGCACCGATCGCCAGGCCGAACTGAATCGCCCGTTCCACGGCGCCGCGATTGAGCACCGGCAGCACGCCGGGCAATGCCAGATCAACCGGGCTGGCCTGGGTGTTGGGTTCAGAACCGAAACGGGTTGATGAACCGCTGAAAATCTTGGATTGGGTCGAAAGCTGCGTATGCGTTTCCAGACCGATGACTACTTCCCACTGCATGGTGTCCTCACGAATTCTTTTTGATTGGTGGCGATGCCGTCAGGCTCAGGCCGGTGCGCGTTGATGCCAGTCAGTCGCTTGCTGGAACTGGTGCGCGACATTCAGCAACCGGGCTTCATCAAAATAATTGCCGATGATTTGCAGGCCGACCGGACGTTTCGCATTCTTTTCGCCCTGACCGAAACCACAGGGAACCGACATGCCCGGCAAGCCGGCCAGACTGGTCGACAACGTGAAAATATCCGCCAGATAATTAGCCACCGGATCATCGGTCTTGTCGCCGAGATCCCATGCCACGGTTGGTGCTACCGGACCCATGATGACGTCGCACAACCGGTTCGGACCGGTGACGGCATTCTGGAAATCCTGCGCGATCAGGCGACGAATCTTTTGCGCTTGCAAATAGTAGGCGTCGTAATAACCATGCGACAGTACATAAGCACCGACCAGAATGCGGCGTTTGACTTCATCGCCGAAACCTTCGGCGCGGGTCTTCTGATACATGTCGGCCAGATCTTTGTAATCGGCTGCGCGATGACCATAACGGACGCCATCGAAGCGGCTCAGATTGGACGATGCTTCAGCCGGTGCAATCACGTAATACACCGGGATCGACAACTCGGTTTTCGGCAGCGAAATATCGACCAGCGTGGCGCCCAGCTTTTCGTATTCGCGCAATGCTTCACGTACTGCCTGTTCCACATCGGGTGCCAGGCCGGCGCCGAAAAATTCACGCGGCACACCGATGCGCAAACCTTGCAGGCTGTCATTGAGCGAGCGCGTGAAATCTTCTTGCGGACGTTCCAGGCTGGTCGAATCACGTTGGTCGAAACCGGTCATGGCGTTGAGCAGCAGCGCGCAATCTTCCGCAGTCTTGGCAATCGGCCCGCCCTGATCGAGCGACGATGCGAAGGCAATCATGCCGAAGCGCGAGACGCTGCCGTAGGTCGGTTTGATACCGGTGACGCCGCAGAAAGCAGCCGGTTGCCGGATCGAGCCACCGGTGTCGGTGGCGGTGGCGGCCGGTGTCAGACGCGCCGCAATCGCCGCTGCCGAACCGCCGGAAGAACCACCGGGTACGGCGGTCTTGTCCCATGGATTTTTGACCGCGCCGAAATAGGAATTTTCATTGCCTGAACCCATCGCGAATTCGTCGCAGTTGAGCTTGCCCAGCGTGACGGTGCCGGTGGCGTTGAACTGCTGCACCACGGTTGCATCGAACGGGCTGGTGTAATTTTCCAGCATGCGCGAACCGGCAGTCGTGCGCCAGTCGCGGGTGACGAAAATATCCTTGTGCGCAATCGGCACACCGGTCAGTGGCGTCACGTCATTGGTCGTCAGACGCTGGTCGGCAGCGGCGGCTTGGCGCAGTGTCAGCGCGCTGTCGACATGCAGGAATGCATTGAGATCGCTGTGCTTGATGCGGTCGAGAAACAGCGTGGCGAGTTCGGTCGCGGAAATTTTCCGCGACTGTAACAAGGCCGATAATTCTTTGATGGTTTTGGTATGCATGAGAAGAGTAGTCGCTATATGTTCGATGCTGCTTTTTTATTCGATGACCTTGGGCACCAGATACAGGCCGTCCTGGGTGGCAGGGGCCGGTTGCTGATAATCCGCGCGGTGATTTTCTTCGGTCACCACATCGTCGCGCAGACGCAGCGCGATGTTGTCGGTGAAGGCCGCAATCGGATGGCTCAGTGGTTCGATGCCGGTGGTATCGACGGCTTTCATCTGTTCGACCAGCGCAAAAATGCCGTTCAGTTTTTCAAGCGTCTGGCCGGCCTGTTCATCCGTCAATTCGAGACGGGACAGGCTGGCGATACGTTTTACATCGGAAAGGACGAGTGACATGATAGGAAGGGGCGCAAGGTGCGCGAGGCAAGAATGTTGAAAAGGCGCGTCTTATAGCTCGTAAATGCGGGCAAAAACATCGAAAAATCTTGCATCAAGCGAGGATTTTTGACTGAGATGCCTGCTGGTTTCTGCCAAATTATAAGGTAGAATGCACGACTAATGCCTCGCTGGCGCCGTATTTGTGTCGCCGCAGTCATAAAAGACATCCCCCCACTCAAAATGCAAAGCGCGCAGTTTTGGCGCATCAGGACAATTCATGTTTGGATTTTTACGCAGTTATTTCTCTAACGACCTCGCCATTGACCTGGGTACAGCGAACACACTGATCTACGTGCGCGGCCAAGGCATCGTGCTGGACGAGCCGTCGGTTGTGGCGATCCGCCAGCAAGGCGGCCCCAACGGCAAGAAGACGATTCAGGCAGTTGGCAAAGAAGCAAAACAGATGCTGGGCAAGGTCCCGGGCAATATCGAAGCGATTCGCCCGATGAAAGACGGCGTGATTGCCGATTTCACCGTGACTGAGCAAATGCTCAAGCAATTCATCCGCATGGTGCATGACTCCAAGCTGTTCCGTCCGTCACCACGCATCATCATTTGCGTACCGTGCGGCTCGACGCAGGTGGAACGTCGCGCCATTCGCGAATCGGCGCTCGGCGCCGGCGCTTCCCAGGTTTATCTGATCGAAGAACCGATGGCAGCAGCGATTGGCTCCGGTCTGCCGGTTTCCGACGCCACCGGCTCGATGGTGGTCGATATCGGCGGCGGTACCACTGAAGTCGGTATCATTTCGCTCGGCGGCATGGTCTACAAGGGATCGGTCCGGGTCGGCGGCGACAAGTTCGATGAAGCCATCGTCAACTACATCCGTCGCAATTACGGCATGCTGATCGGCGAACAAACTGCTGAAGCCATCAAAAAGGCCATCGGCTCTGCGTTCCCGGGCTCCGAAGTCAAGGAAATGGAAGTCAAGGGCCGCAATCTGTCCGAAGGCATTCCACGTTCGTTCACCATTTCCAGCAACGAAATTCTGGAAGCGCTGACCGATCCGCTCAACAACATCGTCTCGGCCGTCAAGAACGCGCTGGAACAGACGCCGCCGGAACTGGGTGCCGACATTGCCGAAAAGGGCATGATGCTGACCGGTGGTGGCGCCTTGCTGCGCGATCTGGACCGTTTGCTGATGGAAGAAACCGGCCTGCCGGTGATCGTGGCGGAAGACCCGCTGACCTGCGTGGTTCGTGGTTCCGGCATGGCGCTGGATCGCATGGACAAGCTGGGTTCGATCTTCTCCAACGAATAACAGCGCCGGGAGCCTTTTCAATCCGAGGAACTGAAACGAGAATATGACAGAGCACAAGCCGACGTTGCCGGTTGGGCGGATCACTGATCCGTCAGACGGCGAAACCTCGGCTGCTCGTTCATCGTTCTGCGTCCTCGCCGATCTGGCGCCTGTTGGTGTTGTGTTGTTGCCGCCCCGCCGCGGGCCGCAAGTTTTGGTTTCGGCCTGACCACAATGGATACTCCACCACTTTTCAAGCAAGGTGCCTCGGCCCGCGCCCGCGCCGGCTTTTTTGCACTGATTGCGGTTGCGATGCTGATCGTCGACGCCCGCATGCATGCGCTGTCGACCATCCGGCAAGCAGTTGGCACTGTACTTTACCCGTTTCAAATGCTGGCATTGATGCCACGCGACGCTGCTTACAAGGCAGGAGATTACTTTTCTTCGCTGTCGGGTTTGCAAAAAGAAAATCAGGAATTGCGGCACCAGCAGGCAGTCAATGCCCAACTGTTGCAACAAGAGAAACAAATGGCCGTCGAAAACGCCCAGTTGCGCAGCTTGTTGAATATGCAACAGCGGATTGCCATCAAATCGGTCGTCGGTGAAATTCTGTACGACGCGCGCGATCCGTTCACACGCAAGATCATCCTCAATCGCGGTTCCCAGCAAGGCGTCGCACCCGGCCAGCCGGTGATCGACGATATCGGTATTGTCGGCCAGGTGACCCGGGTGTTTCCGTTCACCGCCGAAGTGACGCTGCTGACCGACAAGGATCAGGCGATTCCGGTGCAGGTCTTGCGCAACGGTTTGCGCAGCGTGGCATACGGGCGCGGTCAGTCGGGCGTGCTGGACTTGCGCTTCATGGCGGCGAATGCCGATATTCAAAAAGGCGATGCGTTGGTGACTTCCGGCATCGACGGTGTTTACCCGCCGGGCTTGCAAGTGGCCAGTGTGTTGCAAGTCGAAACCAAGTCGGCCGACGCATTTGCTCATATTGTCTGTTTGCCATCGGCCGGGGTGGATCGTCACAAGCAATTGCTGATCTTGCTGGTGGAACAAAACAAATCGCCGCGTCCGGAGCCGGAAGGCAATAACGACAAGAGCGACAAGTTGCTCAAACGCCGCCTGCGTGACAGCAGCAAGGAAACCGAAACTGCCAGCAAGGAAGCACCGAGCGAAGCGCGTAAAGGCGCCGCTGCAGTTGCTCCCGGCAACGCCGTCACACCGGCCGCCACTCCCGCTGCTGCAACGCCGGCCGCTGCGGCCCGGCCGGCAGCGACACCGGCCACTACCCCTGCAGTAACTCCGGCGCCGAAGCCGGCTGCGCCACCTGCCAGGAACGCTGCTCAATGAACGATCCGCATTACATTCTGTTGCCGGCCAGTCCCTGGTTTATTGCACTGACGCTGATTGCCGCTTTTCTGCTGAACTTGCTGCCGTGGGGGCAGTGGGTCGGCGTGCCGGACTTCGTCGCCCTGGTGCTGGTGTTCTGGAGCATCCACGAACCGCGCAAGGTCGGCATCAGTATTGCCTTCCTGATGGGCGTGCTGATGGATGTCAATCAAGCGTCCCTGCTCGGCGAAAATGCATTGGCCTACACCGTGCTGTCGTACTTCTCGATCACGATTCACCGTCGTGTCCTGTGGTTTCCGGTCGGCACCCAGGCCTTGCACATCCTGCCATTGCTCTTGTTGTCGCAGGCGGTGCAACTGGTCGTCAAGCTCATGGTGAGCGGTAAATTCCCGCACTGGTATTACTTCAGCGAGAGTTTCGTCTGCGCCATCCTGTGGCCATTGGTGTGTTGGTTGTTGCTGGCGCCGCAACGACGCGCCATCAATCGCGATGACAACCGTCCGATCTGAGGCATGAGCAGGCATGACTGAGTTCAAAAACACCGAGCACGAACTGCGGCTGTTCCGGCTGCGTCTGCTCGCGGTGGCGGTGCTGGTGCTGGTGTGCTTTTCCCTGCTGGTGGCACGCTTTGTCTGGCTGCAAGTGGTGCGCCACGATGCCTATGCGGCGCAAGCCGAAGACAATCGCATTTCGGTGGTGCCCATCGTTCCCAATCGCGGCCTGATTCTGGACCGCAATGGCGTGGTGCTGGCGCGCAACTATTCCGCCTACACGCTCGAAATCACGCCGTCCAAGATCCAGACCAGCCTCGATGATCTGGTCGACGAGCTGAGCACGCTGGTCGATATTCAACCGAAAGACCGGCGTCGTTTTCGCAAGCTGCTGGAAGAATCCAAGAATTTCGAGAGCTTGCCGATCAGAACCCGCTTGACCGATGAAGAAGTCGCCAGGTTCACGGCGCAGCGCTATCGTTTCCCCGGCGTTGATATTCAGGCCCGTCTGTTCCGGCAATATCCGTACGGCAAGACGGCCGCGCACGTGATCGGCTATATCGGCCGTATCAGCCAGAAGGATGCTGAGCGCATTGCCGACTCTGACGATGAAGCCAATTACAGCGGCACCGACTATATCGGCAAGGAAGGCCTGGAAAAGAGTTACGAAACACAACTGCATGGCACCACCGGCTATGAAGAAGTCGAAATCTCGGCTGGCGGCCGCGCCGTGCGCACGTTGTCGCACACCCCGGCCAGCCCGGGGCAGAACCTGATTCTGTCGATCGATATCGAATTGCAAAAGGTCATCGAAGATGCCTTTGGTGACCGCAAGGGCGCACTGGTGGCAATCGATCCGGCCACCGGCGATATTCTGGCCTACGTTTCACAGCCGTCTTACGATCCCAACGTATTCGTTGAAGGGATCGACCAGCAAAGCTGGGATGAGCTGAACAATTCACCGGACCGGCCGCTGGTCAACCGGCCATTGAGCGGCACCTATCCGCCGGGTTCGACCTATAAGCCATTCATGGCGCTGGCGGCACTGGAACTGGGCAAGCGCAAACCGTCCGATTCGATTCGCGACCCCGGCTTTTTCTGGCTCGGCAATCACAAATTCCGCGATGACAAGGAAGGCGGCCACGGCGTGGTCGACATGTACAAGTCGATTGTGGCGTCGTGCGATACCTATTACTACATGCTGGCCAATGACATGGGCGTCGATGCCATCCATGACTTCATGAAACCGTTCGGCTTTGGCCAGATCACGGGCATCGATCTGGAACATGAACGGCGCGGTCTGTTGCCGTCGACCGCATGGAAGCGCAACGCCTATCGCAAGCCGGAGCAAAAGAAATGGTATGCCGGTGAAACGATTTCGCTCGGCATCGGCCAGGGCTACAACTCCTTCACGCCGATCCAGATGGCGCAGGCCACCGCGATTCTGGCCAATAACGGCGTGGTGATGAAGCCGCATCTGGTGAAGATGATCGAGGACGGCATTACCCATACCCGCACCATCACGGTACCGAAGGAAAGCTACCGGATTCCGCTCAAGCAGGAAAACATCGATGTCATCAAACATGCCATGGCCGGCGTGAACACCGAAGGTACCGGGGCCCGGGTATTTGCCGGCGCCGGCTATACCTCGGCCGGCAAGACCGGTACGGCGCAGGTGGTATCGATCAAGAAAAACGAGAAGTACGACGCCAAGAAACTGGCGACCCACTTGCTGGACAATGCCTTGTACACCGCATTCGCACCGACCGACAAACCGCGCATTGCGATTGCGGTCGTGGTGGAAAACGGCGGTTGGGGTGCCACCGCGGCCGCACCGGTGGTACGCAAGGCGCTCGATTACTATCTGTTGGGCAAGAAGGCCGGAGACAAAGCGACTGCCGCCGACAAGAGCGATGAAGCAGCGGCAGCCGCCGTACCTGCCAACAATCTCAGGGATTAACCGCACACATGAGTCTGCATCGTCCGCCCATCTGGCAAATCATCAAACCGCATCTGGCGGTGTTTGACGGTGCCTTGTCGCTGATCATCTTCCTGATCATGTCGGTCGGCATCGTCACCTTGTATTCGGCCGGCATGAATTTCCCGGGGCGGGTGGAAGATCAGTTGCGCAATATCCTGATTGCGTTCATCGCGATGTGGATTGCCGCCAATGTATCGCCGCAGACCTTGCTGCGCTTTGCGGTGCCGATCTATACGATTGGCGTCACCCTGCTGATTGCGGTGGCTTTGTTCGGCATCATCAAGAAAGGCTCGCGCCGCTGGATCAACATCGGCATGGTGGTGCAACCATCGGAAGTCATGAAAATCGCCATGCCGCTGATGCTGGCCTGGTATTTCCAGAAACGTGAAGGCATGATCCGCTGGTATGTGTTTCTGATTGCCGCCTTGCTGCTGGCGGTGCCGGTCGGTCTGATCGTGCGTCAGCCCGATCTGGGGACCGGTTTGCTGGTGCTGGCGGCCGGCTTCTACGTGATTTTCTTTGCCGGCCTGTCCTGGAAAGTACTGACCGGTCTGGTGATTGCGGTCGGCGCCAGCCTGCCGGTGATCTGGTCATTCATGCATGACTACCAGCAACAACGGGTGATGATGCTGATCGATCCGACTTCCGATCCGCTCGGCAAAGGCTTCCATATCATCCAGTCGACGATTGCCATCGGTTCCGGCGGCATCACCGGCAAAGGCTGGCTGATGGGCACCCAGACTCACCTCGAATTCATTCCGGAGCGCACTACCGACTTCATCTTTTCGGTTTACTCGGAAGAATTCGGCCTGATCGGCAACCTGATCCTGCTGGCCTTGTATCTGCTGCTGATCGGTCGCGGCCTGATGATCACCGCCAATGCGCCGACCTTGTTCACGCGCTTGCTGGCCGGTGCCATCACGATGATTTTCTTTACCTACGCCTTCGTCAACATGGGCATGGTCAGCGGCATCTTGCCGGTGGTCGGGGTACCGCTACCCTTCATGAGTTATGGCGGCACCGCGCTGGTAACCCTGGGGTTGGGTGCGGGTATTTTGATGAGCATTCAGCGTCATCGCAAATTGGTGCAGACCTGAGCGACAGCGTATCCGGCACGGTTCGATTTCCTGCGGGCAATTTTTCGGCATTTCGGCCAGACTCTGGTATCTTAGCGACACTTCGGATTCGCCGGCCTGTTGCCGCGAATAAACTGTTACTGACTGGACTTCCGATGCTTGATCTCACATCGCCATTGCCATCGCGACCGCAGATGCAGCGTGCCCTGCGCCTGCTGTCTTTGCTGTTGCCGATAGGGCTGGTCGCATGCAGCAGCGCGCCGCCACTGAAAACTGCGTCGCAGTCGCCGCCGGTGGCCCGGACCACTTCCGGCAAACCGTTGCCGGCGCTGCCGGCAGCCGGTTCCGGCCGTGGCGGTTATTACAAGGATGATGGTCCGGGTGATCAGCCGCCTGATGGCTTGCTCGATATTCCGGATGCCGAACCTAAAGTTGAACCGTATTCGAAGGCCGCCAGCCGCCCGTATGTGGTGTTTGGCAAAACCTATACGCCGATGCTGGAAGACAAGCCTTTCAAGCAGCGCGGCATCGGTAGCTGGTATGGCAAGAAATTCCACGGCCAAAAGACCTCTTCCGGCGAGTTGTACGATATGTACAAGATGACCGCAGCGCATCCGACCTTGCCGATTCCTTCCTATGCCCGCGTCACCAATCTGAAAACCGGCACCCAGGTGATCGTGCGCATCAATGATCGCGGCCCATTCCATTCGACGCGCATTATCGATCTGTCTTATACCGCTGCGTTGAAGTTGGGATACTTGTCGTCCGGCAGCAGCGAGCTGGAAGTCGAACGTTTGTTGCCCGAGGAAATCAACCAGCTGGCGGCCAACCGCAGACCGGGCATCACGACGCTGGCGAGCAATCAGGCATCTGCGCCGCCAACTGCGCAGTCAGCGCCCGTTGCAGCCGTGCCGGAAGCCGTGACGCTGGGTTCGGTCACGCCGCAGACACTTGATACGCCAGTCATGGTGGCGACGTCGGCGCCGGCCGCCGCAACGGCACGACCTGCCGACAGCCCGCTGGCCGGCGGTTTCTATTTGCAGTTCGGGGCGTATTCGCAGGAAGCCAATGCACGCGTGGCGCGCGACAAGTTGCTGCAAAGTCTGAGCGGTGCCATCGATAAAGTGGAAGCGGTTGCCGTCAATGGCTTGTACCGACTGTATGCCGGGCCTTACACCAGTCGTCCGGCGGCGCAAGATGCGGCCCAGATCGTACGTCAGCGCAGCAGCATCACGCCATTTGTCGTAGAACGCTAAGCGCATTCAAGAATTGCACATCAATAATTACGGGACACAGGGGAATTCATGCATCCATATCTGGCACTGGCCATCGCGATCATTTCGGAAGTTGTTGCCACTTCGGCATTGCGCGCTGCCGATGGTTTTACCCGGCTGATTCCGTCAGTCGTGGTGGTTATCGGTTATGCGCTGGCGTTTCTGTTCCTGTCGATCACGCTCAAATCGATTCCGGTCGGCATTGCCTATGCAATCTGGTCCGGCCTCGGCGTCGTGCTGATTTCAGTGGTGGCCTACTTCGTGTACGGACAATCGCTCGATACCCCGGCGCTGATCGGTATCGGTCTGATTCTGGCCGGCGTAGTGGTATTGAACTTGTTTTCCAAATCGACCGCGCATTAAGGCTGTTGCCGGAATCCGGGCAGCGCGGTGCGTTATCCGGCCTGATCCTTGAGCTGCAACGCGCGTTCATACAGTGCGTTTTTCTTTTGCCCGGTAATTTGCGCCGCCAGTGCTGCCGCCTGTTTGAGCGGCAACTCTGCCAGCAAGATCTGCAGAATGCGATCCGCTTCGGCGCTGTCATCTTCCGCCGGCGGCGCGCCTTCCAGCACAATCACGAATTCGCCGCGCTGATGATTGGCATCTTCTGCCAGCCATGCCGGCGCCGCCGCCAGCGGGCAGCGATGAACCGTTTCGAACAGTTTGGTCAATTCCCGCGCCAGCACGATTTGCCGGGCCGGACCGAATACCTGCAACAGCGCATCGATGGTGTCGACAATGCGATGCGGCGCTTCATAAAAGACCAGGGTCGCGGTCTGGCTCAGCAACGCATTCAGTTCGTTTTCCCGTTGCCGCGCCTTGCTCGGCAGGAAGCCGACAAAATAGAAGCGATCATTGATCAGTCCTGATGCGGACAGCGCGGTGATCGAGGCCGAAGCGCCGGGCAGGGGAATCACTTGCAGGCCGGCGTTGCGCACGGCGTCAACGATACGGGCGCCGGGATCGGACACCGCCGGCGTGCCGGCATCCGAGACCAGCGCGATACGTTCGCCCTGTTGCAAGCGCGTGATGATCTTGTCTGCCGCTTCCCGTTCATTGTGTTCGTGCGCAGCCAGCAACGGCCGGTTGAGGCCATAGCGCGACAGCAAATGGCTGGTATTGCGGGTGTCTTCGCAGGCGATGGCGTCGGCAATCGACAGCAGATGCAAACCGCGCAGGCTGATGTCGCAAACATTTCCGATGGGCGTGGCCAGCACATATAATGCCGAAACAGGATAGGTTTGCTGAGCGACTTCGTTGATGACCGGCAAAGAAGCAAGCGTGCTGGGTGGGTTGTGATTCATTGGAGAATGCGAATGTTGGGAAAAATGGCAAAAGCGCTGTTGCTGGCTAGCGTAGTGAGCGGATTGTGCGCTCCTGCGCAGGCAAACACAACAGCCGACGATAGCGCCGCGACCCCGCCGGTCCCCGGCGTTACCCGGCTGGCGTTGATGTTGCCATTGCGTTCAGGTGTTTTCGGTGCTGCCGCCGACGCCGTGCGCACCGGTTTCCTGACCGCCTACGAGCGCGAAAAGGAAGGCATTGCGATCACCATCATCGAAACCGGCGATACCACCCAAGATATGGTGGATGCCTATCGCACCGCCAGCGACAATTACGACGTCATCGTCGGTCCGCTGTCGCGCAGCGCCGTGACCGCAATTGCCATGAGCGGCAAGGTGCTCAAGCCGACCATCGCGCTGGCGCAGCCGGATTTGCCGGCCGAAGCCGAACCCATGTTGCCGAAACAAATGCTGATGGCCGGATTATCGGTCGAGGATGAGGCGCGCCAGGTGGCTTCGTGGGTCGAACGTGAAAAGACCCCGGGCAAGATTTTCGCGGTATCGACCAATGTCGCATGGCAGAAGCGTGCAGTGAAGGCGTTCGTGACGCAGGCCCGCAGCATTGGCATGAAAGTCGAGAGTCTTGAATTGAGCACGCCGGGCAATGTCCTCAGCGCCAGCGGTCTGGCACAACTGGGCCAGCGCGTGCAAGCCGAGCAGCCGGCCTTGCTGTTCGTGGCGCTGGATGCTTCGCAGGCAATCCAGTTGCGCAGTGCCATCGGCACCGACGTCGCCTTGTACGGCACCTCGCAACTCAATCCGCTGACACTGACCGGCCGTACCGCCGATAACCGTTTGCCCGAACTCGACGGCGTGCGTCTGGTAGATATGCCATGGCAATTGCAGACCGATCATCCGGCCGTCATGATTTATCCGCATGCGCTGGCGGCCGCCGATGCCAAACCGAATGCTGATCTGGAACGCCTGTACGCATTGGGTATCGATGCCTACCGGGTAGCGCATGAAATTGCCCAGCAACGCTCCGGTTTCGATATCGACGGCGTGACCGGCAAGATCCACGTCAACATGGTCAGTGGCGGCACTACCTATTTTCAGCGCGCTGAAATGCAGGCGGTGTATCAGGATGGCGTGCCGGTCCCGTACGCGGATCAGCACTGACCGGCAGCGATGGCCTGGTCCGACCGTTTGCTGGCGCGTGGCGATAGTAACCGGCGCGGTGCCGAGGCCGAACAAATCGCGCTGGAATGGTTGTGCCGGCAGGGTTTGACCGAGATCCGGCGTAATTTTCGTTGCCGCGGCGGAGAGATCGATCTGATCATGCAAGATCGTGCCACGCTGGTGTTCGTTGAGGTACGCCGACGCACCCGTGCCACGCACGGCGATGCCGCAGCCAGCGTTACCCGCACCAAACAGCGCCGGCTGATTATTGCCGCCCAGCTATTTTTACAACGGTATCGCATGCCGCCCCCGTGCCGGTTTGATGTGATCGCCTTCGACGGCGATAATATGCACTGGCTGAAAAATGCCTTTGAGGCAACCCCGGAATCATTTTGAAACCATACTCCGCCGTGGCTAACCGGCTAACTATCCTATAATCGCCCCATGACAAATCAACGTATCCTCGCGCACTTCCAGGAAAGTGCCGAACTCAAAATGCACGCCGCCTCGGTACTGGCTCAGCCGATCGAGCAGGCGATTGAACTAATGTTCATGGCACTGTCCAACGGCAACAAGATTTTGGCTTGTGGCAACGGTGGTTCGGCAGCAGATTGCCAACATTTCGCCGCTGAACTGGTGGGACGTTTCGAACGCGAACGCCTGCCTTTGCCGGCGCTGGCATTGACCACCGATACCTCGATCCTGACTGCCGTAGGTAACGACTACAGCTATCTGGAAATTTTCTCGAAACAAGTGCAGGCATTCGGCCAGGCCGGCGATATCCTGCTGGCATTTTCGACCTCCGGTAATTCCGGCAATGTACTGGCCGCAATTGATGTCGCGCTGGAGCGTGACATGCGGGTAGTGGCACTGACAGGGAAGGGTGGCGGCGAAATAGGCAAGCGCCTGACGGATGCCGATGTGCATATCTGTGTCCCGCACGACCGCACCGCGCGGATTCAGGAAGTGCATCTGGTAACACTACATTGTATTTGCGACGGTATTGACGTTGCGCTATTTGGAGGTGATGCGAATGATTGATGTGCAAGCTGGTTGGAGCAAGATGCGTCGTCCGTTGGCCGCAGTTGCGGTTTGCGGCATGCTGGCAGTAGGTTTGCAGGGATGTTTTGGTGTGTTGGCCGGCGGTGCGCTGATGGGGACATTTGCTGCTACCGATCGCCGTACGCTGGGTGCCCAGACTGAAGACAAAGGCATTGTGGTCAAGGGTGAGTCGCGTATTCCGGGCGTGGTGCCGGAAGGATCGCATGTCAACGTGACCAGTTTCAACCGCAAGGTATTGCTGAGCGGCGAAGTGCCGACCGAAGCTGCGAAAGCCGCAGCGGAAACTGAAATGAAGAGCATACCGGGGGTCGAAACGGTATACAACGAACTGGCGGTATCGGGTTCTTCCAACTTCTCGGCACGCTCGGGCGATGCGCTGGTCACCAGCAAGGTGCTGGCAAGTCTGGTCGATGCCAAGGATCTCTATTCGAGCGCTTTCAAGGTAACCACTGAACGCGGCAATGTATATCTCATGGGACGCGTGACACAGCGCGAAGGTGCACGCGCGGCAGAAATTGCCAGTGGCGTCAGCGGCGTGCAAAAGGTCGTGACCTTGTTTGAATACATCTCGGAAGAGGAATTGAAACAATACAACCGGCAAACACCGCCAAGCACCAATCAGTCCACCAGCTGACACGCTGATGGCAGGACGCCGCCGGGGTTATCTCCCGGCGGTTTTCATTTCGGCGGCCGTTTCTGCAGAATGGAAACTGGACGCCTATAATGAGCGCACCGATGCCGGCAGATGCAATGTTGGCTCCAGGCAATTTTCATAACGGATAAATCATGCAAGCTAAAACCACTGCAGTACCGCGCAACCGCCTCTGGATCAAACTCGGTGGATTGCTTGTGGTGGCCGCGATTGCCGTGTTCGGTTATTCCTCGCTGTCGGCACGCAACAGCGCCCCGGATGTCACATTCGTCAAACTCGATGGACAAAAGCTGGCGCTCAAGGACTTGCGCGGCAAAGTGGTGATGGTCAATTTCTGGGCCACTAGTTGTACCACCTGCGTGGCCGAAATGCCGCAGATGATTTCGACCTATAACAAATACAAGGATCAGGGCCTCGACTTTGTCGCCGTGGCAATGAGCTACGATCCGCCGAATTATGTCTTGAATTACACGGAAACCCGCAAGCTGCCATTCAACGTGGCACTGGATCCGCAAGATACGCTGGCCAAGGCATTCGGTGACGTGAAGCTGACTCCGACCACGTTCGTGATCGGCAAGGATGGCAGCATCCTCAAGCGTTATGTCGGCGAACCGAAATTCGCCGAACTGCATCAATTGCTGGAACAGGCACTCGCCGCCTGATTATCTGCGGACACGGCAGGCGCCGTGCCGCAATATGTTCAGTTCGTCAGAACTGTTCCCAGTCATCTTCTGATTTCTTTGCCGTCCTGATCTCGCTGCCTGTCGTGGTGGCGGCCAGTTTGCGTGGCGCAGCGGCTGCTACTGTCGCGCGCGGCGCGATATTGACGGTTCTCAGCGGTGGCGCTACGGCCCCGTGGCGCTGATCCAGCTTGAATACACTGACCACGCCGGCCAGATTGGCAGCCTGATCCTGCAAGGATTGCGCTGCGGCGGCGGCCTGTTCCACCAGCGCCGCATTCTGTTGCGTGGCTTCATCCATCAGCGTGATGGCGCGATTGACTTCTTCGATCCCGGTGCTTTGTTCCTGACTGGCAGAACTGATTTCCGCCACGATATCGGTCACCCGTTTGACGCTGTCGACCACTTCGCTCATGGTGCGGCCGGCTTGCTCAACCAGCTTGCTGCCATTGCCGACCTTTTCCACCGAATCATCGATCAGGGTTTTGATTTCCTTGGCCGCCGCCGCGCTGCGTTGTGCCAGGCTGCGCACTTCCGAGGCCACTACCGCGAAGCCACGCCCTTGTTCGCCGGCGCGTGCCGCTTCCACTGCCGCATTCAATGCCAGGATATTGGTCTGGAATGCAATGCCGTCGATGACGCTGATGATGTCGACGATCTTGCGTGACGACGCATTGATGGAACCCATGGTGTCTACCACCTGACCGACCACGGTGCCGCCTTGTTGCGCCACCGCGGATGCAGACGTCGCCAGTTGATTGGCCTGGCGGGCATTGTCGGCATTTTGCTTGACGGTGGAAGTCAGTTCTTCCATGGCCGAGGCGGTTTCTTCCAGCGAGCCGGCTTGTTGTTCAGTACGGGACGACAAATCCATATTGCCGGTGGCGATTTCGCTGGATGCGGTGGCGATGGTGTCGGTGCCGACACGGACCTGGCCAACGATATTGAGCAGGTTGTCGTTCATGGCCTTGAGTGCCTGCAGCAATTGCGCAGTCTCATCCTTGCCGGAACTGTCGATGGTGGAAGTCAGGTCACCGGCGGCGACGGTTTCCGCAATCTTGACCGCTTGATTGAGCGGACGCGTGATACTGATGGTCAGGATCCATGCCAGTCCGGCGCCGAGAATCAGTTCGATGATGCCAAGTCCGATCAGCAGTGTGCGGCCGGACTGGTAGTTCTGGTCAATATGCACTGCCGACTGATCAATCAATCCCTTTTGGAAGTCGGCATATTTGAGGACGCTGCCGGAATAGTCATCCATCATCTTCACCAGCTTGCTGTCGGTCAGTTGCCGCGCTTCCTCCGCCTTGCCCTCGGTTTTCATCTTGAAGATGTCTTCGCGGGTATTGCGATAGGCCGCACGCAGTTTGCCGACCTCATCAAACAATTGTTTTTCTTCCGGACTGCTGATCGCCGCCTCTACCCGCTTCTGGGTTTCGCTGACTTTCTTGGATTCGGCATCAATCTGTTTCTGGAAGTATTGCTGGAATTCGACGTTGTCGCTTTTCATCACGGCAAAGGTGCGTACGCCGTTTTCCTTGATGGCGGCATGCCAGTGCGTGGCATCGCGTTCTTTTTTCAAGGCATTGCCAACCATGTCGGCAGTAGCATCGCCAATGTTTTCCAGGCGCCAGATACCGATGATGACCATGGCCGCCATCAACATCAACATTGCCACGAAGCCGATGCCAAGACGCATCCCGATTTTAAGATTTTTCATTGTGTCTCCCTTGCTCAGGTTCAAGAATATGAAGTCATGCAGAAGCTGAAGCAGCTTTCCCGACTCAAGCAGTTATTGTTCTTTTGGCTGAGCGTATCACATGCAAAACCGTGTGCTCTGATTGTTTGACGACAATCCGCGATAATTCTGCAGGAATTATTTGATGATTTGACAGGGCTGCGAGTGTCCGCTGGTGATCAGTCACCGCTATAATCGCCGCGATGTTATGAAAAAAATATCGTCCGCAATGCGTGTTTTTGCGTGATACCGGGATTTCTTTTCTTCTTGGGGTTGGCATGAAGGGGGTTGTTTTCAATCTGCTGGAACAGGTGGTAGTGGCTGCCCATGGCGATGACGCCTGGGACCGCCTGCTGGCTGACGCCAACCTCAAGGGCGCTTATTCATCGCTGGGCAGTTATCCGGATCGCGACATGCAGGCGCTGGTGCAGGTCGTGGCAAGCTCGCAGCAGAAGTCGGAACAAGAGGTACTGCAATGGTTCGGCCGGGCGGCCATGCCGCTGCTGTTCCAACGCTATCCGCGCTTCTTTGCAGCGCACCATGACGTGCGGTCATTTGTGCTCAGTGTGAACGAGTACATTCATCCCGAAGTCAGAAAAATCTACCCCGGTGCCGAGGTGCCCAGATTCGTGTTTCGCCATGAAGGCGATGACGGCTTGCTGATGGAATATCGTTCGCCCCGCAAATTATGCGCACTGGCGCACGGTTTTATCGAAGGCGCTGCGGACCATTATCAGGAAGTGGTGGCGGTGACACATCTGCAATGCATGCATCGCGGCGATGCCCTGTGCGTGTGCCGCATCAGCAGCAAAACAAAGCGCTGGCAGGCAGCATGAAGCGAGAGTTGCCACGGCCGGCAAGCGATGACGGGTTGCCATCACAAATCAGCGATCTGGCGGCGCAAGTCGAGAAACTGACGCTGCGGCTGGAACGTGAACGCGATGCGCGGTTGCAGGCGGAAGCCATCGCCGAGCGCGGCTTGCGCCAGCTCTACGAAAAACAGCAACAACTGCAATTGCAGGAGGCGATTGCCGCTGCCGCCAATCAGGCCGAGTCGATTGAGCAGGCGCTGCAGTTTGCATTGCAACAGATTTGCCGCTATACCAGCTGGCCTTTGGGGCACTGCTACCTGACCCAACCATGCGACGGCCAGCAACGCCTGGTGTCGACCGACATCTGGTATGGCGATGACGACGAATCATTGCGGACTTTTTGCCAGGTCTCGGTACAGATGACATTTGCTGCCGGCCAGGGTTTGCCGGGACGAGTGCTGGCCAGTGGGGCGCCAACCTGGATTGCCGATGTCAACGACGACAAGAGTTTCTGGCGCGTGGACGCGGCGCGGGTTTGCGGGTTGCGGGCTGCCTTTGCATTTCCGGTGGTCAGCGGTGGCGACGTGGTCGGTGTTCTCGAATTCTTTTCCAGCCGCAGGCACGAACCTGACATGGTTCTGCTCCGGCAGATGTCGCAGATCGGACGTCAGTTGGGGCGCGTAGTGGAACGCAAGCAGGCCCGGCAGCGGCTGATTCATGATGCCGCGCATGATGCGCTGACCGGCCTGCCCAATCGCAAACAGTTTCTGTGTCAGCTGGATCAGGCGCTGTTGCGCCAGTGGCACGACGCTCATGACGGCTTTGCGGTGCTGTTCATCGATCTCGACCGCTTCAAGATCATCAATGACAGTCTTGGTCATCTGGCCGGCGACACCATGATCATCGAAGTTGCCAGCCGTCTGACACAGGCCTTGCAGTTGTCGCCGGACAGTTGTGCACTGGCACGCATGGGGGGTGATGAATTTTCGGTGCTGCTCGACGGCATCGATGGTATTTGCGATGCCGTGGCCGCGGCGGAACGGGTGCAGGCGGCGTTGTCGTTGCCGTTCCTGGTCCGGGATCAGGAAATTTATGTCAGCGTCAGTATCGGCATTGTTTCCAGTGAGACCGGCTATACCCGCGCCGACCAGGTATTGCGCGCCGCCGATCTGGCCATGTATCGCGCCAAGGCGCTCGGCAAGAACCGCTACGAAATTTACATTCCGGGCATGCACAGCGGCAAGGTCAGTCGTCTGACGATGGAAACCAATTTGCGGCGGGCGCTGAAAAACGAAGAGTTCGTGCTGCATTATCAGCCGATCATCGAATTGCAGGCCGGCGAAATCATTGGCGTCGAGGCATTGATCAGATGGCGCCGTTCGCCGCAGCAACTGGTGTATCCCGGCGAATTCATCGACGTTGCCGAAGATACCGGCCTGATTCTGTCGATCGGCATGTGGGTATTGCGCGAGGCATGCCGTCAGATGCATCAGTGGCATCAGCAATTTCCACGCAGCAAACCATTGACGATCAGCGTCAATATTTCACCGCGTCAGTTTGCACAGCCGAATCTGGTGGAGCAGGTGCACGAGATCATCATCGGGACCGGTATCGATCCGGCGACCTTGCGACTGGAAGTCACCGAAAACGTCGCCATGGGCGACGTCGAACGCAGCATCAAGATTCTGTCGCAACTGCGTTCGCTCGGTATCCGGTTCAGCATCGATGATTTCGGCACTGGTTATTCATCGCTGAGTTATCTGCATCGTTTCCCGCTCGATGTGCTGAAAATCGACCGCTCTTTCGTCGCCCACATGAACGATGATCATGAGCGCCTGCAAATCGTGCAAACCATCATGACGCTGGCGCGCAACCTCGGCATTGAGGTGGTGGCAGAAGGTACCGAGAATGAAGAACAGGTCGAGCGTCTGCGTGCGATGGGTTGCAACTTCGTGCAAGGCTTTTTCTTTTCGCATGCATTGACCGCCGAGGATGTCGGCAATTTGTTGCGGGTCCCGTACCGGGTCCTGAATGCCGCGTACGGTAACGCCTTGCGGGCCCCGCGCTGAGGTTGCAAACGATTCAGGAACTGCGGCGTCGCCGCAACATGCCGGCTGGCAGCAAGACACAGATGGCCGCGCAAAATACCAATGCAAAACCCGCTATATCGCTGATACTCGGGTGTTCACCCAACAGCAGGATGGCACCGCTGACACCGACTACCGGCACCAGCAAGGTACCCAGTGCCGCCACCCCGGCCGGCAGGCGGACAATGATTTCAAACCAGAGAATATAACCCAGCGCCATGCCGAAAAAGATGTGGTAACCGAGCGCCAGGATTACCGGTGTCTGCAAGTGTCCCAAATGCGGAATGCCCTCAAAGCTCAGCAATCCGGCCAGCGCTACGGTAGCCCCGATCAGTAATTGCCATGCGGCAATTGCCAGTGGCTCGGCGGCGATGCGGGCCCATTTGGTATAGACCGTACCGGTAGCCCAGGTCAGTGCCGCCGCCAGCGCATACAGAATGCCGGAGGGCAGGCCGCCGTGCAGCAGCGGTGCAATCAGGATGGCCAGACCGGACGCGCCCAGCAACAAGCCCGCGCCGCGCATGACATCGATCCGTTCACCGAGTGCCAGGCGTGCAATCAGCGTCGCCCACAGCGGCATGGAATACGTAATGATGGCGACTCTTGAGGTGGCCGCACCGAGTTGCGCAAACGTCAGCAGGATATTGAACATGGCGATGTTCAATATCCCGGTGGTGATGACGTGAAAGCGGTCGCGGCCGGCCGGAATCAGCAGGCTGCGGCGACGCACCAGTGCCAGCAGAAATACCGTGCAGGCAGCAGCGCCGAGTCCAATGGTGCGCAAGGTCCATGGTGAAACCCCGCTCAGTGAAACTTTTACTGCGGGCCAGTTCAAGCCCCATACCAGCCCGAGCAATACGAGCATGGCGCGCGCCTTGGCGTTGTCAGATAGTGGCATGGTGGCCTGTAACCAATCCCGCAACGCGTGCGGGATAGTGGGGTTTACCAGCGAGTGTCGGCATCGAGCGGATAGATCGGACGACGCACTTTGCGGATCGGAAACAGATCAAAATTGGAACTGGTCGGACCGCCGCTGTCGGAATCACACTCTTCCAATCCCTTGCTGACCGGTACAAACACCGGCCGGCAATACATGCGCGATTTGAGGATCAGAAATGCCTTGCTGGCCGGATCCAGACCGAGACTGGTGAACACGCCAAGGTCATAGGGTTCGACCCGTTCTTCGGTGATCACGATGTGGGCGGCGCCGATATCGAACAACACACTGCGCCCCATCTGTATCGTCGAGCCGGTGTAGATCGGACCGCTGACACGGAAATTGCCATCGGTAATCGCCAGTACCTTGCCGGTCAGTTGCAGCGGCGTCTTGGTGATGCCTTGCTGTGCCAGTGCCACGCTGTTGCCGACGGCGACCGTGACGGTGGCGCCGAGACCGGCGCTGATCAGCGTTGCTACCGCCTGCGGATCCGCTGTCGGGCCGACGGCGATATCGGTCATGCCTTCGGCCAGCGCCGCTTCCAGTACATCCATGGTATTGCAGGTGCCGCCCGACATCACGTTGTCGCTGTGATCGAGCAACAAGACAGGGCCAGTGCCGGGACCGGCCGCCAGTTCGCGTGCATGCGCCAGCGATTGGCGCAACGGTGTGCTGTCGTAGAAAAAGCCTTGGCGCTCATTCCACATCTGGCGTGCAATCTTTTCCGCTACCTGATCGGCCAACGCGGCGTCACCATCGGCGACCACCACGACCGACATGCCGGCATCGCGAAAATCGGACAGCGGGAAACCGGCGAAGATCGATACCGCCAGAACGCCGTCTTCCTTTTCAGCCGCGAATGCTGCCGCCACCGCGCGTTGCATGGCGCTGGCCGAAGTATTGCTGGTCAGCGTCGCCGACAGGATCGGCAGTTGCCGCCAGCCGACCAGCGGCCGGGATTTTTCCTGCAACATGTCCATCAGCAAATGTCCGGCATGGGCGCCGGTTTCATACATGTCGATGTGCGGATAGGTTTTGAAACTGACCACGATATCGGCGTGATCGACGATTTTTTGCGTCACGTTACCGTGCAGATCGAGCGCCACGCACATCGGTACATGCGGAGCAATCTTGCGAATTCGCTCCAGCAAGACACCTTCGCCATCATCGGCGTTCTCGGCCACCATAGCGCCGTGCAGATCCAGCATGATGGCGTCGCAACCGGCTTCAATGGCGCGCACGATGGCGTCCGTCATCAGCGTATAAGCATCTGCCGCTACGGTGGCGCTGGGGTTGGCAGTCGCCGACAACGGCGTAACGATAGTGGCATTGATGCCATCGGCGATATCGAGAAATGCGCCCATGGCAGTGCGCGCACCCTTTTGCGAACGGTATGCCGCCTCATCCCAGCTTGGCTCGAATGCTTCGAGCGGCGTCGGGATTGGCGAGAAAGTATTGGTTTCGTGATTCAGTCTGGCAATGACAATTTTCAACGGCATAAAATTTTCCTTGAAGAACTACAGCTCAGATCGCCACCGCGCTGGCGAGCATCGCATGCAGCAAGACATTGGCGCCGGCTTCCAGATGTTCGGCCTTGGCATCTTCGATTTCGTTATGGCTGACACCGTCTTTGCAAGGCACGAAAATCATGCCTGCCGGCGCCACGCGTGCGGCATAGATGGCATCGTGACCGGCGCCGGAAACCACGTCCATCGTGGCGTAGCCGAGCATGCTGGCCGCTTGTCGCACCTGACCGACGCAGTCGGGGTGGAACGGGCAGGGTGGAAAATACGAGACCCGCTCCAGTTCGATCTTGAGGCCGGTATCGGCACGCACGCGGTCGATGTAGGCAAACAGATCGGCATTCATGCGATCCAGCGTTTCATCATTGACGTTGCGCAGATCGACCGAGAATTTGACCTGGCCCGGAATCACGTTGCGGCTGTTCGGCATCACCTGCACCGAACCGACCGTACCGCGCCCGTATGGCGGATAGCGTTTGGCGATGGCTACCACTTCCTGCATGATGTAAGTCGATACCTGCAACGCATCCTTGCGGATTTCCATCGGCGTCGGACCGGCATGCGATTCAAAGCCGGTCACGGTACAGTCGTACCATGCCAGTCCCAGCACTGCCGGCACCACACCGATCACGGTGTCGGCATTTTCCAGCACCGGACCCTGTTCAATATGGGCTTCGTAATACGCGCCGATCGGATGGTCGCCGCAACGTTGCTCGCCGATATAGCCGATGCGCGTCAGTTCATCCTTGACGTTCTTGCCGGCGGTGTCGGTAGCGTTGTAGGCATGCTCCAGGGTGAAGGCGCCGCAAAATACACCCGAGCCCATCATCACCGGCACGAAGCGCGAGCCTTCTTCATTGGTCCAGACGGCAACTTCAATCGGCGCTTCGGTCTGGATCTTGTGCTGATTCAATGTGCGTACCACTTCCATTCCCGCCAGCACGCCGTAGTTGCCGTCGAACTTGCCGCCGGTCGGTTGGGTGTCGATATGCGAACCGGTCATCACCGGCGGCAGATCATTGTTGCGGCCGGGCCGGCGCATGAAGATGTTGCCGATCTGATCGACCGTCACGCTCATGCCTTCCTGGCGCGCCCAGTTGCTGACCAGATCGCGGCCCTGTTTGTCGAGATCGGTCAGCGCCAGACGGCAGACGCCGCCCTTCCGGGTAGCGCCGATGGTTGCCAGTTCCATCAGCGATTGCCACAAGCGCGAACCGTCGATGCGCAGGGCGCTGACGTCAGATGATGTTTTCATGTCCATGATGACTCCGTCAATTTCATTCAGTTTGATCAGTCAGGCTGCCAGATTGACGCCAAGGTAGCGATCCTTGGCGGCATCGTCAGCCATGAATTCGGCGTTGCTGGCGCTGTAAGCAATGCGCCCCTGTTCCACGATGTAATGGCGGTCTGCCAGTTGCGTGCAGACTTCCAGGTTCTGTTCCACCAGAATGATCGACATGCCGGTGGCCTTGATCAGTTTCAGCTGCGCCACGATCTCTTCCACGATCACCGGCGCCAATCCTTCTACCGGTTCATCCAGCATCAAGACCTTGGGGTGCGTCATCAGCGCGCGGGCGATGGCCAGCATTTGCTGTTCGCCGCCCGACAACTGACCGCCGCCATTCTTGCGACGCTCTTTCAGCCGCGGAAAAATCTTGTAGATATCTTCCAGACTCCAGGCAGAATCACGACGCGCTGCCATGGTCAGATTTTCTTCCACCGTCAGCAGCTTGAAGATACCGCGATGTTCCGGCACCAGACAGACGCCGCGCGCGGCAATCTTGTAAGCCGGCAGACCGGCCACATTATCCCCCTGAAACAAGACTTTGCCCTGACGCGGCTGTACTACGCCGACGATGGTCTTGAGCGTGGTGCTTTTACCGGCGCCGTTGCGTCCCAGCAGCGTGACCACTTCGCCGGCATCGACGTTGAATGTGACGCCTTGCAGGATATGGCTTTTGCCGTAGTAGCCATGAATGTCATCGACGTTGAGAATCATGCTTTGCCTCCGGTAATCATGTTGCCCAGATAGGCGCGCCGCACGCGTTCATCATTGCGGATGTCGTGCGGACGTCCCTGCGCCAGAATCTGTCCTTGCTGCATGACGGTGATGCGATCCGAAATATCCATGACGATGTCCATGTTGTGTTCGATCAGCACCACGGTGTAATTGTCGCGCAGGCTGCGGATCAGTTGCTTCATCTCGGCAATGTCATCGATGCCCATGCCGGAGGTCGGCTCGTCGAGAAAAATTACCTTGGGTTTGCCGGCCATGGCCATGCCGACTTCCAGCCGTCGTTGCTGGCCGTGCGACAGTTCGCCGCACAGTCGTTGCGCCACCTGACCCAGATTCAGCCGTGCCAGCAACGTATCGGCGGTTTCACAGACGGCGCTGATCGACTCGGCCCGGCGCCATGGATTGAATGCTTGCGTCGGTTGCCGCCCCTGCGCTGCCAGCCGCAGGTTTTCCCATACCGTCAGATTGGGAAACAGACTGGTGACCTGGAAGGATCGTGCCAATCCTTTGAGCACCCGCTTGTAACCGGGCAGATGGGCGATTTCCTCACCTTCGATCAGGATGCTGCCAGTGGTGATCGGCGTGGTGCCGGTCAGGGTATGGAACAGGGTAGTCTTGCCGGCGCCATTGGGACCGATCACCGAATGCACGTTGCCGGGCATGATGTCGAGCGAAATATCATTGACCGCCGTGAACTTGCCGTAGCGCTTGGTCACGTTGATCGCTTTCAGAATAGGCAGCGTCATGAGTGTCCTTCTTTGATGGAGGCGCGTTCTGCGGGTTCTGCACGCGCCGGGCGGAAGCGTTGCAACAGCGAGTGCGCCAGACCGAACAGGCCTTTGTGCATGTACAGACTGACACCGATCAGCAAGAAGCCGAGCAACATCAGCCAGCGCGGCCACAAGGTGGACAGCCAGTTGCCGACCAGTACATAAAAGGTGGCGCCGAGTACCGAGGCAAACAGATTGCCGGTACCGCCGATGACCGTCATGATCAGGATCGATTCGCTGGCGTGATATTCGATGTTGGACAAAGGTGCGATGCCGGTCATCATGGCATGCAAGCCGCCGGCCAGACCGGTGACCGCGCCGGAAATCACAAACGCCGCCAGTTTGAAACGGGTGATGTCGTAGCCGACCGCCGAGGCGCGCGCTTCGTTGTCGCGAATCGCCAGCAAGGTGCGGCCAAATACCGAGTCAACGATGCGTTGCAGCAGCCAGAACACCACCACGAACACCAGTGCCACGAAACCATAGTATTGCCATGGCGTGGCGGTCGGGATCAGGGTATTGCCGAGCAATGACAGGTTGGGACGCGGGATGTTGAGCAAACCGTTATCGCCACCGGTGACATCTTTCAGTGTGTAGGCCAGGAAGTAAAACATTTGCGCGAATGCCAGCGTCAGCATCACGAAGTACGTGCCGCGCTGGCGGATCGAAAACGAGCCGACCAGCAATGCGGCGAGAGCGCCGACCACCATGGCAATCAGCAGCGACACCAGCAATGGCACTTGCAAATGCAGCAGGGACAAGCCGGTGGCATAGCTGCCGACACCGAGAAAAATCCCTTGGCCGAATGACATCAGGCCGGTATAGCCGAGTAACAGATTGCAGCCCAGTGCCGCCAGCGCGAAGATCAGGACTTCGGTGGCGAGGGTACCGGAACTGACCGTCAACGGCAGGATCAGCACCACCGCGATCACCAGCAGCGTGTAACGGAAATGAATGAAGTTTTTCATGTTCATCTCCTTAACTGGCGCGGCCGAACAGGCCATTGGGACGCAACAGCATGACCGCTGCCATCGCGATGTAAATCATCAGATGGGCACCTTCCGACCAGATCGTGCTCATCAGACTTTGCACCACGCCGACCAGAATGCCGCCGGCCAGGGCGCCGAAGAAACTGCCGAGGCCGCCGATCACCACCACGACGAACGCAATCCCGAGCGCTTCGATTCCCATGAAGGGTTCGACGCCGCGAATCGGTCCTGCCAGCGCACCTGCGAGACCGGCCGTTACCGCGCCGAGCGCGAACACCAGGCTGAAGATGCGGTCGATATTGAGACCCAGCAGCGATACCATTTCAGTCGATTCGCTGCCGGCACGGACAATCGATCCGAGCCGCGTACCTTCCAGCACCCACCACAGCAGCAAGGCCATGACCGCAGTAAAGGCGATCACGAACAAACGGTATTTGGGATAGACGAAGTTGCCGATCATGACCACGCCTTGCAGCAGATCGGGCGGCGAAATATTGTTGCCGAGCGGGCCCCAGTAAGAAATCACGGCCTCCTGTATCACCAGTGCCAGGCCGACCGTGAACAGAATATGGAAATGATGCGGCAGGGCGTAGATGTGCCGCAGTACGAATTTTTCTACCAGCCATGCAAACAGGCCCACCAATAATGGTGCGATCAACAGCGTCCACCAGAAATTGACACCCATCTGTCCCAGCTCGAAGCAGAAATAGGCACCGAGCAGAAAGAATGCGCCGTGGGAAAAATTGACGAAACGCAGCAGTCCGAAGACGATGCTCAATCCCACTGCCAGCAGGAAATACAGCATGCCGATGCCGACGCCGTTGATGATTTGCAGCAAATAGATATTCATGACACCTCAATACATTGAAGACTTGCGTCAACTGCCGCAGATTGCCGTTCCGGCCGGACCGGAACGGCAGCAGAGCATTGCCGGTGATTGATCAGCCCAGCTTGCACATGGTTTTGTCCAGCGGCAGGAACGATTTTCCGAACGAGACGATGTCGGCAAAGTCATTCTTGTTGCGCATCTTCGATTTCGCCTTGCCTTTGAGCAGGTAGTAATTCTTGATGACCTGATGATCACCCTTGCGAATTTCTTCCGTGCCGGTCAGACCTTCATACTTCATGCCCTCCATCGCCGCGATCACCGCTTTCGGATCGGTGCTGTTGGCTTTGATGATGGCGTCGAGAATGATCTTGGTACAGATATAAGAACCGGCCAGGCTGTAATTCGGATCGATCTTCAGGCTGGAATTGACGAATTGCACGAATTCCTTGTTGAACGGTGCGTCGATGGCGTGCCAGTATTGCGCGCCGAAATACACGCCGTCGCAAATATCTGCACCCAGCGTTTCGAACTGTTCCAGTCCCGAGGCCCATGCCATCAGAATCGTCATGTTGTTCTTCATGCCGAAGCTGACTGCCTGACGCAACGTGTCCGAAGATTGCGAACCGAAATTGAGTAGCAACAAGACATCCGGCTTGGCCGCCATGGCGTTGGTCAGATAGCCGCTGAATTCTTTTTCGGCCAGCGAGTGATAGCTGTTGCCGACGTGTTCGATGCCTTTTTCCTTGAAGATGGCCTTGGCCGCATTGAGCAGGCCGTCGCCGAATACGTATTGCGGCGTGATGGTGTACCAGCGCTTGGCGTTCGGCAATTTTTCCAGCAACGGCCGTACGGTTTGTTCAATGGCGCCGAAGGTTGGCACCGACCAGCGGAAGGTGGCGCGATTGCATTCGGTACCGGTGATTTCATCGGCGCCGGCAGTGGTGATGAAAATGCTGTTGGCCTTTTCGGCTTCCTTGCCCATCGCCAGTGATTCCGATGACAGAATGCCGCCGGCAAAAAAGCGGGTGCCCTTTTCGATGGATTCCTGCACCTTGCGCACCGCTGTGGCCGGCTTGCCTTCGGTATCGATGGCGGTATAGCTGAGATTTTTTCCCAGCACCTTGCCATATTTTTGCAGAACCAGTTTCATGCCCATGTCAGCGTATTTGCCGTTCGCTGCGAACGGTCCCGACATCGGCACCGGACAGCCGAACTGAATGGCATCCGATTGCGCGAACACGTCCGAGAACGAAAGTGCACCAGGTGCAGCCAGAGCGGACAGCTTGAGAAAGTCGCGACGATTGATCATGTTCAAATCTCCAAAAAAGGATGGTTCATTCAAAATTTGCATCTGGGTTGAGTAACGCAAGTTCCATGCCCATGACGCGATTTTTTGCGCCATGAATTGTATTGCGTTTAGACGTGACAACGCACTGCAATTTTATTTGCACCAGCGGGTGCAATTGCAGAGAAATGAATATTGATGAACGACCGCGGAATGATGTGATTGCGCGTAAATCGCTGCCCATGAACTTGTTTGGTCATGATTTCTCCTCCGGTTTAACGTCTCGATGATTTTTATATTTTTTTACTGCGCCGAGCAGATCATGCAATGTGATTTTTCACATCATCAATGTCATGTCGGTATTGCATGCTACCGCAAATTTTTACTGCTGCATCTGTTAAATTCGTTTTGTTTTCTCCTGAAGTTTTCATGTGGAAAAAATCATTCCGTCATACTTAAAATACTGCTCCATACAACAGTGCATTTTCAACGGATGACGCACCATCAAATCAAGCCGTCGCACCAAAAAAAGCAAACGGCATGAGGATCAGTCATGCCGTTTTTCTTGCATCGTTGCTCAGCTGTTTGCCACGCTTATTTCATTTGCGGAAAAGCGAACTCGGCGCCTGCGCTGGCAGTGTTCGGCCAGCGTTGCATGACCGCTTTGGCGCGTGTGTAAAACCGCACGCCTTCAGGGCCGTAGACGTGATGGTCGCCGAACAGACTGCGCTTCCAGCCACCGAAACTGCTGAATGCCATCGGCACCGGCAACGGCACATTGACACCTACCATACCGACTTCAATCTGACGTACGAACTCACGCGCCACACCGCCATCGCGGGTATACACGGCAACACCATTGCCGTATTCGTGGGCGTTGATCAGATCGACTGCGGTAGCGACATCGGGGGCGCGCAAAACGCACAAGACCGGGCCGAAAATTTCTTCCTTGTAGATGGTCATTTCCGGGGTCACGTGATCGAACAAAGTGCCGCCGACGAAGAAGCCTTTTTCACGGCCGGCGACTTTGAAACCGCGACCATCGACTACCAGCGTAGCGCCTTCTTCCACGCCTTTGCCGATCAAGCCTTCGATGCGGGCTTTGGCGGCAGCAGTCACCACCGGACCCATCTCGGCATCTTTTTCCATGCCATCGCCGATCTTCAGATTGCGTGTGCGTTCCGCCAGTGCTGCAACCAGCTTGTCGCCGGCATCGCCGACCGCGACCGCCACCGAAATCGCCATACAGCGTTCGCCGGCAGAACCGTAAGCGGCACCGATCAGCGCGTCAACTGCGAGCTGCATGTCGGCATCCGGCATCACGACCATGTGATTCTTGGCGCCGCCCAATGCCTGCACGCGTTTGCCCTTGGCGCTGCCGCGTGCATAAATGTATTCGGCAATCGGAGTAGAGCCGACGAAGCTGATGGCCTTGACTTTCGGATGATCGATCAAGGCATCGACGGTGACCTTGTCGCCCTGGATGACATTGAACACGCCATCTGGCAAACCGGCTTGCTTGAGCAATTCTGCCATCAGCAACGATGCCGACGGATCGCGTTCGGAAGGTTTCAGGATGAAGCAGTTGCCGCATGCCAGTGCAATCGGGAACATCCACATCGGCACCATGGCCGGGAAGTTGAACGGGGTAATGCCGGCGACCACGCCGAGTGGTTGGCGCATCGACCAGGCATCAATGCCGCGTGCGATCTGGTCGGTGTATTCACCCTTGAGCATTTGCGGAATGCCGACGGCAAACTCGACCACTTCGATACCGCGCGCTACTTCACCTTGCGCATCGGAAAAAGTCTTGCCGTGTTCGCGGGTCAGAATCGTGGCGAAATCATCCGCGTGTTGCTGCAGCAAATTCAGGAATTTGAACAGCACCCGGGCGCGGGTCAGCGGCGGGGTGTTGGACCATGCCGGGAATGCGGCCGCCGCCGCGGCGACGGCATCATTGGTATCTTCAGCAGTGCCGAGCGTGACGCGTGCCACCGGCACGCCGAGCGCCGGATTGAAGACATCGGCGTAACGGTCGTTGTTGCTGTCAACGCGACGGCCATTGATGAAGTGGGTAATTGTTTCCATGTCGCGATACGTCCTAGTCCAGTGTTTTCAAAATGGCGGCGAGCTTGCCGAATAAATCGTCGATGTGTTTCTTTTCGATGATCAGCGGTGGCGACAACGCAATGATGTCGCCGGTGACGCGAATCAGGACGCCGTCATTGAAGGCACGACGGAACGCATCGTAGGCGCGGGCGCCGACTTTGCCGGGAATCGACGCCAGTTCGATGCCGACGATCATGCCGATGGTGCGAATGTCGATCACGTGCGGCAGACCGCGCAGCGCGTGCGCAGCATCTTGCCAGTAGTCAGCCACGCTGCGGGCGTGTTCCAGAACGCCTTCCTGTTCGAACACATCGAGTGTCGCCAGGCCGGCGGCGCAGGCCAGCGGGTGGCCGGAATAGGTATAGCCGTGGAACAGTTCGATACCGTCAGGACCGTTCATGAAGGCATCATGTACGTGCTTCTTGACGAATACCGCGCCCATTGGCACGACGCCGTTGGTCAGGCCCTTGGCGGTGGTGACGATATCCGGTTCGACATCAAAGTAATCGAATGCGAACGGTGTACCGAGGCGACCGAAGCCGGTAATCACTTCATCGAAAATCAGCAGGATGCCGTGCTTGGTGCAGAGTTCGCGCAAGCGTTTCAGGTAACCCTTGGGCGGAATCAGAACACCGGTGGAGCCGGCTACCGGTTCGACGATCACGGCGGCGATGTTGGACGCATCGTGCAACGCCACCAGACGCTCGAGTTCATCGGCCAGATGTGCACCGTATTCGGGTTCGCCACGGGTGAAAGCGTTCTTTTCCAGATTGTGGGTGTGCGGCAAATGATCGACGCCGGCCATCAAAGCGGTGCTGAAGGTTTTGCGGTTGCCGCCGATGCCGCCGACCGACATGCCGCCGAAGCCGACGCCGTGATAGCCGCGTTCACGGCCGATCATGCGGGTGCGGGTGGCATCGCCGCGCACGCGGTGATAGGCCAGCGCAATCTTGAGCGCAGTGTCGACCGCTTCGGAACCGGAGCCGGTATAGAACACGTGATCGAAACGATTGCCGGTGTATTGCTTGATGCGTTCGGCCAGTTTGAAGGCATCCGGGTGACCGAGCTGGAACGAAGGTGCGTAATCCAGAGTGGCGACCGATTTCTGCACGGCGGCAACGATTTTCGGTTGCGCATGGCCGAGCGGTACACACCACAAGCCGGCGGTGCCGTCCAGAATCGCATTGCCGGCATCGTCGCGGTAATACATGCCCTCAGCCGATACCAGCATGCGCGGACTGGCTTTGAAATTGCGGTTGGCCGTATACGGCATCCAGTAAGCGGACAGGTCGGAAGCTTTTGCAGGGCTGTTCATGGGGCGCACCATCGGCGAGTTGAGAATGATCTGATTATTGCGAGACATCAGCAATATTGTCAGATACACTTTTCAATTAGATGAAAAACTGTATTGCCGTTTTTAATAATCTGTATTGTTCACACTTCAAGGCTGGCAGCGACGATGGCAAAAAATTCACGCAGCGGATTCCGTCTCGATTTGCAGAGAAACGGCCCTTCGCGGCTGGTCGAGCAAGTGGTCAATGGCCTTTCTCAGCTTATCGCTCAGGGCGAATTGCGGTCCGGCGAACGTTTGCCGTCGGTGCGCCAATTTGCCGAGGAGCACGATATCGGCGCCTCCACCGTGGTGGAAGCTTATGAACAACTGGTTGCCAGAAGTGTATTGGTAGCCCGGCGTGGCGCCGGCTTTTTCGTCGCCGCGCGCGGCACTCAGATCAGTCCGGCGCTGTCGTTCACGCCGCCCGAGCCGGTGATCGACTCGGCCTGGCTGCTATCCGAAATGTTTGCCGATGAACGGGTGCCGATCAAGGCCGGTTGCGGCTGGCTGCCGGGCAAGTGGCTGGACGATGAGGGCTTGCATCAGGCCGAGCGGCGCATCATCCGCTCGCCGGGAGCGCAGCAGGTCGGCTATGGTCATCCCTACGGTTATGCGCCCTTGCGGCAGATCATCGCGCAATTTCTCGGCAACTGGTCGCTGGAAGTGTCGCTCGACCAGATCCTGACATCGCACGGTGCGACACAGGCGCTGGACCTGATCATCCGCACCATGGTCAAGCGCGGCGACACGGTGATGGTGGATGATCCCGGTTACTGCAATCTGATCGCCATGCTGAAGATGGCCGACCTCAACGTGATCGGCATTCCGCGCACTCCGACCGGCATCGATACCGAGATGCTGGAAAATCTGGCGCGCATCCATCGGCCCAAACTGTTTTTCACCACCAGCGTGCTGCACAATCCGACCGGCACGTCTTATACCCCGGCGTGTGCGATGCGGGTGTTGCAGGCCGCTGAGCGACATGGATTCTGGGTAGTGGAAGACGATATTTTCCGCGAACTGGGACAAGCCACCGATCCCATGCTGGCAGCGCTCGATGGCTTGCAGCGCGTGATTTATGTCGGCAGTTATTCCAAGACCATCGCGCCCTCGCTGCGCGTGGGATTTGTGGTGTGCCAGCGCGAACTGGCACGGCAACTGGTGCATACCAAGATGGTATTGAGCCTGACCAATTCCGAAATCAATGAACGTCTGGTGCACAGTGTATTGACCGAGGGTCATCACCGGCGCCATGTCGAAAGTCTGGCCGCCTCGCTGCTGGGGGCGCAGGCGCGGGTCAACGCCAAATTGACGGAAGCCGGACTGGTGCCGTTCACGACACCGCGCGGCGGCATGTTTTCATGGGCGCGCATGGAAAACAGTGCGCTGTCGGCACGCGATGTGGCCGACCTCGCACGGCAAAAAGGCATCTGGCTGGCGCCCGGCGACTTCTTTCATTTATCGCCGCCGGAACACCAGTGGTTTCGCTTCAATGTGGCCTACGCCGATGCCCCGGAATTGTTTGCATTTTTCCGCGAGTTACAGGCGCAGGCAGGTACTGCTTCAGCTTGAACTCAGTGCGGCTGGTGCCGCCGCTGCCGGAGTGTATTGGCGCAAATGGTCGCGCCATTCTTCCGGACGTCCGAGCCAGTGGCCGGTATCAAAAGCATGCATGCGGCCATCCTGCTCCAGCACGAAGGTCGGAAAGCCATGCCCGCCGACACGCGCCAGCAATTGCCGGCTGGCGTCGATATGCGGTTGCAGTTCTTCCTGTTCGACGCGCTGGTATTCACGGGCAAAAGCTTCCCAGTCGACCCCGAGTTCCACCGCCAGCGCAGTCAGCACATCGCGGTCGGCAATCCGGCGGCCTTCGACATAATGCGCAATCTGCATCCGCGCCAGCAGATCGAGCCCGCGCCCGGTCAGCGTCTGCACTGCCAGAATGGCAGTGATCGGCGGTGCCGAGTCGAACACCGCCTTGGGATCCAGCAACAGGCCGTCGAAATAGGCTTCGCTGAAGACTTGCCCGGTCAGTGCCGCAATGCGGTGATCATGCGGCATGACATAGTTGCGCAGCGTCGGACTGACGGTTTGCCGGTTGTTGCCGGTCATCATGCCGCCGGCGTGCGCCACCACTTCGATGACGTCACGTGCGCTCGCCACCAATGGTGCCGCGCCGTAACACCAGCCGCACAACGGATCGTAAATGTAATGCAATACCGGGCTGCTCATGTGCTTCTCCTTGTCCTGATGTCCGACCTTAGTACCCTACGGTGAATCGTTGCCGCGCGTGTTGTGGTTGCTCGATTTCATCGAGCATGGCGATCGCGTAATCTTCCATGCTGATCCAGCTTTTGCCGCCGGCATCCGTCAACAACTGATCCTTGCCGAGACGGAATTTTCCGGTACGTGCACCCGGTGTAAACAGTGCCGACGGTGACAGGAAGGTCCAGTCCAGCGTCGCTTCATTGCGCAGATTTTCGAGGAAGGTACGACCTGCCAGCGCTTCCGGTTTGTACTCGGCCGGGAATTGCGGAGTATCGACCAGCGCTGCGCCGGGAGCGACTTCCAGGCTGCCGGCACCGCCGACCACCAGCAAGCGCTTGACGCCGGCCTGCTTGACCGGACCCAGCACATCTTGCGCGCCGATGGTGGCGAAGCGGCCGCTGCTGATCACGACGTCATGTCCCTTGAGTGCGGCGGTCAGTGCCGCGCTGTCGTGCACGTCGACGCTGACGGCGGTGACGCCGGCGCGTTTGGCAATGGTGTCCGTGTTGCGGGCGATGGCGGTAACGCTGTGATGACGACGCAGGGCTTCTTCCAGAAGACGGCTGCCGACATTGCCGCTGGCACCGATGATGGCGATGTTCATATAATTTCCTTTAACAAGAGGGGACTTCATTATTGCGGTCGGGAATGCCTTACCACTTCATTTCGCCCTTGGCGATTTTGGCACTCAGGTTGAGGGATGATTCTTCGTGCGCTGCCGGAAAACGTTTCTTCATGGCTGCAATGAGTTCGGCAGAATTTGCCGCCCGTGCGGTTTCTGCATCAAAGGCCTTGATGTAATCGCGGGTGTACTTCACCGCCGCTACTGTCATTGGCGTACCGGCGGCAAAGTGTCCCGGGACGACGGTCTTCGGATGCAGGTGTTCGATTTGCGCCAGCGTCGCCAGCCAGTCCTGATGCGACTGTGCAGTTTGCGTATCGGCCATCCACACATGCAGATTGCCAGCCACCACGACACCGCCGACCACTGCTTTGATCGATGGAATCCAGACGAAACTGCGATCCGGTTGCGGACCCTTGAGACCCATCACATTCAGTGTCTTGCCTTCCAGGGTCAGCCGGTCACCTTGCAATACTTCCGGCACGATCAGCGTTTCCGGTTTGTCGGCGGCCAGTTGCGGACCCCAGAAGCCGAGCTTGGCTTGCATGGTTTCCTTGATATGCGCCACGGTCTGTGGCGTGGCCCAGACCGGAACGTCCGGATAGGCCGCCTTGATGGTCGCGAGACCGAAGTAATAGTCAGGATCGCCATGGCTGATGTAAATCGCCACCAGTTTCTTGCCGCTGGCGCGGATTTTCTCGACCACCTGTGCTGCCTGGGTACGGCCGAACTGAGCGTCGACCAGAATCGCGTCGTGCTGGCCGCTGACCAGCACCGAAGAGACCGGGAAGATGGCGCTGTCGCCCGGATTGTAGACATCCAGCGTCAGCGCGGGAGCGGATGCCGGTGTTGCGGCACTGGCCGGGGCGGCACTGATGACGCCGGCGACAGCCATGGTGAAGAGCAGGGAGCGAATAAGGGTGTTCATGAATTTCCGATGCGATTAGTAATTCGACAAGCAAAAGAATAAAACTTTATTAAGCTCAGAAAAACCGCATAATTGAACATAGTTTGTTTCTGAAATCGGTCAAATCATGGATAAATTGACGGCAATGCAAGTGTTTGTCGCGGTGGTCGATAGCGGCAGCCAGTCGGCGGCATCGGTGCAACTGGACTTGTCGCGTCCGGTGGTGTCGCGTTATCTGGCAGAACTGGAAGAATGGGTCGGCGCCCGTTTGCTGCACCGGACCACCCGTCGCCTGAGTCTGACGCCGGCCGGCGCTGACATTCTGGAACGCAGTCGCAAAATGCTGGAATTCGCCGGCGACATGCAAAGCGCCGTGCACCAGCCGCAACAGGCGCCGCGCGGTTTGCTGCGCATCACCGCCAGCACCTCATTTGCTCAGATGCAACTGGCGCAGGTGGTCGCGGACTATGGCGCGCGCTATCCCGAGGTAGCGGTGGACATGGTGATACTTGATCGCACCGTCAATCTGATCGAAGACCGGATTGATCTGGCGATTCGCATTACCAACCGGCTTGATCCGAATCTGATCGCGCGCAAGTTATCGGTGTGTCGTTCGGTGGTGTGCGCTTCACCGGCCTATCTGCATAAACATCCGAAGCCGTTGCGGGTGGAAGATCTGGCTTTGCACAATTGCCTGACGCATTCGTATGTCGGCAAAAGCCTGTGGCAATTCACGCGCGATGGCGAGCCGAGTTCGGTGGCGGTCAGCGGCAATATCAGCGCCAATGAATCGATGGTCTTGTTGCATGCGGCGCTGGCCGGCGCCGGCATTGCATTTCTGCCGACTTATTCGGCCGGGCCGCTGATTCGCAGCGGCAAGCTGGTGGCCTTGCTGCCGGAGTATGAGCCAAGCCAGCTGGATATCTACGGCGTATATGCCTCGCGCCGGCATATGTCGGCAGCATTGCGCAGCATGCTGGACTTTCTGGCCGAACGGCTGACGCTGACACCGGTCTGGGATGCGCCGGCGTAATCGCGAACCGTTCGGCGCTGCGTCACGATGCCAGACGGCCAGGCTGATGAGTCCGGCTCGCGGCAGATTCTGGCGGCATCAGATAGTGGCTCGGCCGGCCGTTGATGCTGGCCAGTTTGCCACCGAGAGCGATGACTTCGCTGCGCTTCATCAACACGAAGTGATCGCCGGTATTCACCGCGACGCCATGCCACGGCGTGAGCCAGTCATCTCTGCTGGGCATCATGTGAATGCCCATTTTGATACTGCTTGCTGCTTGCGGATGGATCGACAAGCGGATTGCCTGCGGGAACAAATCCGCTAACAAATCACCCCATGCCCAACTGCGCTGTATCACGCCGCAGGCTCTGGTTTTGGTATCGTTTTGCAAGGCAGTGCGCGAGCCGCGATAGTCAGGCGTCAGGCCGTCTTCAAACAGAAAGCGGGTGATCGCGCGATACAACAGAACGCCGCCCTCACTGCGCATCAGGCTGGTTCTGATGACTTCCAGCGGCTGCGCATAGCGTTCGATCAGATGCGTGCGCAACCGGGCATGATCGTTGGCGCAAGCGGAAAAGGCGGGCACATCTTCCAGGTTGAACAGACTGACATGGGTAATGCCGGTTTCATCCATAAGGCATTGCAAGGTGTCACGGTAAGCGCTGATGTTGTCATCGCTGATGCGCACCAGATCACCGAACACCCGGCCATCAGAACAGATCCTGATGGTTGCGCCGGGCGGATAGAAAAGACGAATGCGCTGGCACACCTGATTCAAGAAAATGATCGATATTTTTTCCGCCATGTCCGGCAACACGCCAAGTATTTTATCGGGGTTGGGCGACTTGGCCGGAAATGCCGGCAGTACGAATTCAATGGTTGCGCCGGCATCGATGAAGGACTTGATGCGCGGTATCTGTACTTGCAGCACCTGTCTGATTTCTGCCGTTTCGGATCCGTGCCGGCGCAGTTCGGGATAGCGCCGGCGGTAGTACATGAACTCTCTTAATACCTGCATGGCAATCGCTGTCGTATTCATGATGGGACCTCGTTTCTGAAAGATCTGTCGAAAACAAATTGGAAAAAACAGGAAATGATTCGAAAAAAACCGGGAAGAGATTGGTGAGTTCAGATTAGTCATTTCCTTGTTTTTGAAAAACCGCATAATGAAAAACAGTTTGTTCCCGGAATCGTTGCAGATAGGCAAAGGTGGCATGGATAGATTGATGGCGATGCGTGTGTTTGTGACGGTAGTCGGATGTGGCAGTCAGTCGGCAGCAGCGGTGCAACTCAACATGTCGCGACCGCGGGTGTCGCGTTATCTGGCTGAATTGGAGGAGTGGGTCGGCGCGCGTTTGCTGCATCGGACCACGCGCCGCCTGAGTCTGACTTCGGTCGGGGATGACATTCTGGAGCGTTGCCGCCAGATGTTGAATTCGATGGAAGATCTGCGCAGCTTTGCCAATCCCTTGCATGCCACGCCCAAGGGTTTGCTGCGCATCAGCACCGGGACTTCATTCGGACCGCAACTGGCGCGGCTGGTGACCGAATACGGCCGGCGCTATCCGGATGTGATGGTGGATCTGGTGATGCTGGATCGCACCGTCGATCTGGTCGCCGAGCGCATCGATCTGGCGATTCGCATGACGACCCATTTGGCCCCGAGTCTGATTGCCCGTCAACTGGCGGTCTGTCGCTCCTCGGTCTGCGCCTCGCCGCTGTATTTGAATGAGCGCGGTGCGCCGCAGCAGATTGTGGATCTGGAACGGCACAATTGCCTGACGCATTTCTATATGGGAAAAAGTTTGTGGCAGTTCGAACGCGCGGGGCAACCGGCGTCGGTGCTGGTCCATGGCAATATCAGCGCCAACGAAGCGCGGGTGTTGCTGCATGCGACGCTGGAGGGAGCCGGCATCGCCTACCTGCCGGCATACATGACTGCGCCGTACATCGCGTCGGGAAGGCTGGTGGGGGTATTGCCGGAATATGAACCGCTGGCGCTGAACATCTATGGCGTGTATGCCTCGCGCAGATACATTCCGGCCACGCTGCGCACCATGCTGGATTTTATGGCGCAGCGATTTCAGGAAGCGAGCTGGGCCGATGCCTGATGGCGTCAGCCGTTACGGCGTAATGCTGAGCAGCTTGTGTACCAGTTCCGATGACGTTGCTGCCGAGAATTTGCGCATCAGCCGCGCCCGGTGCATTTCCACCGTGCGCGGACTGAGTTCGATCTGGCGCGCGATCAGCTTGCTGGTCTTGCCTTCCACCAGCAACGCAGCAATTTCCCGCTCGCGCGGCGTCAGGCCCGGTGCCAGCGGTCGTTTGGCGCTGACATCTTCAAAGGTCCAGATACCGGCTGCATGCGGATCGCCGGTGATCAGCGAATGGCCGGTGACATGGCACCAGAACATTTCCTGGTTGGCGCGCTTCATGATGCGCTCGTCGGAGTAAAATCCCTTTTCATTGAGTATTGGTATCAGACGCATGCCGGTGCGTTCGAATTCATCGGCAGTCGGATACAGCACCATGAACGATTGTCCTGACAATTCCGGCTGCTGGTAGCCGAACATTGCCGCCATCGCCAGGTTGCCCTGATGAATGATGCGGTTATGCGAAACGCACATACCTATCGGCGCATGCATGAATACTTGTGCGTAATCGACCAGTTGCGGGTTGTTCATGGTGTGATGCCGTGTGTTAAGTGCGTCTTTGGATAAAAGAACGCAGTGTAAAGCGTAACGGAAGTAGTTTTACCGTATTGTATGGCCTATGCCGGCGCAATATGATATTTGCTGCATTTTTTAGCATTTCGTCAGTATATAAAAACCCGAAAGGAGACCTGTGAATAAAGTCTATCCCGACGCAGCAACTGCGTTAGCCGATATCGTCAAGGATGGTCAGACCATCGCCGTCGGCGGATTTGGTCTGTGTGGCATTCCCGAAGCGCTGATTGCCGCCTTGCGCGACAGCGGCGTGCAGAACCTGACTGCCATTTCCAACAATGCCGGTGTTGATGGGTTTGGCTTGGGTCAGTTGCTGACAACACGCCAGATCAAGAAAATGATCGCTTCGTATGTCGGCGAAAACAAGGAATTCGAACGCCAGTATCTGGCGGGCGAACTGGCACTGGAGTTTACACCGCAAGGCACGCTGGCAGAAAAACTGCGCGCCGGCGGCGCCGGTATCCCGGCATTTTTCACCAAGACTGGCGTTGGTACGCTGGTGGCGGAAGGCAAGGAAATCCGCGAATTCGATGGCGAGCAATACGTCATGGAGCGTTCGCTGGTAGCCGATGTGTCGCTGGTCAAGGCTTACAAGGCCGACAAGGCCGGCAATCTGGTCTTCAACAAGACCGCGCGCAATTTCAATCCCAACGTTGCGATGGCAGGCAAGATCACGGTGGTCGAAGTCGAGCATCTGGTGGAAGTCGGCGAACTCGATCCGGACCAGATTCATACTGCGGGCATTTTCGTGCACCGCATCGTGGTAAATGCGACGCCGGAAAAGCGTATCGAACAACGCACCGTGTCGAAGGGGAACTGAAATGGCGTGGACAAGAGATGAGATGGCGGCGCGTGCGGCGCGGGAATTGCAAGACGGTTTTTATGTGAATCTGGGTATCGGTCTGCCAACACTGGTGGCCAACCATGTGCCAAGCGATATCGAAGTCTGGCTGCAATCGGAAAACGGTTTGCTCGGTATCGGTCCGTTCCCGACCGACGACAAGGTCGATGCCGACCTGATCAACGCCGGCAAGCAAACCGTGACAACCATTCCCGGTTCTTCATTTTTCAGCTCGGCCGATTCATTCGGCATGATTCGCGGCGGCAAGATCAACATCGCGATTCTCGGTGCGATGCAGGTATCGTCGGGTGGCGATCTGGCCAACTGGATGATTCCGGGCAAGATGGTCAAGGGCATGGGCGGCGCAATGGATCTGGTGGCAGGCGTGGGCCGGGTCGTGGTGCTGATGGAACATGTGGCCAAGGGCAAGGACGGCAGCATTTCCAAGAAAATCCTGAAGCAATGCAATCTGCCGTTGACTGGCGTCGGCGTGGTCAATCGCATCATTACCGATCTCGGTGTGATCGACGTAACACCGCAAGGTCTGAAACTGATTGAGCTGGCCACCGGCGTGACCAAGGAAGAGGTGCTGGCCAATACCGAAGCCGAACTGGATGTGAGTGCGGTGTAAGTAACGTCTGGATGTATGATAAAAACGGCGCGGATTCATCATCCGCGCCGTTTTTGTTTTTTTGGTCGTCCGGCCAGCGGACGATAGCCATTGACCTTGATGACCCTGATCAGGTCACCGGGCGCAGCGTTCTCAAGTAAGCCAGGAAAAACGCGGCGGCTTTATCCAGCGCAGAGTAGTTCTTTATCGGCACCCGGGTCGCGTGGATTCTGCTGCCCGGACCGCTGTTGGGTTTGCTGGCGATGCGTGGTCTGGTGACCGCCGGCACGCCAATCGAAGTTGCCAGATGAGCCGCGCCGGCAGTGCGACGCCGCCCATCGTATCAGCGGAAGCGGTCTGGTGCGAATGGTGGTTCGCGTCCCTCGCGCATGACTTCATCGCACTTGTAGAAGGTCTTGCCCTCGGTTATCAGATACGTGGTGCTGCGCGAGCCGTCGCGGCATATCTGGCTGGTTTGATGGCCCGACGGTGTCGGGACGTCAAAGGCCGGAGCGAGCGGATTGGCGGGTTGGGTAGCAGCGCGGGCCGGGGTGTCGCTGGTTGCGGTGGCCGGCAAACCGAGATCAAGGCGCGGCTTGTTCAGTTCTTGCGCGGTGCCTGTTGCGGCGCTTGTCAACAGTAAAGTGAACAGCAGGCCGGACAAACCGGCGCGAAATTGTGGTTGATGCAGCATGGTTCCCTCCGGCGTATTTTTTTGTCGATTATGACATGCGTAAGCCGGAGTCGAAGTCGATGGCGGGCGACGTTGCTGAAATTAATCGTGACGGGCGGTATGGCAAAAGCGTGGTTGGCGTCAGCGCATCGGGGTCAGCGTTGCCATTGCACGTTGAGCGGAATTTTCAGATAGGACACGCCATTGGCTTCCGCCGGCGGCAAATGGCCGGCACAGATGTTGACTTGAATTGCCGGCAGCATCAATGTCGGCAGACTCAGCGTGAGATCGCGTGCGGTGCGCATGGCGATAAAGTCGGCTTCACTGATGCCGTCGCGGACATGAATGTTATGCGCGCATTGCAGGGCCACCGTGGTTTCATGCATCGGTTCGCGCGCGGCCGGCGGATAGTCGTGGCATACGAACAGCCGGGTGCCGGCCGGCAAGGATAACAACTTGCGGATGGAGCGGTACAAGGTGGCCGCACTGCCGCCGGGAAAGTCGCAACGGGCGGTGCCGACGTCGGGCATGAACAAGGTGTCGCCGACAAAGGCCGCCTGATCTTCGATGACATACGCGAGGTCGGCCGGCGTATGGCCGGGCACATGCATGGCGCGCGCTTGCAAGCGGCCGATATGAAAGACTTCGTCGGCCGCGAACAGATGATCGAAGCGGGCGCCATCGGCGTCCAGATGATAGATATCGTTGAAGACATGCTGCACGTCGCGAATGTGTTCACCGATGGCGATCTTGCCGCCCAGTTGCGTGCGCAGATAAGGGGCGGCCGAGAAATGATCGGCATGGGCATGGGTTTCCAGCAGCCACTCGACTTGCAGATGGTTGGCGCGGACAAAGGCAATGATCTGGTCGGCGCCGGCAGTGGAGGTATGCGCATTGAGCGGATCGTAATCCAGCACCGGATCAACGATGGCGCAGGCGCCGCCCGCAGTTTCATATACGACGTAGCTGAACGTTGAGGTTCTGGTATCGAAGAATGCGTGGGTGTGAAACTGTGGCATGGGCGGGCTGGCGGTCATCAATATATAAAAAAACATATTATTGACGAATAATATGTTTGTCAATAATATGTTCCGCAGTCAAACTTGATTCCCCGTACCCTTTACCACCCGATACCATGAACGAGTCCATCTCCCCGGTCGGCATTTCCATGTTGCGCGACTCCGCCACCCGCGCATGTTCACTGCTCAAGGTGCTGGCCAACGAAGATCGCTTGCTGATCCTGTGCCAGCTGACCCTTGGCGAACGCAATGTCGGCGATCTGGAGAGCGAGCTCGGGATTCATCAGCCGACGCTGTCGCAGCAACTTGGCGTGTTGCGTGAAGAAGGTTTGGTCAATACCCGCCGCGAAGGCAAATACATTCATTACAGCCTGGCCAGCCATGAAGTGATTCAGGTCATGCAAACCTTGTCGAGCCTGTACTGCGGCAAGGTCAGAGATAGTTTGAAAAATTAAGTTTGCCGGCGTCGCCTCAGTTACGCACGGTAATCATCGCCAGGAGATCAGTCACATGCCGATTCAAATCACCAGACACACCGAACAGTTTTCCAGCAGCGGCCAAATCGCCATCGACGACCTGACCCTCATCGCCGAAGCCGGCTTTCGTTCCGTCATCTGCAATCGTCCTGACGATGAAGATGGCGGTCAGCATGTCGCCAGCGCCGAACTGGAGAAGCAGGCGGCAGCACTCGGCATGCAGTTCGCGTATTTGCCAGTGGGACGTTCCGGCATGGCGCCGGAGCAGGGCGCAGCAATGCACGCCTTGTTGGTCCAACTGCCGGGACCGGTGCTGGCGTTTTGTCGCAGTGGTGCGCGCTCGACCAATCTGTTCCGGTTGGCGGGCGACAGCGCCGCAACCGCGCAATCGGGTACGCAGCCGCAAGCCAATGTCGCTGCCGATGCCAGCAGTTTTGACGTAGTGGTGGTCGGCGGCGGTTCGGCCGGCATTGCGGTCGTCGCCAGTCTGTTGCAGCGGCAACCGGGATTGCGCATCGCCATCGTTGAACCGAGTGAGCAACACTATTACCAGCCGGCCTGGACACTGGTCGGCGCCGGTGAATTCGATGTGCGGAAAACCGTGCGGCCAACCGCCAGCGTGATTCCGTCCGGCGCGCAATGGATTCAGCGCGCAGTGGCATTTTTTGCGCCGGATGAACAGCGTGTCGGTCTGGCTGACGGCCGTGTGCTGACATATCAGCAACTGATCGTGTGCGCCGGATTGCAACTGGCGTGGGACAAGATCGAAGGGCTGGAAGAAACCCTCGGCAAGCATGGCGTGACCTCCAACTATCGCTACGATCTGGCGCCTTATACCTGGGAGCTGGTGGCCGGCCTGAAGCGCGGCAAGGCCATCTTCACGCAACCGGGAATGCCGATCAAGTGTGCCGGTGCGCCGCAGAAAGCGGTGTATTTGTCTTGCGATCACTGGGCTCGCAATGGTGTGGACGGCAATATCGAAGTCGAATTCTGTAATGCCGGCGGCGTCTTGTTTGGCGTCGCCACTTTCGTGCCGGTGTTGATGAGCTACATGAAAAAGTATCGCGTCAAACTGTCCTTCAATGCCAATCTGGTCAAGGTTGATGGTCCGCGCAAGCTGGCCTGGTTCGACGTCAAGGATGAGGCTGGCACTGTCAGCCGGATCGAGAAGACATTCGACATGCTGCACGTGGTGCCGCCGCAATTGCCGCCGGACGTGGTGCGCCGCAGCCCGCTGGCGGATGCCGCCGGCTGGTGCGAGGTGGATCACGCAAGCTTGCAGCATCCGCGCTTTCCGAACGTGTTTGCACTCGGTGACGTGTGCTCGGCGCCGAATGCCAAAACTGTGGCGGCAGTGCGCAAGCAAGTCGTGGTGGTGGCGGAAAATCTGCTGGCATTGCGCGCCGGACAACGCTTGCCGACCACCTATGATGGCTATGGCGCCTGCCCGCTGACCGTCGAAAAAGGAAAGATCGTGCTGGCCGAATTCGGTTACGGCGGCAAATTGTTGCCGACCTTTCCGCTTGAAGCGACCGTGCCGCGCCGCAGCGCCTGGTATCTGAAAGCTGCAATCTTGCCGGCGGTGTACTGGCATCTGGTGCTTAAAGGGCGTGAGTGGCTGGCCCGGCCATCGGTCAAGTAAGGTCGGATCATGTTGCTGGCAGCATTGTTGGGTATCGCCATTGGCGGCGTATTGGGATTGACGGGTGCCGGCGGCGGCATTCTTGCCGTACCGGCACTGGTGTTGGGTTTGGGTTTCAGTGTCGTCACTGCTACCCCGGTGGCGTTGATGGCGGTCGCTTCGGCGGCGTTGCTCGGGTGTATCGATGGTTTGCGCAAAGGGCTGGTGCGTTACAAGGCGGGGCTGTTGATGGCGAGCCTGGGCGCATTGTTTGCGCCGCTCGGTATCTGGGTCGCGCATCAAGTGTCGAATCGCTTGCTGATGACCTTGTTCAGTCTGGTGATGCTGTTCATCGCGCTGCGCATGTATCGTCAGGCAGCAGACAAAAGCCAGGCCAGTCCGGCCTATCTGGAAAAGAATTGCATGCTCAATCCGGCCACCGGCAAGTTGCGCTGGAATTTACGATGTTGGACCACGCTGGCGGCGGTCGGCTCGGTGTCGGGTTTGTTCACCGGCATGCTGGGCGTGGGCGGCGGCTTTCTGATCGTGCCGGCGTTTCGTCAGTTCAGCAACATCACCATGCATGGCATTGTCGCCACGTCGCTGATGGTAATCGCGTTGGTGTCCGGTACTACCGTGATCGGCACGCTGGTGCATGGCACGCGGATTCCGGTCCTCGGCTGGGTCTTCATTGCTACCGCAGTACTTGGCATGTTGCTGGGCCGCTGGGCCGCGCCGCATTTGCCGGCGCGCCGTCTGCAAATCGGCTTCGCCATCGTCACGCTGGTGGTGGCCATGATACTGATCATCAAAACCAATTTTCCCGGACTGGTCTGACATTCATTTATTCATTTCGGTGCCATTTGCCGTTGAAAGAACAACAGGTCCAGCGCCGGCGGCGCCACCTGCAGCAGACTCAATATGGTGTGTGCCTGTCCGCGGTGATGGGTTTGATGATTGAACAAATGCGCCAGCGCTGACGACAAATTCTGTTCCTGTATGTCCGGCGTCGAGGCGCGGCGATAGCGAATCGTTGTGGTCAACTGCTGTTCGTCGAGCGCGTGGACATAGTCCTGCAATTGGCGGTCGTGATCGATACGGGCCGCACGCAACGTGGCCAGGTCATCGAACAGGATGGCGTCGAGCTGGTCCGGCACGGCACTGGTGATGTTCTGAAAGCGACGCAACCAGATGCCGTCGGTCACCAGCAAATGATTCAGGGTGCCGTGCAAGGATTTGAAAAAGGCACCGCAATCGCGCCGGTAATCGGCATCGCTGAGTGTTGCCGCCACATCGTACAGGCGTTGATTGGCCCAGGTGTTGTAGCCTGCCATCATGCAGTAGTGTGCTTTCATCATTGCCGCTTCTCCCATCGCCATTGTCATTTTTCTCATTTTCTCTATTGCAGATTAGCACCGCTTGCAGCAAGCCGGTGATGATGAACGATCAGCCCGGCCGGCTTGTGTCACCATGTGGTTTTTATTTCATGCAAGCATTATGTCTGATACCCGTGTTTTGATTTTGCCCGGTCGCGGCGGTTCTGGTCCCGATCACTGGCAGACCCATTGGGAAGCCGCCAATCCGGATTTTTTGCGGGTGCAACAGCGTGAGTGGAACAGTCCGGACCGGGCCGAGTGGGTGGCTACTCTGCATCAAGCGATCACGGCCGATACACGACCGGTGGTATTGGTAGCGCACTCCCTGTCGGTCGGATTGATCGCACATTGGGCCGCCGGACATGCCGGTCCGGTTATCGGCGCATTGCTGGTGGCGCCGAGCGATGTTGAAGCGCCGGCCTATGCACCCGGCACCACTGGCTTTGCACCGATGGCGCTGCAAACACTGCCGTTTCGCAGCACTGTCATTGCCAGTACCGATGATCCCCGCGTCTCACTGGCGCGCGCCACGCAGTTCGCGCAGGCTTGGGGCAGTCGGCTGGATATCGCCGGTGCCTGCGGTCATCTTGGATCGGCGTCACTGCTGGGAAGCTGGGATTACGGTTTCTCCCGTGTGCAAGAATTGCGGACGGCTGCGCCCGCGTGATCAGGCCGGCGTCGCCATGCGCCGCCGCGCCAGATGCACCGAACCATTGCGCACGGCCCAGCGCACTGGCACGGCAGCGGTGGCGACCGCATAGCGCAGCAGTGTTCTTTGGACGACGCCGCTGACAGTGACATCGAGTTTATGTTTGGCCCAGTCGGGCAGCAATTCGATGCCGGCATGCATCATCAGCCTGACCCATGGCAGCGCGACTGGATTCGGTGCCGGCGCATGCAATACCATTTCCAGCGTGGCCTGCGTGCGGTGGTCGCAAATCAGTTGCGGTTGCATGCGCAGCAAATAGGCATCGAGCGCAATCCTTGAACGCGGTACATCAACTGCCCCGAGTTTTTCTGCGATGACCGCAATTTCGTCGAGATATTGATCTTGCCGTTGCAGGCTCAGCGCCGGATTCTTGTGGCGCAAATACGCATTCAAAAAACTCGATACCTCGGCGACGTGGACCCAGGTCAGCAAGTCCGGATCGCTGGCCGCGTATTCCCGTCCATCCGGCGCAATGCCGTGGACGCCTTCGTGAATACGCCGTACGCGGGCAATCAATTGTTCCGCATGCTGCAGATTGCCATAAGTAGTGCCGGCGATGAATTGCGCCGTGCGGCGCAGGCGGCCGAGCATGTCCTGTTGAAACGTGGAGTGATCCCAGACGCCGCTCAAGGCCAGCGGATGCAGCATCTGCAATAACAGCGCGCTGACGCCGCCGATCAGCATCGACGTGAAATCGCCGTGCACTTGCCAGCAAGCCGAGTCCGGGCCGAACAGGCCGGGATCGCCCGGCGGTTGCAACAGATCGGGACCAGCGGTGGGGCGGCTGATATCGAGTACGCTGGCTTCGATGCGGGTGCGCAGAAATTCCATGATGCCAAAATCTGTTTGCGAGAAGGGCATGGTAAAGGTTTTCGCTGGTCCGTGCCGGTGTCGGGCAACATTGGCATTTCTGCTGAATTGTCTTTTTGGCAAGGATAAAAGAGGCGCTGCCGAAACAGTGTTGCGAGCCGATGAAATAAGCCGATATCGAGGCATGGATTGCCGTGCATGAATGCGTATCAACTGCGTATAATAAAAATCCCTCATACGGAACTAATGTTCATGTCAATGGTCGAGTTGGCGCTGCGTCGCCCTTACACGTTTATTGTGATGGCGCTGCTCATCGTGCTGGCTACGCCATTGGCGCTGATGAAAATGGCGACCGACATTTTCCCGGAAATCAATATTCCGGTCATCAGCATCATCTGGAACTACAACGGCTTGTCAGCGCAGGAAATGGGGCAGCGCATCGCCTCGCAAAACGAACGCGGGCTGACCACCGTCGTCAGCGACATCGAACATATCGAATCGCAATCGCTGGCCGGGGTCGCGGTGATCAAGGTCTTCTTCCAGCCCAACGCCAATATTCAAAACGCCATCGCGCAGGTAGTGGCTTCGGTGCAATCGCAATTGCGCCAACTGCCGCCGGGGATCACGCCGCCGCTGGTGATCAAATATTCGGCATCGAGCATTCCGGTCATGCAACTGGCATTGTCCAGCCCGACCTTGTCGGAACCCTCCTTGTTCGATGCCGCGGTCAATACCTTGCGGCCGCAACTGATCACCATTCCCGGCGTCGCCGTGCCTTATCCCTACGGCGGCAAGAGCCGGGTGATTTCGGTTGATCTGGATACCCAGGCCTTGCAGGCGCGCGGCTTGTCGCCGGTTGATGTGGTGAACGCGGTCAATGCGCAAAATCTGATTCTGCCCTCCGGCACCGCCAAGTTCGGCGGCACCGAATATACCGTCAAGATGAACGGGTCGCCGGAAGCCGTGGCCGGTCTCAATGATTTGCCGGTGCGTACCAGCAATGGCGCCACCACTTACTTGCGTGATGTGGCGTATGTGCGCGACGGCTTTTCGCCGCAAACCAATATCGTGCGTCAGGATGGCGTGCGCGGGGTGTTGTTGTCGGTACTGAAAAATGGCGGCGCCTCGACGCTGGACATCGTCTCCAACCTGCGCGCCATGCTGCCGCAGGCGCAGCAAACCATGCCGGCCGACGTCAAGATCACGCCGCTGTTCGACCAGTCATTATTCGTCAAGGCTGCGGTCAAGGGCGTAGTGGCCGAAGCGCTGATTGCGGCCGGCCTGACCGCCGCCATGGTGTTGCTGTTCCTCGGTAACTGGCGCAGCACGGTGATCATTGCGCTGACGATTCCGCTGTCGATCCTGACCTCGATTCTGGTGTTGTACATGCTGGGCGAAACACTCAACCTGATGACGCTCGGCGGGCTGGCGCTGTCGGTCGGGATTCTGGTGGATCAGGCGATTGTCACGATTGAAAATATCGAGCGACATCTGCACATGGGCACGCCGTTGCAGCAGGCGATCATTGTCGGCGCCGGCGAAATCGGAGTGCCGGCCTTCGTTTCAACGCTGTGTATCTGTATCGTGTTCGTGCCGATGTTTTTCCTGTCCGGCGTGGCGCGCTTTCTGTTCGTGCCGCTCGCGGAAGCGGTGGTGTTTGCGATGCTGGCCTCCTACATCCTGTCGCGTACGCTGGTGCCGACGCTGGTCATGTTGCTGATGCGTGGCGGCCACGGGCAACCCGCCGGCAAACCGAATCTGCTGCAACGCGTGTATCTCGGCTTCGATAGTCGCTTCGAACATGTGCGGCGCGCCTATACGCTGGTACTGTCTGCCCTGCTGTCGCGCCGGCGCGCATTTGCCACGTGGTTCATGCTGTTTTGCGTAGCCTCGTGTCTGCTGTACCCCTTCCTCGGGCGCGACTTCTTCCCGAATGTCGATGCCGGCCAGATTCGCCTGCATATGCGCGCGGCGACCGGCACCCGGATTGAGGAAACAGCGCGCATCGCCGATCAGGTCGAGGTCGCTATTCGCGAGCTGATCCCGCCGCAAGAACTGGAAACCATTCTCGATAATCTTGGCGTCCCGAACAGCGGTATCAATCTCTCTTACAGCAATGCCGGCACCATCGGCACGCTGGATGGCGAAATTCTGATGTCGCTGCATGAAGGCCACCGCCCGACCGCTGATCTGGTGGCATTGCTGCGCACCGAATTGCCGAAACGGTTTCCGGGTGTGGAATTCTTTTTTCAGCCGGCCGATATCGTGACGCAAATTCTGAACTTCGGTTTACCGGCCGCCATCGACGTCCAGTTCACCGGCGCCAATATGGCAAAGAATGCCGAGCTGGCGGCGCAACTGGTCAAGAAAATTCGCGCAGTGCCGGGCGCCGTCGATGCCCACGTGCATCAACGGCTGGATGGTCCGAGTCTGGATATGCAGATGGATCGCACGCGCCTGCAGCAATTCGGTCTGAGTGCGGCCAATGTCGGCCAGAACGTGTTGATCGCGCTGTCGGGCAGTTCGCAAACCGCGCCGGCATTCTGGCTCAATCCGCAAAACGGCGTGGTGTACAACATCGCGGTACAGTCGCCGCAATACAATGTTGATTCGCTCGATTCCCTGCTCAATATTCCGGTCGGCACCGGCGGTGCCGGCGGCGGCAATACGCAATTGCTCGGCAATCTGGTGGATGTCCGACCGGCCAAGCAAATGGCGATTGCCTCGCGTTACAACATCATGCCGGCGATTGACGTGTATGTCAGTGTGCAGGGAACGGATCTGGCCAGTGTGGCCGGCAAGGTTGCCAGGCTGGTAGATGAAATGCGGCCGGAATTGCCGCGCGGCAGCCAGGTGGTGATTCGCGGCCAGGTGCAAACCATGGAGTCGTCCTTCATCGGCCTCGGTGTCGGTCTGGCGATGGCGATCGTGCTGGTGTATCTGTTGGTGGTGGTGAACTTCCAGTCATGGGTCGACGCCGCCATCATCATCGCCGCCTTGCCGGCGGCGCTGGCCGGGATCGCCTGGATGTTGTTCATCACCGGCACTACCCTGAGCGTGCCGGCGCTGACCGGGGCCATCATGACCATGGGGGTGGCGACCGCCAACAGTATTCTGATCGTCTCGTTCGCGCGGCAACGCCGCGAAGAGGGCGCGACGCCGCTGGCGGCGGCACTGGAATCCGGCGCCACGCGGATTCGTCCGGTGCTGATGACCGCGCTGGCGATGATCATCGGCATGATTCCGATGGCGCTCGGCCTCGGTGAAGGCGCAGAACAAAATGCGCCGCTCGGACGCGCGGTGATCGGCGGCCTGCTGTTTGCCACGGTATCCACTCTGTTTTTCGTTCCCGTCTTGTTTGCGGGCGTGCATCAATGGCTGGCGCGCCGTCAGGCGGCGCAGACCCCGCAAGGACATGGACCGGAAAGTCATGCACCGGTGACGGGCAACAATCCGCAACAGGAGATCTGAAGCAATGTCGCAAGAACGTCATTCCCAACTCGGTATTCATCCGCTTGACCCGGACGGGCAAGGCGAACTGCTCAAGCGCCGGCAGATCGTCAAGCGCACCAAGATCATCACCGTCGTGGTCTTGCTGTTGCTGGCCGCAGGTGCGGTGCGGACCGTGGTCAGTCGCTCGGTCAACGCGCGCGAACTGGAAACCGGCACTGCCGAGCGCGCCAAACAATATGTCAAGACCGCCCAGGTCAAGAGTACCGATGCCGGCCAGACCCTGTCACTGCCGGGCACCTTGCAGGGTTTTGTGCAGTCGCCGATTTCGGCGCGCGCCGGTGGTTATCTGAAACGCTGGTACAAGGATATCGGCAGTCGCGTCAACAAGGGCGATCTGTTGGCCGAGCTGGATACACCGGAAATCGATCAGCAATTATCGCAAGCGGTTGCCGCGCGACAGCAGGCGGCATCGAGTCTGGAACTGGCAAAGAGTACGGTAGACCGCTGGGAAGCCTTGCGCAAAAAAGATGCAGTGTCGCAACAGGAACTCGATGAACGGCGCAGCGGATTTTCGCAGGCGCGTTCGAATCTGGCGGCAGCCGATGCCAATGTCGAGCGCTTGCGTCAGGTGGAGGGATTCAAGCGTATCGTGGCGCCATTTTCGGGCGTCATCACACGCCGCAATGTCGATGTCGGCGATCTGATTGATCCGGGTGCCGGCGGTGGTTCGGCGCGCGCCTTGTTCGTGTTGTCGCAGACCGATCCCTTGCGTGTGTATGTCAACGTGCCGCAGGCCTACGCGCAATTGGTCAGGCAAGGACAGAAAGTGGTTGTGACCCAGGCGGAATTGCGCGGTCAGTCATTCACCGGACAGGTAGCGCGCACGGCGGCGTCGATTGATGCTGCAACGCGCACCATGCAGGTGGAAATCGCCTTGCCCAATCCGGATGGCGCGCTGATGCCGGGCGCATTCGTGCAAGCAGCGTTGCCGCTCAAGCCCAGCGGTGCACTGGTGATTCCGACTGACGCCTTGTTGTTCCGCCGCGATGGCACCATGGTGGCAGTCGTCGACGATAAATTGAAAGTCCGTTTGCAGACGGTGCAGATCGGCCGCAATTATGGGCAAACGGTGGAAGTGCTCAATGGCATCAAGGGCAACGAGCGCTTGATTCTCAATCCTTCCGATTCGGTCGCTGAAGGAGACGAAGTGGCGCTGGCCGCTGAACCCAAGGCCAAATCGTGACAGCGCGGCGTTTGATCGCATGGCCGCTGGCCGCGCTGGTGGCAGCAGTGTTGAGTGCTTGCGCGGCAGGTCCGGATTATCAAAAACCGGAACTGGCGATGCCAGTCAGCTGGCAACTGGAAGCGCCGTGGCAGCAAGGCAAACCGGGTGACAGCGAACCCAAGGGCGCGTGGTGGGAGCGCTTTGGTGATGCGCAGTTGAATGCCTTGGCGCAGCAGGCACTGGCGGGCAATCAGACACTGGCAGCGGCCAATGCCAGGTTGATGCAGGCGCGGGCTTCGGCCAATGCCACCTCGGCCGGCATGTTTCCGCAAGTCGGTCTGAGTGCGCGCGCAGCACGTCAGCGTATTTCCGCCAACCGGCCGCTGACCAATTACGCGTCACCCAATTTCGCCACTGTACAAAATGATTTCGCGCTCGGTCTGAACGTCAGCTACGAAGCCGATCTGTTTGGCCGGGTGCAACGGTCGGTCGAAGGGGCGCGGGCCTCGGCACAGCAATCGGCAGCCGATCTGGAAAACACGCGCTTGTTGCTGACCGCCGAACTGGCTGTCAATTATTTCAGCCTGCGCGAACTGGATGTCGAGCAAGATGTGCTGGCGCAATCCATCGCGCTGCAACGACAGGCATTGGAACTGGCGACCTCGCGCCATGATCTGGGCGCCACTTCCGGACTCGATGTCGCGCAACAGCAAGCATTGCTGGATACCACGCTGACGCAAGTCGATGTGCTGCGCAAGCAACGCGCGCAATTTGAACACGCCATTGCCACCTTGACCGGCACCCCGGCGCCATTATTTTCCTTGCCGCCGTTGGCGCAGGCCATGACGCCGCCGCCGGTGCCGCTCGGTCTGCCTTCCGATCTGCTGCAACGGCGACCCGATATTGCTGCGGCCGAACGGGCGATGGCTGCGGCCAATGCGCAGATCGGCGTCGCCAGTGCTGCGTTCTATCCAAGCATCATGTTGTTGCCATCGTATGGTGTCGACAGTCGCGCCTGGGGCGCCTTGTTTGATGCCCCGAGTTTGCTGTGGTCACTCGGCGTGTCGGCAACGCAGACATTGTTTGACGGTGGCCGGCTCAATGCCAATGTCGATTTTGCGCGCGCCGGTTATGACGTCGCCGTCGCCAATTACCGGCGCGTGGTCTTGAGTGCAATGCAGGAAGTGGAAGATGGCATTACCGGCGTGGCGACGCTGGAGCGGGCGCATTCACAGGCGCAGACGGCGATTGTCAGCGCCCGCCGCGTACTTGACCTGGCCAACAGCCGTTACGAAGGCGGAGTGGCAACTTATCTTGACGTGATCACCGCGCAGCAGTCGCTGCTCAACAGCGAACGGCAGGCCGCGCAATTGATGGGACAACGTTTGCTGATCTCGGTATTCCTCATCAAGGCACTCGGTGGTGACTGGCAAGGCGCACAACAAACTGTCATGCAGACTTCGGGTTCGCCAGTATCTCAAGGCCAATAGCGCGGATGGCTGGATGCGGCGATTGCGCCAGTTCCGGTCCGATCTTTTCCAGAAAGCCGGCGGTAGCGGTGGCGGGAATCTTGCGCAGCCACGCCGCGGCTTCATTGATGCTGCCGCGTTCCGCCAGCATGGTCGCGTAACTGTACTGTCCGCGAAAATCACCGCCCTGCGCCGACTGCCGGTAGTAGGCAAATGCCATCGTCTTGTCGGCGGCAACGGCGATGCCTTCTTCATAAAAGCGGCCGACCAGATTGAGCGATTTCGCATGCCCCGATTCGGCTGCCTTGCGATACCAGGCCAGCGCCGCAACCTGATCCTGACTGACGCCATTGCCGGTGCTCAGCAGATTGGCATAGTTGTACATGCCCCAATCCAATCCCTGTTCCGCCGCTTGCCGAAACCAGTCGGCCGCCGCTGCCGCATCGACCGCGACGCCCCAGCCATATTGCAGACAGCGCCCGGCCATGTTCATCGCCATCGCATGCCCGTTGCGCGCCGCGGTGACAAACCAGCGGGCCGCGTCCTGCTGATTTTTTTCGGTACCGTGCCCGTCCAGCAATAACTGGCCGAGCATGGCCTGGGCCTGTGCGTCACCGAGTTCGGCTGCTGCTTTCAGAAAGCGAGCAAGTTCGCCGGGTTCACCGGCGAGCAAAGTCTGCCATTGCGGTGCCGTCATGGCATGCAGCTCTTGGACCGAGGTCGGTGGAAGGTGAGTCGGGGATGGCGACATGATGATCAGTGAAAAATAAGTACAACGAAAGCAGTGCAATCCGGCTGTTTCCCGGTGGCTACAAGGCGCGGCGGGCGTTGCAGGAGTGCCACAGCCAAATGAGAAATAATATCATTTGTCTTTCGAATAATAACGATTTTCATTAACATTTGTCAGTCAGTTGTCAGCAATTGTTAGTGATATTGCCAAAAAGCCATTTTCAAACGCCATTAATCAGTACGCTTCGCCAGCCACACGGTCTCAACCGCATTAGCCAGCCCTAGTACTTTTCACCATCAATACCAGGGAAGGAATGCAATGAATCACCGTTTAACCCCTATCGCCGCAACCATGTTTGCCGCCGTGGCAGCGCCACTGGCGATGCAACCGGCGTTTGCGCAGACTGCTGCCAATGCGGCGTTGCCGGAAATCACGGTCAAGGAGAGCGCCGACAATGGCGTCAAGGTAGACACTGCCTCGTCAGTGAAATTTACCGCTCCGCTGCTGGATACACCGAAATCGGTGACAGTGATTCCTTCGCAAGTGATCAGCCAGACTGGTTCCACTTCATTGGTAGAAGCATTGCGTACGACGCCAGGCATCAGTTTTACTGCGGGTGAAGGTGGCACGCCGATTGGTGATCGCCCGACTATCCGCGGCTTTGATGCCCAGAGCAGTACTTTTATCGATGGCGTGCGTGATACAGGTTCACAGACCCGGGACATTTTCAATATTGAGTCGATTGAAGTCGTGCGCGGTTCCGACAGTACCAACGGTGGCCGCAGCGGCGCCGGCGGCAGCATCAATCTGGTGACCAAGACACCAAAGAAGGAAGCATTCAATGAAGTGAATGTCGGTGTCGGCACCGACAACTACAAGCGGGTAGTCGCAGACAGCAACATCCTGCTCGGTGACAATGCCGCGATCCGTTTGAACGCCATGTATTACGATGCGAATGTTGCCGGTCGCGATAACGTTGACGGCACGCGTTGGGGTTTTGCGCCATCGCTCAAATTCGGCTTGACCGGACCGACATCGGTAACGCTCAGCTACTATCACATGCAATCCAGCGACATGCCGGATTACAGCACGCCATACCAGAATAGCGGTGTACGCACCAAAGCCAATCCTGAAGGCCCGGTCAGCATCGGGCGCAAATTCTATGGTCTGACAGATCGTGATTTCCGTGATACCAAGACCGATATCGGCACCGTGCAAGTACAGCACGATTTTGGTAACTCACTGGTGGTGCGCAATACAACACGTTATGGCAAAACCTCGAATGATTTTATCGTCACCAATCCGGACGATTCGGCCGGCAACGTGAAAAACGGTTTTGTGTACCGCTCACCGAAGAGCCGTATTGCAGACACCACGACACTGACGAACCAAACCGATTTGACCGGAGAATTCAAGACGGGCAGTCTCAATCACAAATTTGCGGTGGGCCTTGAATTGACCCGTGAAGAGACCAACGTCGGTGGCTACACAATTTTCCCTAACGCCCTGTTGAGCGGCGCCGGCCGGACATGTGGCGCGGCATTGCTGGCAAATTACAATTGCACCAGCTTGTACAATCCCAATGCCAATGATCCTTGGAGAGGGAGCATCGTCACTTCGCCGTTGTCGACCAAGACGGTCACCAATACCAAATCGATTTACGGTATCGATACGATGGAGTTGACCAAGGATTTGTTCCTGAATCTCGGTTTGCGTTATGACAGCTACAGCACTACTGCAAGTACACCTACCTATACTGCGATTGTGCCGACGACAGTGAACGGCGTTTCACGGCCTGCAGGCAGCACCATTCAGGGCACTTCGCTTGGCAATAACGCCAGCTTCTGGAATTATTCCGCCGGCCTGGTTTACAAGCTGACACCTGAAGGCAGCATTTATGCATCGTACTCGACGGCATCTTCGCCGCCAGGTGCCAGCACCGGCGACGGTGGCGACAACATTTCTGCCGCCAACCAGGCCTTGCCACCGGAGCGTACCCGCACGATGGAAATCGGTACCAAGTGGGATTTGTTTGATAAGCAATTGTCGTTGACTGCCGCCGTATTCAAGATTCAGAAGAATAATGCGCGGGTCTCCATCGACGCCAATACCCAGGCAGTCGCTGGCAAGCAGGAAGTCGAAGGATTTGAACTTGGTGTGGCGGGTAATCTGACCAAGAAGTGGACTGTGTTCGGCGGTTATAGCCACATGAACAGCAAGCTGGTCGACAATGGTAGCTACAACGGTGCAGCAGCCAACAATGGCAACCAGTTTCCCAATACGCCGGAAGACAGCTTCAGCTTGTGGAATACCTATGAAATCATGCCCAAGCTGACTCTGGGTGCCGGTGTCTATTATGTTTCCCGTGTCTTTGGCAATACTGCCAATACCCTCTATGTGCCGTCGTATGTTCGTTACGATGCCATGGCTACCTATGCCGTCAACAAGAATGTGACGTTGCAACTGAACGTACAGAATCTGACCGACAAGATCTATTACGATCAGGCATTCACTACGCACTATGCACACATGGCACCGGGTCGCTCGGCAGTGTTGAGCGCCAACCTGCGGTTCTGATCAGGATCGTGTGATGTTTGAAATCGTCACCGTAGCAAGGTGACGCGAATCGCAGAAGTAAAGAAAAAGGGGTGCCGCTTTAAAACGGCACCCCTTTTCTATTTGTTGCGGAAGAATATTGTCAGTGCGCTGCCGAAGTATCCGCCACCCGTGTCGGCTTCGGTGCAAACCACACCGCTATCGCGGCCAGCAGGAATGACCCGGCGGCCAGCATGAAGATGTGGTTGGTCGACAGCATGATGCTTTGCGACTGCACCGTCTGTTCAATGCTGAGGCGGGCCTGGTCAATCGACATGCCTGACTGCAGCAAGGCGTTGGTGGCATCGCCCATGCGGTCCACCAGACCGGACAGTTCGGCGTGATAGTGGATCGCCTGGTTTTCCCAGCCGGTATTGACCAGCGACGTCGCAATCGCGCCGGCCATGGTGCGGCAAAAACTCATCAGGCCGGCAGCCGATGCCATTTCTTCCGGCTTGACACTGCTCAGCGCCAGCGCCGTCAGCGGCACGAAGAACAAGGGCAGGCCGATACCTTGTGCCAGCAACGGCCATGCGATCTGGAACGTGGTCATGTCGGTGGTGTTGAAGCTGCGCATCAAGGTCACCATGCCCAGCCACATCACCCCGAAAAATACCAGCTTGCGCGGATCGACCTTGGTCGCCAGTTTGGCCACAAACGGTGCCGTCAACACCGCCAGAATACCGCTCATGGCCGTGGTCTGGCCGGAGTGGGTGGCGGTATAGCCCATGTAGCCCTGCAACCAGAGCGGGGTCAGCACGGTGGCGCCGAAGAAGGCGCCGAACGCCAGGCAAATGGTAGTGACGCTGGCGGTAAATCCGCGATGCCGGAATACCCGCAGATCGACAATCGGATTGCGCTCGGTCAGTTCCCAGATCAGGAAGGCGACAAAGCCGGCGACTGCAATCAACGCCAGGATGATGATTTCATTCGAAGCAAACCAATCCTTTTCCTTGCCTTCGTCGAGCATGATCTGCAATGCCGCAACCCAGATGATCATCAGGATCAGGCCGATCTTATCGATCGGCAATTTCATCATCGGCGATTCGTAGCGACGCAGCATCTTCCAGCCGATATAGCCACAGACCAGCGCCACCGGGACGTTGATGAAGAAAATATAAGGCCAGCTATATTGGTCACACAACACACCACCAAGGATCGGTCCGGCAATCGGTGCAATCAGTGTGGTCATGGCCCACAACCCGACCGCAGCGGGTGCTTTTTCTTTCGGGAAGATGCGCAACAGCAGGGTTTGCGACAACGGCATCAGCGGCCCGCCGGCCAGACCTTGCAACACGCGGAAGGCAATCAGCATCCCGAGCGAATTGGCAAAGCCGCACAGCGCCGAGAAGATGCCGAACAAGATCATCGAGGTGATGAAGACCCGCACCGTACCAAAGCGGTTGGCCAGCCAGCCGGTCAGCGGTACGGTGATCGCTTCGGCCACGGCATACGATGTAATGACGTAAGTGCCCTGACTGGTCGAGGCGCCCAGCGCGCCGGAAATGGTGGAGACCGAGACGTTGGCAATCGTGGTGTCAAGGACGGCGATGAAATTGGCGGCAGCCAGCAGCATGCCGGCCCCGATCAACTGAGCGCCTTGCAGCGGCTGGCTCAGAAAATCGGCGGAGGACGAGGAAGAGGACGACATGGTCTGTTACATGCTGGCGGTAGTGGTTGCTGCGGCTTGATCCTTGCTGCGGGTATCGATCGATACTTCCATCGACAGACCGACGCTGAGCGGCTCTTTGGTCAATTCCTTGCTGTCGATCGAGATGCGCACCGGCAAGCGCTGCACCACCTTGACCCAGTTACCGGTGGCATTCTGTGCCGGGATCACGGCGAACGCTGAACCGGTACCGCCCGAGACACCGATGACCGTGCCGTGATATTCAACTGCGCTGCCGTACAGATCGGCTTTCATCGTCACCGGTTGGCCGATATGTACCTGGGTCAACTGGCTTTCCTTGAAATTGGCGTCCACGTGCAATGACTGAATCGGTACCACTGACAACAGTGCCGTACCGGCCTGCACCCGCTGTCCGACTTGCACCTGACGACGGGCGATGACGCCGTCGACGGGCGCCCGCAACACGGTGCGTTCCAGATCCAGTTTGGCCTGATCGCGTTTGGCACGGGCCAGTGCCACTTCGGGGTTGGTATCGACGGTGGTGTCGGCGGTCAGCACGGTGCTGGCTTTTTGCGCACCGACGGTGGCGCTGCGGTTGGCTTTGGCTTGTACTTCACCGGCTTCTGCCGCTTTCAGATTGGCTTGGGCGGTCAGCAACATGGTGCGGGCGTTGCTCAACTCTTCACCCGACACCGAACCGGATTTGGCCAGCGCTTCGCGGCGGCGCAGATCAAGTTCAGCGCGCTGCAGATCGGCTTGTGACGACAGCAGTTGGGCGGCGGCGCGTTTTTGTTCGGCATCGCGTGCCAGCACTTGTGCGGCCAGTCCGCTGTCATTGGCGAAATAGCCCTGCACCCGGCGCTGGGCCCGGCCCAGATCGGCTTCGGCCTGTGCCAGTGCCAGACGGGCATCGCTGTCGTCGATGACGATCAGAATGTCGCCTTGCTTGACGGCCTGGGTATCGACTACCTTGACAGCGGCGACGATGCCGTTGATGGCTGGTGTGACTTGCGAAATTTCGGCGGCGGTATAGGCATTGTCGGTGCTGACATAACGCGAGCCGATAAAGTGCCAGTACGTAGCGTAGCCGACTGCCGCAACGATGACGACGGCGCCAAAGATGCTGAACAGCTTTTTACGTTTTTGCGAGGTGGCGCGGGCAGCGGCTTCATCTGCGGCGATGACATTAAGTGCAGCCTGGGAATCACTGTGAGACATGGAGGTACCTTTTGTATACGGGGCAACTAAGGGTCAAAATAAAATCAAAAGAGAATTCAGATGGTGGCCGGCTGATAACCGCCGCCGAGCGCACGCACCATCGCAACATCGAGCGCGAACATGCGCGAACGCAAGGTCGACAGATCACGCAGATTGCTGAGCAGTGAATCTTGTGCGTTCAAGACATCGAGATAATTGGCGAGGCCGCCTTCATAACGATTGCGGGCAATGCGATAGGCATCTTGCGCAGCGTCGGCGGCTTCGGTCACTTTTTCGAGCCGGCCGCTCAAGGCCTTTTCACTGACGGCAACATCGGCTACGTCTTGCAATGCCTGAGTGACGGCGCTGTCATAGTTGGCGACGGCTTCGTCATAGCTGCCGCTGGCGGAACGGTACTGACCACGCAAGCGGCCGCCTTCAAAAATCGGCAGTGAAATGGCCGGGCCGATGCTGCCGATATCCGAGCCGGCGCTGGTCAGCAAATTCAAGCCCAGCGACTGAAAGCCGAAGTAGGCTTTCAAATTCACGTTGGGATAGAACTGCGCGCGCGCCACCTTGATTTGTTTGGCGGCGGCTTCGGCACGCAGACGCGCAGCCACCACATCCGGGCGACGGCCCAGAAGATTGACCGGCAACGCGCTTGGCAAACCAAACGGTTTGGACAAATCAAGTACCGGACGCACCAATTGCAGGCCGCGATCCGGTCCGGCTCCGGCCAGTGCAGCCAGCTTGTTGCGTTGCAAGTCGATCGATTCGTTCACGCTCAGCAAGTCGGCTTCGGCCATTGCCCGCCGCGCTTGCATCTGTTTGACGCTGCCGGTGGTTTCCAGACCGTTGAGGCGACGTTGGTCGAACAGCTCCAGCGTTTCCTTGCGCACTTGCAGCGCCGCTTCGGCGGTATCGCGCTGGCTCAGCAGGCGTTCGAATTCAGCGTAGGCCGAAGCGAGGGAGGTGGCCAGCGTGATGCGCGCCTGCGCAGCGTCGGCTTTGGCCGCATCCAGTTCGGAGGTAGCGGCGGCCAATGCCGCCCGGTTCTTGCCCCAGAAATCGATTTCGTAGCTGAAGTTCAGTGTGGCCTGGGTTTCGTTGTTGTAATCCTTGGGTACGAAGTCAGCCGGCACGCCGTTGTTGTAACTCTGCTTCATGTGATCCAGCGAAGCATTGGCGCTGACTTGCGGTAACAGCGCCGCGCCTTGCTGCTGCGCGATGCCTTCGGCTTTCAGCAAACGTGCCTGCGCTGCGGCCAGCGATGGCGCACCACGCAGGGCTTCGTCAATCAAGGCATTCAGTTGCTGGTCGCCATAGATTTTCCACCAGGCATCTTCAGGCCAGGCCGCGGCAGTACCTGCCAGCGTTTGCGTGGATTGATAGTCCGTGATGGTTTTGGGTTCGGCGCGCGGACCAAGTTCAGAGAACTGGGCACAGCCGCCAAGGGCCAGCGCCAGCAAAACGGCACCGGTCAAACCGGTGCCGCGAAGCAGGAAGGAAGAGGGGAGCGATGTGCGCTGCATGATGAAATCCGTCAATAATTAAACTGTACAGTTCAGTATAGTATTGACTTTTCAGCGCCGTCAAGTAAAACTATGGGCACCAAACGAGATAAAGCAACACGATCAATTTCGGCGTCCGGGTGTTGGTGAGCGGACCACAGGCAGAATCATGGCAAGGAAGCAAGATGCGCAAGAAGAGTGAAGAGCGGCGACAGGCGATACTGGATATCGCTGCCGGCATATTTAATGAAATGGGATTCGAGCGTGCCTCGATGGCGGAGATTTCGTCCAGGCTGGGCGGATCGAAGGCAACGCTATATAACTACTTTTCATCCAAAGAAGAAATTTTCATGGAGGTCATGCGCTGCCAGGCCGGTGAGCAATTCACTGCGGCGTTTGCCAGCCTTGATGAGAATGAAGAGCTTGCCGCTACGCTGCAACGTTTTGGTGCAATGTACCTGACCGTGGTCATGACGCCGGAAGTGGTCGCGATCAAACGCATGGTGTATTACTACGCGGAACGGTCGGCAGTCGGCAAATTGTTATATGAACGCGGGCCGAAACTGGCCTGGACTTGCGCCGCCGGTTTTCTGCAACGGGCGATGGAGAAAAATCAATTGCGCACCGCCGATAGCTGGGTAGCTGCGGTGCAATTGCGGGCCCTGCTGGAATCCGAATGGATCGAGCAGCGTTTGCTGGGGGTGGTCACCAATGTGTCGCCGGCCAAGATCAAATTGTCGGTGGCCCGCGCCGTCGATACCTTCATGCGGGCCTACGCACCGGAAAAAACCGGGTAGCAAAATTTGCGCGGCAACACTGTTGTACGCATTTGTCCGATCTCCCTGCACCGCTTTCAGCGGTGTTTTTTTTGCGGCTCAAAAAACGGTTTGCGCAGCACGCAAAAAAGTCCACAAACCGGCACGTATCGCTTGTCATGCCTGCTTGATAACAAGTGCGCGGCGCCGGATTTGCGCGGTAAAAACTCACTACAAAATAAGCTATAAATAGCCTCTTCTTCTGATCATAGGGCGACTGTGTTCGCCGGTAACATGCGCGGCGATGACTCGGTTTTCGATGATGTGTCAACGCATCTCCCGAGCGCTTGAATTCCTCTTTCGCTCACCCTCACAGGCTCGCCATGAACTGGTTTTACAATTTGAAGATCGCCAAAAAGTTGCTGCTTTCCTTTTTGGTTGTGATCGCTTTGACCGCAGTACTCGGTATCTTTTCCATCCTCCAGCTGACCAAGGTCAATCAGGCCTCAACCGAAATCGCTACCAACTGGTTGCCAAGCATTCGTCTCGGCTTGCAGATGCAGGCATCGCTGGCGCGTTTCCGGGTATCTGAATTGCAGCACATCTTGTCGAACGATGAAGTCGACATGCTGGAAGCTGAAAAAGTCATGCAGACCCGGCTGGGACTGTTGCGCAAGGATGAGGCTGCGTATGAGGCGCTGGTGTCGGAGCCTGACGAGAAAATCATCTTCCCGCAGTTCAAGCAGACGGTCGACCAATATCTGGCCGAGAGCAAGAACGTGATGGCATTGTCGCGCGAAGGCAAAAAAGATGAAGCGCGGGCGATGTTCCGGGTTGATTCTGTCAAATTGTTCCGGCAAGCCAGCGGCCAGCTCGATTCGCTGGTCAAGATCAATGATGACGGCAGCGCCCGTTCCAACGAAGGTGCCGACATTGCCTTCAGCGCTGCCCGCAACTGGATCATCGGTTTGCTCGCCGGCAGCATCGTGATTGCCATGACGCTGGCGGTGTGGATTGCCGGCATCGTATCGCGGCCGCTGGCACAGGCAGTGAAGGTGGCGCAACGGGTTGCCGACGGCGACCTGGCGGCCGACATTCATGCCGTCAGCAACGACGAAACCGGCCAGTTGATGCGGGCGCTCAAGACTATGAACGACAGTTTGCTCAAGATCGTGCGTGAAGTGCGCCTCGGCACCGATACGATTGCCACGGCATCTACGCAAATCGCCTCGGGCAATCTGGATTTGTCGAGCCGTACCGAAGAACAGGCCAGTTCGCTGGAAGAAACGGCGTCGGCAATGGAAGAGCTGACCTCGACCGTGAAGCAGAATGCGGACAACGCACGTCAGGCCAACCAGTTGGCGGTATCGGCCTCGGCCGTGGCGCAGGAAGGCGGCGATGTGGTTGGTCAGGTGGTTGCCACTATGGGTTCGATCAATGATTCCTCCAAGAAGATCGTCGACATCATCAGTGTGATTGATGGCATTGCCTTCCAGACTAATATCCTGGCCTTGAACGCCGCCGTCGAAGCAGCCCGTGCCGGTGAGCAGGGGCGCGGGTTTGCGGTGGTGGCGTCGGAAGTGCGCAGCCTGGCGCAACGCAGTGCCGCTGCGGCCAAGGAAATCAAGGTATTGATCGACGACTCGGTCGAAAAAGTAACCAGCGGCAGCAAGCTGGTCGAGCAAGCCGGTTCCACCATGGCTGAAGTGGTCGGCAGTGTGCGCCGGGTGACCGACATCGTCGGCGAGATCAGCGCCGCTAGCCAGGAACAAAGCACCGGCATTGAAGAAGTCAATCGCGCCATCACCCAGATGGACGAAGTTACCCAACAAAACGCGGCGTTGGTAGAAGAAGCCGCAGCGGCGGCACAATCGCTGCAAGATCAGGCCGGCAAACTGGCGCAGGTGGTCGGCGTGTTCAAGCTCGAACGCAGCATTTCCTGAAGCAGTTATCCCCGGTCGGAAAGCCCGGCCGGGGCACCGTTGTGAGGCCCGTGCCGCCCGCGTGCGGCATGCCCGGCCGCACCGGAAATACCTGCAGCAAAAATTTGCCAGTTGGAAATTGTTTGTGAGAATATACGGAGCCCGTTCACGCCCCCTCATATTCGACACAACCGCATGTTCCAATGGCTTTTGTTATCAGAGAATACGCTTACCGCAGCAGAGAATAACGTCTGGAAAGAAAGCGCATTGCGCATCATTCTGGTCTCCGGATTCCTGCTGGAGATGGGCATCGGCATATTGAGCGGGTGGCAGGCGCTCCAGTTGGGGCACTATTACATCCTGGCGCTGGATGGTCTGTTCTTCGTGCTGCTCGCCATCGCCATTTATTATTCGGTACGCCGCCCGGTACTGGGAAGTGCGCTGCTGATCGCGACCATCTACGCTGCCGCGTTTTGCATCGCCTACTTCATCACCGATCAGGAAATCGCCCGTCTCGGGCTCATGTTCGTCTATACCGCACCGCTGATCGGGCGCATGTTCTTCGGGCCGCGGGTGGCATTGCTGCTGATGGGCATCAATGTCTTTCCGTTCTGGCTGATCCTGCGCCATGATGCGCTGCCGACCTATCCCGGTCTGGGGCCGCCGCTGGCCGACGCCCACGGCTATATACAATCGCTGTTATTCCTGTTTTTCAACATTTGCGTGCCGCTGGGCGTGTTCCGTCTGCTGCATGCACTGGATGCTTCCATCATCCGCCACAGCAAATCGAGCAAAGATCTGCTGGCCAGCCATGCGCAATATCAAGAGATTTTTGAAAATGCCGGCGGCGCGATTTTGTTGTGCGACGTGCAGGGCACCATTCTGAAGGCCAACTCGCAAGCCAATCTGCTGATCGGCCGGGACCCCGGCGACACCTGCAAGTTGACCGGATTGCTGCGTGCCGGGACCGGCACGGCGGCGGCTCCGGCAACGCCCGACTTTGCTTCGCTGGTGCCGGGACAGGAATTGCGTACCAGCGCCGGCAAGCTGATTACCATCGACAGAATTACCTCGGCGTCGGACAACCATTGCATCGTGCTGCTGCGGGATATGTCCAACATGCGCCAGATGCAGGATGCGCTGGAACAGAGCACGCAACGGGTGTCTTTCTTGCGCAGCCACGACCACCTGACCAATCTGCCCAACCGCAGCATGCTCAAGCGCCATCTGGATGAGATATTGCCGACGCTGCGACCGGAGCGGCGGCTGGCGCTGGTGACGCTGCGTCTGGACAGCATCAAGTACATCAACGATGCGCACGGCATGGCGACCGGCGATGCCCTGATCAAGTCATTTGCCGAAGCCCTCGCCGCACAGGTGCCTGCATCGGGGTTTTGTACCCGCCTGCGCAGCGTGGTGTTTTGCTTTTTGCTCGACAGCGATGCGGATAGTCTGGATGCCGTGACCCAGGCCGAATACATTTGCAGTCAGCTACCCAAGGAAATCGCCGTCGATGGCGAGCAGCATCAGGTACGCTTGTCGGTGGCGATTGCCTTTTCCCGTCATGATGATGCATCCTCGGACGATCTGATTCAGCGCGGCAAGGTCGCCAACGACAGCGCGCGTCAAAGCGGCGGGCAGCAAGTCAGCGTGTTCGATGAGACCGCCGCTGCCAGGATTCGCCGCAAACTCAGCATCGAACAGGCTATCGTGGCCGCCTTGAAAGCACGTGAATTTCGTCTGGTGTTCCAGCCCAAGGTAGATCACGACGCCGCCATCGTCGGCCTCGAAGCCCTGATTCGCTGGCGCTCATCGCTGCTGGGGGAGGTATCGCCGGCCGAATTCATCCCGATTGCGGAAGGCAGCGGCACCATTCGCCAGATCACTGCATTCGTGGTCGATCAGGTGTGCGCGCATATTCGCCAGATCACCAATTTGCAGGGCAGTTGTTTACCGGTTGCCATCAACCTGTCTGCCATTGATGTGGTGCGCGAGGATTTGCTGATGCTGGTGAACGCCAGTTGCCAGCGACATGGCGTCGCGCCCGAATGTCTGGAGTTCGAAATCACCGAAACCGGTCTGATCGGTAACGAAAATCTGGCGATTCAACATCTGGAAGCGCTGCGCGCCAAAGGGTTCGGCATCACCATTGATGATTTCGGCACCGGCTATTCGTCGTTGTCCAAGTTGAGCCGCTTTCCGACCAAGAGCATCAAGATCGATCAATCATTCGTGGCGCAGATCGGCCTTAACGAAAAAAGCGAACTGATCATTCGCGCGGTGGTCTCGCTGGCCGCCATTCTGTCCTGCACCACGGTGGCTGAAGGTGTGGAAACGCGGGAGCAGGAAGTATTTCTGAAGGCCATCGGCTGCGGATTTTTTCAGGGATTCTATTACTACCGGCCAATGGAATTTGAACAGGTCGTGGCCCTGTTGAACGCGAATTTATCCGGCGCGTAGCAAACCGGTCGCAGCTGCGTTAAGATATTGGTCTTACCAATTTCCGCCGTCACGGCGGCAAATCATTTTCACCGAGACCAAGAGAGACCTATGACCAAGACCATTACTGCGCCCGGCGTTGCACCCGTTTATCGCGGCGTTTTCCCGGTAGCGCCTACGATTTTCGACGAGCGCGGTGAATTGGATCTGGACGGTCAGCGGCGCTGTATCGACTTCATGATCGATGCCGGTTCCAACGGTATCTGTATTCTGGCCAACTTCTCCGAGCAGTTTGCATTGGCTGACGATGAACGCAGTCTGCTGGTCGACACTGTGCTCAAGCATGTGGCGGGGCGGGTTCCGGTGATTGTCACGACCACCCATTTCAGTTCGCGCATCTGTGCCCAGCGCAGTCGCGCAGCACAGGATGCCGGCGCCGCCATGGTCATGATCATGCCGCCGTATCATGGCGCCACGATTCGCATCGGCGAGCGCGGCATCTACGAATTTTTCAGTACCGTCTCCGATGCCATCGACATCCCGATCATGATTCAGGACGCGCCGGTCAGCGGCACCGCATTGTCGGCACCGTTCCTGGTCAAGATGGCGCAAGAGATCGGACAGATATCCTATTTCAAGATCGAAGTGCCGCAGGCCGCCAACAAGTTGCGTGAACTGATCGCGCTCGGTGGCGATGCCATCATCGGACCGTGGGATGGTGAAGAAGCGATTACCCTGATGGCCGATCTCGATGCCGGCGCTACCGGTGCCATGACCGGCGGTGGTTTTCCTGATGGCATCCGCAAGATCGTGGATGCCTATGTCGCCGGCGATACCGAACTGGCGGCGCAGCATTACGAACAATGGCTGCCGTTGATCAATTATGAAAATCGTCAGGGTGGCTTTGCTACCTGCAAGGCGCTGATGCTGGAAGGTGGCGTCATCAAATCGGACGCTGTGCGGCATCCGTTCCCGGCAATGCAGCCGGCAACCCGCGCCGGCTTGCTGAAGATTGCACGACGTCTCAATCCGCTGGTACTAAGCTGGGGCAAGTAAGCAATCTACAAATTGCCGGCGCTCTGCAATGGAGCGCCGGCATTGCTCCCGGTTTCATATAGCATCCGCCATGCCACCGGCTGCGGATGCCATCCCGGCTTTGGCAATTCACCCGTCGCGGAAAAATGGTCATTACCATGTCATCGGCCTGCGATATAAAAACACCGCACGGGCATGTTGATTTTCTGCCTGTGATTTGCCGCGCAATTCCCGCCCTTGCACCGATCCGTCATGGCACATGTCGATGTGCCGACGTGCGCGTTACGTTTGTTTTCCCGATGTGCAGCCAATTCACAACGAACGAAAATTTTACATCGTCATGATTCTGTTGAGCGACGCAGAGTCAAAATGGGATTGGACCCAGATATCAATTCTTTGAATAGCAGATATGGATAAATAAAATCGAATTTCTTCGATGTTCCTGTGTTGCCATGAGGCTATATTTTGCTTGTACGGAAGCAGCATCTCTGACGTGGGGGGAGATGTATTTTGAGGCATATTGATAGCGTGGGGGCGATCATGAATACACAATGCAACGCCGGCAAAACGGCTTTGGTCATCGGAGGTGGAGCACCAAATTCAACGCTGATCGCAGGAGCATTGGCGGCATTTCTGGAAGAGGGAATCAGTTTTGATGTGATCTCCGCTTCCGGTGCCGGGGTCGTGATGGGACTGCTCTATACCGCGCCCAAGAATGGCACGCCGGGCGAGGCGCTGCGCCGCTGGGCCGATGTCGGCGTGGCCGACAGCATTTACAGCATGTTCCCGGTCAACTACAAAATCTTCAAGCAACCCGGAATCAAGGCGCAGAGTTATCGCGACAGCATGCAAGCGATGGCCGGCAATCCGTTCCTGAATGCATTCACGAAACAGTTCAGCGATGCCACCGAAGCCTGGTCGGACTGGAGCAATCTGATGATGAGCGCATTGTCGCCATCGGATTTGTCCGCCAAAAGCCTGGGCTTGTGCGCACACTTGCCGTTCATCGAACAAGCGATTGATTTCGACGTTATCGCCGCCATGGGGCCGGCGTTCTACATCAATGCGTTCAATGTGAACCAGGGCCGCATGCAAATCTGGGGCAAGCATGAAATCACGGCACGCCATGTACGTGCGGCATTGTCTTTTCCGTTTCTGTATCCGCCCACCGAGATTGATGGCAACGACTATATCGAAGGGGCGGCACTGGAAACACTGAACTTCAAACCATTCATCGGCGCCCCGGACAATCCGGCCCTGGAAAACGACGTGACCACGATCGTGGTGCTGGACATTCTCGGCGAAGAGCGTCTGATTCGCAAACCGCGCGATCTGTACGACGCCTGGACCCGTTCCATCATCACGCCGCTGGTGCAGATGTCGAAGAGTGAATTGCGGTTGTTCGAACTGGAACACAACACCGACCCGCTCAGCGGCAAACCGCTGCGCCGCATGCTCAAGGTTGATCTGATGGCGGAAGTGCCGTCAGATCACTGGCCGCAGATACTCGACTGGTCAGCCTCGAACATGCAATTGCTGTTCGACCTCGGTTATCGGGCCGGCCGCGACTTCTGTCGTCGCGACGGTGGCGGTCTGACCGGAAGCACTGACGATACACCGTTAGCCGCCTGAACGTTGCATGCAGATCCGGCACAGTCCGGTCGCCGTGACGGCATGAATCCTTGCCGCGCTTATCCAACTTTTGACTGTTAGAGACCCATCACATGACTATTACCAAGCGATTGATACTGACTTTATCGACGGCGCTGCTGGCGCTCCTGTTTGTCGGCTTTGGCGGGCTGTGGCAATTGCAGCGGGCACAGCAACGCCTCGATACCGTGCAAGACAAAATCATTCCGAGCATTCATGGTCTGTATGCCGCCAAAGGCTATCTGGCCGATACCCGGCTCGCAGGATATCGGCTTGCGGTTTTTTCCAATCTGAGTGACAAGACCGCGCTTAGCAAATCGGTGGCCGATACCAACAAGGCGTTTGACGACGTCGTCACCAATTACGAACGCGAGCGCGTGTATGACGACACCGACCGCAACATGCTGGTGGCCGATCAGGCCAACATGGCAGCCTATCGCGAATCGCTGAAACCGTTCTTCACCGCGGCCTATGCCGGCGATATGGATGGTGTGCGCGCCACGCTGGTGGCGGGCAGCCCGCTGGCGGTGGCCGCTGCTGCGGTCAAGAAAGGCTTCGACGACCATATTGCCTATAACAACAAGCTGGTCGAGGATGTGCGACAGGACAGTATGGCGGCCTATCATTTTGCAGTTCGCAGCATGGTCGCAGTCATCGTCGTGGCATTGCTGCTGACGGCCGTGCTGGCATTGCATTTGTATCGCAACATCAGCGGCAGTCTCGGTTCGATCCGGGCCACCTTCGAGCGCGTGAGTCAGTCGCTGGATCTGTCGCAGCCGGTGAAGATCGACCGCATGGATGAGATCGGCCATACCGCAACTGCCTTCAATAAATTGCAGGCGCGCATCGTCGAAGTCGTTGCCACGGTGCGCAGCTCGACCGACTCGGTCAGTGTTGCGGCGCGCCAGATTGCCGTCGGCAATGCCGATTTGTCGTCGCGTACCGAACGCCAGGCGGCGTCGCTGGAAGAAACTGCATCGAGCCTTGAGCAGCTCACGACGATGGTCAAGCAGAACACCGAGAATGCGCGTCAGGCCAATCAACTGGCGGCGTCGGCATCCGAGATCGCGTCGCAGGGCGGTGACGTGGTGCGGCAAGTGGTGGAGACCATGAATTCGATCAACGACTCCTCGCGCAAGATCGTCGATATCATCAGCGTGATTGACGGCATTGCGTTCCAGACCAATATCCTGGCATTGAACGCCGCCGTCGAAGCGGCACGCGCCGGCGAGCAGGGGCGTGGTTTTGCAGTGGTGGCCAGCGAGGTACGTAATCTGGCCCAGCGCAGCGCTTCGGCGGCCAAGGAAATCAAGGGTTTGATCGATGACTCGGTCAGCAAGGTCGGGTCCGGCAGCAAGCTGGTGGAACAGGCCGGTGTCACCATGAGCGACATCGTGGCCAGCGTGCAGCGCGTCAGTCATATCGTTGGTGAAATTTCCAGCGCCAGCGAAGAGCAGAGCGGCGATATCGTGCAGGTCAATCAGGCGGTATCGCAAATGGATGAAGTGACGCAGCAAAACGCGGCACTGGTCGAAGAGGCGGCGGCAGCTGCCGAAGCATTGCAACATCAGGCAGAGACCCTGGAACAGGTGGTCAGCGTATTCAAGCTGTCGGCCTCGGCGGTGGCCGCCGCCGGCATCAGCGCAGAACGACGCAACGTGATCGACATCACCCCGGCTGGCCGGCAACTGTCAGGTGGCAGGGGACAGCAACGCTTGCAGCATGAACAGGTGTGATGAACCTTGACGCAACAAGCCGGCGCGCGGTGGCCTAAAGATACTCGGGCCGGAACTGCCGCCGGCGGCTGAGCGTCTTGCCGGCCACCACAAATTCACCATTGCCGGTGTAATGCAGCGTTTTCGGATGTTTGGGGACGCGCGCGACATGGGCGCGCACGACCTCGAAGATGAAGAAGTTGTACTTGTCGATCAGGCTGTCGTCGGCCAGCTTGCATTCCAGGCTGGCAAAGCATTCCGCAATCAGCGGTGCCCTGACCTTGCCGGCTTTGCTGGCGGTGAAGCCGAAGTGCGCGAACTTGTCGATATCGCGGCCCGAGCAATTGCCGGCGCCGACTACCTGATCGATCAGGCTGGCAGTGGGAATATTGATGACGCATTCCCGGCTGTTGCGGATCAGCTCAAAACTGTGGTTGCCGCTGGCGATCACGCAACCGACCAGCGACGGTGAAAATTCCATGACGGTATGCCAGCCCATGGTCATGACATTGACTTCCTTGCGCCATGCCGAACTCACCAGCACGATTGGCCCCGGCTCCAGATAACGCCGAATCTGCGCCACCGGAAAGTCTTCCTTGTCATGGGTTTTCATGGTCATGCAAGCTCCTCAAAAAGATAATGCCCGCATGGCAGGCATGCAGGCATTGTCAACGGCGGGGCAACGTCACGGTGCAGGCACCGGCCGCGCTTAGCGTGAGTAGTAATAGCCGTCGTTATAACCACGGTCATCGCGATAATAGCGATTGTCATATTGCTGCACATAACGCGGCTGGACATACACCGGTTGGGCCGGTTGATAATAAACCTGTTGCGGCGGGTAATATGCCTGTGGCGGCGGTGCATAAATCTGCTGTTGCGGCGGCGCATAGCTTGGCGCCGAGTTGGCATTGGCAATCATCGAGCCGACGACCACTGCACCGAGGATGCCGGCGGCAATCGCCAGGCCATTTCCCCCACCGCCACCGCGATGATAACGATCACCGGCAACGGCGGAGCTGGATACCGATACTGCAAGCACGGCAACAGCCAGCAGCGCGGGGATGGTTTTCTTGGTGAACATGATGTGGTCCTCTTTATAGGTAGCACCGATAGGGTGGTGCGACGAATTGAATATAGGTCATTTCCAGGCGTTTCGCGCGAATCGCAGTAATTGCTTACACTTCTTACCGATGCCGCCAATTTGCCCGGAGCAAGTTCTGCACCGGCAGTGCGCCGCAGCGGGCAGGCATGAAGCGGGCGTATTCATATTAGAATGCATCGCACAGTGCCTGTCTTCCATCCGCAAACAGAAAAACACAAGTCCATGTCTTATTCTCCCAGCCGCCCCGTGGCGTACGCCTGTCTCGCGTTGAGCATGTCCATGGTGGGCGCGTATGTCGCGCTGACCAAGCCGCTGTCGCTGGCATTGCCGGTCTTTTTGCTGGGCTGGATGCGGTTTGGCATCGGCGCCATCGCGATGACGCGCTGGCTGGTCAAGCCGGCCGCGGAGCCGGCAATTTCAGGCCACACCAAAATGCTGGTGTTTCTGGAATCCTTTTTCGGCAACTTCCTGTTCACGGTATGCATGATTACCGGCGTCAGCATGACCAGCGCCGTCTCGGCCGGCGTCATCATGTCTGCCATTCCGGCCATGGTGGCGCTGATGAGCTGGATTTTTCTGCGTGAAAAAATCGGTCTGCGGACCTGGCTGGCAGTTGCCTGCAGCGTGCTCGGCATCAGCCTGTTGTCGTTCAGCAAGGCCGGTCATGTCGATCAGCTCAGTGACGCCGCCCATCAGCAAGCCTGGCTCGGGAATCTGTTCATCATCGGTGCCGTCATGTGCGAGGCAATCTATGCGGTCCTCGGCAAGAAGCTGACCGCCGTCCTCAGTCCCAAACGCATCAGTGCCATCATCAATTTGTGGGGACTGGTGCTGATGACGCCGATGGGCATTTATGCCGCCTTCCATTTCGACTTTACTGCCGTCGGCGCCGATATCTGGCTGTTGCTGCTGTTCTATGCGTTGGCCGCCAGCGTCTGGAGCGTGTGGTTGTGGATGACCGGGCTGAAATCAATCCCGGCGTCGCGTGCCAGCGTGTTTACCGTATTGCTGCCGATTACCGCGGCAGTGATCGGCGTGGCGGTACTCGGCGAACAGTTCAGCATGATGCAACTGCTGGCATTTGCGATTGCCTTGTCGGGCATGTTGCTGGTGACCTTGCCCGGCAAGCAGGGGCGTGACACCGGAGATGCCGGGACCGTCAGCGGGAAATTGCCGCATCAGAGCTGAGCCATGGGACGCCGCTATCACTACTCGGTCTATGTCATTGAGCTCGCGGCGGATGTGATTTGGGAAAGCAAGTTTCGCAAGGCCAATCCGGATTACGTTACCGGTATGGCATGTGTGTATGTCGGCATGACCGGACTCAATCCGGACGTTCGCTTCGACAAGCACAAGGCCGGTATCCAGTCGAATCGGTTCGTGCGCGATTTCGGATTGCGCCTGTTGCCGGCGTTGTACGAAATGTATAACCCGATGCCATATGAAGGCGCACGGGAAATGGAAGTCGAACTGGCTATCGGTTTGCGCGAAGCCGGCTATGGCGTCTGGCAAGCCTGACGATGTTCTGCAGCCACCGGCGCGCGGCGCTATACTCGTCGGCATCCGATGGCAATCCCTCCACTTCGACGACACCATGACTCTTTCTTATCTTGACCGGCAGGTAACCCAACCCGGCCCGGCAGCAGCAGAACGTATCGATAGTATCGCCAGCACCGCAGTGCCGTTGTCATTCACGCTGGAACCCGGTCTCACCTTGCGCGAGGCAATTGCCGCGCCGTTGCTGGCGGCCGGTATCGTCAGTGCCAGCGTGCGACTGGAAAACGTACAATTTGCACCATTTCATTACGTGCGTCCGGCGTTGTCGGCGACGCCCGACCATGCCGCGTACTACAGCGACCAATTCAGCCAGCCGGCGGTGTGCATGATGCGCGCCAATGCCACCTTCGGCAGCAAGGATGGCGCGCCGTTCGTGCACTGCCATGCATGGTGGGAAGATGCCGACGGCAATTGCGAGGGCGGTCATGTGCTGACCGATCTGTCGCTGATCGCAGCACCGGTTGCCGCGATGGCCTGGGGCAGTCGCGATGTGGCGATGCAGGTCGACTACGATCCGGAGACCAATTTTTCGCTGTTTCATCCGCTGGCCTGTACCACGCCGGCGCCGGCTGCCGCTGCTGAAAAACAGCCGCGCTCAGCCGTGGCACGCATCCGGCCGAATCAGGATTTGTCCCATGCGCTGGAAGAAATCTGCGCCCGCCACGGTTTTGATCACGCCATCATTCGTGGCAGCCTGGGCAGCATTGTCGGTGCGGTCTTCGAGGATGGGCGCATCATCCCTGAGCGCGCCACCGAAATCCTGGTCGAGAATGGCCGCGTCGATATCGATGCCGCCGGTACCCTGATGACCACTCTCGACATTTTTCTGATCGATATTCACGGCGCCGTACATCGCGGACGCCTGGCGCGCGGCTGCAATCCGGTGCTGATCTGTTTTGAACTGGTGCTGGAAGAGGTGCAGCAACCGTCTCACTGAAGACCGCGCAGCGCTGAACCCGAACCCTGATCGCCAGCGGCGACAGCGGGGCAGTTGGCAAGCGGCTGGTATTTGCACGATGTAAATACCACGTATATAATGATAATCATTCTCAATATTCTCCTCAGAGAGTGCTTGGCGGGCATCCGAAAGCGATGTCCGTTTTTTTATTGCGTTCTGTTTCCTGATTCATTTGTGCCGCTTGCTCAGGCCGCGACCTGATGCAGGGTACAGGTGACGCCATTTTTTGAGCCACCAGATGCCAACACCAGTTATTCACACGCGCGACATTGATGTCGCTGACGCCGGGGGGCGTGCATGAAACCGGGTACCGCCATTGGTTACCGTTTTGCCGTCGCATCGCGCGCGCTCGCTGCCATCCTCGGCGGCTATGCGCTGACCGCGGTGGCGATTGCCTTGCTGGCGCTGTGGCTGCCCATGGCGCGTGCCGAAGCGGTGTTGACCGCCACCCTGTTGTCGTTTGCGCTCTATGCCGGCGCCGTGATCTGGGTGTTCGCCGCGCGCAGTGCCTGGCGCGCCTGGTTCGGCATTCTGCTGCCGGCGCTCGGTCTCGGCTTGCTGTTGCTGATAACGAGGAGCATGGCATGAGAGAAGGTTTGCGGCAGTCCATGGCGTGGCTGCATACATGGTCGGGTTTGCTGGTGTGCTGGGTCTTGTTTCTGGTGTTTGGCGCCGGTACCGCTTCCTACTTCAAGGAAGAAATCACGCTGTGGATGAAACCGGAATTGCATCGCGCCGCACAGCAACCGGCATCCACCGGACAGCAGGCACAGATCGCCGTCAATTACATGGGCAAGCATGCAGCGCAGGCGCCGCGCTGGTTTATCAGCTTGCCGGCGGATCGCAGCAGCGAATTGAGCGGCGGCTACGTGGTGCCGCCATCTGCCGCCGACAAGGCGGCCGGCAAGCGCGGCAAATTCAAGAGCGATACCATCGACACCGTCACTGGCGAGAAAGCTGCCGACGTGCGCGAGACCCGCGGCGGTGAATTTCTGTACCGGCTGCATTACGACCTGCATTACATGCCGGTGCTGTGGGCGCGCTGGATTGTCGGCATCTGCGCCATGTTCATGCTGGTGGCAATCATCAGCGGCGTGATCACGCACAAACGCATCTTCAAGGATTTCTTTACTTTCCGTTCCGGCAAAGGCCAGCGTTCCTGGCTCGATGCACACAATGCAACGGCGGTGCTGGCGTTGCCGTATCACCTGATGATCACCTATACCGGACTGGTCACGCTGATGTTCATGTACATGCCGTCGGCGGCGCAGATGGCATACAAGGGAGACGAAAAGGCATTCTTCAGCGACGTGTTTCCAGGCAATTCCTCGAATACCAAACCCGCCGGCGTCAAAGCACCGCTGACCGCAATGGCGCCACTGGTGGCGCAAGCCGAGCAGCACTGGGGCGGCACGCGGGCGGCGCGACTGGTGGTCAATCATCCGGGCGATGCCAACGCCACCGTCGTGATCACGCGTCAGCGCGGCGCCGAGCTTTCCTATTTGCAGCCATCGATGCAATTCAACGGTGTCACCGGTGAATTGCTGGCGACCAATGGCGATCAGATCGCGCCCGCAGCGCAAACGCGCGGTGCCTTGTACGGTTTGCACATGGCGCATTTTGCGCAACCCTTGCTGCGGGTCTTGTTTTTCCTCTGTGGTCTGGCCGGCTGTGCGATGGTCGCCACCGGCGCTTTGTTATGGGCGGTCAAGGAACGACAGGGGCATGCCAAGGTGCTGGCCAAGGGCGGGCGCGTCGGTTTCGGGCTGCGTCTGGTGGATGGCCTGAACATCGGCGCGATTGCCGGTCTGCCGATTGCCTTTGCCGCCTATTTCTGGGCCAACCGTCTGTTGCCGATCGTGCTGGAAAAACGGGCCGAAGCTGAAATTACCTGTTTCTTCGCCGCCTGGGGGGTGGCTGCGGTACTGGCGCAACTCCGGCCCGACCGCCGCATGTGGCAATGGCAATTGCGGGCCGGTGCCTTGCTGTTCATCGGTTTGCCGGTGTTGAATGTGTTCACCACCTCGTCGCATCTGGGCGTGACGCTGTTGCAGGGACGCGGGCCGTGGGCAGTGGCCGGATTTGATTTGACGGTATTGGCGCTGGGTTTGTTTTTGGCAGCAGCGGCGCGCAAGGTGGGACGCAAGGCCAGGAGTAAAAGCGGTGCCGCCGCAGTCGCTGTCCGCAAGCATGCGGAACCGCAAAAGGAAGCCGCATGATTGCCTTCGTCATTTGTCTGGCGCTGGCTTACAGCGGCTGGAGTGCATTGAGCATGGGCATGGACCGCCACTATGCCGACGTGCATGGTCGCGGCACCGAGCCGCCGCCGAAGATCCGTACACGTTGCCGGCTGGCCGGGACGCTGGCGCTGGTGGTCACGTTTGCCATTTGTGTGGTGACCGACGGCTGGGGTATCGGACCGGTGTACTGGATGGGAACCATTACCATGGCAGCGCTGATCAGCGTCGTGGTGCTCAGTTACGTACCGCACTGGACGATCAGAAGCGGCCGGCTGGCGGCATTGTTGTCACTCGCTTGTGGTGTGGCCTGGCTGATTGGCTGATGGGCCGGCGGGCAAAGTTGCCCGTCTCTCATAACGGCGGCAGGCAGGCATTGGTGGCGTCGACAATCTGACGGATCGCAATGATGGTGCGAAACGCGCGCACATTCGGATCGTCATTGAGTACTTCGCGGCTGAAGGTATCGAATGCTTCCATGCTGGCCACTTCGATTTGCAGGATGAAGTCGATATCGCCGGCGACATACCATGCATGACGCACTTCCGGCCGTTGCCTGACCTTGCGGGTAAAGGCATCGAGCACGGCGCTGCCTTCGCGTTCCATCGTCACATGCACATGCATCGTCAGCGCTGAACCGAAAGCCGCCGGATTCAGGACCGCGACATCGGCAGTAATCGCGCCATCCCGTCGCAACTGCCGCAAGCGGCGCAATACCGCACTCTCGGAAAGTCCGACCTGGCTGGCCAGCGCGTGCGCCGGTGTCAGATTATTGCGGCGTACCAATTCCAGCAGGGCGCGGTCAAAGGCATCGATGTTGAATGATTTCGGCATGATGCGCCGATTATAAGACGGAAAAAGTTGGCTTGCCGCCTGATTATGCCCATAAGCGCAACGTATTCCGCGTATGCTCAGCCGATGTCAAATCAGACCAATCTTTCCTCTGGCGCTGCGGCGTCTGCTCCTGCTTCTGCCACGCTGACGGCACTGCTGCCGGTTGCCGCCCTGATCGGCGGCATCGTGTCGCTGGCGGTGGGCAGTTCGCTGGCCAAGCAATTGTTTCCCGCCGTCGGTGCGCAGGGCACCACCACTTATCGCGTTGTGTTTTCGGCTTTGCTGCTGATTGCCATCTGGCGGCCGTGGCGCTGGCCGTTGACGGCGCGCGATGTGCGTTCGGTGATCCTGTACGGGGTGGCACTGGGGGCGATGAATCTGCTGTTTTACATGGCGCTCAAAACCATTCCGCTGGGCATTGCGGTTGCCATCGAATTTACCGGCCCGCTGGTGGTGGCGATGGCATCGTCGCGGCGGCTGGTCGATTTCGTCTGGATCGCTTTTGCTGTTGCCGGTCTGGCCTTGTTGCTGCCGTTCGGTCATGGCGCCAGCTCGCTCGATCCGGTCGGTGTCGCCTATGTATTGGCGGCCGCCGTGTGCTGGGCGCTGTATATCATCTTCGGTCAGCGCGCCGGCAGTTTGCATGGCGGTCAGGCGGTGGCGCTCGGCATGTCGGTGGCAGCGCTGACGGTGTTGCCGTTCGGTGTCGCCCATGCCGGGATGGCCTTGCTCGATCCGTCGCTATTGCTGATCGGACTCGGCGTGGCGATTCTTTCCAGCACGATTCCGTACTCACTCGAAATGGTCGCGCTCAAACGTCTGCCGCGTCATACCTTCGGTATCTTGCTGAGCATGGAACCGGCCATCAGCGCGCTGGCAGCGCTGGTGATTCTCGGGGAACATCTGAGCGGGCTCGAATGGCTGGCGATTGTCAGCATCATCGTGGCCTCGGCCGGCAGTACCGTGACCGCGCACCGGGCGCGCATGGCCAAACTGCAGGCCGAACGCGATCTGATCATGCCGGGGTGACGCGGGGCAGACCTCAGGTCTGACGCGCAAAGATCGACAAGCGCGACAGGATCTGCGTCAGCAACATATTGCTGGCCACCGGCAATTGCCGTCCGAGCCGCACCATGGCGCGGGTTTCGGCGCTGGCCAGAATCGGATGGCCGAGATCCAGCGCGACCAGTTCGCCGGCATCGATTTCGCGGCGCGCTGCGAATGCCGGCACGAAGGTCAGGCCGGCGCCGCTGCGCACAAAACGCTTCAGGGCCGCAATCGAATTGGTGGTCAGCATCGGCGTGATTCGGATCTTTTCTGAAAACTCCACCATGTGCATGATGTGCCGCAAGCCGAAGGTGGCCGGCATGAGCGCAATCGGATAGCGCATGGCATCGGCGATGGTGACCGGGGCCGCGCTTTGCGCCAGCGGATGATCGGTGGCGGCCAGCAGGCACACCGGCTGGGTAGTACGCAGCCGGCAGCGCACGGCGGGATCAATCGGCGGATTGAAGGCCAGACCGATATGCGCCGAATCTTCCATCAGGCGCGTCACCACTTCACTGGCAGAGACTTGCTCGACCACCACGCTCAGGCGCGGATACTGTCGGCAAAAATCATTCACGATCTCATCCATCAGCGGATCGATGAACCCTTCGGTCACCACGATATCGACATGGCCGCGTTGCAAGCCGTTGAGCTCCTGCAAATGCGCGGTCAGCAGTTCTTGCTGCGAGCGGCAGCCACGATAATAGTCCAGCAAGATGCCGGCCGCTTCGGTCGGCGCCACGCCACGCGGCCGGCGCTCGAACAAGGTGACCGCGAGTTCGGTTTCCAGCAATTTGATTTGCCGGGTAATCACCGACGGCGCGATGTTCAGCTTATCTGCCGCACCGCGGATGGAGCCGGCCAGCAACACTTCATGAAAGTAATGCATGCGCCGCTGATTGATTTCATTCATGACTGGCTTGCCTTGGTGGAAGGGGTTTCGTGGTTGCCGGGCGGGCGCGGATCAAGGGAATCGGCATGCCTTGCCTTGCGTTGCTCGATGGGCAACGATAATTGACTGTCGTTGCTATTGTCAACACTTCCGGATTCCTGAATCATTTGCCGACTCAACAAGAACGATCAGCCAGGAGACCTATCAATGACTACCGAGCGCCTTAACGGTTCAGCCGCCGAGCTTGCCGCGATTTACCGCAAAATCAGCTGGCGCGTGCTGCCGCTGATGTTGGTGTGCTATTTCTTTGCCTATCTTGACCGCATCAATATCGGTTTTGCCAAGCTGCAGATGCAACAAGATATCGGTATCAGCGATGCCGTCTACGGCCTGGCCGCCGGCATTTTCTTCCTCGGCTATGTGATGTTTGAAGTGCCGAGCAACCTGCTGCTGGTCAAGGTTGGCGCCCGCAAGACCATGAGCCGCATCCTGGTGTTGTGGGGCCTGACCTCCGCCGCCATGCTGTTCGTGCGCGACGCGCAGACCTTTTATATCCTGCGCTTCATGCTGGGCGTGTTTGAAGCCGGCTTTGCTCCGGGCATGATTTTCTATCTGACCTACTGGTACTCATCCTCGCGGATGGCCGGTGCGCTGGCGGTCCTGATGCTGGTCGGCCCGTTGGGCGGCACGCTCGGTGGCCCGGTCTCGACCTGGATCATGACTGCCTTCGAAGGCAGCCACGGCATGCACGGCTGGCAATGGATGTTCCTGCTGGAAGGCTTGCCATGCGTGGTGCTGGGCGTGTTCGCTTACTTCTTCCTGGTCGACAAGCCGGCCGATGCGCGCTGGCTGTCCGAGCGCGAAAAGAAATTGCTGGCGGCCGATATCGTCCAGCCGGAAACCTCGCATTCGTCGTTCCTGACGGTGCTGAAGGACCCGCGCGTCTACGTCATGGCGTTCAGTTACTTCTGCTTTATCTGCGGCATCTACACCATCAGCTTCTGGTTGCCGACCATGATCAAGAATGCCGGCATCGTGGATGTCATGCAGATCGGTTTGTATTCGGCGATCCCGTATCTGGTTGGAGGCGTGGTCATGTTGCTGCTGGCCCGCAGCTCGGATCGCTTGCGCGAACGGCGCTGGCACGTGGCGCTGGCAGCATTGGCAGCGGCACTGGCATTGGGTCTGGCGGCGCTGGTGCCGGACAATTTCGTGTTGTTCATGGTCTGCATGAGTGTTGCTACCGCAGGTATCTGGGCGGCTTACACGGTATTCTGGGCGATGCCGTCGGAATATCTGAAAGGCCAGGCCGCCGCCGGTGGCATTGCGTTGATCAACAGCATCGGTTTGCTCGGCGGATTTTTCAGCCCGTCGCTGATCGGCTGGGCCAAGACCACCTACGGCAGTCTCAACGCCGGTCTGTACGTGATGGTCGGTTTGCTGGTGCTGGGCAGCATTGCCGTGGTACTCAACAAGCGCGTCATGCCGGTGTTGCCGCCATTGTCACGCAAGCCCGCACGCGGTTGAGATTGCGCGTAACCGCTGCCGGCCCGGTGCCGGCGGCAAGCATGATTTGATTTGTCACCATCAGAGTATGAAGGATTTTGTATGCGCATTTTGATCGCCGGGTTTCAGCACGAAACCAATACCTTCGCGCCGTCACCGGCCAGCTACGACAATTTCGTGCGCGGCGAAGGTTTTCCGGCCATGCGGCGCGGCGCGGATATGCTGGCCATGCGCGAAGTCAATATACCCATCGGCGGTTTCATCAATGCCATGTCGGGCCATGAATTGGTGCCGGTCATCTGGGCCGGCGCCACACCATCGGCGCATGTGACGCAAGATGCCTATGAGCGCATTGCCGGTGAAATCGTGGCCGCCGCGCAAGCGGAAACCGTCGATGCCATCTATCTCGATCTGCACGGCGCCATGGTGGCGCAGCATATCGACGATGGCGAAGGCGAATTGCTGGCCCGCCTGCGGCAGGTAGTGGGTCCCGATGTGCTGATCGTGGCAAGTCTGGATCTGCATGCCAACGTCACCGCCCAAATGCTGGCCAATGCCGATGGCCTGATTGCGTTTCGCACCTATCCGCATGTGGACATGGCAGCAACCGGCGAACGCGCTGCCGCATTTCTCAACGATTGTTTCAACAGCGGCATCAAACCGCACCACGTGGCACGCAGGCTGCCGTTCCTGATTCCGATCAATGCCATGTGCACCTTGCTGGAACCGGCGCGCGATACCTACCAGCAACTGGAACATATGGAACGCAGCAGCGGCGTCGCCTTATCGTTCGCCCCCGGTTTCCCGGCCGCCGACTTTCCTGAATGCGGTCCGGTGATCTGGGGTTACGGCAAGGATGCCGCCGTGGTCGAGCGAACCGTCGACAGCCTGTATCAGGAATTGCTGGCGCGTGAAAATGCATGGCGGGTAGAGTTCATGACCCCCGATGCAGCGGTACTGGAAGCGCAGCGCATTGCGCAACATGCATCGCGTCCGGTGGTGATTGCCGACACGCAAGATAATCCCGGCGCCGGTGGCGATTCGAATACCACCGGCATGCTGCGGGCACTGATACGCTGCAAGGCGCAGGGCGCAGCACTGGGTTTGCTGTTCGACCCCGCGGCTGCCGCACTGGCGCATCAGAGCGGTGTCGGCAGCGACATCACGCTGGCGCTCGGCGGCCAATCCGGTACGCCCGGTGACGAACCACTGCACGCCACGTTCCACGTCGAATATTTGGCGGATGGCAGTTGCCGGCTCGATGGTCCGATGATGAACGGCATGCAGGTCGAACTGGGACCGGTGGCCTGCCTCAGAATCGACGACATCCGCATTGCCGTCAGCTCGGTCAAGGTCGCCATGCAAGACCGCAATCTGTACCGCGCCGCCGGCATTGCACCGGAGCAGATGAAGATTCTGGTCAACAAGAGTTCGGTCCATTTCCGCGCCGACTTCCAGCCGATTGCCGAAAGCGTGCTGGTAGCCAAGTCACCGGGGCCATTCGTCGCCGACTCCGCCGATTTGCCGTGGACCCGGCTGGCGGACGGGATTCGCATGAGTCCTGGCGGCAAGCCGTTCAAGGCTGGCCTGAACTGAGTATTTGATTGGCTGTGCATCTGGCGCAATCTGACAAGGTTTTGTCGTTTTCGCCATGGCCGCGCGCTTTATGATTTCTCTCAGGGTACGACGATTGTCACTATGGCAGCAGTCAGGAGGGAACATCATGAAAAAAGGATTTTTTCTCGGCTTTATGTGCGGCGCGGTATTTCTGTCGCTGATCGTGGTCTGGCTGGCGTCACAGGCGCCCTCGGCGGCACCCGCTGTGGCACCGGTCAAGACCAATACCAATGTCACCGGCTATCGGTTGACGACATGAAAATCGATGACTTTTTCCGCTTCTATGGCGTTTACCGGCGCTGCGGCAATGGTCGTCTGGTTGCCGTGCGCATGGCCTTGAGCCGCATCTCCGGCCTGTATCAGTGAGCGCCTGGCAGCATCGTTACAGTGAATCGATAAACGCCAGCAACGCCTTGCGTTCTTCCGCCGTCAGTTGCACGTAACGGCGTTGCGCCGCTTGTGCTTCGCCGCCATGCCACAAGATCGCTTCCTGCACATTGCGGGCACGGCCATCGTGCAGATAGCCGGCCCGTTCATTCATCTTGCGCAGCAAGCCGGCGCCCCACAGCGGCGCGGTACGCCACTGGCGGCCATTGGCCAGATAATCGGGACGGCCATCGGCCAGACCCGGCCCCATGTCATGCAGCAACAGATCGGTATAGGGCGCAATCTCCGTGCCGCTCAGATCGCCCAGCAGCGGATGTTGCGCCAGCGGCAAGTGCGGACGATGGCAGGCCACACAACCGGCAGCCTTGAATAATTGCGCGCCGCGTTTGACGTCGGTACGGTCAGTGTCGCGTGCTGCCGGCGGTGCCAGGAAGCTGAGATAAATCGTCAAGTCATCCAGTTGCTGATCCGACAATTCCGGAATGCCGCCATGGGGCGCTTGCAGGCAGGCAGTCTGGGCTGGCATGCAACCGTCGTGTGGCATCAAGGTCGAGGTGATGCCGAGATCGCCGGCCATGGCGGCAGCGATCTGATCGCGCAAGCTACTGCGATTGGCTTTCAAGCCGAAGCGTCCGGACACGGTTTGCCCGCTCTGTACATCGTAGACGCGGTTGATCCGTCCGCGCACGGCGCGCGCCGGTGCTTGCTGCGCCAGTGTCAGCAAGGCCTGTTCGGGTACCGCTTCCAGCAAGCCGAGGCCGAATACCGGCGGTCCGACCCGGGCCGAGGTCATGACCTTGCCGAGCGCACCGTAACCGAGTTCATGAAAGCGCAAACGCGGTTGCCGCAGACTGACTTTTTCACCACCGGCCAGCGTTACCTGATGGCTGCGCCAGCTGACGCTGACCCGGCCTTCGGCCGGCACCCCCGGAATGCTGGCTTCATTGAATTGATCGCCATAGACCGGATGGGGGTTGGGGCCGCCATGCGCATCTTGTCCGGCGACGGATAAACGCACCAGCAACGAACCGGCGCGCTCGCGCGGGTCATCGGGCGCATGTCCCTTGCCGTTGGCGGCATGGCAGGCGATGCAGGAAATGCGGTTGTACAACGGGCCGAGCCCATCCACTTCACTGTCACGCGCCGGTGCGATGACCCAGTTCTGGCGAAACAGGGAACGGCCGCGCGCAAAACTGTCGCGCAGTTGTTCCGGCAGTTGCGGCAACGGCTGCGAAAATGCTTCGCGCGTGACATTGGTGGTGGCGTAGGGGCCGGCTGCCGATGCCACGGCTGGCAGCATACCGGCAACCGTCAACAGGCAGCAGCGGATGGTGAACCGGCGCATCATGCGCCTGCGCTGTCGAGCAAGGCTTGTGCTTGTGCACGTCGTTTGGCGCAGGTCGCGCTCCAGTTTTGCATGATGTCCTGACGCGTCGCGACCGCGCCTTCCAGATCGTTGTAGAACAATTTCTTGACGGCATAACTTTCCGCCATCGCTTCATCGGCCGGCGGCGTTTCCAGCAGTTGCCGTACTTCAGCCATCGGCTTGCCGGCCGCTTCCGCCACATGCACGCGTTGCCACAAGGCGCTGATCTCGGCATGCGGTTCGGCCAGCATGCTGCTGAAGATGGCGGAAATCACCGCCAGTCGCCAGCGTCCGCGTTCGCCGTCGTAATTCATGGCACCGTCGGCGGCGGCACGGAAAGGATTGAATTCGTTGCTGTCGGCATTGGTATAGATTTCCGGCCGCACCGGTAATTTGCGGATGTCGCGCAGCGTCAGCAAGCGCTGGCCTTCCGGCGACAACACGAATTCGGCAAAGGCTTGGGCACCGGCGGCATTGTTGCCGGCCAGCGGTAACGCGATATGGCCCGGATTGATGCCGTTGTGAATCGGGTAGCGTTGCCGGATATCGGCGCCGTTGGCAATCGCGGCATTGACGAAGAAGTCGATCGACAAACCGATTGCGGTGTCGCCGGAACCGATCAGGTCGCTGATGAAGGTCGAGCCGCGTCGCACCAGTCGCGACAAACCGGCGATTTCACTCCACATGGCCCAGCCGGCTTTCCAGCCATAAGCTTGCAGCACGATGTCGAACATCACCGGCGCAAAGCCGACTTCGGACGGCACCGGCAAGGCGATGTTGTTGCGCAGTCTGGGATTGACCAGATCGGGCCAGTCGCGCGGCGGCGCAACACCGAGGACGTCGAGTTTCTTTTGATTCCAGGCAAATACATACGCAGCGATTTCGGTCGCCAGGTAATAACCGTCGGGATCGGAAATCTGGGTCTTGCCGATGCGGGCCGGCAAAGTGCCGTGACCGATATCGAGCTTGCGCAGCAAGCGCTGATCCTTGAGCCGCGCAAACGTGCGCGGTGACGCCGACCAGTACACATCCACCGTTTCGCTGCCGCTTTGCTGTTCCAGATACGGCAGCGCGTCGTGCGGCATGCGCCACAGAAAGCGGATGCGGTATTGCGGATAACGCTTTTCGAACGCGCTTTCAAAGCGCGCCATCACTTCATCCGGATAGCTGGTGAGAATGTTGATCTGGCGTGGTGCTGCCGCCAGCGCGGCCAGCGGCAAAGCCGGCAACAGGCTGGCGCCGCTCAGCGCCAGCAGCAGACGCCGCCGATTCGGCAGTAATGACTTTTGCATCTTCGATGACATCTGCGACTCCTGGTTTACATCGATTGATTGAATTGAACAAAGTAAGTACGTCCGGCTTCGGGGAAACCTTCGGTATAGGAATACAGGCGATCAAACATGTTGCGCACGCCGGCTTCCACCAGCAGACCGCCATTCGTGCGGTAGCCGAGCTTGCCGTTGGTGACCGCGTAACCCGGAACGACCTGCTTGCCGTCGGTGCTGGAGTAACGCATGGAGTTGGCTTCGAAACTGCCATTGACGGTCCAGCCTTCGCTGACATTCCAGGTCGCATAAGTGAACAGCTTTTGCTTTGGCGTATCGGTCAGCTTGTTGTTATTGCTCAGATTGGCGCGATTCATCAGCGTGTAGTTGCCGCCCAGATCAAGCCTTCCGATGCTGCCGCGCAGTTCGAGTTCGATGCCGTTGACTTCCACCTTGCCGACGTTTTGCTGTTGCGAAATCGAACTGGTGATGGAGGTGGCCTGAATCATGTTGGTGATGTCACTGCGGAACAGATTGGCACCCAGCATCCATTTGTCGGCCACCTTGCCGCGATAGCCGATTTCGTAATGCGTGGCTTTTTCCGGTTGCAGTTCGGGATTCGGAATCGCCCTGCCCATGCGATATGAATAGCGGTCCTTGATGGTGGCAAAGCGGCTCTTGCGTGCAATCGTGGCGTGTACCGAGTCGCTGTCATTGAGCTTGTAATTGAGGCCGACCTGGCCATTCAGTGCGGACTTGGAACCGGTCTCGTAATTGCTGAGAACCTTGGTGGTGGAGTTGTAGTTCTGCGCACTCAATACTTCGGCACGCTGGAATGACAGGCCGGTCGCCAGTGTCAGCCGGTCAGTGACGGCGTGCGTGTCTTCAATCGCCAGCGTCTGGGTTTGATCCTTGTCGGTCTGTACCGGCTGGCCCACGGCGTTTTCGCGGTGTACGTCGGTCTTGATGTTGTAAGCGATCTGCAACTGATTGCGTTCACCGATGCGGATATCATCTTCGACGCTGAAGCCGGTGGTGAAATCATTGTAAAAGCTCGGCGCGCTGCTGCCGGTGCCCAGCGTGGTATAGGTCGCATTGGTAAATTGCGACAGCGAATTCTTGAAGGTGTCGTAGAAGGCGCGGAACTTCAGCGTGTGATTGCCGAGTTGGGTCTTGCTCAGGAAGTAAAAACTTTCCTTGTCCCAGTACGGCCATTGCCAGTACCTGATGGCCATATCCGGATCGGCGCCAGTATAAGGCGGCACATCCTTGACGCCATGCTGGTTGATGTAATTGAACACGTACTCATCGGTCGCATTCGGCGTCAGACCAATCTTGATGTTGACCTTGGAGTCATGCTGAGCACTGTTGTTGCGCTCACCGCTGCCTTGCGTCTTGGTCGGTGTGAATGAGGACGGCAACATGTAAAAGTCCTGATTGGTATACGACGCGCCGACCTGCAAATACCAGCTGCCCTGATTGGTGCCGGCGTTGCCGTAATACTGCTGGCCGGACATGCCGCCCTTGTCGCCAAACACGATGCCGCCGCCGACTTCACCTTCGAATTTCTTTTCCGGACGACGGCTGACCAGATTGATCGCACCGCCCAGCGTGTTGGCACCATACAAGGCAGAACTGAAACCCTTGGCCACATCGATGCGCGACAAGTCGAAGGTGCTGAAGCGGGCCAGATCGACATAGCCGTCATACGGGACATAGACCGGAATGCCATCGACATAGATCGGCACCTGACGCAGATCGAAACCGCGGATGTAGGCCATCTGTTCATTGCGCGCACCGACCTTGCTCAAGCTGATGCCCGGTGCCAGATTCAAGGCTTCGCCGACGGTATTGCGATCTTGCTGGCGCATTTCATCGATATCGACAGTGCTGCCGCCGAAGTTGTCGCTGTCTTTATTGCCGCTGGCGGTCACCCGGATTTCGCCGAGCGTGAAGACGCTGCTGTCAGGCGCAGCAAAGGCGTTGTTGATCAACACTGGCAAGATCGACAGTGCAAGCAATTTCTTTTTCATGATGGAAAATCCCCTCGTAATATTTTTATGGATATAGCGATAGCCGTAACTACCCCTCGAACGCGACGTGCAGGCACATTGCGCATCAAAGGCAATTCGCACCGGCCGATCAACGCGGACTATGCACGGCAATCGATGCTGTTAACGCAGTCTATAGTTATATACGCTATATTCAGCCGGAGATAGCGAACTATAAATGTCCGTGGCACAAATTGCAATGGCAATGCGCAGCGAAGCGGCCGATATTGGCCTGAGGTGCTTATCCGGAAAGGGTTTCAGCGCAGATTGAAGCCGGCGAAATTGCTGCGGTATTGCATTGCAGTCAAGCCGAGACGTTTGACAAATACGGCGCGCAAGTGGTCGCGATTGCGAAAACCGCAGCGCCAGGCGATGGTCTTGAGCGGTTCGCGGCTGGCTTCGAGCATGACCCGCGCCGCATCCAGACGGGCATTTTCAATGAATTCGGCTGGCGTGACGCCGGCATCGCGCGCAAATACGCGGGCGAAGTTGCGCGCGCTCATGCCGGCCTGTCGCGCCAATGCATCGACCGTCAGATCCTCGCCCAGATGCGCCAGCACATGTTGTTGCACTTGGGCGACCGGCGACGGCGCGGCCGCAGCGGCCGGCAGATGGGGTGTCAGATAGGGACTGAATTGCGATTGACCGCCGTAGCGCTGAGTGAATACCACCAGCCGCTTGGCCACTTGCAGCGAAACTTCGGGGCCGGCATCTTCAAACAATAAATGCAGCGACAGATCAATGCCGGCCGTCACGCCCGCTGAGGTGTAGAGATTGCCGTCGCGTAAAAAGATGCGGTCGGCGTCGACCCGCGCTGCGGGAAACATGGCAGCCAGTACGGCGCTGTCATTCCAGTGCGTGGTGACCATCTTGCCAGCCAGCAGACCGGCATGACCCAGCAAGAACGCACCGTTGCAGATCGAGCCGAAACGGCGGGCGCGCGCAGTGGTGGTGCATAACCACGCCGACAACGCGGCATCGGGCGGCTGCATTGGCAGGTCCGGACCACCGGCCACCAGCAGCAAATCGAAGGGCATGACGACATCGGCGTAGTACTGCTGCGGCAGCAGTTGCATGCCGTTGGAACAGGCAATCATGCCAGGGATGCTGCCGATGACGTGCAACTGATAATGCGCCGCCGCCGGCAAGAAACGGTTGGCTTCGGCGAACACGTCCAGCGGTCCGGAAACATCAAGGGCTTGCACACCGGGAAACACCAGCATGGCAATAACGGGCATGGTCAGCTCCTGCGCAGTTCAAATCATGCGCTACCTTAGCCTGCTTTGCCGCCGGCCGCAGCGCATGGCAGAAAAGTCGTTGCTGCTGGCAGTTTGCCGCGTCATGTCGTGCTTCTGTCGGGGTCCCGCGATACGCATACTTGAGCGCAGCGAAGTCAGCGCAATCCCGAACCGGCCAACAGGAGAAGTGTATGAAGCAGGCAGCAGAATATCAGGCAGCAGAAAGTGTAGGCGCAGCATTCAGCGATGAAGGAATGTTGCGAGCGCGGGCAGCAACGCGGCGGGCGATTCACGACATTGCCGCCATGGTCCGGCCCGGCATGCTGGAAGAAGAGGCAGTAGTGCAGGCGCAGCAGATCTTGCTGGCGCAGGGACATGCGCGCAGTTGGCATCCGACCCGGGTCCGCTTTGGCCGGAACACCATGAAAGCGATGAAGCTGGCCTCGACACCCGGCGTGGTGCTGCAGGAGAATGACATTTTCTTCATCGATATCGCACCGCGCGTCGATCTCTGGGAAGGTGACGGCGGCGCCTCGTTTACGGTCGGCAGCGACAAGCGCCGCGAACGCTGTGCACGCGATGCCCAGATCGTCTTTCATGAAGTACGCAAAGTCTGGCGCGAACATCAGTTGAGCGGTCAAGGCCTGTATCGCTATGCGGCGCAACGGGCGCATGAACTTGGCTGGGAGCTGAACATGGACTTGCCCGGCCACCGCATCTCGGATTTCCCGCACGCCGCGATTCACACCGGCTCACTGGCCGAATTCGAGGTTGCACCACAGGCAATGCGCTGGATACTGGAGATCCATTTGCGTGATCCGGCCGGTGAATTCGGCGCTTTCTTCGAGGATATGCTGCTCGATGACGCGCATTATGTTGCGTAACTGAATATCGAGCCGGGCGCGATCACGGCGTTGATTGCGCCGCACCTGTCTCCTGCCTTCCATCTGGCCTTGCACGGCCTGTCTTTTGTCCTGTTCCGCGACAAAAAATGCTGCACTGCGACTTGGTTTTTCTGCTCGCGGCGCTGATCAAGCGCTCTAAAAAAAGCATCGCCCATGAAGAAATCTAGCGCTATCGCGAGCGCGATGCCGTCGTTATAGTCCATCCACAAGAAACTCAATGACACGGTGTGACAGCCAGTGTTTGAAGTGTTGCCATAACAAACAGGAGATGAACTATGTCGGAAGTTTTTGATGTCAGGCGCAGGCGTTTGTTGCAAGCCGGTGCCGTTGCCGTAACGGGTTTCAGCGGGACATTTTTATCTTGCGAGGCACTGGCCGCAGACAAGGCTGTCGTCAGCATGCAACTGGGATGGATTCCGGGCGGGAACCAGATCGGGGAAGTCGTCGCCAAGCAGATGGGCTTCTACGCGCAGGAAGGAATAGAACTCAAGATCGAATCCGGCGGCCCGAGTACCGATGGCGTTGCGGTGGTTGCCTCCGGTCGTTTCGAGGTCGGCCAGATCTCTTCCAGTCCGTCGATCATGCTGGCTGCGTCGCAAGGATTGCCGATCAAATGTTTTGCTACCGGCTTGCAGCAACATCCTTACTGTTTCTTTTCACTGAAAAAGAATCCGGTGCGCACCGTCAAAGACATGGCCGGTAAAAAAATCGGTATCCACTCGACCGGCATGATCCTGCTCAAGGCATTGCTGGCGAAGAACAAGGTGCCGGAAAAAGAAGTGCAAATCATCCCCATCGGCACCGACATGAGTCCGCTGCTGGCCGGCCAGGTAGATGCGATTGCCGGCTGGCAAACCAACACCACGGCGCTCAAGGCGCTGGGACCCGATCGTATCGATTTGCGCATGTGGGATGCCGGCGTGCGCCTGTATGCGCTGCCTTACTACGCCACCGTCAAGACCATCCAGAGCCGCTCTGATGTGCTGCAACGATTCCTGAAGGCGACTGCGCGCGGCTATGTCTACGCCAATGCCAACCGGGATCGCGCCGTCGATATGCTGGTCAAGGAATTTCCCAATCTGAATCGTGCCGATGAGCGCGAGGCCATCAATACCTTCATGACCTACGCCTTCAATCAGAACACCCAGGTGCACGGCTGGGGCGCGATGGACCCGGTGGTATGGCAAGAGCAAATCGATATGTACAGTCAACTGGGACAGTTCACCAAGCACACGCCGAAACCGGAAGATGTCTACACCATGGATATTCTCGCCGCGACGCTGGCTTCACGTCTGAAAGCATAATCATGCAGTCTGCAATTACACATCACGCGTCACATCACAAGGTGGCGCAGGGGCTGGTGTCGCCCGGCACCATACCGCTGCCGGCAATGGCCGGCAGCGCCATATCCTGCCGCAATCTGGGCGTCCGCTTTTTTACCGAACGGCGCAGCGTTACCGCGTTGCAGGGACTCGACCTGGACGTGGCCGAAGGCGAGTTTTTGACCTTGCTCGGCCCCTCCGGTTGCGGCAAGTCGACCCTGTTGCGCGTCGTCGCCGATCTCATCAATCCGAGCAAAGGCAGCATCAATGTATTGGGGGCAGCGCCGGAAGCAGCCCGGTTGCGACGCGATATCGGCTTTGTGTTTCAGGATGCCGCCTTGCTGCCGTGGCGCACGGCATTGCAGAACGTCGAGCTGCCGCTGGAAGTGGCCGGCGGCGCCAAGCGCGCCGGCAAGTCGACACCACGCGAATTGCTGGAACTGGTGGGCTTGAGTGGCTGGGAAAATTCCTATCCGCACGAACTGTCGGGTGGCATGCGGCAACGGGTATCGATTGCCCGGGCGTTGGTCAGCGGGCCGCGGATCTTGCTCATGGATGAGCCGTTCGGCGCGCTCGACGAAATCACCCGTGATCGCCTGAACGAAGAGTTGCGCCGGGTATGGAAAGAAACCGGCATCACCATCCTGTTTGTGACACACAGCATTTATGAAGCTGCATTTCTGGGTCAGCGGGTCTTGATGCTGGCAGCCAATCCGGGACGGGTGAAAGAAATCGTGCCGGTCAATCTTGCCGAAGATCGCACGCTGGATGTGCGCGAAACCACTGACTTTGTCGCACTCGCCGCGCATCTGCGCCGCGTGCTGGAGGCTTGCTGATGACTACGCTTGATTTGCAACGTGACCTGCTGGTCACCGAACCGGATGTGGAGGCCGATACTTATCTGCGCGAGCGGCGTCAGCGTCTGCGCCGGCGACGGCTGTTGCCGCTGGCCGGCATGCTGGGATTGCTGGTGTTGTGGTGGGCGGTAGTTGCCGGTTTCGACATCAAGCCGTTCATTGCACCGTCACCGTGGCTGGTGGCGCAAACCTTGTACAGCAAGTCTTCGGTACTGCTGCAAAACGTGCAGTTGACGGCGCTCGAAGCATTGGGCGGATTCTTGCTGGGCAATATCGTGGCGATCTTGCTGGCCACGGTCTTCATTCACAACAAGACGCTCAACGATACCTTGTTCCCGGTGTTCGTCGCGATCAATTCCATTCCGATTGTCGCCAAGGCGCCGATTCTGGTGCTCATCATGGGGAACGGCATCGAACCGAAAATCACCATTGCCGCGTTGGTGTGCTTCTTTCCGACGCTGATCAATATGGTCAAAGGCCTGGATTCGGTCAACCCGCAGACGCTGGAGTTGATGCGCGTGCTGTCGGCCAGCAAGACCGAAGTATTTTTCAAACTGCGGGCTTACCACTCGCTGCCATTCCTGTTTTCTTCATTGCGTATTGCCGCCTCGATGTCGGTGATCGGCGCCATTGTCGGGGAATGGATCGGTTCCACCGAAGGGATTGGCGCCTTGATCATCCAGGCCACCTTCAACTTTGACTCCGCGCTGCTGTACTCCGCCATCGTCATGAGTGCGGCGTTGACGGGAGCCTTCTTTTTCATCGTCGCGCTGATCGAACGCTGGGTGATCAGGTGGCCGGCGGTGACGCATTAAGCAGCAGGTGTCTTATATTTTTCATGAAAGAGTTTTATGCATACCAAAATAAATGACTGGATCCAGGAATCCGCGCACGACGTACGCATCGCGGCAACGGCGCAGGTAGTGGTGGTCGGCGGCGGACCGGCGGGATTGTCGGCGGCGGTTGCTGCTGCCCGCAATGGCGCTGAAGTGATTTTGCTGGAACGCTATAACCATCTGGGCGGACTTGCCGCCGGCGGTATGGTGCTGGTGCTGGACGATATGTGGGACAGTCACCGTCAGGAAATTTCGGTGCGCGGCAATTGCATGACCATGATCGAACGCATGGCAGCGCTGGGACTGGCCATGTTTCCCAAGGATCATGAATGGGGCGGGGATCCGGAGATGTACAAGCGCTGGGCGCGCTGGGGCACGTTTGATTTCCATAGCAAGACCACGCCGCATCCGATCTGCTTTGCGGCCGCCTTCGATCCCGACGGCTGGAAACGGGTGGCGCTGGAGATGGTGGCCGAACTGGGCATCAAACTGCGCTTGCATTCCTGGTTCTCGCGCACGCTGGTCGAAGATGGCAAGGTAAAGGGCGTCATCTGCGATACCAAGAATGGCCGCGAAGCCATTCTGGCCGACGTCGTGATCGACACTACCGGCGATCTTGACGTGGCGGCATCTGCCGGTGCGCCGCATACCGGCGGCAATTATATTGTCACCACCGTATTCCGTCTGGGCGGTGTCGATACCGAAACGGCAGAACGCTTCGAACAGGAAGAACCGGAAAAATTCGCAGAAATCGATCGCCAGGCAAAACGGGTGCTTGGCGGCTCGTGGGCTTACTGGTGGCTGAAGACGCCGTTGCCGGGCATCGTCTGGTGCAACTGTCCGCATATTCCGGGCCTGGATGGCACCAAGGTCGAAGACCTGACCCTGGCGGAAGTGAAAGGTCGCACGCATATTCACGCGCTGGTCGATTATGTGCGTCAGAACATGCCTGGTTTCGAGAACTGTCATGTGATTGATGTCGCGCCGCAAACTGGTGTGCGGCAGACGCGTCTGCTGGAGGGCGAATATGTCATGACCAAGGAAGACCTGGCACAGCGTACCCGTTTCGATGACAGCATTGCCCGTGGCCGCGATTACTACATGCCGTATGGCGTGCTGTTGCCGAAGGTCATCGACAATTTGCTGGTCGCGGGACGTCATTACTCGGCGACGTCGCAGGCGCAGAAAATGTCACGTGAAATTCCACCGTGCATGGCGATGGGCGAGGCGGCCGGTGTCGCGGCAGCGGTGGCATTGAGCAGCGGCGTCACGGTACGCAATGTCGATGTTGCTACGGTGCAGCGGCTATTGCTGGCGCAAGGTGCCGATCCCGGTCACGACGGCAGCGCCAGGCTGGCCGTGCCGCCGTTTATCCGCAATACGGCCGCGCAGGAGGCTGCATGAGCACCGATATCGGCGGCAGCGGCGATCAGAATCTGCCGCTCAGCGGTGTTCGCATCGTCGACTTTTCGCAAGTGATGATGGGCCCGGTCTGCACCCAGATGCTGGGCGATTACGGCGCCGATGTCATCAAGATCGAACGTATCGGCGCCGGCGAT
>NZ_LFLS01000002.1 GCF_001189915.1 Herbaspirillum autotrophicum
TATGCCGCCTCGAATACCGGCGTCGTCGTCGATCTGAACTACACCAACGGTACCGGCACCTCGGGGGGGTATGCGCAAGGCGATACGCTGGTCAATATTCAGGATCTGACCGGCAGCAGCAGCGATGACACCTTCGTCGCCAGCGCGGCATCCAATAACTTCGACGGCGGCGTCAGCATTGCCGGTTCGCATAACCGCGTCAGCTATGCGGCCTCGAATACCGGCGTCACGGTCGATCTGAATTACACCAACGGCACCGGCACCTTCGGCGGTTATGCCGACGGCGATACGCTGACCAATATTCAGGATCTGACCGGCAGCAGCAGTGATGACACCTTCATTGCCAGCGCCGCGTCCAACAAATTTGATGGCGGCATCAGTACCGCCGCTTCGCATAACCGGGTCAGCTATGCGGCCTCGAATGGCGGCGTCACGGTCGATCTGTCACAAACCAATGGCGGCGGCACCTCGGGTGGTTATGCCGCGGGTGACACGCTGATCAATATCCAGGATCTGACCGGCAGTGGCTTCAACGATACGTTTGTTGCCAATGCCGCCGCGAATAATCTGGATGGCGGCGCCGGCAATGACACGGTCAGTTATGCCACGGCCAACAATGGCGTCGGCGTTACGGTCAATTTGTCGACCGGCCTCGGCTCAGGTGCGGCCGGCAGCTGGGCCGTCGGCGATACCTATACCAATATCGAAAACATCATCGGCTCTCAGTACGCCGATATTCTTACCGGCGCCAACAGCGGCGTCTCGGTACTGAACGGCGGTGTGGGCGCCGATACCCTGATTGCGGTGGCGGCCAATCGTGCCAATACCTTTGCCAGTTATGCCGATATCACCGGCTTTACCGCAACCACCGGCGTCACTGTGGATTTGAGTGCCGGTACCGGCAGCGGCGGCTGGGCGCAAGGGGATATCCTGATCAATATCGATAATGTCATCGGTAGTTCCAAGGACGATACGTTCATCGCCAATGCCTACGCCAATATTCTCGATGGCGGCGCCGGCAATGATACGGTCAGTTATGCGGCTGCCAACAATGGCGTTGGCGTCACGGTCAATCTGTCGACCGGCCTTGGCTCTGGTGTGAGCGGCAGCTGGGCCATCGGCGATACGTATGTCAATATCGAAAACATCATCGGCTCCCAGTACGCCGATATCCTGACCGGCGCCAGTGGCGGCAACTCGGTGTTGCGCGGCGGTGGCGGGGCCGATGTCATGACCGGTATCGGCACCGGCAATTACATCAGTTACGCCGGCTCGGCGGCAGCGGTCAGCATCGACTTCAAGAATGGCACCGGCAGCGGCGGTGATGCGCAGGGCGATACGTTCTTCAATATCTGGAATGTCATCGGCAGCAGCAACGACGACACCTTTTATGCCAGCACCCAGGCTAATGTGTTCAATGGCGGGGGCGGTAACGATACGGTGAGCTACATGTATGACACCGCCGGCGTGGTGGTGGACCTGGCCAATATCACGGCGGCCAGCGGTTTGTACGCCCTCGGCGATACCTTCATCAATATCCGCAATGTCACCGGTGGCAGCGGCAACGACATGTTTTACGCTACCACCGATGCCAATGCCTTCATCGGTGGCGGCGGCAGCGACACCGTCAATTATTCGCACTCAACCACCGGCGTGGTGGTCGATCTGTATCACGGCAACAATAATCTCTTCGCCGGTAATGGTGCCTTTGCCGCCGGTGACAGTTATTCGGGCATTCAGAATGTCGTTGGCAGCACGGCCAACGACACTTTTTACGCCAATGCGGCCGCCAATGCCTTTACCGGCGGTGGCGGCAGTGATACGGTCAGTTATAAATATGCCAACAGTGACGGCTTGTCGACCGCGACCGTGATCGCCAATCTGGCGACCCATGCCGGCACCGGCGGCGATGCCGCCGGTGACACGTATTCCGGCATCGCCAACCTGACCGGCAGCGCGTACGTCAACAGTAATCTGACCGGCGATGGCGGCGCCAACATATTGACGGCGCTGGGGTCCAATACCGTCAACCGGCTCGATGGCGGCGGTGCTGCGTCCGGCATGGATTATCTGTATGCCACGGATGGCGGCATGAATACCCTGATCGCCGGCAGCGGCGCCACCACCTTCATGGTCAGCGCCCACAATTCCAGCACGATCGTCAATTACAGCACCGGCACTGCCAATCTGGCGCTTGCCACCGGTGCCGGTGCGGCGGGCACGACGGTATTGCATTTCGACGATCTGGGGGCGCAACTGAATGTCTCCAGTTTTTCCAATCTGGTACATGGCATCACCACACTCGATGTCAGCAGCGGCACCAACACTAATGTTTTGATCAGCGCTGCCGATGTACAACATATGGGCGTCAATAATGTCCTGACGGTAAAATTGTCGAGCAATGAGAGTTTCCAGATTCCGACCACGGATTATTACCGGACATTCTTCAACGGCGACTATGTGTTTTACGATTCGACCTATACCAATCAGATCGCGATCATTCATACGACGCTGACCTGAGACCGCAATACAGCAACATCAGTACCAATGGAATTGCCGGTCACAGGGGTGGCCGGTGAGGTTCCGATGAACACGGAAAACAAGAAAATGAATAGCACTCCGTTGCAGGAAATCGCAGTTTTTTTCAGCGGCATTGATGCTTGGCGCGCGGCTTACCACCGCGCGCATCTGCATTATCTGGCGCGCGAACAGGATGGCCAGTTGCTGATTGTCGTGGCGCGGCTGGTGCTGGACGTGGCGCCGGATGCAGCGGTCGCGGCCGTGCATCGGGCCGGGCCGTTTCAGGCCGGCCATATTGACTTGTCGGCAGCCCTCAATACGATTGAACACAGCGTGACGGCATTGCTGTCGGATGCCGGGCTGACAGTGGCCGGGCACGGTTGTCTGCGCTTGCAGGCGTCCGCCAGCGGCAGCATTCGCTGTTCGGAACCGACGTTTCGGCAAGTCGAAGGCGTCAACAACGTCGCCCGCCGCATGGCGATGACCGCGCTGGGCACCTCGCAGGAAGAGATCGTCGGTCACGATGCCCATTGGACCCTGCGCGGCGGCGAACTGCCATTTGATACCTTGCACGAGCTGGCGCAAGAATATGAGCTGAATCTGGGCGACGGCCGTCATACGCGCCTGAGCATCGAAGCCCACAATGCGGTACGGGTGTTTGCCGGCTCGGCGATTTTTGGCGACAGCGCCAGCCTCGGCATCTGGACCGCCAAAACACTGGACCGCTCGCGCTTGCGTCTCGGCTATCGGATCCTGGCCGACGATCAGGTAGTGCAACGCTACTCGGTGACGGGGTCGGCGCTGCACTGGAGCGAAGCCGGGGTAGCGGCGGTAGGGCGGGTCGACATCCCGATATATCAGGGCGCCAGCGTGCAGTGTTACGCCTCTTACGACGGACGCGCCTATCACCAGCAATGGATTGCGCCGGCGCAGTAGCCGGGCTGAACGAGTGGCCGTCAGCGCCGGCGCGGCTCAGCTTAGATCTTCCCGGATGGTGCGTGCCGCGCTCTGGCATGCACGTCGCTCAACTGCTGTTCCAGCGTTTCGATACGTTGCAACAGATTCAGCGCCAGCGCCAGGCCGTGATTGTCGAGCTGGAAGTCGTCACGCAAGCGGCGCGCGGTTTTCAGTATCACCACATAGTGCAACTGGAATGCCGGCGGTTGCGCTGCGGGCGTGACCGGCACAATGACGCCGCTGTCGACCAGATCTTCAATCTCGGCAATCGACAGCCCGGAGACTTCGGCCAGATAGTCGATACGGCATACCTGATGCTCATTGAGCCAGACGGTTTCGGTAACCTGCGTAGTCATTTGGCAACTCCTTGCTCCAGGTGTTGGCGGGGATTGAATGCGGATGCGCTGGCCAACTGTTCATACAATGCACGTTCAGCGGCGCTGATACTGGCCGGAACTTCTATATTGACGATGGCATACAGGGCGCCGTTGCCGCCGTCGGCAGTCGGCAAGCCACGGTTTTTGAGGCGCAGCTTTTGACCGCTGACAGCGCCGGGACCGACCTTGAGTTCGACCGTGCCGCCCGGTGTCGGTACCCGCACGGTGGCGCCGAGCACGGCTTCCCACGGTGCCAGCGGCAAATCCAGATAGAGGTCGCGACCGCTGACCCGATACAGCGGATGCGTTTGCAGCGCCAGCGCCACGTACAGGTCGCCGGGCCGGCCGCCATCGAAGCCGGGACCACCTTTGCCGGTCAGCCGCAGACGCTGGCCATCGGCGGCGCCTTTCGGAATATTGATGCGAAAGGTGCGCGCCACATGATGCGCCAGACCATTGGCATCGTATTCAGGCAGGTTGGCGCGGACTTCGATTTCACCGCCCTGATAAATCTGTTCCAGCGTCACCGCTGCCGTGATTTCGTAATCCTGGCCCGATTGCGGCATGTGTCGCTGCGCTTGCTGGCCTTGCCGGCTGCGGCCAAATGCGGCAAACAGGTCGGACAGATCAACATCGTCGAAGCCGGAACCATTCATGTTGGCGTGCTGTTGCCATTCCGGCGGCGGCGTGAACTGTTCGCCGGCGGCGTGGTTGCCGAGATTGTCGTAGGCCGCGCGTTTTTCCGGATCTTTCAGCGTGGCGTAGGCTTCCGCCACTTCCTTGAATTTTTCTTCGCCGGCCGGATCCTTGGAAATATCCGGGTGGTACTTGTGCGCCAGCTTGCGATAGGCTTGCTTGATCTCTTTTTCGGTGGCGTCACGGGCGACGCCCATGATGTCGTAATAATCTTTGAATTTCATGTCTGGCCTCTGGTTGACTTGCGGACACAGCCGGAATACGGATCAGGCGCTGGCAGAAATCATTGCGGTTACGTCAGCCAAACGGCAACTCCGGCGGTGCAGGCGATTACATTGGGATCTAGCATACATCAAGTCCTGCAGACGGTCTGTGCTTCACAATGCAGACAGGCCGAAATCGCGCAGGGCGGGCAAGTCCAGCATGCGTACCGATTGATAAGAAATATCGATGATCTTCAGCGCTTCCAGGTTTTTCAGCGCGCGGTTGACGCGCTGGCGCGACAGGCCGGTCAGCAGGCCGATTTCCTTTTGCGACAATTCCAGCACCATTGAAGTCTGCGGATGCAGCACCGGATGAAACAGTTGCGCGATAGCCTGCGCCACGCGGGCATTGACGTCCAGCAGGCGTTCGGCTTGCAGGGTAAAGATGAACAGTCCCATGCGTTCGTTGAGATGATTGATGATGAAGCTGGAAAAGCTCAGACTTTCTTTGAGCAGCGTATGAAATACCTCAGCGGGAATCATCAGCAGTTCGGAGTTGCGAATCGCCACTACGTCGTATTTGCGCAGCTCACGTTTGATGACGCTGCCTTCGCCGCACCATCCCCGGGGCGGAATTCCGCACAAGGTGCAGCTTTCACCGTCGAGGCTGTATACCGAGAGCTTGATCAGACCCTGATGCACGCCGATCCAATGGGTTGACGGCTGCCCGCGATACGCAACGAAGCCGCCCGCGGCGACGGATCGCAGGGACGCACGGCGCCTGACAAGTGCCTGATGGCGCGGCATGAGATCGGTGAACCACGGGTGCATCAGAAGGCATTGGTTGACTTTTCCCATTATGTTGATAACGAACATCTCATGGCGGAAATTTAATCGCGATTTCTGCATGGAGATGTCTCCCGGGTGACAAACTCCCGGGGACACTGGCGGTACCGTAACTGGCCGCATTGCTGTTCATGGCAGTTCATTGTTGTTGTTTATCGGTCTATGGTACGCAGTGCTGACCGGCAGCAGAAACTATTCGGCAGGGATTTGATCTGGATCAGAGATCGCGCGGGCAACATCTGGAAATGTAGCGTCGGTGTGGCGATGGCACGTTGGTACCTCAGAGACTGCGGCCCGTTGCACGGTAGTTGCAGGCGGCGTTCGGACGCTGCTTGCATGAAATCCGCCGTCGATACGACGGTCATGCAGCTTAATCAGAAAAAAATGGGGCGGGGATGCATAATTTGACGGCGATACGGGCAGCGTCAGGAGCGGCTGACGGCGACACCACAAGAATCCGGAGTTGCTGATGCGGCCGACGGCGCAACTGCTGGAAGACATCTTCCAGGAAATCGGACTCAGCGATAAGGAAATCAGGCTACGGAAAGAGTTTCTCGATTTTACGGAAACCGACGTCACCATGCTGGTGCATGCGCATGCCTTACTGGCGATGCACAAATCCGAATTCGCCGACGCCTTTTACGCGCATCTGCTGAAATTCCCGGCCTTGCAGCCGTTTCTGTCCGACAGCGCTACGCTGGCACGGCTGAAGCTGGCGCAGGCGGCTTATTTCGACAGCATGACTGCCGGCGATTACGACATGGATTATGTGCGTCATCGTTTGCTGGTGGGGGTGGTGCATCAGCAGATCGGACTGGACCCGAAATGGTATATCGGGGCCTACCGCAAATACCTGTCGCTGGTGCTGCCGTTGCTGTGGCGGCTGCTGTCGGCGGACATGAACTGTTTTTTCGCCACCTGCGATGCGTTGCTCAAGGTGGCGTGTTTCGACATGGGCCTGGCGTTCGATACCTACGGCAATGCCAGCCGGCAGAGTATTGCGCAGCATAAAAACTATACCGAACACATTGTCAGTTGCCTGCCGAGCGGGGTGATCGTGGCCGACAGCAAATTGCGCGTGTGTCTGATGAATCCGGTGATGCGCCAGATGCTCAGGATGCCTGCCGCGGCGCCGGCCCCGGAAGGGATGCCGCTGGCGGTGTTGCTGCATTCGCAACAGATGCTTGAAATCGCTGCCGAAGTACTGGAAAACGGTGTCGCCCGGCGCGAGCTTGGCATGTCCGCTGCGGGCCGCCAGGCCGGCCGCTTCGATCTGCAATTCAGCTTCGCGCGCAGTGCGCTCGGGGGCGAGCCGCTGGTGGTGGTGATTTGCGAAGATCTGGCGCCGTTGCTGCAAACCAAACTGGCATTGCAGGAAAGCGAAGAGCGGTTCCGGCTCAGCTTCAGCGACGCCGCCGTTGGCATGGCGCATCTGGCGACTGATTGCCGCATGTTGCGCACCAACCGCAAATTGCAGGAGATGCTTGGCTACAGTGCGGCGGAATTGATGCAACTGACATTGCAGGCCATTACCCATCCCGATGACCACGAACCCGACCGCTTGTTGCTGCAACAACTGCTGCATGGCGAGATCCGCGAATATACGCGCGAAAAACGCTATGTCCATAAAAATGGCAGCTACATCTGGGTCAGCGTGGCGGTTTCGTTCATGCGCGACAGTCGCGGCCGGACCCGGTTCATCGCGGTCATTGAAGATGTCTCGCAGCGCAAACAGGTCGAGCATGAAATATTGCATCTGGCCAATCACGACGCCCTGACCGGTTTGCCGAACCGGGCCCTGATGCAGGCGCGTCTGTACGATGTCATCTTGCAGGCTCAGGACCGGGATGGCCAAATCGCGGTGTTGTTTCTCGATCTGGACCGCTTCAAGAATATCAATGACAGCCTCGGCCATCATGTCGGCGACCAGGTCATCATTGAAGCCGGCAAGCGGATTGCCGGCGTCATGCGCACCAGCGATACGGTGGCGCGCCAGGGCGGCGACGAATTCCTGATCTTGCTCGGTGAAGTCACCAGCTTTACTGATGTCGAGACGGTGGCGCGGCGGATTCTGGACGCCATCGCCAGGCCTATGATCTTGCAAGATCATGAGGTATATATCAGCGCCAGCATCGGCATCAGCATGTATCCCAAGGACGGTCGCGATGGCGTGACGCTGATGAAAAATGCCGATACCGCGATGTATCAGGCCAAGCGCTCGGGACGCGGCCGTTATGAATTCTTTGGCGATGAACTGAACGGCCTGGCGCTGGCGCGCTTCAAGCTGGAAGGGGCATTGCGCCATGCGCTGGAACGGCACGAATTCGTGTTGTATTACCAGCCGCAGATTGACATCGTAAGCAACGATATCGTCGGCCTGGAAGCACTGATCCGCTGGCAATCCGGCACCAGTCTGGTGGCACCGGATGAATTCATTCCGCTGGCCGAAGAGAGCGGTCTGATCATTCCGATGGGGGAATGGGTACTGGCTACCGCCTGCCGTCAAATCAAATGCTGGCACGATGCCGGCCGGTCCGATCTGAAAATGTCCGTGAATTTGTCGGGCTGTCAGTTCCGGCAACAGGACATCGTTGAAATGGTGCAGCGTATTCTGAGCGAAACCGGTTGTCCCGCCAGCGCGCTGGTCCTGGAAATTACCGAGAGCGTGGTGATGGACAATCCGCAAGCGACCGCCGAGATTTTGCGTCGGCTCAGCGCCATGGGGGTGGGGCTGGCGATTGACGATTTCGGCACCGGCTATTCGAGCCTGACGTATCTGAAGCGGTTTCCCATCGATACCCTGAAAATCGACCGCAGCTTCATTCGCGATCTGGTGACGGACAACGACGATGCCGCCATCGTCAAGTCGGTGATTGCGCTGGCCCATGCGATGAACCGCAATATCGTGGCAGAAGGCGTGGAAACCGGGGAACAACTCGAGTTCCTGCGCCTGCACGGCTGCAATCAGGCGCAAGGCTATTACTCCGGGAAGCCGTTGCCGGCAAATTTGACGACGCCGATCCTGCTGGCGCAGCGCATGACCATCATCGGTGATTCGTCCGTCACCATGGAGGATTGAATGCGCGCTGGCCGCGCCGTGGTGCGTTACTTTTTTTAACCCGAATGGATGAAGTATGTTTATTGCGAACTGGAAAGTCGGTACCCGTCTGACGCTGGGATTTGGCATCCTGATATTGATTGCGGCAGTCTCCACCGCCGTCGGCATCAGCCGTATGCGCTCCCTCAACGACAGCATTGATCTTATCGTCAATGACCGCCAGCCGAAAGTGGCCCTGGCCAATAAGGTACTGGACGCGATCAATGCCACCGCAATCGGGTTGCGCAATCTGTTGATGACCGACGATCCCGCGAAACTGGCAGCCTTGCATGCCCGTATCGATGCGATTCACAATCAAGCCAGCGCCAGTGTAGCCGAGCTCGGGCGGCGACTGAATACGCCGCGCGGTATTGAAGTGTTTCGCCAGCTGGAAGCGGCACGCGCCGGATATCTGGCAGTACAGACGGAGTATCTGGCATTGGTGACGCAAGGCAAGAAAACCGAAGCAGCAGCTTTTTTGCTGGACCAGGTGACGCCGGCCGAGGAAAAATATCTTGCTCAGGCCAGCAATCTGGCACAGCTCGGCGCCAAACTGATGACGGAAAGCAGCCTGCTGGCGGCGGATCAATATCGGATCGGCGTGGAGCTGATGTTCGGCCTGGCGGCGGCGTCGATGTTGCTGGCGGCGGCGTTTGCGTATTGGGTCACGCGCAGCATTACGGTACCGTTGCGGGCGGCGGTACAGATTGCCAGCACCGTTGCCAGTGGTGATTTGCGCAGTCGTATCGGGGCCCAGAGTGCGGACGAAACCGGCGACCTGATGCGGGCGCTGGCGGCAATGAATCGCAGTCTGACGGAGATCGTACGGCAGGTCCGTGGCGGCACCGATAATATTGCGGCAGCCTCTACCGAGATCGCCAGCGGCAATCTTGATTTGTCTTCCCGTACCGAGCAGCAGGCAGCGTCACTGGAAGAAACCGCGTCCTCGATGGAGCAATTGACGTCGACCGTCAAACAAAATGCCGAGAACGCCCGGCAGGCAAATCAGATGGCGTTGTCGGCGTCCGACGCCGCGCGTCATGGCGGCGCTGTCATCGATAACGTGGTGGCTACCATGTCGGCGATTCACGCCTCCTCGAAGAAGATGGCGGAAATCATCAGCGTGATCGACGGCATTGCCTTTCAAACCAATATTCTGGCCTTGAATGCAGCAGTCGAAGCGGCACGCGCCGGGGAGCAGGGGCGCGGTTTTGCGGTGGTCGCCAGCGAAGTGCGCAATCTGGCGCAACGTTCGTCCAAAGCAGCCCGGGAAATCAAGTTGCTGATCGATGATTCGGCGCGCGAAGTGGCTGCCGGCAATCTGCATGTCAGCGCCGCGGGTGCCACCATGGAAAGCATTGTCACCAGCGTGCGCAAAGTGACCGATATCGTGGCGGAAATCGCCGCCGCCAGCGAAGAGCAGCAATTGGGTATCGGTCAGGCGTATCAGGCGATCACCGCCATGGATGGCGTGACGCAGCAAAATGCAGCCCTGGTGGAGCAAGCTGCTGCCGCCGCTCAATCCTTGCAGGATCAGGCCGCCACATTGCTCAACACGGTCAGCACCTTTACGCTGGAAGCAGAACCACCGGCGCTTGCCGGCGGCCTGCATGCCGTTGCGGTATCGGTTGCAGTATCAGCGTCAACTTCAACCGCGACCGCGCCGCAATTGGCCGCCTGACCGTTACCAGCGATACGTGGCAGTCAGTCTGGCCGTACGCGGATTGCCGTAGATGCAGCAGATATCGTTGTAGCAACCGGAGATGAATTCCTTGTCGAACAGACAATCGACGGCGCCAGTATCTGGCGCGGGTCGGTACCGGGGTTGTTGTGCACGTTCTGTTCTTTGACCAGGCCTGTCGGGCGAGAGGAAAATGCGCCGCTGTCATCGACGGCATCTCCACCAAGAGGCCGCTGCGATTGTCGCCTGATGCGTTGCCGGCAATCAGGCCGCCCGGCGGCTGAAATGAGGCGGCCGCACCAGCCCCAGATGCTCGCGCAGGGTGCTGCCCTGATAGTCGTGGCGGAACAGACCGCGCCGCCGCAGCTCGGGCAACACCAGTTCTATGAAGTCTTGCAGGCCGCCCGGCAATACCGGCGACATGATGTTGAAGCCGTCGGCGCCGCCTTGTTCGAACCATTGCTGTAACTGGTCGGCAATCGACGCCGGCGTGCCGACCACTTGCAAATGTCCGCGTGCCCCGGCCACGCGCAAGTATGTCTGACGGATGGTGAGGTTGTCGCGCCGCGCCAGATCCAGCAATAAACGCTGGCGGCTCTTCATGCCGTTGGTCTCAGGCAATTCAGGCACCGGGCCATCCACCGGGTAACCCGAAAGATCGGCGCCGGTCAGTTGCGACAGCAGCCCCACGCCGACTACCGGGTGAATCAAGTCCTGTAATTTCTGGAATTTTTCTTCCGCTTCGGCCTGGGTCTTTGCGACCACCGGAAAAATGCCCGGCATGATCTTGACCGCATCCGGTGAGCGTCCGGCAGCTTGTGCCCGGGTTTTGATATCGGCGTAAAAGGATTGCGCTTCCTGCAAGGTCTGGTGGGCGATAAAAATCACTTCAGCGGTGCGCGCGGCCAGACTTTTCCCGGCTTCCGATGCACCGGCTTGCACCATGACCGGCTTGCCTTGCGGCGAACGCGATACATTCAGCGGCCCGCGCACCGAAAAATGCGGACCTTTGTGATGCAGGACGTGCAGCTTGTCGGGTTCAAAATAGATGCCGTTTTCCTGATCGCGGACAAAGGTATCGTCTTCCCAGCTATCCCACAAACCACTGACCACGTCATGAAACTCTTCTGCGCGCTGATAGCGATGTTCGTGCAGTGCATGTTGATTCAGACTGAAATTCTCGGATTCGCCATTGCCGCTCGATGTCACCAGATTCCAGCCGGCGCGGCCGCCGCTGATCAGATCCAGTGAGGCGAATTTGCGCGCCACGTTATACGGTTCGTTGAAGGTTGTCGAGGCGGTGCCGATCAGTCCGATTTTTTCGGTGGCGGCAGCCAGCGCCGACAATAATGTCAGCGGTTCGAACTGGTCGGAGCGGGCGGTGCGCGATAACGACGGCAGGTAACTGCCGCGCACGCCGACCGAATCGGCGACGAAGATGGCGTCGAATTTTGCTTGCTCGGCCATTTTTGCCAGCGCCACATAATGCCGGAAATTGCTGCCGGCATCGGCTTGCGCATCGGGATGACGCCAGGCGGCGATGTGATGCCCGGTCGCCATCAAAAAAGCACCGAGGCTAAGTTGTTGTTTGCGAGATGTCATGAACGGCAAGCTCCTGAGACTGGTAAAGAAACGTTGGTGATGGTGTTGCCGCCCGGGCTGGCGGGTGCTTAGCGGTGGCGGCGCAGATATTGCACAAAGCGGTCGCCAAAGGTTTGCGAGCCGGTGACCAGCACAAACAGCAGCGCCACCACGTACAACATGATGGCGGTGTCGTAGCGCTGATAGCCGTAGCGGATTGCGAGGTCGCCCAGACCGCCGGCGCCGAGTGCGCCGGCCATGGCCGAGGTGTTGAACAGCGCGACGATGGAAATCGTCATGCCGGCGGCAATTCCCGGAAAGGCTTCCGGCAACAGCACATGGCGCACGATGTGCCAGCGACCGCACCCCATTGCCTGCGCGGCTTCAATCAGGCCGCCATTGACTTCGCGCAGGCTGATTTCCGTAATGCGGGCGAAGTAGGGCGTAATGCCGATGGTCAGCGGAATGATCGCCGCCGGTACGCCGATGGCGGAGCCGATCAGCAGCCGCGTCACCGGGATGAACAAGATCAGCATGATGATGAACGGCGTGGCGCGGACGCCGTCGACGACAGTGGCAAGCAGGCGATACACGCGTGGCGAAGGTTCGATGCCGCGCGGCGACGTGACTACCAGCAATACCGCGAGCGGCAAACCGATCAGAAACGCAATCACGGCCGAGACGCTGACCATGGTGAGCGTCTCCAAGAATGCTTGCAGGAATTTTTCAAACAAGGGACTGGACATAGCCGATGATCTCCGGAACAGGTAATTCTTTATCTTGATGCGCTGCTGCATTGAAATCCGGCTGCCAGGCGCCGGGGACGGTAATCAGCAAGCGGCCATACAGATAGCCCTGGACGTTTTCGACATTGCCGTGCAGCACTTGCGCGCCGGGGCCGGCCAGTTGGTGCAACTGCGTCAGATCCAGCTGACCGGACGGATTGCCGGTATAACGCAAGCTGACGACAGTACGGTAAGGCGCAGCCGGCGGCGTTGCCAGCAAGCGACTGCCAAGATTGGCCGGCAACGTTTGCAGCGCGGGATTGAGCAGGGAGGCGGTCACCGGATGCCGCGGATCGCCGAGAACGGTCCACACTTCTCCCTGCTCCACTATCTGGCCGCGGTCCAGTACGGCGACCCGGTCGCAAATCTCGCGCACCACGTCCAGTTCATGAGTGATCAGAATGATGGTCAGTCCCAGCCGGCGGTTGATGTCGCGCAGCAGGGCCAGGATCGATTGCGTGGTTTCCGGATCAAGTGCGGAAGTTGCCTCATCGCACAGCAACAGATCGGGCGAATGCACCAGCGCGCGGGCAATGCCGACGCGCTGCTTTTGACCGCCGGACAGTTGCGCCGGATACGCGTCGCGTTTGTCAGCCAGCCCAACCAGTTCCAGCAAGGCCGCCACTTTGTCGTCGATCTCGCGCTTGGGCGTTCCCGCCGCCAGCAAGGGCAGGCCGATGTTTTGCGCGACGGTTTTGGCCGACAGCAGGTTGAAGTGCTGAAAGATCATGCCGATCTTGCGTCGCAAGGCACGCAATTGCAAACGGTCCAGCGATGCAATATCGCGGCCGTTGATATGTACCGTGCCGGTGCTGATGCTTTCGAGACGGTTGATGGCGCGGATCAGCGTCGACTTGCCGGCGCCGCTGCGGCCGATCACGCCAAATATCTCGCCGCGCACGATATCGAGCGCGATATCTTTCAGCGCGAAGGCATCACTGCGTTGTCCGGCATACTGTTTGGATACCAGGTCGAAGCGCACCAGCGGCAGCGTGTCGGGTGCAGCGGTGCCGGCTGTTGGCGCCACCGGTAAATGCCTCGCGGCGGCTGCCGATCCGGTGGTGTCAGTGCCGGCCTCAAGCTGGCCGGAATCTGATAGAGCAAAAGTTGTCATGGTAAATAGCAGTCGGTGGTTGAGGCGGTGTTGCTCTGCGGCGCGCAACGGCGTGGCAACACCGTGGGGCCAATATCAGAACGCCGGCGTCATTACATTCTTGAATTTGCTGTCGATCAGTTGTCGCACTTCATCTGATTGGTACGACTTGATCAGTGGCGCGACCCAAGGCTTGTTTTTGTCTGCTTCACGAATCACCAGAATCTGGGTGTAGCGTTTGGTGGTTTCCTTGTTTTCCACTGCCAGTGCGTCGCTGAGTGACAGTTTTGCCAATTGGAATGCCAGGTTGGCATTGACGGCACCGGCATCTACGTCGGGTAGCGAGTTGGCCAGAATCGTGGTGGAAATTTCGATCAATTGCAGTTTTTTCGGATTGGCGACGACATCCAGCACGCTGGCATTGCCTTTGAGCGGATTGAAATCGGCCCGCAATTTGATCAGGCCGTTGTCTTGTAGCGCCAGCAGGGCACGGCTCTGGTTGGCTTCATCGGCAGGGATGGCAAACTTGCCGCCCACCGGAATATCGGCCAGCGTCTTGTGCTTTTTGGAATAGATGGCCAGCGGCACGGTGTAGATGTCGGCGGCCTTGATCAGTTTGTATTTGCGGTTGGCCACTTCGCTGTTGAGAAATACCACGTGCTGATAGGCGTTGGCGCTGATGTCGCCGCCGACCAGTGCTTCATTGGGACTGACGATGCCATCGAATACCACCGGCACAATCTTGAGGCCGTTGCGCGGCGCCGCCTTGGCGGCAGCTTCCGTGACTTGCTCGAACGGACCGCCGAGCGTGCCGACGCGTACCGCAGCAGGATCGGCGGCCAGCGCCTGCGCGCTGACGCCAGTCAGCAGCAGGGTGGAAAGGGTGGTGACCAGCAAAGCGTGCAAAGGTTTTTTCATGTAGTTTCCCCGAAAATGTATAGATGAAATTGAACGACGTTGAGTAAAAAAATAAATGAACAGGCGACCAGAAATCCGGCGCTGACGTCGTTGCCGTCGCGCAGCGCATGCGATGTCAGAAGATGGTCCGTTTCAGGTAGCGTTGAGCGGCGCGTTCTGTTCGAGTGCGAGGCAGCCGGCACCTTCCAGAATCAGATCGTTTTGCGGTTGATGTACGCGGCTGCAAAGCACGTCCCGATAATGTCTTTCGAGCGGATTGTTGCGGGTCAGGCCGTGATTGCCGATCAGACTCAGGGCGCGTTCAACCACCGCAATCGCGTTTTGCGTCACGCTGTATTTGATCAGCGCGGGGTTGAGTGCCGGAGCCACTGCCGGGTTCAACGCGGAAGCGGTCGGTTCGCGCTTGCCGCCAAGATCGCGTTTTGCAGCGGCCAGCAACTGGGCATTGACTTGCAGCCAGGCTTCGATTTCACCGACGGCGTGCCGGAAGCGCGGTACCTGCGCCAGCGACGTCTTCAGATTGCTCGGCCGGCGCTGGTTGATCCATGGCAGCAGCCAGTTCCGCGCGGATCTGGCGACACCGTCGTACAAGGCGGACAGCATGACCGGCAGCCAGGCATTGAGGCCGATGTCCTGGCGTGCCCATTCTTCCGGCGTGCGCAGATCGACGGCATGGTTGTCGGGAATCCAGACATTGTCCAGAATCACATCGTGACTGCCGCTGGCGCGCAGGCCGAGGTGATCCCAGGTCGGTTCGATGCGCACGCCGGGCGCTTGCAACGGCACCAGAAATTCGCCGATCCTGCCATCGCTGGCATCGGTAGTACCCCAGACGATGCCCCAGGTCAGCCCCGGTGCACCGGTGGAATACAGCTTGTGCCCGCTGATGCGCCAGCCGCCTTCGCTTCTGACGGCGAGCGTGGCCGGCCTGCCGCCGCGTACCGGACTGCCTTGTTCCGGTTCGACCCGCAGCGCATTGATCAGCGCACCGTCTTGCACCGCGCGGCGAAATACTTCTTGCCGTACCGCCAGCGGCCAGGTGTCATTAACCACGATGGAGCGATGGTGCAAGGTTTGCATCAGCAACACCAGCGCGGTGGAGGGATCGCCGGCGGCGATCAGGCCGATGACATCCACCACGTCAGCGAAATCGGCATCGACGCCGCCCGCCGCCGCTGGCACTGCCAGCGCCAGCAAGCCATGCCGGTGCAGGTCGGCGATGTTGTCATGATTGAAGCTGCCGTCGCGGTCGGCCTGCGGTGCACGCTGCGCCAACTGGTTCACCAGTTGTGCCGCGGCCGCCACCGGGTGCTGTCGGACCTGAGCAAGTGCGGTATGCAAATGGGTGCTGTCGATGGCATTCATGTCAGATTTGCTCCAGCCAAAACAGGGAATTTGTCGTCTTCAAGAGATTCAGTTGCATCGGCATGGGTCTCCTGCTCGATCAATGCCGCCAGTGCCAATGCGGTTGCGGTAGCGCCCGTCAGTTGTTCCGGAATCGAATTGGATTCCCACACCGCGCCGCGCAGCGGATGGCCGACGGCAAACAGCTGCCGGGAAGCGCGGCCATCGCGGCCGATGACGGCGCCACTGGCAGGATCGGCAGCAATGCCGAAGCCGGTTTCGTGCGGCTGCACCAGTTGCTGCTTCAGCAAATTGCGGATCAGTGCATCGTCGATCTTGCGCCAGTCGAATTCATAACCTTGCGCATTGACCACGCGATCCACCAGAATGCTGTGGGAGGTGCCGTCGCTGCGCTGAGCCCAGAGCACGTCGATTTTCTGTCCGGGGCCTGACCGTACTGCGGTGATGCGGCCGGTGAGTTGTTGATAGCGGCCGGCGGCAACGATTTTTTCCAGCTTGTAACCGGACTCCGGCGCTGCGCGGTGCAGCGCAATTTCCCAATAGGGTCGCAAATGGCGCAAGAAGCGCTGCCGGTCTTTGAGAGAAGCGTGGGTCCAGAGTTGTGGCAAATGCGGACGGACTGCACCGGGCAGGCGTTGCCAGTTATGACCGCCGGCACGGATCGCATGCCGCGCCGCTTGCACCTGACGCAACAGCGCGCGCAGTGTGCGGGGCAGATTGTCCGGCGCCAATACGTCGGGCCACGGGTCGGCATCTTCGCGGCGTTTGACCTGCAGGCCACGACGCGAAATGCTGAAGTAATTTCCGTTAAAACCGTGTTTTTCGGCATTCAGCATCGCATCGAGCGCAGTCAGGCTGGAGCCGATCAGCAACAGGCTGCTGTCCGCGCGCACCGCCCGCCAGGCGTCATCACGCCAGACATCGTCAATCAGGCGCGGATCGTGTTGCAATTCCGGTGCAATGGTGAATGTGCTGGCGGCATCGGCACGAAACAGGCCGGTCGCCAGCACCACTTTGTCGGCGTTCCACGTGTCGCCGCTGGCAGCGGTAATCAGATAGCCCCGGTTGCTTTCCTGGAGATCGGTTACCCGATCTTTCACTTTCTCGATGTGGACGCGACGCGCATCCTGCAGCAACGCCGCTTGCAAGGTCGCTTGCACGTAGATGCCGAAAATCCAGCGCGGCGGAAAGCTGTTGTCGAATGCCACGCCGGCCGGTGGTTGCCAGCCATACTGTGCCGCGTGTTGCGCCAGCCATGTAGCCAGATGCCCCGGGTTTTCCGGATACAAGCCGAACATGCGCGCCGGACCGTTGATCAGATGATCGTTGTTGCGGGTACTGTAAGCGATGCCGCGCCCCAGTTCATGCGTGCTTTCAAAGATGATCAGATGCAGCGGCCGGGTGCAGGCCTCGATCAGCTTGAGCGCCGTCACTGCGCCGGCAAAGCCGCCGCCGATGATGGCAATGCGTTGACGTGAGATGGTTGTCATGGTGATGAAATCCGGAAGATGATTTGTCTGAATTGATTTGAATAATAAGACAGACAGACCTGTCTTGTTAGTCTATTTTCTGATATCGTTATGACGTTATTGCCGCGCCGGAAAAATGCATCAGCCGACTGTCGCAAGTACAATCAACAGCATTTCCCGATGATGACGAATCATCAGATTTCATTTACGAAAGTTCTCATTTCCATGCGTGAGCATATTTTGGAAACCGCAGCCGGCCTGTTCTACCGCGAAGGATTGCGCAGCGTCGGAGTGGATCGCATCATTGCCGATGCCGGTATCGCCAAGGCAACCTTGTATCGGCATTTCGCGACCAAGGAGCAGCTGATCGTGGTCTATCTCAAGAGCCGGCACGACATTACACTGGCAGCCATGAGCGCGGCGATCCACAAGGCAGGAACCGATCCCGTGCAGCGTGTCTGTGCGCTGTACGACTGGCTTTACACCAGAGCCAATGCAGAATTTCGTGGCTGTGCCTTTTTGCTGGCGGTGGCCGAACATGGCGATGCCGAGGCAGTCCGGGAGGTGGTGCGCGAGCATAAGGATGCGGTGCGGCTGATGTTCGAAGCGGCGTTGGAGGGTGTCAGGAAACCGGTACTGCAAGAATTGCCGGAACAACTGGCGTTGCTCTACGACGGCGCTCTGGCGACGATCATGGTGCGACGCCGTCCCGATGCCGCCCGTCTGGCCCGCAAGAGCGCATGTCTGCTGATGGAGCTGTATCTGGCGGCACCCAAGAAGCGCGCCGTGCGCAGTGCAGTGGCCTAGTGCGTCATGGCCGGCGCCCGGACCTCGGTTACGCGTTGGCGCGACATTCCAGAAACTGCACCGGTGCACCGCGAGGTGCGCCCGTCAACTGTTCATCACGCACCACGAATTGCCCGCGCAACACGGTCGCTACCGGCCAGCCGGTGACCTGCATGCCGTCATAGGGCGTCCAGTTGGAAATGCTGGCGATCCAGCGATTGGAAATGGTGCGGCGGGCGGCCAGGTCAACCACCGTCAGATCGGCATCGTAACCAAGCGCGATGCGGCCTTTGCCTTGGATGCCGAACACCCGTGCCGGGCCGGTGCTGGTCAGTTCCACCAGTCGTTGCAGACTGAGGCGGCCGGCATGCACGTGTTCCAGCATCACCGGCAGCAAGGTTTGCACACCCGGCATGCCGCTCGGCGAGTGCGGATACGAGGCGGCCTTTTCCTGCAAGGTATGGGGAGCGTGATCGCTGCCGATGACATCCACCAGACCATCGCGCACCGCCTGCCATAAGGCCTCGCGATGCTCGGCGGAACGGATCGGCGGATTCATTTGCGCCAGCGTGCCGAGTCGTTCATAACAATCGGGGGCGGCCATGGTCAGGTGATGCGGAAGAACTTCGATCGTGACGCGCTCTTTGTGGGCGGCCAGAAATGCCATTTCCTGCGCGCTCGATATATGCAGCAAATGCAGACGACGCTGATGCTTGCGCGCCAGCGCCACGATCCGTCTGGTTGCCAGCAAGGCACTGTCGACATCGCGCCAATGCGGATGAGATCGTACATCTTTGCTTTGCTCGGCCAGATGCTTGCGCTGTTGCAGGCGCAAATCATCTTCCGCATGTACCGCCACGCGGCGCCTGCCGCAGCGCAGAATGTCGTCGAGCACATGATCTTCGCTGGCCAGCAGGGCGCCGAAGGAACTGCCCATGAAGACCTTGACGCCGGCACAGCCGGGCAGCATTTCCAGCGCGGCAAGGTGTTCGGCATTTGCGGCCGAACCGCCGACATAAAAGGCGTGATCGCACCACGCATGGCCGGCAGCGCGTTGCAGTTTGTTGTCGATATCAACGCTGGTCAGGGTCAGCGGATCGGTATTGGGCATTTCAAAGATGGCGGTGACGCCGCCGAGTACCGCGCCACGGGTGCCGGCCTCGATATCTTCTTTATGCGTCAGGCCCGGATCGCGAAAATGCACCTGACTGTCAATCACCCCCGGCAGGATATCCAGACCGGCGAGCTGGACGACTTCATCTGCGCTCCAGTCAGCGGCATCGAATGCCACGATTTTTCCGTGCAGACAAACGAGATCACTATGTTGCGGCCCGGCCGGCGTCCACACCCGGGCGCCACGCAGAATGATGTCGGCGTGGCGGGTGCGCAGTTTGTCGCTGATGTCTTGCGGCGGAATCATGGCAGGCTTTCCGCCGCCGGCATCAGTGTGCCGAACTGCTTGAACGTTTCGCTGATCACGATCGGCTTGAGATCCTGCGTGATGAAAACGATGCGGGAACGGTGATCCGGCGATGGCCACGTTTCCAGAAATACAGGTGGATGGAAAATGTGCTGGACGCCGTGAATCACGACCGGACCCGGCTCTCCTTTGACGTTGATGAGTCCTTTGACGCGCAGCATCTTTTCGCCCCTGAGCATGGTCAGCGTGCCGATCCATTGTTCGAACACATCGCCCGTAACCGGCTCGTCAATGACATAGCAAAATGCCTGAATGCGGTCATTGTGGCGGTTGATGTCGTTATGCTTGCCGCGTGACAGATAGTTGAGACGATACGGCGCGCGCGATGCCGATACCAGGGTATAGGCTTCCTGTTGCAGCCAGCGCTGTACATTGGCTGACTTGGTGGTGGTGTCGAACAGCCCCAGATTGAGAATGCTGGCCGGATTCAGGTCGCCGTTGCTGACGCTGATCTGCGGTGCGGCAGGATTGATTTCGAGCAAGCGCTGCTGCAGTCCGGCTACGGCATCGGTGGTCGCGACGTCGGTCTTGGTCAGCAGCAGACGATCCGCCACGGCAATCTGTTTGACCGACTCCGGATGCGCATCCAGGGTGGCGTTGCCGCTGGCAGCATCGACAGTGGTGATGATGCCGTCCAGCTTGTAATGTCCGGCAATGAACGTGTCGGTGATCAGCGTATGCAGAATCGGTGCCGGATCGGCCAGCCCGGTGGTCTCGATCAGCACCCGGTCAAACTGGCATATGCCGTCGCGTGCAAAGCGCCACGTGATATCGCGCAAGGTGTTGGCCAGATCTTTGCGGATGGTGCAGCACATGCAACCGCTGCTCATCTCGACGATCAGGTCTTCCTCGCTGTTGGTGACCAGCAAATGGTCGAGCCCGATTTCGCCGAACTCGTTGATGATGATCAGCGTTCTGTGCAGGTCGGGATGCCGCACCAGTCGGTTCAGCAAGGTGGTCTTGCCGCTGCCGAGAAAACCGGTCAGCAAGGTAACGGGGATCAGATCCATAAGGCCTCAGCCGACTGACGGTTTGAATGAAGAAACCTGCGCAATTGCGTCATGCGGATGCAGGCTTTCCAGGTGCCGGACGTTGACGGCGGATTGCGGGAAGTGCGCTTGCAACGCGTGTTGCACTTTGCGCGCCGCGTCTTCGACATACATCAGGTTGGCGCCGTTGAGGCGGGCGAATGCCTGCTCATCGGCGCGTTTGACGGCGGTCTGTACCGGCGTCGCGAGTGTGTTCTCGACCAGATCGATCAGGCTGACGATGTCGAAATTCAACGCGTCACCGGCGAGGCTGACTTGTGCCTCGGCGAGGCTGCGTTGGCTGTGGGGCGTGGCAAAGGTCGCGTGCCGGTCCAGCCAGGCCGCTGCGTCTTGCCGCGAAACCTGTTGCTGCGCCGCGAAATCGGCATTGAATTTTTCTTGTACCACTTGACGCGCCAGCGCAGCGGAGCAGGGGCAGGTGGAGGAATAGAGCACGGCAACCCCGAGTTGCAAGTGCATCTGATCATCTTGCCAGAGCGCATTGATGGTCACCGGATACGTCTTCCAGCCGTGCAATTCCGGCGTGATCAGTGCCGCTCGCTGGCGCAGCAGCGCAAAGCGGATGGCGAGGCGGGCACGGCTGGATTGACAATCGGCATGGCTGGCGACCATCGCCCGCAAGACATCGCCGATGGCGGCCGGTGTCAGCACTTGTGGTGCGGCCATATGGTCCAGCAGACGATACAGGCGCGACATGTGAATGCCTTTGATGGCCGGATCCGGCAAGTCGACTTCGGCATCGACACTGGCGGCCAAGGAAAATGGGCTATCGGCAGCGGGCCGCAGCGGCAGATCGATACCTTGCATGCCGACCCAGTCAAGACGGGATGGAATCGCGGCGGGTTCATTTGAAGCAACATCAGGCAGTGCGGGAAGTCGTGAGTTCATCGCGGTTCAGTCCCAGGTTGGAAACGGATCGGGCAGCTTGACCCAGCCCAGCGGTCCTGACGCCATTTCGGCATCACTGAGCAAGCAGTTATCGAGTGCCGAGCGCAATTGGTCTTGCGGCATGTCGATCCCGATCAGTACCAGCTCCTGACGGGCATCGCCGACGTGCAAGTCCCAGTTTTGCATGATGAATTCGGTGGTCTCGGCATCCTCCGGCCATTCTTCGCGCGGCACGGCGGCCCACCATTTTCCGGCCAGGCCGTGCCGGCATACGGCGCCGGCTTGCGACCAGGAGCCGGCTTCGGTCGGTCGGCTGGCCAGCCAGAAGAAGCCTTTGGAACGGATCACGCCTTGCCACTCGGTATTGATCAGCGCAAAGAAACGTTGCGGGTGGAACGGCCGCCGCGCCCGATAGACAAAGCTGGCGATGTTGTATTCCTCGGATTCCGGAACATGTTCGCCGCGCAGTTCCTGCAACCAGCCGGGGGCTTTTTGGGCTTCTTCGAAATCGAACAGGCCGGTATCGAGTACTTTATCCAGCGCCACTTTGCCGAAGCTGGAGGCCTCGATGCGCGCGCGTGGATTGAGGCCGCGCAAGATGGCATGCAAATGTTTGTGTTGCTGACCGGTAATCAGATCCAGCTTGTTCAAAATGATCACGTCGCAGAATTCAATCTGTTCAATCAGCAAATCGACCACGGTGCGCTGATCTTCTTCGCCCAGCGATTCGCCGCGTTCGCCGAGACTGTCTTGCGAGCTGTAATCGCGCAGGAAATTGAAGGCGTCGACTACCGTCACCATGGTATCGAGTCGCGCTACATCAGAAAGACTGACGCCATCTTCATCGGTAAAGGTGAATGTTTCAGCGACTGGCAGCGGCTCTGAAATGCCGGTGGACTCAATTACCAATTGATCGAATTTACCTTCGCGCGCCATCTTGCCGACCTCGATCAGCAAATCCTCACGCAAGGTGCAGCAAATGCAACCGTTGCTCATCTCGACCAGCTTTTCATCCGTCCGCGACAGCGCCGAGCCACCGTCACGGACCAGCGCGACGTCGATATTGACCTCCGACATATCGTTGACGATCACCGCCACGCGCCGGCCTTCGCGATTGTTCAGGATGTGATTGAGCAGGGTGGTTTTCCCGGCCCCGAGAAAACCGGACAGCACCGTTACCGGAAGTTTGTTGGCGACTTGTAAATTCATATTGGCTCTCGCTTGATATCGATGGCAGCTATTGCAGATTGACGCGGCGTCATTACCGCGCCTGCGTAAATACAGGGTTGATTGATAAGCGTTGCCGGACAGGTCGGAACTGTTGGAGCGTTCACGGTGTCGTCGTTATTTGCAACAAGGTTGCATAATATACGTAAATGCAACTCGGTTGCGTAAAAAATTTGTGACGTTGCATATGCCGATTGCAGGCGCATTGGCGGCGTGCAGTCATGTTCTGCGGCGTTACAGGCTGAGTAACGATACTGAAATGGATAGCAGCAGGTATGGCAAATGTCGCAGCAATGATCAGGTCAGATGTCTGATGTCGGGCGTGCACCGGCAAGAAAGGCGGATTGACGAGCCAGAGAAAAAGGAGGGGATAGTGCCGTGCGGGATGTTGGCGGCGACGGCGTGAATGCCGTCGTCGTCTGCATCATTGCTAGTCGCGCAGATACTTGTTGAGCCGTTTGGCGGCGTTGCGCAAATGGGTTTCGGCTGCCAGCGCAGCAGCTGCCGGGTCGCGGTCTTCGATGGCTTTGACGATGGCCTTGTGTTCGTCCTGTACCGCCTGCACCAGATTCTGATAATTGGCGGCGGTATTGGTCCGGGCTTGCCGGATCAGGCGCCGTACATGACGCTCAAGATATTCGTTGAGCATGCGGAAGTGCGGGTTCTTGGTGGAATCGACGATGGCCTGATGAAACGAGTAATCCTCTTCATCGCCGAGACGGTCATTGACGATGGCGTATTCCATGCCGACCAGCGCCTGCTTGATGCGCTTCAGGTCATCCGGCGTATGCCGTACCGCAGCATAACGTGCTGCTGCCGCCTCCAGCGTCACCAGCAGTTCGATCACGTGTTCCAGCCCTTCGGCATCATTGAGTGCCGTCACGTCCAGCCGGAAGGTCTGGCGCGAACCCCGTTCGTTGACGAACACGCCGCGCCCTTGCTGGGAGTTGATGATGCCTTCCGACTTCAGTTGCGACAAGGCTTCACGCACCACCGAGCGGCTCACGCCGAATTGTTCGCCCAACTGCTTTTCACTGGGCAGCTTGTCGCCCGGTTTCAGGCGCAGCGAACGAATCTCCTCATTGAGCCATTCGACGATATCGTCCGTGAGCGATTGAGATGGTACTGACGCTGCGTCGTTTGCTGTCTCGTTTTTCATGACTTCGGAATCAATTGATGTACAAGCCGCCATTGACCTGCAAGGTTTCTGCAGTAATAAAACCGGCCAGCGGCGAACACAGGAAGGCAATGCCGCCGGCGACTTCTTCTGCCGTACCGAGCCGCTTGAGCGGCGTATTCTGCAGCAGTGTCTGCTGGTTCTTGGCCAGCAAGTCTTTTGTCATCGGCGTCGCAATGATACCCGGAGATAAGGCATTCACTCGTGTTTTTGGTGCAAGTTCCAAGGCCAGGCTGCGGGAGAAGCTGATCACCGCGCCTTTCGATGCCGCGTAATGCGCATGGCCGTAACTGCCGCGCTGTCCCGCCACCGACGACAGGGTGACGATGGAGCTGTCCTGATTCAGATGCGGAATCACCGCGCGGCAAATGTAGAAGGTGCCGTCGAGATTGATCTGCATGAGCTTGCGCCATTCCTCATCGCGCATGTCGGCCACCAGTTTTTCCGGATAGATACCGGCCGAATGCACCAGATGATCAATGCCGCCGAAGCGGCTTGCCACCGCCTGTACGGTAGCGCGGCAAGCTTCGGCATCGGAGACGTCGGTGACATGAATGCTGATCTGCGCCTGCGGTACCGCATCGCGCAATTCTTTTTGCAGCACTTCCAGCGCCGCCGGATTGACATCGCTGAGCGCCACGTTGGCGCCGTGTCGGGCGACCAGCAAAGCAGTGGCGCGGGCAATGCCACCAGCCGCGCCGGTGATCAGAAAAGTTTTATTGGTAAACGAAATCACTGCATCTCCTCAGGTGTAATCGGGTTTATTTCGGGTGTCAACGCGCAAGCTTCGACGCCGCACGGGCTGTCGCGACGGCCAATATCTTGCGCTTGCTTGTTTGTGCAAGTGAGCGAACGGCGATCTGTTGACACCGCTCAAACTGCTCGGTAGAATCGCCCCTCAACTTGTCTGACATGTTCAATATGTTATCAGACATCTCAGTAAAAACCTACTCCGCCGAAGTAAAAATCCGGTGGCACATCAACGACAAGAAGACTGGCCACGGACGATGGCTGGCGTTAGCGAGGAGTCAGCATGCACAGCAGCACGGAACGCCAGATCACCGGCAATACCAGGGTGGTCGCCATCATTGCCGATCCCATCGGGCATGTCCGCACGCCGCAAGCGTTCAATGCGCTGATGGCGCAACGCGCGGCAGATGCCGTGATGGTGCCGTTCAACGTCAAGCCGGAACACTTCGCCCGGTTCATCGTGGCGGCACCGCTGATCCACAATCTGGCGGGTCTGGTGGTCACGATTCCCTACAAGGAAACCATCCTCGCCCACTGTACTGAATTGACCGATGCCGCCCAACGCATGGGAGCGGTCAATATCGTCCGGTTTGGCGATGCGCAGGACGGCAGTCGCAGTCTGCTCGGCGGAAATTTTGACGGCGCCGGTTTTGTCGGCGGCTTGCTGGCCCAAGGCTATGCCGTGCAGGGACGCCGCGTCTATCTGGCCGGTGCCGGCGGCGCCGCCAAAGCGATTGCGCATGCATTGGCGGCAGAGGGCATCGCCGCATTGGGTATTTATAACCGCAGCCCGGAACGCGCCGAACAGCTGGTGCGCGAGCTGCGTCAATATTATCCGCAACTGGATGCGCATCTGGCCGGTGCCGCACCAGCCGATTACACGCTGGCCATCAATTCCACCTCGCTCGGTTTGCAGTCGGCCGATCCGCTGCCGTTTGCGCCAGACGGATTGCCGGCGGGTGCGCTGGTGGCCGAGGTGGTCATGAAAACCGAGATCACGCCGCTGCTGGCAAAGGCCGGTGCATGTGGTCTGGCGGTGCACTTCGGGCGCCACATGCTGGAAGTGCAGATCGAACGCATGGGCCAATTTCTGGGCCTGATCTGACCGGAAAAAAGAATTCGCAGTTGAAGTGTCTTGCAGTGCCGAATGTTATTTCGAAATCATATTGGAGATATGTACATGAATAAAAAACACATTGGTTTGTCATTTTGCGCGTTGCTCGCAGCAGGCGCTGCGCAAGCAGGTGCGCCGCTGAAAGTGGCGCTGGTGGAAACGCTGTCCGGCCCGCAAGCCTCGACCGGTCTGCTGTATCGCGCTGCCGTCAAATATGAACTGGACCGCCTGAATGCTGCCGGCGGCTGGAACGGGGCACCGATTCAGGTTACCGAATACGACAATCAGGGCGGCCCGGCCGGTGCTTCCGACAAGGTCAAGGCGGCGATTGCCGGTGGTGCCCAAATCATCATTCAGGGCTCGTCCTCGGCGGTATCGGGGCAGATCACGGAAGACGTCCGCAAATACAACTTGCGCAATGCCGGCAAGGAAGTGCTGTTCCTCAACATGGGCGGCGAGGCGCTGGAACTGACCGGTGACAAGTGTCACTTCTACCATTTCCGCTTTACCACCAATGCCGTGATGCGCGTCAAAACGCTGGTGCCGGCGATGAAGGGCACCAAGGAATTGGGCACCAAGGTCTACGCCATGAACCAGAACTATTCATGGGGTGCCGACATGGACAAGGCGATCAAGGAATACGCCGCCACCGGTGGTTATACCGTGGTCGAAAGCACCTTGCATGACGTCAACAAAATCCAGGATTTTTCGCCATATGTAGCCAAGATCAAAGCCAGCGGCGCCGAAACGGTGCTGACCGGCAACTGGTCCAACGACTTGCTGTTGCTGATGAAGGCAACCCGCGCGGCGGGCCTGAAGATCCGCTTCGGCACGGTGTTCCTGGATCAGCCGGGCAACATCGGCAACGCCGGTGACACCGCGCTGGGCCATTACATTTCGCATGCCTTCAATATCGAAACCAGCAAGCAAACTGAACAGTTCGGTAACGATTACAAGGCCAAGACCGGGCACTATCCAACCTTCATCGAACCGCAAACGGTGTTTGGCATCCAGATGCTGGGCGAAGCGCTCAAGCAAACCAAGGCCAGCGGCGACAAGGTCAATGTGACCGAACTGGCGAAGGCGCTGGAGAAGGTCAAGATCGAGACGCCAATGGGTGAAACCTCGATTCGCGCCGCCGATCACCAGATGTTGTTGCCGGTGGTGGTGTCGCGCGTGGAAAAGGACGTCAAGTACAAGGTTGACGGTACCGACATGGGCTTCAAGGTGATCCGCAAGTTCAGCGCGGACGAGGCTGCCAACCCGGTGCAGACCAGCTGCAAGATGCAACGTCCGGCTTAATTCCTTCATTGTCATTCAGACCTCGCCGGTCAGCCGTTCAGGGCTGACCGGATGAGGCTGGCAAGATCAGGCTGCCCGGCATTGCTGCGCAGCGTGGGCCCGCTTTACCTGCTCACTCTGGAAAGTATTTATGGAATTCTTTACCGTCTCGCTTATCAACGGCACCATTTACGGGCTGTTGTTATTCATGGTGTCGGCCGGATTGACACTCATTTTCGGCATGATGGGCGTACTCAATTTCGCCCACACCTCGTTTTACATGGTTGGCGCCTATCTGGCCTACAGCCTGCAAAAGGTCATCGGCTTCTGGCCCGCCATCATCGTTGCACCGATCATCGTCGGCTTTCTCGGTGTGATCGTCGAGCGCTACTTTCTGCGCCGCGTGCACAAACACGGGCATGCCCATGAACTGCTGCTGACCTTCGGCCTGTCGTTCATCATCGCCGAAGTCATCAAACTGTTTTTCGGCAATTATCCGGTCAACTACCAGGTACCGGCAGCGCTGAGTTTTTCCGCGTTCCGTCTGTTCGGCACCGACTATCCGTTCTATCGCCTGATGATCGGCCTGATTTCCTTGCTGATGTTCGGCATGATTTATCTGCTGTTGTCCCGTACCCGCATCGGCATCGTGGTGCGCTCGGCCATTTACCGCCCGGCCATGGCCGAGACCCTGGGCCATAACGTGCCGCTGGTGTTCATGGGCGTCTTCGGTGTCGGCGCGGCACTGGCCGGTCTGGCCGGCGCGATTGCCGGCGCGTTTTACACCACCAATCCGAACATGGCGCTGGAGCTTGGCGTGCTGGTGTTCGTGGTGGTCGTCATCGGTGGCCTGGGTTCGCTCGAAGGCGCGATGTTGTCGTCGATCCTCATCGGTCTGATTTCCTCGTTTGCGGTCGGTGTCGATCTCAGTCTGGCTGATCTGCTGGCCTACGCCGGCCTTGGCGACTGGGCGCAGCAAGTCGGCGGCCTGTTGACGCTCAAAGTGTCGTCGCTGGCGGCAACGATTCCGTTTGCATTGATGCTGGTGGTGTTGTTGGTACGTCCGTCGGGACTGATGGGCGAGAAGGAATGAACAAATGAATAAACCACTGAATCCCGCTGTCGCCATTGCGGCAACACCTGCCGGCATCGCCGGCAAACAGCAGTCCGGCGCGCGACAACTCTATCTGCGCTTGTTGCTGGCAGCGATATTGCTGCTGTTGGTGGCCTTGCCGGGCCTGTTGTCACAGGCGCTGGTCAATGCCGCGATCCAGATGCTGATCGGCGCGTTGTTTGCGAGCGCATTCAATGTGCTGGCCGGGCAGGGCGGCATGCTGTCCTTCGGTCACGCGGCGTACTTCGGCATCGGCGCCTTTGCCACCTTGCATGCGATGAATGCGCTGGGCGGTGCCGGCTTGTTGCCGACGCCCCTGATGCCGGTGTTCGGTGCCTTGGGTGGCGCAGCACTGGGACTGGCCGCAGGCTGGTTTTCAACGCAACGCAGCGGCGTCTATTTTTCGATGATTACGCTGGCACTGGCGGAATTGCTGCATGCCCTGGCCCCGCATCTCAAGAGCACCTTCGGCGGCGAGGCCGGGGTGTCATCGATGCGCATGCCGGCCTGGGGCATCTCGTTCGGCACGCCGACCGAAGTCTATTACCTGACGCTGGCCTGGGTGGTGCTGTCGCTGGCGCTGTTGTTCTTTTTCAGCCGCACGCCGCTCGGACGGCTGGCGCTTGGTTTGCGCGAGAACACGCACCGCCTGAAGTTCCTCGGCTACAACGTGCACGTTTTGCGGGTACTGATCTTCATGATCTCGGCCATGTTCGCCGGTATCGCCGGTGGTTTGCTGGCCATGAACAATGAAGCGGCCAACTATGTGCTGTTCGATGTCAGGCTGTCATCCGAAGTGGTGCTCAATGCCTACATTGGCGGTGTCGGCGTGTTTTTCGGACCGGCGCTCGGGGCCGCTGTCATGACCTTTTTCGGCTATGCGGTCTCCGATCTGACGCGGTCGTGGTTGCTGTATCAGGGCATCATTTTCGTGTTGGTCATGATGTTCATGCCAAGCGGCTTGTCGGGAATTGTCGTCTGGTGGAACAACAGCAAGCATGGCAATGCCACCTTGTTGCGCTATGTCCTGAGCTGGACTGCCGGCATGTTGTGCTGCGCTGCGGCGACCGTATTTACCGTGGAACTGTTGCAACGTGCGCTGGGCACCGACTATCAGTCCTTGCTGACCGACGGCCAGCCGTGGCCGGCGATTGACTTGTTCGGCCACGCCTGGCTGCCTGGCGCCGCGCTGACATGGCTGTTGCCAGTGGTATTGCTGGTGGCCGGATGTCTGGTGCTGCAGCGCACCGGCCATGCCTGGCAGGCGCTTAACGATCAGGAGGCAGTATGAATCCGGCAGTGACCGCATTGCAATTGCGTGACGTCCATAAATCATTTGGCGAAGCGCACATCATTCGTGGCGTGAATCTGGAATTGTTCGAGGGTGAACGGCATGCCTTCATCGGTCCCAACGGCGCCGGAAAATCGACGCTGTTCCATTTGATCTCGGGGCAGTTCAAACCGAGTTCGGGCGACATCGTACTGGGTGAAAAAGCCATCGGCGGCCTGCCGCCGGAGCAGATCAACCGGCTCGGCCTGTCGCGTTCGTTCCAGATCACCAATATCTTTCCCAAGCTGTCGGTCTATGAAAACCTGCGTCTCGGCGTGATGCAGCGCTGCGGCCTGCAATACACCTGGTGGCGTCCGGTCGCCGGCTATGCCAGGGTGCGTGAATTGACCGAGCAGTTGTTGGAGCAGGTACGCCTGACCCGGCATCGCGACACGCTGGGTGGCGAGTTGTCCTATTCCGAGCAGCGTTCGCTGGAAATCGGCATGACGCTGGCGTCCGATCCCAAGGTCCTGTTGCTGGATGAACCGATGGCCGGCATGTCGCGTGAAGAAACCGATTACACCGTGGATTTGCTGCGCGAGTTGTCGGTCGGCCGCACGCTGATGATCGTCGAGCATGACATGGACGTGGTGTTTTCGCTGTGCGACCGCATCAGCGTGCTGGTGTACGGCCAGGTTGTGGCTACCGGTACACCGGAGCAAGTGCGCAACAACGCGCAAGTACAAGAAGCCTATCTGGGCACCGAGGTGAGCGCATGAGTCTGTCAAGTCAATCCATCGTGCCGGCGTCGCGCATCGCGGCGGGCTCGTCCTTGCTGCAAATTCGCGACTTGCACGCGCATTACGGCAAGAGCCATATCTTGCAGGGCGTCAGTTTTGATGTCGGCCACGGCGAGGTCATCAGTTTGCTGGGCCGCAACGGCTCCGGCCGCTCGACCACCGCGCGCGCCATCATGGGACTGGTGCCGCCGAGCGCCGGCCAGGTGCTGCTCAATGGCCAGGATCTGGCCGGTGCGCGGCCGTATGCAGTGTGCCGGGCCGGCATCGCGTTTGTCCCCGAAGAGCGTGAGGTGTTTGCCAATCTGAGTGTCGATGAAAATCTGCAAATGGGTATGCAGCCGCGCCATCCGGATGCGCCCGAATGGAGTATCGAACAGATGTTCGACTTCTTCCCGCGCCTCAAGGAACGCCGCAACACCCGCGCCGGCAATCTGTCCGGCGGCGAGCAGCAAATGCTGACCATTTGCCGGTCCTTGCTGGGCAATCCGAAAGTGATCCTGATCGACGAGCCGACCGAAGGCCTGGCACCGAAGATCGTCACCGTGGTCGGTGAAGCGATTCAGGAAATTCACCGGCGTGGCGTGTCAGTGGTGCTGGTGGAGCAAAAACTCACGATTGCTTTAAAGATTTCTACCGGCGTTTGCCTGCTGGGTCACGGACACATCGTGTTCCGTGGCACACCGGATGAACTGACCGCAAATCCTCAACTTTTGAAAGACTGGCTGGCAGTATGACTAATGCGGTAAACACAGAAGCGCAAGAAATTGACGCCCATGCCTTGCATGCCATTGCGCAATACAAGAATTTTTCCGATCTGGCGGGCAAGGTCGTGTTCATCACCGGCGCCGGCAGCGGCATCGGCCGCGCCATGGCGGATGCGTTTGCCGTCAACGGCGCTCATCTGGCCTTGCTGGATATCAATGCCGATCTGCTGGCGCAGGTACAGCGCGAACTGCATGCCACTTTCCCGCAGATCGACGTGATGACGTTCGTCGCTTCGATTACCGATGATGTCGCGGTCGCGCAAGCGGTCGATGCGGCCCAACAGCATTTCGGTTGCATCGATGTCTTGCTCAACAACGCCGGCATCTCAGCCAACCGGCCGACGCTGGAACTGGCACCGGCCGACTGGCGCCGCGCCATTGATATCAACCTCAATGGCGTGTTCTATTGCGCGCAGGCCGCCGGCCGTCACATGGTGCAACAGGGCAGTGGTGTGATTCTCAACACCGCTTCCATGTATGGCACCGTGGCCGCGCCCGAACGTGCGGCGTATTGCGCCAGCAAGGCCGCCGTGGTGATGCTGACCAAGGTCATGGCAGTCGAATGGGCGCCGGCCGGCTTGCGCGTCAATGCACTGGCCCCGGGTTATGTGCAAACCGCGCTGGTCGATGAACTGGTCCGCACCGGCCGCATGGATCTGGACGCGCTGGTCAAGCGCACACCGGCACGCCGTCTCGGACAGCCGCATGAAATTGCCACGCTGGCCTTGTTCCTGGCGTCCGGCAGTGCCGCCTACATCAACGGCCAGGCCATCGTTGCCGATGGTGGCTGGTCCGCCTACAGCTATATCTGATACCGCATTCACACATACATACCCTCTATCTGGAGATTGACACCATGTCAGACCACATTGCACTCGCCCCCGCATCCGCCTGGGTCGAATTGCGTACTACCGATGAAGATTGGGCCGCAGCAGACCCGGCCGTGCTGGGCACCTTGCTGACCCACTCGCACCTGATCCGGGCCTTTGAAGAAACCGTGCTGGAACTGGCCATGGACGGCCTGGTACATGGCCCGGCGCACTCCAGTATCGGCCAGGAAGGCGGCGCCGCCGGCTCCATCGTGCCGCTGCTGGCGGCTGATCAGGTCAACGGCTCGCATCGCGGCCATCACCAGTTTCTGTCGAAGGCGTTGGGTTATCTGACCCCCGATGGCATTGATCCGGCGGCCGCACTGACACCCGAAATCGATACCTTGCTGCAGCGTACGCTGGCCGAAATCCTGGGACTGGCGCAAGGCTTTTGCAGCGGCCGTGGCGGTTCCATGCACTTGCGCTGGCAAGAAGCCGGCGTGCTCGGTACCAATGCCATCGTCGGCGGCGGTGTGCCACTGGCGGCCGGTGCCGCATGGGCGCATAAGCATGCCGGTACCGACAATGTCGCGGTGACTTACTTCGGTGACGGCGCGGTCAATATCGGTTCGGTGCTGGAAACCATGAATATCGCCGCCGCCTGGAAGTTGCCGCTGTGTTTCTTCATCGAAAACAACGGTTACGCGGTATCGACCACAGTCGAAGAAGCCACCGCCGAACCGCGCCTGTCGGCCCGCGGTGCTGCGTTCAATATCCCGAGCTGGAAGGTCAACGGCATGGACCCGCTGGCGGTCTATCTGGCGATGAACGAAGCACTGGCGCATATGCGCGCCGGCAAGGGGCCAACCATCATCGAAGCCGATGTCTATCGTTTCTTCCATCAAAACGGCGGCTTCCCCGGCAGTGCGTTTGGTTATCGCAGCCGCGAAGAAGAACAGTCATGGCGTCAGCGCGATCCGCTCGATCTGCTCGGCAGCAAAATGCAGGCGCGCGGTCTGATCGATGAAGCTGGCATTCTGGCCCTGCGGGAACGCATCAAGGCGTCGATGGCCAAGGCCGTGGCGGCACTGACGGAAGCTGATCCGAACGGCAAGGCCGGCAAGAAACGGATTCGCCCGGAACTGTGGCCGAGCCCGGATTTCCGCAATGTGGGCGTGCGCGGCGATTTGTCGGAACTGGCCGGTGCCCGCACCGAAGAACAAGACAGCTTCAGCGGCAAGCTGGATACCCGCAAGTTCATTGACGTCGTCGCCGATGTCATGGACCGTCGCATGAGCACCGATGACAGCGTGGTGGTCATGGGCGAAGACGTGCATCGCCTGAAAGGCGGTACCAACGGCGCCACCCGCGGCCTCAAGGATAAATTCCCGGAACGCACCTTGGGCACGCCGATCAGTGAAAACGCCTTCTGCGGTCTGGGCGGCGGTTTGGCCATGGATGGCCGGTTCAAGCCGGTGGTGGAATTCATGTATCCCGACTTCATGTGGGTGGCAGCCGACCAGGTCTTCAATCAGATCGGCAAGGCCCGTCACATGTTTGGCGGCGACATCGAGGTGCCGTTTGTCTTGCGCACCAAAGTCGCGATGGGCACCGGTTACGGTTCGCAACACTCGATGGACCCGGCCGGCATTTTCGCCACCAGCCCGGGCTGGCGCATCGTGGCGCCGTCCACGCCGTTTGACTATGTGGGCCTGATGAATGCCGCACTGGCGCTCAAAGATCCGGTGCTGGTGATCGAACACGTCGATCTGTACAACGCGTCGGGTATCGCCCCGGTCGATGATTTCGACTATCAGACGCCATTCGGCAAGGCCGCCATCCGCCGCACCGGCAAGGAAGTCACCGTGCTGACCTATCTGTCGATGGTGGCGCACAGTCTGGAAGCAGCAGCCCAGACCGGCATCGATGCCGAAGTGGTGGACCTGCGCTGGCTGGATCGCGCCAGCCTCGACTGGGACACCATCGAAGCCAGTATCCGCAAAACCAATAACGTCCTGATCGTGGAACAGGGTTCGGTCGGCACCTCGTATGGCGGCTGGCTGGCCGACGAGATTCAGCGTCGTTGCTTCGACTGGCTGGACCAGCCGGTACAGCGTGTCTCCGGCAGCGAGGCGTCGCCGAGCATTTCCAAGGTGCTGGAGCGTGCGGCTGCGGCGCGTACCGAAGAAGTGGTGGCCGGTTTGCAGCAAATCATGCGCGACAAGGGCGCAGCTTAAGGAGAATTGAACATGAGCATCAATCAGATTGTGCCACTCGAAGTCGGCATTGCCTGCCGCGACTTGCCGCGCCTGCGCGCGTTTTATCAAGACGTCATGGGTTTTTCCGTGGTCAGCGAAATCGTGGTGCCGGCTGCCAAGGCGGCGCCATCGGCGTTGTCGGCTGACGGCTACACCGTGACGCGTTTGCAGACACCGTATGGCGAGCGCATCAAACTGCTGGCACCGAATTCGCCGCCGGCGGCAGCATCGGCATCAGTTGCCGATTACATTCTGGACCGGCCGCACGCCACGTATCTGACCTTCATCGTGGCCGATATCAATGCCGCCATCGGCACCTTGCTGCAGGCCGGCATCCGGTTCCTGACCGGCGCCCAGCGGGTCGAAGCGCGTCCCGGCGTGTATCTGGCGTTTTGCGAAGACCCGGAAGGCAATCTGCTGGAACTGGTCGAGTACAGCGATATTGCGGCTTACCGCCCCGATCTGAAAAAAGGAAGCAACTGAGATGGCGAAACTGATTCTGATGCCCGAGATCGCCGCCAACGCGACCTCGGCAGTGATCAAGCAATGGTCCAAACAAGAGGGCGAGAGTATCCGTGCCGGCGAATGCCTGGCGGAAATCGAAACCGACAAGGCGCTGATCGAATTTGATGCCGACGAAGCCGGCGTGCTGGGAAAAATTCTGGCTGACGCCGGCAAGGATATCGAAGTCGGTACGCCGATTGCGGTGTTGTTCGCGGAGGGCGAAACCAATGTCGATATCGCCGCCGTGCTGGCGGCTGCCGGGGTCGAAAAACCGGCCACGCACGCTGCCGCTGAACCGGCACCGGTGGTGGCCGCTGCCGTTGCGACCACTGCAACCGCATCGGGACGCCTGTTCGCCAGTCCGCTGGCGCGGCGTCTGGCGAGGGATCGCGGCATTGATTTGCACGGCGTCAAAGGCAGCGGGCCGCATGGTCGCATCGTGAAGTGCGATATCGATGCCATCGGCGTCGCCGTTGCCGTCACCGCCAGGGCCCCGGTTGCTGCGGCTGCCGTCGCGCCGGCAGCAGGTGCCGCTTATGTGGAGGTGGCGCATTCCGGCATGCGCAAGACGATTGCCCGCCGTCTCAGCGAAAGCAAGGCCACCATTCCGCACTTCTATCTGAGCGCCGCTTGCCGCATGGACAAGCTGATGGCGCTGCGCGCGGAAATCAATGCCAGCAGCCCGCGCAAGATTTCCATCAATGACTTCATCATCAAGGCGGCGGCCGCAGCATTGAAGGCATCGCCGCAAATGAATGTGAGCTGGACCGACAGCGCCTTGCGTCAGTATGCCGCAGCCGATATTTCGGTAGCGGTATCGACGGATGGCGGCCTGATTACGCCGGTAGTACGCGCCGCCGACAGCAAATCGCTGTCGGCCATCAGCGCCGAAGTCGCCGATCTGGCCACGCGTGCGCGCGCCAGCCAGCTGACGCCGGATGAGTATCAGGGCGGCAGCTTCACCATCAGCAATCTGGGCATGTTCGGCGTGCAGGAATTCAGCGCCATCATCAACCCGCCGCAAGCAGCGATTCTGGCAGTCGGCACGACATCGCAGCAAGCCGTGGTGACCGAGGGCGTGCTGGCAGTGGCGTCAGTCATGACGGTGACCTTGTCGGTCGACCACCGGGCGATTGACGGCGCAGTGGCGGCACAATGGCTGGCGTTGTTCCAACGCTATATCGAACATCCCCTGAGCACATTGATCTGAGGCCATCGTGACACAAGCACAATATGATCTGGTAGTGGTCGGAGGCGGCCCCGGCGGTTACGTGGCAGCCATCCGCGCGGCACAACTGGGATTGAAAACGGCGTTGGTGGAAAAGGCCCAGCTCGGCGGCATTTGCCTGAACTGGGGCTGCATTCCGACCAAGGCCTTGCTGCGTTCTGCCGATGTCTTGCGGCTGGTGCGGGATGCCGGGCGTTTCGGTGTACTGACGGCGGCGCCGCAAATCGATCTGGCGGCGATGGTGGAACGTTCGCGGACGGTAGCGGCGCAGTTGCAAGGCGGCGTCGGTTATCTGATGAAAAAGAACAAGGTCACGGTGCTCAACGGCCATGCCAGACTGGCGGGACGCGGCAAGCTCAGCGTCACCAATGCCGACGGTGTATCGACGCTGGCGGCCAGGCATATCATCCTGGCCACCGGTGCTCGCGCACGTCCGTTGCCAGGCCTGACGCCGGATGGCGACAGCGTCTGGTCGTACCGCGAAGCCCTGGTGCCCAAGCGCGTGCCGCAACATCTGGTGGTGATCGGGGCCGGCGCCATCGGCATCGAGTTCGCCAGTTTTTATCATGCGCTGGGCGCCAAGGTCAGTGTGATCGAAATGGCCGACCGCGTATTGCCGGTGGAAGACGAGGAAGTATCGCAGTATGTCGGCGATGTGTTGCGCAAGCAGGGCATGCACCTGTACACCGGCTCGCGCATCCTTTCCAGCAGCAAGCGCCGGGTTGGTCAGACCCAGGAGTGGACGCTGCAACTCGATGGCAAGCACAAGGATAGTCTGACCGCTGACGTGATCCTGACCGCCGCCGGCATCATCGGCAATGTGGAAGAGCTCGGCCTGGAAGGTACGGCGGTCAAGGTCGAGCGCAGCCATATCGTCACTGATGCGTATGGCGCGACAGCAGAGCCGGGCGTCTACGCCATCGGCGACGTTGCCGGTGCACCGTGGCTGGCGCATAAAGCCAGTCACGAAGCGGTGATTTGCGTGGAGAAAATTGCCGGTCTGGCGCCCCATACGCTGGATATCACCAAGATTCCCGCCTGCACCTACAGCCATCCGCAGGTCGCCAGTGTCGGTCTGACCGAAGCGCAAGCCAGGGCCGGCGGACGTCAGGTCCGGGTCGGAAAATTTCCGTTTGCGGTCAATGGCAAGGCAATCGCATTGGGCGCGACCGCAGGTTTTGCCAAGGTGGTGTTCGATGCGGCCAGCGGCGAATTGCTGGGCGCGCACATGGTCGGGGAAGAAGTCACGGAAATGATCCAGGGCTATACGGTGGCACGCGAACTGGAAACCACCGAAGCCGAACTGATGGCCACCATCTTCCCCCATCCGACCCAGTCCGAAGCCATGCATGAAGCCGTATTGGCGGCGTATGAACGGTCCTTGCACATGTGACCGGCGGCAGTGCCGCCAGCTATTTTTGAAAGAAACACTATGTTGACACTGAAGCGTGCGGAGTTATTCCGCCAGCAATGTTATATCGATGGCCAATGGGCAGATGCCGATGACGGCGGCGTGGTGGCGGTCACCAATCCGGCCACTGGCGAGCGAATCGGCACCATTCCCAAAATGGGCGGCGCCGAAACACAGCGTGCGATTGCCGCTGCCAATGCCAGCTGGCGCGGCTGGCGCAGCAAATCGGCCAAGGAACGGGCGCTTATCTTGCGCCGCTGGTTCGATCTGATGCTGGCGCACGCCGATGATCTGGCGCAGATCATGACGGCCGAACAAGGCAAGCCGCTGGCCGAATCGAAAGGCGAGATTGCTTACGCTGCCTCGTATCTGGAATGGTTTGGCGAAGAGGGCAAGCGGGCCTATGGCGACACTATTCCGGGTCCGGCGGCAGACCGCCGGATTGTGGTGATCAAGGAACCGATCGGCGTCTGCGCGGCGATTACACCGTGGAACTTCCCGGCCGCGATGATTACCCGCAAGGCCGGCGCGGCACTGGCAGCAGGTTGTCCGATCGTGGTCAAACCGGCGACCCAGACCCCGTACTCGGCGCTGGCGCTGGCAGTACTGGCAGCGGAAGCCGGCGTACCGGCTGGCGTGTTTTCAGTCGTCACCGGTTCGGCTGCTGCCATTGGCGCCGAAATGACCAGCAACCCGGTGGTGCGCAAACTGAGCTTTACCGGCTCCACCGAAATTGGTCGCATGCTGATGGCGCAAAGCGCGGCCACGGTGAAAAAGGTATCGATGGAACTGGGCGGCAATGCGCCATTCATCGTGTTCGACGATGCCGATCTGGATGCCGCCGTGGAAGGCGCGCTGGCCAGCAAATTCCGCAATACCGGCCAAACCTGTGTCTGCGCCAATCGCCTCTACGTGCAAGATGGTGTCTATGACGCCTTTGCCGAAAAACTGGTGGCCGCCGTCAACCAGATGAAGGTGGGGAATGGCTTGACTGCCGGCGTCAATCAGGGACCGCTGATCGATGAAAATGCCGTGGCCAAGATGGAAGAACACATTGCCGACGCCATCAGCAAGGGCGGCACGGTGATTGCCGGCGGCAAGCGCCACGCGCTGGGACACACCTTCTTTGAGCCAACCGTGGTGCGCGACGCCAATGCCGGCATGCTGGTCGCCAAAGAAGAAACCTTCGGCCCGCTGGCGCCGCTGTTCCGTTTCCACCAGGATCAGGAAGTCATCGATCTGGCCAACGACACCGAATTCGGCCTCGCGAGTTATTTCTATACACGCGATATCGGCCGCGTCTGGCGCGTGTCCGAGGGTCTCGAATACGGCATGGTGGGCATCAACACCGGCATTATCTCGAATGAAATGGCGCCGTTCGGCGGCGTCAAGCAATCGGGTATCGGCCGCGAAGGTTCGCATTACGGCCTCGATGACTACCATGTCACCAAGTATCTGTGCATGGGCGGCATTTAGTTTTTCTTGAAAAAAGAGTTGTCGGCCTGAGTAAGGGCCCCGTCAGTCATGACGGGGCTTTTTTTTGTCCGGCAGATTGGCAAACAGGCAGCGCCGGCACCGACGTCATAGCGCTGACAGCGCTGACAAAGCGGACGTCTATCGGCTACACTGGCGCGCTTTACCTGCTATTTCGTCACCGTTCGCTGCCATTACGCACCGCTATCAATGGATCCACTTACCGCCAGCATCGCGCTGTCCATCACGCAGTTATGCATCTCGGCGATCATGGCGGGCATCTATTTTGCCGCCCCGGTCGAGCGCTGTACGCGGTTTTGGGCCATGTCCGGGATCCTGACCGGCAGCGGCATCACGATTGTGCTGGTCAATGCCGGCCGGCCCGCCGGTCTGCTGCTGGCGGTGGGTAACATCGGTTTGTTTGCCGGCTGCGTAGTGGTCTGGATGGGATTGAAAATTTTCTTCGGACAGGCGGCAACGCGCTGGGGCTATTTACTGATTGCCCTGTTTTCCTTCCTGTTCTTGCTGCTGCTGGCAAACAATGCCGGTTTTACCACCCGTTCGCACCTGATCAGCGCCAGTCTGGTGCTGGTGTTTGTGCTGTGCCTGCAAACCCTGTTGGCATCGGGTCCGGCCGTAGTCGGCAGCAAACGCAGTTTCGCCCGTGGCATGGGGACTGCCGGCCTGCTGTTGCTGATCGGCGCGCATATGTTGCGCATTGCCGTGTCGCTATATGAACCCGCGTTATTCAGACCCGCCACCATTTCGCATTTCGGCGCGGTGGTACTTTATCTGGTGCCGCTGGCCGGCACCTTGCTGTTTTTTTCCGCATTGTTGCTGCTGTATTTCGAGCGCATCAAAAACGATCTGTTGTTGTCGCTGGCGGCCAAACAGGATGCGCTGGAAACCCAGATACGCTTTGTCGACATGTTTTCCCATGAATATCGCACGCCGTTGGCGGTGATTCGTACCAATCTGGATATCTTGCAGAGTAAAGATCAGGCCAACGGCGACCGGCTGAGTGCCAATCTGGCAAAAATGCGACGTGCCGTGCTGCGGCTGGTAGAGGTGGCGGAAACGGCATTGACACAGGAGCAAACCGAGCAGGGCTTGCCCGACATTCAGCGCGAAGCAATCTTTCTGCCTGATTTCCTGCATGCCGTCATCGACGAGGCGGCCGTCTTCTGGAGTGACCGCGTGCCACAACTCAGGCTGGAACAAGCCGATGCACTGGTCATCAGCGGCGACCGCAAACTACTCAAGACAGCGTTGCTGAACCTGCTCGATAACGCCATCAAGTATGGACCGAGGCAGGGCGCCGTCACCGTGGCACTGACGGCAACCGACGGCGCGCTGACGTTGACGGTCAACGATGACGGGCCAGGTATTCCAGAGCAGGAACTGGGGCAGGTGTTTGGCAAATATTTTCGCGGCAGCCGCACCGGCCTTATCCGCGGCAGCGGCATGGGGCTGTATCTGGTGCAGCGCATCGTGGCCCGGCACGCCGGCAATGTCAGCCTGCGCAATCGGGCGACCGGCGGCACGAGCGCAACAATTACATTACCGTTTCACACAGGGGAGGCCGGGGGTGGCAGAGTCAGACATTAACGTGGTGCTGGTCGAGGATGACGAGGATTTGCGCGACAGCGTGGTCGAATGGCTGGAACTGGCCGGTATGCAGGTCAGTGCCGTGGGCAGCGCGGCCGAGTTTTATCAGGTCTTGCCCAAACGCGATTTTCAGGTAGCGGTGATCGACGTCGGCTTGCCGGACCAGTCGGGCCATGTGCTGGCGCAATACCTCCGCGCCAATACCGGTACCGCAGTCATCATGCTGACTGCGCGCAGCACAATTGATGACAAGATCAAAGGGTATGACAGCGGTGCCGACCTCTATCTGGTCAAGCCGGTGGACTGCCGTGAGCTGTCAGCAGCGATTGTCAGTATTGCGCAGCGGGTACGCAAATTTTCCCCGGAACCGCCGGCAACGCAACATATGCCGGCCGCTCAACATCTCTGGACCATCTCCGCCGCCCAGTGGCAACTCAGCGGGGCCGGCGATGCGCAGATCTCGCTGAGCGTGAAAGAATTGAAGTTCCTTGCATTGCTGGCAGCCACGCCCGGCCAGCCGGTGTTGCGCAAAACCGTGCTGACCGAACTGTATCAGCGCCATGACGACTATACCGGGCGTTCGCTCGACTCCATGGTGCGGCGTTTGCGTGCGAAAGTGGTAGCCGCAACCGGTGTCGCCATTCCGATCCGGACCGTGCATGCGGTCGGCTACTGCTTCGCCGGCGCCATCGCCATGTGCTGAATGTTCTTTCCGGGCCGCTATCCGGCTCGCATGCAAAAACGTCACATTCGGTCACATTTGGTGGTAACTGGTAGCTTGCGACGCGGCAAGTGACTCTCTATTCTCCTGCGTTGAAATTTCATAAAAATCAACGGTCGCGACTCGCGTTTCCTGTGTCACGGGAAGCACCGCCGCAAATGGGGAAAGCTCGTCACTATCATGTCTCACATCAAATCTCAATTGAAACGCTCGTCCATCGCGCTGGCCGTCATGGCAACGCTTGTCAGTACATCCGCACTTGCCGAAGACGTCCTGATCTATAACGTCATTCCAGTTCATGCCAGCACTGGCCCGACACTGGCGGGACGGCTGACAGCCGCCGGTCTTTCGTCAACCGTTGTGGCGTGGCAAGGCGGCAGCATCGCACCGTTACCTGGATTGTCCGGTTTCAAGCAGGTGTGGGATTTGAATGCGACGGGAGCGTTGACTGCCGACGAAAAGTCCAGTTATCTGAGCTATCTGCAAGGCGGCGGTGCCATGTTCATGATGGGAGAAGTTCCAGGCTATGGCGGGGCGCGCAATGCCAGCCTGCTCAGCTTCTTTCAAACAGCCGGTGGTGGCAATCTGACTATCACTGCCAGTGCGGCGCAGGACCAGCAAACTGTCACAGATGCTTTCAAAATTCCAGGTGGTGCCACGACGATCACTTACCCTACGCCTGGCGGTTTCACCAGCCTTGGTACCAGCACCTGCCTGACGGTTGACAGGAATAATGCCTGTGCGGCAATCGCGTTCAAGGTCGGATCGCTGGCCAATGCAACCAAGGGCTCAATCGTGAGTGTATTGGACGTCAATTTTCTCGAATCCCAAAGAATTGGAACTTATCAGGGATTCATCGACGGCCTGATCTCCTTTGTCACAATCCAATCCAACGGCGGCGACGGCAGCAGCGGTGGCAACAGCAGCAGCGGATTCGTTCCCAATTCCAACAATGCCAGCGTCGGTGCTGCTGCGGTGCTGGACAAACTGACGAACGCGACGACCATTGATGTCTACATGGCGTCGGCTATCGGCCGCCTGGCAGCGCTGTCAGGTCCGAAGCAGGCACAGGCACTGCAACGCATCGCACCGCAAACCGGGCAGGTGCAGACGGTAGCGGCAACCCAGGTGGTCAGCGGTGCGCTCGACACGATTCAGACCCGCTTGGGCGGCATTCGCAGCACCAGCGGTTTCAGCGTCGGCATGGTCGATGATCTGCAAGACGGCAAGATGATGCTGGCCAGTAATGGTGACACCGTCGGACTGTTTACTGAAGCCACCAAAAAATACGGGGTCTGGACCAAAGTGTTCGGCAGCCGCGCCAGCCAGGACATGCAAAGCAGCTACGCTGGCTATACCTCCAACAGCTGGGGTCTTGCTTACGGTATGGACACCTTGCTGCGCAGCGGCTGGGTGGTCGGCGGTGCGTTCACCTATGCCGACACCAATATCAACATGAGCGATTTCCGCAGCGGCGACAGCAGCAAAATCCGCACCTATCAGTTGAGCGCCTACGCCAGCCGCGATTTCGACAACTGGTATCTGGAAAGCATGCTGGCGTATGCCAAACAGAAAAACAGCGGCAGCCGCGACACCGCCGTTTCCGGCATCGCCTACAGCAGCTATGACGGTCAGCAAGTCGCCGCGCGCGTCACTGCCGGTTATCCGATTACCCTCAACGACAAGTGGACCGTCACGCCTACCGCCGGTCTTGAATATACCTATCTGAGCCAGGACGCCTATCAGGAAACCGGCGCCGGCCCGCTGTCGCTGAGCATCAATGGTCAATCGGCCAACCGCGTGCGCAGTGTCATCGGCAGCAAGCTGGCGACACAACTGGAAACCGCCGATGGCGTGACCATTACGCCATCGGCCAATATCGGCTGGCGTCATGAGTTCAACAACAGCGGCATGGATTCCACCGCGACATTTACCGGCGGCGGGGCCGCGTTCAAGACGCCGGGCCAGTCGCTGACGCGCGACACCATGAATCTGGGTGCGGCGGTATCGTTCCAGAAGTCGAAGAACTTCGTGCTGAGTCTGCAACTGGATGGCGAAAAATCGGCCGGCTACTACAGCGTTGCCGGGCAAGTTACCGGACAATGGCGCTTCTGATACTGCGGTAAGCACGGATACGCAGTCGTCGTCTCAGCAAAAATCCACAACCTCACCGTTGTGGATTTTTTGCATGTAAAGGAAGTATCTCGCCCGGCACCGGCCCGCGCGCGCTGCCTCAATGCGAGGACGAGGTCCGCCAGCGCGGATCGCGGAAATCATCCCGCAACGGCTTGGCAGCGTCTTCCCGCTCGGGCACGACCTGGATGGTACGGGTCGGCAGGGCAAACCGGATGCCGTTGGCAGCAAGCTCGGCAATCAATTCGAAATTGATGCTTTGCTGAATATCCATGTACACGTTGTAGCTGGCGTCCGTGACGTAATAGACCACTTCGAATTCCAGTGCATTGACGCCGAAGCCTTTCATGTGTGCGCGGTCGAAACGGGTCGTGCCGGCTGATTCAACGGCGTGCTTCACGATCTCCGGAATTTTCCTGAGTTTCTCGGGGGCGCAGTCATACGTCACGCCAAACGCGAACAGGATGCGCCGCTCGCTCATGCGCTTGTAGTTGTGGATGGTGTTCTTGAGCAGCTCGGTATTGCTGCACACGATCTGTTCGCCGCTGAGACTGCGGATGCGGGTGGTCTTCAGGCCGATATGTTCGATGCTGCCGGCGATATCGCCGAAGACAATGAAGTCGCCGGTTTCGAATGGCTTGTCGAGACCGATGGCAGCCGAAGCAAACAGGTCACTCAGGATGCTCTGGACCGCCAGCGCCACGGCGACGCCGCCGACCCCGAGGCTGGCCACAAAGGCAGTGATGTTGACGCCGACGTTGGACAGTACCGCCAGCAACAGGATCGACCACAGCAGCGCCCGCAGCGCCCAGGAAATCATGGTGGTGATGACCGGGTTGTGCGCGGTGGCGCTTTGTCCCTGCAAGCGCTGCGCGGTCCAGATCGACACCCCGCGGTTTACCCACAGCGCCACCTGAAAGCCGATCACGAGAAACCATAAGTGATCGATGCGGTTATCCCACTTGTCGGGCAGGGTCAGGAACTGGACTCCGATCAGCAGCGCGGCAAGCATGATGGCGAAGCGGTGGGTACCTTTCAGGATTTCGACGGCGATGTCGTCAATCCGTGCAGAGGTGCGACTGGCCAGTCGCTGCAAGCGCGCGATAAGAAATTTCAGCAAATACACGATAAACAGGTAACTGACAACGACTGCAATCAGTGCATGCAGCCATTCGGTAGCAGGCAGTCCCTGCATGGCATTCCAGGCTGGCCAGGTATCCATCTTCACTCCTTCACTTCAGGATGCAATAAGAACATCACATCGGATTGGCAACATATTCCGGTAAGCAAGTTTGTTGCGGATCAACTGCATTAGTTCCGGTTATCTGCACACCGTCGCCATGATGGCGGGGCGGGCGGGAGAGAAGGCGGCATGCACTGACGGCGCATGCCGGGCATGAGGCGTAGGAACAAGACGCCGCACGGTTCGTGCAAGCCACTGGTGCCGGCGACGTATACGTTGTTTGGCGTGACTGGCGTAATACCGCTGGTGCTCAACGGCAGCCGATTTGTTTCGGGGAATGGGAGGAAGAGCGCGTGGTGCCGGCCAGCGCGGGGATAGAGCGCGTGACCGCTGGCAACCGAGCGAATGCTGCGTTGAACAAGCGAGTTCAGGTCTTGACGATGCTCGGGACCCGGACTCGCCCGCGATGCTTATACCGACGCCAGCCAATCCTGCCAGCGACGCAGTACGCTGGCGCCATGCTGGCCCCACCATGCCGAATTCAGATAGAAGCTGTTGTTCCGGGTGTACTCGGTCCCGGCCAGATCGCGCGCCTGTTCCGGCGCAATTTCCGCCAGCACCGACTTAAGCGTTGGCGTGTAACCGAGGCTTGCCAATACTTTTCGCTGCGGTGCCGGTTGCAGCGAATAAGCCACCGCGTCGTAAGCATTCTTCAGGTTGGGCGCACCCTTGGGGATCACCAGTTGCTGAATGTCGACCATCGCCTGACCCCAGGAATACTTGACGTTGACGCCAGCTTTTTGCACCGATTTCAGTCGCGCCAGATTGATGATGCCCGTCACCACTTCTTGCGACGTGATGGCGTTGGCTAGTGCGCTGGTGTCGAGGAACACCGCATGCTTCTTGATGCGGTCCAGGCTGGCGAAGGCGCGGTCTACATCCAGCGGATACAGTTTGTCGAGCGCTACGCCATCGGCCAGCAACGCGATTTCAAGCGAAAACCAGGGCAGCTTGGACAGTCCGCGTTTGCCCGGGTATTTCTCCACATTCCAGACGTCAGCCCACGAATTCAGTTCACCTTTGATGGCATTGGCGTTCCAGAAAATATTCAGGCTGAACTGGTACCACGGCACGCTGTAAGGTGTCGCCAGTTTCGGATTGAACAGCAGGTTGGGCGATACCAGTCCGGCCGGTAATGGTTGCAGCAGGTCGGCGGCAATGAATTGCGCCAATGTCGCCCCCTGGGCATCAATCAGATCCCATTCGGTGCGACGCGCACGGACCATCGCGGTGGCCTTGGCGACATCCGAGCCGCCGGTGGTGGTCAGCACTTTGACATTGGTGCTCTGGGCGAACGGATCGAACACCGCGGTGCGGATCGCCTGTTCGTAGCTGCCGCCGAAACCGGCATACACCAGATTACCCGTGCTCTGGGCCAAGACGCTGTTGGCAGACAGGCCGAGCGTGCCCAGTCCGGCGCTGAGTCCGGCCAGTCCGGTGGTGCGCAACCATGCGCGGCGTTGAGGTTGAAAATCTGTGGTCATGAATTTCCCCGTGGTTGGAAGTGATGATGGAATACGTGATACTTGAGATCGTTGCTCAGGACACGGCAAAGGCTTGCCAGTCCTGGCTACAGAACGTGAGACCGACGGCTTGCCCGGCAATGAAGGCAGCATGGCGACCATCATTGATGACGCGCGCCATGATGATGGCCGTGCCGTCAAGCGCGATGCGGTATTCGTAATAGCGTCCCATGAAGATGCTTTCAATGATGTTGCCGCGCAATGGTGCCGCTGCAATATCGGTGCTGACGGCTACGCGTTCCGGGCGAATCGCGAGTGTCACTGCGGTGTCGGGACGAAACCGGCCGGCCCCGATATCGATCAGCGCGCCATTGCTCAGGCGCACGCTGTTGCCCAGCTCGATACGGCCGGAAAAGATATTGTTGTCACCCAAAAAGTCGGCTACGAACAGCGTTGCCGGACGCTCGTACAACTCGGCCGGGGTGCCGACCTGTTCCACCTTGCCCTGATTCAGGATGGCGATGCGGTCCGACATCGCCATTGCTTCTTCCTGATCATGCGTGACATACACCACCGTGATGCCAAGACGGCGTTGCAGGCGTTTGAGTTCGCCTTGCAGATGCAGTCGCAGGTTGCGGTCAAGTGCGCCCAACGGTTCATCCATCAGCAGCACCGGCGGATCGAAGATCAGTGCGCGCGCAATCGCCACGCGCTGTTGCTGGCCGCCGGAAAGCTGCTCTGGCAGGGCATCGGGGTTCTTGAGCTGCACCAGCGCCAGCGCTGCGCTGACACGCTGTTCGATCTCGGCACGCGAACGGCCGCGCACCTCAAGCGGGAACGCCAGGTTTTGCGCCACGCTCATGTGTGGAAACAGGGCGTAGTTCTGAAACACGATGCCGAGCTCGCGCGCTTGCGGCGTCAGACCGGCCAGATCACGGCCATCAATGGCAACGCTGCCGGCATCGGGTTCGGCAAAGCCGGCCAGTAACATCAGTGTGGTGGTTTTGCCGCAGCCCGAGGGGCCGAGAATGGTAAAGAATTCACCGCTGTCGATGTTCAGGTCAAGATTGCTGACGCCGGTGTGATCAGGAAACTGTTTGCTCAGCTTGCTTAATTCGATTCGGCCGCGGGTGGCCGAAGGTGTTGGATTTTGCATCTGATTCCACATATCAAGTGATCAACGCTGACGTTGAGATGGCCGGGCGCGTACAAATCGGGCGCCGCCGGCGATGGCGAGGGCAGTCACCACCATGGTCAGTACCGCAATTACGCCAATGGTGGGGTCGCTCTCGAATGACAGCGCTTCATACATGCGGCGCGGCAAGGTCTTGACTTGCAGCCCGGACAGAAAGACCGCGATTGAGGCTTCATCGAATGACGACAGGAACGAGAAAAAGGCCCCGGTCAGCAAACTGCCCGACAACAGCGGAATCAGAATGCGCCGCACCTGAGTCGCGACGGAGGCGCCCATGCTGGCGGCGGCACGCTCCAGTGACGGGTTGAGCATCTGCAAATTGGCGCCGACCAGGATAAAGACAAACGGCAGGGCAATCGTCAAATGCGCCAGCAAGATGCCGAACTTGGTGTCGGTCAATCCCAGCGGCAGCCATGCGAGGAAAAATGCAGCGGCGGCCACCACGGTTGGAAACACCAGCGGAAAATTGAGCAGCACGGTTGCTGCCAGCGCCGGCTTGCCGCGCCAGCCGCGGGCCACGCCAACCGCAGCAAAGCCGCCGAGGATGCAAGACAGCACGGTGACGCCGGCGGCGATTTCGATACTGGTCCATAACGGCGCCAGCCACTGTGCGCTGAAGAAGCCGGAATACCATTGGGTTGACCAGCCCGGCGGCGGGAAGATCAGCGTGCGTGTCGAGGAAAATGAAATCGGGATCGCGATCAATTGCGGCAGCAGAATGATCAGTCCGGCCACCAGTGCATAGCCGGTGATCAGTCCCGGCACGCGCGACAGGCCCGATTTGTCGATGGCGATGGCCAGCCGGCTGGCCCACTGCGCGATGCGCGAATGACGAGGTGCGCGCCGTTGCCGATGCTGCTGAGCTTGCCGGATCGACGATGGCGAAACCAGTTCTGCCAGGCGACCGCCGAGGCCCCAGCGAAAGACCAGCAATATCACCGCCACCCCGGCCGCCAGCAGAATTGATGCGGCCGCCGCCAGCCCGTAATCAGCCTGTTGCGAAATCGCACTTTCGATCAGGGCCCCAATCATGCGGCCGCTGTTGCCGCCCAGCAGGGCCGGCGTGACAAAGGCGCCGACGCCGTAGACGAAGCACAATACCGTGCCGACCTTGATACCGGGCCAGCTGGCTGGTACGAATACCTTGACGAAGCCGGTGGCCGGACCGGCACCGAGGCTGGAACTGGCGCGCAACAGCGATGGTTCGATATTGCGCATGACGCTGACCAGCGGAAAGATCATCATCGGCAGCAAGAAGTGGGTCAGACCGATGATGACGGCGGTGGCGTTGAACAGCAATTCCAGCGTATGCCAGCCGGCCGCCTGCAAGCCTTGATTGACCAGGCCGATGCGGCCCAGCAGTATTTGCCAGGCGAAGGTGCGGATCAAGATGCTGGTCAGGTAAGGCGCAGCCACGCACAGGATCAGCAGGCGGCGCAACCATGCTCGCGGGCTGGTGGCAATGCGGTACGCAATCGGATAACCGATGAGCAAGGCCAGCATGGTGGAAATCGCCGCCAGCCCCAGCGTACGGCCGAGCGTGCGCAGATAGCCGGATTGCGTCAGCAGGCGGCTGTAATTGCCGAAACCCCATTCCGGATCGGTTACGCTGTGCAGCAGCAGGATGCCCAATGGCACAACATACAGCACGCCAGTGACGATCAGGGCCGGATAGGCCAGGGCGCGCCATGCGATGTTGCCGGCGCGAACCTTGGGTGAGGGCGTCGCCGCGCCGGTACTGAGCTGGTTGGGCAAAGCGGATTGCAGCATTGTCATGCAGCCTCTGATCCGGACGCTGCCGGATGCGCCGGGCGCGTGACATGCAGGTTTTCTCTGAGCGTGCTGCCTTCGTAAGCGGTGCGGAACAAGCCACGCCGTTGCAGGATCGGTACCACCTGATCAAGAAAATCGGTCAGGCCGGCGGGGAAATACGGCGCCATGATATTGAAGCCGTCGCACGCCTCATCCTGGAACCAGTCGGCAATCTGATCGGCGACATCCTCGGCCGTGCCATGAATTTCAAGATGACCGGCACCGCCGATCATGGATTGATACAGTTGGCGGATAGTCAAGCCCCTGGCGCGTGCGCGGTCCAGAATATCGGTGGCGCTGCGGATGCCATTGGATTGCGGGAAGTCGTGCGGAATCGGGCCATCCAGCGGATAAGCCGACATATCGCCAAACTTGGTGGCCAGCGCGGTCAGGCCCAGCTGCGGATGGACCAGTTGTTGCAAGGCGTCGTACTTGTCCTTGGCTTCCTGACGGCTGTGGCCGATGATCGGCAAGATGCCGGGCATGACGTTGAGGGCCGACGGCGCGCGGCCGAAGGCAACGGCTTTTTGCCTGATCTCGGCATAGAACGCGCGGGCGGCCTGTTTGTCGTTTTGTGCGGTGTACACCAGGTCGGCAAAGCGCGCGCCAATTTCCTGACCCGGTCCCGACGAACCGGCCTGCGCAATCACCGGCCATCCCTGTACCGGTCTTTCGATGTTCAAGGGGCCGCGTACATGGAAGTGCTCGCCCTTGTGATGCAATACATGCATCTTGTTGGTGTCGATGTAGCGACCGCTGGCCTTGTCGCGCAGGAAGGCGTCGTCTTCCCAGCTATCCCACAGACCGGTCACCACTTCCACGAATTCTTGCGCCCGCCGGTAACGCAGATCATGCGCCAGATGAGATTCGCGGTTGTAGTTCTTGGCCTCCGCTTCACTCCATGAGGTGACGATGTTCCAGCCGGTGCGGCCGCCGCTCAGGTGATCCAGCGAGGCAAACTTGCGGGCGATGGTGTACGGCTCGTTGTAGGTCGTCGATGCGGTGGCGATGTAACCGATGTGCCCGGTCACTGCAGACAGCGCCGCGATCAGCGTGGTCGGTTCGAATTGTTCGATGCGCCCGACATATTGCAGCGAATCATTATCGGCGGCGGCACTGCGCACGGCGGCGCCATCGGCGAAAAAGATGAAATGAATACTGGCGCGTTCCGCCGCCAGCGCGATGTTTTTCCAGAATTTGAAATCCAGTGCGCAGTCCGCTGCGGCTTGCGGCAGGCGCCATCCGGATGGATGGGTACCGTTGGACACCAGACTGAGACCGAGTTTGAGTTGTTTTTTCTGCATTGTGGCTACCATCAAAAAGAATCGGACAGAGGACTCAAATACCGCGATCTTGCGTTGCTGCACGCAACGCGGGAATGAGTTGCCGTCCGTATTGTTCGGCATCGGCGGCGATATCCCAGCCGCGCAAATAGATCGCGTGCGCGCCGAGGTCGTAATAGCGCAGATACGCCTCGACCACCTGGTCCACCGTGCCGACCAGCGCCGAAGTGGAACCGCCGCGCCCGACCAGACGGGTAAAGCCGAGCCACAATCGTTCATCGTGAACGTCGTTGTCATGGGCGTAAGCATTGAGCCGCTGCGCGCCGACCGAATGCAACTTGAAAGCACCTTGCGTGAGCGTGGCCGGCGCCTTGCCGGCTTGCGCCAGTTGCTGCGCGGCGGCGGCATAGATATGTTCGGCACGCTGCCATGCGTCGGCTTCGGTGGCGCCGATGATGGCGCGCAACGACACGCTGAAGCCGGGACTGGGGCGTCCCAATTCCTGCGCCCGGCTGCGGACGTTGTGAATGCATTCAGCGATGCCGGCCAGCGGTTCGCCCCACAACATGTACTTGTCCGCATATTGCGCACCGACGTCAATCGCTTCCGGCGATGAGCCGCCGAATGACAGTGTCAATGGGGCGTCGGAACGGATGGCACTGAAGCCTTGCTCAAACTGATAGAAGTCGCCGCGGTGATTGAATGGTTCGCGCGCGCTCCAGATGGCGCGCAGCAATTTCATGTATTCGGCGGTGCGGGCGTAGCGCAGGTGTAGCGGCAGGGTATCGCCGTCGCGCAGCAGTTCGCCGCCGGGGCTGCCGCTGATGATGTGTAGCGCAATGCGTCCGCCGCCGCTGAGCTTGTCGAGCGTGATGGCCTGACGAGCCGCGACGGTCGGCTGGACAAAGCCGGGCCGGTGCGCAATCAATACCTTGAGAGTGGTGGTGACGCGCAGCACGTGCGCCGCGATTTGCCAACTGTCCGGGCCCCACGAGTCGGCACCGATCAGGACCGAATCAAAGCCGGCACGCTCGTGTGCCAGTGCGGTCTGTTCGATATAGTCGATGTCAAAATCGTCCGACCACCAGAGTCCGGTGGTCTCGGTCTGGCGTGTATGCGTGACATATCCAATGATTTCTGCTGCCAAGATTTTTCTCTGTTTGTTGATTCAACTAAAAACATGAATTTCTAAATATGAAATTCAATTTCTCTATTTGAATTATTATAAACAGGCGAAAAAATCCCTTTAAGTCCTAAATTCTTCTTTGCAAATTACAAAAACGAACTTGGGCGGCGCAGGAAGCTATTCAGGAAGTTTTCAGATAACCGAGTTGTCGCGAGATGCCTTGGGCTGTGGCGATCAGCAGTTCACTGGAGGTTTTGATGAAGTCGGGCGTCATGCGAACGGCCGGGGCCCAGATACCTACGCCCAGCGTGACTACGCCGAAGCGGTCATAGACCGGCGCCGCAATACCGACCATTTCACCCATGAATTCGCCACGGGCAATCGAGTAGCCGCGTTTGCGGGTGGCCTTGAAATCGGCGGCGAGCTTGTCCGGATCGACAATCGTGGCCGGGGTTACCGGCGTCAGCGGTGCTTGCAGCACGGCGGCTTCGAACGCGGCATTGTGCGCGATGATGGTCTTGCCCATTGCTGAAGAATAAGAGGGGACTTTGCTGCCCAGTTCGGTCACCACGCGCACCGGCTCGGCACTGTCGACGCGGTCGACATAAATTGCGGTCAGCGGGTCTTCGGCCGGGATCATGCCGAGATGGATGGTCTCGCCGCAGTTCTCCACAAACTTGTGCAGCAGTGGCCGTGCGCTTTCAGCGATTTCCCGGAAATTCACCGCCGCGCAGCCGATTTCCCATAACTTCACGCCCAGCCGGTAACGCTTGGTGCGCGGGTCCTGGGCGATCCAACCGGCAGCCCGAAACGAGGCCAGGAAATGGTGTATCGTCGGTTGCGGCATGCCGGTCTCGGCGCACAACTCAATAATGCTCCAGTCCCGCTGCGGCCCGACGAAGGCCTCGATCAGAGTGGTCGCTTTTTTGATTGAGGTGAGCACGCGCGGCTTTCATGGCTGAATTGGTAGCTGCGCATTATACAAGTGATGTTCTGCCGACGGGCAACGGTGCCGGACCATCAGACAGTCGGGTCGAGCCGGAACCGAACGCAACCTCGGACATGCCACGCACGACAATGACAACGCCGTTTGCGGCGCCGGCCAGTTCAGGAATCTTTGGGATCTTTCGCATATTTGGCGACGATTTGCTCAATGTGTTCACGCGTCATGCGGATGAAATCCTTGACCACCGGATTATGGTCATGCAGGCGCGGGTAGACCACGTAGCCGCCAAATGAGATATCCGCATCGAAGGGACGGAACACTACGCCGCCGTGCTTGTTGCTGGCTGCCACCAGCGGATTGACCAGGCCGATGCCAAGACCTTGTGCGGCCAGCATGCAGGTCAGTGCGCCATACGGTGTTTCAATCGCCGGGATCGGCGTGACGCCGGCTTGTTCCAGTGCCTTGTCCAATGTCAGGCGGGTTTCTTCGGCATGCGACGGCAAGATCAGATTTTCACCTTCCAGGTCATTGACCCGAATGACCTTGCGGCGCGCCAGCGGATGACGCGAGGGCAGTGCGCACAGTGCCGGCAGTTTGTACAGGGTTTCGGCATTGACGCCCAGGGTTTCCGCGGCGATGGTAGCGAAGCCGATGTCGCAGTAGGAGGACGAAGTCCAGCGCCGCACCGTCGATTCGCTGCGCATTTCCAGCGACACCACCACATTTGGATATTTTTCCCGGTACTCCACCATTACTTGCGGCAGCACCGATTGCACGATGGCAGGCGTGCCGGCGACACGCAAGCGGCCGGTGCCGAAGATACGGATCTGGCGCGCCGATTGCGTCAGATTGTCGAGGCCGACGAAACTGCGTTCGACTTCCTGATAAAACGAGGTACCGGCATCGGTCGGTTGCAGGCGGCCCGCATTGCGGGTAAACAATTTCAATTTGAGTGCATCTTCCAGCTCTGCGATCAGGCGGCTGATACTGGGTTGCGAGGTGTGCAATTCTTCGGCCGCCGCTGTCATGGTCCCGCGCAGCATGATCAGTCGAAAGGCTTCAATCTGTTTGAAGTTCATGTTGGTCTCTCAGTCTCCGCATCTTTTATCGCTTGCCTGTTCTTTCCCGTATCGTGCCGCAGGGCCGCAAACAGCCGAGCAAGAGCTGTGCCAATACAGTTGAAACGGGTTGGGAAGCGCCTTTTTTGGCTATGGTAACCCCATATCAGAAATGAATAGTAAATGTAAAAAATGGTATTTGACGATATGTTCCGGCGACTCATAGAATTTGTTCCACTGACTCGTCGACAACTTCAAAGGGAGTAATTCATGGTACGCATCAAATCGGGGCTTTCCGCGCTTTGCGCATCGTTGTTGCTGGCGAATGTGGTGCATGCCGCCGAGCTGCCGCCGTTGCCCAAGGAGATCAAAGACAAGGGCGTCCTCAAAGTCGGCGTACGCTGTGATCAGCCGCCGTATGGTTTCAAGGATGCCTCCGGCAACTACGCCGGCATCGAAACCGAGATGGCGTTGCAGATTGCCGAGTGGGCCTTCGGTTCGCGCGACAAGGCCGAACTGACCTGTGTCACTGCGGAGAACCGGATTCCCCAGCTTACCGGCAAGAAGGTCGATATTCTGTATGCCACTCTGGGCGTGACACCGGAACGGGCGCGTGTGGTGGCATTCAGCGATGCGTATCGCTGGGATGGCTCGGACGTGGTGGTACTCAAGGACAGCCCGGTCAAGCATATCGCCGATCTCAAGGGCAAGACCGTGATCGCCCTGAAAGGCTCGAATCAGGCGCGTTGGTTTGAAGAGAAACAACCGGATACCGAAAGCATGCGTCTGAACTCCACCGCTGATGCCTTGCAGGCGCTGAAGCAAAAACGGGCCGACGGCGCGGCCTTTGATATTGCCTTGCTGGTCGGCATCACCAAAAATGACAGCAGCCTGCGTCGTCTCAATGAGCCATTCCTGCTGGTGGATGCCGCCGCCGGCTTGCGCAAGGGTGAAACCGAATGGCTGGCCTACGTCAATGCCGCCCAGACACGCATGAAGGCCGAGGGCTTGTATCGCAAATGGGCTGTCAAATGGGCTCCGGAAGGCACGGTCGAGCATTACGTATCGGGCTTCGAAAGCAAGCGCCCGGCCGAGAAATAATCACCATCAGTCATTCACCGGGGTAAGCGCATCATGGACTTCGACGTTCACTATATCTACGCACAGTTGCCGGCGCTTTGGCGCGGACTGCTGATGACGCTTGAAGTCAGCAGCATCTCGATTGCGATTTCCATCCTGGCCGGCATGGCAGGCGCGGCAATCAAGGTGATGCGCCTGCCGGTGCTGACACCGGCCATCAATGCGTATGTCGAGTTCATTCGCAACACGCCGCTGCTGGCGCAAATGTTCTTCATCTATTTCGGCTTGCCCAGCGCCGGCGTTACGCTGTCGCTGTTCTGGTCGGGCGTGCTGACGCTGTCGTTGTGGGCCAGCGCGTACCAGATTGAAAACATTCGCGGCGGTCTCAGCACGGTGCGGGCCGGTTTGCAAAATGCCTCGCTGGCGCTGGGCATGCGGCCGTGGCAATACATGCGCTTGATTGCCATGCCGCTGGCGCTGCGGGTAAGTCAGCCCTCGATTCTGAATACGTCGATTTCCCTGCTCAAAAACTCCTGTTTTCTGCAGGCGGTGGGACTGGCTGAAATCACCTATGTCGCCATGGACCGTATCGCGATGGATTTCCGTACGCTGGAAATGATGCTGGTATTGGGAGTGACTTATCTGGTGCTGGTGTTGTTGATGTCGCTGCTGTCCGGCTGGCTCGAACACCGGCTGCACAAACCGTTCAGGATGTAAGCCATGGACCTGCTGACCAATAATCTCGCCTTCATCGGCAAGGGCTTGCTGATGACGCTGGCACTGTCGCTGCTGACGCTGTTCTTCGCCACCGTGGTGGCAGCGTTGATGGGGCTGGCGGCGATGGCGCATTCGACGCCGCTGCGCTGGACCGTGCGCAGTCTGACCGAGCTGTTTCGCGGTGTGCCGCTGATCGTCAATGTGTTCTTCATTTACTTCGGCATGCCGATTTTCGGCCTGGAATTGTCGCCGTTTGTCTCGATTGTCATCAGCCTGACCATCTGGGGCGGCGCCAATGGCGCCGAGATTGTGCGCGGCGGATTGCGTGCGGTGCCGGCGCATCAGCTCAGCAGCGCGCTGGCGCTGGGCATGAAGTCGTGGGAAGTATTGCTGCTGATTCAGGTGCCACAGGCGATTCGCAGCATCTTGCCAGCCTATGTCGGGATGATGACGCAAATCGTACAGGCGACGTCGCTCGGCACCCTGATCGGCGTCACCGAATTCATGCGCACCGGACAGAGCATCGTCGACCGCGTGACCGTGATGGAAGGCTGGAACCCGGCATTTGCCGTCTATGCCGGCGTGCTGCTGGTGTACTTTCTGATCTGCTCCTTGCTGAGCGCCTGGGGCCGCCACCTGGAACGCCGCGCCACGCACGAACGGACACGTCATCCGACACCGGAAGACGAGCCGCTGAGCGAGGTTTCTGCAACGATGTTAAAGGTGTAAACCGATGATCTCTCTACGCAATGTTTGCAAGAAATATGGCGACAAGGACATCCTGAAAGGGATCGACCTTGATGTGCAAGCGGGTTCCTGCACCGTATTGCTGGGACCGAGCGGTTCCGGGAAAAGCACCTTGATCCGTTGCATCAATGGTCTGGTGCGGCCCGAAAGCGGTGAGATTGCACTGGCCGGCACGGCGGTGGCGCTGCATGACGAGCGCAACTGGCAGCAACTGCGCACGCAGGTCGGCATGGTGTTTCAGGACTACAGCCTGTTCGCGCATCTGAGCGTGATGGATAACATGACGCTGGTGCCGGTTCGGCGCGGCCTGATGGATAAGGCCACCGCGCAAAAGGAAGCGCTGGCGCTGCTGCACAAGGTCGGTCTGGCGTACAAGGCGCAGGCGCATCCAGGCGAGTTGTCGGGCGGCCAGCAGCAACGCGTAGCCATCGTCCGGGCCTTGTTGATGCGGCCCAAAGCCATGCTGTTTGACGAACCTACCTCGGCGCTTGATCCGGAAGCCATCGGCGGCGTGCTGGCCATCATGCGCGAATTGGCAGCAGATGGCATGACCATGATCGTGGTTACGCATGAAATGCGTTTTGCGCGTGAAGTGTCGGATCACATTGTGTTCATGGAGGATGGCCGGATTGTCGAGCAGGGGCCGCCCGCAGACATGTTTGAACGCCCCGCGCATGAGCGAACGCGCCGGTTCTTTTCCAATATCCATTGATCGCAAGCGCGATGGCCGCGAGGACTGTCCGATGCAGAAAATCACCAGCACTTCCTGACTGAAGTCTCCTTTTCGTTTGTTGACACCGGCGTTCCGAAGAACTGCCGGCTTACCCTCTCTTTGTCTGAAAAAATGGCTAATTCACATCAATTGCTTGCCGGAAATTTCAATACCAATCCCTATTGGTGGGACGCGGCGCCGCCCGAGACCGCCATGCATGACTTGCCGGGCCAGGTCGACGTGGTAGTGGTGGGCAGCGGTTACTGCGGCATGACGGCCGCCGCCGAACTGGCAGCAGGCGGTGTCAGTGTGGCCGTGCTGGATGCGCAAGAGCTTGGCAGCGGCGGCAGCACGCGCAGCGGCGGCATGGTGTCGAGCGGCCAGAAACTGGTGGTGTCGAACGCCATCAGCGGTGCTTCGCCGGAGCGATTGGAGCGCCTGATGCGCGAGTCGCTGGCCAGCTTCGACTATCTGAAAGAACTGGTCGCCAGCGAAGCGCTCGATGCCGACCTGCATATCAGCGGCCGCTTCTTCGGCGCCTATACGCCGGTGCATTATGAGCGCCTGCGGGCGCAGGGACAATTGCTGCGCGAGAAAACCGGCGTCACGGTGCATGAAATCGCGCGCAGCGAACAACACAGCGTGATCGGCAGCGACTACTACCATGGCGGCATCGTGGTGGATGAATATGGCGGCCTGCATACCGCCAAGTACCATCGCAGTCTGCGCGATCTGGCGCGCCGCCGCGGCGCTGGTCTGTATTCACATGCGCCGGTGGTGCGTATCGAACGCAGCGCCGGCGGCTTCAAGGTGGTCACCGGACGAGGTGCCATCAACGCCGCCCATGTGGTGCTGGCGACCAATGGCTACACCGGCGGCGTGGTGCCGTATCTGCAACGCCGCGTAGTGCCGGTCGCCAGTTACCAGATCGCTACCGCGCCGCTGGCGCCGGACCTGATGGCCAAGCTGATTCCGGGCCGGCGCATGATCAGCGATTCCAAGCGCAATCTGTTTTACATCCGGCCCTCGCCGGATGGCACGCGCATCCTGTTCGGTTCACGGCCCACCATCAACGATATTCCCGAAGCAGAAGCGGCCTTGTTGTTGCATCGCAAACTGGTCGAGGTGTGGCCGGAGTTGCAAGAGGTCCAGGTCAGCAATTGCTGGAAAGGCTATGTCGCCATGACCTGGGACAAGATCGCGCATATCGGCGAAAAGGATGGGTTGCACTATGCCGTGGGTTGCAATGGCAACGGCGTGGCGCTGATGACTTACCTCGGCTCGCGCATTGCGCGCAAGGTGCTGGAGCGGCCGGATGCTGCCTGCGCCTTCGACGAGGGCAAGTTTCCCGGCAGTCCGCTGGGCGGCGCCCAAACCTGGGTGGTGCCGTTCGGCGCTGCACTGTACCGCATCGGTGATTGTTTCGATGCCATGGGCCGGCGCAATTGACATCGGGCTGCCGGCGGCATGGCGCACAGGAGGACAGGACATGAGTGACATTGGAAAACGTCTGGGGCAACTGCCGGCAGATGAGATTCGCGAGTACATCTACCGGCCGCAACTGACACAAGTCGATGACGATGATTTCAAGGCCATGCTGGACCTGAATCAGGCGCATCTGGTGATGTTGTCCGAATGCGGCCTGATTGACTGTGCCACCGCCCGCCGGCTGGCGCAGGCATTGCTGCAGATGCGGCAACTGGGGCCGGACCGGGAAGCTGTCGATACCTTGCTGGAAGATGCCTATTTCGCCTTCGAAACACGGCTGGCGGCGCTGGCCGGCGCACATGCGGCGGGCGCCTTGCATCTGGCGCGCAGCCGCAATGATATCGGTGCCACGCTGGATCGCCTGCGCGCCCGCACTTACGCCTTGCGCATCGCCGACAGTTTGCTGGAAGTGCGCACGCAATGCGTGACCCGGGCGTTCGCTTTCACCGATGTCATCATGCCCGGTTACACCCATTTGCAGCCGGCGCAGCCGGTATCGTTTGCCTATTACCTGTCCGGTTATGAAACCGCGCTGGAACGTGACAGCCAGCGCTTGATGGAAGCGCTGGTGCGCATTGATGAAAACGCGCTGGGAGTGGCTGCGCTGGCCGGCAGCAGCTTTGCCATCGACCGCCACCGCACGGCGCAGTTGTTGGGCTTTGAACGCATTACCCGGCATGGACTGGATACCGTCGCCTCGCGTGATTTCATGCTGGAGTTGCTGTCGGCGGTCAACTTGCTGGGTGTGACCTGGAGCCGTATAGCACAAGACTTTCATGTGTTTGTCAGCGACGAATTTGCGACGCTGGCGTTTCCGGACCGGGTCTCGGGCATTTCCAGCATCATGCCGCAAAAGAAGAATCCGATTGCGCTGGAATTTCTCCGGGCGCAATCGGCCCGCGCTACCGGCGCATTGATGGGCAGTCTCACAGCGGTGCGTGGCACGCATTTTTCGGTGTCGCTGGATGCCATTCGCGAAGGGCTGAGCGATGGCTGGGCGGTGCTCAAACATACCCCGAACAATTTGTCCGTGTTGCGGCTGGTGATGGAGAGTGTGCAACCGCGCGAAGCCGGCCTGGCAGAGCGCTGCAATCGCAATTTTTCCACTGCGACCGACCTTGCCGATGGCCTCGTGCGGCACTGCGGCTTGTCGTTTCGCGAGGCACATCATATTGTCGGCGGTGCCGTCCGGCTGGCGCTCGATCAAGGCCGTGACGCCACCGGCATCGATGCGGCATTGCTGGATCAGGCGGCGCTGTCCGAGATCGGCAAACCATTGGGGTTGGCCGACAGCGTGATCCGTCAGTGCCTGGATGCGCAGCAGGCATTAGCCCACAGAACCAGCCCCGGTGGCGCGGCGCCGGCAGCGGTACTGGCGCTGCTGGCCGAGTCGCAACAGCGATTGCAGCAGAGCCGGATCAGGATTGCCGCACGCCGGCAGGCGCTGGTGCAGGCCGGAGCGGTACTGAATACCGCAATCGAAACGCTGGCGGGGCATTGAACAGGTGCTGCGCTGCAGGCAAATCGCATCAATGACATTAAAGGGATGTTCATGGAAAAAGTAGCTCTTATTTCCGGCGCTTCGCGCGGTATCGGTCTTGCCGTTGCACACGAATTGCTGGCGCGTGGTTACCGCTTGTCGCTCGGGGTGCGCAATCCGGCGCTGCTGGCGCCGGTCTTTCCCGAGCGCGCGCGGGTATTGCTGCTGCCTTACGAAGCGCGCGACCTGAACTCGCCCAAAGCATGGGTGGCGGCAACGCTGGCCGCGTTCGGCCGGATCGATGTGGTGGTCAACAGTGCCGGCATTTGCAAGCATGTCGGACTGGAGGAGGGAACTGAAGAATTGCTGGAAGAAACGCTGGATATCAATGTGAAGGCGCCGTACCGGCTGCTGCAGGCGGCGTTTGCGGCGCTCAAAGTGTCAGGCGAGGGACGCGTGATCAATCTGGCCTCGTTGTCCGGCAAGCGGGTGCGCAATCTGAACATCGGCTATCAGATGTCCAAGCATGCCGCCGTCGCTCTGAATCACGGTGTACGCCGTGCCGGCTGGGAGCACGGCATCCGCGCCACTGCCATCTGTCCCGGTTACGTCAATACCGAACTGGCAACCGCCATCACCGATATGCCGCCAGCCGAGATGACCAGCGCCGCCGATCTGGCGAGCCTGATCGCGACCACCATCGCCTTGCCAAACACGGCTTCGGTGGCGGAGTTGCTGGTCAATTGCGCTTACGAGAATCTGATGTAGGCCGTTCTCCTGAGGCCACCGTCATGACGGCGGCGGCCTCAGTGTGTTCAATGTGTTACTGCCGTCTGACCTTGCAACAACTGCCGCAAGGTGGCGACGGTATAGTCGATTTCGGTTGCGGTGGTATAGCGCCCCAGTGAAAAACGGATGGCGCTGCGCGCCAGCTTGTCGCTGCGGCCGATGGCTGACAGCACGTAAGAGGGCGCGGCGTTGGCTGAATTACAGGCTGAGCCTGCCGACACTGCGATATCCAGTAATTGACCGGCCACCGACACATCACTGGTCAGATCGAAACTCAGGTTCAGATTGTGCGGCACGCGCGCCTGTGCGCAACCGTTCAACAGCACGCCCGGCAATTCTCGCAGCCCGTTCCACAACTGATCGCGCAACACGCGGATGCGGGCGCTTTCCTGTTCCTGCACACTGGCCGCGAGCGCAAACGCTTCGCCCATGCCGACGATCTGATGGGTCGCCAGCGTGCCTGAGCGCATGCCATTTTCATGACCGCCGCCGTCGATTTGCGCTTCCAGCTTCAAGGCCGGGTTGTGGCGCACGAACAATGCGCCGATGCCCTTGGGGCCGTAAATCTTGTGGGCGCTGAACGACATCAGGTCGACCTTCAGTGTGCTGAGGTCGATGGCGATCTTGCCGGCTGCCTGCACCGCATCAACATGGAACACGATACCGCGCGCGGCGCATATCTCGCCGAGTGCGGCGATGGGCTGGATCACGCCGATTTCATTATTGACCATCATGACCGACGCGATGATGGTGTCCGGCCGCAAAGCCGCTTCGAATTGCGCTGTCGTGATCAGGCCATCGGCCTGCGGTTGCAGATAGGTGACGTCGAAGCCGGCCCGCTCCAGCGTGTGCATGGTATCAAGCACCGCCTTGTGTTCGGTAGCGACGGTAATCAAGTGTTTGCCGCGCCCGGCTTCGCGCAACACGTGCGCCGCCCCCTTGAGCGCCAGGTTATTGGATTCGGTGGCACCCGAGGTCCAGACGATCTCGGCCGCTTGTGCGCCGACCAGCGCGGCTACTTGCTTGCGCGCCTTTTCCACCGCAGCCTTGGCTTCCCAGCCGAAAGAATGCGAACTGCTGGCCGGATTGCCGAATTTCTCCGTCAGGTAAGCGCACATCCTGGCCGCGACCACCGGGTCGACCGGCGTCGTCGCCGAATAGTCCAGGTAGATGGGAAATTGCAGAGCAGCCTTGTCGCTGACAAGGCTGGCGGAAGTACAGGCAGAGGAGGCATTCATGGCAATGAATCCGAAATGGTGAGGTGTTGAGCTTACGGTGTAATCAATAGATGAAAAACAAATATAAATGCATTTTAATATGCGATTTATGACTAACAAGAAAAAACCCGGGACACATCGCTGACATCCTCGATTGCCATGGGCCGCCAACGCGGCAGCGCCTGGTGCTGATTTTTCGTATTAACTTATGCAAAATGATTATACTTAAACAGAATGAAGATATGTCTATAATCCGAAAATCATATAAATCATAATAATATGGACCTCAATCAACTGGAAGCTTTTTCGGCAGTGATGACGATTGGCAGCGTGACCGGCGCCGGGCGCAGTCTCGGCCGTTCGCAGCCGGCCATCAGCAAGGCCATCCAGGATCTGGAAGGCGAACTTGGCTATGCCTTGTTCGACCGCAACGGTCCGCGTGTGACGCCGACCGACAAGGCGTTTCTGCTGTACGAAGAGGTGGAACGCTCATTGGTCGGCTTGCGTACCATCCGTGAACGGGCGCTCGAAATCGGCCGTGAGGAACAGTTGCCGATCCATCTGGTGGCAACCCCGGCGCTGGCCTCGACCATCGCGCCGGCGGCACTGAAACTGATCGAACCCCTCGGTTTGCCGGAACATATTCATTTGCGCAGCGCCTCGGCCGAACAAGTCGTGCATGCGGTGCTGCACCGCACCGTCAGTCTGGGACTGACCAGCTTGCCGGTGGCGCATCGCGGCCTTGACCTGCACTGGATCGGCCAGGCGCCGTGCGTGGTGGTGCTGCGCGCCGACAGTGAACTGGCGCAAGCCGACGTCGTGACACTTGACGCCTTGCGCGATCAGCGCATCATCACCATGTCCAATCGCTATCGCTTGCGGCAGCGCATCGACATGGCGCTCGGTCAGGACAAGCCCTTGAATGTGGCCATCGAAACCAATACCTCATTCAATGCCATCATGGCCGCCCATGCGGGTCTGGGCGTGGCGCTGGTGGAACCGATCACGGCGCTGGGCATGCCGATTGAAGGCCTGGCGGTGCGGCCGCTGGCGGTCAACGTGCCGTTTTATTTTGGTGTCGTGACGCCATTCGGCAAGCCGGTCGATGCCGTCACGCAAGCCTTGATCGCGGCCATCGAAACGGCAGCGCGCACTATCTTGCACGGCTTCGTCAAGCGTGGCGCCGGCGATCACGACGATTTGCTGTAAGCAGCAAGAAACGATTAGCAGAATTGAACATGCAGAACATTCATCAGCCACAGCGAAAGGACGCGCATCGTGTCTAGTGCCATTTCTCCCGCCACTCAGGCATCCGGCGCCAGCGGCCTGGCCGCGCTGGAAGCGCGCTTGCAACAAGACCTGGCGTGGCTCGACCTGCCGGCCAAAGCCTGGGTCCCGGCCAAGACCGTGGATAACCAGCCGGTGCTGGACGTGGCCATCATCGGCGGCGGTCAGGCCGGTATGGCTGCGGCCGTGTCGCTGTTGCATATGGGCATCAATGCGGTGATCTACGATCAGGCACCGGCCGGCTTTGAAGGGCCATGGGCCACCACGGCACGGATGGAAACCCTGCGTTCGCCGAAGAAGCTGACCGGGCCGGCGCTGGGCTTCGCGGCGCTGACGTTCCGCGCCTGGTTCGAAGCGCAATTCGGGCTGGAAGCCTGGGAGGCGCTGGACAAGATTCCACGTCTGCAATGGATGGATTACTTGCGCTGGTATCGCAAAGTAATGGCGCTCGATGTGCGCAACGAGCACCGCATCGAAGCGATTTTGCCGCGCGCCGATGGCGTGGTGGAACTGCACATCAATGCGCCGGCCGGCAAGTCGGTGGTACTGGCGCGACGGGTGGTGCTGGCCACCGGCCGCGACGGTCTCGGCGGCGCCTATCTGCCGCCGCTGGCGCAGAACCTGCCGCGTGCCTTGTGGGCGCATTCGTCGGACGAGATGGATTACAGCAAGCTGGCCGGCAAGCGGGTCGGCGTGATCGGTGCCGGGGCATCATCGATGGACAGTGCGGCGACCGCGCTGGAGGCGGGTGCCGCCAGCGTCGATATACTGATTCGTCGCAGCGTCATGCCGCGCATCAATAAAGGCAAGGGCGCCGGTAACCCGGGGCTGACATATGGCCATGTGAATCTGCCGGATGAGTGGAAATGGCGCATTCGCCATTACATCAATGCCCAGCAGATTCCGGCACCGAGCGGCAGCGTACAGCGCGTTTCGAAGTTCGATAATGCGCGTTTCATTTTCGGTGCCCCGATCGAGCGCGTCGACGTGCTCGACAACAGCTTGCGCATCACCACACCGCGCGGTGTGTTTGACGTCGATTTCCTGATTTTCTCGACCGGCTTTCGCATCGACTGGAGCGTGCGTCCGGAGTTCGCCGCGATGGCACCGCACATCCGTAGCTGGCGTTCGCGTTACACGCCGCCGGCAGGCGACGAAGATGCCGAGCTGTGCGACTCGCCCGATCTGGGGCCGGTATTCGAGTTTCAGCAAAAAGAGCCGGGCAGCTTGCCGGGACTGGAGCGCGTACACTGTTTTTGCGCGCCGGCCACCCTCAGCCACGGCACGCTGTCGGGTGATATTCCCGCCATCAGCGACGGTGCGCAGCGACTGGCGCAGGGCATCGCTTCCTTGCTGTACGCCGAAGATGTCGACAGCCATTATCAGAACTTGCAGGCCTATGCCGAGCCGGAACTGACCGGCGATGAATGGACGCCCTCGGAACCGACCGCACAAGAACGCCGGGGAGCCGGGCAATGAGCAGCGCCATCTTGCGCAGCGTGATGCAGGCCCTGGCAGTCCTGCTGCTGATGACGGTAATCGTCTTCTTCGGCCTGCACATGATCGGCAATCCGGTCGATATCCTGATCGGTCAGGACGTCGATCAGGTCGATCGTCTGCGCATCATCAAGGAACTTGGTCTGGATCAGCCGATCTGGCGCCAGTATCTGGCTTTCCTCAATGGCGCTCTGCATGGCAATCTCGGCAACAGTTTTGTCTATAACGAACCGGCCATCAAGCTGATTTTCCAACGCTTGCCGGCGACGCTGGAACTGGCTTTCGCCGCGCTGATTCTGGCGGTGCTGATCGGTATCCCGCTGGGATTGCTGGCCGGCCTGTTTCCGGACAGCCTGTTTTCGCGCATGGTCATGACCGGCAGCATTCTCGGTTTTTCGTTGCCGACGTTCTGGATCGGGCTGATGCTGATCATGGCGTTCAGCGTCTCGCTCGGCTGGTTGCCGTCGGGCGGACGCGGCGAGACGGCGGAGCTGTTCGGCATCCAGTGGTCATGGCTGACGGCGGATGGTTTGCGCCACCTGATCTTGCCGGCGCTCAATTTGTCGCTGTTCAAGATTTCACTGGTGATCCGGCTCACGCGCGCCAACGTGCGCGAGGTGCTGCCGATGGATTTCGTCAAATTCGCGCGCGCCAAAGGATTGTCGCCGTTGCGCGTGGTGGTGATGTATGTGTTGCGCAATACGCTGATTCCGCTGGTGACCATCCTCGGGCTGGAGTTCGGCTCGACCATTGCCTTTGCCGTCGTCACGGAAAGCATTTTCGCCTGGCCCGGTTCCGGCAAGCTGATTCTGGATAGCATCAATGCGCTTGACCGGCCGGTGATCGTGGCCTACATGATGGTGATCGTGTGCCTGTTCGTGACGCTCAATCTGGTGGTCGATGTGTTGTATAAAGTATTGGATCCGCGCGTGCGGGTGGAGGCCAAGGCATGAGTGACATTTCCACGCCATCCAGGCCGCCCATGACGCAGCAGGAAGTGCGCGCCAAAGTCGCCGCCTTGTCGGCCTTTCAGGCGCCGCACCGGGAATCGCCATGGCGCCGCGTGATGCGCAATTTCCTGGCATCGAAAGGGGCGATGTTCGGCCTCGCGGTGGCCGTGCTGCTGATGATTGCCGCACTGGCAGCGCCGTGGCTGACACCGCAAAATCCTTATGACCTGATGCAACTGGACGTGCTGGACGCGCGCCTGCCGCCGGGCACCGTCAATGGTCTCGGCACCTACACCTATTGGCTCGGCACCGACGGTCAGGGACGCGATTTGTATTCCGGCATCTTGTATGGCTTGCGCATCAGTGTCGGCATCGGTATCGGTTCGGCGGTACTGGCCGGCGTGATCGGCACCCTGATCGGTTTGCTGGCGGCGTATGTCGGCGGCAAGGTTGATTCGCTGCTGATGCGTCTGGCCGATCTGGTGCTGTCGTTCCCGTCGATTCTGGTGTCGATGCTGATTCTGGCGTATCTGGGCAAGGGTATCTTCAACGTCATGGTGACGTTGGTGGTGCTGGAGTGGGCTTACTATGCCCGCACCGCACGCGGCCAGGCGCTGGTCGAGCGACAAAAGGAATACGTCGAAGCGGCGCGCGGTCTGGGCGTATCCGGCTGGAGCATCATGGTGCGCCATATCTTGCCGAACTGCCTGCCGCCGCTGATCGTCATCGGTACCTTGCAGATCGCGCGTGCCATCACGCTGGAAGCGACACTGAGCTTTCTCGGCCTCGGCGTGCCGATCACCGAACCATCGCTCGGTTTGCTGATCGCCAATGGCTATCAATACATGTTGTCCGGTGAATACTGGATCAGTGTCTATCCCGGCATCGCGCTGCTGGTGGTGATCGTGGCCATCAATATGGTGGGCGACCGTCTGCGCGATGTCATGAATCCGAGGTGGCAAAAATGAGTGTGCCAACTCTGGTGGTGCGCAACCTGCGCACGCATTTCTTTACCCCGGATGGTGTGTTGCCGGCGGTCGACGATGTGTCGCTGACGCTGGAGCGCGGCCGCATTCTGGGACTGGTGGGCGAATCGGGCTCGGGCAAGACCGTGACCGGTTTTTCCATCCTCGGTTTGCTGGATGCGCCGGGTCGTATCGTCGGTGGTCAGATTCTGTTTCAAGGGCAGGATCTGGTGACGCTCGACAAGAAGTCGCTGCGCAACTTGCAAGGCAACCGCATCGCGATGATTTTTCAGGATCCGATGATGACGCTGAACCCGGTCCTGCGCGTGGAAGCGCAAATGATCGACGCCGTGTTGGCGCACAGCAAGGTCAGCCGCGAACAGGCGCGTGAACTGGCGCGCGATACGCTGGGCATGATGGGAATTGCCAGTCCGGAGGAGCGGCTGCGCGCATTTCCGCATCAATTGTCGGGCGGCATGCGGCAGCGCGTGGCGATTGCGATTGCCATGCTGCACAAGCCGGATCTGATCATTGCCGATGAACCGACTACCGCACTCGATGTCACGATTCAGGCGCAAATCTTGTCCGAAGTACAAAAGCTGGCGCGCCAGCATGGCACCGCGCTGATCTGGATCACGCACGATTTGTCGGTAGTGGCCGGACTGGCCGATGAGATTGCGGTCATGTATTCCGGTCGCATCGTTGAGCAAGGCAAAGTCGCCGACGTGCTGGACCAGCCGCAGCATCCTTACACCCAAGGCCTGATCGGCAGCCTGCCGGGCAATAACCGCCGTGGCGAACGCTTGCGACAGATTCCCGGCCTGACGCCGAATTTGCTGCATCTGCCGCCAACCTGCGCGTTTGCCGCACGTTGCGAACGTGTCAGCGAAGCCTGCCTGACGCGGCCGGAGATCACCGAGGCACTGGCCGGGCATTTCGTGCGTTGCTTCCATCCGGCCGTGACGTTGAATGCCATGGAGGTCCGCCATGGATGAGGTAAAAGACAAGATGATTCCGCTGGTGGAAGCGCGCCATGTCGACAAGCGTTTTGGCGAACGCAAGCCGCGTCCGTTCGAACCGCAACTGATCGCGCGCGGCTGGATGCGTCCGGCCGCCGTCACGCGCGCGCTGGATGCGGTGGATTTGCACGTGATGCCCGGCGAAGTGGTCGGACTGGTGGGCGAGTCCGGTTGCGGCAAGTCGACCTTGGGCCGGATCGTCAGCGGCTTGTTGGCGCCGTCCTCGGGCCAGGTGCTGGTTGAGGGCGTTGATCGCAACCAGCTCAGCGCGCGCGAAGCCCATGCCACGCGCCGCAAGGTGCAGATGATTTTCCAGAATCCCTATGCCAGCCTGAATCCGCGTCTGCGCGTCGATCAGATTGTGGGGGAGGCGGCCTTGATTCACGGCATGACCGACAAGGCCGGACTCGATGATTACGTCAGTGCGCAACTGCTGCGCGCCGGTCTCGATCCGGAATTGCGCGACCGTTATCCGCATCAGTTCAGTGGCGGTCAGCGGCAACGCATCGGCATCGCCCGCGCGCTGGCGGTGCAGCCGCAGATGCTGGTGTGCGATGAAGCGGTAGCGGCACTGGATGTCTCGATTCAGGCACAGATATTGAATCTGTTTACCGATCTGCGCGAACAACTGGGACTGACCTATCTGTTCATCAGCCACGACCTCGGCGTGGTCGAGCATGTCTCGGATCGGGTGGTCATCATGTATCTGGGGCGCATCGTCGAAAGCGCCGCGGTAGATGAACTGTTTGCGCATCCGAATCATCCCTACACCCAGGCCTTGCTGGCAGAAGTGCCGCGGCTGCAGGCGCGCAACAAGTCGTTCACGGCGATCAAGGGCGAGATTCCGAGTCCGCTGAAGCCGCCGGCCGGGTGCCATTTCCATCCGCGCTGTCCGCAGGCAATGGCGCGTTGCCGGCAGGAAGCGCCGGCATTGCGGGAAGTGGCGCCGGGACATATGAGTGCCTGCCATTTGAATGATCAGCCGGGCCGGCCAACAATATTGCCAGTACCGATAAGCACTGTTATTTCGTAGTCCGTATCTCTTATCCACCACCATCGAGGATGATGAACATGAAAAAAACGCTCCTTTCCAGCCTGTTGGCTGTTGCGCTGCTGGGCACGGCGGCGGCCGGCGTGCAGGCACAGACGCTCAATATCGCGTTCGCCGATCCGCTGTCGTCGCTCGATCCGCAATTGAACAACCATGCCGGCGACCGCTCGGTCGATCTGCATTTCTGGGACTTGCTGGTTGAAAACAACTACAACAAGTTGCAGCCCGGACTGGCCGTCAGCTGGAAGAATATCGATCCCAAAACCTGGGAATTCAAGCTGCGCCCCAACGTCAAGTGGCAAGATGGCAAACCGTTTACTGCCGAAGACGTGATCTTTTCGTATCAGCGCGCACGCGCCGTGCCGGGTAGCGTGGCAACCTTCGCCGGTTATCTGCGCACGGTGGAATCGGTGACGGCCAAGGATCCGCTGACGCTCATCATCAAGACCAATATCGCCAATCCGGACCTGCCGCTGAACCTGGCTTCGGTGCATATCGTCAGCAAGCATGTGGGCGAGAAATCGCAGACTGAAAACTACAACAGCGGCGCCGCCGTGGTTGGCAGCGGTCCTTACAAGTATGTCTCATACACGCCGGGCGACCGGGTCGTGATGGAGCGCAACAACGACTACTGGGGGCCGAAACAGATGTGGGAAAAGGTCAATTACCGCTACATCAATAACGCCGCTGCGCGTACCGCCGCCTTGTTGTCGGGCGACGTTGACGTGATCGACAAGGTATCGGTATCCGATCTGACCAGGCTGAAGCAATCGCCGAACGTCAAGGTATTCGCCTATAACGGTTTGCGCGTGCTGTTGCTGCAACCGAGCTTCCATGAAGGCGCCAACAAGTACATCACCGACAATAACGGCAAGCAGCTCGACAAGAATCCCTTGCTCGACGCCCGCGTGCGCAAGGCACTGTCACTGGCGATCAACCGCAAGGCGCTGGTCGACCGCATCCTGCAAGGTGCCGCTACCGAAGCCAATCAATGGATGCCGGCCGATACTTACGGTTACAACCCGGACATCAAGAACATTCCGAACGATGTCAATCAAGCCAAGAAATTGCTGGCCGATGCCGGTTACCCGCAAGGGTTCAAGCTGACCATCCACGTCCCGAATGATCGCTATCCGCAAGCGCCGGAAACCATGCAGGCCGTAGCGCAATTCTGGACCCGCATCGGCGTCAAGACACAGGTGGAAGTGTTGCCATGGGCCTCGTATTCGGCGCGCGCCAACAAGAATGAATTTGCCGTCAGTGTCTTGGCATGGGGCAACGGCACCGGGGAAGCCAGCTATGCGTTGGTCAATGTGCTGGCAACCGCCGATGCCAAGAAGGGTCTCGGCGCGTCCAACTGGAATCGCTACAGCAATCCGGCCATCGACAAGGCGCTGGCCGATTCGACCGCAGAGTTCGACGCTGCCAAGCGTGAAGCGATTCTGCGCAATGCCGCCAAGATCGTCTCCGACGATGCCGGCGTGATTCCGCTGTATCACTATCAGAACGTCTGGGCCGCCAGGAAGGGCTTGAAAGTCACGCCTGCCAGCAGCGACCGCACGACGGCGATGATGGTGACGCAAGACAAGAAGTAATTGGCCGCAGAGGAGCACATCATGGTCGCGCTGAACATTACCGTCACCCCCGCCGATGACTTGATTGACGTGCCGCGTCGCATTGTGGTGACCGGTGCGGTACCGGGCGGGCTGGTGCAGATCGCCAGTCATACCTTGCGTGCCGGCGTGCCGTGGCACAGCAGCGCACGCTTCGTGGCCGATGCCAACGGCCACGTCGATGTCACGCTGGCGCCGGCGGTCGACGGCAGCTATGGCGGAATCTCGGCCATGGGCTTGCTGTGGTCGCAAACACCGGCGCAGGAGGGCAAGCGCGAACTGTTTCATGCCGATGTGCAACAGCCGCTGACGACCACCTTGCAGGCCAGCGCCGTCGGTGCTGCTGCCGCTGATGTTGCCGAAACGACTCTGGTGCAACGCTTGTGCGCTGATGGCGTTACCCGCACGGAAGTACGCGAACAAGGGCTGGTGGGCAGCTTGTTTCTGCCGCCGGCCGGTGCCGGCCCATTCCCGGCCGTGATGATTCTCAACGGGTCCGGTGGCGGCATCAATGAACCGCGTGCCGCCTTGTATGCGTCGCGCGGGTATGCCGCTTTTGCGCTGGCGTATTTCAAGGCGCCGGGCTTGTCCGATTACATCTCCAATACGCCGCTGGAATATTTTGCCAAGGGGCTGGACTGGCTGCGCGCAACCGTCAAGCCCCTGCATGATTTTGTCGCCCTCAGCGGCCAGTCGCGCGGCGGCGAACTGGTGCTGCTGCTTGGCGCCACGTTCCCGGACAAGGTGTCGGCGGTATTGGCGTATGTGCCGAGTGCGCTGGTGCACAGCGGGCAGAATGCCTGTGATCCGGCTGTCGGACGCGAAGGCCCCACCTGGTTGCTGGACGGCAAACCCCTGACGCATCAATGGGAAAACAATCGCTGTGCCAGCTGGGCGCCGTTTGACGAAGGGGCGCCGCCGCACCGGCATGCGCTGGCCATGCTGACCGCCTTGCAGGACAAAGAGGCGGTCGCCAGAGCGCGCATCCCGGTGGAAAAGATTCAGGCGCCGGTACTGTTGTTGTCAGCGACCGATGACGGTTCGTGGCCTTCGAGCGTGTACGCCAAGATGGTCAGCGACAAACTGGAAGCGGTGGCGCATCCGCATGCGGTGCAATGGCACGACTATCAGGATGCCGGTCATGCGATTCTGTTTCCCACCGTGCCGACCACCCAAATCAGTTACGCCCACCCGGTTTCAAAACGCATCAGCACCGGCGGCGGCCAGCCGGCTGCCAATGCTTATGCCGATCATCACGCGTGGCAACACGCCCAGCAATTTTTACGGGATGCGCTTGCTGCCAGGCAGGCATCCCTTATTCGAAAGGAAGTTTCATGACGACGCAAGTGGAATACCACATCGATAACGATGTCATCGACCAGTTGGCCGGCCTGCAAGCCGGCAGCAGCCTGCATGCGCTGCGCCATCAGCGCGAAAAAGTCGCGCAGGCCAGCCAGGGCAGTTACGACACCTTGTTCGACCCGGCGCTGGCCGGCATCGGTCTCGATGAACGTCTGCTGGTGGCGCTGTATGCTTGCCGTCTGGCCGGCGCGGCCGACGTTGCCGCGCATTACCGCGCCCGGCTCGAAGCCTTGCCTGCGGATGCTACGCAACTGGCCGTAGCCGCCGCTGGTGAACCTGAACAATTGCCGGCCGGGCGTCTGCGCGCCATGCTGATTTTTACCCGCGCCCTGACCGAACGTCCGGTGGAAGGCGACAAGGCCGCATTGCACACGCTGCCGGCGGCCGGCATCAGCACGCCGGCGGTGGTCGCATTATCGCAACTGATCGCCTTCATTTCTTATCAGATCCGTGTCGTGGCCGGACTGAAAGCGATGAAACCGGCAAGCAACCAACCTGACTGCGGCGGAGAACAAGCATGAGCACCATCATCAAATCGCACGGCTTCACCAACGAAGTGCTGGACTGGCAAGCATGGCTGGATGTCATCGACATCGGGCACGCGACCGAAGACCAGATCAAGGTATTGGAAGAAAGCCATCCCAAGGCCAAGGTCTCGGATTACTACCTGTTCCTCGGCCATCAGCCGGAAATCCTGCGCCAGCGCTCGGCTGCTTTCAACGCCATCATGTATGCACCGGGCGGCATGTCGCGTGCCGAACGTGAACTCGGCTCGATGGTCGTGTCGCGCATCAATGGCTGCGTCTACTGCGCGTCGGTACATGCGCAGCGCTTCGAACAACTGGCCAAGCGCAACGACACCGTGCAACAGGTATTCGACGACCCGTATACCGCCGGTACCGATGCCCGCGAAAAAGCCATCGCGCAATTCTCCATCGCGCTGACCGAACGTCCGAATCAGGTTGACGCCGCCGCCATTCAGTCCTTGAAAGAGGTCGGCCTGAACGAACAGGAAATTCTCGACCTGATCCATTCGGTCGCGATTTTCGCGTGGGCCAACCGCCTGATGCTCAATCTCGGTGAACCGGTTTTCCCGGCGGCCGCGTAATTCGACACCCCACGACAACAGGAGACAAACATGCTGATACCCGACAATCTGGTCTACGCCGATACCCATGAATGGATCAGGCCGGAAGACGACGGCACGCTGACCATCGGCATCACCGACTTCGGCCAGGACCAGCTTGGCCCGCTGGTCTACGTCCAGACACCCGATATCGGCCGGGTGCTCACGCGCGGTGCCGACGCCGGCGTGGTGGAGTCGAACAAGACCGCGTCGGATGTCCATGCACCGGTCGACGGCGAAGTGATTGCCGTCAACCCGCAATTGGCGAATACGCCCGATGCCATCAATGGCGCACCTTACGAGCAATGGATCTTCAAGTTGCGACCGGCTGCGGCGTTCGATGCCACGGCATTTCTTGATGCGGCGGCTTATACCAAACTGATTGCCTGATCGCCATGAACAGCAAGGCGGCAGCAGCGCCATGCCCGCAAGTGGCGAATGATGCAATGGAAATGTGAGGTATTTTGCACTATTTATTGATTATTTAAATAAATGTGCTAAATTCTTCACATGAACATCCTGAATCTCGCTCACATCATTGCCACGCGCCGCCGCGCGCTCCAGCTAACCCAGGCGGAGCTGGCCGCGCGCGCCGATATCAGCCGGCGCACCCTGATCGATCTTGAAAACGGGTCTGGTTCCAGTGACATCGGCTTTCGCAAGATTGAACGCATTCTCAATGCACTCGGGTTGAGCATTGCCATCATCGAAGAACCGAAACGTCCGACCGAATCCGAGCTCAGCGCCATCTTCGCCGACGATGAATAAATCCCAGCCCCGGCCGCAGCGTCTGAAACAATTGTTCGTACATACCAGCCAGGGTCTGGCCGGGCGCCTTGCGCGCGAATCCCAGATAGTTTTCGGCTATCGTACCGACGATCCGGCCTGCGAGATCAGCCTGACGATGCCGCTGCGCGCAGAAACCTACGCGGCCAACATCTTGCCGGGCGTATTGCGGCAGAATCTGCCGGAAGGATATTTGCTGCACTGGATTCATGCCCGTTTCAGCAAGACCATGAAAATGGATGACTTCAATATTTTGGCGCTGACGGGCAGTGACATGATCGGCCGCGTCAGTGTCAGTCTGGATGCGCTTGGCGTCGAACATGCAAAACCGGAAGACCTGAGCGCATTGCTGGCCTGGAAGGGGACTGAAAGCCTGTTCGACTATCTGGCGGAAAAATACGCCGGCAGCTCCGGCATTTCAGGGGTGCAGCCAAAGGTGCTGGCTTCAGCCTATGGCGGCAAGGAAACCGTCGACAAAGGCGCGATGAAAGACCGCAGCCTGATCATCAAGGCCAGCGGCGCCGATTTTGATGGTCTGGCAGAAAATGAATTCCACTGCATGACGATGGGCAAGCTGGCGGGGCTGGATGTGCCGCAGTTCTGGCTGTCCGAAAACAAGGAAGTCTTCATCATCGAGCGTTTTGATATCGATCCCCAGAGTGGGACATACCTGGGCTTCGAAGACATGACGGCGCTGACCGGCAAGCAGAATGACGGCAAATACGACTCCAGTTACGAAAACGTCGCCAAAGCCATCGATATTTTCGCTAGCAACCGATACAAGACCCCATCGCTGACGGCATTCTTCAAGTCACTGGTGCTGTCCATGATCGTTCGCAACGGCGATGCCCATCTGAAAAATTTCGGCTTGCTGTACACCACGCCACAGACCGATGACGTCCGGCTGTCCCCGCTGTATGACATCGTCTGTACCACGGCATATATTCCGCGCGACACCATTGCCTTGAAAATGAACAAGGAAAAGGCATGGCCCTCGCGCGAGCAGCTTATCGCGTTCGGCAAGGCACACTGCAAACTGGACCGGCCGGCGGTCATCATTGATGAAATACTTGACGTGGTCGCCTCGTATGTGCCGGCGATCGAGACCGGTGAAATATGGCAAAAAATGCAGCCTGAGATTGCCAAAGGGTTGACGGTCCTGAGCACGCCCCGGTGAGGATGGCAGACTGAAAACTGCGCAAGCCAGCCGCAGCGTCAGGCGAGGTTTGGCCGGACCGGCGTTGTCTGGCCGGCATGATCCAGTGCAAAAACACTGACCAGTTGCGTCAGCGCCGCAGCCTGATGTTGCATGGAGGTGGCCGCTGCCGCTGCTTGTTCTACCAATGCGGCGTTCTGCTGCGTCATCTCGTCCATCTGCGTGATCGCGATGCTGACTTGCTCGATGCCGCTCGATTGTTCGCGACTGGCAACGCTGATGTCGTTGACCACGCCAGCGACCTGTTTGATGCTGTCGACGATGCGCGTCATGGTGGCGCCGGCTTGCGCTACCAGTTGACTGCCGTCGTCCACATTCTGTACCGAGGTACTGATCAGTTGCTTGATTTCCCGGGCGGCGGTGGCGCTGCGCTGCGCGAGGCTGCGCACTTCGCTGGCGACCACCGCAAAACCGCGACCCTGTTCGCCGGCACGGGCGGCTTCCACCGCCGCGTTCAACGCCAGAATGTTGGTCTGGAACGCAATGCCGTCAATGACGCTGATGATATCGACGATCTGGCGCGACGAACTGTTGATGGCGGTCATGGTATCGACCACGCGACCGACCACGTCGCCGCCTTCGATGGCAATCCCGGAGGCGGTGGCGGCAAGACGGCTGGCGGTATTGGCGTTGTCGGCGTTTTGACGCACGGTAGACGTCAGTTCTTCCATGGCTGAGGCGGTTTCTTCCAGCGCGCTGGCCTGTTGCTCGGTGCGCATCGACAAATCGCTGTTGCCGCTGCTGATTTCACCGGAGGCCACCATGATGGTATTGGTGCCGGCGCGCACGTTGCTGACGATGTTGCGCAAGCTGCCGCGCATGTCGTGCAGGGAAGTCAGCAGTTGGCCGACTTCATCGTCTTTGCCGGAAGAGTGGCGGTCGCCGCCGAGTGCCGCCGTCAGATCGCCATCCGCGACCCGGCGCGAAATGCCGACGGCGATATTGACCGGACGCGTGATGCCGAGCGTCAGATACCAGGCGCAGAAGCAGCCGAACAGCAACGCCACGCCTTCCAGTATCAGCAACAGACGACTGCTGTCGTCGGCAATCTGCTCGATATGGCGGGTGGTCTTGTCAATCTCGCGCTGTTCCAGTTCCAGCAGCTTGAGCATCGCATCCTGATAGCTTTTTGCCAACGGGACGAACTCCTGATCCAGCAGGCGATTGCCTTCATCGATGTTGCCGCCGGATTTCAAATCGAGAATGCGGTTGTGGGAAGCGAGGTAAACCTTGCGCCGTTCAGCGATGTTGTGGAACAGCGCTGTTTCTTCATCGCTGCGCAATAATTCACCGATCTCTTTTTGCAGGCGCGAGGAATTGTTGGTCGAGGCCTTGGCTTCATCGATGAAATACGTTTTCAAGGTGGTGTCGGCACTGCGCGAAATGGCAATCGTGCGCACCACGCCGGCACGCAGACTGCCGTACCAGCTGGCGATCAGGCGCTCCTTGCGCGCCGACTGCTCAACCATTGCGCGCGTCACCTCCGCCACCACTTGCAAACGCCAGATGCCGATGGCGGTCACCACCAATGACAGCAGCATGATTACCGCAAATCCCAATGTCAGACGCTTACCGATTTTCATGCTGCCCCAAGCTTTCAACATTTCCCCCAATGACGATGTCGCAGGTACCTGGTTGCAAGTACCTCCGTACCACTGCTAACGCGTGACGATATGGCCCAGACGCACGACCGTCACGCCCGGTCCGAGCTGGCGCAGCGACGGCATGACGATCACGCAGTTGTCGTATGGCGTGAGGACTTCGCGCGCGCCTTCGCGGGCGATGACGGTGCCGGCCTTGGGGATCACTTCCATGCCGTGATAGTCGTCGCAGAATTCGAAATCGTAGGAGGTCGCCACCACGGATTCGGTGACGCGGTAAAACCGTTGCGGCGACGGCTCGCCGGCCAGCATGAAGGTGCTCAGATCGCTGGCGCGCATGACGCCGGTGGCAATCAGGAAGCGACAGGCCGAATCCATCGCCACATCCTTGCTGCGCGCAGAAAAGTGCTGGCCGGTCTCGATCAGCAGGGCATTCCTGGTGCTGGCCGGGTCGCCGAAATCGGCATAATCGCGCATGCGTTTGCCATTCGGATGGCCGGCGTCGATGATGACGTGTGCCGGCGCGCCGACATCCGCGGAGAACTGAATGCCCTTGTCGAGCGGGCCACTGACGATCAGTGGCGGCGCTTCTTCATGCATCGAATGCAAATCCAGCATGTAGTCGACACTATCGATGATCGGCCGCAACTGGCGTGCCCGGCGCAGTTCGATGCTGTCTTCGGGGCCATCGAGACGGACTGACGACCACACCCGGTTCATGTCTTCGTCTACATAACGCGTGGCGTCCGGATCGCGGGCGTCGAAACGGCGATACGCCTCGACGTTGGCGAATCCCAGAGAAACACGACCTTGCAATGGGCGCAGGGTATCCCGCATCTGCAACAAACGGTCCACCGTAATGGCGCCGCTGACTTCGTTGCCATGCATCAGCGCCAGAATCATCACGTGCGGACCGGCGACACCGCTGTCGATACTGTGGACGAAATCCACGCCGGTATTACCGTGTTGCCATTTGGCGATATCCGGAAATTCAACCTCCAGCGGATAGTGCTTCAATTGTGCGCGTACTTGTTCCAGGGTTTTCATACTATTGCTCCGACGTTCAGGCACCCGACATCAGCCAATGCGCGCGGGCGCAAGCGGGCTGAGTATCTGGTCTGAATAAGTGAAAGAATCTGCAAGAATCTATATTGAGAACGCCGCCATCACGGCTGACGGCCCATCCGGCGTCCCAGCGTGATCACTGCGACCAGACTGATCAGCGCCGTGGCCACGACATAGAAACTGGGGGCCATCTTGTTCTCGGTGGCGGCGATCATCCAGGTGACGATCAGCGGGGCGAAACCGCCGAACAAGGTCACCGAGAAGTTGTAGCTGAGCGCCAGACCGGTACCGCGGGTCTGGGTCGGGAATATATCCGACAGCATGGCAGGAATCGGACCCAGGCAGGCGGCAATCAGGACGCCGACGATGCCTTGCACGATGATCAGCGTGGTCACGGTCGGCCACATGTTGAGCATCATGAACAGCGGATAGGAGGTCAGGCCGATCATCAGCATGGAAATCGTCAGCACGCGGAAGCGGCCGTAGCGATCCGACAGCGTACCGAAAACCGGTGCCGTCAGCATCAGCACCAGCCCGGTGATCAGCGCGCCAATGAACGATGAAGTCGCAGGAATATGCAATTGCTTGACCGCATAAGTCGGCATGTAGAGCTTATGTACATAGTTGAAGGCGGTAGCGCCGGCGACCACGCCGATGCCGAGCAGCAGCTTGATGCGGTCTTGCACCAGCACCGTCATCAACGGTGATTTTTCCGGCTTGGCGGCGGCGATGATTTGCTTGAATTCCGGTGTTTCATCGATCTGACTGCGGATGTAGAGACCAACCGGGCCGACCAGCAGGCCGAAACAGAATGCCACGCGCCAGCCCCAGGCGTTGAGTTGGGCTTCGGTCAGGTAATAACTGAGCAGGGCGCTGATGCCTGCCGCCAGCACCGTGGCCAGACCTTGTGTCGACAATTGCCAACTGGCAAAAAAGCCGCGCCGTTTGGCATCGGCATGCTCGACCATGAAAGCCGTCGCCGCGCCAAATTCGCCGCCGGTCGAAAAGCCTTGCAACAGCCGCGCGACGATGATGATCATCGGCGACAACATGCCGATCTGCTCATAGGTCGGGGCAAAGGCAATCATTGCCGTGCCCGCCATCATGATCATGATCGATGCCGTCAGTGAAGCCTTGCGGCCGGCCCGGTCAGCGTATGAGCCAAGCACGATGGCGCCGAGCGGGCGAATCACGAATGAAATACCGAAAGTGCCGACGCTCAGCAGCAATGAGGTGGTCTCATCCTGGGCCGGAAAGAACAGCTTGCCGATCACCACGGCAAAGTAGCCGTAGATCAACAGGTCGTAGAACTCCAATGCGTTCCCGATGCTGGCAGCGCAGATTTCTTTCCATGGATTTTTGCGCTTTGCCGTGGCTGACCCGGCGCGCTGCGGCGCGGCGGCGTGCGATGGCGATTCAAATTTGGCGGACATGCGATGACTCCCGTTCTCTCTCAATGCGACGCGTACTTCATGCCATGGCGAGCATGTCCGCGCCGCTTATTCTATGGCTCGAAAGCTGCAAGTTATCTGGTGAATCGCCCCGGAATGGTGCGTGATGCACGCTATTGCGAGTTTTTTCCAAACAGACTTGAAGGCATTTCAAGAACTTTGTGGGAGTATAGTGATCGCGTTTTTGTGCTTATTGCCGTTTCGGCACAGCTTTGTGCTTTTTGCTGCAGGCCGGGAGCGGGGCGACCTGGCCGGGCGATATCAGGAGCGGTCGATGGCGTCCGAGGCGACGCCATCCCAGATCGCATTCACCAGCGCGTTGTCGTTGCCGCGCACACGGTAGAGTGAAATATCGAAATTGACCCGCATCTCCGGCTCGCCGATAACCAGCAGCCGGCGGTCGTTGACATCCTCCTGTACCAACCGTTGCGGCAGCCACGCCACACCGACGCCGCGCCGCGCCATTTCGTGGATCGATTCATAGGAATCGGCTTCATACACCATGCGCAAGGAAATTTTCTTGGGCAGGCCGGCCAGATGTTTGGCCAATACGCCGCGCAAGGTCAGCGATTGCGAGAACGCCAGCCAAGGCGTCGGCGTCGCGGCGTTAGCCGCTGCCAGCTTGAATTTCGGCCGCCCTTTGGCATCGGCAGCCACTACCGGCAACAGGATTTCACGCGCCAGTGTCAGCGATTCGTAGCGCAAGGGATCGATCAGCAGCCGGGTAGTGGGACTGGAATAAATCACCAGCAAATCGGCATCGCCGGCGCCCAGCCGCAAAATGACTTCTTGGGCGCCGCCGGTGCTGACCGATACCGGAAACGGGCCGAAGCGTTGATTGATGCTGGCATACCAGTCAGGAAAAAAGGTCCGCGCCAGCGTGCGCCCGGTGGCCACGCGCAAGGTTTGCTCAACCGGACTGGAGCCATCCTGCAATTGTCCTCTGGCGGCATACAGCACATCCGTCGCATGTGTGGCGGCGTCGAGAAACAACTGCCCGGCAGGCGTCAGCGATACCGGGTGCGAGCGCGCCACCAGCTCGGCACCCACCCATTGCTCCAGCGCCTTGATGCGGCGGCCGAAAGCAGGGTGCGTGATGAAACGATTTTCGGCGGCGCGCGAAAAGCTGCGCATACGCGCCAGTTCGATGAAGTCTTCCAGCCAGCTTAGTTGCACGACATGCTCTTTTCTTTAAAAACCGACTCTTGAACGCGGCTTGCCACAGGCTCAGTCAACAAATTCGAACAGCGTCCGAAAAGCCGGCAGCGCCAGCCTGAGCATGTTCGCATCTTCCTGAATTGGCAAGCCGAGCGCGCGAGCACGGGCGGAAATGACACTGCGGTCGCCGCCACGCCAGCGGATGGCGGCAAAAAATGCGGCGCGTTGCGGTGTATGCCCGGCAAGTGCGCCAAAGCGCGCCGCCAACGCGCCGGCGTCGGCAAATTCCAACGCAAAGTCAGAACCCCAGCACCCCATGCGGGCGTAATCACTTGCCGCCTGCGCCGGGTCCTGATCCACCACCAGCAGACTGGCAATCCCGCGCACGCCGTTGGGGTGAGGCAGCCATTCCGGGCGCCATACCAGTTCCGGCGTCAGATGGCGACAGGCATACACGCGGCCGGCCGTAAATTGGCCAGGGCGCAAACGGACCGTAGAAAAACGCGCATCCAGCGGTTCGCCCGCCACCAGCACCGGCCGCGAAAAATGCTGAATCGGCTGTGCATCCAGCCCCATGGCAAGCCAGTCGTCGTGGCAAGCCTGTATGTCGTCCACGGCGTAGACCAGGCCATCGATGCCGACCGGACTGTCGAGAATTTCCTGGCGGATCTTGTCGCTGTCGCGCGGCTGGCCGATCAATTCCAGATAACCACCGGCCAGAACGATCAGGTGATTGACCGAGCCGAGGGTGTGGTAGCCGCGCGGCGTCACAATAAAGCCCAGGCCTTCGAACAGTGCCTGCGCATCATCGATGTCGTAATGGGTGTTGATGACCAGATGGTCAAGCGCAGCGGGATTTTGACTGATACCGGATGGCAGCGGGAGATGGCGATGGTTCATGGGGATGGGTTCACACGGAGATTGAGCGACTGACACTATTGTTCAGGCAGTTGATTTGATTCGGAATTGTACAGATGGCGTAAATATGGCGCAGCGGGATTGTCATTGCATGAAAACCATCAGTCTGTTTTGGATTCGTTCGACGACGATTGTGCTGCTTTGTCCATGTATAAAAGGAGACTCTTGCCTGCCGGTGTGTCACAACGCGACATCGCCGTATGTTGTCGCACTATCGTCTAAAATGCCGCTGCGGCACCGGACGATGGGGATATACGGCGTATCCATGCATGCTTGCCATCTCACTACAACAGGACGTGACTTGTCCAATATTGCTTCCAACATGAAAATAGTAGTCATTGCAGCGCTGGGAATGTTATCGCTGATTCAAACATCACTATCCTGCGCGGAGAATGCCAACGGGAAAAATCTCTATCTGCAGCGATGTGCCATGTGCCACGGAACGGATATCAAAGGCACGGGATCATTGGCGAATAAAAGCAATCCTCCGACACCTGATCTTACAAAAACCGCGTTCAAAAAACGATTGCTTGATTATCCGGGCGTCATTGTGTCCTCGGTAGTACTTCGTCCAAACGGAGACTTGATTCCAAAAACGTTGAAAGAGAACGGCGTGAAGCTGCCGCCGTACTCTTGGCGAGTCAAGGATCTGCGCGACTTGAATGAATACATGAGCGGCGTGATTTCAAAAAGCCGGTGATGCTGATCAGGACATCGCGTCGAATATGAACCAGCTCCGGCCCAGCGGGGCTGGTTCATACGTCGTTTCAATGACGATGCTGCTCAAAAAGCCAGTTTCGCCACCAATAACCTGGGTAGATATCTGCGTCCAACTGATGGTCCAGGCCATCATATTCCCTGAAGAAAATGCGTTGACCGCCGCGCTTTCTAATAAAGTGAGTTAACCTCTGGTCGGCAAAAATCGGGTTCTCTGTATCAGTAAACGATTCAAGGGGAACATAACCACGGTTTTCGGTATACGCAAACGCCGGGCATCAAGTTCTCGCAGCGCCAACTCGCCTATGTGGTGTGTTTTCGTCATCCACACCCAGCCTGCCGAAACATGCCAACCTGAGTATTTAGCGCGCAATGGATGTCGCCAAGCTTTCAATCGTCTGCTGTACCGCAGGTCCCAAGTGGTCGTCAGCTCTGCATGCGCCAGACATCGGATGTTTGCTATATCTCCCACACCCGTCGCGCGGCGTTGCCGATCGCTCCTGACGGGGCGCAACGGTACCGGCATGCCGGTCGAAATCAACAAGGTTGCAAACAGGAAATATGTTCACATCAATCCCAGTGATGCGATACCGCCGGCCGAATGGATATGCACGTTGTTACGGTGCGCTATGCCGGAAACATCTGATTTGTCCGGATATATTTTGAAAAAATGAGACAAGCAGTCAATTCCCGTAGCGATTCAGTGGCAATATTGCGTGCAGAAAATATCTGCATTTTTGCAATGGCAAACTTAAGCATTCCACGATGTCGGCACGCCTCATGATGAGCGCGGGACGATGGTTCGTTGAGTCGCAAAAAATAATGGCAAGATCAAATCACCCTTGCAGGAGGGGGCTTTGCTTGTTAATCGGATCGTTTACCGTAATAAACAAGCTTGCCGATGACAGGTCGGGAATGCTCAGGGGAGCGGGATGCTGGAACGTATTGTGTCGGAGAACACTATCATTGCCGCGCTCAGAACACGGCTGCTGGCAGTGCCGACGGTCTCTGCCGTCCATCTCGTCGCTGCCTTGACGAAGGGGGAGGAGGCGGGCGTGGGCCTGGCCGCCTATGTCGTCGGCGGTCAGCGCAAGGCGTTGGACGCCGCCATCGCGGACGCGGGGTATCCGGGGCCGGTGGCGCTGGTGCGCGTGCACGCGTTGCCGCTGCGGCCCGACGGCAGCGTGGATGATGCCGCCCTGACCGCATTGCCGGCCTGGGGCGGGGCATCGTTGCCGCCGACCGCCGTCTATCGGCCGCTGGCGTCGCTGCGGCAGCGCATCCATCTGGCCGATCTCCTGCCGGACTACCCCTTGCTGAGTTCCACTGTGCAGGAAACGCCGCTCGCCAGGATGCCGGCGAACGGTGCTGTCGACAAGCTGGCGGTTTCCCGTCGCCGGCCGCTTCCCGCGCAGCCGCGAATGCCGGCCAATCTGGCCGATGCATTGGCGCGCGCGGCGCAGCATCCCGAACTCGGCATTGTCCACGTCGGCGCCGATATGCGTGAAACCCGGGTCAGCTATGCCGAACTGTTCGATCAGGCGCGCCGGATACTGGGCGCCTTGCGCGCGCGCGGCGTTCGCAGCGGCGATGTGGTTCTGGTCGATGCCACAGACAGCCGCAGCCTGCTGCCGCTGTTCTGGGCCTGCCTGCTCGGCGCCATGGTGCCGGCGCCGTTCAAGGTTGCGGCGGCAGCAGCGGGCGGCGTATCACTCAAACGCCTGCGCGACTCCTGGGAAGTGCTGGGGCGGCCGTTCATTGCCGCCGATCCCGCCAGCTTGCAAGCGCTGGCGCCGCTGGGCGCGGATGCGCTGAGCGGGATGGCCTTGCTGGATACGTCCGAACTCGGTCGCGCCGACCGCGCAATCCCGTCGCCGGCAAGCGATCTGCAGGCCTTGTCCATGGTGTTCATGACCTCGGGAAGCACCGGTCTTCCCAAGGGTGTCATGCTGAGCCAGGCCAATGTACTGGCGATGATCGGTGGCGTAGCCGAACGCGGCGCGGCGCTGACGCCCGGCGCGACGACCATGAACTGGATGCCGCTTGACCATGTCGGCGGCCTGGGCTTCTTGTCGATCTTGCCGCTGGTGCTCGGCATGAACCAGATACAGGTCGACACCGCCACCGTGCTTGAAGCACCGATCCGCTGGCTGGATCTGGCGCATCGGCATCGGGTCTGCATGGTCTGGACGCCCAACTTTGCGTTCGAGCTGTTGCTGCAAGCGGCTTCTGCGCCCGGCGCGACGCGCGACTGGGACCTGTCGGGCCTGCGCATGATCCTCAACGGCGGCGAGGCCGTCTCCGACAGCGTGCTGACGGCTTTTACCACACGTTTTGCAGAGAACAAATTACCCGCCGGCGTGATCTGGCCGTCGTTCGGCATGACGGAAACCGTCAGCGGATTCTCCATGTCGCCGTGGGTGCCAGGCAACGGCGCGGTGGTTTCCCTCGGCCTGCCGATCTGCGGCGCCGCGCATCGCATCGTCGACCAGCATGGCGAAGTAGTCCCGGAAGGCATCATCGGTGCCGTCGAGCTGTCCGGCGACTCCTTGTTCATGGGGTATTTCGGGCGCGACGACCTGACGGCCGAAGCAATGCACGGCAACTGGTTCCGCTCCGGCGATATGGGCCTCATCCGCAATGACGAGCTGTTCGTGGTCGGGCGCATCAAGGAAATGATCATCGTCAACGGCGCCAATTTCTACAGCAGCGAAATTGAAGAAGTCGTGGCGCAGACGGAGGGCGTAGAGCGCATCAGCATCGCGGCGGTCGGGGTGCGCGCGCCGGCTGCACGGACGGATCAGCTGGCCTTGTTTTTCCATGTTTCCGGCGTTTCCGATATTGCCGGTGTGCGCGATGACGTCCTCAGGCGCGTCATGCAAGACATGCGCATGCGCCTGGGGAAGCAGCTGTCGCTGATGCCCGCGTATTTCATCCATGTGCCGGCCGATCGCCTTCCGCGCACCAATTCCGGCAAGGTTCAACGGATAGAACTCAAGCGCCTGCTGGAAGCCGGTATCTTCGATACCGAGATCAAACAATCCGCCTGCCTGCTGGAGGCTGCGGGCACCATTCCCCACTGGTTCTCCGAACCGTTCTGGAAAGCTTGCCCGATCGCTGTCGCGGCAGGCGAGCCGCTCCACGGGCCACGCATCGCCGTACTGGGAGATGCCTCCGCCGGTGACACCGCGATCCGGGCGGCGCTGGCGCAAGCGGCCGGCGATATCGACTGGCAGCAGTTTGTACTGGAAGAACAACCCGATCCTTTGCCGTCCCTGAGCGGTCTTTTCAATGTGATGGCGCAGCAGGGATTGCCCGACGTCATTCTGGTATTGCCCGGCTGGGCACGCTTGCCCCGGCTACTCTGGCTATGCCAGGCGCTGGCGGCAACCGCGCGAGGCAGCCGGCCTGCAAGACTGATCGCATGCGGCGGCGCTGATGCCGCCGGGCACGCTGCGGCGGCCGCTTTTTTGCGGACGGCGGCAGCGGAAATCGACGGTGTACATTGCATGCATATCCAGTTCGCAGGCAAAGACCTCGTCAGTGACGCCGGCATGATTCTCGGCGACCTGCGCAACCCCACGCGCGAAACGGAACTGGCCTACTTCAACGGTGCCCGCCACCGGCGACGCTGGCGCAACGTCGAGTTATCCAAGGCGGACCGCCCGGCATTGTGCTCCGGAGGCCTGCATCTGATCAGCGGCGGACTCGGCGGCATCGGGCTGTTGCTGGCGCGGCATCTGCTCGATCGTCACGACGCAAAATTGTTGATTGTCGGTCGTACCGAACCGGCACAGCTCGACGCCGCACGCGCCACAGCGCTGCAGGAGCTGGAACGCAGCGGCCGCGTGCTCTATGTCAGCGCCGATGTGGCCGACGCCGCTGCCTTGGGGGGCGCCGTAGCGCAGGCGCGTGAGCGCTGGCAGTGCGGACTGGACGGCATCCTGCATCTGGCAGGCGAGGGCCGGCAGAGCGAATTGCGCCGCGAAACGGCGGTAGCGCTGGCGCAGATGATGCACGCGAAAGTTGCCGGCAGCCGCGCCTTGCAAGCACTGGCCGCAGCGCATCCCGGTGCCTGGCTGGTTCTGGTCGGCTCCGTCGCCGGCATGGTCGCGGGCCGGCAGGATGCTGCTTATGCCGCCGCGAACGCCTGGCAGGCGGCGCTGGCGGAACAACTGACCGCGTCTGGCAATACGCGCTGCCATTACCTGGGATTTTCGTCGTGGCGTGATACCGGCATCAGCAAAAATGGCGCCCCGGTATCGATGCTGGAAGCGGCAGGTTACTTTTCGCTGGAACCGGCATATGCCATCGCCAGCTTCGAGATAGCGTTATCGGCATCCAGGCCGGTACTGGCAATCGGACTTGATTCCCGGCACGCGCGCCAGGCTGCGCTGCAAGACGCCGCCATAGCTGTGGACGAACCGGTGGTATTTCAAACCGACCTCGCTTCTGACCGCAGCCTGAATCTGCGTGACCACTTCGGGCGCAGCTTGCCGGTTCCGGTGAGGATGGTGGATGCGATACCGCACGATGCAACGGGCGCCATCGATCGCGATCAACTGGCCCGGATGGCAGGAGGATTCCTGCAGGCCGGCCGGCCCGGCAGCGAGTTTGAGCGCTACATGGCGCAATTGTGGAAGCAGATCCTCGACCTGTCTGCATGCGGCGTGCACGACGACTTTTTTGCGCTGGGCGGCAATTCGTTGCGCGCAGCGCAAATCACGGCCGCCACGCGCGAACGCTTCCGTCTCAACACAACGACCTCCGATCTGTTGCAAAACCCGAGCGTGGCAGGATTTTGCGCCCACGTGCAGCGTGGCGAAAGCAAGCCGGGCATCACCGAAGCCATCGCTCGCCGCTGGCTGGAAATAGAACAAATGACACCCGAACAAAAAGCGGCACGCGTTGCTGCGAGGACTGTATGACGATCCCTGAAATGCCGGCGATGGAGACTGGATTGGATGCGGCACTGGATGCAGCGCTGCTGGCCGACCTGTTGGCCGAGGACGGTTTCGCACTGCCCTCGGAGGAGCCCGCAATCCCTCGCCGCGCGACGTCTGCGCGCGTGCTGGCGACACCTGCCCAGCAACGGCTGTGGACGGTCGAACGCATCGACGGCGTGACCGGCGAATTCAATTTGGGCATGGATATCCGTTTCAATGCCCCGATCAACGTTGCCGCGCTGGAACGCGCTTTGCTGGTGCTGCTGCAACGTCACGAAGGCTTGCGTGCCGGCTTTTTCGATCATGATGACGGCACCCTCGAGCAAACCTTCGCGCAAGTCGACAGTTTCTTCCTGACGCAGCATGCCGTGCCCGCGACGTCATGGCCGTCTTTTTTGTGCGAGGCGGTTGCACAGCCTTTCGACCTCGCTGCCGACTTGCTGCTGCGGGCGCAACTCCTGCACGACGACGATACCGGGGACGGCGCGAGCGCCTTGCTGTTGACCTTCCATCACAGCATCATCGATATGTGGTCGGGACATCTGCTGCTGCGCGAACTGGTCATGCTGTATGCGCGCGAGCTGGGCGAACCGGTGGCGCTACCCGAGCCGGTGCAGTTCGGCGACTATGCGACGTGGCTGCGCGAGCCGCAACAAGCCGCTGCCCGCGAACAGCTGCACGGCTATTGGAAGACGCGGCTGGCGCAGTTGCCGCTAGCGCTGGAATTACCTTTTTCAGGGCCGCGCGGGCAAGCCGGCGCGACATTGTGCGAACGCATCCCGGTAGTCTTGCCGGCGCCGCTGACGGCCGCCATCAAACGCTTTGCCGATGCCACCGGAACCACGCCGTTCGTGGTAATCCTGGCGGCGTTCCATGCCATGCTGGCGCGCTTTTCCGGCATGGATGACATCGCCGTCGGCGTTCCGGTCGTCAACCGCCCGCGCCAGCAGGAGCAAGAAATTGTCGGTTTCTTGAGTGAGACCATGGTGTCGCGCAATGTGTCGGCGCGCAGCCAAAGCTTCGGTACCCTGGCCGAACAGGTGCGCGATCACATGCTGGAAGACTTGCGCCATCAGGGGCTGCCGTTCGACGAAGTGGTCAAGCTCGTCAATCCGGAGCGCCGCACAGGGCTTGCGCCGCTGTTCCAGGCCATGCTGGTGTTGCAGACGATGCCGCCGCTGCAGGCGCAAGCAGGCGCGGTGTGTGCGCACGCCGCATCCGTGCCGCTCCCCGCCGCCCGGGCGGACCTGCTGCTGGAACTGGAAGCCGGCGCAGAACACATCGAGGGCGGACTGGAGTATCGCAGCAACTTCATCGATCCGCAGGTCGCCGCCGCGATGGCGGTATCGTTTGAAGTCTTGCTGGAAGCGGCGCTGGCCGATCCGCAACTGCCGTTGTCGCAACTGCCGCTTCAACGCAGCGACGCGGCGCGCGCGATGCTGGCGCGCCTCAATCCGCCGTTGCCATCAATGCCGGCGGCGCCGCGCACACTGAGCGCCTGGTTTGCAGAGCAAGCCGCGCGCACGCCCGATGCGGTAGCGCTGATCGACGCCGAAGGCGGGGGCGAAACTACCTATGCCGAACTCGACCGCCGTTGCGACGCACTGGCCGCATATCTGGCGCAACTGGGCGTCGTTGCTGAAACGCCGGTCGCCGTCTGCCTGCCTCGTTCAGCGGATCTGGCCGTGGCCATCCTGGCGACCCTGCGCGCGGGCGGCGCCTTCGTCCCGATGGATCCGAATTTCCCCGCCGAGCGCCTGCGCTACATGCTCGACAGCAGCGGGGCGACGGTACTGATGACGACCGGTGCGCCGGACTGGCTTGCTGCCGACGTTCCCGCAGCACAGCAGCCCACATTGGTTGATCCGTCACAGGCATTCCCGCAGGCGTGCGCACCGCCGGACGTCAATCGCCCCGACAGCCTGCTGTACATCCTCTACACCTCGGGCTCGACCGGTCGCCCGAAAGCGGTGATGGGCTTGCACCAGGGTGCGGTGAACCGTATCGCCTGGATGCTGGAGCGTTATCCGTTCGAACCACGCGACCGCTATTGCCAAAAAACCACGCCGACTTTCGTCGATTTCGTCTGGGAGCTGTTCGGTCCGCTGCTGGGCGGCGTGCCGTCCGTGATCTTGTCGGCCGCCCAGGTGCGCGATCCGCGGGCGCTGGCGGCGGCCTTGCAGCGTTACAGAGTCACGCGCCTGACGCTGGTGCCATCGTTGCTGAAATCGCTGCTCGATCATGTCGCCGACGTCGGCAACGTGCTGGGCGGGCTGCGTCACTGCATCTGCAGCAGCGAGGCGTTTCCAGGCGATCTGGCCCGACGCTTTCTGGGCCTGTTGCCTGCTTGCCGCCTGCTCAATCTCTACGGATCGTCGGAGGCATCGGCAGATTCGACCTGCTACGACGTCGACACCGCCGAAGGGCCACAGGTGCCGATAGGCAGGCCGATCCCCGGGAATTTGCTGGCGATTCTCGATCCGGCCGGCAATGTGTTGCCGGTGGGCGCCGCGGGCGAAATCATGATCGGCGGTATCGGGCTGGCGCGCGGCTATCTCGGTCTCGATGGCAGCGAGCCGCGCTTTGTCACGGTGCCAGCAGGCGTCGCCGGCGGTCGCGCATTCCGCTCAGGCGACCTCGGACGCTGGCGTCCCGATGGCGGCATCGATTACATGGGACGACTTGATCGCCAGATGAAAATCCGCGGCGTGCGCATCGATCCCGAAGAAGTCCGCGCGGCGCTGCGCAGGTGCGCCGGTGTAGCGGATGCCGTCGTCGTGGCGCGCGAAATCATTACTGACGGTAGCGACGAACTGATACTCATGGCATACGTCGAAGCAAACGAATCGGTGGCGCCGGCGTTGCGGCGACGCCTCCAGCAGATCCTGCCGACAGCCTTGCAGCCGTCCCGTTACGTCTTTATGCCGGCCTTGCCGCTTAACGCCAACGGCAAAATCGATTTTCTGGCTTTGCCTGCTCCCGGCCGACAAGCGACGGCAGCGGCACAAGCACCGCAGACAGCAACCTCGATGACGCTGGAAGAAAATCTGCTGGCGGATATCTGGCGTCAGGTGACCGGTAGCCGTCCGCAACATCCGCAGGCCAATTTCTTCCAGTCGGGCGGCCATTCGCTCAGTGCGGTGCGACTGGTCGCAGCGGTAGAAAAAAATCTGGGCGTGCGCCTGCCGGTAACGGCCGTTTTTGACGCGTCAAGCTTGGGCGGCATGGCATTGGAAGTGCGCCGTGCGCAGCGTGGCGCCGGACTGCCGGAGGTGCTGGCCGGCGGCCCGCACCGGCGTGCGCGCGCTTCGCTCAATCAGGAACGTCTGTGGCTCATCGAACAATCCGGACAACAACGCGGTGCCTACAATCAGGCGGTGGTTTACCGGCTGCGCGGCCAGCTGGACGCCGAACGTCTGGCGACTGCATTCAGGCGCGTGATGCAACGCCACGAAGCGCTGCGCACGCGGCTCGTCCTTGCCGACGGCGTGCTGTGGCAGGAGGTCGAAGTCTCGCCTGAATTCGACCTGAAAAGGATAGCTGTGGGCGACAACCGGCAGCAGATCGCGCCATTGCTACAGGAATTTTCAGAAAGATTTTTCTCACTGGCGGAAGACCTGCCGCTGCGCGCCGCCCTGATCCGGCTCGGGCCTGCCGAACACCTGCTGGCGATCGTCGCGCATCACACCGCCTTCGATGGCGGCTCCGGACGGGTGATTGTCGACGCGCTGGGACAAGCCTACAGCGATGCGCTGGATCCTGCTCCCGCAGCCTTGCAGCAAATCGATTTTTCCGAATGGCAGCGCCGTTGCGACGAACAGGGTGCTTTCGAGGTGCAGTACAACTACTGGCGCGACCAGCTTGCCGGTGCGCCTGCCGTGCTCGGACTGGCCTTGAGCCGGATGCCGGAACAACGTGACTTCCGCCTTGGCCGCGTGCCGGTCGCACTTGGCCGGGAGCGCAGCGAACGCCTGCAACAGGCGGCCAATGACGCCGGACTGAGCGTCTTCGCGTTGTTGCTCGGCGTGTGGGGATTGACGCTGGCGCATTTTGGCGGCGAGCAGGAAGTCGTGGTCGGTATTCCCGTGGCCGGTCGCAGCCGCAGCGGGCTGGACGACATCGTCGGCTTCCTTGCCAATACGCTGCCGATGCGCCTGGATTGCAGCGCCGCCAATCTGGCCGGGTTCGGCCGTCACGTCCAGCAACGCGTCGCCGCAGGACTGCAACACCAGGACATCTCTTTCAGCCGGATCGTCGAAGCCGCCGGCGTCGAGCGCATTCCCCAGCGGCCACCTTTGCTGCAGGCGATGTTCGTGCTGGCCGATCTGCGCCAGTGGCAATTGCAGCTGGACGCCATCGACGCGGTGGCGGAACCCTGGTCGGCGCCGCTGGCGCGCACGGATCTCAGCATGGCTTTGCATCAGGATGCGCAAGGCATCGCGGGAGAACTGGAATACGCCGCCGACGTCATTGTCCCCGCGCTGGCTGAGCGTATCGGCGCGGGCTTCGTGCATCTGCTGGACGCCTTGCTGACGCAGCCCGATGTGCCGCCGCTGTCGCACTCGTTGCTTGATGCACAGGCGCGTGCCTTGCTGGCGCAGTTCGGCCGGGCGCACACCGTGTTGCCGCCGGCAATCGTGCCGATGCGCTTGCACGACTTGCTGTACGCCAGCGTGCAGCGCAACGGCGACGCGCCGGCGCTGGCGACGCCCGAGGGCGAGCTCAGCTACCGGCAACTGGACCGGTTATCCGGCGACTTTGCTCGGCGTCTGCGTACCGCAGGCCTCAATCCCGGGAATCGCGTCGCATTGATCGGCGAGCGATCCATCGGCCTGATCGCTGCGCTACTGGGTATCTCAAAAGCCGGCTGTGTGTTCGTGCCCATCGATCCGGGCTACCCCTCCACACGTATCGGGCAGATGCTGCACGATGCCGGCGTCGCGCTGGTGGTTGGTGATCGTCCGGCAGACTGGAACGCGGCGCATTGGATGCGCTTGCCGGTATTGGAGGACTTGTCTGGCTTGCTCGGGCAGGACGAATCAAAGCATTCCAACGGCGCGTTCGACCAGGACTTCGCCGCAACCGCCTGTGTCATTTTCACCTCCGGCTCCACCGGCCGTCCGAAAGGCGTGGCGCTGGCGCATCATGCCTTGTGCCGTCTGGCGCAAAGCGCCGTGACTGAATTTTCTGTAACGCCGGAAAGCCGCATTCTGCAACTGGCCGCCTTCGGTTTCGATGTGGCGGTTTCCGATATCGTGTTTGCGCTGGCTGCCGGCGCCTGCCTGTGCCTGGCGCCGCGCGAACGCCTGTTGCCCGGTTCGCCGCTGCTGCAGACGCTGGACGCAATGCATATCACGCATCTGCAAATACCGGCGGCGCTGCTGGCGGCGATGCCGGCGGCGCCGTTGCCCCGCTTGCACACGCTGATTGTCGGCGGCGAGTTGTGTCCCGCTGCGACGGCGTCGCAATGGCAGCAAGGCCGCGATCTGTTCATCGCCTACGGTCCGACCGAAACGACGGTGACCGTAACCGCCGGCCGCTATGCGGGTGCTGACGCGCCTTTGCAGATCGGCCGCCCGTTGGGTGATGCACGCATCTATGTGCTGGACGAGCAGGGCGCGCCGGCGCCAATCGGCGTCGCCGGTGAATTGTGCATCGGCGGACCGGGGGTGAGCGCCGGCTACCTCAATAATCCAGCGCTGACGCAGGAACGTTTTCAGCCGGATCCGTATTCCGCCGATCCGCTGGCGCGCCTGTATCGCAGTGGCGACCGTGCACGCTGGCGTGAAGACGGCGCGCTGGATTTCCTCGGTCGCAGCGACCGCGAGTTCAAGCTGCGTGGTTTCCGTATTGCGCCGGCCGAAATCGAAGCCGCCTTGTTGCAGCAGGCCGGTGTGACTCAGGCGCTGGCGATGCTGCGCCCCGACAGCGCCGGAGAGCGACGTCTGGTGGCCTATGTCGTTGGTGCCGCCGACACGGATGCCGCGACGCTGCGCAGCGAACTGCGGCGTAGCTTGCCGTCCTTCATGGTGCCCGATTTCATCTCGATTCTGGACGGCATGCCGCTCACCGGCAACGGCAAAATCGATGTGAGCGCCTTGCCGCTGTCTGCCCTTGAGCGAGAAAGCTCCGTACCAGGTAATACCGAGAGCCGCGAGGGTAATGATTACCTGGCGCGTGTCGCCGGCCTGTGGCGGCAGGTGCTGAACCTCAAGGACATCGCGCCGGATGCCAATTTCTTCGACGTGGGCGGTCATTCACTGTTGCTGGTTCGTTTGCACGACCTGTTGACGGCTGAGTTCGGCACGGTGGCATCGATCAGCGATCTGTTCCGTTTTCCTACCATCCGCAGTCTCGCGGCGCATTTGTCCGGTCATGGAGAAATCCGGGAGACCGGGAAAACGGTGCGCGCGCCGTTGCCCGAGCAGGTGGACATCGCCGTCATCGGCATGGCGTGCCGTTTCCCGGGTGCGCCCGATATCGAGGCCTTCTGGCAACTGCTGGTTGAAGGCCGTGAAGGCATCGGTCGCCACGATCCGGCATCGCTGGCGGCGGCAGGACGCACTGCCGAGGTGCTGCAACAAGCCAATTTCGTTGCCGCCGGCGGCGTGATCGGGCAGGCGGATTGTTTCGATGCCGACTTCTTCGGTCTCGGTCCGCGCGATGCCGTCACGCTGGATCCGCAGCATCGCGTCGCGCTGGAATGCGCCTGGCACGCGCTGGAGCATGGCGGCTATGCAGCCGTGGAATCCCGAGGCGAGGTCGACGTTGGCGTCTTCGTGGGCGTGGGCGTGAATACCTATTTGCAGGGACAGTTGTTTGCCGCTGGCCCGATGCCCGAAAGCGCCGACAGCTATCATGCGATGTCGGGCAACGACAAGGATTTCGGCGCGACGCGGATTGCCTACCATCTGGACCTCAAGGGGCCTGCGCTGGCCGTACAGACCGCATGCTCGTCATCGCTGACGGCGCTCGACATGGCCTGCCGTTCGTTGCGCAGCGGCGCTGCGGGCATGGCGCTGGCGGGTGGTGTGGCAATACGCTTTCCGCAAGGCCGCGGTTATCTTCATGAGCCGGGCATGATCCTGTCGCCCGATGGGCATTGCAAACCGTTTTCCGCCGATGCGCGCGGCACCGTTCCCAGCGGCGGCGTCGGCATGGTGCTGCTCAAGCCGCTGGCGCAGGCGCAAGCCGATGGCGACAATGTGCTGGCAGTGATCCGCGGCAGTGCCGTCAACAACGATGGCGGGCGCAAGGTCGGTTACGCCGCTCCCGGCGTGGACGGCCAGGCTGCGGTGATTGCCTCGGCATTGAAGCAGGCCGGACTGGAGCCGGGCGACATCGACTATATCGAGGCCCACGGCACCGGCACCGAGCTGGGCGACCCGGTCGAAGTTACCGCCTTGACGCGGGTCTTCGGCGGACGGCAACGGCCGCTGGCGCTGGGTTCTGTCAAGAGCAACATCGGCCATGCCGACGCCGCCGCCGGCGTCGCCGGCCTGATCAAGACGATTCTGGCCTTGCAGCACGGCATGCTGCCGCCTAGTCTGCATTTTTCGGCGCCCAATCCACATGTCGATTTCACAGCAGCGGCGCTCAACGTGGTCGACACCCTGCAAGCGTGGCCCGTGCAGGAAAACGGCGGTCCGCGCCGTGCCGGTGTCAGCGCCTTCGGCATCGGCGGCACCAACGTGCACGTGGTGCTGGAACAGGCGCCTGCGCGCTTGCAAGCCGCCTCCGCAAGGATATCGCCGCAAGTGTTGCCGCCGGTGTTACAGGTATTGCCGCTTTCAGCGCGCACGCCGGCAAGCCTGCGCAGCAGCATGCTGGCGCTCGCCAATGTCTTGCAGAACCAGTCACAATTGGCCTTGTGCGACGTCGCCTTCACCTTGCAACAGGGACGTGCCGCCTTCGGCTGCCGCCACGCCATCGTTGCATCCAGCAACGAAGAAGCCATAATCGCGCTGCGTCTGGCAGCAGAACAGTCCGGCACGGCGCCGGTGACAACGGTCAAAGGAGCCGCGCGGCTTGCCTTCCTGTTCCCGGGACAGGGCAGCCAATATCCTCGCATGGCGCAAGCGCTGTATGAGAGCGACGCCGGCTATCGATCCTGGTTCGACCGCTGCGCCGTCGCGCTGTTGCCGCATGTGGGGCAAGATATCCGCACCGTGCTGTACGGCGTTGCGGCCGACGATTCCTTTGCTGTTGATGCACTCAGGCAGACCGCACTGGCCCAGCCGGTGCTGTTCTCGGTGATGTACGCGCTGGCGCGCAGCCTGCAGGCGCGCGGCGTCGAAGCCGTCGCCATGCTGGGACACAGCCTCGGCGAATACGTCGCGGCATGCCTGGCCGGCGTGTTTGCACTGGATGACGCCTTGGCGTTGGTTGCCCTACGCGGCCGCCTGATGCAGGCCTTGCCCGGCGGTGCGATGCTGGCAGTGCAAGCAGACGAAACCCAGGCCCACGCGCTGATGCGTGATTGCGGCAACGCGCTCAGCCTGGCTGCCGTCAACGGTCCCGGACAGTGCGTGTTGTCCGGCGCGACGGACGCCATTGATGCATTGCTAGCAAGGCTGAAAGAAATCAACGTGCCGGCCGTGCGCCTCGACACCTCGCACGCCTTCCACTCGGCAGCCATGGATCCGGTGCTGTCGGCTTTTGTTGCTCAGTTCGACCGCATCACCCTGAAGCCGCCGCAACTCCGCTTCATTTCGAATGTCACCGGTACCTGGATCAGCGATGCGGATGCCGTCGACCCTGATTATTGGGCGCGCCATTTGCGTCAGGCTGTACGTTTCGGCGACGGTCTCGACACCATGCAGCGCGACGGCGTTGACCTGCTGCTCGAAGTCGGGCCCGGCAACGCCTTGCAAAAGCTGGCGCACAGCGGTGGCTGGTCGGCGGCGCAATTGATTGCGCTGGGCATGAACCGGCAAGCGCCGCAGCAGGCATCTGCGCTGGAGGATATTGTGGTGCAGCTGTGGACGCGCGGCGCATTGATCGACTGGCGCAAAGGCAACGCAAGCCGGTCGGAAAGTGGCGATGCAGGCACGCCATCGCGCGTTGCGCTGCCCGGCTATGTGTTTGAACGCACGCGTCACTGGCCGGCGCCGCACTCGGCTGTCGCCGCGACGGTGAGTCCACAGGAGCGGCGCGCCGATATCGCAGACTGGTTCTACCTGCCGGGCTGGCAACGCGCGCCGCAGTTGTCGGCGATGGCAACATCAAGCGCGCCGGACGTCTGGCTACTGCTGGGTGCTGAAACCGTTGCCGGCCGCGCCTTGACGACCGGCTTGCGCGCAACCGGCCAACAGGTTGTCGAAGTCAGGGCGGCAGCCGCATTCGAGGCGTTCTCGTCGCAAGACTACGCCATTAGTCCCGCCAGTGAAGCTGATTATCGCCAGCTGTTGGACAGCGTCACACCGACCCGCGTCGTGTCTCTCTGGGCCAGTGTTGTACAGCCTTTCGAGACGGCGCAGGAACGTGGCTTTGCCAGCGTGATGCTGTTGGCGCAGGCCATCGGCGAGGACTCGCGGGCGCGCGCACTGCAACTCGACATCGTCACATGCGGTGCCGCAGATGTCAGCGGCGACGAGCCGTTGGCGGCCTCGCTCGGCACACTGCTGGGCCTGGCTAAAATCCTTCCTGTGGAATATCGCAGCCTGACTTGCCGTCTCATCGATATCGAGGCAGAGGGCTCCGCTCCTATGTTGCTGAACGAACTTTTGCACGCAACAACAGCGCCGCAGGTCGCGCTGCGCCGCCGCCATCGCTGGGTGCCGCAGTTGCAGCCGGTAAGACTCCCCGCGCCGGAAGCAGGCGGCGATCGCCTGCGCAGGCAAGGCTGCTACCTGATCACCGGTGCCTTCGGTGGCATGGGAGCGACCATTGCGCGCGATCTCGCCGCGCGTTACCGCGCACGCCTCGTTTTGCTGGGGCGCCATGTCGACCGCGCGCTGGTCGCCGAACTCGAAAAAGAGGGAATCGAGGTTTTCGCAAGCGCCTGTGACGTTGCCGACGCCGCTGCGCTGACGCCGGCGATGGCGTCGGCGCATGCACGTTTCGGCGTTATCCACGGCGTATTCCATTGCGCCGGCGTGGCCGATCTCGGCGGCATCATCCAGAACCGCAGCATCGCGTCGATGCATCAGGTGATGGCCGCGAAAGTGCAGGGAACGGTATTGCTGGATCGCTTGCTGGAAGGCGATGCGCTGGATTTCATGGTGCTGTTTTCGACGCTCGGCAGCTTGCTGCCGCAGGCCAAGTTCGGCCAGGCCGCGTATGCCGTCGCCAACGAATTCCTCGATCTGTTCGCGCATGAGCGCAATGCGCGCGGAGGCGGGTTTACCACCGTACTCAACTGGGACGACTGGAGCGAGGCCGGTATGACCGTCGCGGCTTACCGCCGTCATGGCCAGGCCGCGCCCGATAGCAAGGAAGCGATGCGTTCGCAGGAAGGCATTGAGGTCTTGCGCAGGGTGCTGGCGTCGCCGCACGCGCGCGTCGTCGTATCGATACGCGACTTGCCAGACCTGATGGCGCGCGCCGATGGGCTGTTGGATAAACTGTCCACGCCGACGCCTCTGTCTCCGGTCGGCACCGGCATGTCGGCGCTTGCGGACGCAAGCTGCATGACAGATACGGAAGCAAAGCTGGCCGCCACCTGGCGCAGCATTCTGGGTGTAGTGGACATCACGCGCGAAGCAAATTTCTTTGAACTGGGCGGGCATTCGCTGATCGGCATGCGCTTGCTGGCGTTCGTGCGCGAAAGCTTCGGCGTCGATCTGAACATCACCGCCGTGTTCGAGCATGCCACGCTCGCCGCGCTGGCCGGCCATATTGATCAATGCCGTTCCGGCGACGACGGCATCGAGGAGTTTACGATTTGAACGGTGTTGAACATTTGATGGCGCAATTGGCGGCGCTCGGCTTCACGCTGACCTGCTCAGGCAGTGATCTGCGCGTGCGCGGCCCGGCAGGCGCCTTGTCGCCGGCGCTGCGGGCAGAGCTCGGTGCGCGCAAGGCCGCGCTGATTGCGCATTTGCAGGCGGTATCCGAGTCGTCTCCCACAATGTCTTTCCCCGAGCTGGTACGCAGTCCGGTACAGCGGACGACGGCGCCGCTGTCGTTCAATCAGCGCCGTTTGTGGTTTCTGGATCGTCTTGAAGGCGGCGGCAGTGCCTTTGTCATCATGGCCGGATGGCGGCTCAAGGGCACGCTCGACCGGTCCGCGCTGGAACGCGCCCTGGGCGCACTCACGGCGCGCCATGAATTGTTGCGCAGCGTGATCCGCGATGAAGGCGTCGAGCCGGAGCTGCATATCCTCCCGATGACGCCGTTTGCGCTGACGGTCGAAACACCGGCTGCCAGAAGTAGCCACGCGTTGGCCGAGCAGGCACTGCTGGCACGCGAGGCGGCCATGCCTTTCGACCTGACTGCCGCGCCACCCTTACGCGTCAGCCTGTTGCAACTGGAGCCGCACCGCCATGTGCTGTCGCTGGCGATGCATCACATCGTTTCCGACCACTGGTCCATGGGCGTGCTGATCCGGGAACTGGGCATGCTATACGCACTGGAAACCGGCGCATCATCAATCAGTCCGGCCGCGCTGGCGATCCAGTATTCCGACTATGCCGTGTGGCAGCGTGCAATGTTCAATGAAGAACGACTGCAGCCTCATCTGCACTATTGGCGCCAACAGTTGGCCGGCGTCGTCACTGAACTGGCGTTGCCTCTGGACCGGCCGCGTCCTGCCGAACGCGGCAATACCGGCGCGATGCATCAGTTGCGTCTGGCGCGCGGCAGCGTGCAAAAGGTGCAGGCCTTTGGCTTGCGCCTCGGCGCGACACCGTTCATGGTGCTGCTGGCGGTGTATGCACAGGTCTTGTCGCGCTGGTCGGGACAGGATGAAGTGGTGATCGGATGCCCGGTCGGCAATCGCGACCGCAACGAGACGCATGGACTGGTGGGATTCTTCGTGGACACCATGCCGCTGCGGATCAGCTTGCATGGCGACCCCGACCTTGCCGAGCTGATCCGCCGCATAAGGACTATCTGCCTGGAGGCCTTCGAACACCAGCAGGCGCCGTTCGAGCGCATCGTCCAGGCGGTGCGTCCGGAACGCGCGCTGAACAAGGCACCGCTGTTTCAGACCATGTTCATGCAGCAAAGCGATGTCAGTGCGCAACTGGTCTTGGCCGGATTGCAGGTGGCAGCGGTGCCGCCGGCAGCAGGCGCTCCCGAACTGGATCTCAACTTTTTCGTACATCTCGACGGCGACGATTATCTCTGCGTGATGGAGTACGACGCCGATTTGTTCGATCAGGCCAGCATTGCCGAATTTTGCAATCAATACGCCTACGTGCTGCAGCAAGCCAGCGTCGATGCGTCCACGCCATTGTCCTGTATTCAACTTGCACCTCCATCCGCACCGGTGTTGCCGGCGCAAGCGCCGGCGCCATTGCTGCCGCAGATGATCGCCGACAGTATGCGGCGCCACGCTGACCGGATTGCAGTGGAAGAGGGCGCAATCCGGCTGACATATCGGGAACTGGGACTCAGGGTGGCACTGTTGGCGCAAGATCTGGCTGACGCAGGCGTGCAGCCCGGCGCCGTGGTCGGCCTCGGATTTTCTTCCTCGGCGTCGCTGGTGGTGGCGATGCTGGCCGCGTGGCGTGTCGGGGCGGGTTATGCTGTCCTGAGCCCGCAGCAGCCGGCAGCGCGGCGCGCACAGATGATCGCCGCTGCCGGTATTGCGCTGGTGGTGACAACCAAGGCCGAAGAGAGCGGCTGGCCGGTACCGGTGTTGTTGTCGGATTTGCGGGCATCCGTGTCAGATTCTTCATTCATGGCCGGGTGCGGCAGCGTCGGTGCCGGGTTTGTGCAACGGCAGGCGCTGGCCTATGTCTGCTTTACCTCCGGCTCTTCGGGGACGCCAAAGGGCGTGGCCGTGACGCACGCCAATCTCGCCAATCATGCACGCGCAGTGGCGCAGGATTTCGGTTTGCGCGAAAATGACCGGGTCATGCAATTTGCTGCCGCCGATTTCGATGTCGCTGCCGAAGAAATTTTCCCGACGTTGGCGTCCGGCGCTTGCGTGGTGATTCGCGCAGAGAGCGTCACCGACAGCATCGACGCGTTCCAGGAACACGTGGAGCAAGCAGGCTTGAGCGTATTGAACTTGCCGGCGGCATTCTGGCATGAGTGGGTCCGCGCGCTCGGTCAGACGCGCCGTGCACCGCCGGCTTGCCTGCGTCTGGTGGTGACCGGCAGCGACCGGGTGTTTGCCCGCCGCTGGCGCGAATGGCAGGCGCTATGCGCACATCCGGTTGCATTTCGCAGTGGTTATGGCCCGACTGAGGCGACCATTACCTCTTCCTTTTTCAATCCAGCCGACCAGCCGCTGCCTCCGGCCGCCGGCGTATTGCCCGTCGGCCGGGCGATTGTCAACGTCGTGCTGGAAATCGTCGATGGCCGGGGGCTGGCCGTGCCGCCTGGCGTGATCGGCGAAATCCTCATCAGCGGCGCCGGGGTCGCGCAAGGCTATGTCGGCCAGCCTGAGCAGACTGCCGCCGCGTTCCGGCCGCATCCGCTGGATTCCGCCTTGCGCAGCTACCGCAGCGGCGACCTGGGACGCCGCCGTCTTGACGGTACGCTGGAGTTCATCGGCCGCAAAGACCAGCAGGCCAAGGTACGCGGCTATCGTATCGAACTGGCGGAGATCGAAGCGGCCATGATGGCGCATCCCAAGGTTCGCGAAGCGGCCGTGCTGATGCGGGCTGATAGCGCAGACACTGCAGGTTCGGGCCAATTGCTGGCTGTCGCAGGCGGTGCTTCGGAACTGGAGCCGGGCCTGCTGCGTGCGTGGCTGGGCGAGCGCCTGCCTGCCTACATGGTACCGGCGCTGTGCGTCATATTGCCGCGGTTGCCGCGCACCGCATCGGGAAAAACCGACCGGCGCGCCTTGCTGGAGCTGGACATCACGAACGAGTTCGCGTCCCAGCACGATGCATCGGCCGTGATCGCCACCGCTACGGCGGCTGAGGCGCCGCTGGCCGCATTGTTCGCCCAGGTGCTGGACCGGCCCGCGGTCGGGCCTTGCGACAATTTCTTCGAGCTCGGCATCGACTCCATCCGCAGCCTGCAAGTCGTGTCGCGCGCACGCCAGTTGCAGCTGAACCTGACGGTACGCGACATTTTTCGTTTCCAGACGGTACGCGAGCTGATGCATGCGTTGCAATCGCGCCGGCAAGGAATGTCAGGCGACATGCTATCTCTGCCCGCCGCCGACGAAGACAATGAGGGGGAGGTGCAGGCGACGCCGATTCAGGCCTGGTTCTTCGAACAGGCGGGAGAACATCGCGCCCATTACAACCAGTCGATCGTGCTGAAAACGCCGGCGCAGGTCGATCCCGCTGCACTTGAGCGCGCGCTGGAGGCAGTAGTGGCGCGCCATCCGATGTTGCGCTTGCAAGCCAATGGAGAAATCCTGCAGATTGCCGCATCCGTACCGGGACCTGTCCTGCGCGTGCTGGACGGCGCTTCCGCCGAATTGCCGGCGCGCCTGGCAGCCTATGAGCAGGCCCAGCGCGGCATGGATCTGCGTACCGGCCGCGTGCTGCAGGCGGTCCTGGTCAAGCCTGCCGGACGGCTGATGATCGCAGTGCATCACCTGGCCATCGATGCCTATTCCTGGTCGGTGTTGCTGGATGATCTGAGTCTTGCCTACCCACAGGCATTGCGCGGCGAAGTTTCCTTGCCCGCAGCGACTGCGTCCTACCGCACCTGGTCGCGCAAATTGCACGCGCTGGCCGCCACGCCGGTGGCGCAAGCGGCGGTCGATTACTTCCTCACGCGTTTCGCCGATCAGGGGCTTTCCGTGTTGCCGGCGCATCTGCCGGCCGGAACCGCGGGCGCGGCAGAAATCTTGCCGCTGTCGCTCGACAGCGAGACCACGACGCTCCTGCTGCAAGTAGCACCCGGCGTTTTTCATGCGCGCGTGGACGAACTGCTCATGGCGGCACTGTTCATCGGCGCCGCTCGTATCGGCCTGAAGGGTTCTCTGTTGATCGATCTGGAGCGCAATGGCCGCGTCGACCTGTTTGAAGACCTCGATCTGTCCGATGTGGTGGGCTGGTTTACCGCCGTGCAACCGGTGCTGTTGCAGTGGCCGGAAGGAGAATGCGATCCTGCCGGGATCGTGATGCAAGTGTGTGAGCGCGTACGCGAATCGCCGTGCCAGGGGCTGGCGATGGGCGTCATGCGCTACCTGTCGACCGATGCCGGGCAGCGCGCCGCTTTGCAAAGTCTGCCGGCGGCAAAGATCCTGCTCAATTATCTCGGCAGGCTGGATATCGAAACTCGCGAATCGATCGAAACCGTCCACAGCGATGGCGGCAACGGCTTCTGCGCCCTCGACGAAGACAGCGGACAAGCACAGAGCGAATCCTTCGCACGCAGCCACGTCATTGAAATCAATGCGGGCATCCGCGCCGGCTGTCTCAGCGGCGCCGTCAGTTTTCCTGCGGGCGCCGCCGAGCGCGAACGCATCGGCGCGTGGTTGCGTGAAGTGATGGCAGCGCTGCGCGATATCGCCGCTGCCGCCGAGCGCCGTGCTTGCTCACGCCAGGACAGCGTGGAAGAAGAACTGCCCTTGACGCCTTTGCAGCAAGGCATTGTATTCCACAGCCTGCGCGACCCCGACATCTACTGCAATCAGCTCTGCCTGACACTGGACGGTGAACTGGACCCCGGTGCCATGCGCCGCGCGTGGGAACAAGCGCTGCAGCGCCACAGCATGTTGCGCACCAGCTTTCATTGGCGCGATCTGCCGGCCATGCGCCAGCGCGTGCACGCCGGGCTGGCATTGCCATGGTCCGCCGCCGACTGGCGCGGCCTGGAAGATACGGCGCGCGCAGCTGCGCTGGACGAGCTGATGCGCGCTGACGTGGCGCGTGGATTCACGCTGGAGCAAGCGCCACTGCTGCGATTGCAGTTGTTGCAGGTCGGCGATACGCGCCATGAGCTGGTATGGAGTTCGCATCACCTGCTATTGGATGGCTGGTCGGTGTCGGTGCTGCTGGCCGACATCTTTGCGCTGTATCGCCAGGCGCTGGGCGATTCCCGGATACGCCTGAAAGCGGCGCCACGTTTCTCCGACTATGTGCACTGGCAGGAGCGGCGCAGGGGGCATAACGGATCTGACGGGGGCGCACGCAACGACGACATCGCGTTCTGGCAGCGTGCCTTGCAAGGAATCGAAGAGCCGACCTCGCTGGCTTTCGCGATGCGGGCCGGCGATGCGATGCCGACGCGAGCCGACAAAAACGCGGAGAAGCAAGCCGAGATACCAGCCGCAGTCCACACAATGGAATTGTCCGCGGTGCGCACGCAAGCCGTGCAGAAGTTGGCGCAGCGCGCGCACACCACGCTCGGCACGGTGTTGCAGGCGGCTTGGGGATTGCTGCTGGCACGCTGCAGCGCAAGCCGGGACGTGGTTTTTGGCGTCACTGTCTCAGGCCGGCCGGCGGAACTCGAGGGCATCGAAGAGATGATCGGCATGCTCATCGCCACTGTCCCGGCGCGCCTGACGATTCCATCTGCAACACCGCTGACCGACTGGCTGGCGCAATTGCAGGAGCAGCATCTGGAGCGCGAGCAGCATGCCGGCGCGTCGCTGACAGAGATTCGCCAGGCGGCATCCTTGCCCGGCAATCAGGAGTTGTTCCAGACGCTGCTGCTGGTGCAGAATTATCCGAAGGCGCAATCCATGGCTGGCGGCGGAGTGAGACTGGCCGACGTGCAAGTGAGGGAACGCACCAACTATCCGCTGACACTGGTCTGCAATCCCGGCGCAAGCCTGCGCCTGGCCTTGCATCGCGACGGCAGCATTCCCGCTGCGGCCGCCGAACGTTTGCTGGCCCAGCTGGGACGCTTGCTGGACAATATGGCCGCGCATCCGGAATGGCCGGCGGCGCGCTTACTGGCGCTGGACGATCTCGATGCGCAAGCGGCATTGCTGGCGGGAAGAGGTCCGGTCGAAGCGATCGCACCGGCCTTCCTGCCGCAGCAAATCGATGAATGGGCAAGACATTCCCCGGGCGCCATCGCCTTGCGTGATCAGGAAGGCAGTCTGAGTTATGCCGCATTGCGGGTCGAATCGATGCGACTGGCGCGGCATCTGCGAACGCTCGGTGTGGGCAGCGAAAAGAAGGTCGCGCTGTGCTTGCCGCGATCCTCGCGTTACGTGATTGCGGTCATCGGCATCCTGCGCTGCGGGGGTGCCTTTGTCCCGCTTGATCCCGCCTATCCGGCAGCGCGCCGGCGCTTCATGCTGGAAGACAGCGGCGCGTGCTTGTTGATCGCGGATGGCGCGTGCGCAAGGGAATTGCAGGCCGAGGCGATCACGCAGGATCCGGACATGTTGTTTGCGGCGTCGGATATTGTTCCTGTCCTGAGCGCCCTGAACGATATCCCGGATGACCTCGACTTCCCACCGCCTGAGGCGCAGGCACTGGCTTATGTGATTTACACCTCGGGCTCGACCGGTACGCCCAAGGGCGTCGGCAATACCCACGGCGGCCTGCGCTCGCTGGCGCATGCTCAGCGCGGCACCTTCGGCTTGCTGCCGGACGCACGTGTGTTGCAGTTTGCTTCTTTGTCGTTCGATGCGTCGATCTGGGAAATGACGATGGCCTTCGGCGCAGGCGCTGCCTTGATCGTGCCCGACGCCGCTACCGCCCGCGTCGGTGACGGACTGGAACAGTTCATGCGGCATCAGCGGATCAGCGCGGCGACCTTGCCGCCGACTGCGTTGGCGACGATGGATCAAAGCCGCCTGCCGGATTTGCAGACACTGGTGGTCGCGGGCGAAAGCTGTGCACCCGAACTGGTCCTGCGCTGGGGGCCCGGACGGCGTTTCTACAACGGCTACGGGCCGTCCGAAGCATCGGTTGCAGTCAGCGTCGAGGCATGGTCTGACAGCGGCCCCAACAGCGGACAACTGCTGGTCGGCCGACCGCTGCCGAACATGCAGCTGCACGTGCTGGATGCCGACATGCAACTGCTGCCGCCCGGTGTCATCGGCGAACTCTATATCGGCGGGGCAGGGCTGGCGCGCGGTTATCTGAACCGGCCGCGCCTGACCGCTGCGAGCTTCTTGCCGGATCCTTACGGTGCGCCGGGGGCGCGCCTGTACAAAACCGGCGACCGCGGCTATCGTCTCGCCGACGGCAGGGTGCAGTTTGTCGGGCGCAATGACCACCAGATCAAGCTGCGCGGTTTTCGTATCGAGTTGAGCGAAATCGAGGCGGCGTTGATGCAACATGCCGAGGTACGCCACGCCGCGGTGCTGGTGCGTCATTACGGCGAGGGCGAAAACGACCGCCGTCTGACGGCCTGTCTGGAGACGCGCGCGCCGATAGCGAATGACGTCTTGCGGGATTTCCTCGCTGAACAACTGCCGCCGCACATGCTTCCCGCCTGTTTCATCGTGCTGCCATCCATGCCGCTGACCGTCAACGGCAAGATCGACCGCAAGGCGCTGGAAGCGATGCCGGAAACCACTGCGCAGCCATTGGAAGCCGCCGCCGGCGATTATGCCGGCGAGACCGAACGGCAATTGGCCGGTATCTGGGCGCAGGTGCTCAATGTGGCGCAGGTGCAGCGCGAACACAACTTCTTTGAACTGGGCGGCGATTCGATTCTCGCGATCCAGGTGGTATCCAAAGCCAACAGGCAAGGCGTCGCACTGACGCTCAACCAGATCATGGATCCCGATTCGTCGACGCTGGCAGCGCTGGCGGCACAGGTGGACGCCGCCGGACGGACGCTGGAACGCCAGCCGGCATCAGCACAAGTATCGGCGCCAACAAGCGGCCCAGTGCCGCTGACGCCGATCCAGCATTGGTTCCTGCATCAGGATGCACCCGATCGGCATCACTACAACCAGAGCTTCCTGCTGGAAGTGCCGGCCGGACTGGATGCACAGGCATTGCGCCTCGCATTGGAGGCCGTTTGCGCGCGCCATGATGCGCTGCGGCTGCGCTTCACGCAGGTCGACGGCGTCTGGCATCAACATCTCAGCGAGCATGCCGCGACGCTGCTGGAAGTCGTGCCGCCGCCAGCGGAGACGGCCGGCTGGCGCGCATTGCTGGAACAAGGCGCAGCGCACAACCAGACGCGCCTGAATATCGAACAGGGGCCCTTGCTGCGGCTTGTGCTGTACGTGGCACCGGCCGGCGAGCCCATGGCCCGCTTGCATGTCGTTGCGCATCACCTTGTGATTGATGCCGTGTCGTGGCGCGTCTTGCTGGAAGACCTGTTCGACGCCTACGCGCAAGCGCAGACATCTTCGTCCATCGGCTTGCCGTCTGCCTCCGGTAACGGCGCGCACGCTTCTTTTGTCCTGTGGGCGGCGGCAGTGGAACGCCATGCGGTATCTCCGCAAGCGCTGGGCGAATTGCGCTACTGGCTGGAACAGCCGCGCCATTCAGCGCGCTTGCCGTTGTTGCGTACCGATATCGCCGCGACGGCCGGCGCTGCGCAGACCACCAGCTTTGCATTGGACGAGAGCGTCACCAGCGTGCTGGTGCGGGAGCTTCCGCGCAGCCATGGCGCCCAGGTACAAGAGATTTTGCTGACCGCCTTGAGCGTGGCGCTGGATGAACTGATCGGCGGCTCAGCTGGAAGCGGCTCCGGTATCGGCATAGCGCTCGAATCTCACGGCCGCGACATTATGCTGGAAGGCATCGATGTCGGTGGCATCCCCGGCTGGTTCACCGTGCTGGCACCGTGGACCATGCCGCTCGGCGAGCATCGCATCGACAAGATCCGCGAAGCGCTCAAGGCGATGCCACGGCACGGCTTCAGTTTCGGGGTGCTGCGTTTCCTCTCGCCCGATGCGGCAGTACGCGCGATGCTGGCGGCATTGCCGGTGCCCGAAATCGCCTTCAACTACCTCGGCCAATGGGATACGGCCTGGCCCGACAGCTTGCCTGTACGGCCTGCACCGGAAGCCGATGGTGCAGGTTTTGCGCCCTCGACACCGCGTCCGTATGTATTGGAAGTCAATGCCTTGATTGCCGGCGGACGCTTGCAACTGGACCTCACTTTCGATCCGCGTGTGTTGCCGCAGGCCTTTGCGGATCGGCTATGCGCCGCCATGCGCGACTGGCTGCAGGCGCTAACGCGGGATGTTCCTGCCGCGGCGGCAGCGGCAGACGTCGCCGTGGCAGCTTGCGCTTTGGCACCGCAGCAAGCCGCCATGCTGGCGCATGCCATGGCGTATCCGGATTCTTCTGCCTATGTGGTGCAATTCACGGCGCGCTTGCCGGCGGAACTGGACAGCGGCAGCTTCATCGCCGCCTGGCAAGCCGCGCTGGTGCGGCATCTGTCGCTACGCGCCCACTTCACCATCGGCGAGAACGGCAAGGCGCGACAGCATTTCGGCGAAGCGGTGCCGCTTGCCTGGCAACGGGAGGACTGGACCGGTTTGCCGGACGAAGATCTCGGCGCCGCCATTGACGCTTATTGCCTGCAGGAGCGGCGGCGCGGCTTCGACCTGGCCAAGCCGCCGCTAATGCGTTTTTCCTTGCTGCAGACGGCGACCGGTCAGCATTTCGTCTGGACCTATCATCATATTCTGATCGACGGCTGGTCGATGCCGGTACTGCTCAGCGAAGTCATGGCCGCCTACGGCAAACAATTAACAGCGGTGCCGGCCCCGGATTTTCGTGTCTTCCTGCTTTGGCTGGAACGTCAGGATGCGGCAGCGGCGCGCGACTTCTGGCGCGCCGAACTGGCCGCGATGACACCGTCGCGCTGGCCGGCGGAGCAGGGGGTTGCCTGCAGCGGCCGTTTTGCGGAAATGACATGGCAACCGCAAGCCGGAACCGGTGCGCGCCTTGGCATGTTTGCGCGCCGGCATCGCTTGTCGGCGCCGAGCATTTTCATGTTGGCATGGGCGCTGGTGCTGGCACGCCACAGCAGGGCGGACGAGGTTTGCTTCGGCGTCACTTCGGTCTTGCGTCCCGCCGAGGTCGACGGTATCGAAACCATGGTCGGGAATCTGATCAACACGCCGCCCTTGCGTTGCAAGATCGATCCCGACACTGGTTTTGTCGAGGCCTGCCTGCAGTTGCAGCGCCGGCGCGTCGCGACCACCGCGCACGCGATGCTGGCGTTGCCGGAAATTGCACAGTGCGCCGGTTTGTCCGACGGCGACGCTTTGTTCGGTACCGCGCTGCGCATTCAGAACTATCCCTTGGGCGAGGTCGGAAGCGGCAACGCCGCGCTGCAGGTGAGCGACGTCGCCATTTGCGACTACTGGCATCACCCATTCAATCTGGAAGTCACACCGGGAGATCATTTGAATCTGATTGCAGTGTATGACGCAGGACTGGTGCCGCAGGTGAAAGCCGAGGCCATGCTGCGCTCTTACGCCATGCTTCTTGAATCACTGGACGAATCGGCGTTGGGACTTCTGATGGAGGGGATGCATGGCTGACAGGCAAACCGCCGACGAGATCGCCCCGGGCGCAGATACCTTCGTGGTCGTGGCGAACGGGCAGGGCCAGTATTCGGTCTGGCCCGCACAACGCAAGTTGCCGGCCGGATGGCGCGTCGTAAGCGAGCCGGCGTCACAGGAGTGCTGCCTGGACCGGATTGACGACTTATGGATCGATATGCGGCCGGCCGGACTGAAGCACACACAGGGTGAACCAGGGTTCGCAGAACGGACGGAAACAGATATTTCTCCGGGTGATCAGCAAGGAGGAGCTTGCATGTGAGATGAACTCAGATGGCAACTACGTTTTTTGTTGGGAATTTGTTGAATATATTGGCGCTATGCCCAATAATTTCTGCGGCCCGCGTATATTGTGCATGCGTTGTCCGTGTATCGAGCATTGACCATGTGTTCGACTGATTTCCCGATATTGACGCTCTGTCATATGCGGCAGAGTCTTTTCCCGAAGCCTTGAGCTATCCGTCAGGTCTCATGCGCGTCAGGGCGTTTAATTTATGAAGGAGATGGCAATGAAAACTACCGATCAGGCAGAAGAAACGATCACGGCAGAAGCACCAGCAGCAGACCAGGCTACCGAGCAGGCCGCAAAACTGACCCCGGCCGAAGTCCAGAACGAGGCGCTCCATTCCATCAAAAATCACGCAATGACTGCCATGGGCGTGGGCATCCTGCCGATTCCGGGTCTTGACCTGATCGCGCTGACCGGCGTGCAACTGAGCCTGCTGCGCAAGATAGGCAACCTGTACGGTTTCAGGCTGTCCGATGAAACCGGCAAAAAACTGCTGGGTGCGGTGCTCGGCGGGTACTTGCCGCTGATGATTGCCGGACCGGTCAGCAGCGTCCTGAAGTTCATCCCGGGCGTCGGCATCGCCGCAGGCGTCCTGGCGCAATCGACGCTGGCGGGCGCAACTACTTATGCGGTCGGCAAACTGTTCCTGCAACACTTTGCATCGGGCGGCAGCTTGCTCGACGTCGATACGAAAGAGATGGGGCAAAAGCTGAAGCAGCATGTTCAGGAGGGCAAGGAGTTCCTGAAGAAGCATGCTCCCGGGGCCAAGAAAGACACAGTCTGATTGCTGCCGGCACGATTTGCGGGGAATCCGGCAGGAAATCCTGCAAGAAACTGCGTGCCGGGAGTGAATGCACTTCCGGTATTTTTTACGCGCCCCCTGGCGGCCGCATGCATCCCGTGGAATGACTATTTTTCGATGACTGCACCAGAGAAATCACGTGCTTGGTTTCCTTTCGGCATGGGCCGGGAGGATGCGCACACACGCTTGTTTTGCCTGCCCTTCGCGGGCGGAGGCGCATCGAATTTTCTACCCTGGCGCGCCCGACTGGCAGAGGCCGGCATCGGCGTGGCCCCGGTGCAGTATCCCGGCCACGAGACACGCCTGGGCGAAACGCCTTTGCACGCATGGGAAGACATGCTGGCGGCCTTGCAGGAAGCGCTTGCCCCCGCGCTTGATCGTCCCTATGCCTTGTTCGGCTACAGCATGGGCGCGCGTCTTGCCTTTGCGCTGGCTGCCAGACTGGTCGCCGCCGGTACGCCGCCGGTGCAACTGATCATCGCGGCGCACCTGCCGCCGGATATGCCGTCGCCGGCCTTGCAGGCAGCGGGCATGGATGACGAGTCGTTCAAAGCGCTGTTGCTGCAATACGGCGGGATTCCTGTGGCGATGGCGCGCGAACAGGGGTTCTGGGATCTCACGTTGCCGGTCATGCGGGCCGACTTTGCGCTCGCCGCCGCGCCGCTGGACCTCGACGCGTATACCAGCGCTGGATCCGCAGCGTATCCGATCGCGGCCTATGCCGGCGTCGACGACGTGCATGCCGGTGCCAAGGCGATGGCCGGCTGGCGGCGTTTCACAAGCGCCGGTTTCGTCCTGAGAGAATTTGCCGGAGATCATTTTTTTCTCCGCAGCGCCGATGTCTGTCCGGCGTTGAATACCGACCTGGCGCTGGCGCGGTCGGCCGATTTATCATCACTTGTCTCCGTCTGAGCGGAGCCGCACAATGAACAACAAAAGAATATTGCTGCCGGTCGTCGCGCTGCACGCAAGAAGGACCAGCCGGTCGACACTGATCGCAACGCTGGTCGGATTAGCCGCACTGACCGGTGTGCTGCCGGTGCAAGCCCGTGCACAGGACGCCAGCCATCATCTTGGCGCGGGTGCTTTCGTGTCTGATCAGCCGCTGCAGGAGCTGCTCAAGAAACGCCGTCCGAAAGGGCTGATCTACCTGGCGGTGCCGCAGGCGATCATGGTCGCCAGTGAAGGCGGCAACAAAAAGCCGAGTTGTTCGCCGCAGATCCAGTTGACCAATTCGTCCAACCAGACGCTGGAAGAGCTCGTCGTCGGCATCCGCTACAAGAAGGCGGGCAAGACCATCGGCAGTACCTTGTCGCGCTTTTATCTGATCAAGACCGGCAAGCAGGACGTGCACTATTTCCCGAGCGTGCTGGACACCTCCGCTTGCGAAGAAACGACCGGCGAAGCCGAAGTCATTCAATGCTTGTACGAAACCGGCGAGAGCTGCGCCCAAGACGTGCGGGCGTTGGAATACGGTGCAGTGCCACTAAAAATTCAAGACAAGAAATAACAAGGAGCCGTCATCATGCCTGTCGCATTTTTAATCTATGTCGTGTTGTGCCTGCTGGTTGCATTCATCGCGCGCAGAAGCAAGCTTGGATCGCTGCGCACGCTGGTGCTTGCGTTTTTGCTGACGCCGCTGGTGGCGTTTATCTACGTATTGCTGTTCGCTGCCCTTGACGACAAGAGCAAGCCATATTCCCACGAGCCGGCAGAGCGCTGATCTGATGCGTCTGACCGAACTTCTTGTCCGCGATGCGCGGACCTCGCTGCAACGCCTCGGACTGATGGCGCTGCTGGCCGGCGCGGCCAGCACCGGCATACTGGCGATCGTCAATTCTGCGGCCGCCTCGCAGGCCGGCCACGGCAACCATCTGGTTGCCGTCGCGCTCTACGGGATCGCCTTGCTGGTGTATATCTTCAGCCAACGCTATGTCTTGCAGACGACCACCGACGAGGTTGAGCGGATCGTCGACGAGCGTCGCCGCAGCCTGATCCGCAAATTGGCCGACTGCGAACTGCTGGGGGTCGAAAAGATCGGCCACGGCGCCATTTTTTCCGCCATCAACGCCGATACGCAGACCATCTCGCAGACTGCCGGCAGCCTGATCCTCGGCGTCCAGGCGGTGATGATGATCTTCTGGACCACGATCTACATTGCAACCTTGTCGCTGCCTGCACTGGCGCTGGTGGCCGTGGTTCTGCTGGTGGCGGCACGCCTGTACCGCAAGCGCGGCGAACGCGCCGGCATCGACTTGCGGCGCGCCCACGAAGAAGTGGTCGCCCTGCATGAAATGGTCGAAGGGCTGCTGGCCGGTTTCAAGGAAGTGAAGCTGTCCAGCCGGCGTGCCGCCGAATTGCTGCAGGATGCGGTCATGGTGTCCGGCCGGACGGCGTTCTTCCGCTCCCTGGCGCAGCGCGCGCTGGGCGTGAATTTCGTTTTTTCGCAAGTCGCCATATTCATCTTGCTGGGCACGCTGGTGTTTATCTTGCCGGCATTGAGCAGCACCTTCGCCGACAGCACGGTGAAGGTGCTCACGGCAGTGCTGTTTCTTGTCGGCCCGGTGTCCGGCGTGATTTCTGCTGCGCCGCAGATCACGGTAGCCAATGCGGCAGCAGAGAATCTGTTGAAACTGGAAAAATTGTTCGACGAGAACGTCGAAAAAGGCATCGTCGCCGACGACGCGCGAGAAGTCGCGGCACCGGCATTTTCAGATTTCAGCAGCATCGACTTGCGGCATCTGACCTTTGCGCGAGGCGAGGGCAGCGAACGCTTTGTGGTCGGCCCGATCGACCTGAGCATACGGCGCGGCGAGACTTTGTTCATTACCGGCGGCAACGGCTCCGGCAAGACGACTTTCATCAAGATGCTGACCGGCCTGTATCCGGCGGATTCCGGTGAAATCCTGGTTGACGGCAGGCTGGTGGACAGGGCCGACATGCAGCGTTATCGCAACATCTTCGGCGCAGTGTTTTCCGATTTCCATCTGTTCCCGACGCTGTATGGCGTCGAACGCATCGACCGTGAACGCGCGGCAAGCCTGATCGATGAGATGGAAGTCGAAAACAAAGTGCATCTGGACGGCCGCCGCTTTTCCACCGTCGATCTGTCGACCGGGCAGCGCAAGCGGCTCGCCCTGGTGGCGACACAGCTGGAACATCCGCCGATCATGGTGCTCGACGAATGGGCCGCCGATCAGGATCCGCATTTTCGCGCCAAGTTCTACCAGCTTGTCTTGCCGCGCTTGCGCGCCGCCGGCATCACCGTCATCGCCATTACCCACGACGACAAATATTTCCATCACGCCGATCGCCGACTCCACCTTGAGGACGGTCGCGTTACCAGTATCTCCAGCAAGGGAGCAGCAACATGAGCACCATCGAAGAATTCCACCCTCCGGCAGCATCCGCCTGGCAACGATTGCGCCGGCGCCTGCAGTTTTTCAGCAACGACCTGCTGATTGTGGCCATCATCCTTGTGGTGTTGCTGGCGTTTCTGCTGCCGTCGATGATCGTCACGATTCCGGCCGGCCATCTCGGCGTGTTGTGGAAACGCTTCAGCGGCGGCACCGTGATCGACCACGTCGAGAAGGAAGGCACACATCTTATGCTCCCGTGGGACGAGATGTACATCTACGACGCGCGCCTGCAGAGCGTGGAACGCGAATTCGAAGTCTTGTCGTCCGACGGCCTGAAGCTGATGGCGACGCTGGCCTGGCGATTCCGGGTGATCCCCGAACACCTCGGCGAGCTGCATAAATACGCCGGCCCGGAGTACGCCGAGACGCTGCTGGGTCAGTCAGTCGGCGCCCGCGCCCGCGACGTGATTGCGATCTATCGTCCGGAGGATATCTACACCAGCCATCGCTTGGAAATCCAGAACCAAATATCCGAATCAGTGCGCTATGACATCAAGAATCGCTTCAACACGGAACTGCGCTCCGGCCAGAATTGGATCCTGATCGAAGACGTGCTGGTCAAGCGCATCGTGCTGCCGGACGGTGTGGAAGACGCCATCGTACGCAAGAATGTGGCGCGCCACGAGGTCGAACAGTATGCCCTGATTGTCGAGAAGGAACAGCAGGAGAGCGAACGCAAGCGCGTGGAAGCGCTCGGCATCCGCAACTTCCAGGAAATCATCAGTGGCGGTATGTCGGATGCCTACCTGCGCTGGCGCGGCATCGAAGCGACGCTGGAGCTGGCCCGGTCGGAAAACGCCAAAGTGGTCGTGATCGGCAACGAAAAGACCGGCGGCTTGCCGTTAATTTCGATCAACGGCGATGGTGTGCCGCAGGAGAAGAAGAACGCCAAGGGCAAGCCAGCTACGCCGCGCGCCGATCTGGGCAAGGGCGACACTGGACTCGAACTGAAATCTGGAAGCCTCACCGGCAAGGGCGCGGGAGTGCCAGAAAAGCGCTCTTCAATAAAGCGTGAACCCGCCGCCGGTAAACCAGTTGCGCCGATCCCGGACTTGCAGGCGCGAGAAAGCCATCACAAGGAGCAACGCCCCTCGCTCGACCAATCTCCATTACGTTAGGCCGCCCGGGCGCCGGGTCAAGCTATCATTTCAGACAATGAGGCTTGATTTCGGCAGGCGAGGGCAGATCAATGCGTCCGGTGGCGATCAGGCGCTCCAGCAGCACTTCACCGAGAACGTAGGTATATGCCGCGCTCAGGCCCACCGATGGCAGCGGGCCGGCAAAGTAACTGGCGAAAGAGAGGTAGCGCAATGCGGTCGCGCTGATGCTGCCTGACGAAAATCCTCCCAGGATGCCGCTAATGACGTCGCGCGCCGCACCACGATTAAATTCGGCACCGTAAATTCCACACAGCTTCTTCGCCATCCTGATCTGCACCGACATAGACGCGACCATGTCGAGCAAAGGCACGGGAATGACCATGCTGACGCCGGCCATGGACGTGTGCCGGACGATCACTTCCTGCGCGTGCAAGCGACACTATCCGGTTTTGGTAATTGGGGTGGGTGCATTCATGTTTTCTCCTCCGGACGGTGGACGATCACGTCGATCCGGTGCCAATCTTGAGTTGCCAGATGTGAATCTGGCTGCAGTCGCCATGAGCGGAAACCGCGCCGACATGATCTGGCGTCGGCGGCAGATCGACGCAATGCCAATTCGGCAACTCGGTGCCGGGCGGGGCATGCCTGAGCCAGTCGATCGTGCCGATGCCGCAGTCTACGGCATAAGAATCCAGTGGCAGCGACAGGCCGTGCCCGACGGCCTTTGCCACCGCCTCCTTGCGGATCCAGCAACGCATCATCGCCTGCGGCGGATCGGATGCATCGAGTATCGATTGCCGTTCCTGCGGATGGAGCAACCCCGCGATGTCGGCAAAATCGGCGGGCGCCTGCGAAGACTCTATATCGATCCCGATCTCGCAATCGCGCGCCAGCGCCAGCCACACCTGCATTCCCGAATGGCTGATATTGCCCTGTAGCGAGGCACCGGGAAAGACCGGTTTCCCCCAGGGGTTAAGATCGAATTCCTGTATACCGCGCATGACGCCATAAGCAAGCGCAGCTTGGCGCAGCAGGGCGCGGCCATACAAATGCCTTAGCGCATCCCCGGTGTACAGGAAACGTCCGGCGCGCTCTTGCTCCGCCACAGACGTATATTCGTAGCAGCAATTCGGTATCGCAGCAAACAGCGCCGGCGCCAGCGTGACGCCGATACACAGCGCGGCATGGGGAGGCAGCACGGGAAACGCAATTTCCAGCGCAGCTTGAGCGGAAAGTACTGCCGGAGGGATCATCTGCAAAACGGGTGCAGCCATGGCGAATGGTTTCGATTATCGGTATGGTTGAACAAAGATGGCGTAGTTGAATTCAGCTGACAGTGTCTGCGCGGGGACGACTGCCCGACGGTTTTTTAAAAGGTGAGACGCACGGTATAGCCGCTAAAAATACCGATGATACTATGCCGGATAAAAGACCACGGACGCCCATGCCCATCAAAATCCCCAAAGGTTTGCCTGCACTATCCGCGCTCGAAAAGGAGGGTGTCATGGTAATGGACGAGGCGGGCCCCACATTTCAGTATCACCGGCCGTTGCGCATCGGTTTGCTGAACCTCATGCCCGACAAGATCAATACTGAAATCCAAATTGCCCGCCTGCTGGGAGCCACGCCATTGCAGGTCGAACTGACTCTCATCAAGACTTCCAGCTACGTTCCCAAGAACACTTCAAGCGAACATATCGCATCGTTTTACCACGACTGGAGCGACATCAGGGAGCAGAAATTCGATGGCTTCATCATTACCGGCGCACCGATAGAAACGATGCCTTTTGAGGAAGTCAGTTACTGGGGCGAACTCACGCATATCTTCCAATGGACTCAAACCAACGTCCACAGTTGCCTCAACATTTGTTGGGGGGCCCAGGCAGCGATGCATTATTTTCACAACATGCCGCGATACCTGCTGAATGAAAAAGCTTTTGGCGTGTTCAGTCATCACGGATTAGATAGCTGCTCGCCGTACCTGAAAGGCTTTCCCGACGATTTTCACATTCCGGTGTCGCGCTGGATGGAAATGCGGCGCACCGACATTCCACCCGGCAGCGGTATATCCGTACTGATCGACTCGTCGGAGACGGGGCTTTGTCTGCTACACGATCCGCGACACCACGCGCTTCACATCTTCAATCACATCGAGTACGACTCGACCACGCTCGCCGACGAATATTTCCGCGACCGGGACGCGGGAAGAAGCATTCATCTTCCACGTAACTATTTTCCCGGAGACTGTGAAACCTTGCATCCCAGAAACCAGTGGCGCGGTCATGCGCATCTGTTGTTCGGCAACTGGATCAACCGGATTTTTCAGACAACGCCGGCGGATCTGGCCACAATTGGTCACCCCGAAGTCTGAACATATCAATTCAACGAGTCAGGAGTGCTCAGTGTGATGCAATTGCCGGAATTGGTCCGGTGCCATTTGCCCGAGGGCGCTATGTGGACGAACCGAGTTGTAATCGATTCGCCATTTACGAGTCCTCAATGTTGTTTGTTCATTAGAGTGCTAAGTACTTGAATAAATAAGAGTTTTGATAAATTACAAGTTAAGTTTGTTCACCGAATAATGTTCATAACTATCTCCTGCAATCAGCTTTGCTCTGGCGGCAGAAAATGGGGGCAGGTAGTCTGACGAGTAATGCAGGCGTATCTGAATGAGACCAATCCCTTGAAGGCGGAGAAATTGAGGAGAATTGTCTCTGAACATTTGTTTGTAATATGAAAAAAACGCGTAACGGCGGCAGCAATTCTCTCCTGACATGGGGGGGGGAGGTGGACGTCATTCGCGACGACCGTCAAACTTTAGTAAAGGATCTTTGACCGCAGCATATTCTGGGGGCGGTGTGAAGGCATTGCGCGTATGTATTTCAGCGTTAGCACATGGGCTGCCGCCCAGTAAGGTTTGGGAGAGCTCAGCCTCACATGTGCAGCCGGATGAAAATTCGGACATTTGGAGGGTTCTGATTGAGCATGAGCGTCACGGGAACTCCAAAAACGGAGAGTTGAAAGCCTCTAGCCAGACCATTTCTGGTGGGCGGTTCCTTGCGTCGGCGTAGGGAACCTCATTTTTGCCGGACGAATCGTAACAGGGCGTTGATCGAGCGCTCTTACGTAAAGGTATCGGTATCAAACGCCCCTCGCAGGCCCGGAAAATCAATACTTTCATCTCAATAGCCAGCATCTTTAGGTAATGCCATCTTCATAAAAAAATTTCACCGAAAGCAATCTTTACGTAATCATATCGGTTTGTAGCGGGTGCTATTTTATTTACCTAACCATAGCGGGCCAAGTCATAAGTGTGCTTCTTTTCACGATGGTGAATCTCAAACGTTGCGGGGTAGCTTCGGATTCAAATCATGGATACGTACATAAGTATCGGTTGCGTGCTCTGCCATGCCAAACGTCCAATTGTCAGTCAAAAAAATAATTCAGAAAATGCTGACAGGTGTCATAAACCGGCGTTGACATCATACGATCACCAGCTAATGTGATAGGACGTTAAGAAAACGTTGAAAGAAAATATCGCTGTTATTAGCTAACTTGTTTGCTAAAAAAACGTCATCGTCTTTTCGCTGAGGGTGTATGCCGATTGCGTCAGAAGCTTTTTCCGAAAGCTCTTTTCAACGGGTTAAGGTAAAGACTGCATTAAAGAAGCGTCAGCCGAACACCAATGTTTGGTTTTTTGACTCACCTAAAAATAAAAAGAGATTAAATATTTTTGGCGACTTGCCTTTTGTGATTGCAGTGCTGCTGGAAGGAGAATGTTCTGTAGTTGGTTACGAGATTGACTCACCTCCAAATCCATTTGGAGTTGTTGAAATGAAAATTCACTATCGCGATAAAGGTAGCGAAGTGTGGGACCTCAAACGATCTGATAAGAAATTAAAGAAACGTCCTGAGGTAGATCGTCTAATTACAGAACATGACTTTCTAAACAGGGAGATTTTATTTGATAACTGGTTGATTTTGTGTGCTGCGATTAACCGTTGCAGGAGATGTTATTTGGGACGAGAGGCGAAATTTATCGTGGAATCTACGTCATCGACGATTATACGTTTCGGAGAGCTTTTAGATACAACCGATTTTGAGCCAAGTTATATGTTCGCTGCGGTTGCTATGAGCCTGCAGGCAGGGGTTATATCCGCTGACTTGAATACAGAACTATTCGGGACAAATACAATACTTCGGCGAGGTAATGATGAGCGTGAATCGCATACTAATTCCAATGGCTTATGCTGATCTGACAGCTTGGCCGCGCCCGGACTGTTTTGGCCTGAATCCAACTGCCGTAGAGATATATAGACGGCGTAAGGAAGCCGTTGAAATGTATGCGGATGGCACAGCCTTTCAGGAAATACGAAATGCGAGCAACATAAGTGATGACGAAGTCAGACGATTGGTAAAGAGATGTGTCGTATTGAAAGAAGACGGCTTCATATATGGATTTTTTGCATTACTACCAGGCGTCCTTATTAAATCATATGAGCGGAAGAAGTCTACCGCACGAGAAGTTGGTGATGAATCAGCTGGGTGTTCAGGAGCATTGAAGCTGTTGTTTACACGATTCCCTGAAATTGAGGAATTGGTAAACGATCTGTATTTCAAAAAACACTCTAATCAGCTAAAAGTGCATGAAGCAAGAATCAGCATAAAGAACATACATGAGTATTTCTTGAAAGCGTTGAGAAAATTGGGATTAGGAGAGTATGACTGGCCATTCAATACTCAGAATGCTGGTTATAAATCCCTTTATCTCTATTGTCGAGATCTGGCAAATAACATTAATCAAAGAGCTGGGCATGCATATGCTCGTTTAGGACGCGATGCGTCAAGACGAGGTGCCGTGGGAACGGGATATAAGCCTTTAATCTCTAATTTGCGTCCATACAGTTTTATGCAATTGGATTTTCATAAAATAGACGCAGCATCTATTATCGTTATTCGCAACGACTATGGCGTCGAAGTTCCAATACCTGTATCTCGTTGGCACATTGGTTTTTTGGTGGATGAGTTTAGTGCTGGAATAGCTGGCGCATTTGTAGCGCTAGAAAAAACACCGAGCGGAGACAGCACGTTAGAAGTAATTAGTAGCAGTCTCACGGCAGAACAATTTATAAAGGAAGATCCTCGTGCTAGGTTCGTTGACGAGGGGAAAGCATTGTTGGTTCAACTTATTCCTGGACTTGAAAATCAATGTTTCAGTGCTCTAAAAATTGATAATGGTTGGTCCAATGCTGCGCATGATGTCGTAAATAACATTATGGATGTGATTGGATGTGCGGTAAATTTCGGCCCATGTTATTCCTGGTGGAGGCGCGATCTAATAGAAAAAATATTTGGCGAGCTCACCAGGAATGGATTGCAAAGAATGCCATCGACCTACGGAAGTGGAGTCGCCGACAGCAAAATAAATAAGCCCAGCGAAAAGGCTATTAAATTTCGCATTCTCTTGTCTGAACTAATTTCTATTTTATTCGGATGTATACGGGAACATAACTTGAGAAAAAGTGAGCGGAGTCAAAACTCATCTCCTGTTCAAATACTAGAAGCCTCCCTTAGTCGCCCTGCTAGCGGGTTCTTTCCTTATAGTATTCCCGATGTAGGGAATACAGGCCCCATGCTCCTTATGCATATTGAAGAGGTGACAGTTCGAGGAAATTTGGCTCGTAACGAACGTCCTTATTTCAAGCTTGATCGGTGTCGTTACACAAATCCATTACTAGCTAGCAGTTATCGATTTCTGGGAAAAAAGCTCATCACTTATACCTATCGGCGTAGGTGCTGCATTGTTTATGCAACCGTTAAAGAAACTGGGGAAAATTTAGGATTAATGATTGCCGGGGGCTCATGGACAAACAGTGAATGTTCTTGGCGCGATCGAAAGTTGATAAATCGGAGTAGCCAGTCATTCAACATAATAAGCGACTCTGAATCCACCATGCGAACATGGGTGCAACAAAAATCCGAAGAGGTCTCCAATAGAAAGAAAAAAACTCGCGCCCAGACTTCTGCCGATGCTTTGGTGATTGCTAACGTTATATCTAGAGAAAAATCCACTCAGCAGGATGCGACTGAGAACTCAGTAGTACCGAGCGAGAACGCCGATACTACTAACGATCCTTTTGGACTGCTTATCGATCCGCCAATGAAAGTGTTTGTCCGTAGGAGTCGTTAAAATGGAACAGATTAATATCCCATTCAATACTCAAGAAAATTCAAGTAAGAAGAATGAAGATGACGTTGAAAAGGAAAAATCTTTAATATCGCAAATTCTTCTTCATCCACTGATGACTGGCCAAGTTTTATTACCTACAAAACCTGCAAAGGAATTATTTTCAGTAGTTTGGAGAGCTGTTTTACTCCGAGAGACGGGTTTATGTTTGTCCGCAAGTAGCGGAGCGGGAAAAACTTCCGCTCTTGAAATGATCGAAGAAATGATACGGCAAAAACTACCAACCTTGCCAATATTCAGACATGAAACTCACAATCAACAAATACCTTCTATCCGTGCTTTTTTTAAACATTTTTTGGTAACCGTCGGACATTCCGAACTTAAGGGTGAAACATTCGATTTGCGACAAAGGCTAGTAAATTCACTTGTTGATGAGGCACGTATTTCTGGGCAAAACGTCGTATTAATGTTGATAGATGAAGCTCATGCAATGGCGGTGTCAGATTTCAATTTTCTAAAAGATGTCTATAACGATTTGGGCAAAGAAGGTGTTCAATTGGTTACTGTACTCATGGGGCAGGAGCCAGATTTATCTATACTTATAAAAAAAATTAGAAGCGAAGGACGACTAGATTTAATTGGACGTTTTGCAATGCGAATTCTTCCGTTTAGAGCATATAAAACCATTGATGATCTCAAATTGATTCTGTCGGGCATAGACTCTACGGAGCATCCACAAGGTTCCGGTATTACTTGGACTGGATTTTTCTTTCCTTATGCTTACGCAGAAGGATTTCGTTTGGAAGATCAAGCTCAGAATTTTCTCGATGCGATTCAAACTGAAATGCCTAAATCTATAGTGTCAAAAATTCAAATTCCAGCTAGGCAAACATTTCTCGCGATACGTACGTTTGTTATGGATAATGCCGCAATCAATAAACCTCGAAGAATTCACGCTGATGCATGGAGAAAAGCGGTTGCCTATGCAAAGCTTCAAGATGCAATCCTATTGATTAGAGGTCGAGGGCAAGCTGGTGATCTGACCGTGGAAATATAAAAATGGCTTCAATCGGAACGCGATGGGCGGGACGAGACTTGAGCCCTTTGCCATATGAGTCAGCATTGAGCGTTTACTGGAGATTTGCTTGGCGAAATACTCTGTCGCCCGCACAACTTCGTAGGATTATTGGAATACCTGGTTATCGGCCGCAATACAACTGGATAGCTAGAACATCTTTTTTTTCCGATGTCCTAGGATGGCATCCTCTAAGCAAAAATGAGCAATGTTTGGTAGACGGCTCTACTAAATACCCGTTATACCTCTTTGAACCTCACCTACGTTACTGTCCGATTTGTTTGGGCGGAGGTTATCACAGCTACTGGTTTCAGTTCTCGTTTTTGGACTATTGCCCAGTGCATGAAGTTCGCCTGCATGCTCGCTGTCATACGTGCAGATATGCTGTCGGCTTTTTTAATATCACTAAACAATTATTTTCTCGGCCATATTTTTGCGTTCATTGCGGAGAACCAATTAGTGGCGTTGCTCCGGATCTCAGTCTGTATCTGGATTTTCGTGATCATCATGAGACAATTTCTCGTACATTTAGCCCGTTATGCGCGTGGTTCGAAAAATCGCAGAAGTTGCGATGGCAACTTTGCTCTTCTATGGAAAAGGGGTATTTTCAGTTTGGAATAGTCGCGCCAGGAATCTCTGAGTGGTGTGACCCCACAGAATTCGCATGTGCCGTAGTCTTTAACCATTTCCCACTACCAAGTTTCTGTCGACAGTCCAAGTATAAAAAATTATCTATATGTTCTTGGAAGCTCAAACTTTACGAAGGGCCTGGATATTACCTTCAGCGCGTTAGTTTGGGGAAAGCTATGAAGACTCCTCGGTCTGTCTATTTGTGTACGATTCGCCTAATTAAACGCACAATCGAAAGACAGTTTGGATGTATTTCTGATAGTGAACATCAACGCTATTTCGATTCATGGGATGATCCGACAATTGATGTCAGGGAGTTCTCTCCGCAGTGGTTGGCGTTTTACATCATGCGCTATAAGCTGGAAGGGAATCTTGTGAGAACCGACGACTATCGTTCTATATGGTTACGTCAACTCCCTTTTAATTTTGAAGCGATAGATTTCGATGGAAGAACAACTCGATTAAGCTGGCGGTTGATGTACTTGGCGACCTTTGTTGGCTGGTATAACGTTGTATTAGCTGCTCGTCGAACTGGAAAGCTAGATGCGTGTCGATTCCGCGGCGATGACTCAAGACTCCGATTCGTTTCCATTTCGATAGACTCCGAGAACGTTTTACGTGGGATTTGTGCCACGCTTCCCTTCGATGGTCTGTCGATACTATCTAGGTCAAATTTGAAGGCGTGAGAGAACGTCCTCGTTCCATTCAGCGACTTGTCGAAACATGGGCCAATCATTCGCCCTGTCTGTCCGTAACATATAGCAACAAAAATTCCTTACCGGATGGAGCATCGTATGAATGTATTTTTGGATACTGAATTCACCGATTTTCTAGAACCAAGTCTCATCAGCTTGGGTCTGGCGTCGGAATATGGTGAAGACTTTTATGCCGAAGTGCCTTATCCGGATCATGCCTGTTCAGCATTTGTAAGAGAGGCCGTGGTGCCGTTGCTCAGACAGATACCACATTCCTATTATTCGCGCCCCAATCTACATTTGGAGATCATCAAATGGCTGGAGATCGTGCGTCGAGACAAAGAAGACGTTTATATCTGTGTAGATTATCAGACAGATTGGGACTTGTTTTGTGATGCACTGGACTATCATGTGCCACCTTGGTGCTACCACAAGCTGGTAAGTGAGGAAATTGTTGAGCTAATGCTTTACGATTTTTTCAAGCACTCAAAATTACCAGAGCACCATGCCCTTTACGATGCCCAAGCAAATCGCCATGCTTACCGCTTAAAAATCTAAATGCACATTCGTTGTCGCCAAACATCAGGGAGCTAGAATATGTAAATTCAGCTCTGTGGCAATTGAGCATGAGTCTTTATTTGATTTATTGCTCAACTGGTATTATTGATCCCAGTATTAGAATATTAAGAAAATTTTCTAATTTCCCTAATGGCTTCCGCAGTGATTCGCTGCCATCTGACAGTCCAATTCAATGACATCATTACCCCAGACTCAGGTATTTCCTACCTCGTTGGAAGAAATGGAAGGGTTGCTCCATGCTCTTGAAGCGAGTGCGGACAGCGTTCTCGCGTTCGACGGCCAAAACTTTCGCGATCACGAAGCACAGTTATTTCTGGAGTCGTCCGCGGTCCAATTTTTGGCGACTTGGACCGGATCTTTAAATGGACGCCTTCGCATCTCTCCGCGGGAAAATGAGCCGCCCGTCGACGCTTTGAAACGTATGTCAGACACGTTGCCAGGTGCGCTAATTGGAATGCTCGATGAGCAGGCATGGATTGAGATGCCGAAGGCGGCACTCGCCAAGTTTAAAGACGCCTTTTTCAAGCAGCAACGTTCTTGGCCTGACTTAGACGCTCAAGATCAAGCGGCGTTGATCTGCCAAGACAACATTCCTGCTGGCATAGGACTTCCTCCGCAACTGTATCCGGCAGCCAAAGCCGGCGCTGTGGCAGATCGCGATCATTTCAGATTGCTCGTGGATCAGTTAATAGCGTCGGTGACTGATGAGGCTAACATCCGTGGAGCAATTAGCAGTCGTCGAGAACAACTGACCACCATCCTGCACGAGCTATTCAAAAATACACATGATCACGCACGGCTAACGACCGACGGTAAGCCACTGTCGTTCTCGATTCGAGGCACCTATGCTCGCTTCTATTCGTCAGCACAGTTGGAGTATACCGGTGCTGCGCCACAGAAAGATGAACAGGGACGCGATATTCTGTCAGGCCTAGATCAAGCGGAACGATTTGCGTCTTACTTTACTCGCGATAGGGTTCAGCAACATAACCGTTTAATACAAGCTGAGGAACGACAGTTTCTTGGTCTTTTAGAGCTATCGGTGTTTGACACTGGACCGGGCTTCGCTGCAACCTATCTCAAGAAAAAATTCGGGGGAGCATCTGTACAACAGCAATTTGAAGCCGTTCTGGGATGTTTTGCGACCGGTCGATCAACTACCGGCGATGAAAGCCGCGGATATGGTTTGTGGAAGGTGCTGCGAGACCTCCGTGAATTGAAGGGATTTATTCGAGTTCGTACGAACAAAGTTCATGTCTACCGAGATTTTGCATGGTACGAAAACATGTTCTTGCAGGAAAAGAAAGGGGGGGCAACAGCCCCAGAAGAGCGAATGATGGATTGGAGGCGGGGGATTACGAGAAGAATCACAGAAGGCTACCCGGATATGCAAGGTGCTCACGTCGCAGTCCTTATTCCTCTCGGTGAGCATCTATGAAACCCGTCACTATTAGCACCTATCAGTGTATCGGGGATGAGAAGCGCACAGAGAATGTGCTGTCTGTGTTCGTCCACCCCGTGGTCATCCGAGATGAGATGCTGGATGACGAGATAGCGCCGGCACTCAGTAATCATGGTCCTTTCGAACGGATCAATTTCCATGGCGCTCCTGAGTCCATTACGGATATCCGACGAATTCTTCAGGGACAATCCTCCTCTTTTCTCCGCCTTCGGAAAGGTGAACCTAAAATCAGCTTGATGAGCTGGTCAAACGAGCCTGGAGGTGGCTTTGAAGCCCAGACGTTGGATGGTACGGTTACCAATAGTCCGAGGTTGGTGATACAAGAAAGGCGCTTCTCATTATTTAATGTATTTGAGAAGAATGGCGGCTTGGTCACTGCTAGCCGTGGGACGCACTTTACGAAGCCCTCTGGTTCCCATTCCAGGCAATTTTTGAGGGCGGCGAATGTGTTCGAGCAGAGTGCGGTCAGCCATCAGTTGGTATTCTGGCTTTATCCTTTGTTGCGCGGCAAGACTATCCGGCGCCTGATTGTCGATACATCGGGCATCGCGTCAATCGCTTACGCACTAGCTTACGAGCGATTAAGACGAGGTGATGCCGAGGCGTTACCGGCTATAGAGTCTCATGCGTCCTACGGTGGACTGGAAAAGCTCAGAGTTACCGATCCAGAAGGGACGATTTTTCTGATTTCAGCCTCGACATCCGGGAAGCTGGCTAGCGAACTCATCAAACGTAATGCGAAAAAAGAGAATATTTTCACATTGTTTTACTTAGGAGATCAAACACCTGGTGTAGTGCTCTGCAATCTGGCGACCGACTCGCAGCTTGATTTCAAGGGACTTGCATTTATCGACAACTATTCGCAAGCCAATTGTCCTGACTGCAAAAAACATTCCTATCCCATTCCGATCGTTGGCGATCAATTTCGTACAGAGCCGGCAAAGGTTGAGGAAATCACCGTCAATCTAGCGGATTTCGACGAAAACACCCGAGCACTACTAGACAAGGTGGTGAGTACGGGCCTGTTCAAAGTCTACAAAACGGTCGAAAACCGTCAATTTGAGCTCTATCTCGACGTCGAGAACATGCTGAAGGCGAAGACGGGTGATAAAGATGCTAGGAGTCGGGTCAAGGAGATTTCCAAGCGACTGAATCGTCTCCTTCAGCGCGGATTGCCAGTTCATTTGAAGAGGATAGTTCCAACATCATATCCAGGGACCTATGCCCTTACCAAACAAGCGAAGACGTTTGTGCCGGAGCAGCTCCGGGGAGCAGTGAAGATCGTCGCGCCGCAAGCTCTGCTCATGAGTAAAGCCCCCGATGCGGGCGCAACACTAGTTGTGTCGGCTTGCCTTGATGAGGCCAGTGAGTTGATGGGGATCAGCCGAGATTTGCGCGCGGTGCAACCTGGTGGTGCTATTACCTACGTCAGTCCGATCTTCCGCTTCGCCTCTGACGATGAGCGCAAGCGGATGGAATCCAATTTGACCTATGGGGATCAGGGACCCAAGACATTTACCCAACTTTCGGTACTGAATCTCGACCTGCCACGATGTGAAGCTGATCATAGTTGGCAGAAAGAATTCACGCGGCTGAATGAAGTCAAATATTGGTTCGAGCTGGAGGGCCACACCACTCCAGCAAGCATTAATGAGCGCATCGAATTACTGAGACAAGCACCAGCAACAGGCTTGGTCGATGCGTTGTTCTGGCCAAGTCCAGCGGGCATCCAGCTCAAGCTTGCGGCAGATTTCACGATGATAGCGACGCGAGATGGGGCTAGGCCTGTACCACAAGCGGATATTTTTGCCATCGTGACCACACTGTTCCACAAATACCGTCAAAGTGCGAGCCGCAATCGCGCCCGTCTTACATCGCACACCTACGAGCGCGCGGTAATATCCCCAACAACCTTTAGCCGGTTCAGCGACGGCATTCTGCAGGCTGCATTTCTCAGGGCAGCTCGTGAAGGGGAGCTAGCATACGGCAATTGCAATGAAGCGCTCAGCGAGACGATGCGTGATTTTTTGCTTGGAGAAGTACGCGCCGCAAGCCATTCAGGCGGACACGCCCTAATGGAGTATCTCATCGGGATGCTCATCGGTCGCTTGACGCTTCATCAATCTCACGCGTTGACGTTTTTTCAGAGCATTGTCGAGTCTAAACTCGAAGAGCACCATGTGGTGGTCGCCCAATATTTGAAAGGGGAGCTGGATGGGACTATCGAGCGCTAGTTTTGATATGGTGCGTCGAGTGGATCTCTGCTAAATCAGAATGTTGTTATTTCGATTGCCGTAGCTGCTGTTTGACTTGTGGCTCCAGTAGTGCGTTTTTAATGAGCTGCCTTTGAAGTTGACCTTCTAGATTCGCTCCTTTTCCTTCAAGTGCCAAAATACGTGCTTGCATTTGTGGCCGTTCAGCCTGAAGACCTCTAGTTCATCACGAGCTTCGCTCAACTGATCTTCACTAGACCAGACTATGCTTTGGCCGCTTCAGTCTTTAATCACGCGAGAGCATGAATATGTACTTGTTTAGAGATTCACTCTGATAGGCCTCAGTATCTCGCAGATGAATCTACTTTGTTGACTCAAGTCGTGTCCCAAACGTGGGTCACCCATTAGCCGTCCATTGTCAAGGGTACAAACTTAGCACTCGCAATATTTCGCGATATCTTAATTTCATCAAGCCATCGCTGTCATGTTCTGTTGGCTGACTTCGTGCCCTTTGCTTCAGTGTATGGTTGCGTGAATCGCACCAGTCACCCATATGGATCAAGCGGAAGCCTTACTACTCTCTTCGCCCTGGCAGTCCAACTGCCCCAGAAGCATCTCGGTACCGACCTGCGTCCAATTGCGGGACAGTTCTATGGCTTCTGTATCGCAGTTCCAGACCCTTGTGGCTCGCATGTCGGACGATTCATTTCCTTCGGAACAAACAGCAATGGCAAACGGCGCGACATCCAATCAATTTTTGATGGCTCGAAGTCCAACCCACGTTCTGGCTTGCCAGCCGTTGCCAAGCTGACATAAAGCAGCGCTCGATTGAGAACTGCTCTCCCGTCTTTAACATGTGGAAACAGGCGCGCGCCAGCTTATGCGCCACCGCCTTGATACCTGTGCATCGGTTAGCTGCTTCACGTCGTTAGTGGAGAGACGCCCTCCGGTTTGCTGCGCCAGACAGGTTTCGATCGATACGATCTGCGTCGTACGCTGTTGAATCAATTGCATACGCTTGCGCGCGAGGTCACGAACTGCATGCGTAGCCCGAGGCATGATATGACCTTCAGGCAGCAATCCCAGTCGGAGAATATGCGCAAGGTGGCGGGCATCTGATTCATCGCCACGATGCTTGAGACCATCGTATTGCTTGATTGCGGTAGTGTTGGCCAGGTGTAGTGGATAGCCTGCGTCAATCAGTCCATCGACAAGCCAATACCAGTTGTAGGTCGACTCAACGACCACACCGAACAAGTTCGTTCGGTACGGATCCAGCGCTGCGCAGATCTGACCCAAATTATTCGGCAGGCGCCTGGAATACAGGACCCGATCGTCGTCATCACTGATGACGAAACAGTTGTTCGAATGAAGGTCTATGCCACAAAATAACATCGCCGTTCTCCTGGATAAAGTGAGGTTCGCACCATGACTTTACGCTCGGCACTTGCCGAGGGAGGACGGCTAGATGATTATCAGTTTTCGGTGCAAATCTTCACCACTATCTATAGCCGGTGATCCGCCTTATCGTCGCTAGCCATGGCTGAGCCAGTGCCCAGCGTTCGCGTGACCAAGCCTCGAAACCAGCTGTGGGCGGCGTCCTTGTGGTGCCGTGCATGCCAGAATTGCTTGACCGTCAGATGCGGAATTTTAACGGGTAGTTCAAACACCCGGATGTCGGCGAAGCGCGAGAATAGCTCGGCCAGCTCACTCGGAACGGCCGAGATAAAGTCTGAGGTTGCCACCACGCTCGGCACGCCCAGCAAATAGGGTACATGCACTCCCACCTTCAACCGTGCGCCGTGCTGGCGCAATTCCTTTTCCAGCAGCTTGTTGGTCAGCTTTAGCGTGTCTGCCACGACGTGGCGGGATGAGATGAATTTCGCCAGCGTCATATCCTCTGCTTGCGTGGTGCTGCTGGCGCGTGCGATTCCGACCAACTGACGATGAAACAACGTTTGCTGATAAAGATTTTGTCCCATCTTGCCTAGATAGCCGATTGCCATGTCGATCTCGCCGTCCTCCAATGCGGATGCCAACTGCGGGGATGGCAGCTGGATCGGTTTGAGGGTGGCATTGGGGGCCTGTTCGCTGAGCGCGGATAGCAAGCGCGGTAATAGCGCGAATACACCCATGTCACTCATGCAAACGGAGAAGGTCCGAGTGGTGGTGGCTGGATCGAATGCTTGCGCCTCCCAAATTTCGTGCTGGATCATCGCCAGGATGCGGCCGCTGGCCAACGCCATATGTTCACCTACCGGGGTCGGCGCCATGGATGAGCCGGCACGCACGAACAGATCATCCTGAAATATCTCTCGCAGCCGTCCCAAGGCATGACTAACGGCCGGCTGTGTCAATCCAAGCCGGTCGCCCGCGCGCGAGACGCTCCGCTCATCAAACAGTGCTTGCAAGATATACAGAAAATTCAGGTCAGGGGTTTTCATCTATGAAATCTATGCATTCTGGGTATGAAGTTCATTATATAGATTAATTAAATGCTGCCACATAAAATCGCTCTCAACAGGTATTCAACAGGAGACGACTAAATACCAATGCGAATAGAACTGTTGCTGCCGCACGGGCCAGGCTAGTCAAAAGAACCGCTGGCATTCTGATTTGCATATTTGCCAAGTCGTGGCTTCATGGCGCATCAGACGCGGGTTGTAGTTTCGACCGCAGGCGCATCCAGGCCGACAACCTGATACCCGTAGTCACACATATTTGAATCGACCGACATACCAGGAGACACCATGTACACACGCAACGCATTCTTTCTGGGTCGCCCCGTCGCGGGCACCGAGGACAAGTTTATCGCCGGCCTTGAAGTTGGCACTGCCGCCTACGCCAAACTGCCAGGCGTACGCTCGGCACGTCTGGAATTTCCGCTGGAAATAGATGCTGGCGGCCCGGAAATTTTCGCCACCATTCGCATGGTATTTGATAGCAGCGAGGATATCGCGCAAGCATTGGCTTCGCCGCAGCGGCAGGCAGTGCGAGCCACTTTCGCCGAGAACGTCATGCCGATGTTCGAAGGCAAGGTGGTACATGTGAACAGCCGCGGCATTGATTTCGAATAAGGGAGTTGCGATGAAACTCATACGCCATGGACAGCCAGGCCTCGAAAAACCGGCAGTGCTGGATGCCGAAGGACGCGCACGCGATGTCAGCGCGCTCGTGCCGGATTTCAATCCCGAGACTATTGCCAGCCCGGCATTCGCACAACTGCTTTCCAGCAAAGCGGAAGACTATCCGTTGGCTCCGCAAGGCCAGCGCCTCGGTGCTCCCATCGCCGGCACGCGTCTGATCGTTGCGGTCGGCCTGAACTACGCTGACCATGCCGCCGAGGCGTCAATGGCACTGCCTGCAGAACCAGCGCTGTTTATGAAATCGGTACATTCGATCTGCGGACCGAATGACGCTACGCTGTTACCGCCACAGGCGGAGAAACTGGACTGGGAAGCTGAACTCGGCATCATCATCGGACGGGTGACCAGCCATGTCAGCGAAGCGGAGGCACTCTCGTATGTACTCGGCTATTGCGTGGTGAATGACGTATCCGAACGGAGCTACCAATTGGAACGGGGCGGTACATGGGATAAGGGCAAGAGCTGCGACACGTTTACCCCTGTCGGGCCATGGCTGGTCACGCCGGATGAAACAGGTGACGCTGGCACACTCGACATTTGGTGCAAGGTAAATGGCGAAACCATGCAGCAAGGATCGACTGCCAAAATGGTGTTCGGGCCGGCCGCCTTGATCAGCTATATCAGCCAGTTTTTTACCCTGCATCCGGGTGATCTGATAACTACCGGCACCCCGGCAGGCGTAGGTTTTGGCAAGAAACCACAGCGCTTTTTGCGCGTTGACGACGTGGTGACGCTGGGCATCGCGGGACTGGGCAGCCAGCGTCAGGTCGTGGTGGAGAAGCGGTGAGCACCATGACAAAACCCGTTCTCAAGACACAGGTGCTGATCGTCGGTGCCGGGCCGGTTGGCCAGGGACTGGCCATCGAACTCGGACTGCGCGGCATCGCTTGCCTGGTCATCGACAAGAACGACCGTGTCGGCACTGCGCCACGCGCAAAAACAACCAATGTTCGCAGCCGTGAACACTTTCGCCGCTGGGGTATGGCGGATAAGTTGCGCGAGGCGTCACCCTTTGGCGTGGACTATCCATCGAATGTCGTGTTCACAACGCGACTCAGCGGACATCAGTTGGCTAAATTCGACAACGCGCTGTACTGCGCGCCCGGTCGCAATCCGTTGTATGCGGAGCACGCGCAGTGGATACCGCAATACAAGGTAGAGCAGGTGATGCGGGACCATCTGAAAGGTATTCCTTCGGTCCAGCTCCGATTGCAATGCCAGTTGCTTGGCATCGAGCAGCTGAGCGATTGCGTACATGCCACTATCGGAGACGTCGAGAGTGACTCGCTCCAAGTAGTGGAGGCGCAATTTCTGGTCGGTTGCGACGGTGCTCGTAGCGGCGTACGTGAAGCCATAGGTGCGCACATGGAAGGCACTTACGGACTTTCACGCAATTACAATTTCGTGTTTCGTGCACCGGGATTGGCGGAGGCGCATCCACACGGCAAGGCGATCATGTACTGGCAGATCAATAGCGACCTGCCCAGCATCATCGGGCCCATGGACAGCGATGATCGCTGGTTCTTCATGCCAACAGCACTGGCGGAGGGCGTGCAGATCACCCGCGAGAATGCACCGGACTACATTCGCAAGGCCACCGGCATCGACCTGCCGTATGAAATTCTCAGCGCGGACGAATGGGTCGCCAGCGAGCTGCTGGCAACCCATTACCGAGACCGCCGTGTGTTCATCGCTGGCGATGCGGCCCATCTGCACCCGCCGTTCGGTGGTTTCGGCATGAACATGGGCATCGGCGACGCCGTGGACCTGGGTTGGAAGCTGGCTGCCGTGCTGCAGGGTTGGGGTGGTTCGGGGTTGCTCGACAGCTATCAGCAAGAGCGCCGTGGAGTACACCAGCACGTTATGGGGCAGGCCACTGCCAACCACGCACTGTTGGGTGGTTCGCTGCTCTCGCCTGGACTGGAAGACGACACACCGGCAGGCGAGATGCTGCGCACCGCAACTGGCAAGCGCATTCGCAGCGCCAAGCTGTCCGAGTTTTACACATTGGGAACCATCCTCGGTGACAGCTATGCAGGTTCGCCACTGATCGTCGCCGGTGATGCACCAGACAACGACCACCAGCGCGACTTCCTTAACTACGTTCCGTGCGCCGAACCTGGATGCCGCGCACCGCACGCCTGGCTGCATGACGGTAGCTCGTTGTTCGATCATTTTGGCGCCGGCTTCACATTACTGGTGTCCGCCACCGCTGCCGTTGATGACACCGCACTTGCTTGCGCCGACGCTGCACGCTACGGCATACCACTGAAAGTATTGCATCCGGATAACCGGGGCGTGCGACAGCTTTACCCGCAGCCGCTGACACTGATCCGCCCGGACCAGCACATCGCCTGGAGCGGTGCGAGCTGGAGCAGCACGGAGCAAGCCGACGTTTTTGCCGTTGTGGCGGGCCACCGGCCTGCTGCGTGAACAGACCGTAGACCGTACCACCAACAAAGGAGACCGACATGAACAACGCCACCCAGAACAACAGCGCTACTACCGTAGCCGTCCCCGTACCGGCCAAGCTGGCTCATGTGGTGCTGCGCACCTCGCAGTTCCAGCAAATGCAAGACTGGTATCTGCGCGTCCTTGCCGCTCGCACCATCTATGCCGACCAAGGGCTGGCCTTTCTGACCTATGACGAGGAACATCACCGTATCGCGCTGCTGAATGCGCCCGATCTCAAACCACAGGCCGAAGGTGCGGCCGGGGTACATCACATCGCATTCACCTACGCCACGCTGGGCGATCTGGTGATTACCTACGAACGTTTGCGCGGACTGGATATCGTGCCGGTGTATTGCACCAACCACGGGCCGACTACATCGTTGTACTACCAGGATCCGGACGGCAATCAGATTGAATTGCAAGTAGATAACTTCGACACCATTGAAGAGGCCACCGAATTCTTTTATTCGGAGGACTTCGCCGAAAACCCTATCGGGGTCGACTTCGATCCAGCCGTATTGGCGCAGCGCTACCATGCCGGCGAAGGCGACGCGGTCATCAAGCGTCGCACGCGTATCGGACGGCGGGGACTCGATTCGTTGCCGTTGCGCTGATGCTTGTCGGCGTCATGCATTTTTCTTTAAATGAACATTGAGACAGGGCATCACATGGAACGTGGCAAACATTCTGGCAAGGTACATACCGAAGGCGCCGACATCGCCTATGACTGCGAAGGGCAAGGGCCGTTGCTGTTGCTGGTTGTTGGCGGTAACGGTGACAGCCGCCGATACATTGAGTTGTCATCCCGTTTGGCCGACAGCTATACGGTGGTCCGTTACGACCGCCGTGCCAGTTGCCGCAGTAGTGGCGATGCCGCTGCCGATCTGGATATGGCGCAACAAGGACGGGATGCCGCTGCTCTGATTCGCGCATTGGCTGCGGGTCCGGCTTATGTGTTCGGTAATAGCGGCGGTGCCAGCATCGCCCTGGCACTGACTGAAGGTCATCCGGAACTGGTGCGCGGCCTGGTGGTGCATGAACCACCCGTCATGCGTATTTTGCCGGATGCCGACCAGCAAATGGCGTTGGTCGACGGCGTCTACGCCACCTATCAGGCGCAAGGAACAGGGCCAGCCATGCGCCAGTTCGCCATGTCGCTGATTGGTTTCTCTCCGAGCGCCGCAGCACCGGGGGACCAAGGCGGCAATATGGATCGTTTCATGGCCCATGAATATCTGCTGATCGGTCGCTACTTACCCGATCTCGGCAAGATACGACGCGACGGCGTGCCGGTAATCGCTTGTGCGGGCAGCGCTAGTCTTGACGCCTACTATGCCCGCACTGCCAAGGTGGCAGCCGAAATCCTTGCCTGTCCCTATGTCGAAATCGCTGGCCATCATTTGGCGTTCGTCACTGATCCTGATCTGTTTGCTACCGAATTGCGCAGCATGCTGCACAGACTGAGCGCGACTGAACTACCGGCCTGACACCTTTTTCATTCGCCGGCGGCCTTGGTTCGCCGGACCAACCAGCCACTGTTCGACGCTGGCCATGGCGGCATTGCCGCCACGGCGGCGTACGTCCTGGCTTTTGCTTCACACGTGAATACGATCATGGAAATGTTATCCGCAAGTAATTTGAACCAGCCGGTCGATAGCGACATGGTGGAAACGACCGAATGGCTGGAAGCGCTGCAAAGCGTGATCAGGGAAGCCGGTCCGGAGCGTGCGCGCTATCTGCTGTCGCGCTTGAGTGCCGCCACACAGCAAGCTGGCGTGCGCTGGCGTGACTCCCGCAACACGCCCTATAACAACACCATCCGCGTCGAGGACGAACCGCCTTTTCCGGGTGGTTCTGATGCGCTGACAACAGAGCAGCGCATTGCCAGCCTGATACGCTGGAACGCGCTGGCGATGGTGGTGCGCGCCAACCGCGCCTATGGTGAGCTTGGCGGCCATATCGCCAGTTACGCGTCGGCAGCTGATCTGTTCGAGGTCGGCTTTAACCATTTCTTCCGTGCGCGCACTGCCACTTTCGACGGCGACCTGGTGTACTTTCAGGCGCACTCGGCACCCGGTATTTATGCACGCGCGTTTCTTGAGGGCGACCTGGGCGAGACTGAATTGTCGTTTTACCGGCAGGAAATTGAGGCAAAAAAACACGGTGCCCAAGGCCTGTCGTCTTACCCGCATCCGTGGCTGATGGAAAATTTCTGGCAATTTCCTACCGGCTCGATGGGGCTCGGGCCAATTAGTGCGATCTACCAGGCCCGTTTCATGCGTTACATGGGGCACCGTAATCTGTTGGCCTCGCAGGAACGCAAAGTGTGGGGCGTTTTCGGCGATGGCGAGATGGACGAGCCTGAATCGCTGGCTGCGCTAAGCCTCGCCGCACGCGAGAGTCTGGATAACCTGGTGTTTGTGGTGAACTGCAATTTGCAGCGGCTGGACGGCCCGGTGCGCGGCAACGGCCATATTGTCGACGAGTTGGAAACCATCTTCGCCGGCGCCGGCTGGAACGTCATCAAACTGATGTGGGGCGCCGACTGGGACCCACTGTTCGCGCGCGACAAAACGGGTGAATTGCAAGCGGCGCTGAACCAGACCGTGGACGGTCAACTGCAAACCTTCGCCGCGAATGACGGCGCCTTCAATCGCGAGCACTTCTTCGGCCAGAACCCGGCGCTCAAGGAAATCGCCGCCATGTTGACGGACGACGAGATTGACCGCCTGCGGCGCGGCGGCCACGACATGAAAAAGATCCACGCTGCCTTCCATGCGGCGGCCAATCATCGTGGCCAGCCGACCGTCATTCTGGCGCAGACAAAGAAGGGCTACGGCATGGGTACGGCGGGGCAGGGCAAGATGACGACCCACCAGCAGAAGAAGCTGGACGCGCGTGATCTGCTGGAGTTCCGCGACCGCTTCCGCCTGCCGATATCGGATGCCGATTGCGAGGCTCTGGCCTTCTATAAGCCCGCCGCGGACAGCGCGGAAATGCAGCACCTGTTACGCCGTCGCGAAGAACTGGGTGGCTTCATGCCGCGTCGCGTTAGCACGCACGTTCCACTGCCGGTGCCCGGGATTGATTCCTATGCGGCGTTCGCGCTGACCGCCGATGGCAAAGTGATGTCAAGCACAATGGCAGTCGTGCGTATGCTGGGCGGCTTGCTCAAGGATGCCGGCATTGGCAGGCATGTGGTGCCGATTGTGGCCGATGAGGCGCGTACTTTTGGCATGGCCAATCTGTTCCGCCAGGTCGGCATCTATTCGGCGCAGGGGCAGCTATACGAACCCGAGGACATCGGATCCATCTTGTCCTATCGCGAAGCAAAGGACGGGCAGATTCTGGAAGAAGGCATCACCGAGGCCGGTGCCATTTCGTCATGGACGGCAGCAGCGACCAGCTACTCGGTGCACGGCACCCCGATGCTGCCGTTCTATATCTATTACTCGATGTTCGGCTTCCAGCGCATCGGCGACATGATCTGGGCGGCGGCTGATCAGCGCGCACGCGGTTTCCTGATCGGCGCCACGTCTGGACGCACCACCTTGGCCGGCGAAGGTTTGCAACATCAGGATGGCACCAGTCACCTGATCGCCGCTACGGTGCCCAACTGCGTCGCTTATGACCCGGCCTACGCTTACGAGCTGGCGGTGATCGTGCAGGACGGCATGGAGCGCATGCTGGGCAAGAACGACGATGTGTTTTATTACGTTACCGTTACCAACGAGAACGAAGGGCAGCCGAGCATGCCCGCCGGCGTGGAAGAGGGCATACGGCGTGGCATGTACTGTTTGCAGCCGCAAGCGCAGGCTGATGTCAGGCTGCTGGCGGCCGGCCCGATCCTGAAAGAAGCGATAAAAGCGGCGCAACTGCTGCAGCAACATCTGGGCATCGCGGCTGAAGTATGGAGCGTGACCAGTTATACGGAACTGGCGCGCGATGGTATCGCCGCGCAGCGCAACGTGCGTCTTGGCCAGCGAGGGGAAGCGGCTTATGTCACGCGCCAGCTGGGAACCAGTACGGCACCAGTGGTGGCGCTCAGCGATTACGTGCGCGCCATCCCGGAAAGCATTCGTGCATTTGTCCCCGGCGTCTACACCACGTTGGGTACCGATGGTTTCGGCCGCAGCGACACACGCGCCAATCTGCGTGATTTTTTCGAGATCGATGCGAAGTGGATTGCCTACACGGCCTTAAGTGAACTGCCGGGCGGGAAGGATGCGGCGCAGTTGAAGGCATTCGCCGAGGTGCTGGGACTGGATTTGAATCAGGCCTGGTCGGCGACGGTATAAACGAGAGAAGAGTAGATGAACATAATAGAAATCAGAGTTCCCGATATCGGTGACTTCAAGGGTGTCGAAGTCATTGAATTACTGGTCAAGCCCGGCGATGTCGTCGCAGTTGAGCAATCCCTGATGACGGTGGAATCGGACAAGGCCAGCATTGAAATCCCGTCCAGCCATGCGGGCGTGGTGAAGGAATGGAAAGTCAACATCGGCGATACGGTGGCCGAGGGCGCGCTGGTGCTAATGCTTGAAGGATCGGTCGGCACGGCTGCCCAAGCGCAGGCCGCGCCAGCACCTGCGGTTGCAGTAACAGATCCAATTCCTGTTTTGGCCCCGGCTCCTGCCGTCGCCGTTGCGAGCGTGACACCAGGTCGGGTTGTCGTCGGCGCGCTGACCCACGCTTCGCCTTCCGTGCGCAAGTTCGCCCGTGAATTGGGCGTGAATTTGAGCCGCGTACCAGGTTCTGGCTCGAAAGGTCGTATCACCAAAAGTGATGTGCAAGGCTTTGTCAAGGAAGCGGTATCAGGTGCCAGTACGGCAACTGGTCGCGACGCCAACCAGAACGGTTCAGGCCTGAATCTGCTACCATGGCCAGCGCTCGATTTCAGCAAGTTCGGCGAAACCGAACTCCAGGCACTGCCGCGCATCAAGAAAATTTCGGGTCCAAACCTGCACCGCAACTGGGTCATGATTCCGCATGTGACGCAATGGGAAGATGCTGACGTGACGGAACTGGAAGCGTTGCGTGTTGCGTCCAATGCGAAAAACAAGGATGCGGCAAAACTGACCATGCTCGCTTTCGTGATCAAGGCCGCCGTGGCCGCGCTGGCAAAGTACCCGGCGTTCAATTCTTCTCTGGACGCGAAGGGCGAAAACCTGATCTTGAAAAAGTATTACAACATCGGCTTCGCAGCAGATACACCGAATGGCCTGGTGGTGCCGGTGATCAGGAATGCTGACAGCAAGGGCGTAGCGCGGATCGCGCAGGAAATGGGGCAGTTGTCGGCACAGGCACGCGACGGCAAATTGAAGCCGGCCGACATGCAAGGCGCGACCTTCACCATTTCTTCGCTGGGCGGCATCGGCAGCACGGCGTTTACGCCAATCATCAATGCCCCGGAAGTGGCAATCCTGGGCCTGTCGAAGTCGGTAATGAAGCCGCTCTGGGACGGGAATATTTTCCAGCCCCGGCTGGTCTTGCCGTTGTCGCTGTCGTATGACCATCGCGTGATCGACGGCGCCACGGGTGCACGCTTCGCCGCCTATCTGGCCGAGGTGCTGGCCGATATGCGCAAGATTCTGTTGTGAAGGGTATGGCATGAGCATCATTGAAACTGATATCACCTGCGACATAATGGTGCTGGGCGGCGGTCCTGGCGGCTATTCGGCAGCATTCCGCGCGGCCGATCTGGGCCTGTCCACCGTCATCGTCGAACGCTACGCCACACTGGGTGGCGTATGTCTGAACGTCGGCTGCATCCCGTCGAAGGCGCTGCTGCACGTGGCTGCCGTGATCGACGAGACGGCGCACATGTCCGCCACGGGCGTCACATTTGCCAAGCCGGCCATCGATATCAACCAGGTCCGCAAGTACAAGGAAGGCGTCATCGCCAACATGACGAGTGGCCTGGCCGGCATGGCTAAGGCGCGCAAGACGCAAGTGGTGACGGGCGTGGGCCAGTTCCTCAGCGCCAATCACATCGAGGTGACGGCGGCTGACGGCACGAAGAAGGTCGTGCAGTTCAAGCAAGCCATTATTGCTGCCGGTTCGTCCGTGGTGAAACTGCCATTCATGCCGGAAGATCCGCGCATTGTCGATTCGACGGGCGCGCTGGAAGTGCGCCAGATTCCGAAACGCATGTTGGTCATCGGCGGCGGCATCATCGGTCTGGAAATGGCGACGGTCTATTCCACTTTTGGTACGCGCATCGACGTCGTGGAAATGACGGATGGTTTGATGCAAGGTGCGGACCGCGATGCCGTCAAGGTGTGGCAGAAGTTCAACGAAAAGCGCTTCGACAACATCATGACCAAGACCAAAACGGTAGCCGTCGAGGCACTGCCGGACGGCATCAAGGTCACGTTCGAAGCAGCGGAAGCGAGTGCCACGGCACCACCACCGCAGATCTACGATATGGTACTCGTCGCCGTCGGCCGTAGCCCGAACGGCAAGAGACTCGCCGCCGACAAGGCTGGCGTCGCAGTCACCGACCATGGCTTCATCAGCGTCGACAGCCAGATGCGCACCAATGTGCCGAACATCTTCGCCATCGGCGATCTAGTGGGGCAGCCGATGCTGGCCCACAAGGCCGTGCATGAAGCGCACGTGGCCGCCGAAGCGGCTGCCGGTCAGAAGTCGTACTTCGACGTCAAGGTGATCCCGTCGGTCGCCTACACCGACCCGGAAGTGGCATGGGTCGGCATCACGGAAGACGAAGCGACAGCCAAGGGCATCAAGGTTGAGAAGGGCCATTTCCCGTGGGCCGCCTCGGGCCGTGCCGTGGCCAATGGTCGTGCGGAAGGTTTCACCAAGCTGCTGTTCGACGCGGAAACGCACCGCATCATCGGCGGCACCATCGTCGGTACCCATGCGGGAGATATGATCGGAGAGATTGCCCTGGCCATCGAAATGGGTTGCGACGGCACCGATATCGGCAAAACCATCCACCCGCACCCAACCTTGGGTGAATCGATCGGTATGGCCGCGGAAGTGGTTGAAGGTGTGTGCACGGACTTGCCGCCGCTGCGCAAGCGCTAAGCCGGACGGCGGTTAAACGTCGTCGCTGGCCGCCAGCCCGGCGCGCACTTCCAGCAGCAAGGTTCTCAGTTCGGCGTATTTTCGGGCACCCACAGTCGCTTCAAATTGCGCCTCAACTTCGGCGATGGCCTTGCGGCAGTGTTGCATAAGTTTGCGGCCCTCGGCGGTAAATTTCACAACACGGGCGCGGGCATCGATCGCGTCCGTGGTTGCCACCAGGTAGCCGAGTCGCTCGCACTCGGTCAGTACCTGGCTCATTGCGCCCTTGGTGACATTGGCGCGCGCCGCGATCTCGGTCACGCGTGTGCCGTCGTAGTCGATGTTGCGGAACACGCGCAGATGCGTCAGCTTTACATCGGCGAAACCTTGCCGCGCCAGACTTTGCAGCATGCTGGCCTCGAAGTGGTTGTAGCAAAAAATCGAGAGTCGGCCGATGTTGTCATGACGCCAGGCATTCCTTTCGTCTGCCGCCAGCCCTTCGGCGCGTTCGGCCGACAGCGAGAGTTTGTCTTGCGAAAGGGAATGGCTGGATTTCTTGATCATCTGGTGCCCGGGCTTGGCTTGTGTTGATGGAACGGCTACGCAGTATACAACGTACAGCGTAAGGCACTTTTTGCTTGCTGATTGCCGTTGCATTGGTTTTGTTTCGTAACTATACTATATTTGCCGGATTAAAAAAAAGGAGACAAGCATGACTTATTTACGCAATGCCTGGTACGCCGCCGCATTCGACCACGAAGTTGGCGACCAGCTTCTGGCACGCACGCTGCTAGACCAATTTCTGGTGTTCTACCGCGACCTCGATGGCAAGCCGGTGGCACTGGCGGATCGCTGTCCGCACCGCTTTGCTCCGCTGTCGATGGGCAAGCTGGTGGATGGTGTGGTTCAGTGCTCCTATCACGGCATGCGCTTCGGTTCCAACGGTGCGTGCGTGCACAATCCGCACGGAGCGGTACCGAAGGCGGCACAGGTGCCAGTTTTTCCGCTGCTGGAACGCCATGGCCTGGTGTGGATCTGGATGGGCGAAGCCGATAAAGCCGACCCCGCGTTATTGCCTGATTTCAGTGCCATCGACGACCATGTCAAGCGCGCCCCGGTGCGCGGTTATCTGCGGGTCGGCTGTAACTACCAGTTGGTGACAGACAACTTGCTGGACTTGAGCCACGTGGCTTACCTGCACACATTGATCGGCAATGCGGATTCGAGCGCCCGCAATTCGTTCGAGATGAAGGTCGAGGGTAATACCGTCTACGCGTACAACCGCATGCCGGCTGAGCCGCTGACGCCGCTGTGGCGCATGATGTGGAACAAGCCATCCAATGTCGGCGACCGCCGTGCCCACATGCGCTGGGATCCGCCGTCGTTGCTGTCGCTCGATATCGGCATCACCGAATGTGGTCGGCCGGAATCCGAAGGCCCGGGCGCGGCGGTCGCCCATATCCTCACGCCTGAGACCAAAGGCTCGACCCATTATTTCTGGGTATTTGCACGCGACACGCTGATCGACGATGAATCGCTGAGCGAGAAGATCCGTGTCGGTATCGACAGCGTATTCCGCCTGGAGGATGACCCGATGGTCACCGCTTGCGAATCGCGCATGGGCGGTGCCGAGCTGATGGACTTGAAGCCGGTGATGCTGACCACCGATGCCTCCGCAGTGCGTGCCCGCCGCGTGCTGGCGGCCCTGATCGAGAAGGAAAAGGTTACGCTATGAGCGACACGCTACTCAAGGTGCGCGTGGCACGCAAGGCGGTCGAAGCGCTCGATATTGTCAGCCTCGAACTGGTGGCAACGGAAGGGGCAGGGCTGCCGCCGTTTTCGGCCGGCTCCCATGTCGACTTGCATTTGCCAAACGGGATCAGCCGCCAGTACTCACTGTGCAATGATCCGACCGAGTCGCACCGCTACCTGCTGAGCATCTTGCGCGATCCCGCCAGCCGGGGCGGCTCTCAGGCAGTGCATGAACTGGTGCGCGAAGGCGACGAGTTGCAGATCAGCACACCGAAGAACCATTTCGCACTGGTGCCGGAGGCCGAGCACAGTTTGCTGCTCGCCGGCGGCATCGGTGTGACGCCCATTCTGTGCATGGCCGAACGGCTGGCGAAGACCTCGGCCAGCTTCGAAATGCATTACTGCTCCCGCGCCCCGGAGCGCACCGCCTTTCGCGCACGCATCGGCGCTTCGCCGTTCGCCGATCGCGTGCATTTCCATTTTGACAGTGAAGGCCCGCAGCAGCGATTGGCGCTGGACGTCTTGCTAGCGCAGGCCGCACCAGGTACGCATCTGTATGTGTGCGGTCCGAAGGGTTTCATGGACGCGGTGCTGGCCAGCGCACGCGCCAAGGGCTGGCCAGAAGACCGGCTGCACTATGAGTTCTTCGCCGGCGCCGCACCCGTAACCGACGGCCAGGCATTTGAAGTGCGCCTGGCCAGTTCTGGCCGCACGGTAGCGGTACCTGCAGGGCAAAGCGTGGTGGCCGCGTTGGCGCAAGCCGGTGTGCACATTCCGGTGTCCTGCGAACAAGGTGTGTGCGGCACTTGCCTGACGCGGGTACTGGATGGCCAGCCTGATCACCAGGACATGTACCTGACGCCGGACGAGCAGGAGCGCAACGACCAGTTTTTGCCCTGCTGTTCGCGCTCGAAATCGGCACTGCTGGTGCTCGATCTGTAAAACAACAAGGAGACAATCATGACAAATAAAACAAGCGAATTCATTCTCAACACTTGGTATGTCATCGCGTGGTCCGACGAAGTGAACCGCACGCTGCTGGGTCGCACGGTGGCGGGTGTGCCGGTGGTGCTGTACCGGCGCCTCGATGGCACGGCCACCGCCATTCACGGCGTCTGCCCACACCGGTTTGCACCGTTGGCGATGGGCAATCTGATCGAAGACCGCGTGCAGTGCAACTACCACGGCCTGGAATTCGATTGCTCCGGCAAGTGTGTGAAGAATCCGCAATCGGGTGGCCAGGTGGTGGACGCGCTGCATATCGATGCTTATCCGTTGCAGGAAAAACATTCGTTGATCTGGATCTGGTTGGGCGACCGCGACAAAGCGCAGCAACAGGACATTCCCGACTTCAGTCATCTTACCGATCCTGCCCGCCGCACTATCAAGGGCTTGAGCCGGGTCAATGGCGGCCACCAATTGATGGTCGACAACCTGATGGATCTGGGTCACTTCAATTACCTGCACAAGGCGATGGCAAAGCTCAGTACCGGCTTCGAAGACGTCAAGCGGGAAGTGCGACAAGAAGGCAACACGGTCTTCAACAACCTGCTGTTCCCCGGCTGCAAGCCGACCGTACTGTTCCAGTCCGGCTTCGAGGACAAGGACACCATCGTCGACCAGTTCAACGATATCCGCTGGGATCCGATCGGATTGATGCGTAACCAGGTGGGCGTGACGCCAACCGGCCGGGGCCGCGAGCACGGCATCAATCAGTACGGCACGCATATCGTCATTCCCGAGACTGTCGACAGTTGCCACTACTTCTATGGCTCCTCGCGAAATTATTCACAGGACGATGAAACGGTCGATGCCCTGTTCCGTCAGTGGCAGCAGCGGGCGCTGAACGACGAGGACAAGCCGATGATCGAGAAAATACACGCGCTGCAACCTTACCTGCGTGCCAATGGCCGCACTCCGGTCATGCTGTCATCCGACGGTGCAGCGGTCCGGGTGCAGCGTATTGTCGAATCGATGTTAAAGCTGGAACAAGAGGCGAGGAAAGACAAATGATAAAGCTGACGAAAACAATGGCAGCAGTCTGGGTGAGCGCTGCACTGACGGGCTGCGCTACTGCGGATATGCAGACGGTCACGCAGGGCACGCTGATCCGCAATGTCACGGTGGTGAACACGCGCGATGGTTCGCTCAGTCCGGACATGGCGGTAATTTTGGCCAGCGGCAAGATCGAACGGATAGTGCCGGCGGCAGGCGTGCGCGCAGGAGCCGGTGCGAAGGAAGTCGATGGCAGCGGGAAATACCTGGTACCTGGTTTCCTCGACATGCATACCCATGCCATGTTGGAGGCAGACCAGAAGCCGGCGCCATGGCCGTTGCTGCTCGCCCATGGCGTCACGGGGGTGCGCGAGATGGCCGGTTCACCTGCGCTCATTGAACAAAGCCGGCGCCTGAATGCGGACAGCGTGGCGGGGCGCATTGACGCGCCTGAAATCCTGCTGATTCCCGGCACGTTGCTGGTGGGTGTTGGCACCGCCGACCAAGGCGTGCAGCAAGTGCGACAACAAAAGGCAATGGGCGCCGACTTCGTCAAGCTGGTCAGCGCCAGCCGCGATGGGGCCTTGGCCGTGCTGGCCGAAGCCAAGGCGCAGGGCCTAACGGTGGCCGGCCACTTGCCGGTCGCCCTTGGCGCCGCGCAAGCGGCGAACGCTGGCTGGCACTCGGTTGAGCATTTGGGCTCCGGCCTGGGCATCTTGCTTGATTGTGCCGCGCAAGGCGACGAGGCCAGGGCAGCGCTGCTGCGCGGAGAGGGCGCGCCACCGGTGTTTACACCGAGCTTCATTGCCACGCCAATGCTGTACCGCGAACGCGATGCGCAGTTCTACCAGCGAGTCATCGACAGCTACAGCGACACAAAATGCCGCGCGCTGGCACAGGTCTTTGTGCGCAACGGCACTTGGCATGTGCCGACGCTGATCCGCTTGCGCACTTCGGAATTCAGTAACGATGTGCAGTACCGCAAAGACCCGCATCTGGCCTGGATCAACAAGGGCACGCGGGCCAAGTGGGAACAACTGGCGACGCAGTACGACGCCAAAATACCGGCGTCGGCGCAAGCGACCTTTCGGCACTATTACGGCCTGCAACAGCAAGTGGTGAAACTGTTGAAAGACAGTGGCGTGAAGATGTTGGCAGGATCGGACTTTGGCGGCATCTGGGTGATCCCCGGCTACAGTCTGCACCAGGAATTCCGCGAGCTGGCAGCGGCCGGACTGACACCGCTGGAGATCCTGCAAATGACCACGCTGAATGGCGCGACCTTTTTAGGTAAGGAAGCGAGTATGGGAACGGTGGAGGCGGGCAAGAATGCCGACCTGGTGCTGCTCGATGCCAACCCGATCGCCGATGCATCGAATCTGGACCAGATCGCTGGCGTGTTCCTGAGGGGGCGTTATTTCTCCGCCACTGATCTTGATCGGATGAAACGCGACGTTGCGCAGGCGTGGGGAAACCAGCCTCTGGCGACAGGTGATAAGCACGGACACGTACATTAAACAGCACTTCGGGATTGGGTATTTTTCTAGTTTGCGCGAAGGATTGCGAACAGGTCAGCCAGAAAGAATGCCGACGTGGTGCTACTCGACGAGAACCCCATTGTCGATGGTGGAAACATCGACAAGATTGCCGGAGCATTCCTGAAAGGCAGGTACTTTTATTGCGCCGATCCTGCTCGGATGAAACGCGAATTCTTGGAGAAATATCAAATAAGACAGGATAAGAATAAATCCCCTGAATCGTATATCGGGCGAACCTACTGACCGCCCAGCTGAAGCAAAAGAATAACGCGAGTGTGATTTTTCACATTCGCGTTTTTCGCATCGAATCGAGATTTTTCATCTATGCATTTTATTCATTCTGAATATGAAACACATTGTATTTATTTATGCAATAAGCGTCCTTAGAATGAATTGACTGCCAGTTCTGGCAGCATAAAAAAAATCTGGAGACAAACAATGTATAAAAAACTGATCATGCTGATCGTGGTACCTGCTTTGCTGCCCGCAAGCGTCATGGCCCAAACCTCACTGGGTTCGAGCAATGTCATCTTCTATGGCAAGTTGGATCTGGCGCTCGATTTGACCCGTTTTTCCAGCGTTCCTGGAAGAGCAGGGCAATCCATCCCATACCTGTCCAATGATATTTCGTACTGGGGACTGACCGGAACCGAAGATCTCGGCGATGGCACGCGCGCCTATTTCAAACTGGAGTCGGGATTCAGTATGGATACCGGCGCCAGTTCTGGTGGCAGCAAGCTGTTTGACCGGGAAGCTTATGTCGGCTATGGCGCCGGTTGGGGAGCGCTGCAGTTGGGAAGCCAGTTTTCACCAGCGTTGTTCCTGCAGGCGAGAAGTGATGCCTATGCGCGCCACGGGAATGGCGGGGGCTTTACATTGACCCAGCAAACTCCCGGTAATGTGCGCGGTTTCGCCGGTGCCGGAACATTGGATAACGCGATCCAGTACGTATCGCCGCGCGGTAAGGATTTCAGCTTCCGCTTCTTGCATGCACTGAGTGAAAGGGCAACTTCTCCCAAGGACCTTGGACAATACGACTCGGCCAGCCTCGAATATGCAAAGGGGCCGCTGTTCGCAGGCATTGCCTATGAAGACCAAACTCTTGCTGGTCTCAATCCAAACACCACCCGCTCCAACCGCACCTTGACCGCCGGCCTGACCTATGACTTTACCGTATTCAAGCTGTTCAGCTATCTGATGAAAAACAAACTGGATGGAGAAAAAGACGTCAACGCTTATCAGGCCGGCATCAATTATCCAATCGGCGTCGACACCGTCCGCGCTACTTACACAACGCGCCGGCTGGAAGACACCGCGGGCGGACGTGCCAGCACCTATGCATTGGGCTTCTACCATCCGTTGTCAATTCGCACCACGTTGTACGCGTCATATGCGCACTTGAATAACGGCAGTGCGACCAACCTGGGGCTCTGGCCAAGCATGAAGAGTTATTTACCGCCTGTTGCTGCAGGTGGCGCGGGCTTGCCGTTAGGTGGCCAGGACGTCAGTAGTTTCGAAATTGGTATACGTCACACGTTTTAATAGGAGAAGAAAATGCTCAAACACATCAGAAATGTCTTGGCGGCGGTAGCATTGCCAGCAATGGCAATCGCGCCGGTCGCCGCCCAGGAACCGATCAAGATCGGATTCATGGCCACTTTTTCGGGACCGATAGGCGCTCTCGGCCAAGATCAATACGACGGCTTCATGCTGGCAGTGGATGAACGCGGAGGTAAGTTAGGCGGCGTGCCGGTGAAGATAATCAAAGAAGACGATCAGTTCAAGCCTGATATCGGTGCGCAGATTGTCACCAAGCTGATCGAACGCGAAAAGGTTCCCATCATCACCGGCATCACGGCATCGAATGTCGTGATGGCAGTGGCCAAAACGATCACCGACAAGAAGGTCTTCTTGCTCAGTACGAATTCCGGACCGTCGCCGTTGGCCGGTGCCAATTGCTCGCCGTACCAGTACGTGGTTTCTTTTCAAGGCGAGGATATTGCGGAAGTCGTCGGCAAGTATGCGACCGACAAGCAATTCAAACGAGTGGTATTGATGGCACCTAATTACCAGGGCGGGAAGGACTTGTTGGCAGGATTCAAGCGCGCCTATAAAGGTCTGATCCTCGATGAAATTTATACGCCGCTAAGCCAGCTTGATTTTTCGACCGAGCTGACCCAGGTCGCCGCTGCCAAGGCGGATGCTGTGTTCGCTTTTTATCCTGGCGCCATGGGCATAAATTTCGTGCGTCAGTACCAGCAGGCCGGTTTGTTAAAAACACTGCCTCTGCTGTCGACTGGCATCATTGATGGCACCAGTCTGCCGGCGCTGAAGACGGCAGCATTGGGCGCTTTACTCGGGATGGAATGGGGACCAGATCTGGACAATGCGGCCAACAAGAAATTTGTTGAACAGTTCGAACGAAAGTTCAAGCGGATACCGTCGAATCTGGCCGCTCAGGGCTACGACGGCGCACTCTTGCTGGACTCGGCGATCGCCAAAGTAAAGGGCAATATGGCTGACAAGGCCGCCTTTGCTGCAGCGCTGAAGGCGGCGGATTTCAAGTCTGTGCGGGGGAAATTCAAGTTCAATAACAATAATTTCCCTATTCAGGATTTGCATATTTTCGAAGCAGCCAACGATGCCAAGGGACGCGTCAGCATGCGTAAAGTGGCGACGCCGTTGGTTGACCACCAGGACGCCTATCACACCCAATGCGTGATGCGCCAGGTAGAGCCATGAACAGCACGGTCTTCCTGTCGCAGCTGCTGAACGGCTTCCAATTCGGCATTTTGCTGTTTCTGTTGTCCGCCGGGCTGACGTTGGTGTTGGGCATCATGAACGTGGTCAATCTGGCGCACGGCTCGTTGTTCATGGCCGGCGCCTACTTCGGTGCCGTCGCGTTCAGCTGGACTGGCTCGTTCCCGGCGTCCATAGCAATTGCTATCGTCGCTACTCTGGCGCTGGGTGTGCTGATGGAGCGGTTGGTACTGTCCCGTCTGTACGGCCGCGACCACTTGTATCAAGTGCTGGCGACTTTTGGCCTGATCTTGCTGCTCAACGAGGTGGCTGCCGTGCTATGGGGCCGCGCCCCTTTGTTTATCGAGGTGCCGGAAGCGTTGTCGGGCACGGTGTCATTGTTCGGCGTTCCATACCCGGCTTACCGTTGCGCGATCATCGCAGCCGGACTGGTGGTCGCACTGGCGCTGTATCTGGTAATCAATAAAACGCGGCTGGGCATGCTGATACGCGCTGGTGCAGCAGACGCCACGATGGTATCTGCGCTGGGTATCAATATCGGACGTATCAATATGCTGGTGTTCGGTGGCGGTGCCGCACTGGCCGGATTGTCCGGCATGATGGCCGCCCCCATTCTGGCGGTTCAGCCGGGGATGGGAGAGCCGGTATTGATTCTGGCATTGGTGGTCATTGTCACCGGTGGTATCGGTTCGGTGCGCGGCGCCTTCTACGGCGCGCTCATCATCGGCGTCGCCGATACGTTAGGGCGGGCGTTTCTGCCCACGCTGTTGAAAGAGCTGTTCGAACGTTCGGTAGCGCAAGCTGCCGGGCCGGCTATCGCATCGATGTTCATCTATTTGTTGATGGCTTCTGTGCTGGCGCTGCGACCGCAGGGCTTGTTCCCGGTAAAACATGGATAAGGCAAAAATCAATATGAAACTGAATGATGCAATCTCGGGGCTGATTGGTCCTGGCGCACCGCCCTTGGCACGACAACCAGGATTTCGATGGTCGCTGCCGCGTGCTGCGCTGCCAGTCGCAATCATGGCCGCACTGGCGCTGGTTCCGCTGTTGGCGGAACTGGCAGGGCAACCCTTCTACATTACGCTGGTAACACGCATTCTGATTTTCGCGCTAGCGGCAACGGGGCTGAACTTGGTGCTCGGTTACGGCGGCATGATAAGCATGGGTCATGCACTCTATATCGGCGTTGGCGCCTATGCAGTCGGGATTTTGTCCTCATACGGTGTGACTAGCGGCTGGATCCACCTTGGCGCAGCGCTGGCATGTGGTGGTCTGATCGCGTTGCTGATAGGCGCAATCAGCCTGCGTACCAGCGGGGTCGGCTACATCATGATCACACTGGCATTTGCGCAGATGCTGTATTTCCTGGTGGTGAGTTTGCGTCAGTTTGGCGGTGACGACGGCTTGCCATTGGCCTCTCGCAGTGACTTCAGCGGCTTGCCGTTATCCAATCCCAATGTGCTGTATTACCTCGTCTTCGTCGTGCTCGCGGTTACGCTGTATTGCTTTCGCCGCCTTGTGCATGCGCGCTTCGGGATGTTGTTGCGGGGAGCCAAGTGCAACCCGCGTCGCATGGCGGCGCTCGGTTTCCCGCTACTGCGCTACCGGCTATTGGCGTATGTGATTTCCGCGCAAGTGTGTGTGATCGCCGGGCTCTTGATGGCCAATCTGACCAATTTCGTCTCGCCGTCTTATATGCACTGGGCGGTATCCGGAGAGCTGCTCGTCATGGTCGTACTTGGTGGCCTGGGTACGCTGATGGGGCCGGTGGTCGGTGCGCTCTGCATGCTGATACTGGAAGAAGTATTGTCCTCTTTGCCATTCACATTGCCGTATGGACTGGACGAGGTAGTGCGCTCGCACTGGCTGGGTCTGATGGGCCTGTTTATCATCGTTGTTACGCTGGCATTGCGACGAGGGTTATATGGCGCGCTGATTGCCGGCAAGGAGAAGCTGTCATGACGCTCCTTTCAGTTAACGGACTGGTCAAACGGTTCGGCGGTTTGGTCGCCACCGACTGTCTCGACCTCGATGTCCGCCCCGGCGAAATCCACGCCATCATAGGTCCCAATGGTGCTGGTAAAACTACGTTGATGAACCAGCTTTCGGGTGAGCTGAAGTCTGACGCCGGATGCATTCTTTTCGACGGACAGGACGTGACCAATTGGCCGTCATATCGTCGCGCGCAGGCCGGTATGGCGCGTTCGTTCCAGATCAGTTCCGTGTTTGACGACTTCTCCGTCCTGGAAAATGTCATGTTGGCGCGGCAGGCTATGGATGGTCACAGTTTTTCGTTCCGGCTGCCGGTGCATGCGGATCGCAACTTGACCGAACCCGCACTCGCTGCACTGGCCACGGTGGGCTTGGAGCAACTGGCCGCGGCACCGGTGGCGCAACTGGCACATGGTGCACGCCGCCAGTTGGAGATAGCCATGGCACTGGCAACGCAACCCAAACTGCTATTGCTGGATGAGCCAATGGCAGGCATGAGCCAGCATGAATCGGTAGCTGTGATAGCCCTGCTGCAGCGGTTGAAAGGCCAATACGGCATTGTGCTGGTCGAACACGACATGGATGCCGTATTCGCGCTAGCCGATCGCATCACGGTATTGGTATACGGCCGCAGCATCGCGTGCGGTCTGCCCGATGATATTCGTTGCGATCCCGATGTCAAACACGCCTATCTCGGCGACCAAGAGGAGGTGATATGAAGCCGTTGCTGGAACTGGAACAAGTGGAATGTTGCTATGGCGCCAGCCAGGTTCTGTTCGGCGTTTCGCTAGTCGTAAAGGCGGGCGAATGCGTGACACTGATCGGCCGCAACGGCATGGGCAAAAGCACCATCGTGAAAGCCATCATGGGCTTGCTGGCACCGAGTTCGGGGGCGGTACGCATGTCCGGCAAAGATCTCACCGGACATCCCGCCTATCGTGTAGCGCAAGCTGGCATTGGCTTGGTGCCCGAGGGCCGACATATCTTCCCCAATCTGACGGTCCGGGAAAATCTGGTCGCTACTGCGAGCAACCGGCGCAATGCCTTGTCGCCGTGGACCCTCGATAAGGTCTACCAGATGTTCCCGCGGCTCAAAGAACGTGAGCGCAATCTGGGGGCAAATCTGTCTGGCGGCGAGCAGCAGATGCTGGCGATCGGACGTGCATTGTTGACCAATCCAACGTTGTTGATACTGGATGAAGCGACCGAGGGTCTGGCGCCTCTGGTACGCGGTGAAATCTGGCAGGCCCTGGATCGCCTGAAGGCTGCAGGATTGGCTCTGATCGTGATCGACAAGAACATTGGTCCGCTGTTGCGACTGGCGCAGCAGCATTACATCATCGAAAAAGGACGAGTGGTATGGAGCGGTAACTCCGACAGTTTGCGCAGCCAGCCGCAACTGTTGCAACAGTACGCAGGTGTGTAAGCACATAACAGGAAAAGGAAAATAAAATGGCAGAAAATCGTGGTGTGGTTTACGTAAGGCAGGGCGAAGTGGAAGTACAGGCTATCCCGTTTCCGAAATTGGAAGCCCCGAATGGCAAGAAGATCGAGCATGGTGTGATTCTCAAAGTAATCACAACCAACATTTGCGGCTCGGACCAGCACATGGTGCGCGGGCGTACCACCGCACCTTCCGGCCTGGTGCTGGGGCACGAGATCACCGGTGAAGTGATCGAAGCAGGGCGCGATGTTGAAACACTGAAGAAGGGCGACTTGGTATCGGTTCCGTTCAATGTTGCCTGTGGCCGCTGCCGGACTTGCAAGGAACAACACACCGGCGTGTGTTTAAGCGTGAACCCGGCGCGCGCCGGCGGCGCCTACGGTTACGTCGACATGGGTGGCTGGATAGGCGGACAGGCCGAATATGTGATGGTGCCGTATGCTGACTTTAACCTGTTGCGGTTCCCGGATCGAGACAAGGCAATGGCAAAAATTACCGACCTGACATGCCTGTCGGATATCCTGCCAACGGGCTATCACGGTGCGATAACAGCCGGTGTTGGTCCCGGCACCACTGTCTATGTAGCTGGCGCCGGACCAGTCGGCCTGGCTGCTGCCGCATCGGCGCGCTTGTTGGGTGCCGCAGTGGTGATTGTCGGCGACATGAACCCGGCGCGCCTTGCACATGCGCGCAATGTAGGTTTTGAGACGGTCGACCTGTCGCTCGACGTTACGTTAGCGGAACAGATTTTTCACATTCTAGGGGACGCGGAGGTCGACTGTGCCATCGACTGTGTGGGTTTTGAGGCTCACGGGCATGGTCACGAAGGCGCACAGGTGGAAGCGCCTGCCACGGTCCTGAATTCGCTGATGGAAATTACCCGTGCGGCTGGACGGATTGGCATTCCAGGCTTGTACGTAACCGAAGACCCTGGCGCAAAAGATGCTGCCGCCAAACGCGGCAGCTTGAGTCTGCGTCTCGGTTTGGGATGGGCCAAGTCACACAGTCTGCATACAGGGCAAACACCGGTGATGAAATACAACCGGCAACTCATGCAAGCGATTTTGTGGGATCGACTCCATATCGCCGATATCGTCGGCGTACAAGTTATTGATTTGGACCAGGCGCCGGCTGGCTACGCACAATTCGATGCCGGTGCACCGAAAAAATTCGTCATTGATCCGCACGCTGTACTGCAGCGCACGGGGTAAGCCCGACGGTGACTTTTATCAGACGGCCACACAAAATCCCAAATTGCTGGATTCTTGGTGGCCGCTGGTGTGAAACGAGTCGCTTGAAACTAAGGGGGTTGAAGGAAATTAATTCTGTTTCAGTTCAAAAATTGGAAACAGAAAAACTTCCAAGAATCTCTCGCTCGATAAGCCGGTAGAAATACGCTATTTGGATCGCCGGGACTGCGGTTGAGCTTGAGACTCGAGTCGTGCATTTGCAATGAGCTGCCCTTGAAGTTGATCTTCTAGATTTGCCACCTTTCCCTCCAGCACCAAAATACGTGCTTGCATTTGTGGCCGTTCAGCTCTGAAGACCGCTAGTTCATCATGAGCTTCGCTCAGTTTATCTTCACTAGAATCGAATCGGGAGTGAAGATCTGCTGCCAATGCTGTTTCCGTAACAAGGTTCTGCATTAGCTTCGCATACTCGCTTTGGATGCTCGAATACTCCCGCCGAGCTACTTTTAGTTCAGTTTCTACTTCGTCCCGACGTTCTAGTTCGTGCCGTTGTTGGCCAATCAATAGCTCCTTTGACATTTGTTCTTGGCGAAGTCCCGCCAATTCATGCTCCAGCAACTGCTTGCTGTGCTCAAATGATCGCCTCTCATCTGTGCGTTGTGTGGACACCGAAGTCTGAAAATGTTCAAACTGTGTTTCTGCTTGTTTTAGTTGCTGAACAGCGCGAGCTAATTCAGAGTCTTTGTCTTGAAGGCGATTACGCAAGCCGACATTTTCAGCCCGAACTGTCGCTTCGACCACCTCTAAAACTTGTATCGAGGAGAGCGCTTTCTCTAGTGCGTCTTTTTCAACTTTCAATTGAATTGCCAGCCCGTCGCGTTCAGCCTTGGCTTGCCCACATGCTTCGATAAGGCTACGTAGGCGCTCCTCCATGACATCAAGCTTTTCGTCAAATTCGGCTTGCGCCGCATTTAATTTTGCTTCAGCAGTGGCTGCTAGTTGCGCTTGTAGATTTCTGACTGCGACCACCAGTTCCGTCGACAAACCGCTTTTCGCCTCGGAAACACGTGCTTCATGTTCATTTTTCCAGCGCTTTAACAGGGGCGCGATTGTACTTTTACTACCCGTATTTCCTAGGGCAACACGAACATTATCAACAGTGGGATTCTCGCCAATATCGGTGATATTTGCCGCTACTGCAGCAACTTGGGAATACAAAATACCTGCGCGTGCCATAAGAGTCTCGAATAAAATAACATAGTATGTATTACATAATATTACTTTATATAACCAATATATAAATGGAAATTAGGCATTAAAACTAACATTTGATAAATTAACTTATCACGAGTTATATAAGTTAGCGGCGTGCTATTCTGCGTAATCGCTTTTACAAGCACTCAACGTGAGCGGCAAGCCATGAGCATTATTCACTCGATTGAACAGGACGTCATCGATATTGGTAATGTGACTACACACGTCGATAACGAACTCGGCATCCGACACCGCGCCTTTCTAGCTGCTGCTACGTCGGACAACACGCGCCGGACTTACCGTGCGGCCGTAAGCCATTACTTGGCGTGGGGCGGTATGCTGCCGGCCGACGAGTCGACGATGATCCGCTACTTGCTAGCCTATGTTGACTCTCTAAATCCACGTACTCTGGCGCTACGCCTAACAGCGCTGTCGCAGTGGCATGTCCACCAGGGTTTCTTTGACGCAGCATCAACCCCGACTGTACGAAAGACCATGGCCGGGATCTTGCGAACTCACGGTCGCCCCAAGAAGAAGGCCAAAGCACTACCAATTGAAGACCTTGAGTGCATCGTGGCGCATTTGGCAAGCCTCGGTACGTTAAAGGCCGTGCGCGACAGTGCTCTCCTGCAGATCGGCTTCTTCGGTGGATTGCGTCGCAGTGAATTGGTCAACATTAAGGTCGAGTACATCGCGTGGACGCTTCAAGGCATAACGATCATGCTGCCGCGCTCGAAAACTGACCAAATCGGTGAAGGGGTCGTCAAGGCGATTCCATACAGCGATGGCCCTTGCTGTCCGGCCATGGCATTACGTGCCTGGCTCAATGCTGCCAGCATTTCAACGGGGCCAGTGTTCAGATCGATCAGCAGGTGGGGCAAGTTGGCCACCGAGGCTTTGCACGAAGGCAGTGTCAATGCAATCTTGGCGGACTGCGCGACGTTGGCACATTTAAGCTACGTGCCGGATCTTTCGAGCCATAGCCTTAGGCGGGGCATGGCAACTAGTGCGCACCGTGCTGGTGCCGATTTTCGCGATATCAAGCGGCAAGGTGGCTGGCGTCACGACGGCACAGTACAGGGCTACATCGAGGATGCAGATCAATTCAAGGAAAATGCGGCTGGAAGTTTATTAAGATCAAGATCTAAGCCGACCTGATTCGGCTTACCTAACAATTTGTAGCCCATTGGCCTACTGTTTCTCTATGTGAAAATAGACTACTTGGATCAAACTTGGTACGAATAGTGCGATTGTCCATGTCGTTCTACATAGCGGCATGATAGAGTTCCGGCATGGATCTGCTGGATACCGTACCGTACTACGCCAAATGAAATTCAGGCTATATTTTGAACAAAATTTAATAACTAATTAATGGCTCACGAAGCATCACAAATCCAACGCAAAAGTGAAGGCCCGGATCACCTCGGGCGTTACTATACGAAACTTGATATTGCAGGATTACTTATTGCCCAGATGTCAGGGATTGCTCCGAGTCGCGTCCTAGATCTTGGTGCGGGGGCGGGGTCGCTTTCGCGTGCTGTATTACAAAGATGGAGAGATATTGAGTTGTTAACCGTGGATGTTGACGCGAAAGCCAAGTTACATCTGAAGCGACTTGCGCAGGCCGAAGCACCAGGTATAAAACATAGCCATATTCATATCGACGCTTTGAGCGATCACCTCCCAGATTTACTATCGACAAAGACCAATTCGATCGATGCTGCAGTCTGCAATCCTCCATTCATCATTCCGCGATGGCGGGCAGGATTCGCAGAAATAATCGAGGATGCGGGGTTCAGCGGATGTTTGCCGGTACTATCCGATGTCGATGCGGCACTGCTTTTTTTGGCCCAAAATCTCCGGCTACTAAGCGAAAAATCGACGTTGGGGATTATCGTTCCCGATAGTTTGATCTCTGCATCAAAGTACAGACTCTTTCGCAAGGAGCTGCTGCAAAAATATGCGATTCAAAGAGCGATTCGCTTGCCACGTCATTCCTTTCTCGGCACCGATGCCCAAGCATATATTTTGGTTATAGGTAAGGGGATAGGAGCGTCTGAAAAAATACCGCTTCAAAAATTTGATGCGAGCTCGAGGATGAGCGCTGAGCTATTAATAGATGTGAACGACGCCATTGATCGACTGGATTTCGAATATCATGCTCAGCGACAGGAAAGTGCCATTTGGCACCCGGCCCTCCGCATCCTAGAATCCATAGCATTGGATATCAAGCGGGGCTCGCTTTCTAGTTCAGAATCTAGATCGATGCCTTTTCCAGTTTTGCACACAACAGATATAACCGTGGACTTGGCTGGCCATTGGTGTGATCTTAGCGAGTTTGGCAAGTCAGTAGATAAATCGTTCTCGGGCCGTCACGTAGTGTTGGCGCAACCAGGTGACATTCTCTTAGCACGGGTCGGTAGAAACTTGGAGCAAAAAGTCATAGGTGTGGCCGATGGTTTCCCAATTCTATCGGATTGCATATATAGAATTCGCGTACCTCGTGCTTCGCAAAAACAAGTTCTAGCGCAGTTGAGTTCAACACATGGTCAAGCGTGGCTAAGATCTCGTTGTTACGGTGTCAGTGCCAAACAGCTGTCGAAGGCGGATTTGCTGACATTCCCACTACCGTATTGAATTCTTGTGCTTTATATCTACATATTATTTACTTTGTCGAGGTAATCCTTCATGGCTGAGTTTGAAGAGCGTGCTGATCAACTTCCGTTAGACGCGATCGATGCCACGATGGCGCATGGAGCGATTTTTCAAAACGCTCGAAAGAAGCTGCTTGGTACTGGAGCAAAGCTTCTGGTTGGACCAAGAGGCACTGGCAAGACCCACTTGATGCGTCATACATATCTTCATGCACTTCATACAGAAACTGCCCCGATCGCAATTTATGCGAATTTCAGTCGATACCTGAACCTTGAACCCTTGCTCAAGAAGGCACCGGATGCGCTAAAGCGATTTCACTCCTGGGTCGTTGCCAAACTGCTCCTAAGTTGCTTTGACCTATTGAAGGACGCAAAGAAGGACACTGCAATCATCCAAGATACCAAAACCTATCTCGATGAAATTAAGCTGAGAGAACTGGTTTCATTACTGGAGCGTGGTAGTGGTTCCGATCTGTATGAGTCCTTTGGACAGAATCTTACCGTCGACAATGTCATCGACACCCTGGACTTTTTACGCCAAAAATTTTCCCGAAAGCGGATTATCCTCCTGTTGGATGATGCGGCCTTGAGTCTGACGGATCAATATTTAACAGCATTTTTTGAAATCTACCGGCTATTGAAGACGGAAACGATTGCTCCTAAGGCATCGGTTTATCCTGGCTCTACGCAATATGGACCAACGTTTCATGCATCTCACGAAACGGAAGAGGTACCTCTGTGGCTCTCAGTTGAAGATGCCGACTATTCGACCATAATGGGCGACATTGCAACGCTCAGACTTACCACTACAGAACTCAGCGGGATCAATCCTGATACGCTTGAACTACTAAAATTTGCCGCATTTGGAATGCCACGCGCATATCTGCGTCTCCTCCGTGAATATCTGGACACGCAGGCAGGCTCGTCTCAACAGAAGATAAATAAAATCATTGAGCGACAGACTGAACTCATCGGTGCGGAATATGACTCGCTCGGAATCAAATTGAAGCAGTTCGCGTCACTTGTAGTCACCGGGCGCAAACTCTTCGAAAGAGCGGTTGCAGCCATTGCAGCAGCCAAGGCGCTCGAACCAGGGGCCAAGAACATCACGCTAGCACTGAAGCAAGACAATGATCGAAATCCGTTGGCCGAACGCATGCTTCGTTTCCTCGTCGAAGTTGGCATGCTGTATCCACTACAGGCCGTTTCTCATGGCACCAACAGGAAATATGATCGCTTCATTCCACACCTTGCCTTTCTACACGCGCAAGGTGTTTTCCGGGAGGGGAGGGGCTCATCGTCTAAAGACGTACCACAATATATGCAGCGGCCATTAGCAAAACAACCGCTACGTCGCACATTGTCGACCCTGCTGGAGGCGGATGAGCTTGCGCATCTTAAATTGGATCTGCCCGCGTGCCAGCAGTGCCACACCGCCCGGATCAATGAATCCCAGCGATTTTGTCATAATTGTGGAGCGGAGTTAGTCTCTTCGTCACTATTTGATGAGTGCATGAAGCTACCAATCGAAGAAGTTCCAGGTATTAGTGAATCGTTGGCCGCTCGTATTCATCAAGATACAAAGCTCCGAACTGTGGGGCATGTCTACGCGTCCCAGAATGCATCAGGTGATCTGCAGCAAGCAAGCTACGTTGGCCCCATCCGTGCCAGTGGCATCATTGGCAAAGTAACCCTTACAGTCAACGAGTTTCTTTCCTAACTATGGCTACTATTTTTCGATGCAGGCTCACGCTTTCTGTCTCCCCAGTGAATCCTGTCTTGAGCACCGAAAAGCTTTTCGATCAAAGCTATAAGGAATCGACAGCATCACCAATTGACGAATTTCTGACTCGACTTCTGTCGATAAACAAGCTTGCACCACAGCCTTTGGCATTCGATCCTTTTCAGGGGCAACTTGTTCTGCTGGGAGTAATTGCCGCTGTTGAGAGCTATTTCCGCACACTTTTTCGAAGACTGATCGCATTTGACCCTATATGTCAGGCCAGCGTTGAAGAGCGGGATGTGTCATATAGCGCTGCAATACACCTGTCGCGGGAAATGCTACCTGAGGCAATGTTGGAGCGTATTTCTTTTGTCAGCACCAGCAATATCACAACCGCCATCCGTGAACTGATCGGAATTAAGGGAAATATTCCTGCGGATCTCGATACGGCGATTAAGGACTACGTAAGGGTGTGCCACTTGCGACACTGCGCAGTTCATCGTTTTGGAAAACTAGGTGTAAGCAATGCAATTTCTCTTGGCCTAAGCGAGCACAAGGCACTCTTAGAGAAACCTCTAAAACTAGACTATGTGGCTCTCCAAAATACAATTGCAATTTCGACTTGTCTTGTAAAAACCCTCAACAACTATCTATTCAACGAACTATTGTCTCGCGTGCCTGCATCCAGTTGGACCGGTCAGTACTCCAAAGATAGACCAATATTTATCAGCTATTACAATTTATTCTCCGACAAAGTTAGCTCAAATCGTTCCGCACAATCGAACCAAATCTATAAGCAGTTTTTGAAACAACGGTCAATGTTTGCTGCCGGGGCCAAATTTTAGATCCGCACAAACGCTAAGACCGAGATTACCGATTGTCTGATATCGGTATCGGATGTACACAGAGTTTGGTAATAACGCGTGAACGAAGCCTTAGGTTAGATCGGGCAGTCGTACTCGAACTATCATCAAATTTGGCGCAAGATGTAAGCAGGGTTTATTGAACAGACGAATTCATTCGATCTCGACTCACCATAGCTCGATTACCTAACGATAGCGGTTTATGGCGAGGTCGAATAATTTTACAGAACCATATCGTGTAACGACCAAAATAGCCTCAATGCTCAACACCGATGGGGTTAGGTAAATAGAACCGATACCTTTACGTAAGATCGCTGATCGCTGTGCAAACCAACGACGCTTAGCGCTTGCTTAAATCGCATTTAGCATATTTTACATAATGTAAATTATACGAACTAATCAATCATTGCAAATACTCAAAAATGTCCATTCGACAACATCTCTGCCGATCCGCGCCAATACCTCTTTCAAGCCCGCCAAACTCGAAAAATCATACGCTATCGGAATACGCGTTATGCCAATCCAACTCACCGCTATCAAATCATCCCATTGAATTTAAACGCAAAAACCAGAGTGTGCAAAGTATGAGTAAGCTTTATATTCAACGGCATGGCGCCTGTGCTCGCCAACTAACGGATATGGATACTCATCGTGAATTTTGTCGAACTGCTTTTGCTTGCCGCGATTTTTGGAATAATCTGGGGCGCCATTTTTCTCAACGAAAAAATCACGCCCGCAATGTTGGCCGGATGCGCAATTACACTGCTTGGAACCGCCCTGTCCAGTGGCAAATTCAACGCCTTGTGGATGAGGAAACGAAAATCGGCGTGAACCAAACGGCAGTCCGCCATTTATTTCAGCTGTAACAAATGCCATCTCGTCTGCAATCAACCTGAAACCCCGGCCCTTCAAACTTCATTTCATCAACTGTTCAACAGCCGGGGAAAACATCATGCGCAAATTCATCATCATTGCAGTAATGCTCGCGTTCAGCTCCAGTGCACACGCGCATCATCGATAACTGGCTTCTGCGGTCTGAAGCTGGCAAGACGATCGTTTCGATGGTCAAGTCGCTGGGTCTTCCGGTGCGGGCGAAATTTCGTTGAGCCGGAAACCGGGCCGGATGAAACCACCTCATCCGGGCCAATGCGGCCAACGACGAAATGCAATGCACCATGTTCCAAATATGAATATCCGAAAATCTTATTTTTCATAAAACTGCTTCATCGTTATTCTGGCGTGACTGCTTCAACTAAAAGTCTATGCAATGTCCGCCTCACAGAAGCCATTCAACTTCGGGCTTCTCCTGCACGCTCCGCACACCATTGGAACAACATCAGGAAGCCCCCGAAGAAATCCGTTTGCTATCGATCAGATTGCCAGCTACGCCCGCGATATAGAAAACAGTGGTTTCACGCTGCTGGTACTGGATGATGAACTCGATTCATCTGCAGTAAAAAGCGGCGCCAAAAACGGTCTCGAAAATTTCACCCAAGCCGCGTATATCGCTTGCAAGACGCGCACGCTCGGCGTTGCGGTCAGCGCCAACACCAACTATGTGGAGCCTTTCAGCCTGGCGCGGTTGCTGGCGTCGCTCGACTATGTCAGTCATGGGCGTGCGGCGTGGCTGGTGACGGACAGTGAGAGCGGCAATGCCGCTGCCAATCATCAACGCGCGGCCACCAATGCCGCCAGCCGGCATGCGCGGCGCGAGGAAAGTCTCGCCGTGGTCAATCGGTTGTTCGATACCTGGGAAGACGATGCATTCATCCGCGACAAGGCGTCCGGAGAGTTTGTCGATGTGGATAAAGTTCACTTTCTGGAACATCGCGGCGCGCACTTTTCAGTCAAAGGCCCGTTGAATGTAGCGCGCCCGCCGCAAGGTCATGTCCCCCGGATTCACTTCCTGACACCGCAAAATGCGCATGCACGCGGCGCGCTTGCTTACGATCTGCTGATCGCCAGCGCAATTGCGGATAGCGACATCGCCGCGCTGCATGCGTCTGGCCTCATCTGGAAATTGCTGGTGCCGTTTATCGCCGATGACATTGCTGTCGGCCGGCAACAACTGATAGCGCATGTCGATGCCATTGCGTTGGATGATGATCTGCACGGTCACAGGTGGGTCAGTACCTCCGCCGAGAATGAAACACCGCTTGCGCCCGTCGGCCAGCGTAATCTTGCCGCGCTGGGACACGCCCTTGGGGAAAACCTGAGCAACCGTGATTCACAAGAACTTGTCGACGCCGATGTATTGCAACGCCTTAATTCTTACGGAAAATCACTGCTGGCCATTGCGCTTGAGCGTTTCCGTTACAGCGGGATCAACCGGGACGCTACGGCGTTGCGCTGGCTCGACTTGTTGCGCGCGCATGCAGATCGACGGGAAGTATTCGTTGGCACGCCTGCCGATTGGGAATGCGCGCTACAGGCGTTGTCCGCAGCATCGAGTCCTTATAGCGGCGTCTTGCTTGCGCCTGCCGCCCTGCACTATCTCGATGCGAGCTTCGCTGCGCGTCTGCTGCCTGCTGCATTTCGCAGCACTCACAACCATGACAACCGTGAAAGCCGCGCGCGGCATCCACAGCTGCGGGACGCGCTGAATTTGCCGCGGCCACCCAACAGTTTTGTCGTATCAACGAAATCAGCATGACTGAAAAGAAACGCAAACAACTACACCTGGGCCTGATGTTCTGGGCCACCGGCACGCATTCGGCCGGTTGGCGTCATCCCCTGGCCAAGACCGATGGCGCCTACGATATCGAATTCATTCAACAAATCTCGGCGGCAGCAGAACGCGCCAAATTCGATTTCATTTTTCTTGGTGATCGCCTGGTCGCCGACCCGGCGCTGGCCAAAACCAATCCTGGCCAGATGTCGCGTCTGGAACCGTTTGTCGTCGCCAGCGCGATTGCCGCCGCGACCGACAAGATCGGTCTGGTGGTCACCACCAATACCACTTACAACGACCCGTATACCGTGGCGCGCATGGCGACCTCGCTGGATTACATCAGCAAGGGCCGCGCTTCCTGGAATATTGTCACGGGCGCCGACGCCGCTGCCGCATTGAACTTCAGCCGCGGCGAGCACTGGAGCAATGAAAAACGCTACGACTGGGCGCAGGAATTTACCGAGGCGGCAATCCGTCTGTGGCAATCATGGGAAGAAGACGCATATGCGCCGACGCCCGATGGCGGTGCCGAAATCCGACTGGATCGCATCAATAATCCGGCCTATGAAGGCCAGCACATCCGTTTCGATGCACCATTGAATTTGCCGCGCCCGCCGCAAGGCTATCCGGTGCTGTTGCATGCCGGCACCTCCGAACGCTCGCGTGATCTCGGCGGTCGTTATGCCGATGTCCTGTTTACCGGTCAGGCCGTGTTTGCAGAAGCCAAAGAATATTACGATGACGTCAAGGGCCGCGCGCGGCAATACGGACGCAATCCGGACGACGTCAAGATCATTCCGGGCCTGATCGTGGTGGTCGAAGAAACCACCGAACAAGCGGTTGCCACTTACGATACGTTAAACAAGCTGATCTTGCTGGATCCTGAAGACAGCCCGGAAGCCTTGGCCGCCAAGGATGATGCCGGCAAACCGCATTTCCAGTATGTGGGCTTGGGACGGGGCGCCAAACGCAACCTCAGTCTGGCCTCCGGTGCCATCGGCGTCGACGTGCGCGGACATGCGCTGACCGATCTGGTGCCGCCGGAAACGCTGGCGCAAGCCTCGGATGCAGGCAAGGATATTTTTGCCTACATCACGCGGCTGACACGCCGCACCACCACGGCAGCCGTCGCCAGTCAGCGCATCACTTATCTGGATCTGGTGCACGCCTCGATTGCGCAGACCTCGGCCGTGGTCGGCAATCCGCAAGAAGTGGCCGACTACATGCAGTATTGGCTGGACAACGGCGCAGCTGATGGTTTCAATATTTTTGCTTCGTTCCTGCCCTACTCCGCTGATCGCTTCAATCAACTGGTGGTGCCGGAATTGCAACGACGCGGCATCTATCGGCAAGATTACGCCGGCGATACCTTGCGCGAGCATTTCAATCAACCCAAGCCGGTATAACGCATGCAGGCATATTCCTCTGCCACACCAGGCAACACTTATGCAACGCCGGCCTCAGGGCTGCCGTTTTCATCCTGGCGGAAACAGCATCCGCTGCTGATATCGGCGGTCATCGGCACCTTGTTGTTTTTGTTGCTGGAAGATCTGACTTCCCGCTACGGCTGGATCAACAGCGCCAAGTTTCCACCGGCGCTGGACGTGCTGACGGCATTTGCACAACTGGTTTCTTCGGGCCAGATCTGGCCGCCGTTGACGGCCACGCTGATCACCTGGGCGCTGTCGGTGTTGATTTCCTTGCTGGTCGCGCTGCTGCTGAGCTTGCTGGTCAATCTCAACGATTACACCTATGCCGGTACCCGCACCATTCTTGAATTCATCCGGCCGGTGCCATCGACGGCGCTGATTCCTCTGGTGATTCTGGCGCTGGGTTCGAATGTCGAAGGGGCATTATTTTTGACGTTTTTCGGCACCGTGTGGCAAGTATTGCCGATCTTTCTCGCGGCAGTGCATGCAACTGATCCGGTCGCGCTCGATGTGGCGCGTTGCTTCGGCCTGACCAAACGGCAAATACTGTTGTCGATTCGCCTGCCGTCGATGGTGCCGTATCTGAAGACGGCGATCCGTATCGGGAGTTCGGCCGCGCTGGTGTTGCTGGTCAGCATGGAATATCTGGCCAGCATTTCCGGTATCGGCAAGGAAATTGCCATTGCGTATGCCGGCTCCAACTACACCCGGCTGTACGCCTTCGTGCTGCTGGCGTCGATTCTGGGGTTGCTGGTCAATCTGTCGCTGGCGGCATGGGCCAATCCCGCTGTGCGCCGGGACGGCAAGGAATAAACATGCGCCAGAAAAAAGTCTTGTTCGAGATATTCTGCTTCCTGCTGTTCCTCGGCATTTGGTGGCTGCTCAGCCGTCATTCGGAAAATCCGTTTTTCCCGCCACTGCAAGAGATGCTGGCCGACGCCTGGCATTACTGGCAATCGGCGGCCGGCTTGCGCGACATTGCCGCTACGTTGGGCAACATCATTTTCGGTCTGATCGCCGGCGTCATTGGCGGTGTCGTCATTGCGCTGCTGATGTCGCAAGTGCGACTGGCTTATCTGGCGCTGATGCCGGCGGTCGAACTGCTGCGTTGCATGCCGAACGTGATTCTGTTGCCGATTACCATCTCCATCCTTGGCATCGGCCAGGAAATGAAAATCTTCAATATCGCGCTGGCAGTCATGTGGCCGGTGCTGGTCAATACGCTGGACGGTTATCGCGGCATTCCCGAGCAATGGCTGCAAACCGCCCGCGTGTTTTCGCTGAATGCCGCCAGCCGGCGTTGGACGGTGGTCTTGCCGGCGTTGTTGCCACGCATTCTGACCGGCATTCATGTAGCCATCCCATTGAGTCTGGTGGTCGCCGTGACCAGCGAGATGGTGGGCGCCACTACCGGCATCGGCTCGGTGATTCTCAACGCCCAGTACACCTACGATGTGCAGCGCATGTGGTCCGGCGTATTGCTGCTTGGCGTGCTGGGGTATGTGTTGAACAGCGCCTTTGCTGTTGCCAGGCGCCACATTCTGCAACGATTGACCTGACCTTAAAGAACGTTTTCATGATCCGCATTTCTCATCTCAGCAAGCGTTACCAGACCGCGCACGGCGTAACGGAAGCCATCCGCGACATCTCGTTCGATGTTGCACAAGGCGAATTTGTCAGTGTGGTTGGCCCGTCGGGCGCCGGCAAGAGTACGCTGCTCAAGGCCTTGGCGGGTTTGCATCAGCCCAGTTCCGGCGCGGTGCAGTATCAAGGCAAAGCCATCACCGGTCCGCAAAAAGATTTTGCCGTCGTGTTTCAGGATTACGCGCGCTCACTGTATCCGTGGCTGACGCTGGAACGCAATATCACGCTGCCGCTGGATAATCTGATCGGCAGCGCCAAGGAGCGCAGCCGGATTGCCACTGATTTTCTGGCGCGCGTCGGCCTGGCCGGCATGGGCAAGAAGCGTCCGTCGCAGATCTCCGGCGGTCAGCAGCAACGCGTTGCCATTGCCCGCGCGCTGGCTTACTCACCCAAGGTTCTGATCATGGACGAACCGTTTGCCTCGGTGGATGCCCAGACCCGGGCCGAACTCGAAGATCTGGTATTGCAACTGAAGCAGGAAACCGAGGCCACCGTGATTCTGGTGACGCATGACATCGATGAAGCGACCTACATGAGTGACCGCATCGTGGTGCTGAGCCGGGCGCCGAGCGTTGTTCTCAAGGAAGTGGTCGTGAACCTGCCGCCAGTGCGCGACCAGATCGGTACCAAATCACTGCCGCAGTTTTCATCCGTACGGGCTGAAGTGCTGCAATCGATCAGAAACCCGGAGGCACTTGTTGCCGCCTGAAGAGGTGATTCTCAGCCGCAGTCTCCTCAACACTATCCCTATTTTTATTGCGGCAGCTTGACGCCGCGTCATTCACTCTCAGGAACACTTATGATCAAAAACCTAAAGCAAGGCTTGCTCGGACTTCTGGCAGCATCAGCACTGGCACCCGCATTATCGGTACAGGCGCAAACACTGATTCCGGTCAAAATTGCCATCATCCCGACGCTGGAAGCCGCGCCGCTGCTGCTGGCCCGGGATAAAGGATTTTTCAAGGAGCAAGGACTGGACGCCACCGTCGAAACCGGCAGCAGCGGCGCCACTATTCTGCCGGGCGTGCTGAGCGGTCAGTACGATATCGGTTACGCCAATGTGGTCAGCGATTTGCAAGCACTCGACAAGAAATTGCCGTTGTTGTTGATTCACGCCACCTACTCACATCCGACCCAGAGCAGCAAGGACCCGTACCGGATTTATGTCGCACCGGACAGCAAGATCAAGGAAGCCCGGCAACTGGCGACCGCCAATATCGGCACGCCTTATATCAACAACATTTCCGAGTGGACCACAAAGAAGGCATTGGAAAACCTGGGCGTCAGCGATTTCAGCAAGCTGACCTGGACCAAGGTGTCGGGTGAAGATGCCTATAGCACGGTCAAGTCTGGCGCCATCGATGCGGTATGGCTGGCGCAACCTGCCGGTGCCGCTGCGGTCAAGGCCGGCCTGAAACCGATACTGTCGGTCAATTCCGGTTCAATGCCGGGTGCCGTCGGTGGTTACTTCATTACCAGCAAAAAATATGCTGCCAGCCACGCCGACGTCCTCAAGCGATTCAATGCCGCCATCGACAAGGCCAACGAATACACCACCGCCCATCCTAACGAAGGACGTGATGCCGTGATCGCCAATTTCCATTTCAACAAAGAATTGGTCTATGCGGCCGACCTCAATGACTTCCCGAACAATCCGGGGCTGGACAAACTCAAGATCATCGCCGCCGATCTCCAGCGCTATGGGTTGATCAAGCAGGCGCCGGACGTCAACAGCATCTTCTGGAAGCCTTGATCTCCTGCACGGCATCTGGCCGCAAGTAATACACCGCTGGTTGAATCATTGCGATTCAACCAGCACAGGATTCATCACTTATCATCTGTCGTCACCTGCCATCACATCGCTTCATCGCCCTGGACTTGCCAGTTTTCGGGGCAGCTTCCTCAAGCCTGGCCCAGTCCCCATCTCCGTCTCCGCTAACGATTTGCCACGATCTGTTCAGCGTGCGTGCGCGTGCCTGCTTTTTCCGGGCCCAGATCAACAATCCTGTGATGCTCAGCAGCGCGATGGCGACACCGAGCACTGAAATCAGGATGCGTCCGCCAAAGCCGACAATACGTCCCGAGTGCAACGGGAATTGCAGCGCCATGAAGATATCCCCTGCACTGCCGCTGCCGGGGACTTTTTCTGCCACCGGCGTGCCGGATTTACCGTCGAAATACAACCATGGATTGCCCAGTCCGGCACCGCCCAGATCCTGACCGGGCGTGAAAAAGCTGACCCCGTACACATCGTAGGGCGCGCTGTAGTGAATCGCGCCCGGCGGCAGTTTCCAGCCGCGCCGTTGGGCTTCGGCGGTGGCGCTGGCGAGAATTTTTTCACGCGATACGCGGGGCGTGGCAGGCAATTTGTGGCGCCGACGCTGGTCGTATTGACCGGGCGTCAGCGTCGAGATCGCGCCAACCATCGGCTTGACCACCTCCGGCAGATTCATCGAAATCGATGTCATTGCCATGGTCAGCAACAACAGCCACAACCAGACCCCGCCCGAGCGATGCAGGTCGAAATTGAGTTTCGGCATGCCGCTGCACAGACGAAACGCCAGCGACTTGCGCCATGAAGCGCGATGAGGAAAGGCGATGTACAAGGCAATGAAACAATCAAGCAGCCATACCAGCGACACCACTCCCATGAACCAGTTGCCCAGCGGCAGTCCGCCGGCGGGCGGAATATGCAGGCTGTAGTGCAATTTGTAGAGCACCGGCATCAACGCTTGCGGCGACCATGAGAATTCACCCCACAGACGCCGCGCCTGTATCTGAGCGGTGACCGGATCGAGTGCGACCTGATTGAAATCGAGTTTCCACGGCTTGCCGGTGACGGCATCGACTTGCGGCGTGACCGTCAGGCCCAGCGTATGCCCGGGCGCGATGCTGAGCGGCAGATACTTGATGCGCACGCGCGGATCGGCCGCCTCCAGCCGGTTGGCCAGCGCCAGCGACGTGGCCGGCGTGGTGACGGTGGCAATACCGCCGCTGGCAGCCTGATACAACGACGGATTGAGCCAGGCGTCGATCTCCCGGTCCCAGGAAATCAGCGCGCCGGTCAGTCCGGCGATGATCAGAAACAGCGCAATGAACAGCCCCGCCCAGCGGTGCAGCATGACCACAACGGTGCGCATGCTTACCAGCGATAGGTCATGGTGGCCGTGACCTGGCGCGGCGTGCCGTAGTCACACAGGCCGGCGTAGCACATCGACGGAATATAGACCTTGTCGGCCAGGTTCAATGCATTCAGTGCGTACAGCCAGGAACCGCTTTCGAAACCGAGCCGGGCATCGAACAGTGTATAGGACGGGCCGCCGCGAGCCTGGATCGACTGTCGGTCCGGACGCGCCGAAACGTAACGGACACCGGCGCCGGCACTCCATTTCGGCAAATCGATAAAGCCCAGCTTGGCATTGGCCCACAGCGAGAAGATATTTTTCGGTGAATTGAAGTTTTCGCCCAGCTCCGCCGGGTTGTTGCTCTTGGTGACGACGGCGTTGGTGTAGGTATAAGCGCCGATCACGTCAATGTAACGACCAATACGGGTCTTGAGTTCCAGTTCCAGACCGCGCGAGCGCACTTCCCCGCTCTGCACCGAATCGGTCGGCGACAGCGGGTCGGGTGTCAGGACGTTGGTGCGGGTCAGGTTAAACAGCGCGGCGCTGATCAGCGTATCGCTGTCTTCGGGCTGATAGCGCAGGCCGGCTTCCCACTGCGTACCGGAACTTGGTTTGAAACGCTGGCCGAGGCGGTCGACGCCGCTGGTCGGTTCGAACGATTCGGTATAGCTGATATAGGGCGCTAAGCCATTGGCTGCCTTATAGACCAGACCGGCGCGGCCGGTGAAGGCGGAATCGGTTTCGTCGGTACTGGTGGCCGGGGCGTGCAAAACATTATTGATCATGTGGAACTGGTCATAGCGCCCACCGAGCAGCAACACCCACTTGTCGGCCAGTTTCAACTGGTCTTGCAGATACAGGCCGAGCTTTTTCTCCTCGGTGCGAAATGAGCGATAAGGCCCGAGCGTGACCGGCGTCGTCAGGTACACCGGATTGAAGGCATTGATGGCCGGCAGGTTGCCGCGCGTGCGCACACTGTCATAACTGGCGCGCGTGAAGTCGGCGCCGGCCAGCACGGTATGGCGCACCGGACCGGTATCAAAACTTTGTTCAAGGCTGGTGTCGGTGGTCAGGATGCCGGTCTCGTCGTCGTAGCCGCGTGCCGAGCGAGGCACCAGGCGCTGATTGGCGGCGGCCACGTCACCGGTCAGCAACGTGTAGCGCAGTGTCAGATCAGACTGGTAATAGCGCAATGAGTGGCGCAGTTTCAAAGTATCAGAGAACGCATGCTCAAACAGGTACGCGAAAGTGCCGGTATTGGTTTCAAAGCGGTTCAGATTGGGTTCGCCCAGAAACGTGCTGGTGCCGAGCTGGCCATTGCGGTTGGCCAGCAACGAGCCGGTCAGCGGTAGCGCCGGCGGATAGATGCTGTCAGATTGCTGATAGCTGCCCAGCAGCGTCAGCGACGTCATGGCATTGGGACGCCAGGTCAAGGCAGGCGCAATGTACGTGCGGTCATCGCGGCCATAGTTCATCGAGGTACCGCTCTCGCGCTTGAGTGCCGTGAGACGATAGGACCACACGCCGTCATCATCCAGCGGGCCGCCGAAATCGCCGGAAATCTGCTTGCGCTGATTGCTGCCGTATTCAAGATTGATTTCGTGCAGCGGCGTGGCTGGTGGCCGTTTGGTGACGGTATTGATGATGCCGCCCGGTGCCGCAGCGCCATACAGGATTGACGACGGACCGCGCAATACTTCGATGCGTTCCAGACCATAGATTTCTTGCTTGCCGTTATACAGGTTCACCATGTATCGCATACCGTCACGATAATAACTGCCCAGTTGCGGATTGGCTTCGAAACCACGGATGCTCAGGGTGTCGTCGAACAGCGGGCTCTTGGCCGAAATACCGGTCATCAGGCCGGCACTGTAGCCCAGTGCATCCTGGATGGTGCGCGCTTTTTGTTCTTCCATCTGTTGCCGGCCGACCACTGAAATCGACTGTGGAATGTCGATGATGGCGGTATCGGTTTTGGTGCCGGTGGCGCTGCGCCTGGCCAGCAAACCGTTGACTGGGCCATTGACGTCTTCCTTGCCGGCGGCGGCGCTGACCAGCACGTGCGGTAACGAAGACGCTTGCAGCGGTGCGCTCTTGCGCACGGTGAAGCTGCCGTCTTTCAGGTCCACCAGTTCATGGCCGGTATTGCGCAGCAATTGAGCAAAACCGCTCTGCACGGTATAGACACCGTTGAGGCCGGGACTCTGTACCGTTGCCAGCGCTGCATCGAACGACAACTGCACCCCTGCCAGTGCTGCAAATTGCGCCAGCACATTGCCCAGCGGGCCGGGGGCAATATTGTAGTTTTTGGTCGCCGCGGATTTGAGCGGCTCGTCCGCACTGACCGGTGCTGCATGTACGGCAGTTGTCAGCGCGGGGCCGAGGCCCATGAATGCGGTGGCGGTGCAGATGGTGATTGCCAGCGATGTGCGGCGCGCGCCAGCGTTCTGGTATTGCTTGATTGCCATTGTTGCGTTCCCTTTTCCCTTGTGTACTTTGCGCAGGAAGTCGCGGGCATGCGCAGCAATCGCGCTGCAGCGTCCGGGCTTCCAGATAAAGGAGGCTGATCAGCGCCTCTTATCTGGTACACCGCGCCAGCACGGGAAAAAGTGTCATCTTTCCGGAAAAATATTTTCAGGCCGGTTCGAGCGTGACCCAGTAACGGGTGCGCGCATTGATGTGCACCGGCAACGTGCGCTCCAGCAGGCGCAGCGTGGCGTCACTGTCCATCACCGAGAACGCGCCGGAAACCCTGAGCGTGGCCAGTTGCGGATGACAACGCAGGATGCCGCTGCGATAACGGCCCATCTCCCGCAGCAGTACCGGCAATGGCAGGTTCTGCGCCAGGAACAGACCGCGTTCCCACAACGCCGCAGCCGGGTCGGCCGCCCTCACCTCGCCAGCCAGGCCATCGCTGCCGAACACCGCTGATTGCCCTGCCGTGAGGCGGGTTGTCCGGTCGGCGTGCAACGGCTTTATCTCGACCGTATCGGCCAGCACCGCCACTTGTGTCTGCTGCGATTCCTGCCGCATCGTGAAACGCGTACCGAGCGCACGCACGGTTCCTTGCGCGGTCTCGACGATGAACGGACGGTAATGCGGTGACGGGTCCTTGCCGGTGGTCACCATGATCTCGCCGGCCAGCAAGCGCAAGCGCCGTTCGCTGGCGGAAAACACCAGATTGACCGCGCTGGCAGTATTGAGCACCAGCTCAGTGCCATCGGCCAGGGTCATGCGCTTTTGCTCGCCGGTAGCGGTCCGGATGTCGGCGCTCCAGTTTTGCCACGGCAATTCGCGGTACAGCATCCACGCCGCTGGCGCTGCTGCCAGCAGCACCGCCAGCCGGCTGAGGGCGCGCCGCCGGTCGTTCTTTTCCAGTCCATGCAAGGCAGCGCCGCGCAAGCCTTGCGGCACTGCGCCGAAGGTCTGCATGACGCTTTCGGCCCGCCGCCACGCCGCAGCATGGGCTGGACTGCGGTTGCGCCAGCGTTCGAAATCAAGTTGTTCAGTCGCGCAAAGATTGCCCTGACCGAGACGCACAAGCCAGTCGGCCGCTTCGCCGATCAGCGCGGGATCAACCGCAGGTGGTGTATTCATGTTGGCGATCCGGAAATTGGTTCAATCCATCATCATGCAAGCGATGAAGGCCTTGCGCATATGACGATTGACGGTCACCAGTGAGATGTCGAGCCGCGCTGCGATGGCCGTATAAGGCATGTCTTCCACCTGCGACAGCAGAAAGACTTCGCGCGTCTTGCCGGCCATGGCCTTGAGCATGGCGTCGATACGCATCAATGCCTCGACAATGATCAGACGTGCTTCCTCGGATGGTGCCTGTGCTTCGGGCAAGCCGGCAACCGATTCGGCGTAGGCCCGCTCCACGTCCTGATGGCGCCAGTGGTCGATGACCAGTCCCTTGGCAATGTGCGTAAGCAAGGCACGTGGTTCATCGCCGAGTACGGTACGGCCACCGCTTAGCACGCGCACGAAAGTATCGTGGGCAATATCGGCAGCATCGAATGAATTTCCGAGCCGCTTGCGCAGCCATCCATGCAACCAGTTGTGATGATCGCTGTATAGCGCATGGACCTGCTGATGGGAGGCGGTGCGTGACAAGGGGGACGTTCCGGGCGAAATGGAGAGAATGGATGAATAAGAATTATTCTCAACAAATTACCTGATTATTTCTGGTTTGGCAAACGTTTGTCTGCACCGATGTTGCGTGACAACACCGATGTGTTTTGCCGTCGACCGCTATTGCACATCCGATCAAAGCGTTAAAAAAGCTGCCCGGCCATTCCCGAGTCTGTTTGCATTCCGGCCGCATCAATCCGCACCGGAGTCATTTCTTGTTGTCTTGCGCACGCAATCCCGCAAACTCGTTTTTCGCCGCATTGAGCGCGGCGGCAAATTGACTGTTGGAGTGCAGCGCCGCCACCACGGCCGCGCCCATGAGCTGGCCATTGTCGACGTCGCTCTGCCAATGCGCGCCGCAGATTACCCGGCTTTTGCCAAAGGCATAGCCGCGCTGCAGTATTTCTGTCTGCCGGGCCGGGTTTATTTCTGCCAGCACCAGCGCCGCTGCCCAGCCGAAAGAAGCATGCCCGGAAGGATAGGAACCGCTGAGCGCCATTTTCTCGTCTTGCCCGGGAGTACAGGTCGGGTCTTTATAGACGACAAAAGGCCGCACTCTTTTGTAGTGATTCTTGGCGGCCTTCATGGCGTAATCGTGGCTGTCTTGCAGTACCTCCGTCAACAACTGGTACAACACAGGTGTATGGGTCGCTGATATTTCCATGCCGAACGCTGCAGAGAAGGCATGACCGAAATTGCGATAGTCCGCATCTTGTCGGGCCTGCTCAACCCGCTCCGGATCGCGCAAAACGTGCCCCGTTTCGTACTGGGCTTTATCCGCCTGGAAAGCCACCGAATCTTCAGCCGGTGGCGGTGGCAGGATGGCCAGGCTGTCCGGTGCGGTCTGGCCATTCAGAAAACCTGCTGCGCCTTTGGCCATCGCCCCGGATGCATGCAACAGGCCACAAGCGATCATGATTGCTGCCAGGCCTCTTGCGTTCATTTGGCGTTTCCTTTGATTTGTCATGACGGATGAGCGCGGCTCCCGGACAGAAACAGCGGTGCTCCATCTTACCTCAGGCGCCAGCCGGAACCGGTACCATCCTGCTTCTCCCCTACTCCTCATCATGCCGTCATACTGACCCTGGTGCAATCCGGCAGCGCCGGGCTTTACATCGCCTTGGTCAACCCAATCGTCCGTTCGATCAACACCAGCGCCAGTACTGCAAGGATGATGAAAATCGCGGAAATGGCGTTTACCACCGGATCGAAAGTCTGGTCGATATAGGTGAAGATACGAACCGGCATGGTGACCGTGCCGGGCGCAGTGAGGAACAGGCTGACCGAAACTTCACCGAATGACGTTACCGCCGCAAACACGGCGCCGGCGACGATACCCGGTTTGATCAACGGCAGCGTCACGTGGCGGAAGGTATAGGCCGGTGTCGCGCCGAGGTTCATGGAAGCGGCTTCCAAGCGGCGATCCATGCTGGCCAGACTGACGCTCACGGTGCGCACCGCGTAAGGCAGCGCCACCAGAATGTGTCCGATTGCCAGTCCCGTCAGGGATCCGGCCAGACCCATGCCGGTCAGCACGTAAAGCAAGGCGATGCCCAATACCACCTGCGGGATGATCAGCGGCGACAGCACGAACGCCTGCAGCACATCGCGACCACGAAATTGCAAACGCGCCAAGGCATAGGCTGCCGTGGTGCCCAGCAAGGTGGTCAGCGGTGTCACTACCAGCAACAGCCAGGCGCTGATCTGCAATGCCTTGAGCCAGGCCTGATTCTCGAAGAATGCCTGAAACCAGTGCAGCGACAGCGACTCGGGCGGAAATTGCGGATACGCGCCGGGACTGAATGCGGACAGGAAAATCACCAGCACCGGCAAGATCAGAAACAGGTACACCAGCATGCCGGCAGCTTTCCCGGCCCAATGCCAGAGCCCGCCTGCGGCCGGTATCAGATCGCGATCAGTGGCCATAGACGCGGCGCTCCCAACGTTTTTGAACATAGCTCATCAGCCCCGCGATGGCCGCCGTCACGACCAGCAAGGTCAATGACAGCGCCGCCGCCAGCGGCAGATTGGCAATTTGCAAGGCCTGCTGATAAATCCCGATTGGCAGCAACGGTTGCAAGCGTCCGCCGATCAGCAGCGGCGTCACATAACTGCCTGCGGCCAGCGCGAAAACGATGATGGCACCGCTCATCATGCCCGGAATGGTCAATGGCAGCACCACATGCAAGAAGGTATGCCGGGCGCCGGCGCCCAGGCTGTGCGAAGCACGCGGCAAGGCGGCAGGAATTTCTCCCAGCGAGGTGGCCAGCGGCAGCACCGCGAATGGCAACATGACCTGCACATAGGCGACGATTACCGCTTTCATGTTCCATAGCAGCGTCAGCGGCGTATCGATCAGGCCGAAGCGGCGCAAGACATCATTGATCAGGCCGTTCTGGGCCAGCAATACGATCCAGGCAAAGGTGCGGATCACGACGCTGGTCAGCAGCGGTGAAATCAGGATCACATACAACACGGTGCGCCAGGTGCGGCTGCGGGTATTCACCAGCAACCACGCTGCCGGATACGCCAGCAATACGCACAACACGGCCGTCAGTGCCGCCACCCACAAGGTGGTGCCCAGCGCACGCGCATAACTGGCCGAGGTAAACACATTGATATATTGCGAAAAACTGTACGTGGGCAGCGTCATCAGCATGCCGTCGACGTCATGCAGGCTGAGCCCGATCAGCAGAATTCCCGGCACCACCAGAAAAGCGGCCAGGAACAGCATACCCGGTGCCAGCAGCAACCAGGAAAACAGCGAATTGCCGGAGGTGGACAAACGACTCATGACCGCCCGTCTCCGTCTGCGGCCGGCAACATGGTCAGGTCATCGGCGTTCCATGCCAGACGCACGGCAGTACCGGCGGGAGGCACTGCGGTGAAATTGGCTTCCGGAGTTTCCACCACCAGTTCGCCGCCCCCCGGCAGCGTGATGGTCAGATGCAGTTCGGCGCCGGTATAACTGGCATCGCGCACGGTGCCGGTGACACTGTTGGGCGCCGCTGCCGGGTGCTCCCCGGCGCTGGTTGCCGCGAGCCGGATACGCTCCGGACGCAGCAGGAACAGTGCATCACGGGTGCCCGCATGCGGGTTGGCCGGTTGCAGTTGCAGCGGTGTTGCGGGGCCGGCGAAATGCCGGTTGGCCAGAAAAATGCCATTGCCGCCGGCATGCGCCTCGATCAGATTGGCATGACCGACAAATTCCCCCACGAAACGGTTGGCCGGCCGTCGGTACAGTTCGAGCGGCGTACCTACCTGTTGCAAGCGACCGCCGCCAAGGATGCCGATGCGGTCCGACAGGCCGAGCGCTTCTTCCTGATCGTGGGTCACCATGACGGTGGTGACGCCGACGTTGCCCAGCAAACGGCGCAACTCGGTTTGCATTTCCTTGCGCAACTTGGCATCGAGATTGGATAACGGTTCATCCAGCAACAATACCTGCGGCCGGATCGCCAGCGCGCGCGCAATCGCCACCCGTTGCTGCTGACCGCCCGAAAGCTGATGCGGCATGCGCTGCGCCAGCTCGGACAGCCGCACCAGATCCAGCATCTCGCTGACCCGGGCGCGGATATCGTCGCTCTTGGCCTTGCGCACGCGCAGGCCGTAGGCGACGTTGTCGAATACATTCAGGTGCGGGAACAAGGCATAACTCTGGAACACCATGCCGATGTCGCGCTGATGCGGCGGCAGGCCGGTGATATCCTTGCCGCCCACCACTACCCTGCCCGCACCGGGCGCCAGAAAGCCGGCGATGATGTTGAGCAGGGTGGTCTTGCCGCACCCGCTCGGCCCCAGCAGGGAAAAGAATTCTCCCGGTGCGATGGACAGGTCAACCCCGTCCAGCGCCTGCAGTGCACCGAAGCGATGCTCTACACCGTGAATGTCGATCGCACTCATTTGCCGTTGCCCAGCGCTTGCGACCAACGGTTGGTCCAGTCGGTCACCTTCGGCGTGGCCGTTTCGTAATCGATCCAGATCAATTTCTTGTACGCCTCTTCGCCCACCTGAACCTTGCCCTTCAGCTCATCGCTGTATTGCACGTCGCGATTGGTCATGCCGTACAGCGAGCCGTCGGAAAACGCCTTTTGTACTTTGTCGCTGGACATGAAATCAAGCAACTTGTAAGCATTGGCCAGATTCGGCGCGCCCTTGGCGATTACCCAGTTGGCGGCGCCCACTACCGGGCCGTCTGTCGGATAAGCGAAGCCGACTTTGAGGCCGCTCTTTTGCAACGCGAATACACGACCATCCCAGTACGGCACCACCCAGGCATCACCGCGTTCCAGCAAGGTCTGGATCGCACCCGGGCTGTCCGGGAATGCCACCGCATTGCTCTTCAGTTCGGCCAGTTTGCTGAACGTGCGCTCGACATCGGCTTCGTTCTTGAGCTCACCACCCAGTGCATGGGTCAGACCGGCAAAGAATTGCAAGCCGGCGGCATAGCTTGGCGAAGAAATCGCGACGTGACCTTTGTATTCCGGATTCCACAAATCGAGCCAGCTCTTGGGCGGCGTCTTTACGAGATCGGTACGGTAAGCCAGTCCCAGTTGGCCGAGACTGAAGGCTGCGGCATAGGTCTTGCCGTCTTTGGTGAATTTTTCCTGCACCGAGGGATACAGCTTGGACAGGTTAGGAATATTGCTGGCCTCAAGCGGTTCCAGCAAGCCGGCGGCAACCGCACGCTGTACCGAGTCGGGCTGGAACACCACGATGTCATATGCCGGCTTGTTGCCATTCGCGGCACGCAGCTTGGCCAGCCACTCGGCATCGGCACCCGGGACAATTTCGACGGTCAGGTTATTGTCTTTGGCATATTGCTCAAGACCGGCGGCGCGAATGTTCTTTTCCCAATCGCCGCCATAGACGCCGATCACCACTTTGTCGGTGGCGGCAGGGGCGGCTGCGGCTTGCGGTGCTTCCGGCTTTTTATCGCCGCACGCGGCAAGGATAGCGATGGCCAGGATGGTCACCGCCAGGGTTGGAATGATGCGGGTAAGGCGGATCGGTTTCATGTTTTCTCCAGTCTGGTGTTTATCTGAATGCGTTCAGGATGTGCTTGGAATGGCTTCTGCAAAACGGCTTGCGGCAAGAGTGATGGCCTGATCGCTGGCGGCTTCCTGTGGAAACCCTGCCGGCAATTCTGCCAGTGCCGCGGCAAATACCTGTCGCCGCTGGCGGGCACGGATGGCCGAGGGCATGGCAAATAATGCCGTGCTCAGGCGATCCAGCGCGGCCACCGGGAATACCCGATCCCAGGCGTCGCGCTCGGGGCCGAAGCGGCTGATGGCGGCGCGCTTGCTGCGCAATGCTGCGGTCGCCGCTTGATCTATTTGCAGCGCTCCGGCAGTGTCAGCAGCCTCAGTTGCCGTCAGCGCCACGCCATAGTCGCGTCGTGCCGCTTCCACCGACAACAAACCGCGCAGCGCATCGGTCAGCACTGCCGCCGGATCACGTGCAAAGGCATCGCCCCAGCCACCGCCACCCGGGGTCTGAATCGCAATTTCATCGCCGGCGGCAACTGCCAGCAAGTCGATCTTGCCGAGTTCACGCGACGCCTGGCCGGCGCGATGCAATACCAGTCTGGCTGGCGCACCGGGACCGCCGCCATGGGCGCCCCACGGACGGAAGCGCAAGCGTTCCATGCCGCGCGCCAGTACAAAGCTGTCATCCTGCAATACACGGAAACGGATTTCCTGACCGTTGCCGCCTCGCCATTGACCGGCACCGGCGGAGTCGCGCCGCAAACCGTAATGGACAATCTCGACCCCGGTTTCGGCCTCAACGGTTTCGACCGGGTTATTCGACAGATTGGAAATGCTGCTGTCACGGCCATCCGCGCCATCGTGGCCACGGCGACCGCCGGTGCCGCCGACCATCGGCTCGACCACCTGGACGTTTTGCCCGAAGCCATGGCGCGCCGGTTCGGCCACCACCACCGGAATGATGGTGCCGCCGCTGGCAGCCGGCATGGCATCAGGCAGTGCCTGACCCAGCACACCGTTGAGGGCGTCGTTGACGCGCACTGCGGTGGCATGCCGTACGCCGACTGCTGCACCGGGCAGCGGGTTGACCACGCTGCCGGCCGGTGCAATCACCGATACCGGTGCCAGCAGACCGGCGTTGATCGGCACACTCTTGTCGAGCGTCGCCACCAGCGCCAGAATGCGCAGCGTCAGCCACGCGTGCGGGCGGCCATGACTTGGAATATTGATCGCGGCGGCCACTTGCGGGTCGCTGCCGGTGAAATCGAGCTGGATGTTGCCGCCACCGACGGTCACTGCCAGCGCAATCCGCACCGGCAAGCCGGAGCCGGCTTCGTCATCCAGATAATCAGTAAAGCGGTAGGTGCCGGCCGGCACTTGTGCCAGCACTGCCCGGGCCCGTAGCGCGGCATACTCGACCAGATCGGATTGCGCATCCAGCAGTGCCTGCGCGCCATGTTGCTGTAACGTCTGCGCGACCCGTTCGCGGCCGGTGGCGAGCGCCCCCAGCATGGCCTTGAGGTCGCCCATGTTGGCATCCGGCGTGCGGCTGTTGACCTGGAACAGCAACGCCACATCCTGATTCAAGTGCCCGGCCCGCATGATTTTCAGCGGCGGAATCTGCAAGCCTTCCTGGAAAATTTCGTGGTTGCTGGGCGAGATGCTGCTCGGTACTTTGCCGCCGACGTCGGACGCATGCAAAAAGCCCCAGCCGTAAGCAACAATACGGCCTTCATGGAAATACGGCTCGATCACCTGCAAGTCCGGCAAGTGCGTCGCCAGGCCGCCGGAACGATAAGGATCATTGGTCAGGATCACGTCGCCCGGTTCCAGCGCGCCGACTGCCGCGATGGCGGTCGAGCAATCGAGGCCGACGAAGCCGGATACGCCCAGTGCACGCGGATAAGCGAAAAACTTGCCATCCAGTCCGGCCAGTGCGCAGCAAAAATCCGCGGTTTCTTTCACATACAAGGTGCGCCCGGTACGTTGCAGCGTCAGGCACATTTCCTCGGCAATCGAGGTCAGTTTGTTGCCCAGGATTTCGAGGCTGATCGGATCGAGTTTCATGTGCGCGCTCCCTGGTTGTCGCTTGGCGTCAGATGCAAATTGCCCAGCGTGTCGGTACGTCCCTGCCATCCGGGCAAGACCAGAATGGTGGTATCGACCTGTTCGATCACGGCCGGGCCGTTCAAGACATCGCCGGCGCCGAGCGCGTCGCGTTGGTAAATCGGCGTATCGTGCCAGCCGCCGCGCAAGAAGACCTGGCGTCGGGCGTGGACCTGCGCTGCGCCGCTGCCGGCAAATCGCCTGGCGCTGGTGGTCGCCACCAGATGGCCGACGATGGCCAGCCGGATGGTCGATACATCCACCGGTGCTGCCTCGTCGCGAAAACCGTAAAGCCGCTCATGCTCGCGGTGGAACGCCTCGATCAGAAACGCCGCATTCAACGGTGACGGCAGCGGATGTGCTATCGGCACATTGAGTTCATACGCTTGCCCGGCATAACGCATGTCGAGTGCCGGATGCAACGCGGGCTGGCTGGTGCCGGTCACGCCTTGCTGCTGCAACCATTCCTGCGCCTGCGTCTCCAGCTCATGCCAGATAGCGCCGACCTGGCTGGCGACATTGTCATCGAGCGTGGCGCGCAGGCTGCGTACGAAATCGCGCCGCAGATCGGCGGTGGCCGCTCCGAGCGCGCAAAAAGTGCCGGGTTTCAATGGAATCAGGACATGCTTCAAACCGGCTTCTTCGGCCAGCCAGTTGGCATGGGTCGGACCGGCACCGCCGAACGGCACCAATGCGAATTCAGCCGGATCGAGGCCGCGCTGGGCCAGACTCTTGCGCAATTCCGAGGCCATCTGGGCGGTGGCGATGGCGAGTGCGCCAGAGGCGGCGCGGATAGCGCCATCGCGGCCACTGCTACCGAGCGCGGCGGCCACTGTTTCCAGTGCTGCCTGGGCGCGTTCGGGGTAAAGTTTCATGGCACCGCCGACGAAGGCATCGGCATCCAGTACGCCGGTAGCGAGATAACAATCGGTGACGGTGGCGCTGCTGCCGCCACGGCCGTATGCGGCCGGTCCCGGATCGGCACCGGCACTTTCCGGACCAACCTTCAGCACGCCGTGTTCGTCGACCCGGATTTTCGAGCCGCCGCCGGCGCCGATGGCAGACACGCCCACCACCGGCAACACCAGCGGCAAGCCGCCGATTTCAGTGCGCGTGACCATCTCCGCCTGACCATGTTGCGATACCGCGATGTCGCTGCTGGTGCCGCCCATGTCAAACGTGACGATGCGCGCTACGGCAGTTTCCACCGCGAGCCGCGCCGCCGCCACCACACCCGATGCCGGGCCCGACAGCACGGTATCGATAGGTCGCGCCAATGCCGCTTTCAACGACAAGGAACCGCCATTGGAAGCGGTCACCAGAATCGGCGCCTGCACGCCCAACTCGGCGGCAAGTTGTTCCAGTCGCTGGAAATAACGGCGCATCAGCGGTTGTATATAGGCATTGAGTGACGCCACCACGGTCCGTTCGTATTCGCGGATTTCGGGCCAGGTCTGCGCTGCCGACAAGACCGCGATCTGTGCCGTGGCGTCAGGCCGGACCGGCAATGCCGCCTGCAACGCGGCCGCCAGTTCGGCTTCCCGTTCCGGCTGCAGATAACCGTTGATCAGCATCACGACGACGGCGTCGACCTCTAGTGCGGCTATGCCGCGTGCCGTCAGCGCGATGTCATCAGCGTGCGGCCAGCGCACGGGCTGGCCGTCGCGATTGAAGCGCGCGCCGATTTCAAGCACGCGCTCGCGCGGCAGGAATGGTTCTTCCCGAGTAGCGTGAAAATCGAATGAGGATGGCATGCGGGCGCGGCCGATTTCGAGCACGTCCCGAAAACCGTCGGTGACCACCAGACCCACGCGGGCGCCACGGCGCTGGATGATGGCATTCAGGCCGATCGTGGTGCCATGCAGCAGCACCCCGATATCGGACGGCGCCAAACCGCATTGTTTGATCAGCGCAGCCAGTCCGTTGCGCACCGCGAGCGCCGGATCTGATGGTGTGCTGGGTTCTTTGTGGTAGGCCAGTTGCTGGCGTTGAGGATGGTACAGAACGAAGTCGGTGAAAGTACCTCCGACATCGATCCCTATGCGTGCGCCTGTGGAAGAATCGGAATTCACTACGGATACTCCAGAAAAACTGTCGGCGCACATGCTCGAGCACGGGCGAGGCTCGTCGGCAAGATGCGCAGGCAAAGATTTTGATTGTAGGATGCGGCACCGGGAACTGAAACTACTTTTCCCGAATTAGTATATGCGATATTCGCATTTGCGATTTCTTGCCCGATCTGCTCCCATTTGCTGCCAGCGTTGGGGCAATTTCAACGTGACTTACTGACCAGAGAACATCAATGCCACCCTTGCCATCCCAGCGTATTGCCATCGGCGGCTTCCAGCACGAGACCAATACTTTTGCCGACACGCCGACGGGCTGGGAAGACTTTGCCGCTGCCGATACCTGGCCCGGTCTGCTGGAAGGCGCAGCGTTATTGACCGGGATGACGGCCGCCAGCAGCGGCAAGCCAAGCAACATTCCCATTGCCGGTTTCATTGATGCCGCGTTGCAGGCAACCACCGGCGATGCCCCTGCGCCGCGCCTGATTCCGGCACTGTGGTGTGCTGCCGGCCCCTCCGGGCGCGTCACGCACGATGCATTTGAACGCATTCTCGGGCGGTTGACGGCAAGCATCGCCGAGGCCCGTGCCGATGCGGTCTATCTGGATCTGCACGGCGCCATGGTGGCGCAACATAGCGACGACGCCGACGGTGAAATACTGGCCCGGGTGCGCGCGGTCATCGGGCCCGATATACCGCTGGTCGCCAGCCTCGACCTGCACGCGAATGTCTCGGAAAAGATGATGGACAACGCCGATGTGCTGATCGCCTATCGCACGTATCCGCATGTCGACATGGCCGCCACCGGCGCCCGCGCGTTTGACTGGATCCGGCGCCGGCTTGACGGCCAGCCGCGGCCGCATGCCGCATGGCTGCGGGTGCCCTATCTGATCCCGCTGTGCTGGCAGTGTACCGACGCCGCGCCGGCGCAAGGTTTGTATGCATTGCAGCAAGCGCTGGAAGGACAAGCTGCCGACAGCGTCTCGTTTGCCATGGGATTTCCGGCTGCCGATGTCGACAAATGCGGTCCTGCGGTCTGGGCCTATGGCGCGTCCGCACAGTCAGCGCAAGCCGCAGCGCAGCGCATGCTGGAAGCCGTCAACGCTGCGGAATCCGCGTTCAGCGGCGACATACTCGACGCCCGCGAGGCCGTGGCACGCGCTATCGGGATTGCCACCAGCAAAGGCGGCCCGGTGGTAATCGCCGACGCCCAGGATAATCCCGGCGCCGGCGGCAGCGCCGATACCACTACCCTGCTCAAGGCGCTGGTCGCGGCCGGCGCCAGGGGTGCCGTGCTGGGCTTGCTGGTCGATCCGCCCGCTGCACGAGCGGCGCATGCGGCAGGCACCGGTGCCTGCTTGCATCTGTCTCTTGGCGGAAAATCCGGGATCGCCGGCGATACGCCGTTCGAGGCCGAATTTGTGGTGGAACGGCTGCATCCGGGTGATGTGGTCGCCACCGGCAGTGTCTTCAGCGGTTATCAGTTGACACTCGGTCCCAGCGCCTGCCTGCTGATCGACGACATTCGGGTACTGGTGATTTCCAAACCGGTACAACTGCTGGACCTGGCCCTGTTGCGCTTCATCGGCATCGAACCGGCCGCGCAATCCATCATCGCCGTCAAGAGTACGGTCCATTTTCGCGCCGACTTTGCGCCGCTTGCCAGTGCCATCCTGGTCTGCGCCGCACCCGGCGCGTTCCTGCTCGATCCGGCCCGGCTGCCGTGGAGCAAACTGCCGGCGGCAATCCGCAAGGCGCCGCGCCGCGCGTGATGCGGCACGCTACCCAAAAACAGGGAGAAAGAAAGTTACTCAGTCCCAGGCTGATGCCGGAATCGTCGCCAGCGCTTTGAATGCCGGTTTGGCGAACCAGTAACCTTGCATCAGGGTGATGCCGATACTCAGCAGAAAGTCGCGTTCGGCCTTGGTTTCAATACCTTCTGCCAGCACCCCGATATCCAGCTCCCGGCACATGGCAGCAATGCCGGACACGATTGCCTGACGCGGTTTGTTCTTGTCAATATTGCGCACCAGATCCATATCGATTTTAATCAGGTCCGGCTGATACTCGGCCAGCAAGTTCAGACCGGCATAGCCGGCGCCGAAATCGTCGATCGCGGTCTGGAATCCGAAACGACGGTATTCCTTGAAAATATTGACCAGATGCGCCCGGTCCTGAACCTGTTCGCCTTCAGTCACTTCAAAGATGATGTTTTCAATCGGAAACTGATGCTTGCGTGCCGCTGCCAGCGTGCTGCGGATGCAGACCTCGGGACGATACACCGCATTCGGCAGAAAATTGATCGACAGCAGCTCGGTCATGCCCAAGGCTGCGGCCCCCTCGACCGCCTTCACCCGACAGGCCTGATCAAACCGATAGCGGTTGTCGTCGTTGACTTGCGCCAGCACGCTGGCGGCAGACTCTCCCTGCGGCCCGCGCACCAGCGCCTCATGGGCGTATATCGATCGGGTAGCAAACTCTGCGATGGGCTGATAGGCATACTCAAATTGAATATCCAGGCTGGCATCGCCGTGACAACCACTGCAACTGCCCTCCGCTGGCCGGGTCTGGCTATCGCCGGAGGGATCTGGGTGAACGCTGATCATATGAATGCCGTCAAGATGGTGGATGACAGATCAACGCCTAAACCCTCACAAACGCTGCATCAATATGGAAATTGCGTGCTTGCCGAATCCGAAGTTGAACCGGTGGTGCGCCGATAGTAGATTAAGCAATTCGGTTTGTACACATAATGTCCCCGCGCTGCGATTGACGCGTGCTTCATCACTGGCTCAGTTCTGCCGCATCTGCTGCTGAAAACTGATGTCGATAAACTCCGCCGGCCGGCTCGGTGCGACCAGCACCGCGACCGTCATCACGCCTTGCAGCACGTCTTCGGCGCTCATGGTTTCCCCGAGACCGACCCGCACGCTGAACGCTTCGTCCGGACTGACGCCGGCCAGCCCGCCGCGCCGCCAGACACTGATCAGGTAGTTGCACACCATGCTTTTGACGAATACCCAGGTGCTGGCAGTATTCGGCTCTTGCGTGATGTGGCGGCAAGCGCGACGCACCGATTGTTCGATCATGATCATGGTGCGGCGGGTGCTGACGTCACGCCAGATCGGACTGTTGCCGTCCAGCGTGCGGGCGCCCCATACCAGTACGCCTTGCCCGATGAACGAACGGATCGCATTGATCGACGCCCCATGCGCCGCACCGGCGAGATCTTCCTGTTCATCATTGGAGATCGCCGCTGCCGGCGATACCACGCCATACATGCCGATGTTGGACAAGTCTTTCCAGACGCCGTACATGTTGTCCGCCATATTGTATAAACCGGCCATGCACGCGGCAGGCGGCAGCAAATTGAGCTTTTTCCGGATCGCCTGCATGATTTGCGGATACAGGCTGGTGATGGTCAGCAGCGTTTCATTGAGCATCAGCATCTCGGTCACCGGATCCTTGGATTTGCTCCAGTCGGAGGTGAGCGCGACCAGCAATGCCTTGACGTGGTCAATCATGATCTTGGCAGCAGCGGTCGGATGGCCGGTATTGATGACCGGCGACAACTCGCGCTGCAACAATCCGGCCAGCACGTCGAGGTTGGTGATGGCAGTGAAATCAATGCCCTTCTCTTTAACCACCGAGGTATTGACCCACGGATAAAAGCTGGTGCCAAAATCCAGAAACTCGCTACCGACCGCAGCGCGGAAGGCAGCGACGCAGTCACCGTCGGCATGCTGGCGATGCTGGTGGCCGCGATGCACGTCGAGCAAGGCAATGCGATTCCTCTGCAAGCCGCAGTGCTGCAACGCATGACGCTGTACGGTGGCACAATCCGGCGCCGACAGATGCATGGCATCGGGAACCAGCATCATGGTGGGTTCCGGTTCCGTCAGCAAGCTGTCGATGCCGGCGCACAGTTTGCCGGCATCGAGCCGGTCCCCGTAATGACCGGCCGATACGATATAACACGCACCGCCGCCGTTCTGAAAATACAGCAGCATGCTGTAATACAGGATGTAAGGGGTATCTTCGCGCCGCAGTTCGTAGGCCTCGCTGTGCCCGCTGACGCTGTCGGGCACCGAAAAATCGCCGGCAATTCCGGCGCCGTCGGCCGCAGGTGCCGCCAGTGCATGGATTGAAAACTTGCTTGGCGGCGGCCCGCCGTAGCAGGCCACGAACTCCGACATCGACGTGATGCGCCAGGCTTGTTGAGACAGTCCGGTTTTCTGGTTATGCGACCACTCGGTATAGCCGATAAAGGCCGGCACTGCCGTCGCCACTTCGGCGACAGACTCCGAACAGGCATTTTTTGCCGTCACGCCATCGTCCAATATTTTGTATTTCGTCATCATTTCGCTTTCCATTCACCCCGTCCGCTGCGTTGACCCGCTGCTGCCCGCCCTCGTCTTGTGGCCGCAGAGGATTTATCCCGGGCCGGAAAATAACAAATCTTGCGTTATGGCAGCGTTACGCAAGAAAAATGTTGCCATGCAGATTGCAAACGGCTAGCCTGAGGCCCCTCTTCCTTTAGCTGCAGATTGGTCGCTGCTCATGCCTTCGTCTCCCGATATCGCGCTCAGTCTGCTGGCTCCGCCCGCCTTGCACATCGGTCAGCGTACGCTACAGGGTCAGACCGCCCCGCGCATTTTTTGCCTGCTGGCTTATCTGGCCGTTGAAGGTCCCAGTTCCAAGGCACGCATCGCCGCGCTGTTCTGGCCGCAAGTGCAGGATGTCCCGGCACGCCGCAATCTGCGCCAGTTGTTGCACCGCTTGCGCAGCATGCTGGGCGACGCCGCCGGCCAGGTACAAATGCAAACCGACTACTTGCAACTGGCCGATGATTGTCAAACTGACATGCAGCGATTTTTGCGCCCGGTTGAAGGCGCCGACCTGCAAGACCGGGAAATCCAATTGGCGTTGTACCGCGGCGATTTTCTGCAAGACCTGACACTCGACGACAACAGCCCCGAACTCAGCGCCTGGGTCGCCACGGTGCGTCAGCGCTGCCGCGAACGTGCGGTGACGCTGGCACTGGCACTGGCGGCGGCCTACGTCCAGCGCGACCAGCAAGAACTGGCGCTGCGCACGGCCCGGCGCGCACTGGACTTCGATCCCGGCAACCGCGCCGCGCTGCATCTGACGATGTTGCAGTACTCGCGCTGCGGCCAACCACAGCAAGCGCTGGCGCTGTATCACGAATGGGAGCGCCGGCTGGTCGGCGACGCTGCCTTGCCGGCGCACGAAACCCTGCTGTTGTACCGTCATATCAGCCGCACCGTCGCCGAGGCGCACGCGCAACCGAAGGATCAGCTGGACAGCCGTCTGTTGAGCGTATTGGCACTGAGCTGGCCGGCACTGGTATCCGACCATGAAGACATGGCCGAAGCGCTGGACCATTTGCATGAGCGCTGCGCCACGGTGCTGGCCGGTTTCGGTGCGCATCTGGTGCCGATTCCACAGGGCGGCTTGCTGGCTTATTTCGGCTATCCGTCAAGCATGGCGCAATCGCTGTGGACCGCTTTGCTGGCGGCGGCGGACCTGCAGCGGCAAATTCCGGAAGCCAGCGAGATGCTACTGGCGCTGCATACCGGCAATGCCATGTGCCATGCCCGCCGCCCCGATGTCAACGGCAGCCTGACGCGCACCGTGCTGACGCTGAGCGCGGTCGCCGACAATGGCAGCCTGCTCGCCAGCAGCGCTTGCTTTGCCGCACTCGGGCAACCCAACTGGCTGGTGCCGTTAGCTTCTGCCGACGCCATGGCGCCACGCCACTATCTGATGCAGTGGCCTGGCTGGTGCAATCGTGTCGCGCTCAGTGCCCATCCGCTGGCCGGACGCGAGGCCGAGCTGCAAGAGTTGTGTCAACGCTGGCAGGATGTCCAGCGCGGCAAGCCGGTATTGGTGCAGATTGGCGGTGCCGCCGGTATCGGCAAAAGCCACTTGATGCGAGCCTTTCTGGATCAAACCGGCGCGGCCCGGATATTGCAGGCGCAGTGCGATCCGTTCGCCATCGACTCGCCGCTGCAACCGGTGCTGGAGATGTTTGAAGCCGCCGCCAAGGCCGCCGACGGCAACCCGGTGCGACTCGCGTTGCAACGTCATGTACCGTTGCCGTCTGGCGCGGCCACCTGGCTGCATGCGGCCTTGCCGGGCAATACCACACCACAGGTCAGACCGGTCACGATGGAAGCGCTGGAACAAGTCATCGCCGGCTTGAGCAAGGCCACCGCGGAACTGGCGCAAGCGCAGCCGCTGATCATCGTGATGGAAGATGTGCATTGGGCCGATCCGTCGACGCTGGCATTTTTGAACCGTCTCGCCGAGCCAGGTCGTGAAGCTTCGGCGGCGGCGCTGCTGGTGCTGGCCAGCAGCCGGGCGCAGAGCGCGATATGGGACGCCGGCGCCAGCCGCATCGGGCTGATGCCGCTCGATGCAGACGCCGGTCACATGCTGCTGCATGCCCTCAGTCCCGAACTCGACAGCGCCGCTGCGGCGCAATTGCTGGAGGCCGGCGGCGGTCATCCCTTGTTCTTGTCGGAACTGGCGCGGCATGCCGATGACAATGGCAAAGGCTTGCCCTCGACCATCCGCGAATTGGTGCAAATCCGCCTCGATGAACTGGGCCCGGCACGCAAGACCGCTTGTCTGGCGGCGGTGATCGGTATCGGTTTCAAGCGCAGTTGGCTGGAAGCGGTGGCGCTGGCGCAAGGCACCGATGCGACGCAACTGGAAGCCTTGCTGCAAACCGATTTGCTGCAACAAGAAGGCGGCAACCTGAAATTTTCCCATGCCTTGTTGCGGGACGCCGTGATCACCCTGTTGCCGGCGCGTCAGTTCCGCGAACTGGCCCGCACGGTAGCGCAAACACTGACGACGCAATTCGCGGCCGGTTTCGAGCATGAACCGGAGCGCGCGGCGCACTGGTTCACCGAAGCCGAGGATTGGCCGGCAGCCATGTTGTGGCGCCGCAAGGCTGCCAGTCTGGCGATGCGCTACTTCGCCTATCCCGAAGCGCTGCGCCATTTGCAAGCCGGGCTGGCGCTGCTGCCGCAGATCGCACTGCAAACGCAGCGCGACGCCTGGGAACGTGAGTGGCGTGACGTCTGTCATGAAGCCATCGTCATGGTGCACGGTTTGTATAGCAGCGAAGTGGCCCATCATTACCAGCGCAAGAGCTTGCTGGCCGAACTGCATGGCCAGGCCGCGACCGATATCGATACCATGCGCGGCATGCTGGTGGAAGCCGAAAACAAACGCGGGCAGCGCGCCGTGCTGCAACTGTTGCGACGCCTGCTGCAACAACCGCAAGTGCGACTGGGGGATGGCGGCGTGCTGATCCGGCTGCAGGAAATTCGCATCAATGCCTTGATGCTCAGCGGTGCGGTGCGCCAGGCCAGCGACTTGTGCGGGCAGCAATTGCGCCTGAGCTGGCCGCCGCAATCGGCCAAGCCGGCGCACGACCCGATGCTGGCGATGGCGGCGCGCGATATCTATCTGGCGTGGCTGCGGGGCGACTGGGAACAGCATCCCGAGCGCCAGAGTCAGGTGCTGGAGGCGGCGCGCCAGTCGCCACAACCCGGCACCCGGGTGTTCGCGCTCGGCTTCGTCATCATGGCCGGACTGGGCGCGCGCCTGCCGCAGCAAATCGCGCCGCTGATCGCCGAATTTCAAGTGGTCGTCGACAAGATGGGGCTGGCCATCTTCAAGACCATCGGCGACGGCTTCGATGCCTGCCGGCGCGTGCTGTCCGGTGAGCACAGCGGCACCGCAGCCATGCTCGGCGTGATCGATGATGCCGCCACCCATCTGGTGTTCTACCGGCCGTTTTTCCTGCTGTATCTGGCGTTGTCCTTATGCGAACAAGGCGACCACGACGAAGCGCTGGCAGCACTCGACATGGGTGAAGCCAGCATGCGCTCGCATGGCAGCCTGATCTGCCGCGCCGAGTATCTGATCCTGCGCGCGCGGCTGACCGCCGGACAGCCGCAGCAAGCAGCGCAGTTGCTGCAAAAGGCCTATCGCATCGCCCTGCGGCAAGGGGCCCAGGCACTGGCCTTGCGCGCACTGCTGGCGCTGGCCCGGCTGCGTCCGCAGGATGTTGATATCAGAAACCGTCTGGCGGCGCTGTTGGCACATCTGCCTGCGGCGCCGCACTTGCCGGAGTTGCAGGCAGCACAGTTGCTGCTCGCCGCAGACCCCGCATGTGAGCAGGCTGGCTGAGGCATGGCCGGGGTCATGCCGGTGCCATCAGCAATGCGCCGACATGAACCTGATGGCATTGCCCGATCGCTCCGGCACCGGTGCCGTACCGTACAGATCAAGCTTGAAAATAGTGGCGGGCGATGCCTGCCGCCAATCCCGCAAACGGACGATGCCGGCGCGCGGTCACCCAACTACCATGTGAAAATCGAATCGGCAAGGACACTTCACATGGATGCCAGCACGCGCGGCAAATTCTTCCTGACGCAGCAATTGTTGCCCGGCCTGATCAACGGCGCGATTGCCTGGGCCATTCATGCGGGCGACAGCGTCATCGGTTTGTGGGACCGGGGTGCTTACGCCAATGATCTGCTGGCCACCGGTTTTCTGTTGCCGGCAATTACCTGGTTCATCTTGCGGCCACTGCTACCCGCGGCAGTGCCTTTCCGCTGGCCGGACTGGCGCGGCCCTGGCTGGACCGCTGGATGCCGTCGTCGCTGTGGGGCGGCGCCTTGACGATCGGATTGGCCGGCTTGCTGTTTGGCAGCGTGGCGGTGCTGGTGATGCAGATGCTCGGCGCGCCGCCGTTCGGCGGTCAGGCCTATGCCATGTTCAAGGGCGTGTATGGCGCACTGGTCACCCTCGCCTTGCAACCTGTCATGGTGTTTGCCGCGCTGCGTCACCGGATCCCGGTTTAAGAGCACCAATGCGCTGCACTGCCGGTCTCGGCGCCAGCGCAGGCCTGTCTGAAATTATCCGCATAAAGATATGCCGATTACTTATGTCGATATGTCGCGGCCGTTCCAGATTTTTATTCCATCCTCCCCGATAATTCCCTCCATCTTCAGTTCTGCCGCATTTGTCTTGCGGCGTCGCTGATATCAAGAAATGCGCTGCTGTCATTCGTGCCGGTGGTTAAACAAATTCGCATGGGGGAACACCAATTGAAGATCGCCATCCATACCGGACCGGCCAGACTGCGCACAGGCGCCCTGCCCGTCTGGCGTCTGAGTCTGATACTGGCAGCCATCGCCGCTGCCTGTCCGGCATCCACGCTGGCCGCCGATATCGTCGATACCGCCGATGCCGGCGCTGAGGCCAGCGTCGCCGCCCGGAATCCGGATGCCGCCGGGATTGCGCCGACCACCTTGCAAACGGTCACGGTCAGCGCCCGCCGGCGCGAGGAAGATCCGCAACAGGTACCGGTGCCGATCACCGTCATCAATGGCGAGACACTGGACAGTCAGCGCGTCTACAAATTGCAGGATTTGCAACAGTTACTGCCCGGCACTACCGTCTCGCTGGCACAACCGCGCCAGGCCAGCATCAGCGTGCGCGGTATCGGCGCCAACTCCGGCAACAGCGATGGGATCGACGGCAGCGTCGGCGTGTATCTGGACAATGTCTATCTGGGTCGCACCAGCATGGCGGTGACCGATCTGCTGGAAATTGATCAGGTCGAATTGCTGCGCGGTCCGCAAGGTACCCTGTTCGGCAAGAACACTACCGCCGGCGTGCTCAACATCAATACCCGGCAACCCTCGTTCGAGCGCGAGCACAGCGTCGAAGCCTCGGCCGGATCGAATGGTTACTATCAGACCAAGGCCACCTTGTCCGGTCCGATCAGCGATACCTGGGCCGGCCGGCTGAGCGTGTCGCAAACGCATCAGGACGGCAACGTCGACAATCTCGCCACCGGCGATAAACTCAACGGCGGCACGCGCCGCGGCATCCGCGGACAGTTGCTGTACAAGCCGGATGCGCGTTTCAGCCTGCGCCTGACCGGCGACTACAGCGAAGAAAATTCCAGCAACGGCGTGCCGGTGCTGTACAGCGCCGGACCGACCATCAATGGCGTAAATAAATACCTGGCGATCAGCCAGCAACTGGGTAACCGCCCGGTCACCGATCCCGGTCTGTATCAGGTCAATTTCAACGCTTACCAGCATGTCAGCGTGCGTCAGGGCGGCACCTCGGCAGAAGCCAACTGGAAGCTCGACAGCGGCTTCAAGCTGACCTCGATCACGGCCTGGCGGTTTTGGGACTTCAAACCGGATAATGGCGTATTCACGCCGACCGTCACCAATTACGGCACCCAGGTCAACGACAGTCAGTTCTCGCAAGAAATCCGGCTGGCCTCGCCCACCGGCGGCGCATTCGATTATGTGACCGGCGCTTACTATTTCAATCAGCGCCTGTCCAACCAGACCTTCCTCAACTACGGTCCCAAGGCTGACCTCGGCATCACCGGCACCAATTTCGGGGTGTTGAACAACGTCAGGTCGAATTCTCCCGGCCAGGTGGACAGCGATAGTTATGCGCTGTTCGGACAGGGAACCTGGCACGTCAACCAGCGCTTCGATGTCACCGCCGGCGTGCGCGGCACCTATGAAGAAAAACGCGGTTGGGTGCGACGCGACACACCCCAGAACAGCAATCCCGGCACTGCGCCGTTCTGGACTGCGTTCGGGCTCAGCCCTTACGATTCGGGCGACCTGAAGATCAGCAATTTCAGTCCGTCGGCCTTGTTCAATCTGGCCTACAAGATCGATGAAAATGTGCTCGGCTATGCCTCGCTGTCGCATGGCGAGAAATCCGGCGGCCTGAGCATCGTCGGCGTTTCCAACGCCCCGACGCTCGGCAGCAATTCCTTGTTGATCGCGCCGGAACGGGCCAACGCGGCGGAACTGGGAGTGAAGAGCTCGCTGTTCGACAAGCGCCTGCAAGTCAATGCCAACCTGTTCTGGACCGGCATCAACAATTATCAGGCCACGACCTTCCTGCCGGCGCTCAACGGTATCAGTCTGCCGACGCTGATCAACGTCGGCAAGGTACGCAGCCGCGGCGCCGAACTGGAATTGCAAGCCCGTCCGCTCAAAAGCTTGACGCTGGTATTCAATACCGCGTTCACGGATGCCACCTATCTTTCTTATGACAAAGCGCCATGCCCGGCGGAAGTCGCCAACATCGCCGGTGCGCCCGCCAGTTGCAACCTGAGCGGCGCACGCGTGGCCGGGGTGCCGCGCTGGATCGCCAATCTGTCGGCGCAATACCGGCATCAGGTGAGCGACAACGTCGACCATTATGTGACCGGCAGTTATGCCTGGCGCTCGGCGACACGCGGCGCGCCAGACAATTCGATCTATTCGGAAATCCCGGCATACGGCCTGGTCAATGTCGCCACCGGATGGCATATCTATCAGGGCGACAACAAGTCGTGGGAGCTGTCGCTGTGGGCCCGCAACCTGTTCGACAAGCGCTATTACCTGTCGGTATATTCAGCCGGTGCCGGGACCCAGGCCAGCGGACTGTATTACAACGCCGCGGTGGGCGACTCGCGTCTCGTCGGCGCCACCGCGCGCTATAACTTCTGAACGGGCGGCAGACATGAGCATTTTCTGGTTTTTGCCGACCCATGGCGACGGGCACGATCTGGCCGGTGCCGGCGGTGCCCGTCCGGCCAGTTTTTCCTACATGAAGGAGATCGCCCGGAGCGTCGACCGTCTCGGCTATTACGGGGTCTTGATTCCTACCGGCCGATTTTGTGAAGACTCTTGGGTAGTGGCGTCGACGCTGGTGTCGCACACCGAGAAGTTGCGCTATCTGATTGCGATCCGGCCCGGGGTCATTTCACCGACTTTTGCGGCGCGCATGACCGCCACGCTGGATCGCTATTCCGAGGGGCGGCTGCTGATCAATTTCGTCACCGGCGCCGATCCCGACGAGGCGCATGGCGACGGTGTCTTTCTTGATCATGATCAGCGTTATGAAGTCACCGATGAGTTTTTGCATATCTGGAAAAACACGCTCAGCGGCGCCAGCGTCAGCCATCAAGGCAAGCATTTGCATGTGGAAAACGCCAGGCTGATTTATCCGCCATTGCAGCAGCCGCATCCACCGGTATATTTTGGCGGCTCTTCGCTGGCGGCGCAGGAGATTGCCGCCGATCACGTCGATGTCTATCTGACCTGGGGCGAGCCGCCCGCCGCGGTTCGCGAAAAGATCAGCCAGGTCCGCGAAAAGGCGGCGCGCAAGGGACGTACGCTGCGTTTCGGCATCCGTCTGCACGCCATCGTGCGGGATACCAACGACCAAGCCTGGGCCGATGCCAATGCCCTGATTGCCCATCTGTCGGACGACACCATTGCCACCATGCAGCGCGCGTTTGCGCGGCTGGATTCGGTCGGACAACAACGGATGACCGCATTGCACGGAGGCAAGCGCGACCGGCTGGAAGTCTCGCCCAATCTGTGGGCTGGTATCGGTCTGGTCAGAAACGGCGCCGGCACGGCATTGGTGGGCGATCCGCACACGGTGGCCGCGCGCATCCATGAATATGCCGACCTCGGCATCGACAGCTTCATCTTTTCCGGTTATCCGCATCTGGAAGAAGCCGAACGTTTCGCCAGACTGGTGTTCCCGTTGCTGCGCCCGCATCTGCTGCAACCCTGATTCTTCACGCCGCCTGTCGTCACCGGACCGGCGCTGCATTTCACTATTGTCAATGAAACCATTTCAACTACGTTCTTTCCCGGCGTCGTCGCCGGCTGGCCCGCATCAGCTGTTCTGCAAGGATTGGGGCGATGCTGCCAATCCGCGCGTGTTGTTGTGCCTGCATGGATTGGTACGGTGCGCCGATGATTTCGATTTTCTGGCGCAGCAATTGCGTCCGCGCTGGCGCATCATCTGCCCCGATCTGGCCGGCCGCGGGCGCTCAGATCGGCTGGCCGATCCGCGTCATTACCAGGTCAGTCAATATGTCGATGATCTGCGCGGCTTGCTGAACCACTTGCAGTTATCGCGGGTCGCCATCCTCGGCACCTCGCTCGGCGGTATCGTCGGCATGGCGTTGGCCGCGCTGCCGGAGATTACCGTGGAGCGTCTGATTCTCAACGATGTCAGTCCGCAGTTGCATGCTGTCGGCATGCGCGCACTGGGCCAGCATCTTGCACAAGCGCTGAAGTTCGCATCGTTCGCAGAAGGTGCGGCCTATGTCAGAAAGATCTCCGGCGGTCTCGGTCCGCACAGCGACACACAATGGGACACGCTGGCGCGCAATGCGTTGCGCCAGAATTCCACCGGCAGTTGGGAGTTTCACTACGATCCGGCGCTCTCCGTGCCGTTGCTGGCCAGCACCGAACAAAGTGCCAGTCAGGGCGAACAGGATTTATGGCGGCTTTACGATGCGCTGGCGGCATCGGCAACGCTGCGCATCTTGCTGTTGCGCGGACAAGAATCGGCGTTGCTGAGCAAGGATGTCGCCGCCGCCATGCTGACGCGCGGTCCGCGCACCACACTGATCGAAGTGGCCGGCGTCGGCCATGCGCCCAGTTTGCTGCATCAAGATCAGGTGGCGCTGGTGCGGGAGTTTCTCGGCACCGCCCTCGCATAGTTGAAAAACGCATATGCAATCAGCTTATGCTTATTTTTTTGATACGGCGACTATCCCTATACTGGCTCGACCAGTCAGTCGGGAGTAAAGCATGGCGCCCATCGTGGCCTTATCAGAACAGCAGAACAGCAAGGCATTGCACAGCGATGCCGCAGAAACTGTGCGCGGCGCGCAGGTGCATCAGAGAGCGTGGCCGCTGCTTATCGCGCAAGCCTTGCAACTGAATTTTCCGGAGTGGCCGGATGCCGCCCGCGACGCCTTGCGCCAGGCAGCGCTGGTCAAGACCTGCTTTGATGGCGCAACCATCTATGCCGAGGGCGACCGTGGTGATCATCTGTTGCTGGTGCTGTCCGGTTCGCTTGAATTATCGATTGGCAATACCGAAGGCAAGCGCGTGATCATGAATTACATTTCACCGACAGAAATCAGCAATTTCATTCCGGTACTCGATGGCGGTCTGATCACGCATCACTATCGGGCACATGGCAAAACCGTATTGGCCTGCATTCCGCGACCAGTGTTGTTGCAACAATTGCAGACACAGCCGCAACTGATGTCCGCCATCATCGCCATGCTGTGCCAGCGCAACCGGCAACTGCAGGACTATGCCAGTTATCTGGCGCTGGCGACCTTTCGCAGCAAGCTGGCCGCACGCCTGCTCTATCTGGCCGCCAAGTACGGACGCAACACAGCGGCAGGTATCGATATCAACATCAAGCTGTCGCAGGAAAACCTGGCGTCGCTGCTGGCAACCTCGCGCCAAAGCATCAACCGCGAACTGCGCTGGCTGGTCGAAAAAAACATCGTCGCCATTGAATACAGCAAGGTCACGGTATTTGATTTGCAGGCGCTGAAACGCCTGAGTGAAGTTTGAAGCACCGCACTGCCCTGTCTTTTCATCATTTCCACAGTAACGAGGACCCGCTCCATGAACCGTAACAAATCCTGGCATTCCCGTTTCACCAGCAGCACTGGCCGCCGCCGTTTTCTGCGTACCGCTCTGGGCGCCGTCGCCGCCACTGCATTGGCACCGCTGACCACGTTCGCGGCGCAGCGCGAATTGCGCATCGGCCACCAGAAAGGCAGCCTGAGTCTGCTCAAGGCGCGCGGTACGCTGGAAAAGCGTCTGGCGCCACTGGGCGTGACGGTCAAGTGGATAGAATTCAGTGCCGGACCGGTGCAGCTGGAAGCGCTCAATGTCGGCTCCATCGACTTTGGCGATGTCGGTGAAGCGCCGCCGATCTTTTCACAAGCCGCTGGTTCGTCGCTGGTCTATGTCGCCGCCACCGTGCCGCGTCCGGCCAGCGAAGGCGTGCTGGTGCCCAATGGTTCCGCAATCAAGAGCGTGGCCGATCTGAAAGGGAAAAAGATCGCCTTGAACAAGGGTTCCAATGTGCATTATTTTCTGGTCAAGCTGCTGGAAAAATCCGGCCTGCGCTATACCGATGTCACTCCCGTCTGGCTGTCGCCGGCCGATGCGCGTGCCGCGTTTGAAAAAGGGGCGATCGATGCATGGGCCATCTGGGAACCCTACCTGGCGGCTGCCGAAAGGACCTTGTCGGCGCATATCCTGGCCGATGCCAGCGGCGTGGTCAAAAACCGGGCTTACTATTTTTCTTCAAAGGAATATGCACGGACCAATGCCGATGTGTTGAAGATCGCCATCGACGAAGTGAATCAGATCGATATCTGGGGCAAGGCCAATCAAAACGATCTGGCGGCCGAATTTTCGGCGCTCATGGGCTTGCCCAAGCCGATCGTCGATGTCATGGTGAGCCGCTCGGCATTCGGCACCGGCCCCATCACGCCGGCCATTTTGGCGGAACAGCAAATCATTGCCGATACCTTCCTCGACCTGAAACTGATTCCTAAAAAAATCGATGTACGCGAAGCGGCACCGCCATGGCTGGCGGTATAAACCAATAAACCACCACGGCAATGTGGGGCGTCAGGCATCAGTGATCCGCTTGCGGGCGGCCGCACCGGTTGGTGTGGCCGCCCGTGTTTCTCGCAACGGTCAGGCAACGCAGGCCGGTTGACGTGAGCGACCGGCGTATTCGCTGAACCAATACAACAACGCCAGTCCCGGGAATGCCATGCCGGTCAGCAGCGCCGCATGCCAGCCGTAGCGGGCGTGCACCCAGCCGCCGAGTGCCGAGCCGGCGGCACCGCCGGCAAAGAAAGTGGCGAAATACAGACCGTTCAGACGGCTGCGCACTTCCGTGCCGAGACTGAAAATGGCGCGTTGCCCCAACACCAGATTGGCGGCCACGCCCATATCGAGAATGATCGATGCGACCACCAGCAGACCCAGCGCCAGCGTGGTCGATTGCGGCGCCAGCAGCGGCAGCGCAAAACTGATGACGCCCAACAGCAATGCGGCTGCGGTCGCCATCAAGGTGTGACCGCTGTCGGCCAGCTTGCCGGCGACAGGTGACGCCACGGCGCCCGCCATGCCGACCAGCGCGAATATCGCGATGCCGGTTTGCGACAAGTGGAACTGCGGGCCGGCCAGCATGATCGGGGTCACCGTCCAGAACAGGCTGAATGACCCGAACATGCCGGCATGATAAGCAGCACGACGACGCAGCACCGGCGTGGTGGCAAACAGCTGCCACAAAGACGCGATGAGCCGGGTGTATGACAACGATGAAGCCGGAACACGCTGTGGCAACTTGATCCGCAACAGCGATGCCAGACCTGCCATCAACACCGCAGCACCGCCAAACACCACATGCCAGTTGCTATGGTCAGCGATCATGCTGGCCGCCGGCCGCGCCAGCATGATGCCCAGCAACAATCCGCTGACGACTTGTCCGACAGTTTTGCCACGGGTCGCTTCCTGCGACAAGTGGGCCGCGAACGGCACCAGAATTTGTGCCGCCACCGAGCCCAGACCAATCGCCAGCGCCGCTGCCAGAAAGACCGCAGCGCTGCTGCTGAAGGCCGCCACCAGCAACGCGATGGCCGTCAGCAGCAAGCCGCCGACGACCAGTCGCCGGTTTTCCAGCAAGTCGCCGAGCGGCACGATGAAGAGCAAACCGAGCGTGTAACCGATTTGCGTCAGCGTCACGATCAGCCCGGCACTGGCGGCCGATAAACCGGTAGCCTGGGCAATCGGTCCGACCAGCGTTTGTGCGTAATACAAATTGGCAACGATGGCGCCGGCGGCAATCGCCAGCAGCAGCACCATGCCCGGTGCGATATCAGAAGTGTTGCGGTGTGCGTGATCCATTTGATGTCTTTCAAAAGTTGTTGTTGGCGTTCAGTTCAGGTGCCGGTCAGCGCGGCGTCGCTTGCGGTAGCGGGCACTGCGCGCCAGGCAGTGCCCGCGGCGATGGTGGTGCGATCCAGCACGCGCCGGAACGACTGCGGCGTGACGGTAGCCTGATGCGCGACCCGCAAGTTATCCGCCACCACCACGTCACCGGTCCGCCATTGATGGCGATATACCGCGCCGGGACGTGACAGGTGTTCGTCCAGATGCCGGATCAACTCGCCGGCCTGCCGCGCATCCATGTTGGCAATCACGGCGGTCAGCGCAATATTGATGTACAAGGCCGGTTCGCCGGTATGCGGATGACGCATCACCAGCGGATGCTGCACGCCGTTGCGGTGGAAAGTCTGCACCTCGCGTGCCATGGCTTGCTCCTCTTCCCATAGCACGCGATACGCGGCGCGCAGATCGGTGAACAAGGTGTCGCCGCCCTGCTCCGGCACTGCGACCGAATGCCAGATCGAGATCGGGGTCGGATCGGCGCGGAACGAACCATCCGAATGCCAGTAACGACCGACGTCACGGTAGCCCTCACCGGCCCGGCTGGCAAGCCGGAACACTTGCGGCAAGCCGCTGATCTGGCCCGGTGCCGGGGGAAAGGTTTCGAGTTCGCCGAACAAGGCCGAAGCGGCGACGTGCTGTTGCGGCGTCAGTTGCTGGTCACGAATCACCAGCAAGCCGTGTTCCAGCAAGGCGGCCTGCAATTGCGCATCCAGTTGCGGGTATGGCGCATCGAGGCGGATACCGGTGATTTCGGCGCCAAAGCCGGTATCGAGTGGGTTGAGGTGCAGAAAAGTGGTCATTGCAGTACTCCTGAGCTTCGATAAAAGTGGAATGACTGCACTGTAGTCGCGGCGCGCGCAAATGATAATATGGCCCACCGGCTTAACTGCGTTGCGCCACGCGCAATGATCAACGATGGACAGATTCTCCGAACTCACAGCATTTCGCGCCGTTGCCGCCAGCGGCGGCTTTTCCGCCGCGGCGCGCCAGCTCGGGGTGGCGACATCGTCGGTGACGCGTCTGATTGACAGTCTGGAAGCACGGCTCGGCTCGGTATTGCTGAATCGTTCGACGCGCAGCGTCACGTTGACCGAAAGCGGCCGCCGCTATTATCAGCAAGCGCGGCACATCCTTACCCAACTGGAATCAGCCGATGACGAGGCCGGCGCACTGGCGACCGATGGCGAATTGCGCGGCGTGCTGCGCATCGCGGCGCCGGTCACCTTTTGCACCCGTCACATCGCACCGCTGCTGCCGCATATGGCGCTGCGCCATCCGCAACTCGAACTCGATATCCATGTCAGCGATGCCGTCAGCAATCTGGTTGACGCGGCAATCGATCTCGCGATCCGCATCGGTTCCATGGAACAGAATCCCAATCTGATCGTACGCCGGCTGGCGGCGCATGACCGCATCATCTGCGCCAGCCCGGCCTATCTGGCCGCGCGTGGTACGCCACTGACGCCGTCCGATCTGACCATGCACAACTGCCTGCAATTCGCCTACGATGCCACGCGCCCGCCATGGCGCCTGCAGCCACGCGCCGGTGGCGAGATCGAAGAAGTCCCGGTCAACGGCACGCTCAGCGTCAACAACGCCGACGTGCTGAAACAGGCCGCCATCGGTGGCATGGGCCTCGTCATGCTGGCCTCGTGGCTGATTGATGACGCGCTGGAAGCAGGCACGCTGGTGCCGGTGCTGGCCGGTTACCGCGCCAATCCGGGGCCGATGGACGTCGGCTTGCTGGCGATCTATCAGGCCAACCGCCGTGGTTCGGCCAAAATCCTGGCATTCATCGAGATGCTGGAAAGCGCGCTCGACCGCAAGAATCACTGAGCAGACGATCTTTTCAAGGGGAAATGGGAGTGATGAAAACAGAGAACATAGCGGCGCTGTCCGTTGCCAACCAAAACAATGTTCGTGCTCTTGCCGGCGCGGAAAAACGCACTGCATTTGCCAGCCTGATGGCCGATGCGCAGGCGAAAAACGGCCCACTGCCGGCAATCGGGAATAGCCAGAAGTCTGCGGCGGACTCCGTGGTTCAAAGTGACTTCCGCAACTCGGTGGTCAATGCCGCCAACGCCAGTGACAAGGATGGCGACACCATTCTGAATGGCTATCTCGGTCTCAGCGGCCCGTTGATTGATATTTCCGGCTGGCCCACCGTGCGCTACTCGCACACCGGCGAGATTGTCACGCCGGAGTCGGAAGCGTATTACAACAATATCAACCAGTCGCGCCTGCAAGCGCGGCAGGAGATCGTCGACGCCGGACGCGCCAAAGGCAGTTCCACGGCCGACATTCTGGGCCGGATCCTGGACCTCGACCACACCATGCCGGCACGTTTCAAGATGTTGGATGGCATCGGTTCATAGCACCGCAACCGTGTCCGGCGCGGCATTCAGCCCGGCGGCAACGGTCCGTCGGAATCCACGGGGGCGACGACGACATCGTCCTTGATGTCGGCCGCGAATTTGCCCATGAGCCGCACCAGATCCGCGATATCCTGCGGTTCCCAGGTCGCGAAAACGGCCTGCCCCATTTTTTCGCGCGCCCGGTCGAGCCGGTCGGTCATCGCTTTGCCGTTCTCGGTAACGACGGCCACACGGACGCGGCGATCCGCAGCGCTTTCCTGACGGTCGATCAATCCCAGACTGTCCAGTTTGGCGACTTGCCGGCTGACCGTGGTGTAGTCGCGCCCGACCCGGTCCGCCAATTCAACCACGCCAATGGGACCGAGCCGTTCCACCAGCACCAGCAACGGAAACAGCGCGCGGTCCAGCGATATGCCGGCGGCCCGCACCAGCGCTTCGTCCCGTTGAGGGCGATTCATGACACCGACAATTTCAATCAGCGCCCCATGCAATTCACGCAGTTGCGCGTTGATATGTGTATTTTGCACTTTTTTTATTGACGCCATTTTTGCTCCCGATTAATATGTGCATATTACACATATCGAGGTCAAAATGAAAGATCAAACCGTGGTGGACGTACTGATTTGCGGCGCCGGCGCCGCTGGCCTGACGCTGGCGCTCGAACTGGCACGGCGCGGCATTTCCCTGCGCCTGATTGAAAAAATGGCGCATCCTTTCCCCGGCTCGCGCGGCAAAGGTATTCAGCCGCGCACCCAGGAAATCTTCGAAAATCTTGGCATCCTTGACCGCATCGTCGCTGCCGGCGGCACTTACCCGCCTGAACGGCGCTACCACGAAGATGGCAGCCATACCGATACGGAAGTGGTAGAACATCAGGCCCCGACTGCGGCTGAACCGTATCAACGACCGCTGATGTTGCCGCAATTCCTGACCGAGGGCATCCTGCGCGAGCGCCTGAGCGAGTTTGGTCACACTCCTGAATTTGCTTGTGAACTGATCGGTGTCGAACAAGATCAGGATGGCGTAACGGCCAGCCTGACCGGGCCGGCCGGCGCGGAAACCGTGCGCGCACGCTGGCTGGTGGGCGCCGATGGCGGTCGCAGTTTTGTGCGCCATGCACTCGATATCGGTTTTCCCGGCAACACATTGGGCGTGCGCGCGGTCGTCGCCGACGTCATGCTGACGGGCCTGAGCCGGGATGCCTGGCACCGCTTCGGCGATGGCGATATGGCGCGGCAGCTCGCCATCTGTCCGCTGGCCGGCACCGACCTGTTCCAGATCCAGGGCCCGATTCCTGCCACCGGCGATATCGACCTCTCGGTCGCGGGACTGACCGCCATGGTGGCCGCGCGCAGCGGTCGTGACGATATCGCGATTCAGGCGGTGACCTGGGCCTCCGCCTACAGCATGAACGCGCGGCTGGCTGACCGTTACCGGGTTGAGCGGGTATTGCTGATCGGCGACGCCGCCCATATTCATCCGCCCACCGGCGGCCAGGGTCTCAATACCAGCGTGCAGGATGCCAGCAATCTGGGCTGGAAACTGGCGGCAGTGGTCCATGGCGCGCCGGCGGCCTTGCTCGACAGTTACGAAGAAGAACGACGGCCAGTCGCAGCCGACATGCTGGGTCTGGCAACCCGCTTGCTGGATGCGCAGAAATGCGGTGAAATGCGCCGTGGCCGTGAAGTGCATCAACTCGATATCGGCTATCCCGGCTCCTCGCTCGCGCTGGAACAGCCGCCACGGACCGGCGGCGTGCAGGCCGGCGAGCGCGCGCCCGATGCCCCGCTGCGCGGTGCCGGCGGACAAGCGACACGTTTATTCGACCTGTTGCGCGGACCACACTGGACCTTGCTCGGTTATCAGATTGAGCGTGGATCGGTAGTGCCGCGTCCCGGTTTGCGCATCCATATCATCGGACCGCACGGCGACATGATTGACGAGCACGACGATTTTCGTGACGCCTATGCGCCTGCCATTGGCGACTGGATACTGGTCCGGCCCGACGGCTATATCGGCGCCATGGTGGCGGCTGACAAGGTGGATGCGCTGGAGCATTATCTGGCGCACGCCGGACTGCCGGCAGTGCCGCAGCGCTAACGGCTGCGCTCAGCAGCCGTCTCAACGCCATCCGAATTTCAGCCGGGTGCCGTCGCCATGTTGGCCGTCAGTATTTCAATGAAATGGCGGGTCAGCAACGACGGCGCGGTGTGCGTCGGCATTGCCATCTGCACCGGAATTTCGATACTGGGGCATAACCGTTTGATCAGCAACTGCGAGGCATAGGTACTGGCAACATACGGATTGACGATGCCAATACCGACGCCGGCCGATACCAGTGCGCAGACGGTGATCGATGAGGTGGTTTCCACTGCGAACTCATCCGGCACGTCATGGCTGAGCAGTTGCGCCTTTACTTGCACCGTCAGTTCGTCACTTTCGCTGAGCGAAATGATGTGCTCGCCGCGCAACATGCCGAAATCAATCTGCGGTGCATCTTTCAAGGCATGGGTCAGCGGCAGCACGCAGACGGCGGCGCCGGTGCTGATGACGGTCGGCTGGAAATCATTTTCATTGAGGGTGCCGGTGGTCAGCGCCAGGTCGAGCAGGTCCTGATGTAAAAAATCCGCCAGTTGTGAGGTGCCCAGCGTTTGCAAATTGATATACGTATTGGGAAATTGCTTCAGAAACTGATTGATCGCCACCGGCAATAAGCCAACCCCCAGCGTCGGCGTGCACCCGATGCGCAACACGCGGGTACCGGAGCGACGCATGATCGCGACCACGGACTCGATCTTTTCCAACCCCTCGAAATGCTGCTTGATGGTTTTGTAGAGCAGCTTGCCTTCGCTGGTCGGTCGCAAGCGTCCGTGTTGCAAATCAAATAATTTTATTTCGGTCGCCCGTTGCAGTTCGGCAATCCGCCTGCTGACCGATGGTTGCGTGGTGTTCAGCATCAGCGCCGCGCGGGTCGTTGTGCCCTGCTGCATGACGGCCTTGAATGCTTCTATTTGCTGGAAATTCAACTCTCTGGCCACGGCGGTCTCCTCATGTCGGTCTGTCAGGCGTGGCCGAGACTATATCAAAATTGCATAGTATTCGTAAAAAATAGAATTAGCTTGCATTGATTGTGGCAGATACCATGCGTCCGACGAATCGAACCCGGCTTGCCGGCACCTCGATGTCACTTCGACTATTCACTTTGCCCCTTTTGATCATGTCCTCCACACCCAGCCAGCACGCACAGATTCTCAAGACCCCGGCGCCGATCCGGCGCATCGGCAACGATGCCGGACATCATTTCTTCGGCTATTACAACAAAACGGTATGGGATCGCAGCGGCCGCTATGTGCTGGCCAACCGCATGCCGGTCATGGATATCAACCCGACATGGGACATGACCGCCGAAGTCGGCTACTTTGATGCACAGCAAAATGACCAGTACCAAGTGATCGGTCAGACCGGCGCCTGGAACTGGCAAATGGGTTGCCAGTTGCAATGGCTCGATGGCGTGGCGCGCCCGCAAGTCATTTACAACAGCAAGACCGATGACCGCAGCGGCATCTATCCCGGCTTCGGCTCGACCATTCATGATCTCGACAGCGGCGAAAAGCGCCGCCTGCCGATGCCGGTGTACGTGGTGGCGCCCGATAGCAGCTATGCCTTGTGCATTGATTACAGCCGCCTGTACATCACCCACGAAACCATCGGCTATGCCGAGCGGCAACCTCCGGCAGAGATGCCGCTGGCGCCGGCGACCGACGGCATTCATCGCATGGATCTGGTCACGGGCCAGTCGCAGCTGATTGTGAGTTACCACGATTTGCGCAGCTTCCATCCGCTGCCGTCGATGGACCGGGCGATTCACTGGGTCAGCCACCTGGAAATCAATCCGGCCTCCAATCGCTTCCTGCTGCTGCATCGCTGGACCGAACGGGTCAAGGACGAAACCTGTTTCCTGCATCGCCTGATTACGGTCAATCCGGACGGTTCGGATATGCGTTTGCTGGAATGTTCCGATCATCCGCTGCCGCAACTGGCGGCCGATTTTGATCCGGATGCGGTCGGCACCTACGATTACGAAAAATCCGAGTATCAGATTTCCCATCCGCTGTGGTGCGACAATGAGCGCGTCATCGTGTGGGGACCGCATGCCGGCCAGATTCACTACCACTTGTATACCGATCGCGATAACGGCCCGGTACAAGTGATCGGTGCCGAGGTCCTGACGGAAAACGGCCATATGAGTTTCTCGCCGGTCAACCAGCGCTGGCTGCTCAGCGATACTTACCCGGACGCCATCAGTAACAAGCGCATCCTGTTTCTGTACGACATGGAGCAACAAACGCGTTACGATCTCGGCGAATTTTATACCGACCCGAACATCAAAAAAGAAAACCGCTGCGATCTTCACCCGCGCTGGAGCCGTGACGGTCGTCAGGTGTGCATCGACTCCGTGCACGCATCGGAGCGTCAGATGTACATCATCGATCTGTCCGCCATCCCCGGTATCTGAACCGACAACCCAACCTGTCACCATGATGAGGAATGCAACAATGAAATTCGCTACCTGGACCTTTACCCGCAGCATCGCCGCCATGGCACTGATGGGCTGTGCCGGCACCGTGCTGGCCGCCGATCCGGCGCTCACCGGTACCCTCAAGAAAATCCATGATGAAGGCGTGATCGTGATCGGTTACCGCGAATCATCGATTCCGTTTTCTTACTACGACAGCACCCAGAAGCCGATCGGATATTCGATGGATTTCGCCAATCTGGCGGTGGAGCAGATCAAGAAGAAGCTGAACCTGCCCAACCTGCAAGTGCGCCGCATCCCGATCACCTCGCAAAACCGCATTTCCCTGCTGCAAAACGGCACCTTCGATTTTGAGTGCACCACCACTACCAATAACGAAACGCGCGCCCAGCAGATCGACTTCACCAACAGCATCTTTCAGGTCAGCACCCGTCTGCTGACCAAAAAAGACAGCGGCATCAACGACTTTGCCGACCTCAAGGGCAAAACCGTGGTGGTCGGTGCCGGCACGACGTCGGAAAAGATCTTGCGCAACATGAACGTGGAAAAGCAGGCTGGCATGAATGTCATCAGTGCCAAGGACCACAGCGAATCGTTCCTGATGCTGTCGACCGGACGCGCCAAGGCAATGATGATGGATGATGCCTTGCTGGCCGGCGAACGTGCCAAAACCAAGAATCCGCTGGACTATGTCATCACCGGCACGCCGCAATCGTATGAAGCCTACGGCTGTATGGTGCGCAAGAACGATCCGCAGTTGAAAGCGGTACTGAACAACGCTATCGCCACGGCCCAGACTTCCGGTGAAGCCGCGAAGATTTATCAGAAATGGTTCATGGCACCGATTCCGCCGCATAACCTGAATCTGAATTTCCCGCTCTCGGACGGCATGAAAAAGCTGTTCGCCAATCCCAATGACAAACCAGCGCCTTAACACTGGCGCCAGCGCCAGGCCGGCAGCGGACCGCATGCCCGCGGCCGGCACCGATCAAGAAGGGAGACCCGGATGAGTTACCAATGGAATTGGGGCATCCTGCTGCAACCGGTCGCCACCGGCGAGCCAACCACCTATCTGGGGTGGCTGGCGCATGGCTTCATCAACACCGCAGTACTGACGTTTGCGGCCTGGATACTGGCCATGGTGGTTGGTTCGCTGTTTGGCATCATGCGCACCCTGCCCGGCAAATGGTGGCGCGCCATCGGCACCGCCTATGTCTCGATTTTCCGGAACATTCCACTGATCGTGCAGTTTTTCATCTGGTATTTCGTGATTCCGGAACTGCTGCCAGCCAGTATCGGCGACTGGATCAAGGGCCTGGAACCGTATACGCAATTTTTCGTGGTATCCATTTTCAGCCTTGGCATCTATACCGGTTCGCGCATTTGCGAACAGGTCCGCGCCGGCATCAATGCGCTGCCGCGCGGCCAGCGCAATGCCGGTATGGCGCTGGGGTTCACGCTGGGTCAGACCTATCGCTACATTTTATTGCCGGTGACCTATCGCACCATTCTGGCGCCGCTGACGTCAGAGTTTCTGATCATTTCCAAAAACTCGGCGGTGGCCTCCACCATCGGCTTGCTGGAATTGTCAGGTCAGGCGCGGCAATTGGTGGACTACACCGCGCAACCGTATGAGTCATTCATCTGCGTCACGCTGGCGTATGTCGCGCTGAATTTCCTGATCATTCGCCTGATGGGATGGATCCGCCATCGCACCAGCCTGCCCGGCCTGATGGAGTCGTAACATGTTTGAATTTGACTGGAATACCATCCTCGAATCACGCACGCTGCTGGCCAGCGGCATGTGGCTGACACTCAAGATCACCCTGGTCGCGATCTGTTGCGGGCTGCTGTGGGGCACCGTGCTGGCGATGTTTCGCATCAGCAAGAATCGTTTCCTGACGCGCTTCGCCGAAATCTATGTCGCCGTGTTCCGTTCGATTCCGCTGGTCATGCTGTTGCTCTGGTTCTTTCTGATCGTGCCGCAGTTTCTCAAGGCGCTGTTCGATCTGTCGCCAAGTGTGGATATCCGTACGGTATCGGCCATGGTCGCGTTCTCCTTGCTGGAAGCGGCATTCTTTTGCGAAATCATGCGCGCCGGCATCCAGAGTCTGCCGCGCGGACAATTTCTGGCGGCCCGTGCGCTGGGCATGAATCCGTATCAGTCGATGCGTTTCATCATCTTGCCGCAAGCATGGAAAGCCATGCTGCCGCTGATCCTGACGCAATGCATCGTGATTTTTCAGGATACCTCGCTGGTGTATGTCATCGCCCTCGGCGATTTCTTCCGGCGTGCCACCAGCATCGGTGAGCGTGATGGCAACATCGTGCAGATGCTGCTGTTCGCCGGGCTGGTGTACTGGATTATCTGTTCGCTGTTATCACTGATCGTCAAACTGGTGCAATCAAGGACTTCGCATGCTTGAGTTAAGAAACGTTTCCAAATGGTATGGCAAATTCCGGGCCCTGACCGAATGCAGTGTCAGTATTGCCAAGGGCGATGTGGTGGTGTTTTGCGGACCGTCGGGTTCCGGCAAATCGACACTGATCAAACTGATCAATGGTCTGGAAGAGTTTCAGGATGGCGACATCCTGTTCAAGGGCAAATCGCTGCGCGCCGCCGGCACCAGCATGAATGCCCTGCGCACCCGAATCGGTATGGTGTTTCAGCACTTTGAGCTGTTCCCGCATTTATCGGTACGCGACAATCTGACGATTGCCCAGGTCCGGGTACTCGGTCGCGATCAGGCGCAAGCCGGCAAGAAAGCGGAAATGCTGCTGGAACGGGTCGGCATGTCGGCCCACATCGACAAGTTTCCGGCGCAATTGTCGGGCGGTCAGCAACAACGGGTCGCCATCGCCCGCGCCTTGTGCATGGACCCGGAAGTGATGCTGTTCGATGAACCGACATCCGCGCTTGATCCGGAAATGATCAATGAAGTCCTGGCGGTGATGACGGAGTTGGCGCAGGAAGGCATGACCATGCTGTGCGTGACGCACGAAATGGGTTTTGCCAAACGCGTCGCCAACAAGGTGGTGTTCATGGATCAAGGGTGCATCGTCGAAGACACGCCCAAGGACGCCTTCTTCAACACGCCGCAGACTGACCGTGCACAGGATTTTCTGAACAAGATCATTCACTGAACTACGGAAACGGCCGGCACCATGCCGGCCGTGGCTGCCGCAGATGGGCCACACTCTCGCCTCAGGCGAATCCGACCCGCTCCATGGTGCCGATATGCCGCCCCAGCAACTGTATCGCCCGCTCTGCATTGCGCTCTTTCAAGGCATCGATGATCAGCCTGTGATCCTGATCGGAGCGCGGTTGCCAGCCGCGCACCAGTCCCGCTGCGAACAGATAGCGCGAGTTGGTCAACTGCAATTGTTTCAATGTCGCCAGCAAGCGCGGCATACCGCATTCGCTCACCAATCCTTCATGAAACGCACAATTGGCGGCATCCCATTCAATCAGTGAAGCCGCCTGCGCACACTGATCCTGCGTCGCTTCCAGGCGGGCGATATGCAGCTCGGTCAGTTTCGGCACGCTGTGCCTGAGCGCCAGCACTTCCAGCGCGGCCCGCATTTCCATTGTCTCCTTGATGGCTTCTGTCGTCAGTGTCGTCACACGCACGCCGCGTCGCGGCAAGCTGATCACCAAACCTTGTGCCTCCAGACGCTGGAACGCCTCGCGCACCGGCACATGGCTCGATTGAAACTCCAGCGCCACGTGATCCTGGCGCAGGGCTGCCCCGCCTTCAATTTCGCCGCGCACGATACGCGTGCGCAACAGATCTGCAATGCGTTCTGACGATGTCGGCAGTTGGGGATGGTCGGTGTTTGGCGCAGACATTTCGAGATTATCTATAAAATTAAGGCTTGTTGAGAAAAAATAAAAGAATATAGAATAAAAAACAGAGAATCCACCAAATAAAACGGTGATCAACTCCAAATTATCTATAATTTTTCAACAGCGATGATGACATGCTTTGCCGCTGTCTGACAGCTCACCCGGTTACCACCATGCACTTGTCCGCCGATTCACTTGCCGTTTCCCCCCAACCGCCCTGCGCTACTTCACTTGCCGCACCAACGTCATGGAAAACCAGCGAAGTGGAAGCATTATTCGCACTGCCATTTCTGGATCTGCTGCATCAGGCACAAACCACGCATCGGGCGCATTTCCCTGCCAATGAAATCCAGTTATCGACCTTGCTGTCGATCAAGACCGGCGGTTGCCCGGAAGATTGCGGCTATTGCTCGCAATCATCGAAATATGAAACCAGCGGCGCCAAACCGACCAAACTGATGTCGTTGCCGGACGTACTGGCGGCGGCACAGCAGGCCAAGGATCAGGGTGCCACGCGTTTCTGCATGGGCGCCGCCTGGCGCAATCCCAAAGAGCGCGATATGCCGGCAGTAACCGAGATGGTGACGGCGGTGCGTGCACTTGGCCTGGAAACCTGCATCACGCTCGGCATGCTGAGCGGCGAGCAAGCCGGCGCACTGAAGCAGGCCGGCCTCGATTACTACAATCACAACCTCGATACCGCGCCCGATTTCTACGGCAACATCATTTCCACCCGGCCTTATCAGAGCCGCCTCGATACCCTGCAAAAGGTACGTGATGCCGGCCTGCGCGTATGTTGCGGCGGCATTATCGGCATGGGCGAAAGCCGCCGCCAGCGCGCCGCACTGATCGCGCAACTGGCGGGACTCGATCCGTATCCGGAATCGGTGCCTATCAATCATCTGGTGCCGATCAAAGGCACGCCGCTGGAAAACGCGCCACCGCTCGATCCGCTGGAATTTGTCCGCACCATCGCGGTGGCGCGCATCACCATGCCGCGCACCGTTGTGCGCCTGTCCGCCGGCCGCGAACAGATGGATGACGCCTTGCAGACCCTGTGCTTTGCCGCCGGCGCCAACTCGATTTTCCTCGGCGCGCGGTTGCTGACCACCCCCAATGCCGACATGGGCAATGACCGCAAGCTGTTTGACCGGCTCGGCCTGAAGCCGATGCCGGCAGCCGGCCAGCCAGCCGCGTGAGTGGCATCGCCGCGCCGGAACATCGCATGAACGCCGCAGCACCGGCAGCACCGCGACTGACGCTGCCGGAGCAGTCCGGCACAGCGCTGCCATCGGTCTCCTGGAACCAGGAATTCTGTCATGGTGCCTGGGTGCTGAGCAGCTATGCCGATGTCAGCACCGCCTTGCGCGATCCGCGCTTTTCAGTACAGCGCAGCCGGCGCTGGATCAACAGCAGCATCGATCCGGCGCGCACAGATCGCACCCAAAGAATCGCTGAGCAGCATCAATTGCGCGCATTCAAGCGTATCTTGTCGCGATCGTTGCTATTTCTCGACGGTCATTCCCATACCCGCTTGCGGCGCGTGATGCAGGCCGGCTTCAGCGCCGCTGCCTTGCAACGGCAAGCGCCGGCCATCAGCGCCATTGCCGAACGCCTGATACAGCAGATACTGGCGCGCGCCAGCGTCAATGCGAGCGGCGCCACCGTAGTCGAGTTCGACTTCATCCGCGATTTTGCCCGTCCGCTGCCGATACTGGTGATCGCCGAACTGCTCGGCATCACGCTCGACGGCCACAGCGGCTTTGTCGCAGCGGCCAGCGCCATTGCGGCTTTCATCGGCAGCCCGACGCCGACCATGCCGCTGGCGTTGGCGGCGCAGGAGGCACTGACGCAATTGCTCACGCATTTCCACCATGAGATCGCACTGCGCCGCACACAACCGCGAGACGACCTGGTCGGCCAGTTGATGGAAGCCGAAAGCACGGGTGCCATCAGCGCCATGGAAATGCTGGCGCAGTGTTGCACGCTGCTGTTCGCCGGCTATGAAACGACCCGCCATCTGCTCGGCAACGGCGTGCTGGCGCTGTTGCAACATCCGCTGCAATGGCAGGCACTGCAAGCAAGTCCAGAGCGGTTGCCGCGCGCCTTGCGGGAATTGTTGCGCTATCACAGCCCGGTGCAGTACACCGGGCGCCGGCTGACTGCCGATCTCGAATGGCATGGCCAGCAGTTGCGCCGCGGACAACTGGTGATTTTGCAGATTGCCGCCGCCAACCGCGACCCGCAACGCTTCAGCAATCCGGATCAGTTGGATATCAGTCGTGACGAAGGCAATCATCTGGCCTTCGGCCATGGGCCGCATGTCTGTATCGGCGCCACGCTGACTTATATGGAAGCCGAACTTGCGATGCGTGCCCTGCTGCGCGCCCTGCCCGATCTGCAACTTCAGCCGCAGGGCTGGCGCTGGGACAGCAACGATGCCTATCGCGGCCTGACCACGCTGCCCCTGACGTGCGTCATCGCGCCGCCTGCCGTCCAAGTGAGCACCGCTTCATCGGAACCTCGTCATGGATGATTTTCAAACCGCGCTGGCCGATCTGCAAGCACAGCACCTGTTGCGCCAGCGACGTATCGTGGACGGTCCGCAAGGCCCGCTGTTGCAGGTCGACGGCAAGTCGTACCTGGCATTTTGCAGCAACGATTATCTGGGACTGGCGAACCACCCGGCATTACTCGCTGCGGCCCAGGCCGGTATGCAGCAATTCGGCATGGGCGCGGCAGCATCGGCGCTGATCAGTGGTCACAGCGCTGCCCACGAGATGCTGGAACAGGAACTGGCGGCCTTTGTGGAGATGCCGCGCGCGCTGTATTTTTCCAATGGCTACATGGCCAATCTCGGCGTCATCGCCGCCCTGACCGGTCCCGGCGACACGGTCTTTGGCGACCGCCTCAATCATGCCTCGCTGATCGATGGCGCGCGTCTGTCGCGTGCCGACTTCAAGGTCTATCCACACGGCGATACGGCGACCCTGGCACGCTTGCTGGCCAAATGCCACAGCCGGCGCAAACTGGTGGTCACCGATGCCGTCTTCAGCATGGATGGCGATATTGCTCCCTTGGCTGCATTGCTGGATTTGTGCGAGCGTCATGATGCCTGGTTGCTGGTGGATGATGCCCATGGTTTTGGGGTACTCGGTACGCAAGGGCGCGGCAGCCTGCGGCATTTCTCGCTGCGTTCGGAACGCCTGATCTATATGGGCACGCTGGGCAAAGCCGCCGGTGTCGCCGGCGCTTTCGTTGCCGCCAGCGATAACCTGATTGCGTGGCTGCTGCAACGCGCGCGCACCTATATGTTCACCACCGGCAATCCGGCACTGCTGGCGACGGCGGCATCGGCCAGTCTCAAGCTGATTGCGGCAGAACCATGGCGGCGTACCCGCTTGCAGGAACTCGGCGCTTATCTGCACCAGGCACTGCGCGGTTTGCCGTGGCCACTGGCAGCATCGATCACCGCGATTCATCCGTTGCTGGTCGGTGATAACCAGACGGTACAGGCACTGGCACAGCTGCTGCGCGCGCAATCGGTCTGGGTGCCGGCAATCTGCCCGCCCACGGTGCCCAGGGGCACGGCGCGTCTGCGTATTTCCTTGTCGGCATTGCATACCGAAGCCCATATTGACCAACTGGCGCAGGCGCTCGGCGCGGCCGCCACCGCACTGACACGGACGGCACCATGAACGGGCCACTGTCATCAGCGCTGATGCAACGCAGCCTGCGCAGTGTCTGGCATCCCTGCACGCAAATGCAACACCATGAAGCGACACCGCTGATTCCGATTGTGCGCGGCCAAGGTGCATGGCTGTACGACGCTGACGGCCGGCGCTATCTGGATGCCATCAGTTCGTGGTGGGTCAACCTGTTCGGCCACGCCAACGGCCGCATCAATGCCGCCCTCAAGGATCAGCTGGACCGGCTGGAACATGCGATGCTGGCCGGCTTCACCCATGAACCGGTGATTGCGCTGTCGGAACAGTTGTCGGCCTTGACCGGGCATGTGCTGGGGCATTGTTTCTATGCTTCGGACGGCGCCTCAGCCGTCGAAATCGCCTTGAAAATGAGCGTGCATGCCTGGCGCAATGCCGGCCACACTGCCAAGCAAGAGTTTGTCTGCCTGCAAGGCGGGTATCACGGCGAAACGCTGGGCGCGCTCGGCGTCACCGATATGCCCTTGTTCCGCGAAGCGTATGGGGCGCTGGTACGCCCGGCACATGTGGTGGCATCCCCCGATCCGCGGCAGGCACGCGACGGCGAGTCTGCCGCAGATGTGGCGGCGCGGTCGCTGGCGGAACTTGAACAGTTGCTGCAACAACGGGCTGGTCATATCGCTGCCGTGATTATCGAGCCGCTGGTGCAGTGCGCCAACGGCATGGCCATGCATGCGCCGGACTATTTATCGGCGCTGCGCCGCCTGTGCGACACCTGGCAAGTGCATCTGATCGCCGATGAAATTGCAGTCGGTTGCGGCCGCAGCGGCACCTTCTTTGCATGTGAACAGGCGGCCATCTGGCCTGACTTTCTGTGTCTGTCCAAAGGGATCAGCGGCGGCTATCTGCCACTGTCACTGGTAATGACGCGGGATGATATCTACGCTGCGTTTTACGCCAGCGATATGCGCCGGGGCTTTCTGCATTCGCATTCGTATACCGGCAATCCGCTCGCCTGCCGGGCGGCGCTGGCCACGCTGGCGATTTTCCGGGAAGACCGGATACTGGAACGCAATCAGGCGCTGGCCGGCAGTATGACCGCCGCCTTGCAACCGCTGGCACAAGACCCGCGCATCATGCACTTTCGCCAGCGCGGAATGATCTGGGCCTGTGATGCGCGCATCACCGATACCGCTCTGGCTGCGACCTTCGCACGCCGCTTCGCCGCCGAGGCCTGCCGCCAGGAATTGCTGCTGCGGCCAATCGGCCAGACCATCTACCTGATGCCGCCTTACATACTGGACGGAGATGAAGTCGCGCTGCTGGCCGACCGCACCTGTCGCGTGTTTGACCGTGTCATGCAAGGAACATGAGAATGCAAGTAGCACCGCAAGCGTATTTCATCACCGGCACCGATACCGGCGTCGGCAAGACCCTGATCGCCTCGGCGCTGATGCACGCCATGGCCGGACAAGGCCGGCGGGTGGCCGGCATGAAGCCGGTGGCGTCCGGCACCACCTGGCACGACGGTGCCTGGCATAACGACGACGTGGATGCCTTGCAAGCCGCATCCAACCTCACGTTCAATGCCGCGCTCGTCAATCCCTATCTGTTGCAAGAACCGGCCGCGCCGCATATCGCGGCTGCCGCCGAGGGCATCGGCATCGACCTCGATCATATCGAACGCTGCTATCAGACGCTGTGTGCCAGCGCCGACACCGTCATCGTCGAAGGTGTCGGTGGTTTCATCGTTCCGCTCAACGACCACTGCGACACCGCGGATCTGGTGTGCCGCCTCGATCTGCCGGTGATTCTGGTGGTGGGGATCAGGCTCGGTTGCATCAGCCACGCATTGCTGACCATCGAGGCAATTGCCGCGCGCGGTTTGCACCTCGCAGGATGGGTGGCGAACCTGACAACGCCGGAGACGGCCAATGTGACGCCCATGATTGCCACTTTGCAGCGCCGCATCAACGCGCCCTTGCTGGGCTGCGTGCCCTGCCTGCCGGCAGCGGATGCCGCCGGCGCGGCGCACTTCCTCGATATGACGGCCTTGCTGACGGCAAATAATACGTCCAGATGAAACAACGCCGGCGTCAGGAATGCTCCCGACGCCGGCGTTGTTTATGTTTGCAGTCTGCGCGGGGCCTGCTTAAAACGCATCTCCCGGCACTCGCACCCAACCTTCCATCAGCACGCGTGCGCTGCGACTCATGATGGCTTTGGAGACGCTCCATTCGCCGTTGACCTGTACCGCTTCAGCGCCGACGCGCAAAGTACCCGACGGATGGCCGAAGCGCACTGCGCTTTGCTTGCCGCCGCCGGCGGCCAGATTGACCAGCGTGCCCGGTACGGCGGCGGCGGTGCCGATGGCCACTGCTGCCGTGCCCATCATGGCGTGGTGCAGTTTGCCCATCGACATCGCGCGCACCAGCAAATCGACATCGGCGCTGGTGACTTGTTTGCCGCTCGACGCCACATAGGCAGCCGGTTTGGCGACGAACGCCACCTTCGGCGTGTGCTGACGCTTGGCGGCTTCGCTGATGTCCTTGATCAGCCCCATGCGCACCGCACCCCAGGCGCGAATCGTTTCGAATCTGGCCAGCGCAGCCGGATCGCTGTTGATGGCGTCTTGCAGTTCAGTACCGGTGTAGCCGATCTCTTCGGCGTTGAGGAAAATGGTCGGAATGCCGGCGTTGATCATGGTGGCCTTGAAGGTGCCGATACCCGGCACTTCCAGATCATCGACCAGATTGCCGGTCGGGAACATGGAACCGCCTGCGCCCTCCTCGTCTGCTGCCGGGTCCATGAATTCCAGCTGCACTTCGGCTGCCGGGAAGGTCACGCCGTCGAGTTCGAAATCACCGGTTTCCTGTACTTCGCCATTGGTAACCGGCACATGGGCGATGATGGTCTTGCTGATATTGGCTTGCCAGATGCGCACCGTGGCCATGCCGTCTTGCGGCACCCGGCTCGGATGAATCAGGCCGCTGCTGATGGCAAACGAGCCGACCGCCGCCGACAGATTGCCGCAGTTGCCGCTCCAGTCGACAAACGCCTTGTCGATGGCGACCTGACCAAACAGGTAATCGACATCGTGGTCCGGCTTGCTGCTCTTGGACAAGATCACGGTCTTGCTGGTGCTCGACGTCGCACCGCCCATGCCGTCGATTTGCTTGCCGTAAGGATCGGGACTGCCGATCACGCGCATCAGCAAGGCATCGCGCGCCGCGCCCGGTACCTGCGCCGAGGCCGGCAAATCCTGCAAGCGGAAAAACACGCCCTTGCTGGTGCCGCCACGGATGTAGCTGGCCGGAATCTTGATTTGCGGTAAATGTTTCATGTACGTGGTCCTGACATAAACTGTGGTTCAACTGTAGTTCAACGGTGATGCGCCCGCGACCGGCAGCGCCTCACGCAGAGTCGATTGCCGTTCAGGCCGCCGTCGACGATTCCAGGAAATCCTGCGCAAAACGCTGCAACACGCCGCCGGCTTCGTAGATCGAGACTTCTTCCGCCGTATCGAGACGGCAGATCACCGGTACTTCGGTGCGTTCGCCATTCTTGCGATTGATGACCAGCGTCAGCGTGGTACGCGGCGTGCGCTCACCGACGACATCGTAAGTTTCAGTACCGTCGAGGCCCAGCGTGAGGCGGTTGACGCCCGGCTTGAACTCCAGCGGCAGCACGCCCATGCCGACCAGATTGGTGCGGTGGATACGTTCGAAACCTTCGGCCACGATCACTTCCACGCCGGCCAGACGCACGCCCTTGGCGGCCCAGTCACGCGAAGAACCTTGACCATAGTCGGCGCCGGCAATCACGATCAGCGGTTGCTTGCGTTCCATGTAGGTTTCAATCGCTTCCCACATGCGCGTGACTTTGCCTTCCGGTTCGATACGGGTCAACGAGCCGGCTTTGACCTTGCCGTTTTCCAGCACCATTTCGTTTTTCAATGTCGGATTGGCGAAGGTCGCGCGTTGTGCGGTCAGGTGATCGCCGCGATGGGTGGCGTAGGAATTGAAGTCTTCTTCCGGCAAGCCCATCTTCGCCAGATATTCACCGGCGGCGCTGTTGAGCATGATGGCGTTCGAGGGCGACAAGTGATCGGTGGTGATGTTGTCACCGAGGATCGCCAGCGGCCGCATGCCGCGCATGGTGCGCTCACCGGCCAGTGCGCCTTCCCAGTATGGCGGGCGACGGATGTAGGTGGTCTGCGGACGCCAGTCATACAGCGGGCTGACTTTTTCGCCATTATCGGCAACCACCGCGAACATCGGCTCATAGACCTTGCGGAACAGTTCCGGCTTGACGCTGGTGGCGACGATGGCATCGATTTCTTCATCCGATGGCCAGATATCCTTGAGGCTGACCGGCTTGCCGTCCTTGTCGATCCCGAGGATGTCCTTTTCGATATCAAAGCGGATGGTGCCGGCGATGGCATACGCTACCACCAGCGGCGGCGAGGCCAGAAATGCCTGTTTGGCGTAAGGATGGATGCGGCCATCAAAGTTGCGATTGCCGGACAACACGGCCGTCGCATACAAATCGCGATCCACCACTTCTTTTTGAATCACCGGATCGAGCGCACCGCTCATGCCGTTACAGGTGGTGCAGGCAAACGCCACGACGCCGAAGCCGAGTTGTTCCAGTTCCGACATCAGCGACGCTTCTTCCAGGTACAGCGCGACCGTCTTCGAGCCGGGCGCCAGAGAGCTCTTCACCCATGGCTTGCGGGTCAGGCCGCGGGCATTGGCATTGCGCGCCAGCAAACCGGCGGCAATCATGTTGCGCGGATTATTGGTATTGGTGCAGCTGGTGATGGCGGCGATGATCACGGCGCCGTCCGGCATCAGGCCCGGTTCGTTTTCTACCTTGCCGCTGATGCCGCGAGCAGCCAGTTCCGAGGTCGGCACCCGGTTGTGCGGATTGGACGGGCCGGCGATATTGCGCACCACCGATGACAGGTCGAACTTGAGTACGCGTTCGTATTCGGCATGCTTGAGGCTGTCGGCCCACAGGCCGGTTTCCCTGGCATAGGTTTCCACCAGCTTGACCAGCGCGTCGTCGCGGCCGGTCAGCTTGAGGTATTTGATGGTTTGTTCATCGATGTAGAACATCGCTGCGGTGGAGCCGAATTCCGGCGCCATGTTGGAAATCGTGGCGCGGTCGCCGAGTGTCAGGTGCGAGGCACCTTCGCCATAGAATTCCAGATACGACGACACCACTTTTTGCGCACGCAAGAACTCGGTCAGCGCCAGTACGATATCGGTAGCAGTAATGCCCGGTTGCGGTTTGCCGCTCAGTTCGACGCCGATGATATCCGGCAGGCGCATCCACGAGGCGCGGCCGAGCATCACGCTTTCGGCTTCCAGACCACCGACGCCAATCGCGATCACGCCCAGCGCATCGACCATCGGCGTGTGGCTGTCGGTACCGACCAGCGTGTCCGGATAAGCCACGCCATCCTTGACCTGAATCACCGGCGACATGCGTTCCAGATTGATCTGATGCAAGATACCGTTGCCCGGTGGAATCACGTCGACATTCTTGAACGCCTTCTTGGTCCAGTTGATGAAGTCGAAACGGTCTTCGTTGCGCCGGTCTTCGATCACGCGGTTCTTGTCGAACGCGTCCGGATCAAAACCACCGCATTCGACTGCCAGCGAGTGGTCCACTACCAGTTGCGTCGGCACCACCGGATTGACCAGTGCCGGGTCACCGCCCTGCAACGCAATCGCATCGCGCAGACCGGCCAGATCGACCAGTGCGGTTTGCCCGAGAATGTCGTGACATACGACGCGTGCCGGGAACCATGGGAAGTCCAGATCGCGCTTGCGTTCGATGAACTGTTTCAGGGACGCGGTCAGCGTTGCCGGGTCGCAGCGGCGCACCAGATTTTCCGCCAGTACGCGCGAGGTGTACGGCAGTTTGTCGTAAGCGCCGGGTGCGATTGCATCGACGGCGGCACGCGTATCGAAGAAATCCAGTGAGGTGCCGGGCAACGGTTTGCGGTGTGCTGTGTTCATGGCTCAGTCAGTAAAAATGTGATGACAGGGGTTGGGCTGTATAACGTGATAATGACGACCGGCATGCCCGCCTGGTGTTCTGGCCGATCGCTTGCTTTTCAACATTCCGCTGAAAGTTTGCCTGCAATACAGCAATCAGCGTGCCAAGTATCGCGCGATCCGCAGGCAATTCGCCCGAAAATGAAAATAAACCAACAAAATCAATCCTCTGCGTCACAAAACAGCCCAAACAGGCAATCTGCAATCTGAAATCCGGGACTCAAAACGTTTCAATCGGTGTTACATTTACAGCCATTGAAACGTCATGCTGAACGCATTTGAAACATGTCATCCCCTGCTCCTGTCCGGCGTGAAGCCACCGATCCGAATCATCCGCCGGTCATCTGGACCGTTTCCGTGTCGCGCCTGTCCGATCTGTTCCGGGATATTTCGCTGGAGTACGACGGTCGCGCCGTGATCGAGCCGATTGATCTGGGCTTCGATGACGCCGCCCGCTACATCCGCGAGCGCCTGGAAACTGAACGTTGCGACGCCGTGATTGCCGCCGGTTCCAACGGTGCCTATCTGAAAACCCGGTTGTCGGTGCCGGTAGTGATCGCCAAGGCCAGCGGCTTCGATGTCTTGCAAGCGTTGTCGCGGGCGCGCCGGATTTCGCCGGATATCGGCATCATCACCTATCAGTCCACCATGCCGGCACTGACTGAATTCCAGAACGCCTTCGGTTTCAATATCCAGCAACGCAACTACGCCACCGCAGAAGATGCGCGCGCGCAAATCAATGAACTCAAGGCCAGCGGCGTCAAAGCGATTGTCGGCGCCGGCCTGATTACCGATCTGGCCGAAGAAGCCGGCCTGACTGGGGTATTCATGTATTCCGCCGCCTCGATCCGGCAATCGTTTGAAGATGCACTGGAAATCGCGCGCCTGACCCGGCTCGAATCGAGCCGTACGCGCAGCACGCCGGTAGCCGACACCTTGCGCGCCAAGCACGGCCTCAACGAACTGCGTGGTGATTCGGCACTGATGGAAACCCTGCGGCAATCGATCGTGTTGTATGCCCGCTCCCAGGCGACGGTCTTGATTCAGGGCGAAACCGGCACCGGCAAGGAAATGGTGGCGCAAGCGATTCATCGCGAAAATCCGCGCGCCGACAGCAAACCGTTTGTCGCCGTCAATTGCGGTGCGATTGCCGAATCCTTGCTGGAATCGGAATTGTTCGGCTACGAAGAAGGCGCGTTCACCGGTTCCCGTCGTGGCGGTCACGCCGGCTTGTTTGAAGCGGCCCATCGCGGCACCCTGTTTCTCGATGAAATCGGCGAAATGCCACTGACCTTGCAAACGCGGCTGCTGCGGGTACTGGAAGAGCGTGAAGTGGTGCGCGTCGGTGGCACCCGGCCGATCGCCGTCGATGTCCGCATCATCAGCGCCACCCATTGCGATCTCGAACAACGCGTGCGTGAAGGCCGCTTCCGCGCCGATCTGTTTTATCGCCTGGCGGTATTGCGGCTGACGCTGGCGCCGCTGCGCGAACGTCCGGAAGATTTGATCGTGCTGGCCGAATGGTGTCTCAAGAAAGCGCTGGCGGCGCTCGGTGCACGTCCGCATCCGAATCTGCATGCTGAAATCGTCGCCTGCACGCCGCTACTGAGCGCCTATGCCTGGCCCGGCAATGTGCGCGAAGTGCGCAATCTGATGGAACGGCTGGCGCTGTTTCTGGCGGCAGAACCGCTGCAAGCGCTGTCGCCGGCATTCATCCTCAGCGTCACCCCGGAATTCAACCAGACTTCAATGCCGCCGCCGGTGATTGCGGCGGCCAGCGTCGCCACCAATGCCGCGCCGTCGGGAACCGAAGACATCGCGCAGGTATTGGCGCGCTTCGGCGGCAATCGTGAAGCCGCTGCCAGGTATCTGGGCATCAGCCGTACTACCTTGTGGCGCAAGATCAAGGGGCAATAAGATCGCAGCGCTGCACTATGCGGCGGCCACCGCTGTCCGGCGTCGCCTGGCATCGGCAATCACGTCCAGATTGGCCGTGCCCCAGTCGCACATTGCCGTAATGATGGCTTCCAGCGATACACCGAATTCCGTGACCTTGTATTCGACGCGCGGCGGCACTTCGGGATACACGATGCGCTCGATGATGCCGTCGCTTTCGAGTTCGCGCAGTTGTTCGGTCAGTACTTTCTGGGAAATATCGGCAATTGCACGGCGCAATTCTCCGGTTCTGTGCGGTTGTTCAAGCAGATAACACAGGATGGTGCACTTCCATTTGCCGCCGATCAGAAAAATCGTGGCGTCGATGGGAAATTTGAATTCAGTCGCCTTCATGGGTGTGGTTTTCGTTGGACAGGAACAAAAAAGTACCTACTTTTCAGGTACCGATGGCTTCGCTAGTATGCGCTTTTCCATTGATTCCTGAACAGCAGCCATGAAAAACGCCAAGACCCTGATCATCGTGACACACCCCGATATCGACAATTCCGTGATCAACAAACGCTGGGTAGAACAACTGCAACAATACCCGGATCAGATCACCATTCATCAGCTGCACGCCCGCTATCCGGATGGCAATATCGATGTCGCCGCGGAACAGCAACTGCTGCGCGATCACGACCACATCGTGTTGCAGTTTCCGCTGTATTGGTTCAGCACCCCGCCGCTGTTGAAAAAATGGCTGGACGACGTACTGGCGCACGGCTTTGCGTATGGCAGCGGCGCCGGGGAACGGCAACTGGCGGGCAAACGGATCGGACTGGCCATCTCGGCCGGCATCAAGGCCGCCGACTACAGCGAAAATGGCCGCTATCAATTCACCATCGACGAATTGATGCGACCACTGCAACTCACGATTACCTACATCAGCGCCGAACTGTTGCCGGTATTTGCCTGTTACGGCGCCGAGTCCGGGGTTTCTGAAGCAGAACTGCAAGCCAGCGCCGACGACTATCTGGCCTATATCCGGCACATTTCCAGCGGCGCCGGCCAACTGCTCACCAACTGAAGCGGCACACCGCCATCACGGCGACTGCGCAATCAGTCGCCGGCCTTCAACAAGCCGGTGGCCAGTTGCCGGAAGGCATCGACGGCCTTGACCAAGACGGTCGGCGGATCCTCGGCGGCGGCAATCCACAGCGAGGCATTCAGCGCTGCGCCGTTAAGCAGCCGCGCAGTGGCTTCGGCATCCACCGGCTTGACGACGCCATCCTCGATCAAGGCCTGGATGGCGCAGGTCGACCTGCCGAGGCATACATTCTGGCTCGGCCATTGCGACGGATCGCCGAGCACGGCCGGTCCGTCGCGCAGCATGATGCGCTGGATTTCAGGCTCCAGCGCCATTTCGATATAGGCGATGTTTTCCGCCATGAATCCGTGCCATGCACTCTCGGCGCCTTCTTGCGCAGCGCGGGCGCGGGCCCCCATTTCGGCATCGATCTGTTCCACTACCGCTTGCAGCAAGCCCTTCTTGTCGCCGAAGTTGTGATACAACGCACCTCGCGTCAATCCCGCCGCCGCCGTCAGATCATCCATCGATGCTGCCGCATATCCCTTGGCGGCGAAGGCTTCGCGCGCCGCCTGAATCAGCTTGGTCCGCGTCTCTTCCACCATTTGCGCACGTCGTTTTGTCACTTCTTGTCCTTATCAAAGGACATACGCTATGTATATTAGTTTACATACGAAGCGTATATCGGAATATACTGGCATACGCGGCGTATGCAAAAGACCATTCCGGTCATTGAACGTCTCCGCGCCTGAAACACCGATACCGGTGCCACCTGCACCGCCTTTGGGGCGGCGTCCGCGTTGCAGCGGCAATGCTGCTCTTCTATCTGTTAATTGGACTACACAATGTCAACACGCAATGCCATCTTTCCAGCCGGCCGTCAGGCACTTTATGAAATCAACCGTTATTCGGCAGCAATCCGTTCCGGCGACCTGCTGTTCGTCTCGGGCCAGGTCGGGAGCCGGGAAGACGGGTCACCCGAACCAAACTTCGGCAAACAAGTGCAACTTGCCTTCGATAATCTGACCGCAGTACTGAAAGCCGCCGGTTGTACTTTCGATGACGTAGTCGATGTCACCACGTTTCATACCGATCCGGCCAACCAGTGGGAAACGCTCAACGCGATTCGGCTGCAAATGATCGGTGCCGCGCCCTATCCTAACTGGACTGCGGTCGGCGTCAACTGGCTGGCCGGTTTCGATTTCGAAATCAAGGTGATCGCCCGCATTCCCCAGGCCGCCTGACCGGCAACCGGCAGCCAGCGCCGGTGACAATATGACAAGGGGAGCAAAGTAACATGCCAGCAGTCACAGTGTCTCTTCCCGCACCGCCTGCTCCAGATTGACGCTGACCCGCAGCAGCAGCGCATGCAATTGCGCCTGTTCGGCCTCGCTCAATCCTGCCAGCGCCCGCTGGCATGCCGCATCCATGACCGCCTTGCCTTTCGGCATCTGGCGCGCCGCCTGTTTCGTCAGTGAAATCAGCTTGCTGCGCCCATCATCGGGATCGGCTACCCGTTCCACCAGACCATCGCGTTCCATGCGGTTCAGCAACTGCGCCATGCTCGGCTGCTCGACCTGCGCCACGCGCGCCAATCCGGCCTGCGATGACGGTCCGTGGCGCTTGAGCATCACCAGCACTGGCAACTGACTGACGGCAAATCCCAACTCCTTGATGGGCTGGTCGACCACGCGGGTAAAGGTGCGGTTGATGTGACCGATCAACCGGAGCGGATTTTTATCTATATCGGTATCGGTGGCGCTTGACATATCAATAGGATCCTATTTATATTGAATAGGATCCTATTATAAATTGAAAGTGAATCACATGACACTACGTATAGCCATTATCGGCGCTGGCCCGGGCGGATTGACGCTGGCCCGCCTCCTGTATTGCCACGGCATCCGGGCCACCGTATTCGAGCGCGATGCCGATCCGCTGTGGCGTCCGCAAGGCGGCACGCTTGATCTGCATGAGGATTCCGGCCTGCTGGCGCTGCGGCAAGCGGGTTTGATGGATGAATTCCTGAAAGTTGCGCGTTATGAAGATCAGGGCAGCAAAATGTTCGACATGGCCGGCAATCTGCTGCTGGAAGATGACGGCATGGCCGAAGGCAACCGTCCCGAAGTTGACCGCACCGCGCTGCGTGCCATGCTGCTGGCATCCTTGCCGTCTGACACGGTACGCTGGAATCATGCACTGCGCGAAGTGACTGCCGCCCCCGACGGTAGCTGGCATCTGCATGTTGACGGCCGCGATACCGCCGCATTCGATCTGGTGGTCGGTGCCGATGGTGCGTGGTCGCGGGTACGGCCATTGCTGTCGCCTTATGCGCCGCAGTACAGCGGGATATCGTTTCTGGAATTCGGAATTGATGACGCTGATCGCGCGCATCCGCTGCTGTCCAAGCTGGTGGGCTCGGGCAAGATGGGCGTCGAGGGTGATGGCAAGGGCATCATCGTGCAGCGCAACGGCAATGCGCATTTGCGCGGCTATGCGATCTTTCGGGTGCCGACCAGCTGGATGCAGCAACGCTTCGATTTTTCCGCACCGGCCTTACTGCGCGCCGCGCTGATACGCGAGTACGCCGGTTATGCCGACACCCTGCTCGACCTGTTCCGCGCCAGCAATGACAATTTCACCGAACGTCAGATTCATGCCTTGCCCATCGGCCATTGCTGGCAACATCGTGCCGGCCTGACGCTGCTCGGCGATGCGGCGCACGTGATGTCGCCGTTCGGCGGCGATGGCGTCAACAACGCCATGCTGGATGCGCTCGAACTGGCCAACGCACTGACCGGCACTGCCCCATGGCAGGAGGCGGTAGCACATTATGAACAGGCCATGTTCAGCCGCACCATTGCGTCGGCAACCGGTGCCGCCGAAGCGGCAGCGACCTTCCTGTCGCATGATGGTCAGGCGCAAACGCTGGAAATGTATCGCCGCCATCAGGCTGCTGCATCTCAGGCGCAATGAGCATCACGCCGGCTGCCGGATCGCCGGCAACCGCCACCGCCTGCGGGTTCATTTACTGTTGACCGACTTCGGCGTACGGCCAAAAAAACGCGTAAATGCCACGCTGAAGCTGCTCGGATGTTCATAGCCGGTCTGCCATGCCGCCTGCGCCACCTGGCAGCCGCCTTCCAGCAAGGTCCACGCATGGCGCATGCGGATTTCCAGCAAGAGCTGATACGGGCTGCGCTGATACAACAATGCACAGCCTGCTTTCAATTTGAATTCACTGATCCCCACCGTCGCACACAGCCAGGAAACCGTCAGCGCCTGCGCCATGTGGGTATGCATCAGCTCGCGCACCTGTTCAATTTTGGCAATCTCGCGTTCCGGCCAGCGGCGGCCGGCAGTCGGCGTGGGGTCGGCGTGCGGTTTGAGCCCCCGCAACTGTTCGGCCAGCAAACTCAGTGTATGGATTTGCAGATCCAGTGTATTGAGTCCGGCGGTCGCCGGTGCCGCCCGCCGTTGCCGCAGCAATGCATCAATGTGCACATTGCTGGCACCGGCAGTCGGACCGAACGCCAGTTGCCTCACGCCATTGGCCGGCAACAAGTCGCGACATCGCGGCTCACCGAGGTAACGCGCCAACACCGATTCTTCAATCAGCAAACGCAACTGCGCCACCCGCGCACCGGCGGCATAACGGCGCTGACCAATGCTGTGACGAAAGCCTGACATCGTGGTGTGGCCGCCGCGAAACGGCAACTGCCCGCCATCCCGGCTCTGATAAACCGAATCGCCTTGCAAGCCGAAGGTAATCACCAGCACGCGGGCATCAAGCAGATTGGCATTTTCTTCCGCCAGATCGTGCTGCGGCTGATAGTCGGAATGTACCAGTACCAGCCCCGGTTCCAGTTGACAGCGATCGGCATGGCAGCGGCCCGCAACCTCAGGCAACGGCATGCGCTGCCAGCCGTTGGCGGGTGCGAAAGCGGATCGTGACGAAGGCAATTGCCGGTGCATGAGTTCCTTGTGCCAACACGGTGGCGCTGGTGGTTGAGATTAAAGTTGTGAGCTGTCTTGTATGTCATTCCGGCCGTCCCGGCGACGTTTGCGCCGGAATGCAAATGAAATCCGCCGGAATCCCTACGAACTTGGATGATAACGATTCTCATTATTGCATAAACTTTGGTGAAGCCATCCGCCGCCTGTTTTTCAACGGCGCCGGTGCCAGCCCCTTCCCCTCATTTGCAATCTGTCAGGAGTACTTATCGTCATGCGTCCCCTTGTCCCCGCCCGTCCCCCGCAACTGCGGCTGTTGCCCTGCTTGCTGCTGGCCAGCTTCAGCAGCGTGGCCTCGGCCCAGCAAACCGAACCGGCACCGGTATTGCCGGCCATTACCGTCAGCGCCAACAAGCAGCAACAGACGCTGGAATCGGTGCCGGCCAGCATTACCGTCATCGATGGCGAAAGTCTGCGTGATGCGCATATCGGCAGCGTCGATGCGCTGGAACACATCACGCCCGGATTGAGTTTCCAGCCGTTCGGCCAGGGCGGTGTCAATTCGCCGGTCGTGCGCGGCATGAGTGCCAACTTCTTTTCCTTTTCCACCTCCACGCTGTTGCTGGTCGATGGCGTGCCGACGCTGATGGCGCAAGGTTTCGACAATAACCTGCTGGCCGTCGACCGCGTCGAAGTACTGCGCGGACCGCAAGGCACCCTGTATGGCCGCAATGCCGAAGCCGGCGTCATCAACATCTATTCGCTGGTGCCGGACAATACCCCGCGCAGCATGTTGTCGGTCGCTGCCGGCAGCCGCAATCTGCGCAGCCTCAGTGTCGATCTGAGCCGGCCACTGGTGACCGATACGCTGTACGCCAGCATCGCCGGTGAATGGCGGCAACAAGACGGCTTCATCGACAATGCCAGCACCGGCGCCAAGGAAGGCGGGCGTGACACCCGCAATCTGAAACTGGCCTTGCGCTGGACCCCGGACACCCGCACCGACGCCACCTTGCGGTATACCCGTACTGATCAGGACGACGGCGCCGCGTGGTGGGGTGCGCCCGCCGCGGTACGTGGCACGGTCAATTCCGGCACTGCCGGCTGGAACAAATCCAACGGCTCGACCTTGTCGCTGAACCTGGCGCATGAACTTGATTCCGGTCTCAAGCTGCGTTCCATCACGGCGCGCAACGAGTGGTTCGACCATGTCATGCAAGACACCGACTTCCGCTTGCCGGATACCCTGCACATCGGCCGCGATCATCATTTCACCACCCTGTCGCAAGAATTCCGGCTGGAAGGCAAACTCGGTGCCGCCAGCTGGCTGGCAGGCTTGTATGCCGATCAGGACGACCACCATCTGCTCAATGAACAAAAGCTGCCGATGGCGTTGACGCGCAGTCGCGCCGCGCTGGCCGGCAATTCGGTGGCGCTGTTCACCGACTGGACGGTGCCGCTGGCGCAGCACTGGACCCTGGTCGCCGGCGCCCGCGCCGAACGTGACAGCGTACGCTTCACACCCGACGGCGGTGCGGAAAAAAGCGCCACCTGGACCCGCTTGTCGCCCAAGCTGGCGGTGCAATATCAATGGGCGCCGCAACAGCAACTGTACGCCAGCGTGACCGACGGTTTCCGTGCCGGCGGCTATAACGTCTTCGTACCGGGCGCTGGTTATGCCGCCTATGAGCCGGAAACCGTGCGCTCGTTTGAACTCGGCAGCAAAGGCTGGCTCGCCGGCAATCGCCTGCGTTATGCGGCGGCACTGTACCTGATGAACGTGCGCAACATGCAGGTACAGCAAATGCCGACGCCCGGCGTGGTGTACGTGACCAATGCGGCATCGGCGCGCTCCACCGGCGCCGAATTCGAACTCGACTATCTGCTCGGTGCCGGCTGGCAACTGCAAGCCGGTCTGGCCGTCAATCACACCCGTTTCGATACGTTCCGCGACGGCAGCAACAACTATGACGGCAACCACAATCCATTCGCGCCCGACCTTAACGGTCACCTCAGTGTGCGCTACGACGCCCGCGCCAACTGGTACGCACAAGCCACGCTGACCGGCACCGGCAAGGTCTATCTGGATGCCGCCAATCGCTATAGCCGCAACGGTTTCGGCCTGATCAATCTGAACGGCGGCTATCGCTTCGGCCAGACCGAAGTCTCGGCGTATCTGAACAATCTGGCCAATCACCGCTATGACGCCGTCGGTTACCAGAACGGCATCGTCACGGTCTACAGTCCGCCGCGCGAAGCCGGTCTGCGTCTGACCTGGCGCATGTAAGCACACCACCATCAAGGAATCACGACATGAACTTTGAAAACCATCATCCGCTGCAAGCCTATTGGGATCTGACCGTGGCCGCCGTGCAAGCCGAGGCCTTCGACCTGGCACTGGAAAGCGGCCTGCTCGATCACTTGCAGATGTCCGGCGGCGTCGCCGATATCGCCCGCCACATGCACATGGATCCGCACCGCAGCGGCTTGCTGCTGGAATTGTTATGGAGCATGGGGGTGCTGGAACGCAGCACTGGCGACAGCGCCACCAGCTATCGACTGACGCCGGCGCTGGCGCCCTATCTGGTATCGAACGGCGGACAATATTGCGGCGATGCCTGGCGCTATCGCTTGCAGGCCTTGCGTCACTTCGGCACGCAACTGCGCGGCTTGTTGCAAGCACCGTCAGCCACGGACGATAGCGGGCAGCCGGGCAGCGTGCCGGCGACCAAGACCTTCCAATCCGCCAACGGTCCCAACTGGGCGCAGGCTGCGCGCAAGCAAATCGGACAGGAACAGCGCGCCGCCACCACGGCTGCGGCACTGCATATCGTGAGCGCGATTGCCGAATGCCAGAGCGCGTTTGCCGCCACCGGCGCAACACCTGCCAAACCGCTGCACATGCTCGATCTCGGCGGCGGTCCCGGCTGGGTCGCGATTGCGCTGGCGCAAGCGTGTCCGCCATTGACCGGTGCCGTATTCGACTGGCCCGAAACGGTGGCGGTAGCCGCCGACAACATCCGGCAAACCGGTCTGGCGCAACGTCTGCACGCCCTGCCCGGCAATCTGGAGCAGGATGATATCGGCCACGGCTATGACCTGATCTGGTGTTCCTCGGTATTGCATTTCGTGCCGGACATGGCGGCGGTGCTGGCGAAAATACTGGCGGCGCTGAAACCGGGCGGCGTGCTGGTGTGCGCGCAAGCAGAAATCGCCGGTGACGCCGCTGCTGCCGCGCGGGTGCTGCCGTATTACCTGCCGATGCGCATGCTGGGCCGGCACGTGACGTATCAGGGACAACTGGCGCAACTGCTGGCCGACAACGGTTTCGTGGCGATTGAACAGAGCACCAGCACGGCATTTCCGATGGCGCCGGTGCAAGTGCTGATCGCCCGCAAGGACGCCGCATGAAGCCCTTTCTGCAACGCGACGGCTGGCGTCAGCTATGTTTCGGCTGGCTCAATCTGGTATTGACTGCACCCAGCGTTTACCTGTGGCTGGGCTTGCCGCTGGTGCTGCGCCAGCATGGCTGGTCGGGCGTGGAACTGGGCATCTTCCAATTGGCGGCCTTGCCGGCGGCACTCAAGTTCTTGCTGGCGGCACCGGTGGAACGCGGCCGCAAAACCAGTGCCGTGCCAAGTCGATATCGCTGGTGGGCCATCGCGCTGTGCCTGCTGTTTGCCGGCGCACTGTTGTTGATCGGACGTCAGCCTCTGCTCGGCAGTCGCGGCGAATTGTTCGCGCTGGCGTTCAGTGCCGCCTTGCTGGCGACCTGGGCCGACGTGCCGGTCAATGCGCTGGCGATCCGCCTGTTGCCGGAAACCCAGCGCCTGCGTGCCGGCGGTATCCGTTCGGCGGCACTGGCGCTCGGTGCCATCGTTGGCGGTGGCTTGATGTTGCTGGCGCATACGCAATGGGGCTGGCGCGCGCCGTTCTGGATCATGGCGCTGGGGCTGTTGCTGGCAGTGGCGACATTGCTGAGCCTGTCGCTGGGCCAAGAGTCGTCTGCGGTAGCCCCCCACACCCACGTCGACAAGCCGCCCGCCATGGATTGGCGCGGCTACTTCGCACAACCCGGTGGCGCTCGCTGGAGCGTGCTGTTGCTGCTGTGTTTTCCGGTGATCGGCGCGGCCTGGTTTTACCTCAAACCGCTAATGCTCGATCACGGTTTCGCCGCGCAGCAGGTCGCGGCCATCGTCGGTATCGGTGGCGGTGTCGTGGCTGCACTGTCCGGCATGCTGACGCCATGGTGTAGCCGTCGCCTCGGTCCCGGCAACGCGCTGCCGGCGGTGACCGCCTTGTGCCTGCTGGCGCTCGGGGCATTATTGCTGGCGGTGCAATTGCAAGCGGCCGCCGGATGGCTGGTCGGCGCGGCGATGTTGGTGGCGCTGGCCATGGGCAGCATGGCGGCAGTCGCGTTCGGTTTGATGATGTACTTTGCGCGGCCGTTGCGCAGTGCTGCCGATTACGGGATTCAGGCCAGCCTGTTTGCGATTGGCCGGATTGCGGTGCCCCTGCTGGGCGGCATTGCGCTGGATCGTTTCGGTTACCGCGGCATGTTGTGCGGTCTGTGGCTGGCGATGCTGCTGGTATTGCTATTGACGCTGAACAGCCGGCGCGTGATCGGCGCTGCCATGCAAGGCAGCGCCGCTGCTGCGGGTTAGTCAGTACTGCGCTCGCGGACATGGCGCCATGTCCGCGAGTTGAATCACAGACCGCCCATGCACAGGTACTTGATGACCAGATAATCATCAATGCCGTAATGCGATCCTTCGCGTCCCAGTCCCGATTGCTTGACACCGCCGAACGGCGCGACTTCATTCGAAATCAGGCCGGTATTGATGCCGACCATACCGCTTTCCAGACGTTCGGCGACGCGCCAGATACGGCCGATATCGCGCGAGTAGAAATAGCTGGCCAGACCGAATTCGGTATCGTTGGCCATGCCGATCACATCTTCCTCGGTCTTGAAACGGAACAACGGCGCCAGCGGGCCGAAGGTTTCTTCCCTGGCGACCAGCATTTCCGGGGTCGCATCCAGAAGCACGGTCGGTTCGAAAAAGCTGTGGCCGAGTGCGTGACGCTTGCCGCCAAGTGCCACCCGGCCGCCCTTGGCGCTGGCGTCGGCAATGTGCTGTTCGACCTTCTTGATGGCATTGTCATCAATCAGCGGACCTTGCGTGACGCCAGCCTCAAGACCATTGCCGACCTTCAGTTTTGCCACTGCCGCCACCAGTTTTTCCGCGAAGGCGTCATACACGCCATCTTGCACATACAGGCGATTGGCGCAGACGCAGGTCTGGCCGGCATTGCGATATTTGGACGCCATCGCTCCTTCGACTGCGGCATCCAGATCGGCATCGTCAAACACGATGAACGGCGCATTGCCGCCGAGTTCCAGCGACAGCTTCTTGATGGTCGGCGCCGATTGCGCCATCAGCAAACGACCGACAGCGGTGGAACCGGTAAAGGATATTTTGCGCACCGTCGGATTGCTGGTCATTTCTGCACCGATGGCGCGCGGGTCGCCGGTCAGCACGCTGAAAATTCCGGCCGGGATGCCGGCCCGTTCGGCCAGTACCGCCAGCGCCAGTGCTGAATACGGCGTGGCTTCCGCCGGCTTGAGTACCATCGGGCAACCGGCGGCCAGCGCCGGACCGGCCTTGCGCGTAATCATCGCGGCCGGAAAATTCCATGGCGTGATGGCGGCGCAGACCCCAATTGCTTCCTTGGTGACCACGATGCGGTTGGCCGACGATGGCGAAGGAATGGTGTCGCCGTAAGTCCGTTTGCCCTCTTCCGCAAACCATTCGATGAATGAAGCGGCATAGGTGATTTCGCCTTTGGCTTCGGCCAGCGGCTTGCCTTGCTCCAGCGTCATGATCTGCGCCAGATCGTCGGCATTGGCCAGCATCAGTTCATGCCATGTGCGCAAGATGCTGCTGCGCTCCTTGGCCGTCTTGCGACGCCAGCCTTGCCATGCCGCATCAGCGGCAGCAATCGCACGCCGGGTTTCGGCAGCACCCATTTTGGGCACCGTGCCGAGTTGCTCGCCGGTGGCCGGGTTGGTCACGCTGATGGCCGCGCCGTCGTCGGCATCGCACCAGACGCCGTTGACATAGGCTTGCTGGCGAAACAGGGAGGAATCGTTGAGTTGCATCATCGTCATTTCAAAAGAGTGTCGAACCGGCGGCCAGCGGATGGCCGCCGCTCAAAACGGGCCTCAGGCCGCGCGCAATACCTGGCGCAGAATCGCCAGCGCTTCATCCATGACCGCATCCTGAATCGTCAGCGGGAACAGGAAGCGAATCACATTGCCGTAGGTGCCACAGCTCAGCAACAGCAAACCTTGTTGCAGCGCCAGCGTTTGCACCCGCTTGGTAAAGTCGGCATCCGGCTCGGTGCTGCCCGGCTTGACGAATTCCACCGCCACCATCGCGCCCGGCCCACGGATTTCACCAATCGCCGGCACACTGCCGCGCAATTCATTGAGCGTGGCCTTGAGCTGGTCACCGAGACGCGCGCCGCGCTCGACCAATTGTTCTTCCTTGATCACATCGAGCACCGCCAGTGCCGAGGCTACCGCCAGCGGATTGCCGGCATAGGTGCCGCCAAGCCCGCCCGGCGCCGGTGCATCCATGATCTCGGTACGGCCGCAGACTGCCGACAACGGCATGCCGCCGGCCAGGCTCTTGGCCATGGTGATCAGATCGGCGGCGACATCGTAATGCTCCATCGCAAACAGTTTGCCGGTACGGGCAAAGCCGGTCTGCACTTCGTCGGCGATCAGCAAAATGCCGTGTTCATCGCAGATGCGACGCAGGCCGTGCATCAGTTCCGGCGGTGCCGCCTGAAAGCCGCCTTCGCCCTGTACCGGTTCGATGATGATGGCCGCCACGCGTTTGGCTTCGACATCGCTCTTGAACAAGGCTTGAATCGCGCTCAGCGAATCTTCGGTGCTGATGTCATGCAAGGCGCTCGGGAACGGTACGTGATAAACATCGCCCGGGAATGGGCCGAAACCGACCTTGTACGGCACGACTTTGCCGGTCAGCGCCATGCCCATCATGGTGCGGCCATGGAAACCACCGGAGAAGGCAATCACGGCGGCGCGACCGGTAGCGGCGCGGGCAATCTTGATGGCGTTTTCGACGGCTTCGGCACCGGTGCTGAACAACGCGGTCTTTTTCGGGAAAGCGCCCGGCGCCAGCGTGTTGATGCGCTCGGCCAGTTCGACATAGCTGGCGTAAGGAACGATCTGATACGCCGTATGCGTAAAGTGATCCAGTTGCTGCTTGATGGCAGCCACCAGTTTCGGATGACGATGACCGGTATTGAGCACGGCAATGCCGGCGGCGAAATCGATATAGCGGCGCCCTTCGACATCCCACAGTTCCGAATTCTCGGCGCGTGCCGCATAAAAATCACACATCACGCCAACACCGCGTGGCGTTGCTGCATTCTTGCGTTGCTGCAAATCGGCATTTTTCATTTCAACTGGCTCCTTGAATTCGATACTGTTAATATGACGCGCTCATGTGGCCCCATACTAAAGTTGAAATAGCATGGTCATATAGGGCCAATTTCGTTTTTCTCATGGTGCCACCTTGCCTGTAGCCTCACTTTCGGATTTGCTGCTGTTGCGCATCGACCGCCAGTTGCCGCTCAACCGCCAGATCTATCACATCATTCGCGAAGCCATCCTCAGCCAGATGTTGCCGACCGGCATGCAATTGCCGTCCACGCGCGATCTGGCGCGGGCGCTGGCGATGTCGCGCAATACCGTGACCTACGCCTACGATCAGTTGCTGGCCGAGGGCTATCTGGAAACCCGCACCGGCGCCGGCACCTTCATTACCGACACCACGCCGGCCGACATCCGGCTGGCAGCGCCGCCGCACCCGGCGTCCCATGGCCGCCATGCCGACCACACGGCACAACCGCGCTCGGCACTGTCGGCACGCGGTATTGCCATCACGCAGCAAGCCGGGGTCAGCGACCGCCAACTGGAAGCCTTCATGCCCGGCATTCCCGATGTGTCGCGCTTTCCGCACAAGATCTGGAACCGTCTGCAAAACAAATACTGGCGCCGCACCCATCCGGAATTACTGACCTATGGTCAGGGCGGCGGCCACCTGCCGTTGCGCGCGGCGATTGCCGAATATCTGCGCAGCGCGCGCTCGGTCAATTGCCAGGCCGAGCAAGTACTGATCACCACCGGCATTCATCAGTCGCTCGACATCATCGTCAAACTGCTGGGCGAGAACGGTGATGCCGCCTGGGTTGAAGACCCGTGCTACTGGGGCACCCGCAGCGTACTCAATTCACTCGATATCAAGACCCTGCCGATTGCAGTCGATGCCGAGGGCTTGCCGCTCGAACATGCACTGACGCCGCCACGCTTCATCTGCACCACGCCATCACATCAATATCCGCTCGGCATGGTCATGAGTCTGTCGCGGCGGCGGTTGTTGCTGGAATATGCCGCCGCGCATCAGAGCTGGATCATCGAAGACGATTACGACAGCGAATTCCGTTACGGCAGCGCGCCGCTGGCATCGCTGCAAGGTCTGGACCGGCACGACCGGGTACTGTACATGGGCACCTTCAGCAAAACCATGTTCCCCGGCTTGCGCATCGGTTTCCTGGTGGTGCCGGAAGCGCTGGCGGCCTCGTTCGCCAGCGGCAGCGCCGAGTTGTATCGCGGCAGCCAGCTCTTCCTGCAAGCGACGCTGGCCGACTTCATGGGCGAAGGCTATTTCGCTTCGCACATCCGCAAAATGCGCCTGCTGTATGCCGAGCGCCTGCAATTGCTGCAAGCCGCGATCCGCGAATTTCTGCCACCGCAGCTGGAAATCATGGGCGGCGAAGCCGGCTTGCACCTGACCCTGATGTTGCCGCCCGGCTGCAGCGACCAGGCCATCAGCAACGAAGCCCGCAGCGCCGGCATCATCGCCCGCCCCTTGTCGCGTTACTACATGCACGCCGACAGCGCCCGCCAGGGCTTGCTGCTGGGCTACGCCAATACCGAAAATGAACAGATCCGGCCAGTCTTCAAGCGACTGGCGCAGATCATCCTGCGGCACTTGCCGCCTCAGAACGACTGACTGCGCATCGCTGCCGGATGCCCGCCGAGTGCAATGCGGGTGCCGGTATCGACCAGCGTATCGCCATCGATGCGCAGCACCGACATGTCGGCGTCGAGGAAATTGCCGACATACAGGTAGCGGCCATCCGGGCTGAATACTGCCCCTTCGGGCAAGGCGCCGACGTCGATTTCACTGACGCGCGTCACCTGTGCACCATCGATCTTGAGCAAGACCACTTTGCCATTGCGATGATAAAACCAGGCTTCGTGGTTGCAATTCGACCCCTGAATCACAATCGCCGCCGCATGGGTGCCGGTCGGGCTCATGACCAGACCTTCCGGGGCGTCATCCACCACAACCTTGTTGGTGACGCGCGGCGGATTGACGGTGATATCGATAATACTGATGGTATCGGCATGACCATCCGAGGCATTCGGATGGCCCATGTCCACGGTCAGCGCCAGCGTGCCGTCAGGGGTGATCACGAGGTTGTAGGGCACCAGCCCGGTCGGGATATCGGCTTCATGTTGGTAACTGACATTCTCGCCATCGATCTGCAACACGCCCAGCGTATGCGTTTCCATCTTGGCAAAGAAAGCGCGGCGGCCATCGGCATCGAACGCCACTGCCACCGGATGGCCATCGACCGCCACGGTACCGATCAGGCTTACCTGCTTGTCGCGAATGCGCAATACCGAGATCGAATGGTCGGCACGATTGGCAATCAATGCCAGCGTGCCGGCGCGGTTGATCGCCATGCCCGAGGGTTGCGGTCCGACTTCCAGCGTGGCGATCATGGCCGGTGGTTGCAGCGTCAGGTCAACCACATGCAGCAGATTGCCCGGTCCCGGCGTCCACACGCCATCTTGCTCACGCCAGCGCATCGGATTGGCCAGCAAGGCCAGCGTGTTATCGGGCGTGATGGCCAGATTGGTGGGCGGGCCGAACAAGGAATTTTCGACCGGAATCGTGACCACGTGACGCGGTTGCGCCGGATCACTGCCGATATCGAAAATCATCAGGTGATCATTGCCGGCCGCCAGAAAATGAATCTTGCCGGCGGCATCCCAGGTCACTTTTTCATCGTTGGCGACCAACATGTAATGTGGTGCCGGATGGTTGGTATGCATATTGTTCCTTGCTGCGGAGAATGAGGTCATGGTGCCGGGCGTGCGGATGCTGCTCAAGGCGGCGCCAGCGTCGAGCTGATCAGTTGCCGCGTATAAGGATGCTGCGGCGCGAAATACACTTGCTGCGCGGCGCCGCGTTCGACGATCCGGCCGGACTGAATCACCAGAATATCGTCCGAGATATGCTGCACCACCGCCAGATTGTGGCTGATGAACAGATATGCCAACTGGAATTCGCGCTGCAATTCCTGCAACAGATTGAGAATTTGCGATTGTACCGAGACATCCAGCGCCGAGGTCGGTTCGTCGCAGATCAGGATGCGCGGGCGCAGCATCAGGGCGCGGGCGATGGCGACCCGCTGCCGCTGACCGCCCGACAATTCGCGCGGATAACGCTGATGAAAACCGGCGCTGAGACCGACTGCGTCCATCATGGCGCGCGCTGCACGGTCGCGGCTGGCGGCATCGCCGATGTCATGCGCACGCAACGGCAGGCTCAGGATCTGGGCAATCGTGGCGCGCGGATTGAGCGATGAATACGGATCCTGAAACACCATTTGTATGGTGCGGGCGCGTTCCATGCGCGAGGTTTCCTGCAAACTCTTGCCATCCAGCAGCACCCGTCCGGTGCCGGGACTAATCAGGCCGAGCAACAGTTTGGCAATGGTCGATTTGCCGCTGCCCGACTCGCCGACCAGTCCGGTGGTGACACCGGTATTGAGCGTGAAATCGATGTTGTCCAATACCTGCGGCGCGGCAGCAGCGCCAAACAATCCCATTCCGGATTTCTTGTAGCTGAAGGACACGCCTTCCAGTGCCAGCGTTTGGGCGATGTGCGCGCTCATGCCGCCACCTCTTTCATCTGCTGCAACTGCCCCGGCTTCAGACACAGGTAGCTGTGCATGCCATGCTGTGCCGGTGCCGGTCCCGGCTCGCGGCAGGCATCTTCATGCAAGGAACAGCGTTCATAAAACGGACAACCGGCGATGTCGTTATCGAATGACGGAATGCTGCCGCTGATCGACGGCAAGGCCGATTTCGGCACGGTATGGCCGGGACGCGGAATGCAGCGCAACAGCAAGGTGGTGTACGGATGCAAGGGATGGCGAAACACTTCTGCCGCCGGTCCGGCTTCGACCACGTCGCCGGCATACATCACCATGACGTCATCGGCGATCTTCGAGACCAGTCCCAGGTCATGCGAAATGAAGATCAGGCCGATCTTGAATTCGCGCTGAATGTCGCGCAACAATTCCAGCAATTCAGCCTGGACCGTGACATCCAGCGCCGTGGTCGGTTCGTCGGCGATCAACAGATCGGGACCACACATCAGCGCCATGGCGATCATCACGCGTTGCCGCAAGCCGCCCGACAATTCATGCGGGTACTGCTGCAAGCGCGCTTCGGGATTGGTGATACCGACCCGTTTCAGCAGATAGATGGCGCGTTCGGTCGCCGCCCGGCGACTCACTTTCTGATGCTGCAACAAGACGTCGGTCAGTTGCGTGCCGACCGTAAACACCGGATTGAGCGAGGTCATCGGATCTTGAAAAATCATGGCAATCCGGGCACCGCGCACATCACTCCACTGCCGTTCACTCAGTTGTGCCAGGTCGATACCATCGAAGCGCAAGGTGGTACTGCGCCGGACCACGCCGTCGGCCAGCAGGCTCATCAGTGACAGCGCGGTCAGTGATTTGCCGCAGCCGGACTCGCCGACGATGCACAATGTCTTGCCGCGCTGTACCGAGAACGACACGTTGCGCACCATGTGCTTGACCGGCGTGGTGCTGACGATGTCGACGTGCAAGCCTTCAACACATAACAATGCTGGTTCCATGATCACTCTTTCCTTTGCGCCCGGCGGATGATGTCGCCGGTCTGATTCACACACAACACCAGCAAGAACAGCACCACGCTGGGGATCACCACCAGCGATGGCTGAAACAGAATGTTTTCCTTGCCCTCGGCAATCATCAGTCCGAGCGATGGCAGCGGCGGCGGCACACCGAGTCCGAGGAACGACAGCGACGCTTCCAGCGTCACCGCCATGGCGGCGTCCATGGTGCCGATGATGACCAGATTGCCGAACAGATTCGGCATCACTTCATGCCACATGATTTGCCAGTGCGAACATCCTTGCAGCCGCGCCGCCACCACAAAATCGGCATTGCGCAAGCTCATCGCCATGGTGCGTGCCACCAGCGCATAACGTTCCCATAACAGGCCGCCCAGCACCAGCACCACAATCGTCAGCGACGCGCCGAACAGCGACACCACGGCCAGCGCCACCAGAATGATCGGCAGCGACAAGCGGGCCGTGATCAGAAACGAAATCACGCGGTCGGTGATGCCGCCGAAATAGCCGGCGCTGACGCCGAGCACGGTACCGATAATGCCGCCCATGAGTGCGACACTGACACCAATCAGCGCCGATACCCGCACGCCGTACAAGGCGCGCGCCAGCACATCGCGGCCGAGGTGATCGGTACCGAGCACGTGGGTCCAGCTGCCGCCCTCGCCCCACACCGGTTCTTGCAGGCGCGCCAGCAAATCCTGGGTATAGGGATCGGCATTGAGCAGCAGCGGCCCGAACAAACCGGCCGCTACCAGCAAGCAAAGCAGGATGGCAACGCCGTGACGCCGCAGCGACAGTCTTGGCAATGAATTGAATAGCTTGTGCATGAGCATAGGGAAATGGAATTAGCGCGTGCTGCGGATGCGCGGATCGAGCCAGCCGTTGAACAGATCGGCACACAAGGTCAAGGCGATATAGAACAGCGAAAACACCAGAATCAGGGCCTGGATAGTCGGAAAGTCGCCGCGCAGGATGGAAATCCAGGCCAGCTGACCGGCGCCGTTGATGGCAAACACCGACTCGATCACCACCGACCCGGCCAGCAAGGTGCCCATCTGCGCCGCGGCCAGCGACACGATGGGTCGCACCGCATTGCGCAAGGCGTACTTCAGCAAGATCTTGCGTGCATCAAGGCCCATGGCGCGCGTGGTGCGGATGTAATCGGCGCGCAGCACGCTTTCCATTTCGGCTTTCATGAGGCGGATCATGGCCGGCGTGGCAAATACCGCCAGCACGATGGTCGGCATCACGAAATTGCGCCAGCTGTCGAAACCCGAGGCCGGCAGCCAGGAATTCTGCACACTGCAAATGATGATCAGCAGAAACGCCAGGCAAAATGGCGGCATCGCCTGACTGCACGCGGTGAACCACATCGTCAGCCGGTTGATCCATGACTTTGGCCAGTAACCGGCAGCAATCCCGAGCGGCAAGGCAATCAGCAAGGCCAGCAACATCGACAATGCGCCGAGCTTGGCGGTCAACGCGAAATGCTGCAGCAGCAATTCACTGACCGGACGCCGGAAATACAGGCTTTCGCCGAAATCGCCATGCGCCAGCGCCGCCAGCCATTTGCCATACTGCAGCACAATCGGCTGGTCAAAACCGTATTGCGACGACAGATGCGCGACATCGGCGGCACTGCCCTCGCCGGCCAGCCTGGCGGCCGGATCGCCGGAAGCGAAGATCAGGGTAAAGCTGATCATCGAGACGAAAATGACCAGTCCCAGAGACACCAGCAAGCGCCGCAACATGTAGAAAATCATGAGGTCGTCCTGTTTGTTGATACCGGCCCGGGACCTTGCAATCCCGGGCATCGCTGCCAATCCGCTTACTTCCAGCTGGCTTTGTAAAAGCGCGGAAACTCATCGGCATCCACGGCAAAGTTCACCGACTTGTTTTGCGCATAACTCAACGAGTGATTCCACAGCGGCACCCAGTACGCCTGCGCCGCAATGATCTTCAAGGCCTGCGCATAACGTTGCTTGCGGAAGGCCGGATCGACCGAGGTATCGGCTTCCTTGAGCAGCTTGACCACTTCCGGATTCTTGACCTGATCGTCAGCGCCACCGCCAAAGAAGTTGCTGGTGCTCAAGGCAACATCGGCGATGCCATACGAACCCCAGGCCGCTGCCAGCAACGGTGCCCGGCCTTCGCGCCACGCCGTGGTGGCAGTCGAGTACTGCTGTTCGATCAGATTGATCTTGACGCCGATCTGCGCCAGATTGGCCGATACCACTTCAAAGATGGCACGGGGCGGATAAGCCATCACCATATCCATCGCAAAACCGTTGGGGTAACCGGCTTCCGTCATCAGACGCTTGGCGCCGGCGACATCGTAGGGATATACCTGGACATCGGTGGCACAGCCGAATTGCAATGGATTACAGGCCGCGTTGGTGAGCTTGGACGCGCCGCCGATCAGCGCGCTGCGAATCGCTTCGCGGTTGATCGCCATGTTCAGCGCCTGGCGTACCTTGAGGTTGGCCAGCGGCGACTTGCCATCCTGAAAACGCGGATTGATCGAGATGTAGCTGATGCGCATGATGTTGACGGTTTTGACATCCAGCGACTTTTGCGCGCTCAGCTTGCGCGCGGCGTCGGGTGGCAAACGCCAGATCCAGTCCAGACCACCGCCGAGCAGTTCGGCGTATTGGGTGTTGGTATCCGGCAGGATGCGCACCACCAGCCGTTTGATGGCAGGCTTCTTGCCGAAATAGCCGTCGAAACGTTCGAACACATAGCGGCTGCCGGGCTGGCTTTCCACCAGACGATACGGGCCAGTGCCGACCGGCTTGGACCCCATCAGCGACATATTGGCCTGATAGTAATGCTTGGGATAGATCGGCAGATTTTCCGACAACATTTCCAGCGCCAGCGGGAATGGTTCTTTCATGCGGATACGGAAGCTGCTATCCGAGATTTTTTCTACCTTGTCGATCCAGCTGACCGTATTTTGAAAGCGCGCGTTGTAGTCTTTCGAGGCCACCAGATTCAGCGTGTAGACCACGTCATCCACGGTGAGCTTGCTGCCGTCGTGAAATACCACGTCCTTGCGCAAGGTGAATTCCATGGTTTTATCATCCACGAACTTGAAGGCCGACGCCAGCGCCGGTTCAAACTTGCCGGTCTGGGCATCTTTCTGGATCAGGCCGGAATACACCATGCGGATCAGGCTCAGCCCGGGACGGTCGGCTTCCTTGTAGGCATCCAGCGTGGCCGGTGCCGAGTCGAAGGCGACATTGAAGGTATCGTCAGCCTTGGAAGCCAACGCGGCGTGACACAGCATCAGTGCCACTGCGCCTGTCACCATCTTTGTTACGACGCTGCGTGAAGTCAGTGAAAACAAGATTTTCTCCTTGGGATCATGGAATACAAACGGCAATACAAACGGGAACGCATACAAACTTCATTGATACGAAATTCGGCAGCGGCCGCCTTGCCGCTGCCGAATTTCTACAGTGCGAGGTTGAACCAGGTGGTTTTCAGATCGCTGTACTTGTCGAGCGCATGCAAGGACTTGTCGCGACCGAAACCGGATTGCTTGACGCCGCCGAACGGCACCGTGATATCGCCATCCATATAGCAGTTGACCCAGACCAGTCCGGCGCGCAGCCGGCGCGAGACCCGATGGGCGCGGCCCAGATTGGCGGTCCACAAACCGGAGCCGAGGCCATACGGCGAATCATTGGCCAAGGCTATCGCCTGTTCTTCGGTACTGAATTTTTGCGCTGCCAGCACCGGTCCGAAAATTTCTTCGCGCACGATGCTGAAGTCCTGACTGCTGCAATCGAAGATGGTCGGTTCGATGTAGAAGCCGCCGCTGGCGTTGCGCACCTGTTTGCCGCCACTGCGCAGCGTCGCGCCTTCGCGCACGCCGGCATCGATGTACGCCAGCACCTTGCGCATTTGCGGTTCGTCGACAATTGCCCCCATCGCGGCGCGCGGATCGCGCGGATCGCCGGGCAACATGGTGGTAGCGAAATGCTGCACGCGCGCCATGAAGTCGTCGTAAATGGTGTCTTGCACATAGAGCCGCGAACCGGCGATGCAGACTTCCCCTTGATTGCTGAAGATGCCGACGGCTGCCGCCTGCGCCGCCTTGTCCAGATCGGGACAATCGTCGAAGACGATATGCGGCGACTTGCCGCCGCATTCGAGCCAGACCCGCTTCAGATTGGATTGACTGGAATATTCCATGAAGCGCTTGCCGGTCAGCGTGGAACCGGTAAAGGCAATGCAATCGACATCCATGTGCAAGCCGAGCGCCTTGCCGGCGGCAGCGCCAAGACCCGGCACCACGTTGAAGACACCGGCCGGAATGCCGGCTTGCTGCACCAGTTCGGCCAGCTTGAGCGCACTCAGTGAGGATTGCTCGGCCGGTTTGAGAATCACGCTGTTGCCGACCGCCAGTGCCGGCGCGATTTTCCAGGCCGCCATCATCAGCGGGTAATTCCACGGCACCACGGCTGCCACCACGCCGATTGCTTCCCGCGTAATGGTCGCCAGCACGTCTTCGCCGGTGGGCGCGATCTCATCGTATTGCTTGTCGATGGCTTCGGCATACCAGGCGTAACACTTCACCGTTTCCGGGATGTCGTACAGCACGGCGTCGGCAATCGGCTTGCCCATGTCCAGCGTTTCCAGCAAGGCCAGTTCTTCACCATGCTCGGCAATCAGTTGCGACAGTCGCAGCAACGCTTGCTTGCGTTCACGCGGATGCAGCCGCGACCAGACTCCGGCTTCAAAGGTCCGGCGCGCTGCCGCCACCGCCAGATCGACATCTTCACTCTGACAGGCGACCACATCGGCCAGCTTGCGGCCGTCAATCGGACTCAGTGCGGCAAAGGTGCTGCCGCTGATGGCATCGACGAAACGGCCGTCGATGAAAGCCTGGTGCTGAATCGACAGCGCCGCGGCACGTTCTTGCCAGTACGCCAGATCATGTAATTTCATGGGTTGCTCCAGTACGAATGAATGTGAATGTCGTGTGCATTTGTGCCGGCGCTCAACCGATGCGGCCGGCACGCGCCAGCATGGCTGCCAGCAAGACGTTGCCGCCGGCTTCCAGATGTTCCGGCTTGGCATCTTCAATTTCGTTATGGCTGATGCCGTCTTTGCACGGCACGAAAATCATCGCGGTCGGCGCTACCGACGCGATGTAGACCGCGTCATGGCCGGCACCGGTGACGATATCCATATGCGACAGGCCGGCGCTGGCGGCGCCTTCGCGGATCATGCCGACCAGCGCCGGATCGAATGGCGTCGGCTTGAAATACTGGATATCCGTCAATTGCACTTGCAGCCCGAATTTTTCCTGCGCATCGATACACGCCTGACGCCAGCGCTGATCCATGCGGTCCAGCGTGGCTTCGTCCTGATGGCGAATATCGGCGGTGAACGTGACCTGCCCCGGAATCACATTGCGCGAGCCGGGATGAATCTGCACCGCGCCGACCGTGCCGCGTCCGTGCGGCTGGTTGTCATTGGCCAGATGAATCACTTCCTGCATCAGATGGGTGGCGGCAAACAAGGCATCTTTGCGGATTGCCATCGGCGTCGGACCGGCATGCATTTCCATGCCGGTCACGGTGACGTCGTACCAGCGCACGCCGAGCGAACCGGTCACCACGCCGATGACCTTGTCTTCATGTTCCAGAATCGGTCCCTGTTCGATATGCGCTTCGAAGTACGCGCCAATCGGACGCCCGCCGACGGCGTCGCTGCCGGCGTAGCCGATGGCTTGCAATTCATCGCGCACCGACAGCCCGGCCAGATCCCTGGCGTCGAGTGCGGTATCCAGCGTGAACTTGCCGGCAAACACGCCGGAACCCATCATCACCGGCACGAAGCGCGAACCTTCTTCATTGGTCCAGATCGCCAGTTCCAGCGGCGCCTCGGTTTGCACATTGTTTTCCTGCAGGCAGCGCATCACTTCGAGTCCTGCCAGCACGCCGTAACAACCGTCAAACTTGCCGCCGGTCGGTTGGGTGTCGATATGGCTGCCGGTCATCACCGGCGCCAGGGAGTCGTCACGGCCGGCGCGGCGGCCAAAGATATTGCCGACCTGATCAACCCGGATCGTGAGGCCAGCCTGTTTCATCCAGCCCACCGCCAGATCGCGCCCGGCGCCATCCAATGCCGTCAGCGCCAACCGGCAATTGCCACCCTTTTCCGTGGCACCGATTTGCGCCAGTTCCATCAGCGAGTGCCACAGGCGGTCGCCATTTATTGCCAATTTGCTGGCCGGTACATTGCTTGTCATGCTGATTCCTCTCGTGACATCGTGGTACGCAGTTGCGCACACCTTGGGATTGATTCGGTCGTGATGCTGTTGCTGATTACGCTTGCTGCTTTTTCAGCGCGGCCTGACGGATGCCGGACAAGGTATCGCCGGGCGCAATGCCGTCCGGGTCATAGCGGATTTCCAGCAAGGCCGGCAATTGCTTGCTGTCGGCGAACGCGCGGGCGCGTTCAAAGGCCGCCGCGAAATCTTCGGTCTTGTCGACGATTTCGCCGTAGCCGCGATAGGCACGCACGATCTCGGTGAATTCCGGATTGTCGAAATTGAGTGCAATCGCGCGCGCCGGGAAATCACGTTCCTGATGGGCCCGGATGGTGCCCCACATACCGTTGTTGAAGACCAGTACGATGATGCCGAGGCGGTATTGCATGGCCACGCCCAGCTCTTGCAAATTCATCTGGAAGCAACCGTCACCGGCGTAACACACCACCGTGCGGTCGCGCTTTTCCAGCTTGGCCGAAATCGCCGCCGGCAAGCCGTAGCCCATGGCGCCAAGGGCCGGTGCCAGACTGCTGCCGACGCCGGAGAACTGGCGATAGCGATGCGGATACAAGGCGTAATTGCCGGCGCCGACGGTGATGCAGGCATCGGCCGGCAACACTGTATTGAGATGCGCGGCGGCGGCATTGAGGTTCATCGCACCCGGTGCATCGAGTGGTTGCAGCGTGCTCAGGTATTCGGTATTGGCGCTGCGGGTGGCGGCGGACCAGCGGATCGCGCGTGTCGGTTGCAGGTCGGCGACCTGTTCGGCAAAACCGGCCGGGTCGGCCACAATCGCCTGGGTCGGCATGAACACGCGACCCAGCTCTTCCGGATCGGGATAGACATGGATCAGCTTTTGTTGCGGCAACGGGCTGGCAATCACCGAATAGCCTTCGGTAGTGGCTTCGCCGAGCCGGGTGCAGACCGACAGAATCAGATCGGCATTGGCGACCCGGGCCCGCAATTCAGGGCTCATGCCCCAGCCGACATGACCGGCAAAATTCGGATGGCGCTGATCGAAACATTCCAGACGCCGCCAGGCGACGCCGACCGGCAAATCGAAACGTTCGGCAAATGCCTGTAACCGGGCGCTGGCCTGTTGCGTCCAGCCGTGACCGCCGACAATCATGAATGGCCGTTCGGCGGCTTCGATCAGTTCGCGCATCTGGGCGACATCGGCGACGCCGGGATTGCTTTGGGCGCGCCGGTAACGCGGCATGTCCGCTACTTGCGCGGTGCCCCACAAGGTATCTTCCGGCAACGCCAGCACCACCGGACCGGGCCGGCCGCTGGTGGCGACCGCAAAGGCCCGTGCGATGAATTCCGGGATCCGTTCGGTGCGGTCGATCTGCGCTACCCACTTGGTCATCTGGCCGAACATGCGGCGATAGTCGATTTCCTGGAACGCTTCGCGCTCATAGAAATCATTGCCGACCTGACCGACAAACAAGATCATCGGCGTCGAGTCCTGATAGGCGGTGTGAACGCCAATGCTGGCGTTGGTGGCGCCGGGACCGCGCGTGACAAAGCAGATGCCCGGCTCACCGGTCAGCTTGCCATAGGCTTCGGCCATATAGGCAGCCCCGCCCTCCTGCCGGCACACGATGCTTTCCATCGCGTCCTGATGTTCGTTGAGGGCATCGATACACGGCAGATAGCTTTCGCCGGGAACCAGAAACACCCGCTTGACGCCATGCACGCGCAATTGCTGCATCAAGATTTGACCGCCGTTGCGTGGGGGGGCAGATAATGCTGTCATATTGTTCTCACCTGGATAATGGATTCAGAATTTGTTCTACTGCCCGATTCTTCACTGGTTGCCTTTACTCAAATAAGCAGCTTGATAGTAAGGTGGTAAGGCCACTCGATACCGACTACTGGGTTCAGCAAATAGCATGCCAGTCAAAAACAGGGATTTCGGCTAAATTAACTTCAAAAAAAGCCCCCGGATGCACAGATCGGGGGCGTGATGCACGTCGCGGTCACCGCTTCAGTGCTGTTGCACCAACCCGGTCAGCCGGCTTTGCCCGCCACCAGTCGCATACCCGACATCACTGCGTCGTCATTGCCGAAGTCTTCGCGCAGACGATCCAGAATGCCATTCAAATGCAAAAACATGGCTTGCCGCGCGCCCTCTGCATCACCGGCGCGGATCGCCTGCAATACCCGGTCGTGTTCGACTTCCGCCAACTGCCATACCTGATGCGTGACAAAGTGTTCTTCCAGCCGGTTCAGCATGGCGCTGCTATCGCGCAGATTCAACAAGTGCAATACCGTGCTCGACAAGGCGACGTTGCCGCTGGCTTCAGCGATGGCCAGATGGAAGGCGCGGTCATGCAGACGCGGATTGCCTGAACCGGGCATACTGGCGGCAGCCGCCACAATCGCCGCCAGTTGTTGTTGCGAGGCATTGCCGGCCGCCAGTGCCGCGCATTCCGGCTCTACCAGCAAGCGGGTTGCCATCAGATCAAACGGGCCGACATCTTCATAGGGCACTTGCAGTTCGGCGCCGGCCAGAGTTTCATCGCGTTTCTTGGGCAAGGTCACGAAGACGCCGGTGCCCACCCTCACCTCGACATAGCCTTCGATTTCCAGCGCGATCAGCGCTTCGCGGATCGACGGCCGGCTGACTTCAAGTTGTTCCGCCAGTTCACGCTCCGACGGCAAGCGCTCGCCGACCTGGAAATCACCGGCGCGGATGCGGCCGGCAATCTGATCGGCAATCATGCGGTAGAGACGGGTAACGCTGACAGGATGGAATGAACTCATGGCTAATCTGTAAAAAATCAATCACTGAAAATGGAACTGCTTTCCGGTTGCAGCGATCAGGTGGTAAGGCCAGCAATATACCTTAGCATCTGACAGTGTCAAGCTGCATCGCAACACGTGCACGACATCTGCGCCGTCCTTGCTATACCCGTTACTTATACAGCAGTGGCATGCCACGCGACGAACTCGGCGTGCCGTGCCAGCAGGCGGCGGCCATTATTGTAAAGCGGCGCGTCGATCCACAAACTCAAGTCAGTCGGCGGTGCGGTCTTTTGCCGCTCGAATGCGCTGCATAACTGTTCGGCCGCCTGCACCTGTTGCGCCGATGGCGTCAACGCCTCATTGAGCAGCGCCACGTGCTCCGGGAAGACCACGCACTTGCTCTTGAAACCGAGCCGGCGCGCCAGTTCCAGATCCGCCGTGAAGGTGGCGATGGCACGGAAGGTACAGGGACAATCAATCGCCACCACGCCGGCGGCGACACATTCCAGCAAAAACCGCGCGCGCGCATAACGCAACTCGACACCATCCGCGCCGCGCTCGGCACCGAGGCTGGCCGAAAAATCTTCCGCCGCCAGCAGACACGCCGTCACGCGCGGACTGGCGCGCAGAATCGCGCCAAGCGCCAGCAGCCCGGCAGCCGATTCAATGGTCGGTGCAATCTCGGTACTGCCGGCAGCAATGCCTTGCTCGGCTTCCAGCGACGAGATTTCGGCGGCCAGCGCGACAATTTGTTCAGGGCGGTCGACATGCGGCAAGAACACCACATCCGGACGCCCCGCCATGACACCGCACAAATCGGCATGCCCGTCATGTTCCAGCTTGTTGACGCGCACCGCACCGACCACGCCGCGGGCGCGGCAATCGGCCATCATGGCAGCAATGTGCAAGCGCGCCTCGGGACGATCTGCGGGCGCCGTGAATTCTTCAAGGTCGGCCACCACCACATCGGCGCCGCCGGCAATGGCGCGGGCATGCGCGGCCTGGTCCATGCCGGCGACGAACATCCAGCCGCGCCGCAATGTCGGTGGACGGCGTGTGCTGGCGGTGGATGGCATTGCGCATAAAGTCATTTCTGTGCTCTGTATATATAAGGGGGAACAATAAGGAGAAACGGTTCGGTGCTGCCGGCGGGTTTACCCGGCCAACGCTGCGGTACTGCGTTCCATCTGTAGCAGGTCACTGCCAAAATCGCGGTGCAAACGATCCTGAATATCGGTCAGATGCAACCGCATGGCCTTGCGCGCAGCCTCGGCATCGCCGGTACGAATCGCATGCAAGATTACATCGTGCTCATCGGCTGCCTGCTGCCAGACACGGTTGGTCACGAAATGCTGCTCCAACCGTTTCAAGACGACACTGGCATCGCGCAACTGCATCAGGTGCGTCACGGTGCTGACCAGCGCCGGATTGCCGCAGGCCTCGGCGATGGCCAGATGGAATGCCCGGTCGTGCTCACGCGGCGTGGCAGAACCATGCAAGTTGCGTGCCGCTTGCTCAATGCCGGCCAATTGCGCCTGGGTCGCGTGGTGTGCCGCCAGTGCCGCACATTCCGGCTCCAGCAACAGGCGCGCCGCCAACAAATCAAACGGGCCGACTTCACTGGAAGAGAATTCCTGGGTCGGCGAACGATCCATGCGCCGTTGGGTAACGAAGACCCCGGTCCCTACCCTGACCTCGACATAGCCTTCAATTTCCAGCGCGATCAAGGCTTCGCGGATCGAGGGACGGCTGACCTGCAATTGCTCCGCCAGCTCACGCTCGGAAGGCAGGCGCTCACCGGGGCGGAAATCTTCGGCGCGGATGCGGCTGGCAATCTGATCCGCAATCATGCGATAGAGACGAGTGACGCTGACAGGATGAAATGAACTCATTGTATAAAGCAGATAAAGACAGGCAGCCAAAGTCGGACAGGAAAACGGAACACGTTGACCAGTGCGCCCGCAATCAGACACGTGATCAAGTGGTAAGGCCACCAATATACGCTAGCGTTTTTCTCTGTCAAGCAATTCGCCGCGAGTGTCGCGATATCACCGCATACAGAGCATATTCATGGTTCGTGCTGCAATGCAGCTTGACTGATAATACAGGCAGCGTATATTTCTGGCCTTACCACCTGAACAGTAAGTTCTTGTGGCGCGATTGAACAAGAAAAGTGGGAGACAGCACACGCGGAGATGGTCAGCCATCTTCCGTAAAAACAGCCGCAGCAGCGCACGAACATCATGCACATGCTTGCCGTAATGCACCAAGGTCGGGCATTTTGACGTCATTTGCCTGATTTATTTCACAAAAATACCGCTTATTTGAGGAAAACCGGCTGGCATGAAGTTTGCTCAATAAAACAAGCAGCAAGGTGGCCTGACCACATGACAATTTGCCAGTCCAGTAATTCATCGATTCAGATTCAGGAAAGCACATGCTATCACTACAGAATGTCTCCAAATGGTACGGTGCCTTTCAGGTACTCGATACCTGCTCGCTCAACATCAAGCAAGGTGAAGTGGTTGTGGTTTGCGGCCCTTCCGGTTCCGGCAAATCAACCCTGATCAAAACCATCAATGGCCTGGAATCGCATCAACAGGGAAGCATTACCGTCGACGGCACCGCCGTCGTGCAAGATGCAAAAACCTTGTGTCAGCTGCGGGCGCGGGTTGGCATGGTATTCCAGCATTTCGAATTGTTTCCGCATCTGACGGTACTGGAAAACCTGACGCTGGCACAGATCAAGGTATTGGGCCGCAATCAGACTGATGCTGCCAGGAATGCGCTGGCCCTGCTGGAACGGGTGCGCTTGCAGGCACAGGCGGAAAAATATCCGTCGCAACTCTCCGGCGGCCAGCAGCAACGGGTGGCGATTGCCCGCGCCCTGTGCATGAATCCGGTCGTCATGCTGTTTGATGAACCGACTTCGGCGCTGGACCCGGAAATGGTCAACGAAGTATTGGAAGTCATGACCGAACTGGCCAATGAAAACATGACCATGGTCTGCGTCACGCATGAAATGGGCTTCGCGCGCCGGGTATCGGACCGCGTGGTGTTCATGGATCGCGGCGCGATTGTCGAAGACCGCCCGACCCAGGATTTCTTCAGCGCGCCGCAAACCGACCGCGCACGTGATTTCCTGCAACAGATTTTGCACTGACTCCGGCATTGCACTTTGTATCGTGATTTGTCTTAACGCCGTTCTTACTTCACCTCTTTCAATTGAACAGGACCTCTTATGAAAACCGTAGCCACTTCCGCCCGCCGCCGCATGTTCCTTGCCCGCACCGCCGCCAGTCTGGCGATGGTCGCAGCCGGCGCCGGCTATTCCTGGTCGGCGCATGCCGACACCCTGCAAAACGTGACTTCCAGCGGCGTGTTGAAAATCGGCGTGTTTCAGGATTACCCGCCGTTCGGTTCGGTCGGCACCGACATGAAACCGCGCGGCTTCGACGTCGATTTTGCCGAAGTCCTCGGTAAAGGTCTGGGCGTGAAAGTGGAACTGATTCCGGTCACCGGCGCCAACCGCATCGCTTATCTGACCGACCGCAAACTGGACATGCTGATGTCGGTCGGCCAGACCCCGGCGCGTGAAAAGATTCTCGACTTCAGCGCCGCCTATGCGCCCTACTACATCGCCGTTTATGGTCCGCCAGCGCTGGCCGTCAAGGATCCGGCCGGTCTGGTGGGCAAGCGTATCGCCACTGCCGGCGGCACCAACGAAGACATGAGCCTGGTCAAGGTCGCGCCGCCGGAAGCCGTGATCAAGCGTTTCGATGACCAGAGCGGCGCCATCTCGGCCTACTTTGCCGGTCAGGTTGACCTGATTTCGCTGGGCGGCGACGTTGCCCGCAAATTGCGCGCGCCCAATCCGAAGGTCGCGCTCGATGAAAAATTCAAGCTGATGAATTCGCCAATGCACATGGCCTACAACAAAGGCGAAACCCGTCTCAAGGAAAAACTCGACGTGATCGTCGGCCAGGCCCTCAAGGATGGCACGCTCAACAGCATTTCCCTGAAGTGGCTTGGCGGTCCGCTGCCAGGCTCGCTGTGAGGCTGACATGTATGTAATGGATTTTTCCGCGCTGGAAGAATACGCCATCCTGTTCCTGCGCGGCGCCGGCATGACACTCTGGCTCACGGCCGTCTCCAGCGCTTGCGGTATCGCGCTGGGGCTGGCCGGCGCCCGCTTGTCGACCAGCGGCGGCAAATGGGTGCGCGGCTTCATCGCCAGCTATGTCGAGGTGATCCGCAACACACCCTTTCTGATCCAGATGTTCGTGATTTTTTTCGGCTTCCCCTTGCTCGGCATTCAGATCAGCGAATGGTGGGCGGCATTTCTGGCCATGACCATCAACATCGCCGCCTATGCCAGTGAAATCCTGCGCGCCGGCGTGATCGCGGTCTCGGTCAATCAGATGCGGGCCGGACTGGCGCTCGGCATGTCGAGCATGCAAACCTTTCTGCATGTGGTGTTGCCGCAAGCGATTGCCAAGGTGTATCCGGCGCTCAAGAGCCAGATTCTGCTGATGATGCTGGCCTCGGCAGTGATTTCGCAAATTTCGGTGCGCGATCTGACCTATGAAGCCAATTTCATTCAGGGCCGTACCTTCCGCGCGTTTGAGGTGTACATGCTGACTGCGGCGATTTATCTGGCGTTGTCGTTTTTGGTCACGCAGGTGCTGGACCGGTTTGCCAAAAAATCGTTAAAAGGAAGCAAGGCATGAGTGAGTTTTCGTTCTGGGATATTTTCAGCAATCTGGTGCTGGCAGCGCGCTGGACCATCGTACTGTCGCTGGTGGCATTTGTCGGCGGCGCGGTGGTGGCAGTGGCGCTGCTGCTGGCCAAGCTCAGTTCGCAGCGCTGGATACGGCTGCTGGTCGATACCTGGATCAAGCTGCTGCAAGGCTCGCCGTTGCTGATCCTGCTGTTCATGGGATTTTTCGGCTTGCCGCTGCTGGGCGTGCATGTCACCGCATGGATGGCCGCAGTAGTGATTCTGATTGCCTATACCAGCGCCTTTCTGGCAGATATCTGGCATGGCAGCATCGTCGCCATTTCACGCGGCCAATGGGCCGCCGCCGCCAGTCTCGGCCTGACCACGCGCCAGCAGTTCATCAGCGTGATCATGCCGCAGGCAGCCCGGATCGCGACGCCACCGACAGTCGGCTTTCTGGTACAGGTAGTGAAAAATACCTCGCTCACCTCGATCATCGGCTTTGTTGAACTGAGCCGCACCGGCGCCATGCTCAACAATGTCACGTTCGAACCGTTCCCGATCTACATGAGCGTGGCAGTCATCTACTTCGTGATCTGTTTCCCGATGACGTATTCATCGCGGATACTGGAACGTCATCTGGCCAAGGGCAGCGCGCATTGAGCCGGCTGTGGCCGCCTTGCGGTTGGCCGCCACGAACCCGTTCTGCTGCCGCGCTAGAATCTCAGGCCGGCAGCAGCCGGTCATATTCCCTTTTCACCACCGCATAACATTCGCAGGTGCGGCGTTCCAGCCCGGTCCGGTCCAGCACCGTGATGTGACCGCGGTGATAGCGAATCAGGCCGGCGTCCTGCAAATGCCCGGCGGCTTCTGTCACACTCTCGCGCCGCACGCCGAGCATGTTGGCAATCAATTCCTGCGTCATGCTGAGTTGCGGCGAATCGATCCGGTCCAGACTCAGCAGCAGCCAGCGGCATAATTGCTGATCGAGTGAATGATGGCGGTTGCACACGGCGGTTTGTGCCATCTGCGTCAGCAGCGCCTGGGTATAGCGCAGCAACAGATGCAATACCGGACCGGCCTGATTGAATTCCTGCAACATCACATCGCCACGCAACCGGTATGCCTGCCCGGCGTTCTGGATCACGGCCCGGCTCGGGGTCGATTCGCCGCCCATGAACAAGGACACCCCCACCAGCCCTTCCCGGCCCACCACGGCAATTTCTGCCGACGCCCCGTCTTCCAGTACATACAGCAGCGAGACGATGGCGTTGAGCGGAAAGTACACATGACTGAGTTTGCTGCCGGACTCGTACAGCACCGCACCGAGCGGCATATCCACCCGTTCCAGTTGCGGCAGCCAGCGCGCCATTTCAGCCTGCGGCAGGGCTGCCAGCAAGCGGTTTTGACGCGGATCGTGAGGTTGCATCATGCGCGGCTCCGTCACTGTCAGGGGCAACTGCTTGCGCTATGTGAGGTGGCGTACAGACAAGGGGTCCGGTTTGGCGCATAGCTTGGGCATCCATGTTGCATTGATCGTATCACTTTTTGAAAGTGAGCCTTACCATGAACCAGATCACTTCTGCCATCGTTGCCTTATTTGCAGCGCTGGGCGCATTTGCCGTGATGTCGGGGCATCCGGTCGCCGGCGCCGTGTCGGCCGCCATCGCCGTCATCGTCATGCTGTCGCTGAAAATGGCCAATACCTGGGAAAAATTCGTCATCTTGCGGGCCGGCAAGTTGCACGCCGTCAAGGGTCCCGGTTTGTTCGGGATCATCCCGGTGGTCGACAATATCGTCGCCATCATCGATGAACGGATTCAAACCACCGCCTTCAATGCCGAACAGGCGCTGACGCGCGATACCGTGCCGGTGAATGTCGATGCCGTGATTTTCTGGCATGTGCATGACGCCCAGAAAGCGGCACTGGCCATCACCAATTTCCAGCAGGCCATTGATCGCGTGGCGCAAACCTCGTTGCGCGAAATGATCGGTTCCTCGATGCTGGCGGCCTTGCTGTCGGAGCGCAAGCAAGCCGATCTGCAATTGTGCGAAAGCATTGGCAAAAAAACCATCGCCTGGGGCATCACCGTGGGCTCGGTCGAAATCCGCGATGTCGCCATTCCGGTTGCGCTGCAAGACGCCATGTCGCGTCAGGCGCAGGCCGAACGCGAGAAACAGGCCCGCATCATCCTCGGCTCGGCCGAAGCGGAAATCGCCGGCAAGTTCGTGGCGGCAGCAAAAATCTATGCCGGCCAACCGGCGGCGCTGCAATTGCGGGCGATGAACATCATTTATGAAACCACCAAGGAACGCGGCACCACCATCCTGATTCCGAGCTCGATGGTCGACAGCATGAACCCGGCTGCCGCCGTTGCCGTCTCGCTGGCAACCCAGACCGGCGCAGTCCATGCGGCCGGCGTGGAGCCGGTGCATTGAGCATTGTTGACGTACAACCGGAGCACACCATGAAATCAGGCACCAGGAGTCATCACTTCAAGAAAATGCCGGCGGCAATCAGCGATCTGGTCGCCGAAGGCGGCCATGTATTGAGTTCCGATGATGAAGCCGTCGGCTGCCGTGCGCGCGAAGCCAAACTGCGCTCGCACAGCGTGATCCGCAAAAGCCATGATCGCAAGCGTTAGCCGCTGACACGGTCCGGCGCTGACATGCATCGGCTGCAGGCCTGCCTGCGGCCGATTGTTGCGTGCCAACCGGCAGCGCCGGGAGCCGTGGTAGACTGGGCCTTCAATTTTTAGCTGGAAAAAACGTAGAAGCTGTTGAAGCATGGTTCCGAAAGCGCCAGTTCAGTCTTCAATTCTTCGTGTTTGCGTTGCCGGTGTATTCCTTCGAATCGACCCGCGACCCACGCTCCTCCTAAGTGCAGTCCTGCACTACCCATTTTCCGCTGCAGCCGTTGCAGCATTTTCAACACTCGACTGATCGCCCGGGCTGAACGCCACGGCGATCCGTTGTTGTTTATCTCCGTTTGCGCTGCGGCAGCCGGCCGCGCGCAGCAACCGAAAGTCAGACTTGAAACTGGACAGCCTCTTCCTGCGCGCTCATGTGGTCGCCCTGAAAAACCTCCTGAATGGCAGCCGTACGCGGGCCATCACGCCAAGCCAGGAGTTGCCGCTGCGGGCTGAATTGTTCAGCGCCCAGCAGATGGAGCAACACGGCAAGGTGCTGGCCAAGGCCCACAAGCTCGATACCGAACGCGGCGACAATCATTTGCTGGCACGACTGGCGGACAATGAAAAGGTCATCTTTCAGGCCAGCAACAGTCTGACCGACGCCATCAAGGCCGGTCGTCAGGTAACGCCGGCAGCCGAATGGCTGCTCGACAATTTCTATCTGATCGAAGAACAGATCCGCACTGCACGCCGCCATCTGCCCAAGAACTACAGCAAGGAATTGCCGCGTCTGCTGCAAGGCAGCTCGGCCGGCCGGCCACGGGTCTATGACATCGCACTGGAAACCATTTCGCACGGCGATGGCCGCGTCGACCCGGAAAGCCTGTCGCGCTTTGTCGCCTCGTATCAGCAAATCACCATGCTGGAACTGGGCGAGTTGTGGGCCATTCCGATCATGCTGCGATTGGCGCTGATCGAGAATCTGCGCCGTGTGGCGGCCCGTCTGGCAACCACCCGCATCAGCCGCAATCTGGCCCACGTCTGGGCCGACAACATGTCCGACGCCGCCGAGAAAGATCCCAGCAAGCTGATTTTGCTGGTGGCCGACATGGCCCGTTCCGATCCGCCGATGGACAGTTCCTTCGTGGCCGAACTGGTGCGCCGCCTGCAAGGCAAAGGCCCGGCGCTGAGTTTGCCGCTGACCTGGCTGTCGCAACATCTGGCCGCCGCCGGTGAAACCATCGACCGCCTGGTGCACTTCGAGACCCAGCAACAAGCGGCGGATCAGGTATCGATCAGCAACAGCATCGGCAGCTTGCGCTTCCTCGGTTCGATGGATTGGCGCGAATTCGTCGAAACCATGAGCATGGCCGAACAAATCCTCAGGCAGGATCCGGGCGACGCCTACCTGCGCATGGATTTTGCAACCCGCGATCAATACCGTCACGTGGTGGAAAAGATTGCCCGCAACAGTACCCAGACCGAACCCGCCATCGCCGCGCACGCCCTGCGGCTGGCGACCGACGCTGCTGCTACCCGGGGCAGCGCCGACCGCCGCGCCCATGTCGGCTACTACCTGATCGGCAACGGTCTGCCGCAACTGGAACAGGCCGCCGCATTCCAACCCGATTGGCAGCAACGCTTGCGCAACACCGTGCGTAGCGCACCGCTGGCGGTCTATCTCGGCAGCATCTTGCTGCTGACCCTGCTTGGCACCACCGGCGTGGCCCTCAAAGCCTGGAACCTCGGCGCCGAAAACTGGTTGCTGGCGCTGGTGACTATCGCGGCGCTGATCAGCAGCAGTCAATTGGCGCTGGCGCTGGTGAACTGGGCCGCAACGCTGGTGGTGCTGCCGCATCCGTTGCCGCGCATGGATTTTTCCGAAGGCATCCCGCGCCATGCACGGACGCTGGCGGTAGTGCCGTCGATGTTGTTCAGCACAGACAATATCGATAGCCTGATCGACACCATGGAAGTGCATTTCCTCGCCAATCGCGATGACAATCTGCGCTTTTGCCTGTTGACCGATTTCGCCGATGCCGCCACCGAAAGCACGCCTGCCGATGGGCCGCTGCTGGCACACGCGCAGGCGGGCGTGCACGCCTTGAACGCTAAATATCAACGCCCCGGCGGCGACTATTTCTTCTTGCTGCACCGGCCCCGCCGCTGGAATCCGCAAGAAGGCGCGTGGATGGGACAAGAGCGCAAGCGCGGCAAGCTGGGCGATCTCAATGCGCTGTTGTGCGGCGCCACCGCTGCCGCGCATGCCTTTTGCGCCGCCAGCGGCGATCTCGATAGCCTGCTCAATATCCGCTACGTGATCACGCTCGATACCGATACCGAATTGCCGCGCGATGCGGCCCGCAGTTTTGTCGCGACCATGGCCCATCCGCTCAACCGCGCCGTGGTTGATGTCGTGCGCGGCCGGGTGTGCGAGGGGTATGGCATTCTGCAACCGCGCGTGGCGGTCAGCCTGCCGGGCAGTCAGGCTTCGCGCTACGAATTGCTGTGCGGCGGCGAAACCGGGATCGATCCTTATACCCGCACCGTATCCGACGTCTATCAGGATTTGTTCGGCGAAGGTTCCTTCATCGGCAAGGGCATTTACGACGTTCAGGTATTCGAACAGGTACTGCACGGCCGCATGCCGGAAAACCGCATCCTCAGCCATGATTTGCTGGAAGGCTGTTATGTGCGCGCCGGTTTGCTCAGCGACGCCCAACTGCACGAACAATATCCGTCACGCTACAGCACCGACATCAGCCGCCGCCATCGCTGGATACGCGGCGACTGGCAAATTGCCTCATGGTTGCTGCCGTGGGTACCGGGGCCGCGCGGCCACGGCGCAACAGACGATGGAAAGATCACGCGCCAGCGCAATCCGCTGTCGGCGCTGTCACGCTGGAAACTGTTCGACAATCTGCGCCGCAGCATGGTGCCGATTGCCCTGACCACCTTGCTGGTGACCGGCTGGACCGCATTGCCGGCAGCCTGGTTCTGGAGCCTGACGGCGCTGGCGGTATTGCTGGTGCCGGCGCTGTGCGCGCTGACCGTCAATCTGCTGCGCAAACCGCCGGATGTCCTGTTGCGCCAACATATTGCAGCCCTGTTGAAAGCGACCCGGCAACATTTGCTGCATCTGTTCCTGAATCTGAGCTTCCTGCCTTACGAAGCGGCCAGCAATCTGGATGCCATCGTGCGCACCCAATGGCGGGTCGTGGTGACCCGCAAAAAGCTGCTGGAATGGACCTCCTCTGCCGAAGCCAGCCTGCTCGACAAACATGGCCTGCCGGCCAGTTTCGTGGTCATGTGGCCGGCGCCGGTACTGGCCTTCGCCACCGCCCTGGCGCTGGTGGTGTACCAGCCCGGTGCGCTCTATGCAGCTTTGCCGATTCTGGTGCTGTGGTGGATTTCGCCGCTGGTGGCATGGTGGATCAGTCGTCCGCAACATCCGCGCGCGACCGAATTGTCGCCATCGCAGACGCGCTATCTGAACATGCTGTCGCGCAAGACCTGGCTGTTCTTTGAAACCTATGTCGGCCCGGCCGACAACTGGCTGCCGCCGGACAACGTGCAGGAACATCCGGTGGAAGTGATCGCCCATCGCACCTCGCCGACCAATATCGGCATGTCGCTGCTGGCCAATCTGGCGGCACGCGATTTCGGCTATATCTCGGCCGGCCAGTTGCTGACGCGCACGCATTACACCCTGACCACGCTGGCAACGCTGGAACGCTTCAAGGGCCATTTCTATAACTGGTACGACACCCAATACCTCAAGCCATTGCTGCCGATGTATGTATCGACGGTCGACAGCGGCAATCTGGCCGGCCATCTGTTGACCTTGCGGCCCGGATTGCTGGCGCTGGCCGATGATCCGATAGTGGAGTTGCGCGCCATCACCGGTTTGCGCAGCAGTTGCGATCTGTTGCTGGCCGCCGCCACGCAGCGCAGCGCGGCCGACGCTGAGGCTGACGCCGCCGGGATGCCGGCGCTGACGCGTTTCAGCGAATTGCTGGCAACCGCATCGCTGGCGCCGCCGCGCAGTTTGCAGGCGGCACACATGACGTTGACGCCACTGGCCACTGCTGCCGCAGCGATCCGCGCGACGCCGGCGCAAACATCATTGCAACACACCTGGAGCCGCGCGCTGGAGGCGCAATGCAGCGATGCCCTGGCAGATCTGACGCAACTGGCGCCGTGGGTCGGCCTGACCACGTTGCCGGTCACACCGGCATTACAGGAACGCCTGCAACAGATTCCCACGCTGCGGCAACTGGCGCGCCTGCATACCGATCTGCTGCCGGCCTTCGAAACCGAACTGGCAAACTGCGCCGGTGACGAATCAGGGTCAGCGCATCGGCATCAGATCGACGCGCTGCAGGCGCTGGTTGCCAACGGCAGCCGTTGCGCCGCCGAACGCATGCTGCTGATCGCACAGCTGGCCTTGCAGTGCAATGACTTTGCCCACATGGAATACGGTTTCCTGTACGATCCGGCGGCGCATCTGCTGGCGATCGGCTATAACGTCAGCGAACGCCGGCGCGACACCAGTTATTACGATCTGCTGGCGTCCGAAGCGCGGCTGGCGACCTTCATCGGTATCGCCCAGGGTCAGTTGCCGCAGGAAAGCTGGTTCGCACTGGGACGCCAACTGACCATTGCCGGCGGCGATCCGATCCTGTTGTCGTGGAGCGGCTCGATGTTCGAGTATCTGATGCCGTTGCTGGTAATGCCGACCTTTGGCAATACCCTGCTCGACCAGACTTATCATTCCGCCGTACAGCGCCAGATCGACTATGGCATCCAGCGCGGCATCCACTGGGGAATATCGGAATCCGGCTACAACAGTTTCGATACCAGCCTGAATTATCAATACCGCGCCTTCGGCGTACCGGGACTGGGTTTCAAACGCGGGCTCGGCGACGATCTGGTGATCGCACCGTATGCCTCGATGATGGCCTTGATGGTGGAACCGGAGCAGGCTTGCAGCAATCTGCAGCAACTGGCGGCGGCCGGCTTCGAAGGCAACTTCGGCTTCTACGAAGCGATTGACTACACGCCGTCGCGGCTGCCGCGCGGCCAAACGTATGCCTTGATCCGCTCATTCATGGTGCATCATCAGGGCATGGGATTGCTGTCGCTGGCGTATCTGTTACTGAACCAGCCGATGCAGCGCCGTTTCGAATCCGATCCCTTGTTGCAGGCCACCATGTCGCTGCTGCATGAACGGGTACCGAAAGCCACTGCAATTTATTCCAATACCACCGACCTCGCCGACATTCGCAGCGTATCCGGCAACAGCCCGTTGCCGATGCGGATTCTGCACCGTCCGGACAGTCGCACGCCGGAAGTCCAGTTGCTGTCGAACGGCCGTTATCACGTGATGATCACCAATGCCGGCGGCAGTCAGAGTCGCTGGAATGATCTCGCCATCACGCGCTGGCGCGAGGATGGCACGCGCGACAACTGGGGCGCGTTCTGCTATGTGCGTGACGTCGACAACGGCCAGTACTGGTCGACCTGCTTCCAGCCGACGCTGGTCATGCCGCGCAACTACGAAGTCATCTTTTCCGAAGGCCGCGCCGAATTCCGGCGCAGCGACAATGACTTTGACATGCATACCGAAATCATCGTGTCGCCGGAAGACGATATCGAACTGCGCCGCACGCGGATCACCAACCGCAGCCGCAGCAGCCGTACCATTGAAGTCACCAGCTATGCCGAAGTGGTGCTGGCGCCGGCTGCCGCCGACAATGCCCATCCGGCCTTCAGCAATCTGTTCGTGCAAACCGAAATCGACCGTCAGCGCAACGCCATTCTGTGCACCCGGCGACCGCGTTCGATGGATGAAAAGATGCCGTGGATGTTTCATCTGATGGCGGTGCATGGCGGTCAGATTGGTACGGTGTCATACGAAACCGACCGCATGCGCTTCCTCGGACGCGGCAACGGCACCGACCGCCCGCAAGCCATGCAGACGCAGACGCCGCTGTCGGACAGCAGCGGCTCGGTACTCGATCCGATTGTAGCGATCCGCACGCTGATCACGCTGGAACCGGAACAGACCGCCACCATCGACATGGTGACCGGCGTCGGTGACAGTCGCGATATCTGCCAACATCTGATTGAAAAATATCAGGATCGCCATCTGGCCGATCGGGTGGTGGAATTGTCCTGGACCCATAGCCAGGTAGTGTTGCGCCAACTCAACGCCAGCGAAGCCGACGCCCAGTTGTACAGCCGTCTGGCCAATTCCGTGATTTTCATCAATCCGTTGCTGCGCGCCGATGCCAGTGTGCTGATCCGCAATCATCGCGGCCAGTCGGCCTTGTGGAGTTACGCCATTTCCGGCGACCTGCCGATTGTGCTGGTCAAGATCCGCGATCTGGAAAACATCGAACTGGTACGGCAACTGGTGCAAGCGCATGCCTACTGGCGCTCCAAAGGCATGGCGGTCGATCTGGTGATCTGGAATGAAGATCACGCCGGCTACCGTCAGGTATTGCAGGAACAGATCATGGGCTTGATTTCATCGGTTACCGGCAGTCATGCGATTGACCGCCCGGGCGGCATTTTCGTGCGCTGGATCGATCAGATTTCCGACGAAGACCGGGTGCTGTTCCTGGCCGTGGCGCGCGTGATCTTGTCGGACAGTCGCGGCACGCTGGAAGAACAGCTCAACCGGCGTGACTTGCCGGCGGCGCGCATACCGCAACTGGTGATTGATGCTGATGCCGATACCGGCAGCAACCACACGCCACGCCTGCTGCCACACCAGCAATTGCTGATCGACAACGGCATCGGCGGTTTTGCCGGCGATGGCCGCGAATACGTGATTACGACCTCGGCCAGTCAAATGACGCCGGCGCCGTGGGTCAATGTGATCGCCAATGCCGGTTTCGGCAGCGTGATTTCGGAAAGCGGCCAATCCTATACCTGGGGTGAAAACGCCCATGAATTCCGGCTCACACCGTGGGCCAACGATCCCGTCAGCGATACCGGCGGCGAAGCCTTTTATCTGCGCGACGAAATCAGCGGCCGCGTGTGGTCGCCCACGCCATTGCCCTGCCGGGGCAGCGGCGACTACATCAGCCGCCACGGTTTCGGCTACAGCGTGTTCGAACACCGCGAAGACAGCATCAGTTCCGAACTGACCGTCTATGTGGCACTGGAAGCCGCCGTCAAATACAGCGTGCTGCGCCTGCGCAACGATGGCGACAGCAAACGCAGCCTGTCGGCCACCGGTTATGTCGAATGGGTGCTCGGCGACTTGCGCGCCAAGACTGCCATGCATGTGGTGACCGAGGCCGATCCGGCCACCGGTGCCCTGCTGGCGCACAACAGTTACAACACCGAGTTCACCGAACGGGTGGCGTTCTTTGATGTCGACAGCGCACAACGCAGCGTGACCGGTGATCGCACTGAATTCATCGGCCGCAACGGTTCGTTGCAACAACCGGCAGCGATGCGTCTGCAACGGCTGTCCGGCAAGCTCGGCGCCGGGCTCGATCCATGCGCGGCAATTCAGGTGCCGTTCGAACTGATGCCGGGCGAGGAACGCGAGATTGTCTTCATGCTCGGTCTGGCCGACACCCATCAGCAAAATGTGGTGTCACTGGTGCAGCGCTGCCGTGGTGCGACTGCCGCCCACGAAGCGCTGGATGCCGTACATCGTTACTGGCATCAGGCCCTCGGCACGGTGCAAATCGATACCCCGGACCTGGCGCTCAACGTACTGAGCAACGGCTGGCTGCTCTATCAGACCATCGCTTGTCGTCTGTGGGCGCGCAGCGGTTACTATCAATCCGGCGGCGCCTTCGGTTTCCGTGATCAATTGCAGGATTGCATGGCGCTGGTACACAGCCAGCCGCAACTGGTGCGCGCGCATTTGCTGGTGAGCGCCGCCCATCAATTTGTCGAAGGCGATGCCCAGCACTGGTGGCATCCGCCGACCGACCGTGGCGTGCGCACCCATTGTTCGGATGACTTCCTGTGGCTGCCGCTGTCAGTCGAGCGCTATGTCAGTGTCACCGGTGACCATGGCGTGTTGCAGGAAAACGTCCATTTCATTGACGGACGCGCAGTCAACGCCAACGAGGATTCTTACTACGACTTGCCGACCCGTTCCGGACAAAGCGCCAGCTTGTATGTGCATTGCGTGCGCGCCATCGAAAACGGTTTGCGTTTCGGCGTACATGGTCTGTCACTGATCGGCTCCTGCGACTGGAACGATGGCATGGACAAGGTCGGCGAGCATGGCAAAGGTGAAAGCGTCTGGCTCAGCTTTTTTCTGTACGACGTCTTGACCCGCTTCAGCCCGCTCGCCGCAGCGCATCAGGATGCGCCGTTTGCCGAACGTTGTCTGGCGCAGGCGGCACTGCTGCGCACCAACATCGCGGCGCACGGCTGGGATGGCGAATGGTATCGCCGCGCCTATTTCGATGACGGCACACCGCTGGGGTCACATAAAAACGAGGAATGCCAGATCGATTCCATTTCGCAAAGCTGGTCGATCCTGTCCGGTGGCGGCGATCCGCAGCGTTCGCAACAAGCCATGCAGCAGGTGGAACAGCGGCTGGTGCGACGCACCGCCGATGGCGGCATCATCCAGTTGCTCGATCCGCCGTTCGACAAATCGGCGCAGAATCCCGGCTATATCCGCGGCTATGTGCCGGGCGTGCGGGAAAACGGCGGTCAGTACACACATGCCGCGATCTGGACCGTGATGGCCTTTGCCAGTCTGGGCGACCAGCAGCGCACCTGGGAGTTGCTGGACATGATCAACCCGATCAACCATGGCCGCACGCCGCAGCAAGTCGCTGCCTACAAGGTGGAACCGTACGTGATGGCGGCCGACGTCTATGCCGTCTCGCCGCATGTCGGACGCGGTGGCTGGACCTGGTACACCGGCTCCGCCGGCTGGATGTACCGGCTGGTGATCGAATCCGTGCTGGGCTTGCACGTGCATACCGATCAGCTGACGCTGACGCCGTGCATGCCGCCGCACTGGCCGGAATGCACCATGCATTACCGCTATCGCCACACCAACTACCGGATCGAACTGGTGCAGGATGGCACGCCACAGGTATTGTTGCTCGACGGCGTGGTACAAACGAGCGCCAGCATTACACTGGTGGACGACCAGCATGAACATGTGATTCTCATGAAAACCGGCGGCAACAATCCCCATCTCGTGGCCGGCAATGCCATGTTGCGATAAGCTGCGCTGGTCGCATTTTTTCAGGATAACGGATGATTTCAGCACCAGACCAGGCAACCACGACCGGCGAGGAAGCCAGCCGTCCGCCCAAAGATTCCTGGCTCGGCAAACTCGGCCCGGGACTGATCACCGGCGCCGCCGACGATGACCCCAGCGGCATCGCCACCTATTCGCAGGCCGGCGCGCAGTTCGGTTTCAATACATTGTGGACAGTGATTCTGACCTTCCCGCTGATGGTCGGGATTCAGGTCATCAGCGCCAAGATCGGCCGTGTCAGCGGGCGCGGGCTGGCCACCAATATCCGCCATCATTATCCGGCGTCCCTGCTGTATGGCATTGTCAGCCTGCTGCTGATTGCCAATACCATCAACATTGCGGCCGATGTGGCCGCCATGGGCGATGCCCTGACCTTGCTGATCGGCGGGCCGTCGCATCTGTATGCGGTCGGCTTCGGGGTATTTTCCCTGTTGCTGCAGGTATTCATTCCCTACAACCGTTATGTGCGCGTACTCAAATGGCTGACGCTGGCCTTGCTGGCCTATGTCGGCACCGTATTCGTGGTACGCATTCCCTGGCTGCAAGTGATGCACGCCGCAGCAGTGCCGGCCATTTCCTGGAAACCGGAATACATCACCATGGTGGTCGCCATCTTCGGCACCACCATCAGCCCTTATCTGTTTTTCTGGCAAGCGTCGCAAGAAGTCGAAGACCTGATCGCGGCGCCGCTGGCGCGGCCCCTGGTTGATGCACCGGAACAGGCGCCGGCCAACTTCCGCCGCATCAAGATCGATACCATCATCGGCATGGCGTTTTCCAATATCATCGCCTTTTTCATCATGCTGACCACCGCGGTCACGCTCAACATGCATGGCCTGACCGACATCCAGACTTCGTCCCAGGCCGCCACGGCATTGCGCCCGATTGCCGGCGAGTTCGCGTTCTGGCTGTTCAGCGCCGGCATCATCGGCACCGGCTTGCTGGCCATTCCGGTACTGGCCGGCTCGGCTGCCTATGCCATGGCCGGCACCTTCAAGTGGAAAAACAGCCTGGAAGACAAACCGGCAGCCGCCAAACAGTTCTACAGCATCATCGCGATCGCGACCTTGCTCGGGGTAGCCATCTGCTTTGCGCCGATCGACCCGATCAAAGCCCTGTTCTGGAGTGCGGTGATCAACGGCGTGATGTCGGTGCCGATCATGGTGGTCATGATGCTGATGGCCGGACGCCGCGACATCATGGGCAAATTCGTGATCAGCCGGCGGCTCACCATTCTCGGCTGGATTTGCACCGGTGTCATGGCGCTGGCAGTGCTGGCCATGTTCTGGGGTTTCTTTGTCTAGAACTGCCGCCCGTCCGCCGGCGCCGGTGCCGGCGGTGATCCCGCCGTGTCGTCCTCACCGCCCCACAATTCGATCAGCAACGCCAGGTGCGCCCGGCGCCGCTGATCGATCGTGTGCGGCGCGTTATCGCCGAAAATGCTCTGCGCCACCATGGCGTAGATCAGCGGCGCCACCAGTAACCACGGTTCGCGGATCAGGATGCTGTCGGCCTTCTCTGCCCGGCCTTCAAGCAGCCGCTTCAGCATGATGCCCAGCACCGCCAGATGCGGTTCCACCACATTCCGGCGCCAGGCGCTGATCAGCGCCGGTACGCGGGTGCTTTCGGCGATCAGCAAGCGCAACATCGAAACCGCCGCCGGGTCTTCCAGCACCACATACAGCCGTTGCAGCAGCCATTGCGCCAATTGCCTGACACTGGTGCCAGCGGCGGCCGGCATGTCATGCAAGTCGGGCAAGCTGAGCCGCCGCGCCAGCAACATTTCGAAAATGTCGTCCTTGCTTTTGAAATGACAATAAATTCCGCCCTTCGATAAACCGCAACGCCAGGCAATATCGTCAATCCGGGCGGCGGCAAAACCGCGTTCCGAAAATTCGATATGGGCGGCGTCAAGGATTTGCGCAATCCGCGCCGCCGCTGGCAAGCGCTGGCGTTTGCGCGGCATGCTGCAGTCGTCTGCAAGGATGGCATTCAAGGTGGGCATGAAGAAAAACCGGCTGATAAGTAATTTCCACAGTAGATACCGACCAGCCGGTCGATAAGTTGATCTGCATCAAGCCATGGATGAAATCTTGTTACTACAATGCAATCAGCTACTCATGAGGTAGTCACCCGTTCGTCACCCACTCGTTCAGATCGGACCATCATGTCAGGCACCCGCACCAAGGCCAGTACAACAGTCCCGCCGGCAGTTGCAGCAACGACAACAGCTACCCCGAGCCAGTTCGCCCAACTCGATCAACAGGTGCACGCCACGCTGGCGCGCCTGTCATCCTCGCTGTCGATTGCATCCGGGCTGCTGGCCGGCAGCGACTGGGCGATGCATCTGGCGGTCTCGCCCGGCAAGCAACTGGAACTGTTGCAACTGGCATGGATGCAGGCGGCGCAGCTGACGCAATATGGCATGGCCAGCGCCTCTGCCGGCGGCAGTATCGGCGCGGATGCGACCCGACTGACGGCGGCGGCACCGATTGTCGACCGCCGCTTCAGCGCGCCTGAATGGCAACAGTGGCCCTTCAATCTGCTGCATCAATCCTTTTTGCAAACCGAACAATGGTGGGCCGCCGCCACGCAAGACATATGGGGCGTGGAAAAACATCACGAACAGGAAGTCGCATTCGCGGCCCGGCAATTGCTGGACATGTGCTCACCCGGCAATCAATTGCTGTCGAACCCGGAAGTGCTGCGCCAGACCATCGCCGAACACGGGCAAAATCTGGTGCGCGGTGCACAGCAGGCATTGCAGGACATTCAGCAACAATTGTCCCAGGCCCCTCGCAGCGATCCGGAAGGCTTTGCGGTGGGCCGCGAGCTGGCTATCACGCCGGGCCAGGTGGTGCTGAAAAATCAACTGATGGAATTATTGCAATATGCGCCGGCAAGCACTGCCGCCAAGGTCTATCCGGAGCCGGTCCTGATCGTGCCGGCCTGGATCATGAAGTATTACATTCTCGATTTGTCGGCCACCGATTCGCTGATCAACTATCTGGTGCAGCAAGGCCATACCGTCTTTTGCATTTCCTGGAAAAACCCCGGCCCGGCCGAACGCGATCTGGGCATGGATGATTATCTGCAAAGCGGCTTTCATGCGGCGCTGGATGCAGTATCGGCGATGGTGCCGAAGCGCCGCGTGCATGGCGTCGGTTACTGTCTGGGCGGTACCCTGCTGGCGATTGCCGCTGCCGCCATGGCGCGCGATGGCGACCACCGGCTGGCGACACTGACCATGCTGGCAGCGCAGACCGATTTCAATGAACCCGGCGAGATCGGCTTGTTCATCGACGAAAGCCAGGTCAGTTTGCTGGAAGCACAGATGGCCGAAGCCGGCGTATTGAAAGCCGAACAAATGGCCGGCGCATTTCAAATGCTGCGTTCGTATGACTTGCTGTGGTCACAACTGGTCAAGAAATATCTGCAGGGCGAAACCGGCAGCATGAACAATCTGATGGCCTGGAATGCCGATGCCACGCGCATGCCGGCGCGCATGCATTCGCAATACCTGCGCCGCCTGTTTCTCAATGACGATCTCAGCGAAGGCCGTTATCCGGTCAACGGCAAACCGGTGGCGCTCAGCGATATCGTGCTGCCGACGTTCATGGTCGGCACCCTCACCGATCATGTAGCGCCATGGCGTTCGGTCTACAAATTGCATTATCTGAGCCCGGCCGAGATCACCTTCGTCCTCACCAGCGGCGGCCATAACGCCGGCATCGTCAGCCCGCCGGGCAAGCCGCATCGCCAATATCAATTGATGCAACGCAAGGCCGGCGCGGTGTATATGCCGTCGGAACAATGGCAAGCCAAGGCGCCGCAGCATGACGGCTCATGGTGGCCGGCGTGGCAGGCATGGCTGGCCGCGCACTCCGGCGCCAAAGTCAAGCCGCCGTCACTGGGCAATCACGCCTACCCGCCGCTGGCGCCCGCGCCCGGTTCTTACATCATGGAGAAATAAGATGCTGCCATCACTGCAAGGAAAAAAGGGATTGGTGGTCGGCATCGCCAATCAACACAGCATCGCCTGGGGCTGCGCACGCGCCTTTCACGCTGCCGGCGCGGAATTGGCCGTGACCTGGCTCAATGACAAAGCCGAACCGTATGTAGCGCCGCTGGCGCAGCAACTGGACGCCGTGCTTGCGATGCCGCTCGATGTCGAGCAAGACGGTCAGATGGAAGCCGTGTTTGCCGCCATCGAACAACAATGGGGACAGCTCGATTTCATCCTGCATTCGATTGCCTTCGCTCCGGCAGAGGATTTGCACGCGCGTGTCACCGACAGCTCGGCGGCCGGCTTCGCCCGCGCGATGGATATTTCTTGTCACTCCTTCATGCGCATGGCGCGGCTGGCCGAACCCTTGATGCGCAATGGCGGCTGCCTGCTGACCATGAGCTATCTCGGCGCCGACGAAGTGATTGCCAATTACGGGCTGATGGGTCCGGTCAAGGCAGCACTCGAAGCCAGCGTGCGCTACATGGCCACCGAACTCGGCCCCAAGGGCATCCGCGTCAGCGCCGTGTCGCCGGGGCCACTGGCGACCCGTGCTGCGTCCGGCCTGGCCGATTTTGATCAGTTGCTGGACGACGCCGCGCGCCGGGCGCCACTGCGACGGCTGGTCGATATCGATGATGTCGGCGCCTTGTGCACCTTCCTGGTCAGCGACGGCGCCCGTTCCATTACCGGCGACACCTTGTATGTCGATGCCGGTTATCACATTCTGGGGTGAACACGGCATGATGTCATTTCGTACAGCAGCACTGCCGTTGTCTGTCGTCGCCATGCTGGTGGCCGGTTGCAGTTCGATGGCGCCGGACTATGTGCGGCCGGCGCTGCCGGTGCCGGCACAGTATGACGCCGCCGCCCCGGCACCGGTACCAGCCGCGCTGGCCGGCTGGCGTACCTTCTTCAGCGATCCGAAATTGCAGGCGCTGATTGAACAGGCGCTGCGCAATAATCGTGATGTGCGGATCGCCGTCTTGCGCGTGGAACAGGCGCGCGCCACGTATGGCATCCAGCGCGCCGACCTGTTTCCGGCCATCGGCGCGCAAGCCGGGCTGGATCGGTCCAGGGTACCGGGCGATCTGAATCTGACGCAACAACCGGTAATCGCCAGCCAGTATCAGGTTGGCTTGGGTCTGGCCAGTTGGGAACTGGATTTCTGGGGCCGCGTGCGCAGCTTGCGCGACGCCGCGCTCGAAGAATATCTTGCCAGCGACGCCATGCAACGCGCCGCCACCGTGACGCTGATCGCCCAAGTGGCGCAAAGCTGGCTTGATCTGCGCGAACTGGATCAACGCATTGCGTTGGCGCAGCGCACGCTGGCGACGCGCCAGGAAAGTTACCGGATTTTTTCGCGCCGGGTAGAAGTCGGTTCCACCTCACGTCTGAATCTGACCCAGGTCGAAACCTTGTTGATTCAGGCACAATCGCTGACCGTACAACTGCAACAGGAACGCGACAGCAAACGCCACGCCCTGCAATTGCTGATCGGCGCCACGCCGGACTTGCCGGCGCCGTCGCTGAGCGCCGATGCCGCGCTGCCCGATACGCCCTTGCCGCCGGTGCCGGCCGGATTGCCCTCGGCCTTGCTGGAACAGCGGCCCGACATCGTCGCCGCCGAACATCAGCTCAAGGCGGCCAATGCCAATATCGGTGCCGCCCGCGCAGCGTTTTTCCCGCGCATTGCGCTGACCGGCTCCATCGGCACTGCCAGCGCCGAACTCAGTGGTTTGTTTGGCAGCGGCAGCCGGGCCTGGATATTTTCCCCGAACATTGCATTGCCGCTGTTCGATGGCGGTCGCCGCCGCGACAACCTCAGTCTGGCCGAGGCGCGCCGTGACAGCGCCGTCGCCGCCTATGAAAAAACCATCCAGGGCGCGTTTCGCGATGTCGCCGATGCCTTGTCGGCGCGACTCTGGCTGACCCGGCAATTGGAGATTGCCGGCAATGCCTTGCGCGTGCAGCGTGAACGCGCACGCTTGTCGCAATTGCGTTACGACAACGGCGCCGCGCCTTTTCTCGATGTGCTCGACGCCCAGCGCGACCTGCTCATCGCCGAGCAGCAACTGGTGCAGGTGCAGCGCGCCGTCCTGTCCAGCAACGTCAGCCTGTACACCGCACTCGGCGGTGATGGCGGCCATGCTGCAACCCATCCTCTTCCGACTCCAGGCAATCCATCATGATGTCTTCCCGCACCAAGAAACTGCTGGCAACGGCGCTCGCCGCACTGCTGGTCGCCGCTGCCAGTTATGCCTGGTGGCGCACTCACCCGACCGGTCCCGGAGCCGGCTTTGCCAGTGGCAACGGCCGTATCGAAGCGACTGAAATCGATGTCGCCGCCAAGTTGCCGGGGCGTTTGCAAGAGGTGCTGGTCAACGAAGGCGACTTCGTCAGCGCCGGCCAGGTATTGGCGCGCATGCAAGTGCAATCGCTGAGCGCCCAGCGCGACGAAGCACGCGCCCAGCAACAGCAGGCACTGGCCAGCGTGGCCAGTGCCGAAGCGCTGGTGGCAATGCGCCAAAGCGACCATCAGGCGGCGCTGGCGGTGGTGACCCAGCGTGCCAGTGAACTCGATGCCGCGCAACGGCGGCTGGCGCGTTCCGAAACACTGGTGCGCGAAGGCGCGTCGTCAGAACAGGAAGTCGATGATGACCGGGCCCGCGTGCGCAGCTTGCAAGCCGCGCTGAATGCGGCGCAGGCGCAGGCCGCTGCCGCGCGTACTGCAATCGATGCCGCCCGCACCCAGGTCAGCGGCGCACGCGCCAGCGTGACGGCGGTGCAGGCCACGATTGCCCGGATTGAAGTCGATCTCACCGATGGCGCACTGGTGGCGCCGCGCGCCGGCCGCGTGCAATACCGGATTGCGCAACCGGGCGAAGTGCTCGGCAGCGGCGGCAAGGTACTCAATCTGGTCGACCTCAGCGATGTCTACATGACCTTCTTCGTCCCCGAAACTGCCGCCGGCAAGCTGGCGCTGGGCAGCGAAGTGCATCTGATACTGGACGCCGCGCCGCAGTATGTGATCCCGGCGCGGGTCTCGTTCGTCGCCAGCACCGCCCAGTTCACGCCGAAGACCGTGGAAACCGCCAGCGAACGGCAAAAACTGATGTTCCGCGTCAAGGCCCAGATCGACCCGGCCTTGTTGCAGCAACATCTGAAACTGGTCAAGACCGGCTTGCCCGGCGTGGCCTGGGTCAAGCTCGATGGCCAGGCACTGTGGCCTGAAGCGCTGGCGGTCAAGGTTTCGCAGTGACGCCAATATCCGCAGCAGATACTGGCGGCATGGTCGCCAGCGTGCGTCATGTCAGCCAGCACTACGGCAAGGTCGCGGCGTTGAGCGATATCACGCTGGCAGTGCCGGCGGCGCGCATGGTCGGTTTGATCGGGCCGGACGGCGTCGGCAAATCGAGCCTGCTGTCGCTGCTGGCAGGTGCGCGCGCGGTACAGCAAGGCACGGTTGAGGTACTGGGTGGCGACATGCGCGAAAAACAGCACCGCGATGCGGTCTGCCCGCGCATCGCCTATATGCCGCAAGGCCTCGGCAAGAATCTCTATCCCACCTTGTCGGTCGAAGAAAACCTGCAATTCTTTGGCCGCCTGTTCGGCCACGGCAGCGCCGAACGCCGGCGCCGCATTGACAGCCTGACCGCCAGCACCGGTCTGTCCGGCTTTCTGGCGCGCCCGGCCGGCAAACTGTCGGGCGGCATGAAACAAAAGCTGGGTCTGTGCTGCGCACTGATTCATGATCCCGATCTGCTGATTCTGGATGAACCGACCACCGGCGTCGATCCCTTGTCGCGCGCCCAGTTCTGGGACCTGATCCAACAGATTCGCGGCCAGCGGCCCGGCATGAGCGTGATCGTCGCCACTGCCTATATGGAAGAAGCCGACCGCTTCGACTGGCTGGTGGCGATGGATGACGGCCAGATTCTGGCCACCGGCACGCCGCAGGAATTACATCAGCGCACCGCCACGACATCGCTGGAAGCCGCCTTCATCGCCTTGTTGCCGGAACACAAACGGCGTCAGCATCATGCCGTCAGCATTCCGCCGCTGGCCGCCGGTGCCGACGATGAAATCGCTATCGAAGCCAAGGGCCTGACCATGCGCTTCGGAGACTTTGTAGCCGTCGACAATGTCGATTTCCGTATCCGGCGCGGCGAGATTTTCGGCTTTCTCGGCTCCAACGGTTGCGGCAAATCGACCACCATGAAAATGCTGACCGGTTTGCTGCCTGCCAGCGCCGGTCAGGCTTCCTTGTTCGGACGCGTGGTTGATCCGCGCGACATGGCGACACGCCGCCGCGTCGGCTACATGTCGCAGGCATTTTCGCTCTACGGCGAATTGACGGTGCAACAGAATCTGGTGCTGCATGCGCGCTTGTTCAGCGTGCCGCAAGCCGAGATCGCCGGACGCGTGCAAGAGATGGCAAGCCGCTTCAATCTTGAGCAAGTGCTTGATACGCTGCCCGAGCAATTGCCGCTCGGAATCCGTCAGCGCTTGTCGCTGGCAGTGGCGATGGTGCACAAACCGGATTTGCTGATTCTGGATGAACCGACTTCCGGCGTCGATCCGGTGGCGCGCGACCTGTTTTGGCAACTGATGATTGATCTGGCGCGGCACGACCGCGTCACCATTTTCATCTCCACCCATTTCATGAATGAAGCCGAACGCTGCGACCGCATCTCGCTGATGCATGCCGGCCGCGTGCTGGTCAGCGCTGCCCCGGCGGCGCTGGTGCAGGACAGCGGTTGCGCCACGCTGGAACAGGCATTCATCGCTTATCTGCAACGGGCGGCCGGCACCGCCCCTGCACCTGCCACGCCTGCCGCACCGGCCATGACGACGGTCGAGGCCGCACCGGCGGCGGCCATGGCCGGGCAGCGCTGGCGTCACAGTTTGACGCGCGCCCTCAGCTACACCCGCCGCGAAACGCTGGAATTGCAACGCGATCCGGTACGCGCCACGCTGGCGCTGCTGGGCACGGCGATCCTGATGTTCATCATCGGCTACGGCATCAACATGGATGTCGAGAATCTGTCGTATGCCGTGCTGGATCGCGATCAGACCGCATTGAGTCAAAGTTACGCCCTGAACATGTCGGGCTCGCGCTATTTCATTGAACATGCGCCGCTGAGCGATTACGCCGACCTCGACCGCCGCATGCGCAACGGCGAACTGGCACTGGCAATTGAAATCCCGCCCGGTTTCGGACGCGATATCGAACGCGGCGGCAAAGTGGCTATCGGCGCCTGGGTCGACGGTGCCATGCCGTTGCGCGCGGAAACCACACGCGGTTACGTGCAGGCCATGCACCAGACCTGGCTGGCCGACATGGCCTTGCACCGGCTCGGCATCAGCAATGCCAGCGCCGGCACCATCGAAACCCGCTATCGCTACAATCCTGACGTCAAGAGCCTGCCGGCCATGATTCCGGCGGTGATCCCATTGTTGCTGATGATGATTCCGGCCATGCTGACCGCGCTCTCGGTGGTGCGGGAAAAGGAACTCGGCTCCATTCTCAACCTGTACGTGACGCCGGTGACGCGGGCCGAATTCCTGCTCGGCAAACAACTGCCCTACATCGTGCTCGGCATGCTCAACTTCCTGTTGCTGACGCTGCTGGCGGTCACGGTATTTGGCGTGCCGGTGAAAGGCAGTTTCCTGACCCTGACGGCGGCGGCGCTGATCTTCGTGGTCTGCTCGACCGGCTTCGGCCTGCTGGCATCGACCTTCACCAACAGTCAGATTGCGGCGCTGTTCGTGACCATGATCGGCACCATCATTCCCTGTGTGCAGTTTGCCGGCCTGCTCAATCCGGTGTCGTCACTGGAAGGCATCGGCGCGCTGATCGGCCGGATTTATCCGGCCACCCACTTCCTGACCATCAGTCGCGGCGTTTTCAACAAGGCGCTCGACTTCAGCAGCCTCGGCAATGCCTTCTGGCCGCTGTTGCTGGCCGCGCCGGTGATTCTCGGTCTGTCGGTGGCCTTGCTCAAAAAGCAGGAGTCTTAATCATGCAGGAATCCTGATCATGCGCACTGCCCTCAACCACATCTACCGGCTCGGCATCAAGGAATTGTGGAGCCTGCTGCGCGATCCGATCATGCTGGTACTGATCGTCTACACCTTTTCGCTGTCGATCTATGTCGCCGCCACCGCCATGCCGGAAAGTCTGCACAATGCCGCCATCGCCATCATCGATCAGGATGCGTCGCCGTTGTCGGCACGCATTGCATCCGGTTTTTATCCGCCGCATTTCAAGACCCCGGCGCTGGTCAATCCGGCGCAAGCCGATGCCGGTCTGGATAACGGCGATTACACCTTCGTGCTCGACATCCCGCCCGACTACCAGCGCAATACCCTGGCCGGCCGCACCCCGGCAATCCAGCTCAATGTGGACGCCACCCGCATGAGCCAGGCGTTTACCGGCAACGGCTATATCCAGCAAATCGTGGCCGGCGAAGTCAGTGAATTTCTGCAACGTCACCGCAACGGCGTCAGTCTGCCGGTCGATCTTGAATTGCGCATGCGCTTCAATCCCAACCTGGAACAATCCTGGTTCGGATCGCTGATGGAAATCATCAACAACGTCACCATGCTGTCCATCATCCTGACCGGGGCGGCGCTGATCCGCGAACGCGAACACGGCACCATCGAACATTTGCTGGTAATGCCGGTGACACCCGCGCAAATCATGCTGGCCAAGGTGTGGTCAATGGGACTGGTGGTATTGCTGGCGGCGCTGGCGGCACTGGTGTTTATCGTGCAGGGCGCGCTGCAAGTGCCGGTGCGCGGTTCGATTGCGCTGTTTGCACTGGTTGCCGCGTTGCATCTGTTTGCCACCACCTCGATGGGCATTTTTCTGGCGACACTGGCGCGCAGCATGCCGCAATTCGGTATGCTGCTGGTATTGGTGCTGTTACCCTTGCAAATGCTGTCGGGCGGTACCACACCACGCGAAAGCATGCCGGCGCTGGTGCAAGACCTGATGCTGGCAGCGCCGACCACCCATTTCGTGGCCGCCGGACAAGCCATTCTGTATCGCGGCGCCGGCATCGATGTCATCTGGCCGCAACTGTTGGCGATCATGCTTATCGGCGCCCTGCTGTTTGCCGCTTCACTGGGGCGCTTTCGCAAGACCATTGCACAAATGGCCTAGTTGTTTCTCTGTTGCTCTTTACTGGAAGGAATCACCATGACCTCCGCTAACGATTTGCCGTTCTCGGCTTGCCGCACTCATCTCGACTTCTGGCTGCGTTCGGCACAGCTGTTGCAAGAGAATCAAGAACAATGGATGCGCCTGTGCACCCAGATCGCGCAAGAAGACATCCGCCTGCGACAAGCCGAAATGGCGCAGTTGCGGGAAGCCAAGGACTGGAACAGCCTGGCCTTGCTGGCGCCGATGGCCGGCTGGCACAACGTTCAGGAACGCATGGCAGTATTGCAAGGGGTGGCGCAAACCGCCATCAACAGCCAGACCGCCTTGTATGCCGAATACCGCAAAGCGTGGGAAGAATTGCAGGCCGGCGCCGGCTTGCCGGATGCCGGTCAGGCCCCGGCGACGCCGCCCGCCGCATCAACGCCAGCCAAACCACGCAGCCGCCGCACACGATGATGATGACAACTACCGCTGCCTCTGCACTACCCGCTGCCGAGCTTCAGGCCGACGATCTCGGCCTGATCCGCAACCGCGTATTCGATGAACTCGCCATCGGCGATTCAGCCCGAATTGTGCGTACCCTGAGCGCCGACGACATCAAACTGTTCGCTGTGTTGTCGGGCGATGCCAATCCGCAGCATCTGGACCCCGACTTTGCCGCGCATACCCGTTTCCATGGCGTGATCGCGCACGGCATGTATGGCGGCGCGCTGATTTCGGCGGTGCTGGGTACGCAACTGCCGGGGCCGGGTACGATTTATCTGAACCAGACGCTCAAATTTGTGGCGCCGGTGCATATCGGCGACACGCTGACCACCAGCGCTACCGTGACCAGCCTTGAGCCGCTCAAGAAACATGTAAAACTGGCATGCCTGTGTGTCAATCAGGATGGCGTCACGGTGATCTCCGGTGAGGCTGAAGTGATCGCGCCCACCGAGGCCATCGTGCGTGCCCGCACCACGCTGCCGGAAGTGCGCCTGACCAGCAACGATCAGAACGGCGGCGTGCAATTGTTGCTCAACCATGTACGGCCGCTGGCGGCAGTCGTCACCGCCGTGGTACATCCCTGCGATGCGCTGAGCCTGTCGGGCGCGCTCGACGCGCACGCCGCCGGCCTGATCGTGCCGGTGCTGGTGGCGCCGCGCGAGAAGCTGCTGGGAGTGGCTGCTGCTGCCGGCCTCGACATTTCCGGTTTGCGCATAGAGGATGTGCCGCACAGCCATGCTGCTGCCGCACGCGCAGTGGAAATGGCCTTGCAGGGTGAAGTTGAAGTGCTGATGAAAGGCAGCCTGCACACCGATGAACTGATGTCGGCAGTGACCGGCTGTGTGGCGCTGCGCACCAAGCGCCGCATCAGCCACTGTTTCCTGATGCAGACCCCGGCCTATCCGCGCCCGTTCATCATCACCGATGCCGCCATCAATATCGCCCCCACCCTCGATCACAAGGCCGACATCATCCGCAACGCCATCGACCTGGCGCATGCGATTGGCGTCGCCCGGCCACGAGTGGCGATTCTGGCGGCGGTCGAAACCGTCAATCCGGCCATGCCGGCCACACTCGATGCCGCCGTGTTGTGCAAGATGGCGGAACGCGGTCAGATCAGCGGCGCCATCCTCGACGGACCGCTGGCGTTTGACAATGCGGTGTCGGCCACTGCCGCGCGCATCAAGGGCATCGTCTCGGAAGTGGCCGGCCAAGCCGACATTCTGGTGGTGCCCGATCTGGAGAGCGGCAACATGCTGGCCAAGCAACTGGAATACATGGGCCACGCCGCCAGCGCCGGTATCGTACTCGGCGCACGCTTGCCGATTGTACTGACCAGTCGCGCCGACTCGCGCGAAAGCCGCATCGCGTCCTGCGCGCTGGCCTTGCTGCTGGCGCATCGTTACCGGGGCACGCCGCCATGAGCGATCCGCAGATGAATGAATTGATTCTGGTACTCAACTGCGGTTCCTCAAGCATCAAGTTCGGCTTGTTCGAAGCCGGTCCTGAGCAGTTGGCACGACAGGCAATCTGGCGCGGCAAGGCGGACGGCATCGGTAGCCACAACGCGGTGCTGGAGATTCACGGCAGCGCCACCAGCGCCTTGACCCTGTCTGCGGAAAATCCCTACCACGATGCGCTCGGCGCCATCCGCACCGAGGTGCTGGCCTATCTGACGCACACCGGCAGCCGGCTGCTCAGCATTGCCCATCGCGTAGTGCATGGTGGCGCCAAATATTTTGCGCCGGTGCGGGTCGATCATGCGGTGCTGGAAGATTTGCGCAGCTATATCCCGCTGGCACCGTTGCACCAGCCGTTTGCGCTGGAAGCGATTGAAGCCTTGCTGAACTCGCATCCGGAATTGCCGCAGGTAGCTTGTTTCGATACCGCGTTTCACCACACCGTACCGCGCGTCGAGCAAATGTTGCCGCTGCCGCAAGCGGCCTGGGACCGTGGCTTGCGGCGCTACGGTTTTCATGGCTTGTCGTATGAATACCAGTCACTGGTGCTGGCGGAACGCTATGGCGATGCCGCCCGTGGCAAAACCATCGTCGCCCATCTCGGCAGCGGTGCCAGCCTGTGCGCCATGCAAGACTTGCGCAGTGTCGCCACCACCATGGGCTTTTCCGCCCTCGATGGCCTGATGATGGGCACCCGCTGCGGCACTCTCGACCCCGGCGCAGTCTTGTATCTGCTGGAAATCGAAAAGCAGACGCCGCAACAGATCGGCCAGTTGCTGTATCGCGAGTCGGGTCTGCTCGGCGTGTCCGGAGTGTCTTCCGATCCGCGCATCCTGTTGCAGCAGGAACAAGATAATCCGGCGGTGCGCGATGCTCTCGATTTGTATGTGCGCCGCATCGTCCGTGAAATCGGCGCCCTGACCGCCGTGCTCGGCGGTCTCGACTTGCTGGTCTTCACTGCCGGTATCGGCGAAAACAATGCCGAAATACGCAGCCGCATCTGCCACGCCCTGTGCTTTCTCGGCATCGGTCTCGATAACGTCGCCAATGCCGGCAACGCCGCCGTCATTTCGCGCAGCGGACGACAACCGCTGGTGGCGGTGGAAGCCACCAATGAAGAATGGATTGCCGCCTCACACGCCCGTCAGTTGCTGACCGTACAACAACACCACTGACACAGGGAAGTCGGCGCCGGCAGCGTGTTTGCGCTGCAATTGACCTGGATCAATCCGGCCGGCCCGAAACCGGCAGATGATGCAGGTAACCGCTGCGCGCCTCACACTGCAAGGCGGCAGCGCCGTGCCGCGGGCCGGTCCGCATCTGTTTCGTCAAAGGTGACCTCATGACATACAAAACCATTCTGGTACACGTCGATCAGTCCAGCCATGCAGCAGCCAGAATCAAGGCCGCAGCCGAACTGGCGATTGCCCAGGAAGCGCATCTGGTCGGCACCGCCGCCACCGGCATCTCGCGCTACATTTACTCGGATGGCGCCGCTTTCGTCGGCTCGGTCATCGATACCCTGCGCCAACAGGCCGGTCAGGCGCTGGACCAGTTCGATGAAATCGCGCGCCGGCTCGGGGTGCATTCGTATGAACGGCGTCTGATCGATGACGACCCGGCCAGCGCCCTGGCGCTGCAGGCGCGCTACAGCGATCTGGTAGTGGTCAGCCAGGAAGATTTCGGCGAGCGCAGTATCGGCGACGCCGGCGACTTGCCGGAATATGTCATGCTCAATTGCGCGCGCCCGGTCCTGATGATTCCCTATGCCGGCAAATTCGAACACATCGGCCGCCATGTCCTGATTGCCTGGGACGGCAGCATGGAAGCCACGCGCGCCATCACCAGTGCGATTCCGCTCTTGAAACGGGCACGTTCGGTGACGGTGGCGCTGTTCAATCCCTCCGCCAGCGACGATGCCCACGGCCAGCAACCGGGTGCCGATATCGGCCTGTATCTGGCGCGCCATGGCATCCGTGTTGAAGTCGCACAGGAAACCACCGAACTCGATATCGGCAACGCCCTGCTCTCGCTGGCCGCCGACAAAGGCAGCGATCTGATCGTGATGGGCGGCTATGGCCACACCCGTTTCCGTGAAGTCTTGCTGGGCGGCGTCACGCTCACGGTTCTCAGAACCATGACGGTGCCAGTGTTAATGTCGCATTAAGTTGGCCGGCAGCACGTTGGTATGGTCGATGGCAATCGATAACGAGAAATGAAGCGCCGCCTCGCCTGTATCGCGCAAGCTGCTGGCAGCAATGCACCGAAACACGCGTGGCGGGGAACAGACTTTATTGCCGACACCTTGATGTCAAGGCCGTGTTTGCAGCAGATCGAGAGACCTGATACCTGCCTTACAGATAAAGCACTTCAAGGGTCACAGAACCATCCAGCGGAACGTCTTGTGTCAGTGGCAGATTTTCCGGCTTGTTCAGATAGGCTCTGACAGAAATGGTGCCACTTACGGTCTGCGCTGCGAACGGTACAGTGGTGCCTGCCGCCGCCCAGGAGAAACGCCGGTCTTTGCCGAGCATGCCGCTGCCGGTAGTTGCCGATACCGCACCGGTGTCGATCCACGCACCGCCATTGACCGAAAAGATCTGCGTGGCGGGTTCATTGTCGGTGGTAATCACGTTGCGCGGCATGAACATCATATAGCCACCGACCTTGCTTGCACCCACTGTACCCAAACCATAAATCCAGTCGTCAGGGGCAGCAGTGCCGGAAACGCCGGAGACGACCGATGATGCCCGGTTATCGATGGTCTTCAAGGCCATTCGGATTTTTGCATTGCACGTAATGGCGAACGAAACGTCCTTTCTTTCATGCCTGGTATAGGCACCCCTGCTCAGCGAAGAGGGTGAAATAACCCCGTAATCGACGATGCCATTTGCGCCGAGTGTAATATCGCAGGAAGGAGGACTGATTACGCCGGTGACTTTCAGTTCGGCTTGCTTGGCTGCATGAGCCGAAAATACAGTCAGCAAGGCACTGGCAAGAATAGATACGCGAGCAAGATTTTTCATCATGTTTTCCTTTAAAGATTTGGATTGCTATGGACACATGCCCATTTGCTTCCATATGGAAACATTTTTATTTTGCAGACCGTGGCTTGCGATCAACATGAATGAGGGGAAAATGGCGCGCAAAATGCGAATTCGCAGAAAAAAGTTTTCTCGCAATCCGCGACAACACTTCGATCAGTGACAACCGTTTGCAGGCCGGGCTCGCCGTACCGGGCTTCGATCTCTCCCTTGCGGTCGCGGTGGCATGGATCTAAACGGAGGGCAATACGGCCATCATTCTGGCGCATCACGGCCTGTTCGCTTGCGCATCGAAAGAGGCGACGCAACTGTCTTGCGCACACCAACATCATTTTGAGATTTTTCTCGTAGCTGCCGCACGAGCGCTTCGCCACACTGGATACATCTTCACTTTCCGGTGTCCTGGCGTATGCAAATTCTTCTTTTTATGTGGCTGATCCCGCTTCTGCCGCTGCTGGTAGCATGGCTCACGCGTCCCGACGAAAAGCCGGTCGTCATGCCGCCATCCACGCCTGCCAGCGCAACGCGTGTTTGCGCGAATACCCAAGCCACGGCACCGGCCCGGCAACCGTTGCCGCAATTCTCCGCGGCCTATCGCCAGCGGGCGCTGTGTGCTTATCAGGAAATGCAGGCCATGGAGGGGGAAGATCGGCGGTGCGGACCTCCGGATGCTGCGCATCTTGTTGCTGACATGGGCAATGCAACACCCTCCGGCCATCATGCACGTCACATCACCATCGTGCTGGCGCATGAGCGCGCATAATTCCGGCAAAATTCCGAGCATGCGAGGGCTGCTGTTGCGGAGGATATTGAATGGACTGCCATGCCATTATCAAAGCACGGCTCACCTGACAATCAGGACCAAGGAACTGTTGCAACGGGAAAACGAGATATTACTGCCAGCTGGTGGTCGTGGCGTTTGCATTCGCGATGCGGGATTGCTCTGCCGGCAGTGTCAAGACGACACAAACACTTCCACGGCAACCTCACCTGTCAGCTGGTCCACCTGCGCGCAGCTGAATATTTCCGGTGCACGCGGGTCTCTGGCCGGCAGATAGAATTCGAAACCGGCTTTACCGGCACCCGTGACGTGACGCAGCGTCAGGCAATCGGCGATTTGCCAGTCCGGCGGCAATTGATCAAGGTGCGCGGCCAGTGCGGCGCAGGTGGCATTCTTGGCAATCATTTCCAGCTCGGCCGGTGCGTAGACTTTCTTTTCCATGCTATCTGTCCAATTTCATATTGACGTTCAGAGATGGCGATAACACGTGGAGTGTATTCCGTAGTGTGCAGTTGTGCAAAGCCTCCCGGGCCCGGTTACGGTAACGGTAACGGGAGGCTTTGGCGTCTGCCGCGAAGACTGCTGCGGCAGATTGACGCGAAAAAATCAGAAGCGATAGCGCAGGCCCAGTGTGGCCATGTCGGTACGGACCTTGACTTCATTGTCGATTTTTTGTTGCCCATAGTATTCATACTCGGCACGCAATGCCAATTGTGGCGTCAGCTTGTACTCGACGCCGACACCCAGCAGAGGTACGGTGCTTATTCGTTTTTCGGAAAACCGGGAACGGGGACCCGAGGATTTCGAATCCATCTTGCTCAGCATGACACCAAGTTTGCCGAAAACAGAAAAATCTTCGCCGAAATAGTAGCTGCCGACACCATTTACAGCGATGCCTTGCACCTTGATGTCTGCCGTTATACCTTTCATCGGCCCCGTGCCGTCAGCCTTGTACTTGCCGAGATGGATGTACTGGGTTTCGAGCGCCCAGTTTTGGTTGAACTGATAGCCGCCATACAATTTGAAGCCGGCATTGTTTTTCTTCTGCGAGGAATTCTGTTCCAGCTTCGGGTTATCCAGTTTCGGACTGATCGTCGAATAACCAATCCCGGTCCCGAGATACCAGCCTGACTGATCTTGCTCACTGGCAGCCACACTGCTGCCCGCCGCTACGGCGCACAACACGCCCAGCGACAAGGTTTTACTGAAGCGCTTATTGCATCGGATATGCGGAAATTTCATTGCTGTTTTCTTTCTGAAATAGATGAATGTGGACCTGATGAACGTATCGTCAGGTTTTCCCGTCCGACCGAATTTCTGCGATGCGCAGGGGCCGGAACTCAAGCCGCGAACTTGATCCGTTCTGCTGCATCTGTTTGCTTCTGGTTGCCGGCGGGGTACCTGAAATTCGACGGGACGGGAGCGATGGTGATAACGATTGCCGCAGCGATTTTCATGTTCGGGACCTCAAGACAAGATTTGAATTTCGAATCGCGTTGGAGGCGCAATTTTATTAAAATGACAACTTAATCGAAATAGAAAAACAACCAAAATCGGCTAGCGTTAATTTCAAATTGCGGATTGCCTTAACGATTTTTTGCATACCGATAGAAGAGAAGATTCGTAGTCTTGCCAGCGCAATTTCTCTACTATCCATCCCCTCTGCTTGCGGTCACGCCTCTGCCCGGCGCACGCTGTCCAATCATCGTCAGCGCCGGAGCCAAACCAGTGGCGCGCGCCCTCTTAGTTTTTTATCAATTTTGTTCAAGGATTTATTCGTGTCATCCATTCCCGCTGATCTGCATTCCGCTTCGCTTTCTGCGACACCTTCCCTTTCACGTCGTCGCTTTCTGACCAACACCGCCGCTACCGGCGCCATCATTGCCAGCGCCGGTGCACTGTCGGCGTGCGCCAGCGCGGTGTCGGGAAGCAGTGCAGAGCCGTTGGCGGAAACCACGCTCGGTCGTGTGCGCGGCGTGCAGGCCCAAGGCGTGTATGCCTTCAAGGGTGTACCGTATGCAGCCAGCACTGCCGGTGCCAACCGTTTTCGTGCGCCGCAGCCACGCGCGCCATGGGCTGGCGTGCGCGATGCCACGGCCGGCGGCGCGTCGGCACCGCAACTCAAGGGCGGCAGCCCGGTCGAATTTGCCTGGTATTGGTCGGATATCGCCGCCAGCGAAGATTGCCTGTCACTGTCGATTTTTACGCCGGCACTGCGTGACAACAAGCGCCGTCCGATTCTGGTGTGGTTGCACGGCGGGGCGTTCTCGGCTGGTGCCGGCACCTCGGCCGGTTTCGACGGCAGTCATCTGGCCAAGGCGCAGGATGTGGTCGTGGTGTCGATCAATCATCGCCTCAATGTGCTGGGGTCGTTATACACCGGCGAACATGCTGACCAACTGTCGCCAGAGTCGGCCAACACCGGTGTGCTGGATCAGGTAGCGGCATTGCAATGGGTCAAGGCCAATGCCGAAGCCTTCGGCGGCGATGCCGGCAACATCACCGTATTCGGACAATCCGGCGGCGCCGCCAAAGTGACTGCCCTGCTCGGTGTGCCGGCAGCGCGCGGTTTGATTCAGCGGGCTGTGGTGCAAAGCGGTTCGGGCGCCTGGCGCCTGGCGCAACCGGATGCCGCAGCGCGCGCCGGCCATGCCTTGTTGCGTGAATTCGGTCTGACGTCGGCCAATGCCGGACGTCTGCGCGATGTGCCGGTGGAACAATTGATTGCCGCGTTCGGCAAGGTCACTGCCGCCACTGGCGGCGCCAGCGAATTCCGGCCGACGCTGGACGGCGTGGTGTTTGCGCAAGATCCGTTCGATCCCAAGGCATCACCGCTGGCAGCCAATATTCCGCTGCTGATCGGCAATGCGGCGCAGGAAGCGACCTTCTTTCTGGCCGCCGATCCGCGCAATTTCTCCTTGACGCAAGAACAGGTGCACAAACGCATCCAGCGCTTCATCCGTCTCAATGATGCCGATACCAAACGCTTGATCGGCGCTTACCGTGACAACAACAGCACAGCGTCGCCGAGCGAATTGTTGATCGCCATCGCCGGCGATTACAACTATCGCTTGCCGACACTGGCGGTGGCCGATCGTCAGAGCGCGCAAAACGCAGCGCCGGTCTATGCCTATGAATTCGACTGGAAATCGCCGGCCCGCAACGGCGTGCTGGGTTCGCCGCATACTTCCGAAGTGCCATTCATTTTCGGTACGCTTGAGGCGGCACGGCCATTGATTCAGGACAGCCCCGATCAGTTGCAGGTGCGCGACCGCATCGGTGCCATCTGGGCCCAGTTTGCCCGCACCGGCAATCCGGTCACCGCGGCCGTTCCCGGCTGGACGCCTTACACGGCGACCAATCGCACCACTGCCCTGCTCGGCCAGAGCTGGCGTGCGGCGGCTGATCCGGCGGCCAAGGCGCGCGCGGCATTTGCGGCAGTGCCGTTGTATGAGTACAGTTTCCCGGTGTCGTTTACGCGTGACTGAGCCTGACGGCGACTGAGGCACGCAGCGATATGCGCCGGTGACGTAAAAAAGGCTTCCTGATCAGGAAGCCTTTTTTACGTGCTGCGAAAAGTCACGGCAGATTATTTGATGCGCTGCTTTTCCAGCTTGCGTGCCAGCGTGCGGCGGTGCATGCCGAGGCGGCGCGCGGTTTCCGAAATATTGAATTCGGTCTCCACCAGCACTTCGTGGATGCGCTCCCATTCGAGCGTCTTGATCGACGTCACACGGGTACCGACTTCGACTTCCACGTTACCGGCGACGTGGCCGAAGGCGGCTTCGATATCGTCGGTATTCGATGGCTTGGCCAGATACTGCCGGGCACCCAGCTTGATGGCTTCGACTGCGGTGGTGATGCTGGCGAAACCGGTCAACACCACGATCAGCATCTTGGGATCGTGCTTGACCAGCATTTGCACGCACGCCAGCCCGGAGGTATTGCCGTCGAGCTTGAGATCGACCACCGCATAACCGGGCGAGTGATGCCGCAGCAGTGTCGCTGCGGCGTCATAACTGTTGGCCAGCAACACGGTATAGCCGCGCCGCTCGAACGAACGGCCCAGCGTGCGGGCGAAGGCGGCATCGTCTTCGATGATCAGCAACAGGCGGTTAAGCGACATCGCTGTCTCCTTCCTGTTCCAGACGAATCGCGCTCAGCGGCAGATTCAACAACACTTCGGCGCCACCGATATCGGGATTGCGCGCAGTGACCGTGCCGCCGAGCTTGCGCGCCACATTCACCACAAAGAACAAGCCCAGCCCGCCGCCGGTTTTACCCTTGCTCGATTGATAGGGCTTGCCGAGCTGCGCCAGCATCGGTGCCGCAAAGCCGGGGCCGGCGTCGGCCACCAGCAGCAGCAGCGCCTCATCCTGCTGCCAGGCTTCCAGCCGCAGCCACAACGGCGACGCTTCCAGCGCATTGTCGAGCACGTTGCAAATCATTTGCTTGAGTGCCGAATCAAACACCACCGGCAAATCCTGACCGATGCGGTTTTCATATTCGAATGCCACCACCGGCCGCGTATCGCGGAATTCTTGCACCAGATCGTCGAGAAAGGTATGAATGGTGGTCTTGACCGAAGATTCGCCACGCGCTTCACCGGCCGACAGCAGAATGCCGCTGACAATCGTCTTGCAGCGCTGCAACTGCGTCTGCATCTCGGCAATTTCTTCCTGCAATACCGGATTGCGGCTGAATTCCGGCATGCGCCGCCAGTCGCCCAGAATCACCGACAAGGTCGCCAGCGGCGTACCCAGTTCATGCGCCGCCCCGGAAGCCAGCAAGCCCATGCGCACGATGTGATCTTCTTCGGCGGCGCGCTGCTTCAAGTCGGCCAGTTGGGTATCGGCGGCGCGCTGATTGCGGCTGATGCGGGTAATCAGGATCACCAGCAAGGCGGCATTCAGGACAAAGCAGAACAGCATGCCGAGCAGATACAGCGGCGACAAACCGTTGTCGGGGCCGGGATGCAAGGCCAGCGGCTCCGAGAACAGCGACAGTCCGACCAGACAGGCGCTGGTGATGGCGACGATGGTCCAGGTCGACCAGGCCTCCAGCAGCACTGCACTCAGGATCACTTGCAACAGATACAGGAAGGCGAATGGATTGGTGGTGCCGCCGCTCAGGTAGAGTTGCGCGGTCAGCGTGGCGACATCCACCAGCAAGGCCAGGAACAATTCGCGATTGGTGACCACGGTGCGTTCCTGCCAGCGCAGATGGCTGGCGATATTGAACGCGACCAGACACGCCAGCACTTCCAGCATGTGCGGCAATGGCAACCGGATATCGAAGCCGAGAATGACAATGGCAATCGTGGTGATCTGGCCGATCACCGCCAGCCAGCGCAACTGAATCAGTTGCAACATATTTTGATGACCGGCGCCGGAGGCACTCCGGCTTGCTGCAATCCCTCGCCCCAGCAGATCGAGCGCTGTTTCTGCTTTACTTGCCATCTTCCCTGTTTTCACTCATTCAGAAATCAATCACCCGGACCGGCAGCGGCGCCCTTGCCTTCAGACAACGGTTGCCGCTGTTTGCGATCCTCGCGCACCAGCCAACAAGCGGCTCCTGTCAGCATCAACGCCAGTGCGTACCAGGTGAGAGCATAAACCAAATGATTGTTATGGAAGGAAATGACGGTCAAACCACCCGCCGGATAACGTATTTGCGCGTTGTCGCCAGCCACCGGCGCACTGGCGGCGGCATCGATGAAGTATGGCGCCACCTGTTGCAATCCGTGCGCGGCGGCAATGGCAGCCGCATCGCGCGAGAACCAGCGATTGCCGGCGGCATCGTTGTGCCGCAGAAAGCCGCCGCCCGGCTCGCTCATGCGCAGCAGACCACTGACGCTGGTGATGCCGGCCGGTGCCGCACTGACTTCAGCCGCCGCGCCGGCCGGAATGTAGCCGCGATTGATCAGCGTGATGCTGCCGTCGGCACTGCGCAATGGCGTCATGAGCCAGAAGCCGCTGCCGAGATCGGTCACGGCTTGCACTTTGGTACTCAATGCATCGAGGAACACGCCACTGACGCGCACGCGCCGGTATTCATCATTGGCGGCACTGATCTGCGACCAGTGCGCCGGATCGGGTGCCGCTACCGGTGCTGCATGCACCCGTTGCTGCACCCGTTCGATCAGATCAAGCTTCCATTGCAGTCGCTTGAGTTGCCAGGTACCGAGTCCGAGCAATCCCGCCAACAAGATGCCCGCGCACGCCAGCAGCAAGATCAGCGTGCGGCGTGAACGCCGCACCGGTGCAGACGGCGCAATGCCATCTGCACTGCGGTGGGGGGCCGGACTCATTTCATGTTCGGCATGGAGGGCATATTGTTCATGTCATGCATCGATTCCGGCACGGTTTCATGCATCATGCTCGGCATCATGTTGTGATTCAGGTGATACATCACCCACAGCGAACCAGCCAGCATGATGACCACGATCATGATGGTAAAGATCAGTCCCAGCATGGTCCAGCCGCCTTCGGACTTGGTATTCATGTGCAGGAAGTACACCATGTGCACCACGATCTGCACCGCCGCCAATCCCAGCAACACCATGCCGGTGGTGCTCGATTTGTCGAATACCTTGCCCATCACCAGCCAGAACGGAATGGCCGTCAGGATCACCGCCAGCACGAAACCGGTCATGTAACTCTTGAAGCTGCCGTGATCGGCGTGCATGTGATCGTCATGGTGGCCATGATCATCATGCGCCGGATGTTCTTGATGCGCGCTCATGGCAATACTCCCATCAGATAGACAAAGGTGAAGACGCCGATCCAGACCACGTCCAGAAAGTGCCAGAACATCGACAGGCACATCAGGCGACGGTTATTGGCTGCGGTCAGACCATGGCGCTTGAGCTGGAACAACAGCGTGACCAGCCAGATGATGCCGAAGCTGACGTGCAGGCCGTGGGTTGCCACCAGCGCGAAGAACGAGGTCAGGAAACCGCTGCGTTGCGGGCCTGCGCCTTCGTGGATCAAATGGGCAAACTCATACAGTTCGAGGCCGATGAAGCAGGCGCCGAGCAAACCGGTAACGATCAGCCAGGCGATGGTCGGGTTCAGACGACGGCGCGCCATTTCCAGCATGGCGAAACCATAGGTGATCGACGACAGCAACAGCAGCGCGGTATTCATCGCCACCAGCGGCAGGTCGAACAGTTCGGCGCCGGTCGGACCGCCGGCATAGTTGCGGCCGAGGACGGCGTAGGTCGCGAACAGGCAGGCGAACACCAGACAGTCGCTCATCAGGTACAGCCAGAAGCCGAGCAAGGTGCCGTTTTCAGGATGGTGCTCGCGCACATAGAAGCGCGCGCTGGGGTCGGCGTCCAGCACGCCGGCGGAAGTATTGATCTCAGACATGGCTATCCAGCAGGCGTGTGCGAATGGCTTCAGTACGGACGACGTCGTCGACCGGAATGTAGTAATCGCGGTTGTAGTTGAATGTATGGGCAATCACGGCTGCCACCATGGCGACGAAACCGAGACCGGCCACCAGCCACATTTGCCAGATCAGGGCGAAGCCGCAGGCTGCGCTCAGGGCGGCGATGATGATGCCGGCCGCCGTATTCTTCGGCATGTGAATCTTGGTGAAGCCCTTCAGCGGACGCTGATATCCCTGCTTTTTCATATCGGCCCAGGCATCGTTGTCGTACACCTTCGGCGTAAAGGCGAAGTTGTAATCCGGCGGCGGCGACGAAGTCGACCACTCCAGCGTACGGCCACCCCATGGATCACCAGTGGTATCGCGCAACTGATCGCGACGGCGATAGCTGACCACCAGCTGGATGATGAAGGAAATGATACCGAACAGGATCAGCACGGCGCCGAAGGCGGCAATCTCAAACCAGATTTTCAGCGACGGATCGACGAAATGGCTGAGACGACGCGTTACACCCATCAGGCCCAGCACATACAGCGGCATGAAGGCCACGTAGAAACCGATGGTCCAGAACCAGAAGCAGCACTTGCCCCAGAAATCGTCGAGCTTGTAACCGAAGGCTTTCGGGAACCAGTAGTTGATACCGGCAAACATGCCGAACAACACACCGCCGATGATCACGTTGTGGAAGTGGGCAATCAGGAACAGGCTGTTGTGCAATACGAAGTCGGCTGGTGGCACCGCCAGCAGCACGCCGGTCATGCCACCGATGACGAAGGTGATCATGAAACCGATGGTCCACAGCATGGGGACTTCAAAGCGGATGCGGCCACGGTACATGGTAAACAGCCAGTTGAAAATCTTGGCCCCGGTCGGGATCGAGATGATCATCGTGGTGATGCCGAAGAACGAGTTGACGCTGGCCCCCGAGCCCATGGTGAAGAAGTGATGCAGCCAGACCAGATACGACAGGATCGTGATCACCACGGTGGCGTACACCATCGAGGTGTAACCGAACAGGCGCTTGCTGCAGAAGGTGGACACCACTTCCGAGAAAATCCCGAAGGCCGGCAGGATCAGAATGTAAACCTCGGGGTGACCCCAGATCCAGATCAGGTTCACATACATCATGGCGTTGCCGCCCATGTCGTTGGTGAAGAAGTTGGTGCCGACGATACGGTCCAGCGACAGCATGCCGAGCACGGCTGTCAGAACCGGGAAGGCGGCCACGATCAGGACGTTGGTACACAACGCAGTCCAGGTGAAGACCGGCATCTTCATCATGGTCATGCCGGGTGCACGCATCTTGATGATGGTGACCAGCAGGTTGACCCCCGATAGCAGCGTTCCGACCCCCGCTATCTGCAAGGCCCAGATGTAATAGTCGACCCCCACGTCCGGACTCGACAGGATGCCCGACAGCGGCGGATACGCCAGCCAGCCGGTACGTGCGAATTCACCGACGAACAGCGACGCCATCACCAGGCCGCCGCCAAAGGCAGTCATCCAGAAGCTGAAGTTGTTGAGGAACGGGAACGCCACGTCGCGCGCACCGATCTGCAGCGGCACCACGTAGTTCATGAGACCGGTCACCAGCGGCATGGCGACGAAGAAAATCATGATCACGCCGTGCGCCGTGAAAATCTGGTCGTAATGGTGCGGCGGCAGGAAGCCGGCCGAATCGCCGAAAGCCATGGCCTGCTGGGCACGCATCATCAGCGCATCGGCAAAGCCGCGCAGCAGCATGACAATACCGAACACCACATACATGATGCCGATTTTCTTGTGATCGATACTGGTAAACCAGTCGCGCCACAACGGGCCCCACAAGCGGTAATAGGTCAACGCGCCGAGTACCGCGATGCCGCCAATGGCGACCCCGATGAAGGTGAACAAGAGAATCGGTTCATGAAAGGGAATCGCATCCCAGGTCAGACGGCCGAAAATCAGCTTGGTCAGATCAATATTGTCTAGCATCGTTACTTTCCGGAAAAGAAGGGAAATGCGGCGCGCTCACACTGGCCGTGCGCACCCGGGCTGCTGCATTCTTTGCCTGCATCATTCATGGTGCTTGCCGCCATGGCTGCCGGCTTCGGCCGGTGCTTCAGCGCCGGCAGCCTTGGCTTCCTTGACGTTGAGGTCGGTCATCATCATCTTGTCCATGCACACCTGCCCCGCTGCAACGCAACGGTTGACGATGGCGTGGAACAAACTGGGGTCAACGCTGCCGTAGTGTTTCACCGGATCACGTTCGCTCGGTTTTTCGAGTTCGATATAATCGGCGCGCTTGAGTCCGCTGCCGTTGGCCTTGGCGGTCTTGACCCAGTTGTCGAAACCTTCCTGGCTCATGCCGTGGAACTTGAAGCGCATGCCCGAGAAGCCGGCGCCGCTGTAGTTGGCCGAAAAGCCGTCAAACTCGCCCGGTTTGTTGATCACCGCGTGCAGCGTGGTTTCCATGCCCGGCATGGCGTAGATCTGCCCGGCCAGTGCCGGAATGAAGAACGAGTTCATGACCGACGACGCGGTAATCTTGAAGCGGATCGGCACATCGACCGGTGCCGCCAGTTCATTGACGGTAGCGATGCCCTGCTCCGGATAAATGAACAGCCACTTCCAGTCGAGCGCCACCACTTCCACGGTCATGGTCTTGGTCGACGCCGGAATCGGACGATTTTCATCGAGGCGCGACAGCGCGCGGTAGGGATCGAGCGTATGGGTGCTGATCCAGGTCAGCAGCCCGAGTGCAATGATGATCAGCAGCGGCGCGCCCCAGATCACCAGTTCGAGCTGAGTCGAATGATCCCACTCGGGATCATAGACAGCCTTGGTATTATTTTTGCGGTAGCGCCATGCAAACAGGATGGTCAGAGCAATCACCGGCACGATCACCAGCAGCATCAGCAAGGTCGAGACCACGATCAGGCGGCCTTGTTGCGAGGCAATATCCCCCGAGGGGTTCATCAACACCGTATTGCACCCGGCCAATAAAAGCGCGGGCAAGAGGAGCAGTGCGCGACGGGGAATTAAGGAAGCCATGGAGTAAAAGTCCAGTCGAAACTATCAGATCGTGCTAATGTACACCCACTAAAGTGTGTTGGCGATTGGACGTTTTGTCCTACCCTGATTTTGCAACAGTGCCGCCAAAGCAGATATATTTTACTTTCAGGCGCAGTAGCATATATGCCAGCTGCGCCCGGCTTCATGCTGATCCCGGTGCGCTGCAAGGCACTACCGGCAAGGATTGGCGGCAAGCAGCAGCAAGGCAGTACGAGTGCTAAATCAGGATGGTTCAGGCGCGTTCACCGACCGAAACCCAATTTGAGAGACCCTTATCATGTCAGGCATTCATATTTCTAACGGCGACCTCAGCGCCGATCTCCCTCACAACACCAATATCGGTGGCGGTGCGCACAGCGCGCCCGGCCATGCCGAAATTGCGCCCGGCGAAATCGCCATCGGCGTGGTGATCGGACGCGCTTCGGAATATTTCGACTTCTTCGTCTACGCAATGGCCTCGGTACTGGTGTTTCCATCGGTATTCTTTCCGTTTGAACAACGTCTCGAAGGTACGCTCTATGCCTTCGTCATTTTTGCCTTTGCCTTTCTGGCACGGCCGTTCGGCACCGTCATCTTCATGGCGATTCAGCGTCGCCACGGACGTGAGGTCAAACTGACGCTGGCGCTGTTCGTGCTCGGCATATCCACGGCTGGCATCGCTTTCCTGCCAACTTACGAACATCTCGGCTTTGCCGCCATCGTGCTGCTGTCGTTCCTGCGTATCGGTCAGGGCATTGCGCTCGGCGGTTCATGGGACGGTCTGCCGTCGCTGCTGGCGCTCAATGCGCCGAAAAACAAGCGCGGCTGGTATGCGGCACTGGGCCAGCTCGGTGCACCAGTGGGCTTCATGATTGCCGGTGGCCTGTTTGCCTATCTGCTGAGCGACCTGACCACGGAAGAGTTTCTCGACTGGGGCTGGCGCTATCCGTTCTATGTTGCCTTCGCCATCAATGTGGTAGCGCTGTTTGCCCGCCTGCGCCTGGTGTCGACACCGGAATATGCGCGCCTGCTCAATGAGCGCGAACTGGAGCCGACCGGTGCCGTCGAGATGGTGCGTTCGCAGGGTCGCAATCTGATCATCGGTGCGCTGGCTGCCCTGGCCAGTTACGCCCTGTTCCATCTGGTAACCGTGTTCCCGCTGTCGTGGATCACGCTGTATTCGCTGCGTCCGCTCAGCGAGTTCATGGTAATTCAGGTCATCGGTGCCGCCATCATGGCGCTGGGCGTGGTCGTATCGGGCCTGATCGCTGACCGCTTCGGCCGCCGCACCACACTGGGTGCCACCGCCATTCTGATTGCCGCGCTCAGCGCCTTCATCCCGACCCTGATGAATGGCGGCGATGTGGGTCAGGACACCTTCATTCTGATCGGCTTCGGCTTGCTGGGCCTGTCCTACGGACAAGCGGCCGGTGCCGTGACGGCCAATTTCCCGGCCAAGTATCGCTACACCGGCGCGGCCCTGACTTCCGATCTGTCGTGGCTGGTCGGCGCCGGTTTCGCACCGCTGGTAGCGCTCGGACTGTCGGCCCACTTCGGCCTGGCCTATGTCAGCTTTTACCTGCTGTCCGGTGCGGTTTGCTCGCTGGCGGCACTGAGCCTGAACCGGGCCCTGGAAATTCGCGACTGATCTGCCGCGTACCTCCATACTGCGGGGTTGTCAGAATGACGTTCTGACAACCCCGTTTTTTTGCCCGCGCTACGCGTTCTGTCGCATCTTGCCCAATCCGCTGCCATCGAATTAATTTGAGATTGCCTAAGTAGACCCTGCTCGCCTAAAATAGGAATAATTCTTATTTACATCCATGGAGACCGCAGTGTCGGTGGCAGAGTCAGCAGCAACGTCGATCGGGCATCACGAAGTGCACACGCTCTACTGCGACCACCACCGCTGGCTGGTCAGTTGGTTGCGGCGCAAGCTGAACGGCGCCGACCAGGCGGTCGATCTGGCACAGGACACCTTCGTCCGGATTCTCGATCAGCATAAAAGCCAGCGCCAGCAAACCTTGCTCGAACCGCGCGCCTACCTGACCACGATTGCGCACCGCTTGCTGATCAATCATGTGCGCCGGCAATCGCTGGAACAAGCCTATCTGGAAGTGCTGGCCACCCTGCCCGAGCCGCAAGCCATGTCGCCGCAGGCGCGCATGATCATCCTCGAAACCCTGCACGAAATCGATGCCATGCTGGACGGTTTGCCGGTCAAGGCGCGCGAAGCGTTTTTACTGTCGCAACTGGAAGGCCTGACTTACGGCGAAATTGCGCGCCAGATGGATGTCACCGAACGCACGGTAAAACGTTATATGGCAAGCGCATTCGAACATTGCCTGCTGCTGGCGGCGGACAGCTTGTGAATACCGCACATTCCATCGCTGCGCCAGCTCGTCATGCCGGCGACAGTGTCACGCCGGCGGCAGCCAAAGCTGCAGCACAATGGCTGATGCGCTTGCATGCCGGCGACATGAGTGACGCCGACCATCAAGCCTGCGCCCGCTGGCGCGCCAGTCACCCGGACCACGAATTTGCCTGGCAACGGGCAGAACAGATCAGCCGTAAATTCGGCCTGGTGCCGGCAGCACTGGGCGCCCCCACCTTGCGCCAGGCCGCACAAAACAACCGGCGCGCCACACTCAAGGCGCTGACGCTGATGATTGCCGCCGGCCCGCTGACCTGGGTTGCCTGGCGCAATACACCGTGGCAAGAGTGGACCGCACAGCAGCGCACCGCCACCGGCGAACAGCGCCAGATCACGCTGATCGATGGCACCCGGCTCACCCTCAATACCGGCACCGCGGTGGATATAGCCTTCGATGGTCAGACCCGGCGCCTGATATTGCGCAGTGGTGAAATCCTGATTCAGACCGCGCCCGACCCGCAAACACCAGCGCGCCCTTTTATCGTAGAAGACAATCACGGCAGCCTGCGCGCACTCGGTACCCGTTTTGTCGTGCGCCAGCATGAAAAAAGCAGCTCGGTGGCAGTATTGCAAGGTGCGGTGGAAGTCACGCCGCGCGCCAACGCGGCGGCACGCTATATTGTCGGCACCGATCAGCAATCCACGTTCAATCAGCACCATGGCGACGGCTTGCAGCCGCTGACACCGCATGCCGATGCCTGGAGCGGCGGCACCCTGTACGTCGAACGCATGCGGCTCGGCGAATTCGTGGCCGAAGTCGCCCGTTATCGTCCCGGCATTCTGCGTTGCGATCCGGCAGTCGCACAATTGCAGGTGGCCGGCGTATTTCAGTTGCGCGATACCGACGCCATCCTGACCGCACTGGTGGAATCCTTGCCGCTGCGCGCCACCTTTGTTACCCGCTACTGGGTAACGCTGCAGCCGGCATGAGTCAGCAGCGATATTTGCCCTTTCACCTGTCCTGTCATCTGCACCCTCCGGCTCCCCGCTTGTTGCAGCGCCATGCAATGACGACCACCGTCACTGCCGGTTACCGGCAAGCGGCACAAGAAAAATCATTCCATTTGAAAAAAGCATGTCCCCTTTTGCCAACTCGTTGGTCAGACAAGATAGGAAGCACGACATCTGACACCGCGAAAGGACAGCTTTTCATCATGCGTCACCCCTCACCATCATCACGTCGTACCACCGGCGCCGGCATCATGCGCCGGCCGGCCAGCAGCACCGGCAATGCCAACCGCAGCTACAATATCGCGGCGGGACCGTTGCATCAGGCCTTGTCCAGTTTTGCCGGCAGCGCCGGCGTCACCTTGGCGGCCGATCCGGCATTGACTGACGGCTTGCACAGCCCCGGCTTGCGCGGCAATCACTCGGTCACGCAAGGTTTTGAACAACTGCTGGCCGGTACCGGGCTGACCGCCGTGGCGCGGGGCAAGGATGTCTTCGTCTTGCGCAAGATCAATACTGCGGCCTTCACGCCGGTCACCAGCAATAGCGCGCTGCCGGAGATCAAGGTCAGCGCCGCCGCCGAGCGCAGCGTGGTTACCGAGGGTACCGGCGCCTACACCACACCGGCTACCGCTGCCGCTACTGGCCTGACGCTGTCGCCACGCGATACGCCGCAATCGGTCAGCGTGGTCACGCGCCAGCAAATCGATGACCAGAGCCTGGTCTCGCTGAGCGATGTGCTGATGCAAGTCACCGGTGTCACCGTCACCGGCAGCGACAGTGACCGCAATGACTTTTACTCACGCGGCTTTTACATCGACAATCTGCAATACGATGGCGTGCCGACCTCCATCGGCTTGTCGTTCTTTGGTGAGTCCGGCAACGACTCCATCATCTATGACCGCATTGAAGTGGTACGCGGCGCCACCGGTTTGCTGACCGGTGCCGGCGAGCCGTCGGCGTCGATCAATCTGGTGCGCAAGCATGCCAACAGTAAAGTGTTCACCGGCGAAGTGTCGGCCGGCGTTGGATCCTGGAACCGCTATCGCGCCAGCGCCGACTTGTCGACCCCGCTCAATGCCGATGGCAGCGTGCGCGGCCGTTTCATCGCCATGCGCGAAGAACGCGATTCGCATGTCGACCTGTATCACGGACAGAAAAGCGTGATGTATGGCGTCATCGATGCCGATCTCAGTCGCTCGACCACCCTCAGCATCGGTGCCGACTATCAGGCCAATCGTCCGACCGGCTCGACCTGGGGAGGCTTACCGCTGCGTTTCACCGACGGCAGTTTTACCGACTGGGACACCTCCAAGACCACGGCCGCCAACTGGACGCGCTGGTACAGCACCAACAAGACGGTGTTCGTCAATCTCGAACATCGCTTCGACAATGACTGGAAAATCAAGGCCAACCTCACGCATCGCGAAAGCGATTACGATGCCAAGCTGCTGTATTTATTCGGCACACTCGATAAAAATACCGGCACCGGCTTGCGCGCCCTGCGCAACTATACCGAAACCAGTTTCCGCCAGAACAGTCTCGACTTGCAGGCCAGCGGTCCGTTCAGTCTGCTCGGCCGCAAGCACGAGCTGGTGGTTGGCGTAACGCGCAGTCAGGCCAAGACTGATCGCGCCAATCACAATCCCGGCACCGCGCCTGGCACCGGCAATTTCTATCAATGGGACGGTTCCTATCCGGAACCGGCATGGGGCCCGCTAACCTCAGCCGGCAGCGAACGGATTACTCAGGATGGCCTGTATAGCGCATTACGGCTGTCGTTGAGCGATCCGCTCAAGCTCATCGTCGGTGGCCGCTACAGCCGCTGGAAGTCGGAAACCGGCGTCGCCAGTCAGCAACGTGAGCATAAAATATTCACGCCGTACGCCGGCCTGATTTTTGATATCAATAGTATCTATTCTGCCTACGCCAGCTACACCGGAATTTTCCAACCGCAAAGCTATCGCGATGAAACCGGCAAATTTCTTGATCCGGTCACCGGCAAGAACTATGAAGCCGGCATCAAGGCCGAGTATCTCGATGGCCGCGTCAATGCATCCTTTGGCGTATTCCGTATCGAGCAGGACAATGTCGGACAGATGGACCCCAACACGCTGGTGCCAGGCAGCACCGACAATGCCTACACCACGGCCAAAGGGGTTGTCAGCAAGGGCTTCGAAGCGGAGGTTTCAGGTGAACTGGCACCCGGTTGGAATCTGGTCGCCGGGGTTTCCTTCGCCATCGCCAGGGATGCCAAAGACCAACGCATCAACCCCGAGATGCCCCAGACCCGTGCTCATCTGTTCACTGCCTATCGCCTGCCGGGTGCCTGGAGTGCACTGACCGTGGGTGGCGGTGTCAACTGGCAAAGCAGTTCTTACTACCCGTTCGACAACAGCGCGCCGTTTGAACAGCAATCACTGACCATCGTCAATGTGATGGCACGCTATGCATTTACCCCTAAAATATCGGGGCAAATCAATATCAATAACTTGCTCGACAAAAAGTATTACAGCAACTTCGCGGGACAAGGTCAGTTCGGTACGCCACGCAATCTGATGGCAACCCTCAGCTACAAATTTTAGGATATGAAAGCGTAACAATGCCTGATGCGACATCCGGCGCAACCCTGATCAGGGTGCGCAGTTTTTACCATACCGTACTCAGCAAGCTGGCCGTGATCTTCGCGGCCTACTTGCTGGCCTCCGCCGCAGCCGCTTTGGTCGCTGCGGTTTTTTCGCGTTACGCCAGTCAGTCGGTACTGATCGGCGGCCAGCTCGGTTTTGCGGTATTTACGCTGGCGCTGATTCTGGCCTTTGGCTATCGTGATTTGACGCGCGCGTGGCTGGTGCTGCTCGCGATCACCGCGATGCTGATGTTGCCGGTACTCGGGCTGGCTGCCTTTGCCGGCATGCCGCAGACAGGCGGTGCGTAATGACAATGCAATCAACCCCGATGTTCGCCGGTTTCCGGCAACGCATGGCGTGGCTGCACACCTGGAGCAGCCTGTGGTTTTGCTGGCTGATGTTCGCCATTTTCCTGACCGGTACGCTGTCCGTATTCAATGCGCAGATTACCCAGTGGATGCAGCCGGAACGCATGCAAACGGCAGATGGCGATCCGGCCACCGTGCAGCCGGGTCAGCACCTGACGCCGCAAGATCATGCAGCGGCCGTCAATCAGGGCCTGCGGCAACTCGCAAAGTACGCACCCGACAGCAATATGTGGGAAATCTGGCCGCGTGCCGGCGAGGACAGCGTACGCTTGTTCTGGCTCGATAAACATGGCATGTTCGCCGACCGCCGGGTGTCGGTGAGCACCGGCGAACAAGTGCCGGAACCGCCTCGCCCCGGGCGCGATACCACCGGCGGCAATCATTTCGTCGAATTCCATCACGAACTGCATGCCGAAACCGTCGGCCTGTGGATCGTTGGCATCGCCTCGATGGCAATGCTGGTGGCGCTGGTATCGGGGATCGTCACGCATCGCCGCATCTTCAAGGATTTCTTCACGTTCCGTCCCGGCAAAGGCCAGCGTTCGTGGCTCGATGCCCACAATGCCCTGGGCGTGCTGACGCTGCCGTTCCTGTTCATGATTACCTATACCGGGCTGGTCATCAGCGTCTATACCTATATGCCGGCGGCACAACTGGCACAAGGCATGCTCAACGGCCAGCGCACGCCCGTCAGCGAGTTCGGACCGAGCGCCGCCAGCCAGGGGCAGCCGGCGCAACTGACGGCACTCGGCCCCTTGATCAAACAAGCTGAAGCCGCGCTCAACAGCTGGACTTACGCGGTCGTGATCGACCATCCCGGCGATGCTGCCATGAAAGTGAAAGTCTATGGCGCGGTCCATCAGGCCGAACAACCGCGTCACATTCTGACCACACGCGGATTCCTGACCTTCGATGGCGTGAGCGGCGCGCTGCTCGCCACCAATCTGCCGCACAGTGCACCTGACGGCAGCGGCGATGCCAGCCAGCGCACCATGGCCGATCTGCATGAAGTCAAGTTTGCCGATCCTGCGGTGCGCTGGCTGTATTTCATTTGCGGCCTGGCCGGCAGCGCCATGATGGCGACCGGCGCGATTCTGTTCATGGTCAAGCGCCGCCAGAAATCCTTGCGCGAATTCGGCCGCGCCACGCCGCAGGTGTATCGGCTGATCGAGATTCTCAATGTCGCCGCCATCGCCGGTCTGGCGCTGGCTTGCGTCGCCTATTTGTGGGGCAACCGCTTGCTGCCGCTGGCACTGGATGAGCGTCATGACTGGGAAATCATGACTTTCTTTGCAGTCTGGCTGCTGACACTGCTGCATGCAGCGCTGCGCCCGGCGCTGCCGGCCTGGTACGAACAACTGACGCTGACCGCCATCCTGTGCCTGTGCCTGCCGCTGCTGAACTGGCTGACCACCGGCCAGCACTTGCTGGTCTATGCTGCACAGGGTGAATGGGGGCGCGGCGCGGTCGAACTGACCACGCTGTTGTTCGGTGCGCTGTTGTTGCGCGCGGCCTGGAAGGTACGTCAAAAAACCAGACCGGCGGCGGCGCTGCCGGTCAAACACACACGCCACATGCAGGGCCAGCCATGAATCTGATCACACTCATCACGACCGGCTCGGCGCTGCTGCTGTGCCACGCCGGCATGAGCGCCCTGTGCCTGGCGATGGACCGTCATCAGCGCCAGTTGCTGGGCTATGAAACCGGCGCGCGGCCACGCCGCCACTTGCGCATCGTCGGCGGTGTCTTGCTGTTGCTGGCGCTGTTGCCTTGCGTCTGGCTGTGGCATGGTGGCGTCGGCACGCTGGCATGGACCGGTTTGCTCGCCGTTGCCGCCTTGTTGCTGGCCGCCATGCTGTCTTATGCGCCGCGCCATGTCATGCGGCTGGCTTCGGTCGGACTGGTGCTGGGACTGGCCGGATCGGTCTGGTTGTTGCAAGCCGATATGTAACGTTGGTTTGCCGCAAAATATATTTGCGCCGGCACTGGCCTTTTTTGCCATCTCAAACGTCATATGAATAGCGGCGCATTTATTTGCGCCGCGCTCTCTTTCATTTCCTCATTTTCATCGTCAAGGTTTGTCATGCGATCCACCCGTTCTGTTGTTACCAAAACCTCCCTGCTGCTGTTGACGGCCGCGACTGCCATGGCCTGGTCGGCAGCGGCGCGCGCCGATTACATCTGGATGCAACGCGACGGCAATGGTGCCCATGCCTATATCGGCGAACTGGAACGGCCATTGACGCCGGCTGCCGGCGGCCTGACAACGCTGCGGGCGTATTTGGCCGATGGTATGGCCAATGGCAAGGATCTGCCGCTCGCGGTGCAGGACCGCGATTATGCGATCACCGCACCGGCCAGCGGCGATATACGGGTGCTGGCCAGCCGCGTCAGTGCCGATGGCGTGCTGCATTATTATCAGGCCCGCTATGGCCGTACCGAAACCAAACCGGTCAATGATCTGGAACTGGTACCGACTACCGCCAACGGCAATACCTTCAAACTGATCTGGAAAGGCAATGTGGTCCCGGCGTCACAAGTCAATGTCGTGACCAGCGCCGGCTGGCGGCGCACGCTCAAGCCCACGGCCGACGGCGCAGTCACACTGGCGACGCCGTTTCCCGGCTTGTACGTGCTGGAAATCACGGCCAGGCTGAACGGTTCCGTCACCGTCGACGGCAAGCAATACGAGAATGTGCACCACACCGCCACCCTCAGTTTTGAGGTGGGTTCGTAATGGCTGCCGCCAGATCTGGCTGGCGACAACGCCGGATTGGCGTACTCGCCGTAGTGCTGGTATTGATTGGCGGCGCCGTTGCCTGGTGGGCCACACGCCCGGCGCTGCACTACGAAACCACCACGCTGGGGCGGGCCGATATTGAAGCCGCGGTCACCGCCGTCGGCACCCTGCAGCCGCGTCACTATGTGGATGTCGGCGCGCAGGTATCAGGACAAATCAATCGCCTGCACGTACAGCCGGGGGCCGAAGTACGCAAGGGACAATTGCTGGTCGAGATTGACCCGAGCGTGGCACAGGCCACGGTGGATGCCGGCCGCGCAGCGCTGGCCGCCTTGCACGCGCAACTGGCCGAGCAGCAGGCGCAACAGCGTCTGGCCAGCCAGCAACTGACGCGGCAACAGCGCATGGCCGGCGACGGCGCCACCCGCGATGAAGATGTGCAACAGGCCGAAGCGGCAGTGGCCGGTACCAGTGCCAGAGTCGCCAATCTGCGCGCGCTGATTGAGCAAAATCAGGCCAATCTCAAAGGCGATGAAGCCCGTCTCGGTTACACCCGTATCTACGCACCGATTGCCGGCACCGTGGTGTCGCTGGAGGCGCGTGAAGGCCAGACCCTCAACGCCACCTATCAGACCCCGAATATCCTGCGCATTGCCGACCTGTCGCACATGACGGTCTGGACCGAAGTGTCGGAAGCCGACGTGCGTCGCGTCAAACCGGACATGAGTGTGTATTTCACCACCCTCGGCGGTGAGCGGCGCCGCTGGCCAAGCAAGGTACGGCAAGTATTGCCGTCGCCGCCGGTGCCGGAAGGCAAAGGCGGTTCCGCGCCGCCGGCCGCAGCCGTCGGCAAGGTGGTGTTGTACACCGTGCTGTTCGATGTCGCCAACGCGGATGGCGAACTGATGCCGCAAATGACGACGCAAGTGACCTTCGTCACCGCCGCCGCCCGCAATGTGGTGAGCGCGCCGCTGACCGCACTGCAACCGCAAGCCGGCCAGGCCGGACGCTATCGTGGCCGGGTTCTCAACAAGGAGGGCAAGATCGAAGCGCGCGAGATCCGCATCGGCGTGCGCAACCGGCTGCATGGCGAAGTGCTGGATGGCGTCAGCGAAGGTGAACGACTGGTGACCGGTGAACGCATGGTCAGTAACGCCGCCCGGAGATTCAAGCTTTGAGCGCAGTACCGCTGATTGAACTGCAAGACATCCGCAAACGCTATGGCGGTCTGGATGGCGCGCCTGCGGTGGAAGTGCTGCGCGGCGTCACGCTGTCGATTGCGGCCGGTGAATTCGTGGCGATTGTCGGCGCCTCCGGCTCCGGCAAATCGACCCTGATGCACCTGCTCGGCTGCCTCGACCGCCCGAGCGGCGGCACCTATCGCTTCAACGGCCATGACGTGGCCGGCCTCGACGCCGATGCGCTGGCATGGTTGCGGCGTGAAGCCTTCGGTTTCGTATTTCAGGGCTATCACCTGATTCCCTCCGAATCCGCGCGTGAAAACGTGGAAGTGCCGGCGATCTACGCCGGCATGCCGGAAGCCGAACGACGCGCGCGCTCCGCTGCCTTGTTGCAGCGACTGGGACTGGGCGAACGGCTCGGCTATCGGCCGGCGCAATTGTCTGGCGGCCAGCAGCAACGGGTATCGATTGCGCGTGCGTTGATGAACGGCGGCCGCATCATTCTGGCCGACGAGCCCACCGGTGCGCTCGACAGCAAGAGCGGCGCCGAAGTCATGGCGCTGCTGCACGAATTGGCCGATGCCGGTCACACCATCATTCTGATCACGCATGATCGCAAGGTGGCGCAGCAGGCGCGGCGCGTGATTGAAATTCTGGATGGCCAGATCGTGGCCGACTCCGGCAGCGCCGCTGCGCCTGTCAGCAATTTGCCGCCGCTCGACCTGCAACAGGCCGGGCGCGATGGTGGCGCGTCGGCCTGGGATGATCTGCGTGAAGCCAGCCGCACTGCCTGGCGCGTGATGTGGATCAACCGTTTTCGTACCGGACTGACGCTGCTGGGAATCATCATCGGCGTGGCGTCGGTGATCGTGATGCTGGCAGTCGGCACCGGTTCGCAACAACGCGTAATGGCGGAAATGGAAATTTTCGGCGCCCGCACCATGTATATCTCACCGATGCCGCAAAGCAGCCGCGCCCGCAGCGGCAAGCTGACACTGGATGACATCGATGTCATTCGCCAGGTACCGAATGTCACCGTCGCCATGCCGTATATCGAAGGCCAGGTGATGGTGCGCCGTGGCAATATCGATCATCAGACCGAAGGCGGCGGCGCCACGACCGATTTTCCGGCAGCCCTGAACTGGAGTGTCAGTCACGGCATCCTGTTCGACCAGAGCGATCTCGACAGTCTGGCCAAGGTGGCCGTGATCGGCACCTCGGTGCGCAAAGCCTTGTTTGCCGACGGCAGCGATCCGATCGGTCAGGACATCCTGATCGACAGCGTGCCGTTCCAGGTGATCGGCATCCTGACCAGCAAAGGCGCCGGCAACGGTGAAGATCAGGATGAGCGCGTGATCGTGCCGCTCACCACTGCCGCCGCGCGGCTGTACGGCCACACCAATCCGAACTGGATCGCGGTGCAGATCGGCGATGCCAAACACGCCAATCAAACCGCCGAAGCCATCAGTGCGGCACTGGAGAAAAGCCGCCGCGCCAAGGATGTACGCATCTACAATCACGCCGAGACCGTGCGCGTGCAATCCGAAACCGAAAGTACCATGACCCTGATGCTCGGTCTGATCGCGGCGATTTCACTGCTGGTCGGCGGGATCGGCGTGATGAATGTAATGCTGATGACGGTGCGCGAACGCACCCGCGAGATTGGCATCCGCATGGCCACCGGCGCGCGCGAGCGCGACATCATGCGCCAGTTTCTGGCCGAGGCGGTGCTGGTCTCGCTGGTCGGCGGCATTGCCGGCGTCATCATCGGTGTGGCTATCGGTCTGCTGCTGATGGTGTGGAACGTCCCGGTGATCTTTTCCCTGCGCGCGATCATCGGCGCCTTTTCCTGCGCCGTGGCAACCGGCCTGATCTTCGGTTTCATGCCGGCGCGCAAAGCGGCGCGGCTGGATCCGGTTATTGCATTGGCAAGCGAATGACTATGTCAGATTCCCGTTTCACCTTATCGCGCTTGCGCCCCCTGCCTTGGCTGTTGCTGGCAGCGATAGTCACCGGCTGTAGCGGCCTGCCATCAGCCAGCGATCAAAGTGCGCCAGCCACGCCTGCGGCCTGGCGCACCAACGCCGGTGCCGCGCTGTCGCCATCGCCTGTCGATCAGCAATGGTGGCAAAGCTTTGGCAGCACTGAATTGAATGCCGTGGTTGTCGCGGCCCGGCAGCAGAGCCTGGATGTCGCAGCCGCCAGTGCCCGCGTTCGCCAGGCCGAAGCGCAGGCGCGCATTGCCGGCGCACCGCTGCTGCCCGAGCTGGCGCTGACTGCCAGTGCCAATCGCGACGGTCGCTTCGACAGCGGCAACACGGCGTTCGGCAATACCTACAGCGCGGGTCTGGCAGCCACCTATGAAGTCGACTTCTGGGGCCGCAATCGCGCCGTGCGCGACGCTGCCGTCGCCACCCTGCAAGCTGCTGCATTCGAGCGCGATACCGTGCGGCTTACGGTCACCGCCGGCGTCGCCTCGGTGTGGCTGTCGCAACAGGGATTACAGGCACGCTTGCTGATTGCCCAAGCCAACCTGAGCAGCGCCGAACGAATACTGGAACTGGTGGCAGCGCGTCAGCGCGCCGGCGCCGCGACACCGCTGGAACTGGCCCAGCAGCGCGGTCTGGTTGCCGCCCAGCGACGTGCGGCGGCGGTGCTGACGAGGCAAATCCGCGACAGCGAATCAGCGCTGGCGGTATTGCTGGCGACACCACTGACCGCCCTGCAACAACGGCCGCGCGCCGGCACATTCGAACAGCTCACCGAACCGGCCATCAGCGCCATGCTGCCGTCGGATTTGCTGCTGCGCCGGCCTGACATCGCCCGCGCCGAAGCCGATCTGGCGGCCGCCGATGCCAATATCAGCGCGGCCCGCGCCGCCATGCTGCCGCGTCTGAATCTGAGTGCCGCAGTCGGCCTCGGCAGCAACCGTCTCAATACCGTGTTCGATAATCCGCTGTACAGTCTGGCGGCTGGCTTGACGGCGCCGATCTTCAATGCCGGCCGGCTCGCTGCCGGACGCGATCTGGCGCGGGCGCAACGGGAAGAATTGCTGGCGGTATACCGCGCCAGCATCATCGCCGCCTTCGCCGATGTGGAAGATGCGCTCAACGCCGTCGCCAGTATCGATACCGAGCGCCGCTTGCAACAGGACGAAGTGACCCAGGCGCGTACCGCATTTGCTTTGGCGCAGGCCCGCTACCGTGCCGGTGCCGAAACATTGTTGACATTGCTGGACACACAGCGCACGCTGTACGCGGCGCAAGATGTCGCGACCCAGCTGCAACAGGCGCGCCTGCAAGCCTCGGTAGCGTTGTTCAAGGCGCTTGGCGGCGGCTGGCAACCGCCAGCATCCTGATCGCCGGCTGTCTGCGCTGAACCAAAGCGGACAGCTGCCGGTCTACCGCTTTCATTCATCACGGAGATGACCATGCCGGTTGCTGTGCGCCCCATTCTGTTCCTCTTTTGTGTGCTGTTGCTGACATCCTGCACCCACGCCGACCCGCGACCCTCAGCCGCCAGGGTACTCCCGGTCACGGCCGAAGATTGCGCCCGGATGCGCGCCGCGCAAGTCATCCAGGATGACAATCCGGTGCCGTGCGAACGTCTGCGCCGGGTCAATTTCGACTATGTCGATTTTGAAGGCACAACCGGCACCGGCAATGTGGTGGTGCTTGACGTCGTGGCCACGCAGACGGCCGGTATTTTTGCCGATTTGAAGACGCACGGCTTTCCGCTCGGAAAAGCGCGGCTGATGGAGTATTACAAAGGCGATGACCAGGCCGCCATGCGCGACAATAATACCTCTGCCTTCAATGGCCGCCCTATTACCGGTGGTGGCGACTGGTCCAAGCATGCTTACGGCGTCGCCATCGATATCAACCCGGTACAAAATCCCTATCTGGCATTCGACGATGAAGGCCACGCCACCATCCTGCCGCCGGACAGCGCCAAGACTTTCGTCAATCGCAGCGAAACGCGCGCCGGTAAAGCCCCGCGCAGCGGCATGGCGGAGTTGGTGCTGGATATTTTCGCGCGCCACGGGTTCCTGATCTGGGGCGGCGACTGGAATTTCCCTGTCGATTACCAGCACTTCGAAATCGGCAGCCGCACTTACATCAACGACCTGTTGCAGAAAACGCCGGAGGTCGCGCGCGACAACTTTGACCGCTACGCGCAACGCTATCGCGACTGTACCGCACAGAGCAGCGAGACCGATCCTGCAAAAAAACGTGCGACGTGCGCAGCACAGGTGCAGCGCTAAGACCGGCGTCCCTGTGCCGGATAACGGCGCAGGTGTATCGCATCCTCAAGTTAAATAGAATTTATTCTATTTAATATTTTCTTTTTTTCTCTCATCATCGCCACTTCGATCTCGATAAAACACTGTTTTCATCGCGATCAAACGTCTCTGCCATTGGCATCCTGCATTGACAGATCTACCGGAGTTGGCAATGAATCGTTGGTCCCCCTGTGCTGCGCTGCTATCCCTGTGCTTTCTGACCGGCTGCAGTACCACCGCGCCCGACACGTCCGCTGTGGCGCAGCAATGTTTTGACGCGCACCAGCAGCGCTTCAGCGAGGTCCTCACCTGTTATCGCGCCGCCCAGGCAAAGGAGCCGCTGCACTATGTCGCCGGGGAAACCACGCAGTTGCCGGGCGTGGAAAAGCGCAGCTTTGCACTGACTTCCCAGCACTGGTCGCCGCACCAGTTGGTGACGCCGGCGGACTGGCAACACGAGGTCACTATCTATATTCCGGCCGATGCCTTGCCCGGCAAGGCGCTGCTGGTCGCCAACAACGGCACCAACAGCGTCAATATCAGCGGCAGCGGCCCCCAGGTCCCTTCCGACTTCACCGAAGCCATGGCGCTGACGGTGGCCCGCCAAACCAGAACCATCGTCATTGCCGTCAGCAATATTCCCAACCAGTACCTGCACTATGCCGATGATGGCGTGGCGCGCCGCGAAGACAGCAGCGTGGCGCACAGCTGGGCATTGTTTTTGCAGGCACCGGAGACCCGGCCATTCATGCCCTTGCACGTGCCGATGATGGCAGCGATTGTAAAAACCATGGATCTGGCGCAACAGGAATTGCAGCCTTGGCATATCCACAGCTTTATTGCCGCCGGCGCTTCCAAGCGTGCCTGGGCCAGTTGGCTGGCGACACTGGCCGATACCCGTATTGAAGCGATAGTGCCATTCGTGATTGATATTCTCGGCACGGATCAGGTACTGGAACATACCCGGCAGACGTATGGCGGCAATTGGCCGCTGGCGTTTGGCGATTATCAGCGTGACGGCATTACGGTCCGGCGCAAGACGCCGCAATTCGACCAGCTGCTGCGGATTCAGGATCCCTTGCGTTATCTCGACAGCCCGCATGCGGCCCGGCTTTCGATCCCCAAGTACATCGTCAATGCCAGTGGCGATGACTTTTTCGTGCCGGACAATACACAATTCTATGTCGATAAGCTACCCGGCGAGCAGGCCTTGCGGATGGTACCGAACTCCAGTCACTACGGCATCAGGGCATATGTGGAAACATCATTGATCACGTTCATCAATCGCCTGCAGCATGGCGTGGCGCTGCCGACTGTCCAGACACAACGGATCAGGGATCCGGCGTCGCCGGGACAGGACAGCCAGCTGCTGCAAATCAGCTTCTCGGAAACACCGGTCAGGGTGCAGCAATGGAGTGCCAGCAATCCGGCCGCGCGTGATTTCCGCTTTGCCTGCGGCATCCGCTATCACTCCACACCGCTGCGCGCGGCGCAGCATATCGCGGTGCAACTCAGCGCGCCGGCTACCGGCTGGAAAGCCACGTTTGTCGAAGCGCAATTTTCTGATGGTTTCGTCGTGACGACACCGGTGCGCATCTTGCCGCAGACCTATCCCGCCACGCCGCCGCCATCGTCCGGGCCGACCTGCAAGACGATTCCCGACGCGCCGTGAACAGACTGTCATCTGCGCGCAAATCCGCGCTCAATCCAGAGGGCCGATCTCTTTGGTCCAGCGCTGGTTCCAGTTGCTGCGATTGCGGATCACGAATTGCTGGTCGATGGCGATCGGTGTGATACCGGCCGGGATGAAACCGTTTGGTCTGACCGGCATATCTTTGCGCAGCGGCAGCAGCCCCACTTCATCGGCAAACAGCTTTTGTGCCGGTGCCGACAACACCGTGTCGACAAACGCCTGCGCCAGTGCCTGCCGCTTGCCGGCCGCTACCGGACACACCGCCACCAGCACCGTGGGCACGCCTTCGCGCGGATACGCGATGCCCACCGGCATGCCGCTTTCCGCTGCCAGTTGCTGGGCCCGGATACTGCCCCACGGCACCATGACGATCTGTTCCGACTGAAACATGGTCAATAATGTCGCCGGCGTATTCGCCAGACCCGGTGTCAATGGCAACACCGCGTTGCGGATCATGTTGAATGCAGCATCCATGCCTTTGTCATTCACGCCACCGTTGACGTGGGCCAGCGCCAACAAGGTAGTCAGACCGTAGCCGTTTTTGGGCGACGCCAGACTGACCCGGCCGCTGAACTTCGGATCGGCCAAATCGCGCCACGAAGCCGGTGCCGGCCATTTGTTATCGGCAAACAGTTTTTTGTTGTACATCAGGCCGAGCGCGACCAGGCCAATCCCTGCCGCCCGATTGTCGTGGAAATGCGCTGCCGCGTCGAACCCGTGCGTCACATCGGCGCTGATTTTCCCGCACAATTTTTCGTCCACCGCCTGCTCCATCAAACTGTCATCCATGAAAGCAACGTCAGTATCGGTGCCGCGCTGCTGATCCGTGCGCAAGCGCTGTAAGGCTTCGGCTGAATTTTCCGGATAGTAAAGCACCGTGACGCCGAATTTCTGTTCGAATTCAGGTATCAGGCGGTTTTTGACGAGCACCGCAGCAGCACCGCCAAGGCCGGCCACGACCAGCGTTTCACCGGCCATCGCCGGCAGCGGCAAGGGCAATAGTGCGGACAGCATCAGCGACAACAACATGGTTCGACATTTCATAGAGCACCTTGGAGCGGATTCGGTTGGCATGTTGCGCAGCCTGCTGTTCGCTGCACGCCACCAATGTAGCATCTGCTTTTGTCGCTGCGCATGGCCAATGCGTGTAAAGAAAAATCAATTCCGGTTTGTCCACAAAAATCGATCCGGTTATCCCGCACATCTCGGCGGCAGTGCCGAACAATATCTCTGGCTGCCCGAGGCCGGCAACGGCAGCGCATATCGATATGCGCTTTCCTTCCTTGTGCTGCCACCGGCCTTGTCTCTATCATGGATGCCCTGCATCGGTTTCGTACGACGCACCGGCGTTCATTCACAGGTGCGGATATGTGGATCGTCCGCTACAATCCCCCGTTCCGACTATAACTTTTATCAAGGAAGGCGCTTCAATGCGACTTGAGACTATTGCCGTTCATGGCGGCTACTCCCCTGACCCGACCACCAAGGCCGCAGCGGTGCCGATTTATCAGACCGTTTCGTACGCGTTTGACGATACCCAGCATGGTGCTGATCTGTTCGATCTGAAAGTGGCCGGCAATATCTACACGCGCATCATGAATCCGACTCAGGATGTACTGGAAAAGCGCGTGGCCGAACTCGAAGGCGGTATCGCCGCGCTGGCACTGGCGTCCGGCCAGGCCGCGATCACGTATGCGATCCAGACTATTGCCGAAGCCGGCGACAACATCGTCTCGGCCTCGACCCTGTACGGCGGCACTTACAATCTGTTTGCGCATACGCTGCCACAGTTCGGCATCGAAACCCGCTTCGCCGACTATCGCGATCCGGAATCCTTCGGCAAGCTGATCGATGACAAGACCAAAGCCGTCTTCGTCGAATCCATCGGCAATCCGCTCGGCAATATCACCGACATCGAAAAGATCGCCGAGATTGCGCACCGCCATGGCGTGCCGCTGATTGTCGACAACACCGTGCCTTCGCCTTACCTGCTGCGTCCGATCGATTTCGGCGCTGACATCGTGGTCCATTCGCTGACCAAATATCTGGGCGGCCATGGCAACTCGCTGGGCGGCGCGATTGTCGATTCCGGCAAATTCCCGTGGGCCGAGCACAAGCAAAAATTCAAGCGCCTCAATGAGCCGGACGTGTCCTACCACGGCGTGGTCTACACCGAAGCGCTCGGTGCCGCCGCCTATATCGGACGTGCGCGTGTGGTGCCGCTGCGCAATACCGGCGCGGCGATTTCGCCATTCAATGCCTTCCTGATCCTGCAAGGGATTGAAACACTGGCGCTGCGCATGGAACGCATCACTTCCAACACCGCGCACATTGCCCAGTTCCTGCAACAGCATGCCAAGGTACAGTGGGTCAACTACGCCGGTTTGCCGGACCATCCCGACCATGCGCTGGCGCAGAAATATCTGGGCGGTCGTCCGTCCGGCATTCTGACGTTTGGCGTCAAGGGCGGTCTGGCCGGCGGCACCCGTTTCCAGGATGCACTGAAGTTGTTTACGCGCCTGGTCAATATCGGCGATGCCAAGTCACTGGCATGCCATCCGGCTTCGACGACGCATCGTCAATTGAATCCGGAAGAATTGGTCAAGGCCGGCGTCACCGAAGATACGGTGCGGCTGTCGATCGGCATTGAGCATATCGATGATTTGCTGGCCGATCTGGAGCAGGCACTGGCTGCGGCATAAGCACACCACGGCAGCAGCAGGACAAACCTGATCGCTTCCGCAAGCGGCGATCAGGTCTTGAAAATTGAGGAAAAAACAGTCAGCGCGCCAGATTCAACTGACGCCGTTGCAGCAATTCAAACACCACCATGCCGCACAGCATGGCCAGCACGAATACCGCACCCTTGCTCATGCCGGCACCGAGTAACACCAGCGCCGGACCGGGACAGATACCCGCCAGGCCCCAACCGATTCCGAACAGAATGCTGCCGCCAGCCAGACGGCCGTCGATCTCGCGCGTGGCTGGCAATTGCAGCGGCAAGCCCAGCAATGAGCGGCGACGTTTTGCCGCGATCCGAAAGGCAATGGCCGCCACCGCGATGGCGCCCACCATCACCAGCGCCAGCGACGGATCCCAGTGACCGCCGATATCGAGAAAACCGAGCACTTTTTGCGGATCGGCCATGCCCGCGATGATCAGGCCGATGCCGAATACCAGGCCGGTAGCGAAAGCAGAAAGAATAGGCAGCATGATTCAGAACAGGTGACGAACGAAATAGACCGTCAGGAATCCGGCAGCCATGAACAAGACGGTAGCGACCAGCGAGCGCGGCGACCAGCGCGAAATGCCGCACACGCCATGACCGCTGGTGCAGCCGGAACCATAACGGGTACCAATGCCGACCAGCAGGCCGGCCACGATCAGCGTGCCCCAGCCGGCATCCACCTGTACCGGTGGCAATGCGGTCCACAACCGGAACAGCAAGGGTGCCGCAACCAAGCCGGCGACAAACGCCAGCCGCCAGCCGAGATCGCCTTTGACCGGTCGCAGCAGACCGCCGACGATGCCGCTGATACCGGCGATGCGACCGTTGAGCAACAGCAGCATGGTGACCGCCAGCCCGATCAATACCCCGCCGGCCAGCGCTGTATAAGGTGTGAAATGCCCCCAGTCGATCGACATCCGTTACTTTCCTTGGCATGAAAAAATGTGGTGCCGGTATTATGCACCAGCCGGCACCCGGGCTCGCATTCCCCGGCGTTGTTTACTGCGAAATATGACGAAATCATGAAAACTTGCGTACAACATATCCAACTGCGGGGGATATCGCCGCGATATGGCATGGTGCAGCGGTCAATTATTGCCCGATTGAAACAATGTCAATTTGCGGTTGCATTCGGTCCCGGCAGGCAAACTGATGAAAACCAGTCAAGCACCCGCCGGCCTGACTTACAGTCCATGCGCCGCCGCCAGCAATTCAAATGACCGTATCCGGTCTTGCGGTGCATGGGTCCAGCAGGTAATGCCGATTTCATCGGCCTGCACCCGATCCGCCAACTGATGCAAACGCGCCATCACGTCCTGCGGCGTCCCCACCAGGTTGGGTTGCATTTGCTGCGCAATCCGCTCGCGCTGAGCCGCAGTAAAGGAATGCGCCTGGGCCTGGGCCGGCGTTACCAGCGGCGCCCGCACGCCGTCATCCAGCCGGGTGCGCCACAAGGCGCGTGGTCCGAACAGATATCGCGCATGCTCGTCGGTATCGGCGGCCAGCGCCCATACCATGACGGCGGTATAAGGTTGCGCCCCCAGCGAACCGGGGCGGAACGCCTGGCGATAAGCGGCAAATGCCTGCTCCACGCAACCGACACTTTGTTCGGCCGAATAATTGAAGCACAGCGGCAAGCCCAGACTGGCGGCACTTTCCGCGCCGGCCACCGAGGTCGCCAGCAACCACGGCTGGGCGCAACCGGGATTGCGCGGCAATACCTTCAACCCGGCCACATCGGCCTGCACCGCCGGCGTTTCACCCCTCAACCAGCACATCAATTCCCTGATCTTTTGTTCGAACTCTTCACGGTCGCCGCTGGCTCCCGGATTGAGCGCATTGAAACTGCGACCATCCCCGCCCGGCGAACGTCCCAGCCCGAGATCGATACGTCCCGGCGCCAGCGCTTCCAACACACTGAATTGCTCGGCCACCTTGAACGGCGCATAAAACGGCAGCAACACGCCGGCGGCGCCGATGCGCATGCGGCTGGTCAATACGCTCAGCGCACCGAGCAGAATTTCCGGTGCACTGCCGACAATCGCCGGGTTGTTGTGATGTTCGGATACCCAGAAACGGTGATAACCGGCTTGTTCGCAACGCTGCGCCAGCGCCAGCGTGTTGCGCAAGGCGCTGGCGTGCGTGCTGTCTTCGTTGCAGGCGGATTGTTCAAACGCAATCAGCGGCCGGCGTCGGGCTGGCGCACTCATGCCGGCACCGGAATCACATACGGCATGCCATCGGCCTGCCCCACCAGCGCGCCGATGCCATACACAGTGGCGATATTGGCTGGCGTCAAGACTTCTTGCCACGGCCCCTGTGCCAGGTTGCGGCCCTGATGTAACATCACCAGCCGGTCGGAAAAGCGACTGGCCAATCCGAGGTCATGAATTGCAATCAAAATACCGGCGCCTTGTTGCCGCGCCAATTCGCGCGCAATCGACATGGCTTGCACCTGATGCCGCAAATCCAGATCGCTGGTCGGTTCATCAAGCAACAGGAACTGTGCCTGTTGCGCCAGCGCCCGTGCCAGCAATACGCGTTGCCGCTCGCCGCCGCTGAGCTGCTCATATGAACGCAGTGCCAGCGCTTGCAAGCCGAACCGCTCGATGGCATCGGCCACGATCCCGAAGTCATGTGCAGCACTGACACTGCCGCGATACGGTGCGCGCCCGAGCGCCACCATGTCCGCCACGTTCAAGGCCATCGCTGCCGCCGTCTGTTGCGGCACGTAAGCCACGCGCTGCGCCAGTTGCCGGCGTGACATCGCGTGCAGTGCCTGACCGTCAAGTGTCACGCTGCCGGCGTGCGGCCGCAAAATCCGGTTGAGACACTTGAGCAAGGTACTCTTGCCGGCACCATTCGGCCCCACCAGACTGACCACTTCGCCCGGCCGCACCTGCAAGTCAACCCCATCCAGCACGCTCTTGCCGCCGTAGCGATACTGCAAGCCACTGATGTTGAGCATCAGGCACCTCCCCGATGGCGGCTCGACAACAGCAAATGCAAGAATAACGGCACCCCGAGATAGGCCACTACGATGCCGACCGGAATGATCACCGGGGCGAACAGCAAACGCCCGGCCATGTCCGCCAGCAGTACCAGCAAGGCCCCGGTCAGTGCGGCGAACGGCAGCAGGCGGCGATGATCGCCACCGATCAGCAGGCGCGCGATATGCGGCGCCACCAGCCCGACGAAACCGATAACACCCGTAAAACTGACAATCGCGGCCGTGATCATGACGGCGACAATGGTGACCACCGCGCGCACCCGGCCGACATGAAAGCCGAGCGAGGTAGCCACTTCATCACCGCCGGCGGCAAATGCATTCAAGGCCCAGGCATGGGCGTACAACACGGGAATGCCGGCCAGCAAAATCAGGCCGGCAATCGACACTTCATTCCAGGTACTGCCATTGAGTGAACCAAAGGTCCATTGAATGATGGCTGATAGTTGCTGCTCGGTGGCGATGAACTGCACGCTCGCCGTCAACGCCCCGAACAGATAGGTCAGGCCGACGCCGCCCAGCACCAGCATGGTGGCGCTGACGCCGCGCAAGGCCGAAAATGCCAGTACCAGCGCGGCACAAATGACCGCACTCAAAAACGCCGCAGCGACGGTCAGCCACGGACCGCTCAACGGCAATGCCGAAGCGCCGCTCAAGATCGCCAGCGAGGCACCGAAGGCTGCCGCCGGTGAAATGCCGACCGTATACGGACTGACCAGCGGATTGCGCGTGATGCCTTGCATCGCCACCCCGGCCAGCGCCAGACCGGCACCGGCGATCACCGCCATCAAGGTACGCGGCAATCGCAACTGCTGCAATACGGCGATTTGCAGGGGCCCGATATCGGTCAGCCAGGCCGCCGGCAACAGCGGCGCCAGCAAGGCACGCCAACTCTGTCCGGGGGTCAAGCTGGTGACGCCGGATGCGGTCGAGGCATACACCAGCAACAGCAGCAATGTCGCGGCCAACAGCAACAGCCACAGACTTCGCCGCTGGTGCTGCCGCAAAGCGGCTTTCAACGCATCGCGCGACAGCATGGCGGCGCTGCGGCTCATCGCACATCTCCACTCTTGCGCAAGGCCGCCAGCGAAACCGTGTAACCGCCCAGCGCCGGCACTTGCTGAAACTGTTCCAGCCAGGTTCGCATCACCCGCTCTGGTGCGATATCGGCAAACCGTTCCGGATACAACCAGCAGGCAATCTGCAACGCCCCGACAATCTTGGAGCAAGCGCTGGCGAGGTAATAACTCATGTGATAAATCTGACCGCTGCGCGTGGCTGGCAACTGCTCGAAACCGGGCCGCGCGGCGATCGACTGCAAGACCTGAATGGAAAATGCCCGGCTATGCGATTCATATTGTCCCGGTTGCAGTTTGATGATGACATCCGGGCGGCGCGCCAGAATTTCTTCCGGGTCGACACTGAAACCTTGCACACTGCCGCGCGCCGACGATTGATCGAACAAGGTAATATCGCCGAACACGTTATGGCCGCCGCCGAGCTCCACCATGTCGTGCCAGCCGGAACCTTTGAGCAGGGTTTTATAGTTGCCGACTTCTTCGATATACACGCGCTTGCGCACCACGCCTTGCAATCGCTGCGCCAGCAAGTTGCGATAGCGGCGGTAAAAAGCGTTCAGGTTTGCCGCCTGCTGCGATCGGCCATACAGGCGCCCCAGCAAGCTGACGTTTTCTTCATGTTTAAGCACATCCCAGGCCGTCAATACCACCACCGGGATGCCAAAGCGACCCAACACGGTGGCGGCTTTTTGCCAGTCGCTGTTGCGCGGGAAAAATACCGCGTCCGGGCGCATGGCCACAATCGCTTCAAAATTCGGACTCGATTGCCCTTGCCCGGCAAACATGGCATTGGTCACACCGGGCCAGTAGCGATGACTTTTGGCGGCGTCGATATCCACCCCGACCACAGCTTGCATGGCGCCGATGGCGCGCACGAATTCGGTGGTGTAGCGATTGAAAATCACGGTACGCTGCAACGGCGTCCTGAGCGTCAGATCGCGTCCGACGTCATCGCGGATACTGACACTGACACCCGCCGCAGCGGGCGGCGCCGGCGCCGCCGAGACCGGCAATGCCGGCCACAGCAGCAACCCGGACAGCAGGCGGCGGCGCTTGCTGTTGACGGTTATCGGGGGCATCAACTCAGGTGTCATCGGGTGCTCAGAAACCCAGATTCATGGTCGCGGTATAACTGCGCGGCGCACCCAGAATCCATTGCGTGGTGGAACCGGCATAGGTCGACGCGGCATACAGCTTGTCGGTCAGGTTATCAATCCGGAAATCGACTTTGAGCCTGGGATTGACTTGCCAGCTCAGGCCCAGATCGGCCACCGTATATGCCGGCAGACGCGAAGCCACGGCATTGCCGTTGTCCGAATAGCGATCGCTGACGTAATGGGCGCCGGCCCGGGCTTCCCATTCCGGCTGGAAGTGCCACGACACAAACAGATTGCCGGTGCGCTTGGGCACGAATTGCGGACGGTAACCGGCCAGTTGCACCTTGTTCGAGACAAAGTCGTCAAAGCGCGCATTCAGGATCGCAGCATTGGCCTCGACCCGCCAGGCCGCATTCAGTTGCAATGCCAGCGCGCCTTCGATACCGCGCGAGGATTGTTGACCGACCAGTTCGGAAATCGCCGGCGTATTCACGTTTTGCGTCAGCAGATTGCTCTTGATGATGTGATAGGCCGCCAAGGTCCACTCTGCCCGGCCGCCCCACAAGGCCTGCTTGGCGCCGATTTCGACTTGCTTGCCTTTGGACACGCCGTATTGCATTTGCGACGCGCTGAGGCTGGCCAGCGAGGTAACCGGATCAGATGCCGTGGCATATTGCGCATACAGGGACATCTCCGGCACCGGGTTGTACACCACGCCGCCATTCCACGCAGTGGCATTGACGGAACCGGTGGCAGTGGCACCAGTGATGAAATCATCACGCTGGGTCTGATAGTGATCGCCGCGCAAACCACCGCTGATGGCCCATTGGTCCGTCAACTGATAGCGGTCTTGCAAGAACAATCCGGCCTGATCGACGCTGGCGCGGTACAAGGCCTTGATCGGGAAGTTGCCGCCTTGCGCAAACTGCCCCGGATTGAAGTTATAGGCGTTGACCACCGTGCCGCCGGGGAAATTGCCGCCCACCGTATTGTCGTTGCGGTCATAGCGCGAACGGTTGAGATCAAAACCCGCCACCAGTTGATTCTTGCGGCCCCATAACTGATTATCCAGCGTCAGATAACCGTGATCGCCGTATTGGGTCTGGAAACCGGTAATGTCGCGGTAATTGCTGCGCGCCACCGTGTTGGTCGCCGGCTTGAACGTATAAGTGTAGGTTTCCTTGTAGGCGCGTTCATGGCGAATCAGAAAGACATCGTTGCTGAACACCAGATTGTCGGCGATCTGATAACGCGCGCGCAGATAGGTGCGGTTCTCGGTGAAGCGCACATTGGCATCGTCGACGTTGTAATTATTGAAGCGCGAGCCGGGAATGATCTGGCCGTTATAGACCGGCGTGCCCTCGTAACTGCCGGGTTGGATGTCGCCGTAATCGTTGGACAGCGTCAGCGTCAGATCGCGGCTGGCCTTCCATTGCAGCGCGGCGGAAATCGCCAGACTGTCATTGCGGCCGCGATCCATCCAGCCCTCCGAACCGACGTGACTGATATTGAAGCGGTAGGCCAACTGGTCGTTGATCGGACCGGTGCTGTCGAAGGCTTGACGGAAGGTGCCGAACGAACCGGCCGACAATTGCAGACTGTTCGATTGCTTCTGGTCATCCGGTTTTTTCTGCACTACATTGACGGCGCCGCCGACAAAGCCGGTGCCATACAGTACCGACGCCGGGCCGTTGAGGAATTCGACGCGCTCGACATTCCACGAATCGAACGGAAACGTGACGACGCCGCCGGCGTTATACAACTGCATGCCGTCATACAGTTGCGAGATCGAATTGGGACCGTAAAAGCCGCGTGCACTGAGGGAATTGTTGCCGTTGCCGGAAAACGGCACGGAGGTAATGCCCGGTGCCCGGGTTTCGGCGTCGACCAGACTTTGATAGCCGCGCGCCCGAATCGTGTCGCCGCTGATCACGGTGACGCTGGCCGGTGTTTCCAGCGGCGTCAGATTGAGCCGCCCGCCAGCGCCGCTGGGCCGGTGCAACTCGCTGTTGGCCTGCTCCGATACCAGTACTGCCGGCAAGGCCGGCGTCTCGTTGTTGGTTTGCTGTGCCAACGCGCTGCCGGTGCTGATGCCCGCAGTTACGCCGGTAGCTGCCATCGCCAGCAGCGATGCCCGCGACCAGCGCTGCGGCAAACCGCCTGATTTGTTTTTTTTCACTGCCACTTCCCCTGTCACGACCGCCCTCTGCGGTCTTTGTGCGCAATACGCCTCCCCGCGCATCGTCATCAAAGGAAACTGAAGATCTGGAATCGGCAAACGGAATCCAGGCATCACGCCGTCCGGCGTGGCCTGTCGGCGGTAACTGTTCCGGCCATGGACAAATCCCGCCCATCCGCGCGAGTCGTGACCCGGGCGTACAGACATGCATTTTTCAGGAATCGGATCGGGTGCCGCTTGCTCTCGTTCGCGACACACCCCGTCCGCAAATTTCCACCTGTTCTGGCCGGTATCCGGGCTGACAGGACTGATTGCCTCGCCTTCCCATGCCGTTGCAAGCACAGTGGACCATGAGACAACCTGGCGCGTTGCGGGTCAGCAAACACGACGCCTGTATTACCGTTGCGGGGGCAGCACACGTTGATCGCCGGCTTCTGCCGGCGCGTGTTTCCCGTTTAACTGCAGCCAAGGACATGGCCGCGAGCACCAAAACCTGACGATTTTACTGGAATGCAGGAACAGCGGCAATCAAACAGCGGCGCCGGCCGTGTCCGCCATGCCATTTGGTGTGGCCGGTGTTGTTTACTTCAACCCCAGACGTTTCGCCAGCCGGTTCAGGTTGGCGCGATCAACCCCCAGTTCGCGCGCGCTCGATGCCAGATTATTGGCGTTGCGCGCCAGACTGGCAGCGATCAGACTGCGCTCATAGGCGGCCACCGCCGCCTTCAATGGAGTGCCGGCGGCCACTGCCGACGCAGTGGCCGCAGCGGCCGATGTGGACGGCGACGTCGCCGCCAGCAAATTGAAATCCTCCGCATGCAAGGTCAGGATGCGCGGTCGCTCGGGGTATTTGCCCAGGGCTTGCAAGGCACTGCGTCCGATCAGATGTTCCAGTTCGCGGATATTGCCAGGCCAGTCATGCGCCAGCAACGCCTCTTGCGCATCAGCACTCAGACGCAAACTGTGCAAGCCGAGCCGCGAGCGATTCTCTTCCAGAAAGAAGCCGCTGATCAGCAGCACATCCTGGGCCCGTTCGCGCAGCGGCGGCACCGGCATCGGATACACACTGAGCCGGTGATAGAAATCAGCGCGGTAATGACCGCGCCGCACTTCGTCGGCCAGATCGCGATTGGTGGCGGCAATCAGGCGCACATCAACGCTATGTTCGGCATCTGATCCGACCCGCTGCAACTGCCCGCTTTGCAATACGCGCAACAGCTTGGCCTGTACCGCCAGCGGCAATTCACCCACTTCATCGAGAAACAGCGTGCCGCCGTCGGCCAGTTCGAACTTGCCGCGACGGTCATTGATCGCGCCCGAAAATGCGCCGCGCACATGACCGAACAGTTCGCTCTCGACCAGGGTTTCCGGCAAGGCCGCGCAGTTCAGGCTGATCATCGGTTTGTGCGCACGCGGCGATGCCGCATGAATCGCCGCCGCCACCAATTCCTTGCCAACCCCGGTCTCACCGGTAATCAAGACCGTCATGTCGCTGGGACCGGCCAGCCGGATATTTTGCAGCAAGCGCTTATGCGCGGCGCTGTGCCCGATCAGTTCGCGCCGGCTCTGACTCGCCGCCAGCCGATAGGCTTCGGCGCGCAAGCGCTGCTGTGCGCTGTCGGCCGCCAGCAGGCTGATCCGTTCGGCGACGTTGACGGTGGCGGCAGCCAGACTGGCAAAGGCCTGCAATGATGCCGGATCAAGCTGATCGAAACGGCCGCCGCCCAAGGCATCGAGCGTCAGCAAGCCCCAGGGCCGGCCACCGATGTACAACGGGCAGCCCATGCAATCGTGCACATGCAACTCGCCGGAATGGGCTTGCACCAGACCGTCGTAGGGATCCGGCAATGGCGAATCGGCGGCAAAGCGGGTCGGCCCTTCGTGCGCCAGCAAGGTTTGCAGGCGCGGGTGTTCGCTGACCCGAAAACGCCGGCCCAGCGTGTCGCTGCTCAAGCCGTCGATGGCCAGCGGCACCAGAAACTCGCCTTCCAGCCGCAACAACGCCGCCGCGTCACAGGGAAACAAGGCGCGCATGGCATCGAGCAGACGGCGATAGCGTTCGCGTTCGTTCAGGTCCTGCGACAGATCGTTCATCAGCGGGATCAGCGCATCGAGCAGGATTTTGTGCGTCATCCGTGTGTCCCGGCCAAGAAATGTTGTAGTCAAAAATACTTGATTGAAGTCAATTTGACTCAGGTTATTCCGACCCGGCAAAACTTCAAGCGACTGATTGTAAAGGTTTTTTCTTCTGGCATGCATCTTGAGTATAGAAAGCTAAACATTTCAGCCCTCATCTCAAGGAGTCTTGCATGCTGTCCGATCACCACCGCGCCATTGTCAAAGCCACCGTCCCACTGCTGGAAAGCGGCGGCGAAGCCCTCACCACCCATTTCTATCGCTTGCTGCTGCGTGATCATCCGCAAGTGGCGCCGCTGTTCAATCAAGCTCACCAGGCCAATGGCGACCAGCCACGGGCACTGGCCAACGGCATTCTGATGTACGCCCGCCATATCGACCGCCTGGAACAATTGGGCGGCCTGGTGTCGACTATCGTCAACAAACATGTGGCGCTGCAAATTCTGCCAGAGCACTATCCGATGGTCGGCGCCAGTTTATTGCGTGCGATCCGCGAAGTACTCGGTGCCGGGATCGCCACCGATGAGGTCATCGCGGCCTGGGGCGCAGCCTATCAGCAACTGGCCGATATCCTGATCGGCGCCGAACAAAGCATGTACGACGAACGCGCCAACGCCGTCGGCGGCTGGCGCGGGGCGCGGCCGTTCGTGGTCAGCCGCAAGGTCGAGGAAAGCGAGGAAATTACGTCGTTCTATCTGACGCCGCAGGATGGCCAGCCCTTGCTGGCATTTCAGCCCGGGCAATACATCGGCTTGCGGGTGATGGTGGATGGTGTCGAAATGCGTCGCCAGTATTCTTTGTCGGCCGCCAGCAATGGCCGCCAGTACCGCATCAGCGTGAAGCGCGAAGCCGGCGGCAAGGTCTCGCATCATTTGCATCGGCAGGTGCAGGAGAACAGCGTCATTGAGCTGTTCCCGCCGTCCGGTGAGTTCACCCTCAATGCCGGTGACAAGCCCTTGGTGTTGATCAGCGGCGGCGTCGGCATCACGCCGATGCTGGCGATGCTGGAAGTGGCGCTGCCGAGTGCGCGGCCAGTGGTGTTCATTCATGCGGCCCGGCACGGCGGCGTGCATGCCTTCCGCCAACGACTCGAACAGTTGGCACAACAGCACCCGCAACTGCAACACTTTGTTTGTTATGAACAGACCCGGGCCCAGGATCCGGCTCCGGATGCCACCGGCTTGCTGAGCCAGGAACAGTTGCGCCGCTGGATGCCGGCCTCGGTAGATGTGGATGCCTACTTTGTCGGTCCGCGCGCCTTCATGCAGGCGATCAAGCGTTACCTGCGCGAGATCGGCGTCCCGCCAGCGCAAAGCCGGTTCGAGTTTTTCGGCCCGGCCGCCGCACTCGACTGAAGCTGCCCCCCCGCTGCTGCAGCGTCGCGCATGACGGTGCGGCGGTCCGATTGCTGTCCACCCATGTTCCCCATGAATCTCGACAAATACAAACATCAACACAGCGCGATCCTTGACAGCATTCGCGCCCTCAAGACCTTTTCCAAGCTCGGCATTGCTGAGCATGCCGCTGATATTGCCCGCCATGTCATCGAGATGAGTTCAGTCATCAAACTGCATCTGGCAATCGAAGACCGTTTTCTGTATCCGGCGCTGCAACAGCGTGGCGATCCGGCATTGGCCGGCATGGGCCGCCAGTACCAGCACGAGATGGCGCAGATTGCTCAAGCCTATGGCGCGTTCGCCAAGAAGTGGAATGATGCCGGCAATGTCGCCGGCGATCCCGAGGGGTTTCGCGCCGAAGCCAATCGTGTGCTGAAACTGCTGCATGCACGCGTGCTCCGGGAGAACCGGGATTTCTATCCTCTGATCGAGCAGTCCTGAGGCTGCTGGAAAAGTATCGCGCTCAGTCAGGCTGGCGGCTGTCGCGCAATGCTTCGGCCAGCGCGATATCGAGCGTCGCCATGTGCTGGATGAACCACTCCGGCAACAGGCGGATGATTTTCTGGCCGAACAGGACATCGCCTTCCATCACTTGCAATGCAGCCTGATGCAAGATGCTCAGGATGCGCGCATGTTGCTCGCGATGGTTTTTGAGACCGGGAAATTCCAGCGTTTCCATCAAGTCTTCTTCACTGCGGAAATCGCTTTCGATTTTTTCCAGCAAATGTGCGTAACCGGCGGAAAAATCAGCGCCGCTGGCATCGCGCAATTGCGCCAAACCATTCAAGATGTCTTGATGTGATGCATCCAGTTCGGGCATCCCGAATGACATGTCGGTGGTCCAGATAACTTCTGACATCGCTTTCCTTTGTACTGTGCCGGCCTCGCGTGTGGTCCTGCCGGCAGTGCGGATGATCATGCAACGTATTTGCCTGATGTATTGGCACACATGGTAAGCGCCGCAGCGCAAACAGATGTTGATGCAAGTCAAAGGAATTGCAGTTGGCGCTGTCAACAATATCGTAACGCGCTAAGATGGGCCTCTTTGCCGCCCGGGCGGCATGGCATTTCGTTTTACCGTTTCACACCATCCACACTGATCAGAGAAAGAGCGCAGACATGTTCAAGACCATACTCGTTCCTACCGACGGCTCGCTGCTGTCGGCCAAAGCCATCAATGCCGCAATTGAATTCGCCAGCGGCAATGGCAGCAAGGTCATCGGTTTTACGGTGGTCGAGCCCTATCCGATTTCCTACCTGGCCGAAGGCTCCGTGGTCATCGATCCTGATGCCTATGACAAGGAAATGCAGGCACTGGCCGAAGCACGCGTGAAAAATATTGCCGATGCGGCAAAGGCACGCGGCGTGACAGTGGAAACCGAGATTGCCGTTTCAACCAGCCCCGGCGAGGA
>NZ_LFLS01000020.1 GCF_001189915.1 Herbaspirillum autotrophicum
ACGGGTCTTGCAACAAGAACACATTATTTACCCGCGCGCCGTGCGCTGGTTTATCGAAGGCCGGCTCGGCCTGGATGGCGGACGTGTCCGCATCGATTCTGGCGTTGAGCAGGCTTGAACATTTTATGAAGGATGCAGTATGAGATTGCCACCCGCAATCATTCCCCAGACGGAAGAAGTCTTGCGCGAGATTTTGCGTTTTACCGGCCCGGCCGATGTGACGTTGTCGCGTTATTTCAAGGACCATCCGCGTCTCGGCGGCCGCGAACGCGGCGTTATTGCCGAAGCAGTGTACGGCTTGCTGCGCAACCGCACCGTTTATACCAACTTCGCCGAATCCGGCGCCGGTTCCCAGATGCGCCGCATGGCGCTGCTGGGCTTGATGGATGCGGTTGGCATTGAACCAATCGCCGGCCTGACCGATGAAGAAACCGAATGGCTCACGCGTACTTCGCAGATTGACCGCACCCAGTTACCGCTGGTGATGCGCACCAATCTGCCGCCATGGCTGTTCGACAAGCTGGTCGAACGCTACGGCGAAGAACAGACGCTGGCGCTGGCCGATGCCATGAATCAGCAGGCGCCGCTCGATTTGCGCGTCAATGCGCTGACGGCGGATCGCGATGCGGTAATTGCCGAACTGGCGCAGGCGCCGATTCTGTGCGAGCCAACGCCTTATGCGCCGCTGGGTTTGCGGGTGATCAAGAAACCGGCCTTGCAGAATTTGCCGCTGTTCAAGAGCGGCGCCATTGAAGTGCAGGATGAAGGCAGTCAATTGCTGGCGCAGGTAGTGGGTGCCAAGCGCGGCGAAATGGTGGTCGATTTCTGTGCCGGCGCTGGTGGCAAGACGCTGGCGCTGGGCGCAGGTATGCGCAATACCGGTCGCCTCTACGCATTTGACGTATCGGAAAAACGACTGGCCAAACTCAAGCCGCGCCTGGCGCGCAGCGGTTTGTCCAATGTCCATCCGGTATTGATCGCGCATGAGAACGACGCCAAGGTCAAACGTCTGGCAGGCAAGATTGACCGGGTATTGGTCGATGCGCCGTGCAGCGGTCTCGGCACTTTGCGCCGCAATCCGGATACCAAGTGGCGTCAGACTCCTGAAGGCGTGGTTGAAATGCATGCCAAGCAGGTCGCCATTCTGGGCAGCGCGTCGCGACTGGTCAAAGCGGGTGGTCGTCTGGTTTACGGTACCTGCAGTTTCCTCAACGAAGAAAATGAAGATGTCATTGCCGAATTTCTGGCGGCATTCCCTGATTTTTCGCTGGTGCCGATGAAAGATGTTCTGGCCGAGCAAAAGATTGCGCTGGAAATGGGTGACTATCTCAAGCTGATGCCGCATGTGCATCAGACCGACGGCTTTTTTGCTGCGGTCATGGAGCGCAAGAAATAATGCCGCGACGACATGCCGGGAACGATGCAATTGCTAAAATGATGATTTTCATCATTCCTGACAGCGCATGATTTCTGGCTTGTTTTCCGATATCTACAGTTTCCTGTTCGGCGCACTGGCGCCGGCAGATGTGCTGCGCCAGCTCGCTGTCATTGTGCTGTGCATGGGGCTGGGCTGGGGCATGTCTCGTGGCCTGCGCAAGATGTTCACACTGTCGGATGACAGTTCGGATGTGTTGCGGCTCGGTGTCAAAAGCTTTGTGCGGGTGCTGTCGCCGCTGCTGATTCTGATCCTGCTGGCATTGAGCAGGATGCTGCTGGTTAAGATGCATCATCCGGTCACGCTGTGGCAGGTAATGATGCCGCTGATGATCGCGCAGGTCGCGATGCGCTTCGTGTTTTATGTGCTGCGCAGTATCTTCGTGCATGAGACTACCGCCGGCGCGTTTCTGCAATTGTTCGAAAAGGTATTCGCAATCCTGGTCTGGATTTGCGTCGGCCTGTACATCACCGGCTTGTGGCCGGACCTGATTTCCTATCTCGACGGCACCATCATTCCGCTGGGCCGCAACAAAGCTTCCCTGTTGACCATCATGCAAGCCTGCGCCTCGGTGCTGGTAACGCTGGTGATTGCGCTGTGGGCCGGCGCCATGCTGGAAGACCGCATGATGAAGCTCAACACCATGCACTCATCGCTGCGCACGGTGGTGGCACGCATGGCACGGGCGATTCTGATTTTGATCGCAATTCTTGTCAGTCTGTCACTGGTCGGTATCGACCTGACTGTGCTGTCGGTGTTTGGCGGTGCGCTCGGCGTCGGGCTCGGCTTGGGTTTGCAAAAGATTGCCAGCAGTTACGTCTCGGGTTTCGTGATTCTGCTGGAGCGCAGCATGGCCATTGGCGATATGGTCAATGTCGACCGCTATTTCGGTAAGGTGACGCAAATCAATACGCGTTACACCATTCTCGAAGGGTTGGACGGCATCGAGTCGGTATTGCCCAATGAAATGTTCATGTCCAGTCCGGTGCAGAACTATTCGCTGACCAACAAGATTATTCGTCTGTCAACACAAGTCACAATTCTCTACCAGGACGACATCGAAAGCGTCTTGTCATTGCTGGAACAGGCCACACGTAGTGTTAACCGGGTTGCCGATCAGATATTGCCGCAAGCCTTGCTGCTCAAGATCGGGGTTGACGGGCTGGAACTGGAAATTGGCTTCTGGATTACCGATCCTGAAAACGGCCGGCTCAATGTGTTGTCAGATGTCAATCGGGCCATCTGGCGGGTATTCAAGACCCATGGAATCAAAGTTGCGCATCCCAAGCGTGACATCCGCGTCATGGATCCGCGCAGTTTTGATCAAAGTGTTGCAGGCTCGGTACCGGATGCGCCCAAACTGACATAATCAGCGTACAATGCCGGGAAATACAAGAATATAGATGCTTTTTGTTGGCAATATGGGTTGCCGTGACGTATCTCTTTTGGAGTGGTAATGACCGTAGACACAATTCTGGACTTTCTTTCGAACGGGCTGCTGCATGCAACCGGTTGGCAGATTTTCTTTTACACGCTGGCCGTGACGCATATCACGATTGCCGGTGTCACCATTTATCTGCATCGTTGCCAGGCGCACCGTGCGTTGGAATTGCACGCTATCCCAAGCCATTTCTTCCGTCTCTGGTTGTGGATGACGACCGGTATGGTCACCAAGGAGTGGGCTGCGATTCACCGCAAGCATCACGCCAAATGCGAAACCGAAGAAGATCCGCACAGCCCGCAGACCCGCGGTATCAAGAAGGTATTGCTGGAAGGTGCCGAACTGTATCGTGCCGAGTCGAAGAATGCCGAGACCATGGAAAAATATGGTCACGGCACACCTGACGACTGGGTCGAGCGCAATGTTTACAGCCGCTTCGGCTGGCAGGGCGTGGGCCTGATGCTGATCATCAACGTCATGTTGTTCGGCGTGGTCGGTCTGACCGTGTGGGCGGTACAGATGTTGTGGATCCCGATTACTGCGGCCGGCATCATCAACGGTATCGGCCACTACTGGGGCTACCGCAACTATGATTGCAACGATGCTGCGACCAATGTTTTCCCATGGGGCATCATCATCGGCGGCGAAGAGCTGCACAATAACCATCACACTTTCGGCACCTCGGCCAAGCTGTCGTCCAAATGGTATGAATTCGATATCGGCTGGATGTATATCCGCATTCTGGAAATGATGGGTCTGGCCAAGGTCAAGAAGATTGCGCCGGCACCGAAGTTCGACCGCCAGAAGCTGGTTGCCGATTTCGACACGCTGCAATCGGTGATCGCCAACCGTTACGATGTGACTGCCAAGTATGCTGCGTCGCTCAAGCGCGCATGGCATGACGAGCTGGAACATCTGGCGGAAAAGGCCAAACTGGAATCGCGTTTCCTGAAGTCGTCGAAGAAATTGCTGCAACGTGAGCCGGCCAAGCTGGAAGACGGACAGAAACAACAGTTGTCGGAGTTGTTCCTGCACAGCAAGCCGCTGCAAACGATGCATGAAATGCGCATTGAACTCGGTGCGATCTGGGAGCGTTCCCATTCGACCCGCGAACAGTTGCTGCATCAGTTGCAAGACTGGTGTGCACGTGCTGAAGCGTCCGGTATCCAGGCGCTGAGGGATTTTGCACTGCGTCTGCGCAGCTACGCCTGATCGTAATACATGACCGCAAACCTCATGGGGTTTGCGGTCGTTGTCGATGCAATGTCGGCAATCGCAAGTCTTGCTCTTCCCGATCTCAATAATTCAGAATCAACGTGGTTTGCCATGTTGCCGTAAGTGGTGATGCCGGTATTCGTGCTGCATGCGTCATCAGCGCTTCCGGTTTCCTTGCGGCCAGCCGGGGAGGGTAATTATCTGTTTGCGTGTGCCGCTGCGGGGTTATCGTTTGCGCTCAACAGCGCATCATGTGGCGGGTCGCATGGTGGTGAAACAAGGGGTGGCGGGCGTCTTGCCGGAAGTGGGCAGGGAGGGCATGCGACGCAGTGCTGCGGGCATGCGCAGCGGTCAGGGTTTTGCATTGTGCGATTGCAGGCGGCCTGGCAGGGACGAAAAAAAGCCCCGGGGGAAATTTCGCCGGGGCTTTTCTTGCGAGTACAGGATCAATTACTTGATCTTGGTCTCTTTGTATTCAACGTGCTTGCGTGCCTTGGGATCAAACTTCATGATCGCCAGTTTCTCAGGCGTAGTACGCTTGTTCTTTGTAGTCGTGTAGAAATGACCTGTACCTGCAGTCGATTCCAACTTGATTTTGTCGCGGCCGGATTTAGCCATGATAGATTTCCTTTAATTCTGCTGGTTAGACTTTTTCGCCACGAGCACGCATGTCGACCAAAACGGCATCAATACCGATTTTGTCGATAACGCGCAGACCGGCGTTGGACAAGCGCAGGGAAACCCAGCGATTTTCAGACTCAACGAAAATGCGGCGATTTTGCAGGTTAGGCAAAAAGCGGCGTTTTGTCTTGTTGTTTGCATGGGAAACGTTGTTGCCGACCATCGGCCCCTTCCCGGTGACTTGGCAAACACGTGCCATATGAACTCCTTGAAAATTCCAGAAATTGGAAAAAAAGTGAGTATATATAAAAAACTTCTATTTTTCAATGACTTGCGAAAAACAATTGTGTCTCGATTTGTTTTTGTTGTTCACAATTGTTTGTGCGCCGGGTTTACAGCTCGCCATGCTCTGCAAAGGAGTAAGAGCTCGGGCCGGCAACGATGATGTGATCGAGTATCCGCACGTCAACGAGCTGCAGCGCCTGCCTGAGTCCCTGAGTCAGCAACTTGTCGGCGGCGCTCGGCGATGGCTCGCCGGAGGGGTGATTATGCGCCAGGATGACCGAGGCCGCATTGTTGGTGAGCGCTGCCTTGACCACTTCGCGCGGATAAACGCTGGTGTGTGTCAGCGTGCCGCGAAACAGTTGCTCGGAGCAGATCATGCGGTTCCTGACGTCGAGAAACAGCACCACGAATGCTTCGTACGCTTTGCCATGGAACAGCACCTGCAGATAATGGCGCACCGCCAGCGGTGAATTCAGTATATTGCCTTGTTGCAAAGTTTCTGCCAGTGCGCGCCGTGATAATTCCAGCGTGGCTTGCAGTTGTGCGTATTTGGCGCTGCCGAGTCCGTGGATGGCCGACAGTTCTTCGAGCGGCGCCGCACACAGCGCATTGAGCGAGCCGAAACGGTCCACCATGTCCTGCGCCAGATCAACAGCGCTTTTGCCGGGCACCCCCACGCGCAGGAAAATCGCCAGCAATTCAGTATCCGAAAGGGACTGCGGTCCCAGCTTGATCAGGCGTTCGCGCGGACGTTGTTCGGCCGGCCAGTCGGTGATTGCCATTGAAATCCTCCAGAGTTTATCGTGTGATTTTTACGCGCCGTGACAACGTGGCTTACAATAGCGGGCTATCACGCTTACTTCCTATAGTCCATGTCCAACGTCTCAGTACCGGTTGTTACCGAAACCGCCTATCTCACGCTGCATTACCGCGTGGCGGCCCTCAATGGCGACAACATCGTCAGCACCTTCGATGAAAAGCCGGCCACGCTCCAGTTCGGGCAAGGGCAACTGGCGCCGTTTCTGGAAGCCTGCCTGCTCGGTTTGCCGGAAGGCACGCATCAGACCTTCGAACTGCCTCCCGAGAAAGCGTTTGGACCGCGCAACCCGGATTTGATTCAGCGCGTTTCCCGTACGACGCTCGAAGAAAACTCCTCATTCGACGAGCAATATCGCGTCGGCGATCTGGTCGATTTTGCGGCACCGGGCGGCGGACGCTTTGCCGGCGTGCTGCGCGAAATGGATGAGCAGAGCGCATTGTTTGATTTCAATCATCCGTTGGCCGGCCAATCAATTAAATTTGAAGTAAAAATCATTGGAATTCTGTAGTTGGCGTTGAAGTATTGCGAGCGCAATCAAGGATGTAATCATGGACAGTCAAGAAGCTGAAGTATTGCTGGCGCAGCCGCGCGGTTTTTGTGCCGGCGTCGATCGCGCCATTGAAATCGTGGAACGTGCGCTGACACAGTTTGGCGCGCCGATTTACGTGCGCCATGAAATCGTGCACAACGCCTACGTGGTGGCCGACCTGCGCAACAAGGGGGCCATTTTCATCGAAGAACTGGCCGATGTCCCGGCCGGCAACACCGTGATCTTTTCTGCGCACGGCGTTTCCAAGGCGGTCCAGGCCGAGGCGGCAGAGCGCGGGCTGACGGTGTTCGACGCGACCTGTCCGCTGGTGACCAAAGTGCATATCGAAGTGGCCAAGATGCGGCGCGAAGGTCGCGAAATCATCATGATCGGGCATGAGGGGCATCCCGAAGTCGAGGGCACCATGGGCCAGACCGAGCAGGGCATGTATCTGGTCGAAACGGTGGCCGACGTGCAGCGGCTGGCAGTCAGCAATCCGGACATGCTGGCCTACGTGTCGCAGACCACATTGTCGGTGGACGATACCGCTGACATCATTGCCGCGCTCAAGGAAAAATTTCCGAGCATTACCGAGCCGAAAAAAGGTGACATCTGTTACGCCACCACCAACCGTCAGGAGGCGGTCAAATTCATGGCGCCTCAGGTTGATGTGGTGATTGTGGTGGGCAGCCCCAACAGCTCCAACTCCAATCGTCTGCGTGAAGTTGCCGAGAAAAAGGGGGTGCCGGCCTATATGGTCGACAACGCCGCGCAGATCAATCCTGACTGGTTTGCCGGTAAAGTCCGGATCGGCGTGACGGCCGGTGCTTCGGCGCCGGAAGTGCTGGTGCAGGCAGTGATCGATCGTTTGAAAGAATGCGGCGCACGCAGTGTGCGGGTACTGGACGGCATTGAAGAACATGTCACCTTCCCCATGCCCAAGGGATTGGGCGGCGCACGCGCCGGCAGCAATCAGGCCTGAGTTGCCGCTGCCACCCTGCGGGTGCGGCCGGCACCCCACATGAAAAAGACCGCCGGATATTCTCGGTGGTCTTTTTTTATGCCGGCAACAGCCGGCGTTCATCAATCAGCGCCGGCGTTGCTCAGGCTGCGTTCCTGGCCTTGACCTGATCGCGCAATGCTTTGACGCGATCATGGTTGGCGATTACGCCCTGATACTGGCGCTCGACAATCAGGCGCACATCATTTGGCAGGTCTTGCGCCAGCGCCTTGCGATAGGCTTGCACGGCAGCGTCTTCGCCGCGTTCGCATTCATTCAGAATACTTTCGTCATCCTTGCCGGTCAGTGCCGATTTCAGGTTGACCCATTGGCGATGCAAGGTCCCGGTGACGGAACTGTGGGTTGCCGGCTCGCCGCCGAGTGCACGCACCAGATCCTGCAATTCCTGAACGGTGCGGGCACAGTCACGCGAACGGTCGAGGAACATGCTGGCGTAGTAAGCCTTGCGCTCGCTGGCATCTTCGGCGCAGGTACGGAAACCTTCTTCGCCATCGCGTGAAATCTGGATCAGGTCGTTCAGTGTGGAAATCAGATGATCGTTGTTCATGACATTCCTTTCAGTGAGAGTGAATCAAGATTGGTGCAGGTTCTGCGTGCGCCGGGTTACGAAAAATCAGTGCACGAAAAAATAAACCAGTACCAGTACGAAAGCCGGAACGCCGAGTAACCAGGCCAGAAAATATTTACCCATTACCGCTCCTTGAGTAGGCTGACCAGTCAAGGCCAGCGGGTCATGCCGTCACGGCAAATATGAAATGAGTGGATGGCGTTGCATCACATGTGAAGCGAAACGTCGTCCAGTGATTGTCATCGTAATGGCGGCGCCGGCCGCAAGCCATCAGACGGTGCCCCAAGATTCTGTAGGAATTGCGGATCGATTTTGTTTTCTGGGCCCTCGCTGATGCGCAAATCTAGTGCTGGCAAGGGATCTCATCTTGTCCTACAAGACAATCGGCGGGCGTCCTATAGGGTTACCCGGCACCCGTTGTTACTATTTTCCCCATGGCATCAGTACATCACCACTCACTGTTGACGGAGGCTTCATGAACAAGGATCAGATTGCCGGCACCTGCAAGATCGTGATCGGGAAATTCGAAGAAAAATTGGCCACATTGCGTGGCGACCGGGCAGGCCAACATCATGCCAGACAAAAGCAGACCGAGGGCGATATCCAGCGCACCATCGGGGAAGCACGGCAAATCATTAATCGCTCACTCAAGCGCAACGTGTCGGCTTGATGAAGTCTGAAGGGAGCAGAAAAGATGAAGTCAAATAAAAGTTTATTGCTGGCAGTCGGTATTGCAAGTGCTGCCGTATGTGTGGTCCTCAACATTTTTGCGAGTCGGGCCGAGCGGCAGGAAAAGAAATTGCAGCGCAAGGCGCTGCACCGGTGGGAAGGCGAAGGCGGCACTGTTCTGACGCCGCAAATGCCCGCCGCAGAGGATCATCCGAACACCTGAATCGAGAGCATTGGCTTCAGATCAATGTCGTGGGAAACAGAGTCAAGAGGGAGGCGGACATGGAAAAATTCGTGCTGGTCTGGCTGCTCGGAGTGCCGTTGCTGATGCTGGTCGTTCTCCAATATTTTGTGTGATGGACGAATCGGCGAAATGATCAAGTCAAGTTAGAGAAAGCGAGAAAAAGATGCAAACGCAAAAATTCCAGACTGTAAGAAATGATGTCCAGGTATTGCTGGAAGAAGCGCAAAACCTGTTTGTACAGGCCGCTTCCGCTACCGGCAAGAAGGCCGATGAATTGCGCGCCAAGGGCGATGAGATTCTCGACCAGGCCTTTGCCAAGGCGCAGGGCATCCAGTCATACGTGATCCAGACCGGCAAGGAAATTGCCACCACCACCGATGATTACGTGCAATCGAATCCATGGCGGGCGATTGCCATCTCTGCCGGCGTCGGCTTGCTGGTGGGACTGTGCGTGTCGCGTTGCGGTGATCGCTGATCCTGCCCGCTGATGCTTCTGTATCGCCAACGAATTGAATAAGGACATGATGATGAACAAGACATCGAGCCAGGAAAAGCCCGTCAATGCGGGTGACGCCAAGCCAGAGAAACAAGCTTTTCATATCGACAAGGACGGCATCCGTGCCGCTGCGAAAAAACTCGGCGATGGTGCCGTGACATCGGGCTACAAGGGCAATCGCCAGGAAATCATCGACATGCTCAATGATGCGCTGGCAACCGAACTGGTCTGTGTGCTGCGCTACAAGCGCCACTATTACACCGCTACCGGTTTGGAGAATCAGTCGATCAAGGCCGAATTCCTCGAGCATGCGCTGGAAGAACAAACGCATGCCGACCAGATTGCCGAACGCATCGTGCAACTCAACGGCGAGCCGGATTTCAATCCGGGACAACTGGAGAGCCGCAGCCACGCCGAATATGACGACTCATCGGATATCAAGGCCATGATCCGGGCCAATCTGGTAGCGGAGCGGATTGCCATCGAAACCTATCGCCAGATGATTGCCTATATCGGCGATAACGACCCTACCACGCGGCAGATGCTGGTTGGCATCATGGCCGCAGAAGAAGAGCATGCAGACGATATGCATGATCTGCTTGAGTGACCTGTTTTTTAACCCCGTTTTTCCGTACCGGGACGCCGGTGCAGCACTACCCCTTCAATTTTTTCAGGAGAATATAAATGAATAAGATCATCGCCACTCTGGTTTTCAGCGCCGCCACTCTGGGTATGCATTCTGCTGCAATGGCGGCTGACCCTGTCAAAGCCCAATACAAGGCGGCAGTAGCAAGTGCCGACGCCGACTATAAAGAAGCCAAGGCCAAATGTGATCCGCTCAAGGGCAATGAAAAGGATGTCTGTATGAAGGAAGCCAAGGGTGCGCAAAAGACCGCCATCGCTAATGCCAAGGCCGCTCGCAAGACTACCGATGCCAACAAGGATGCACGTGCCGAAAAGAACGATGCCGATTACAAGGTAGCCAAGGAAAAATGCGACGCACTGAGCGGTGCCGAAAACACCAAGTGTGAAACTGCGGCCAAGGCCAAGTACGGCAAGTAATCAGCATCAGGCAAGCAGTATAAGCAATCAGTGCCGTGGGGAGTTTTCTCCATAAAAAAATCGATGTATCAATAGCGTAGTTAATTTATCCCTTAGGAGATTTTCATGACTTTATCCAATATGAGTTTGACCAAACGTTTCGCCGGCTTCTTCCTGGCCCTGTTCATGGTGGCGCTGGTTGGCTGCGCCTCGACTTCCGGCAAGGAAGGTACTGGCGAATATGTGGATGATTCGGTCATCACTACCAAGGTGAAAGCAGCCATTTTCAACGAGCCGAACCTGAAGTCGACTGAAATCAATGTCGAAACTTATAAGGGCACAGTCCAGCTGAGCGGTTTTGTCAGCTCGGCAACTGCCTCGACACGCGCCACTGAACTGGCACGCGGCGTCAACGGCGTGAAGGCAGTCAAGAACGATTTGCGTCTGAAGTAATTGATGCTGTCGAGGCAAAAATAGTCTGAGGATGCAGGTACGGGCCGGCCGGCTACCCCGGCTGGTCCGTCGAATCATATGTTGTTGCAGTATCATCAGCGGGGCAACCGGAATAGAGTATAGTTGCTCAGGGTTGATTGTTGCGTTTTTCGCTATAGGGCGGGACGAACGTCAATCGAATCGGAAACCGGCATTCGCGGTCGTCAAGGCGGTCACCGATATCATTCAAAAGGGCCCTTTCTGAATTTCCTGATAAATAACGTAATACATGCACGCGGCGGTGTTGACGCCGCCAGTAAAAAACTATGACAAAAATACTTGTAGTCGACGATCACGCAGTAGTACGCGCAGGCGTACATCATTTCATCGCCGGGATTCCGAATATGGAAATCGGTGGCGAAGCGAGTACCGCGGAAGAAGCGATAAAGCTGGTGCGTGCCCAGGACTGGGATATCGTCCTGCTCGATATCGCCATGCCCGACAAGAGCGGCGTTGAAGTATTGAAGCAGATCAAGCGGGAAAAGCCGGCGTTGCCGGTGCTGATGCTGAGCATGCACCCGGAAAGCCGCTACGCGGTACAGGTGTTGCGCAGCGGTGCCAGCGGCTATGTCCAGAAGGAAGCCCTGGCGACCGAATTGGTAAGCGCGATCAATACGATCCTGCGCGGCCACAAGTACATCAGTTACGGCGTGGCGGAGTTGCTCACCAGCGATCCGGTCGACTCCGAAAAGCCATTGCATGAAACCCTGTCGCAGCGGGAGTACGAAATATTTTACAAGTTGGGGCAGGGACAAGGCGTGACGCAGATCGCCGATGAACTGTGCCTGAGCGTAAAAACGGTCAGTACTTACCGTTCCCGGGTATTGCAGAAAATGAATATGGCCAACAATGCAGATATCATTTATTACGCGATCAAGAATAATCTGATCGATTGAGCTGAAGAAAGGCAATGCGAGGCATGGCAACGAGCTTGCGTCGGACAGCGTTGCAGCACCGCATCTTCCGATCCAAGGCAGCAGGCAACCTGGTATGAAACAAATATCGACAAGAAATGAGGGTCGCAGCACCGCACCATTGAGAATTTTTCTGGTTGAAGATTCCGCCGACGTCCGCGATCTGATCGTGGAAGGTCTGGGAGAAATCCCCGGGGTTGAACTGGCAGGATATTCGGAAACGGAAGAGGATGCGGTTGATCATCTGGCACATGAAAAGTATGACGTGCTGATTCTGGATATTCAGTTGCGTCAGGGGAACGGCATGCATTTGTTGCAGACCTTGTCGCGTTCAGGTTTGCGCCGCCAGGAAGAGTTGAAGATTGTTTTCAGTAATCATGTCAGTTCGGCTTATCGCCGCGTGGGACAGCAATACGGTGTGCAGTTCTTTTTTGACAAATCATCCGAATTTGCCAAATTGCGAACGTTGATTGAACGGCTGAGCGGCTCCGGACGCGATGGTTTTGCTGCTGCCTGACAAGATTTTCCCTCTATAATATTCGCCGCAGCCGGGGGCTGGCGCGGCAGATCGGCGGCATCCATGCATGATTTCACGCCCGGGGTGTTCGATGTTGCTCATATCAAATTCCTCCACCCCAGGCCAGGCACCGATCCACGCTGCTGCGGCTTGCTCCGCGATTCCCACATGAAATCTTGACAGGTCCTAATGCACAGACGGATAGCCAACCTCAGACGAGACATCAGCGAACCGGGCGAAACCGCCGCGTTTGAACAATACGCCGATGCGCAGGCTAATCTCGCCAGTATCATTGCCGTGGCAATGGGCCTGGGCATGATGGTGGCGTTGCTGGGTCTGGTCGTGCTGATCAGTTGCTATGCCGGCGGCCAGTATCAGGCCATGCTGCATGATTTGATCAGCGTGCAGGGAGCTACCGCCATCGGCTTCATGCTGGCCGGGACTGCGCTTTATCTGCAATGCATGCATGCTGATCACGAGCGCTCGCGGCGAATGTTGACGGTACGGGTGATGGCGCTGTTGTTGCTGCTGCTGGCGCTGGCATTCCTTGCCAACAGCCTGGCCGGCCTGGTGCCGTGGGTGCCGGCGCTGAATCCGGCCTCGCAGTGGCATGGGCACATCAGTGAAGCGATTCACCCGTTGGCGGCGATTGGGCATCTGTTCGTCGCCCTGATATTGCTGTTGCAAGACTACCGTATTCGCGGCAGTCATTATCCTGCGGAATACCTGGCTTTCCTGCTGATCGGTTTGAATGCGATTCCGTTGGTTGGCTACCTGTACGGTGTCAATACGCTGACCTTTCTCGGTTATCCCGAAAGCATGCCGATGTTGTCGGCACTGACCTTTTTGTTGCTGGGCGCGGCCTTGCTGATGGCCCGGCCTTCGCACCGGCTGATGGCGATCATTATCGGCAATGCGCCGGGCGGCAATATGTTGCGTCGGCTGCTGCCCTCCATGTTGCTGCTGATTCTGGCGCTGAACCTGTTGGTCGGCTGGGGCGCGCAACAGGGATATTACGCACAGGATCTGGTATTGCCGCTCCTGACGCTGGTCAATGGCTCGCTGCTGGTCTTCATCTTCTGGCGCTCGGCCGGCAACATTGACCGTGAATATGGCGCCCGCGTGCAAAGCGCCGCCAAACTGGCCGAAACCAACTCCTTGCTGAGCGCAGTCAGCGACAGTACCAGCGAACCGATGTTCGTCAAAAACCGGCAGGGCTTGCTGGTGTTCGCCAATCCGGCCATGTTGCAGCAGGTCGGGAAAACCTGGGAAGAAGCGCTGTATCGTTCCAGCCGTGAATTGTTCGCGCATCAGGATGAGGCCGACCGCATCGATCTGGATGACCGCCGCGTGATGGCGTCCGGCTTGCCGGAGACGCTGGAGCAAACCTTGCATTTGCCGCATGGCGTGTTTACCTATCAATCCACGACCGTGCCCTGGTTCGACAAGGCCGGCAATGTGCTGGGCGTGATCGGCATCAGCACTGATATTACGGAGCGCAAACGTGCCGAAGACTCGCTGCGCGAACGCGAGGCGCAACTCGAACGTACGGTGGTCGAACGCACCGCGCTGCTGCGCGAATTGACGAATCATCTGGAAAATGTGCGGGAAGAAGAGAAGCGGGCGATTGCCCGTGAGCTGCACGACAATATGGGGGCTTCGCTGACCGCCCTGAGCATGCATCTGGAAAGCGTCTACAAGGTCTTGCCGCAAGATGACAAATGGCTGGACCGCAAAACCCGGATCCAGGGCTTGTTGAGTTCGCTGGTCGACACTACGCGCCGGATTCAAACCGAGTTGCGGCCCAACATGCTGGACCTGTTTGGCCTCAAGGCGGCCATCACCGAACAGCTGGATGAACTGGCCGAACGTACCGGTCTTGCATGCAAGGCCAGTCTGCCGGATGAAGACGTCAATGTCGGCCATGAAATGGAAATTGCCATTTACCGCATGCTGCAGGAAATGCTCAATAACGTGACCAAGCACGCCAAGGCCAGCAAGGTGGATGTGATCCTCGACATTGACGAAGATCGCGTCGCCCTGACGGTGCGTGACGATGGCATCGGTATTGCGCAGGAACGAAAGGACAACAACAAGACTTACGGCTTGCGCGGTCTGCGCGAGCGTGCCACCTTCTTTGGCGGCAATGTCGACATCCGCTCGACGCCCGGCAAGGGCGCGCTGATTACGGTCGAGCTGCCATTGTCGCCTGGCGCTGACGCCTGATCACCGCTTTTCCTACGTGTCAAAGGGGCGCCGTCCGATAGTTGCGGACCGGGGGGCGGGATAAGATGGCTTCAACGTATTCCGGCATGTCTCTCCGAGCAACGGAACGCGTCCAGCAAGACGGCCTCAGGGCAGTCGCTGGCCTTGTCAACTTTCAGGAGTCCTCATGAATAAAGATCAAGTCGAAGGCGCTATCAAACAAGCTGCTGGCAAAGTTCAGCAAAAAACCGGTGAACTGGTCGGCAGCACCAATCAACAGGTCAAAGGTGCCGCGAAGCAAGTAGAAGGCGGCGTCCAAAAGGCGGTCGGTGACACCAAGGAAGTGCTGAAAGGCAAGTAAGAACAAGGGGCTGCGGCCCCTTTTTCTTCCTCGTGTAGGAATCCTCTGACAACAAAATGGGAGAAGCACGGCTTCTCGCGGCCACCCGCTTCTGTAATGATCAAGCCATTGTCAGGGATGTAATAAATTAACGAACAAGCAGTTCCCGGATCGTTGTTTAAAACGGTAGCGAGGGAGGAACGATGAAAAAAACATGGATGGCAATATCTATTGCCTTGGCGCTGATGGCCACATCGTCTTCAGCATCGGCATTGACGCGCTATGGGGCGCACGAATACGCGGCCAGTCTGCGGATCGGGAACACCCATGGCGTACACCGGGCGAAAGCCCGGCCAGTGCCGGCGTCAAAGAATTTTCTTTATCTGGATATGGTCCAGAAGCGCAAAAACACTGCGATTCGCAGTGCGGTCATTGTGTATGAACATGCGTTGAGAAAGAAAAAAATGTGCGACATCAATGATCCCAGCGCAGATGAACAAAGTTGTCTGCGTTCGCCGATGTTGTAATGCCGCTCTGAGGGCATGGCGATGTGACGCGATCGTCGCAATCCGGTGACTTGTTGCAGAAGCTCAACTTATTGAATGGAGTACATCATGAAAACCCTGAAACGAATTGCGCTGACGGTCGTAACCGTCACCACCCTGATTTCCCTGAGTGCGTGCGGCAACATGTCGCAACGTGACAAGAGCACTGCGGTCGGCGCCGGTGTCGGCGGCGTAGCCGGTGCAGTGCTGACTGGCGGTAGCGGTATCGGTACTGTCGGTGGCGCCGCAGTCGGCGGTGTGATCGGTAATCAGGTCGGTAAATAACCGGATGTAGCGGCCGGCATCACATGACCGGCGCCAAGTGAAAGGGGACCATGTCTGACATGCTCCCCTTTGTTTTGTCCGTGGCTCCTTGTGGCCGCTGTAGCCGGGGCCTGGTGTTCGCCCGGGCGAACCACGGTACAAATAATGGCGGTGGATTCTTTGCAATGACAGCGCCCGGTATGGCTGTCACCGGTTTGCTTGGGGTGGCGCCGGCGTGACAGCCAGGAACCGCCGGTGGCTTACTGTGCCGCCTGACGGATGCGGTGGGCGCGCGCCAGATCGCTTTCCATGCGGGCTTTGGCTTCTTTTTTGCAAGATTTGGGGGCTTCTTTCCGGAGCGCTCTGCATTCCGCCAGCGCTTCAGCGTAGGCTGCGCCGGCTTCGGTTTTCAGATTGCGGAAATGCGCGTCGGGGGTATCGGCAGGTTCATACCAGCGGGCCGGATCGCGTACCGAGACATCTTCTTTGGCAGGGTTCCTGGCCTGAGCAATGCCGCTGAGGCAGCTTGCCGTGAGCAACAATAATACAAAACGACTTACCTTCATCGTATCCCCTATTGATCATTTACCGGATGGCAGTAGCGGTACCCTTGGTACCTGGTGAACATCGCTGCAGCGGATGAGTGTCATCCGCTGCAGCGATGTGATCATACTATTACTACCCATCATAGCGGTTTATTGTGGGCGATACGCAGGATTTTTACCGGCGTGATGATCCGGTATTCAATGCCTGTTTGTCATCATATCCTGCCAAGCAGCAGCAAGATCAGCAGGATCACCACGATGGTGCCGGCGATACCGCTGGGTGCATAACCCCAGCCGCGGCTGTGAGGCCAAGCTGGCAGTGCACCGATCAATATCAGGATCAGAATAATCAAGAGCAGGGTGCCGAGTGTCATGTTGTTCTCCTTGTCAGACAGCAAACTTCAAAAGGGACCGTGTGACCGTTTGGAAAAAACACGGTCGCACAGCGGGGAAGTGCGAGGCCAGGCACATTAAAAGCGCAGCTTGAGATAGGCAGAGGGACCTTTCAGACGGATATCGAGGTTGGCATCAGTGTTCTCGCTGGCGCGATTGAGCTTGATGCGCGTGATGCCATAGTCGGCGCCGACACCGATGTTTTCGAGCGGATACCATTCCATGCCGACCGCCGCGTTATAGATATGGCCGGTAATGTTGCCCCAGTTCTTTTTGACACCGGATGCCTCGGCATACATGCGCAGGTTTTTGCTGAAGGCATGTTTCCAGCCGAGTTCCAGCAGCGGTGCAAACGTCTTTTCCGTGTAGCCTTCGCTCAGGGTCCCGCTGGCACCGTTGAGACTGGCGCTGGCATTGGCATCCAGATGCGCGCGGTAATAGCCGGCACCGACCCCGATACCGAACACGTCATTGCCATTGCCGATCCACCACTTATAAGCCAGCTTGGCCAGATCGACTTCGATATTGGCTTCAGCATTGCCGCTGAGACTGGAGTTGTTGCCGACCGGGATGGTGCGGTCGAATGATCCGGAATAAGTTTTGCGATAAGTGAAGTAGTCAAAGGACAGGCCCTGACTATCCCACAACAGCAGTTCGGCGCGCACACGCGGCAAGGTGGTGCGGTTTCTGTCGATGTCGCCGGAATTGACCGCGCCGTAGCGGGTATTGCCGCTCAGATTGAAGGTCGGGTCAACGTAATAGCCGCCCACCGAGAAATTGAGCCGGTCCAGCGCCGGCGAGGGATCCGCCAGCGCCGACGCGGAACTGAAACCGAGCGTGGTGACGGCAGCCAGGTGGGAAATCTTTCCCAGATGACGAAGTGAGTGGCGTAACGAGTGGCGCAATGTATGACGCAGTGGGCCAAGGGTATGCATGAATCCTCCGGAAAATGCGGGGCCGGACAGGGCCTGTCAGTAATGGGAAAGGGAATATAAAACCTGCAAAATACGAAAGCAGTACCTGATGTTAACGAGTGTGCATCTGACAGAGGATCGGCGATGCACTGAATTGCCTGTAGGAAAAGTCGAAATCGGCAGTAAGAGATGGTGACCGTCAAAATGCTGGTGCGAATCTTGCATGAACTGTTGGCAACAAGCAGATCCCAACAGCATCCACTGGAATTTTTCATGGGCAATTTACGCATCGTGGTCGTCAATACCGTCATCAGCGCCGAGGACGAGAATGATGCTGCGTTGCTGTTGCAGGCAGAACGCGGCAGTGCATTGCGGATCGGATTGCTGGAGGCCGGCTATAACATCGTGGCCTCGCTGCCGGCAGACCTGTATTTGCCGGAGCGGATCGCGCAGTTGCAGCCGGACATGATCATCATCGATGCCGATTCGGATGCCCGCGATGTGCTCGAACATATCGTCATCGCCACGCGCGATGAGCGCCGACCCATCGTGCTGTTCACTCAGGACAACAAGACGTCCAGCATGGAAGCGGCAATGGCCGCCGGCGTTTCCGCCTACATCGTGGCCGGACTTCAGAGCGAACGCGTCAAGCCGGTGCTGGAAGTGGCAATGGCGCGCTTCAGGCAAGAGCAGAAATTGCTGGACGAGTTATCCGACACCCGCAACAAACTGGCAGAACGCAAAGTGGTCGAGCGTGCCAAGGGACTATTGATGAGTCGTCACCGGATGTCGGAAGAGCAGGCCTATCAAAAATTGCGCAGCATGGCGATGAACAAGAATCTGAAGCTGTCCGAGATCGCACAACGCTTGCTGGACGTGGAAGACTTGCTGGGCTGAGGGCCGGCCCGGCGGGACGTCATGTCAGGCACCACCCCTTCCAAATTGGTGCGAGGCACAAATGCAGTGCAATTTTTTCGGCCCTGAAGTGTCTTTGCGGGCCTGGCCGAGGACGTGATGGTTCCTGACGGCGCTCCTCCCTCACTGGCTGGAAGGCGCAATCAGCGTTGTTTGTTCCAGACTGGCATGCTCTTTGCTGATGTAGCGGTATAGCGCAAGGTTTGCGCATGACGGTTCAGCCAATGGCGGTTGAATTGCACAAGACAAAGGCGTCTTTCGACACGAAGCAATTCGCGTCGAAGGACGCCTTTTTTATTTGTCGGGTGAACAGGGAGCAGCGATGGAAAGCAAACAGCAGCCGCATGACGTTAGCGCAATCAAGGTAGCAGAGGTGGATGTCAAACGTCGTCAGATTATTCATAGCGCAGGGATTGCGGCAGGAGCGGGCATGTTGGGACTATCAAGCGCAGGGGCGTGGGCGGCCGGTTCGGACAAGCCGGAGAAAGAAGAAGTGCGGATCGGCTTCATTCCGCTGACCGATTGCGCTTCGGTGGTCATGGCTTCAGTGCTCGGCTTCGATAAGAAATACGGCATCAAGATCGTGCTCAGCAAGGAAGCCTCGTGGGCCGGCGTGCGCGACAAGCTGGCCAATGGCGAGCTGGATGCGGCGCATGTGCTGTATGGCCTGATCTACGGCGTACAGATGGGCATCGGCGGCCAGAAGAAAGACATGGCAGTGCTGATGAACCTGAACAATAACGGTCAGGCCATCACGCTGTCGAAAAAGCTGGCCGACAAGGGCGCAGTCGACGGGCCGTCGCTGGCCAGGCTGATGCATGCCGACAAGCGCGAATACACGTTTGCGCAAACCTTCCCGACCGGTACCCATGCGATGTGGTTGTATTACTGGCTGGCTGCCAACGGCATCAATCCGATGAAGGATGCCAAGGTCATTACGGTACCGCCGCCGCAGATGGTGGCGAACATGCGGGTCGGCAATATGGATGGATTTTGCGTCGGTGAACCGTGGGGCCATCGCGCCATTGTCGATGGCGTGGGGATCACGGCCATCACCACTCAGGATATCTGGCGCGATCATCCGGAAAAGGTGCTCGGCACCACGGCCGACTTCGTCAAGAAAAATCCGAATACCTGCCGCGCCATGATGGCGGCGATTCTCGATGCCGGTAAATGGATCGATGCCTCGCTGGCCAACAAGAACAAGATGGCGGAAGTGATTGCGGACAAATCGTATGTCAATACCAGCAAGGACGTCATCGATCAACGCATTCTCGGACGCTATCAGAATGGTCTGGGCAAGACCTGGGACGACCCGAACTACATGAAGTTCTACAACGAAGGCGCGGTCAATTTTCCGTACCTCTCGGATGGCATGTGGTTCATGACGCAGCATCGTCGCTGGGGTTTGCTCAAGGACGATCCGGATTATCTGGCGGTGGCCAAGGCTGTCAATCAGGTCGACCTCTACAAGGAGGCGGCGGCCATGACCAAAACGCCGGTACCAAAAGACTTGTTGCGCACCTCGAAGCTGCTCGACGGCACCGTATGGGATGGCAAGAATCCGAAGGCATATGCCGCATCGTTCAAGGTCCGGGCTTAAGCACAAGTTGCGCCGCGCGATCACGGCGGCGCATGTTCGAACGCATCAATGAGAGAGGGAGTCGTCATGAGCGCAGTCATGCAAACAATCATCAGTGAACCGCCGGCGCCGGCGACAGGTCCGGGCGCCGGCGCGCTGGCCGGCGCTGATGTCGTGAAACCGGCAGTCGCCGTGCGCAGCAAACCGCGCACCGCAAAATCACGCTGGCCTGGTCTGGTCATGCGGGTGGTGCCGCCATTGGCGGGACTGGCATTTCTGGTGCTGATCTGGCAAATCATTGCGGTCAAGAATGGCAGCTTTCCGACGCCGCTGGTGACCTTGCAGGAAGCGATCAAATTGTTTTCCGATCCGTTCTATCGCACCGGTCCGAACGATCAGGGCATAGGCTGGAATGTGCTGGCATCGCTGCAGCGGGTCGCGATTGGTTTCGGACTGGCAGCAGTGGTGGGCATTCCGCTGGGTTTCATGATCGGCCGCATCCCGTTTCTGGCAGGCATGTTCGGACCGATCATCAGCCTGCTCAAACCGGTGTCACCGCTGGCATGGTTGCCCATCGGGCTGCTGGTTTTCAAGTCGGCCAATCCGGCGGCGATCTGGTCGATCTTCATTTGCTCGATCTGGCCGATGGTGATCAACACTGCGGTGGGCGTTCAGCGCGTGCCGCAGGATTACATGAACGTGGCGCGGGTGCTCAATTTGTCGGAATGGAAAATTCTGACCAAGATTCTGTTTCCCTCGGTCTTGCCCTACATGCTGACGGGCGTGCGGCTGGCCATCGGTACTGCGTGGCTGGTTATCGTCGCCGCTGAAATGCTGACCGGCGGTGTCGGTATCGGCTTCTGGGTGTGGGACGAGTGGAACAATCTGAATGTGCCGCACATCATCATCGCTATTGTGGTGATCGGGGTGGTCGGTCTGATTCTGGAGCAGTTGCTGGTAGCGTTGGCAAAGGCGTTCACTTACGAACAAGTCAGCAATTGAATTACTGAAAATCGGGAAGGATATTCCATGGAAGGCCTCAACAGCAAATTCATCGACATTCATGATGTCGAGATGGTATTCCATACCAAGAAGGGTTCATTTCACGCGCTGCGCGAGATCAATCTGAGCGTCAAAAAAGGCGAGTTCGTTACCTTGATCGGCCACTCCGGCTGCGGTAAATCTACGTTGCTCAATCTGATTGCCGGCTTGCTCAAGCCGAGCGATGGCGTGTTGTTGTGCGCCAATCGCGAAATCGCCGGACCGTCGCCGGAGCGTTCCGTGGTATTTCAGAATCACTCACTGCTGCCCTGGCTCAGTTGTTTCGAAAATATTCATCTTGGCGTGGAGCGCGTTTTCGGCGCTACCGAGAATCGCACGCAACTGCGTGATCGCACTCGTGCAGCCCTGGCGCTGGTCGGATTGAGCAGTGCCGAGAGCAAGCGTCCGAATGAAATTTCCGGCGGCATGAAACAGCGTGTCGGCATTGCCCGCGCGTTGGCGATGGAACCCAAGGTACTGTTGATGGATGAACCGTTTGGCGCACTCGATGCACTGACCCGCGCGCATTTGCAGGATGAGCTGCTCAAGATCGTGGCCAAGACGGAATCGACGGTAGTGATGGTGACGCATGACGTCGATGAGGCGGTGCTGCTGTCGAATCACATCGTCATGATGACCAACGGCCCGGCTGCGACCATTGGTGAAATTCTGGAGGTCGATCTGGCCAGTCCGCGGGAACGGGTGGCGTTGGCAAACAATCCTGCCTACACGGAATATCGTTCGGCCGTGCTGGAATTCCTGTACCGGAAGCAGGCACATCCGGCCCGGGAAGCTGCCTGAATACGCGGTTGAAATCAGTCATGCGCGTGCTGCCTGGGTTGCTGTTCAGCGCCGGCATATTGTTCTGCGATGGCGACAAAAAATCCGGCGCCGATGCCTAGCGCCTGGTCGTTGAAGTCGTAACACGCGTGATTCAATGGAAGCGTTTTTTTGCGCGGCGGATCGACCCCGAGCAGCACATACGCACCGGGTCGCTGTTGCAGCATGTGGGCGAAATCTTCTGCTGCCAGTGCCGGCGGGCAGGTGGCGACAACGGCATGACGGCCCGCAACACGGCGTGCGGCACTGGCGGCGAGACCGGCTTCGTGGCCGGTGTTGATGGTGGCTGGCGTCGGTCTGGAAAATACGATGTCGGCACAGGCGCCATGCGCGGTGGCGGTAAAGGTGGCGATTTCCGCCATGATTTCCTGTACCCGCATGCGCGTGGCCGGAGTCAGGTTGCGGATGCTGCCGCGAATCACGGCATGGCGCGGCACCACATGTTGCTGGTCGCCCGCCAGTAATTGCGTCACGGCAACGAGAGTGGCATCTTGCGGGTCAATGCGGCGACTGGCAATCGTCTGCAGCGCAACCACGATGTAGCTTGCGCACAGCAGACTGTCGATGCCTTGATGTGGCTGGGAAATATGGGCCCCACTGCCGTGTACATTGATTTCGAAATAGTCCAGCGCAGCGGTGGCGATGCCGCTGGCAATGCCGAATTTTCCCAATGCCAGTCCGGGCCAGTTGTGCATGCCGTAAATGGCATCGCAGGGAAAGCGCTCCAGCAAATTGTCGGCCAGCATGGCAGCCGCGCCTTCACCCGACTCTTGTGCCGGCTGGAAGATGAAATGCAGTGTGCCGCGAAAATGCCGGTGACGTGCCAGTTGGGTCGCAGCGCCGAGCAGCATGGCCGCATGACCATCGTGCCCGCAGGCATGCATGCAGATGGAGTGGCGTGAACGATGCGGCAGCCGGCCTTGCTCCTGTTGTGGTGTGGCGTCGATGGCGACGCGCAGCCCGATTGATGGCCCGTCGCCGTTGCGCAGTGTGGCGACGACACCGGTGTGCGCTATCCCGGTAGTCACGTCCAGTTCCAGCTTGCGCAAGACATCGGCAATCAGCAGGGCGGTGCGGTGTTCCTGAAATGCCAGCTCCGGATGCATGTGCAGCGTTTGTCGCCAATGCTGCATAGGTAATGCGATATCGTCATCCAGCTTCAGCAGTTTGGCGCCCATTCTTGGTTCCTTTGCAGTATCTGCGTGTGGTGTTGGCAGGTGCGGTAACGCTGCTTTACCTGTAAATTATGTCGATTTGCAGATATCGATCTGATTTGCACAACGCAGAATTGCGTCAATGTAAAAGTTGCAAAAAAGCAATTTTAACTTGGCTGTGCTCAGGGAACCAGACATGAAAAAATTAAATGAACAGCGCTTCGCCTATTTTTATGAAGCGGTGCAATGCGGCAGCGTGCGTGCAGCGGCCGACAAGATGGATATCGCGCCATCGGCAGTGAGCCGGCAGATCAGCCTGCTCGAACAGGAAATCGCGATACCGGTCATGGAGCGGCACCGGCGCGGCGTGGTGCCGACCGAAGCGGGACAATTGCTGATCGATTATTACCGCGAACAAGGTGCGCATCAGGCCGATCTGTTATCGAAATTGCAGGCCTTGCGCGGTCTCACGCGGGGGCATGTCAGCATCGTGATCGGCGAGGGTTTCGTCAGTGATTTCATGAGCGGCACGATGCGTTATTTTTGTGAACGTCATCCGCAGATTTCGATCTCGCTTGATCTCGCCGGCACCAATGATGTATTGCGTCTGGTGGCGGAAGATGTGGCTGAAATCGGCCTGGTGTACAACCCGCCGACTGATCCCCGGATCGTCACGCGGGCCTTGCAGCGGCAGCCGATGCAACTGGTGGTCAGTCCCGATTCACCGCTCAGGAACAGCAAGACATGCAGCCTGCGCGAGTTGAGCGAGTATCCGCTGGGCCTGATGCATTCGTCCTACGGCACCCGGCAATTGCTGGCGCTGGCCGAGTTCGCAGCCAAGATCAAACTCAATCCCTTGCTGACCACCAACTCGATCAATGTGCTGAAGCATTTCGTCAAATCCGGACTCGGCGTGACCTTGCTGCCGCGCTTCGCGGTATCGACCGAACTGGCGGCCGGGGAGCTGATTGCGATTCCCATCGAAGATGATGTGCTGGCGCTGGCGGAAGTGCATCTGGTGACGCGCGTGGGACGCAAGCTGTCGGTGGCGGCCAATCGTTTCGTGTCTTACTCCAGTTCACTGATGCAGGCATTTCAGGTCACCAGCTGACGATAATCCCGATTCTGTGTTCTGTTAAATAGAACAATATTTTGTTTTGCTTGTAATTGACCGTGTTTCGCTGTCGTCGCACACTGGCCGTTGAGTCGATTCCCGGATGGAATTGGCAATCGGGTTATTTTGCAGAGGAGCAGCACGGAATGAAAACGATTGGCGTAGCGGGTTTGGGAAATATGGGACGCGGCATGGCCCTGTCCTTGCAGCGTGGCGGCTTCACGGTAGCGGGATTTGACCCGTCGCCGGCCGCAGCCGACAACATGGCGCGTGAAAACGTGCAGATATTTGCCTCGGTGGCGGCGCTGGCTGCCGCCGTGGATGTATTGATCCTGTCTTTGCCGACGTCGGATGTGGTCGAAGCGGTGGTGTTCGGCACCGAGGGCATTCTGGCCGGGGCCCGGCCCGGATTGCTGGTGGTCGATACCAGTACCGCCGATCCGGCCAGCACCCGCAAGGTTGCTGCCGCACTGGCAGAAAAATCGATACGCTTCGTGGATGCCCCGGTCAGTGGCGGCCCCAAAGGCGCGGCGACCGGCACCATGACCATGGTCCTCGGCGGCAGCGCCGAGGATGTCGCGGCAGTGACGCCGGTGCTCGAAGCGATGAGCGCCAAGCGCGTCCATGTCGGCCCGGTCGGTGCCGGGCATGTCACCAAATTGCTGAATAACCTGATGTGCGGTGCGCATTTGATTGTCGCCGGCGAAGCTGCGCGTATTGCCGCCGAAGCGGGGCTTGATCCGCGGCAGATCTTTGAAGGCATCAATGCCGGTTCCGGTCGCAGCGGCATTACGCAAGCCAATTATCCGACCTGGATTTTCAACGATGCCTTCGATTCCGGTTTCACGATGAAGCTGATGCGCAAGGACTTGCGTCTGGCAATGGGACTGGTGTCCGAATTGGGTACTGCCGCACCGCTGGCCAGTGAGGTCGGGCGACTGTGGGCGGCCAGTGCGCCAGTGGTGGCCGATGATGCCGATTTCAATCGCATCGTGCAGTTCACCGGTAAGTAAATCAGGCAGTCATTGAAACTCGACAGCATCGACAGGGAGTAGTGAAAATGAAGTTGAATCAGGCAGAACAATTGTTGGCGGCCTTTGTACCGTTTTTCCCGCAAGCCACCGGCATCGGCTCATACGTTGGCGGTCGTTTGCTGCCAGGCGCGGGCGAATTGATCAGTTTGCAAAATCCGGCCAATGGCCAGGCGACCTTGCAATACGCCGACGCCGATGCGTCGGTGGTGCAGGCTGCGGTCGAGGCTGCGGCCACCGCCCAAGCCGCATGGTGGAAGCTGACGCATGCCGCGCGCGGACGCATCGTTTTTGCGGTGGGCAACAAGATCCGCGAGCATGCGGAAGCCTTGGCGCAACTGGAAGCACTGAGCGCCGGCAAGCCGATCCGCGATTGCCGTGGTGAAGTCGGCAAGGTCGCCGAAATGTTTGAATATTACGGCGGCTGGGCCGACAAGTTTTACGGCGACGTGATCCCGGTGCCGAGTACGCATCTGAACTACACGCGGCGGGAACCGGTGGGGACCGTCTTGCAGGTCACGCCGTGGAATGCGCCTTTGTTTACTTGCGGCTGGCAAGTGGCGCCGGCGATTGCGATGGGCAACGCGGTATTGCTCAAGCCATCCGAACTGACGCCGTTTACTTCACTGGCGCTGGCATCGCTGGCGGAACAGGCTGGCGTGCCGGTGGGCTTGATCAACGTGCTGGCCGGTTATGGTCATACCGTGGGCCAGGCGGCCATCGACAATAAGGCGATCAAGAAAGTGGTGTTCGTCGGTTCGCCGCAAACCGGCAAGAAAATTGCCGAAGCCGCAGCCAAACGCTTACTGCCTTGCGTACTGGAACTGGGTGGCAAGTCGGCCAACATCGTGTTTGAAGATGCCGATCTGAAACGCGCTTGCCTCGGTGCGCAGGCGGCAATTTTTTCTTCTGCCGGGCAAAGCTGTGTCGCCGGTTCGCGCTTGCTGGTGCAGCGTTCGGTGTACGACCGTTTCGTGGCGATGCTGGTCGATGGTGCGGCGCAGATCAAGGTCGGGCAGCCGCTCAATGATCAGACTGAAGTCGGGCCGATTTCCAACAGGAAACAGTATGACCATGTGATGAACATGATTGCCGACGGCGTCAAAGCCGGCGCGCGATTGGCAACCGGCGAGCAGCCGGCGGCGGAAGAAGGATTCTTCGTGCGTCCGACCGTGCTGGCCGATGTGAGCAATGACATGGGTGTGGCCCGTACCGAAATTTTCGGACCGGTGGTGGTGGCAATTCCATTCGATACCGAAGAAGAGGCGATCCGGATTGCCAATGACAGTGACTTCGGATTGGCCGGTGCGGTATGGACCAATGATATCGGCCGCGGTCATCGGGTTGCAGCCAGTATCAATGCCGGCACGTTCTGGATCAATGCCTACAAGACGATCAATGTGACGTCGCCGTTTGGTGGTTATAACCAAAGCGGATACGGCCGTTCCAGCGGCGTCGAGGCGTTGTATGAGTACACGCATACCAAGAGCGTCTGGGTAGAAACGGCACAGGCGCCGGTTGCCACATTCGGCTACGCCTGAGTCTGCCGGCAGGCAATCGCGGGACTGGCCGGGACGCGAAAATTCGGTGCCGGCCAGTTCTAAAATGATTGTGGTGAGGCCGATGTACGGGCATCATTGCGGGTCGCGTCATGATCTGACGCTTTGACGGGGCAGGGGGAGCCAGTCTCGTCGATTTTCAACACGGAGAAAAAATGTCTGCTGCATCACTTATACAAGCACCCGCGTCAAATCCCGGCCAGCAAACATGGAAATTATATGTATTTGCGACCGTCATTCTGGTCATCGCCGAATTCATCGGTTCGCTGACCTTCAAGCTCGGACCCGGCAAGATCGTATTACTGCCGATGGTGTGGGCGTTGATCATGGGTGCCATCCTCGGATCCCTGCAATCGCGTTTGCCGGGCCCGTTATCGCTCGGGCAGCCACTGCAATTCCGGGCCGCCGCCATTTTGCAGCCAGCATTGCTGCTGTTTGTCGCCAAACTGGGTTTGATGGTCGGCAGTTCTTTGCCAAAAATCATCGAGTCGGGCTGGGCCCTGGTATTCCAGGAATTCGGCCATTTCGTCGGCACCATCGTGATCGGTTTGCCGCTGGCCTTGTTGTTGGGGATCAAGCGCGAAGCAATCGGCGCGACATTTTCGGTTGGTCGTGAACCGAGTCTGGCGATCATCGGCGAGCGTTACGGCATGGATTCTCCGGAAGGCCGTGGCGTGCTGGCGGAATACATCACCGGTACTTTGTTTGGCGCGGTGTTCATCGCGGTGTTTGCCGGCTTTATCGCCAGCCTGAATATTTTCCATCCTTATGCATTGGCGATGGGCGCCGGTGTCGGATCGGGCAGCATGATGGCCGCCGCTGCCGGTGCCATTGCCGCGCAGCAGACGCCTGAAGTGGCCAAGGATGTGGCAACGTTTGCGGCTGCCAGCAATCTGATCACCACTACCATCGGTACCTACTTCACCCTGTTTATTTCCTTGCCGCTGGCGGTATGGGGTTACCGGGTTCTGGAACCGATCATCGGCCGCACCACATCGTCGTCGACTACACCTGAAGACAATCTGCATCGCGAAACGCATCTGGAAACTGCCGAGCTGAACCTGGTGCAGCGTCTCGGCGCCTGGGTGTTCGCTGGTGTGCTGACCATCATCGCCAACTGGATCACTTACAAAGTGACACCGCTGGAATCGATTGGCTGTATCGCCATCATGGTCGCTGCGGTATTCGTCGGCGACTTGCTGCGCTCGCTGACTGGAAAGAAAATCCCGGCGGTGTGCTGGGTCACCGTGGTCGCCATGTTCCTGACTTCGCCGGCCTGCCCATGGGCAGCCGAGATCGTGGCGATTACCGGCAAGGTCAACTTCCTGGCTGTGATCACACCGATGCTGACGTTTGCCGGCTTGTCGATTGCCAAGGATATTCCGGCATTCAGAAAACTCGGATGGCGCATCGTGCTGGTGTCGTTCGCAGCCAATGCCGGCACCTTCATTGGTGCGACACTGATTGCCGAGTTCTTCCACTAAGATTTGTTCGTGAGGTTGCAGCCGTCTGCTTTGCAGGCGCTGTAATTCACGCATGGCTGGAGGCAGTCACCAAAGTAAAAAATGCAGCAACAAACAAAAAGCGCATTTCAACGTCAACGTTGAAATGCGCTTTTTTATGGCGAGGCCATACGGTGATCGCGGTGCTTCAGCTCAGGGAAGCAGTGCCGTTCTGAAGAGCATCAGGCACTTTTGTATGCGGCCCATCCGACCATCGCCCACGCCAGTAAAAATGCCGCACCGCCAATTGGCGTGATGGCACCGAGAATACGGGTGCCGGTCAGCGCCAGCAGGTACAGACTGCCACTGAAAATCACGATGCCGGCAAACATGATGCCGCCGGCCCAGCCGAGAATGCCGGGTGCCAGTTTTTGCATCAGCAGTGCGATGGCAAACATGCCGAGCGAATGGGCGATCTGGTAGGTGACTGCGGTATGCCATACCGCCAGCATATCGGCATCGAGAATTTTCTTCAGACCGTGCGCACCGAAGGCGCCGGCGGCAACGGCAATGAACATGCTGGCCGAAGCCAGAATAAGAAGCAGTCGTGCGGTCATGAAAATCCCGGATTTTGATAAACAAGCGCTTATTCTAATCGAAGGCCGCATGACGCTGCCGGCGTCTGCTTGCCCGGGCAAGGTGACATGCGTCTCAGACGCCTGTCACGGAAATACATCAGCAATGCATTCAGGTGCCGAAGATCGGCAACAGTCGCATTACGGCATCACGCCATTCACGCGGTTCCGGCTGGCCGCTGCCTTTCTTGCTCAGGAAACTGGCGATGCGCGTGCCCTGACGATTGAACAGTTCCAGTGATGTCACGATGCCGTCGGTGGTCGGCTTCTTGGCAACCCAGACCGAATCGATATGGTCTTCGCGCAATTGCATGCGAAAGCCGCTGTTCATGATACCCATCAGCGAATCGCGGCTGCGGATGTTCTTGATCTTGCCGTAATAGGCCTGGACGATGCCGGCATTGCCTACCTGCGACATCACGGAGGTACCGAATTCAGCCATGCGTTGCAGGATGATGCGTGCCGAGTCGTTGGCGACCTGATAGGCGAACGCCTTGCCGGCCAGACGCAGCTTGCGCAGGCGTTGCTGATCGAATTGCTCCTGCTGTTGCAGGAAGTCATCGGGGCTGTGGGCATGCGCCCAGTCGGCGCGCAGCGCATTGATGTCGATCGTATTGTCGATGCCGTCGGCCTGTGCCGTGCCGGAAGCCAGTTGCAACGGCGAGGACTGATCGGGCGATGCAAAGTCGCCGGCCAGACGACGGAATGCGTCAAGATCGCTGGAGTCATGCATCAGGATCTTGTGCATCATTTCGCCGCGATGATCGAAGAACTGAAAACTGTACTGCGGCGGACCATCGCAATTGGCGTCATCGAGCAGGGCAAAACCATATTGCCATTGCGGATAAAAGATGCGCAGGTGGACGGCTTCGGCTGATTCGTTGTCAGTATCGCTCAGGTGAGGATGATAGATATCGCCGCTGACATTGTGCTTTTCGAGCGAGGCCGAATGATTGCAGGTCAGATCGGTGACGTTGCCGACTTCATTGAGACGTTGCAGCAATGGCGCGAACGGGCCTTGCAGTCGAATCGCATTCGGTTGCGCTGCCAGTTGCTGGGCATCGGTCGGATTGCGCCAGCATACCGGGATTTCCGGAAGCAGGGATTCCGCCACGGCGGCGTTGGAGTTGGTGGTATTCATTTGGCAGGTCCTGTTGCAGTCTGCCGTGCAATTCGTCCGTACCGCGAGGGCAGGGCCAGATGCTGGCAGTGATGAGGCTTGAGTCTGACGCCGGTGTCGGTGTCAGACCGGGTATTCTGGTATCTGGTTCAAGCTGCTTGAAACATTTTTTCAGATGATAATAATTCTCGTTTATTATTCTCGATAGCGCACCTGAATGCAAGAAGGGAAATGTTTTTTTACAAAATCCTGATCGACCTGACATGCCTGTCAGCGGCGCATTGTCGTTGCTGTACTCAGACATTTTCCCTCGTGCCCGAACCTGACAATTTCCTGAGGATCAGAAAAATCAGTGCAGTCGCCATGAATTCGACAATCGCGATGCTGGTCAATCCTTTGCTGTAGTGCCCGGTAGTGCTCTTCAGATAGCCGAGCAACTGGGGCGAGAAGTAGCCGGCGAGGTTGGCGATGGAGTTGATCACGGCGAGCCCGACCACAATGGCCGTGCCGGAAAGATAACGTCCCGGCAATTGCCAGAATGTCGGGATCGCCCCCATGGTGCCGGCGGCCGACAGCGCCAGTGACAAGATCACGCCGGCGGCACTTTTCTCGGTCAGGAAGAAAGCCGTCAGCAACAAGCCGATGGCGCCGATGGCGGCAGCGACGGCGGTGTGCATGTGCACTTCCTTGTTGCGATCTGACAGATGACCATTGATCACCATGCCCAGCCAGCCGCAGCAATAAATCCCGGCCATGATCCAGCCCAGCGTCTGCATGTCGGTAAATCCGACTTCCTTGACCAGGCTCGGGCCGTAATACACCAGCGTTGCATTGCCGGCGATGATGCAAAAGAACACCATGATCAGGGTCCACATTCTGAGGCTGCGCAACGAACTGAAGAAACTGTGCTCACGCGGACCCAGCGCCTGTTCTTCTGCCGCAAGCTCGGTGGCAATGTGTTCTTTTTCGCGCGCATTCAGCCAGCGCGCATCGCGTGGCCGGTCGGTCAGCAGGAAGTACGCCGCCAGCCCCGCCAGGATTGACGGTATGCCTTCCAGCACGAACAGCCATTGCCAACCCTGATAGTCGCTGACGCCTTGCATGGATTCCATGATGAAGGCGGCCAGCGGACTGCCGACCACCAGAGAGATCGCCGACGCCGACACGAAAACCGCAAGCGCCTTGCCGCGCCGGTGGGCCGGCAACCAATAGGTCAGATACAGAATCACGCCCGGTTGCAAACCGGCTTCGAATGCGCCCATCAGAAACCGCAGAATGTAGAACTGCGTAGTGGTCTGGACCCACGCCATTAAGATGCAGGTGACACCCCAGCCGATGGTGATGCGCATGATGGTCTTTTTGGCGCCGATCTTTTGCAGCAACAAATTGCTCGGTACTTCAAAGAAAAAATAACCGATAAAGAAAATACCGGCGCCGGCGCCATATACCGCATCTGACCATTGCAGATCGTTCATCATGGTCAGTTTGGCAAAGCCGACATTGACCCGGTCCAGCCACGCGAGGAACCAGATCAGGGTGACAAACGGAATGATGCGCCAGATCACCCGGCGAAAAGTAATGTCGCGGTCGGCGGCGCTGACGGTAATTCCAACGTCTGGACTGATGGTTGTCGTGTGCATGAAATTCCCCTTTTGGCGAAGGCGTTGCCGGTCAAGACAAAAAGCCTGCTGGCGATGGTCCGGTGTCGCGATCTTTCGGCACATCTCTGGTGCGCATTTCCCCTGTAGTGGAATGCAATGCAAAGAATGTGCCATGCGTCAGAATTGGCGTGCTGAAGTGTTGATGAAGATTGTCGGGATATGGCCGGCGCCAATGCCGAGTGCGCCGGAATGATGCGGCGTCGGATGCCGGCAGGGAAGAGCGGGCAGTGTGCGAACCGCTGTTACGACATCAGTGGTGATGTGGTTTTTTTGGGGAACTCGCGTCGATGCCGGAGGAAGAGAAGAGGGCGCTTGCATGCGCGCCCGGAAATAATATGCCGGAAATGACAAAGGGACTTCAATTGCTTGAAGTCCCTTGTGTTTTTTGCTTGCTGCTTTGTACTGCTTGCATTCGTGGTAGGCCGTGCGGGATTCGAACCTGCGACCAACGGATTAAAAGTCCGCTGCTCTACCAGCTGAGCTAACGACCCGAAAGACCGCTATTATATGAGAGATTAATCGGGCATGTCAAACAGCGCGGTAAATTATTTCAATGCCGCCAGTCTTTCCTTGCCGGTTTGCGCCGCAGCGCTGTCCGGATACTTGGCAATCAGTGATTCCAGAGCCTTCTTCGCTGCCGCCTTATCCTTCAATTCCGCATACGAGCTGCCGATGTTGAGCATGGCGTCGGCTACCTTCGGATTATCCGGGTAGTTTTTCACGACCAGCTGCTGAGCTGCAATGGCGCCCTTGTAGTCGCGTTGTGCATACAGCGAATTGCCGAGCCAGTATTGCGCCGACGCGGCATAGCCGGATTGCGGATAACGTTTCAGGAAATCGGAAAAGGCATTGCCTGCGCCCTTGTAGTCGCCACCCTTGAACATGCCGAGTGCAGCGTCATAGGACTTCTGTTCGTTTATTTCGACGCTGACTTCCTTGCCGTCGACCGTCACTCGTTGTGGTTCGAGCTTGCGCATGCGACTGTCGAGGTCGACATAGAAGTCCTTCTGGCGTTGTTGCGTATTGGCCAGTTCGTTGGTGAGGACTTCTACCTGACCGCGCAACTTGGCGATTTCCTGGCGCAACTGATCATTTTGATCGGACAGGCTCAGCGCGCTGTTCTTGTCCGACTTGTTGGCCATGTCGCGTTGCAGGGAATCGACTTTGTTGCGCAGATCGAGAATCGCCTTGCGTGCCTCGTCGTCGTCAAAAATACCTGCATGTGCCGTCATCGGGAAATACGCCACAGCGGCCAGCATGGCCACTGCGGATACCGACTTCAGTGCAGATGTGAGAGAGGTACGCATGCGGATTATTGATAGGCGATGTCAGCGCGGCGGTTTTCTGCCCATGCTGCTTCATCGTTACCCAGTGCCTTCGGCTTTTCCTTGCCGAACGAAACTGCTTCTACCTGTGCTTCGGATACGCCCAGCAAAGCCAGTGCCTTGCGGACTGCTTCGGCACGTTTCTGACCGAGGGCCAGATTGTATTCTGCGCCGCCGCGATCATCGGTATTGCCCTGGATGATGACCTTGCGATCCTTGTGTGCATTCAGGTACTTGGCATGGGCTTCCACCACCGAGCGGAATTCTTCCTTGACGCTGTAGCTGTCATAGTCAAAGTAGATGCTGCGCTTGGACAGAATGCCTTGCGGGTCGTTGAGCGGATCGGTGGAACCGGCGTTGACGGTATTGACCGAACGCGGATCAGCACCGCCGGTACCGGCGCCGCTGCCGGCACGGTTTTCAACCGGAGCCTTGTCTTCCAGCTTGACCGGGGATGAGCAGGCAGCCAGCAGCAGAGCGCCGGTGAGAATGATTGCAATCGAACTAAGTGTGCGCATTTGAAACTCCTTGTCGTGAATGAATGTGAATTGTCTTTATTTCATGAACGGACCCCAGGTCGGTTCCCTTACATCACCTGCCTGAGTTGTTAAGCGCTGTTTGACTCGTCCATCCACCGACACGATGGCGAGCGATCCGCGACGACCAGATTCTGTTGCATACATGATGTACTTGCCGTTTGGCGAAAAGCTGGGCGACTCGTCTTTGACGGTGTCCGACAGGCGTTGTTCCTGACCGTTGGTCAAATCCAGCGCATAAAGCTGAAATTTACCTTCGCGCCGGGAAATATACGCCAATACCTTGCCATCAGGGGACAGGCGCGGGCTGATGTTGTAGCTGCCGCTGAAGGTCACGCGCTGAGCGTCGCCGCCGCTGATGCCGACTTTGTAGATTTGCGGGCCGCCGCTGCGATCACTGGTGAAGTAAATGCTGCCGCCATCCGGGGAAAACTGCGGTTCGGTATCGATACCGTTGGTATTGGTCAGGCGGCGTACACCGGAACCGTCGGCATTGATGATGTAGACCTGCGTCAGGCCGTCGCGCGTGAGCGCCACTGCCAGTCGCGAGCCGTCAGGCGACCATGACGGCGCCGAGTTGCTGCCCTTGAAGTTGGCGACGACGGTGCGTTGACGAGTCACCAGATTCTGCACGTAGATGATCGGTTTTTTCGCTTCAAATGAGACATACGCCACTTTGCTGCCATCCGGCGACCAGGCTGGCGAAATGATCGGCTCATTCGAGCGCAGCGCCACCTGATTGCCTTCGCCGTCGGCATCGGCTACTTCCAGGCGGAATTCCTTGCCGGCCTTGGTGACATACGCGATGCGGGTCGAGAAGATACCGGGGATGCCGGTCAGTTTCTGATAAATGTCATCGGCGATACGGTGGGCAGTCAGGCGCAACTGTTGTGGCGGGGTGCCGATCGACAATGCCGACAACTGGCTGGACTTGAGGTTGTCGAGCAGGCGGTAACGCACATCGAAGCGGCCGTCGGCCAGACGCTGCACGCTGCCGACGACCAGTGCATCGGCGCCGCGCGCTTTCCAGTCGGCATAGTTGATGGTGGAGGTTTCCGACAAGACGTCGCCGGTATCGATCAGTTTGAATACGCCGCTGCGGGCGAGATCGGCCTTGATGATGGCGGACACCTGCTGCGGTGCTACCGACTCATTGGCAAACGACGCGATGGCAATCGGAATCTGGCTGGCGCCAACGCCGGAAATTTCCACCCGCAACTGCGCGTGCACCACGCCGGCGAATGTCAGTCCCAGGGAGGTCAGTGCAATCAGGGTCAGGTTACGCAGGGTTCTGATCATTGTTTACTGGTCTTTCGGTTTGTGGATAACGGTAAAGCTGCCGGGCACCTTGCCGTCCTTGTCGGGCGGGAAGGGCTGCGATTTCTCGATGGCGCGGGCCACGGCTTCATCGAAACCGGGCACATTGGACGACCTGGTCTTGCGAATGCCGCGCACCGAGCCATCGGGCAGCAGTTCGACAGCATATTCTACCGGTGGGTTTCCTGCCAGACCGGCCGGCACCTCGAATATCGTGTTGGAGCGGATCTTTGCCCCTACTTTATTGGCATAGCCGGGGTCGCCGCGCGGTCCTTGCGACTTGGCCGCATCACCGGTGCCGCCGGCCTGACTCATCATGCGCTTGAGGTCGTCCTGACGGCGTTGTTCGGCTGCCTTGCTATCGGCAGCTTGTTGCTTCTGGCGCTTTTCGGCGGCCAACTTGTCGGCTTCCGCCTTCTTCTTGGCGTCGGCATCTTCTTTTTGCCTGGCCAGTTTCTGGTCGGCTTCCTGTTTCTCTTTTTTCAACTTGTCGGCTTTTTCGCGTTCAAGCCTGGCTTCTTTCTCGCGTTCTTTCTCTTGTTCCTTACGCTCTTTTTCCAGCTCCTTGCGCTTCTGTTCTTTCTTTTCTTTTTCCAGGGCAATATCGGGTTTGACGACCGGCGTCTCTTCGACTTTCGGTGGCGGTGGGGGGGCCTTGACCACCGGCGCCGGCACCGGTGGTGTTGGTTTTGGCGGTTCTGGTTCGGCTACCGGCGGCGGCAATGGTGCTGCTTCGCGGACTTGGGGATCCCAGATTTCGGCTTCGACGGTCAGCGGCGTTTCATTCTGCCAGCGGATGCCGACCCACAGGAACGCCAGCAAGGCCATGTGTACTACCACTGCCAGCATGATGGCGCGCCAGCGGCCTGGTTGTCTTGGTACTTGGTAAGGTGCGGAACCGGTCATATTACTTGGTGGCAAGTCCTACCCGGGTAATGCCGAGCTTCTTGGCGGCGGAAATGACCTGGACCACTTCGTCGTATTTGATGTCCTTGTCGCCGGAGATCATGACTGCCAGATCAGGATTTTCCGCATGCAAGGCTTGCAGCTTTTGTGTCAGGTCGCCGCGATTGGATGCGGTTTGCAGTTTGGCTCCGCCGCTTTTCGGACCGTTTACGCGAATCGTGGCGCTGGTGTCCGGTTTGAGTGCGATCTCGATATAGTCGCTCGGCGGCGCGGTCGACTTCCCGGCGGTCGGCAGATTGATCACGCTCGGATTGGTCATCGGCGCGGCCACCATGAAGATGACCAGCAGCACCAGCATCACGTCGATGTACGGGACGACGTTGATTTCCGATTTGAATTTGCGTGGCCGTCCGCCCCGCAATGAAGACGAACCTGACATTAGCGGGCCTGACGTTGCAAGATGTTGGAAAATTCTTCGATGAAGCTTTCAAAGCGGATCGCCAGCCGATCGATATCGTGCGAGTAGCGGTTATATGCCACCACCGCAGGAATCGCGGCGAACAGACCGATGGCCGTGGCAATCAGGGCTTCGGCAATACCCGGTGCGACTGCCGCCAGCGTGGCTTGTTGCACATTGGCAAGGCCGCGGAATGCATTCATGATGCCCCAGACGGTACCGAACAGACCGACGTAAGGAGAAACCGAGCCGACCGACGCCAGAAATGCCAGATGCGATTCCAGCGCATCCATTTCGCGCTGATAGGCCGCCCGCATGGCGCGTCGTGCGCCATCCAGCAAGCCGCTCGAATCAATGGTGTTGCCTTTGCCGGCAGCCTGCGAGGCCTTGGCCTTGTTGAATTCGCCCATGCCGGCCTGGAAAATCCGTTCCAGCGCGCCACCGTTGCCGCCTGCTTTGCGACGGTTCGATAAGGTATCTTGATAAAGTGCCATCAGATTGCCGCCCGACCAGAACGAACGCTCAAACTCTTCAGTCTGGCTGCGCGCGCTGCGAATCGTGAACATCTTGCGGAAAATGTAGGTCCAGCTGAATACCGAGGCGGTCAACAACAGCAACATGACAAGTTGCACAAGGATGGACGCGTTGGTGATCAGGGAAAAGAAAGAAAGATCTTGTGTAACAGTCATGGGGGGATGTGGGGGTTCGGTCAGGTAGGTCGTCGGAGGAATTCAATTGTACGTGCAAATCTTTTCAATTCCGCTACAGAGCAGTAAATATCCGTATTGCTGGTTGATCAGCGCCGGTGTTCCGGATAAAACCCGGAACGCTCCCGGGCTGGTGCAGATTATAAAGCCCGCTGAATGCAGGCCAGCATTTCTTGCGGGATTGCTTGCGGCCTGAAGCTCGCCGCGCCGACGCATACAACGGTAATGCGTCCGCGCGCCAGCAGTGTCTGCTCTGCGCCATTCACGCGCCATGCTTCCTGTAAAAATTCCAGCGAGGCATTGCGCTGCTTTTCGACCACGACCGACAGTTTCAGTTCATCGTCAAGCCGCGCCGGTGAAAAATAATCGACCGAGGTATTTTTGACAACAAACATGATGCCCTCGGTCTGCACCAGCGTGTGCTGGTAATAACCCATGGCGCGCAGCCACTCGGTGCGGGCGCGTTCGAAGAACTTCAGATAGTTGGCGTAAAACACCACGCCGCCGGCATCGGTGTCTTCGTAATACACCCGCACATTCCATGAAAACGCGGTGACGCTGCTGTCGTCAGCCGCGCTTGCTGCGGCATTGCTGGCACTCATGTTATTGCACGCGTTTGATGTTGAGCGGACCAAAGCCCTGGCAGGTTGGCATCATCTCAATGTAATTGATGTTGATGTGGGCCGGCAGCGTCGCGATCCAGTAGGCGGTCTCGGCGATGTCTTCGGCGGTGAGCGGGGTAGTGCCTTCGTAGACCTTGGCGGCTGCGGCGTCGTTGCCCTTGAAGCGCACGTTCGAAAACTCGGTGCCGCCGCACAAGCCCGGCGCAATATTGGTGGCGCGCACGCCGGTGCCCACCAGATCGGCGCGCAGATTCAGCGTGAACTGATCAACGAAGGCCTTGGTAGCGCCATATACATTGCCGCCCGGATACGGATAGGCGCCGGCGATCGAACCGAGACTGATCACGAGGCCGCGTCCGCGCGCCACCATGCCCGGCAACAGTTGATGGGTAATCGTAACCAGACCCTTGATGTTGGTGTCGATCATGGTTTCCCAATCCGACAGCGCCACCTGTTGCGCTGGTTCGAGGCCCAGCGCCAGACCGGCGTTGTTGATCAGGACATCGATTTCCTGCCAGCCGGCAGGCAGCCCGGCCAGCGCCGCCGTGATGGATTCCTTGCTGGTGACGTCAAGCACCACCGGCAACACATTGGCGCCGAGTTCGGCGGCCAGTGCGTCAAGGCGGTCTTTGCGACGGCCGGAGGCAATGACCTTGTGACCATTTTGTGCAAATTTGCGTGCCATTTCAGCGCCGAAGCCTGCTGTTGCACCTGTAATCAAAACGATCATCTGTGTTCTCCTGGGTAAGTTTTTTTCATGCAATGAACGAGCAACAAGCGGAAATTGTAGCCGAAAGCAAGATTCAACGAGATGAGACACTTTCATTGGTCAGCGCCGCGCCGAATCTTGCCGAAAACTATGCCTTCACTTACAATGCGCAGACCATTTCGTCTCACGTGACTGGCGAAAAGACCGGACCTGCTCCGGACAAGATGGATATCCATCGGGAAGCGTGAGATTTCATTAGCCGTGCGCCTGGGCAGCCCTGAATGGAACGTGCGACTGAGGCTGCCTGCTATTCCCTTTCTGTTGGCCCTCATTCGATCCGGAAGTCTGATTACGTCGTCTTCGCCATTTGCGCGGCCGGTCTGATCTGTCTTCAGGCGCATTCTTATCCATTGGAGAAACCATGTTTGCAAAGAATCACACCATCGCGAATATCGACCCGGATCTGTGGTCGGCAATTCAAAAGGAAAACCATCGTCAGCAAGAGCACATCGAGCTGATCGCTTCAGAAAACTACACGTCGCCAGCCGTGATGGAAGCGCAAGGTTCGCAACTGACCAACAAATATGCCGAAGGCTATCCGGGCAAGCGCTACTACGGCGGCTGTGAGTTCGTCGATATCGCCGAGCAACTGGCGATTGACCGTCTCAAGCAATTGTTTGGCGCCGAAGCAGCCAACGTGCAACCGAACTCCGGTTCGCAAGCCAATCAGGGCGTGTTCTTCGCCATGCTCAAGCCGGGCGATACCATCATGGGCATGTCGCTGGCTGAAGGCGGTCACCTGACGCACGGCATGGCATTGAACATGTCGGGCAAGTGGTTCAACGTCGTTTCCTACGGCCTGAACGACAAGGAAGAAATCGATTACGACGCGATGGAACGTCTGGCCCGTGAAAAGAAGCCAAAGATGATCATCGCCGGTGCGTCCGCATATGCACTGCGCATCGACTTCGAGCGTTTCGCCAGGATCGCCAAGGAAGTCGGCGCTTATTTCATGGTCGACATGGCGCATTACGCCGGTCTGATCGCTGCCGGTGTGTACCCGAATCCGGTGCCGCACGCCGACTTCGTGACGTCGACTACGCACAAGTCGCTGCGCGGTCCGCGCGGTGGTTTCATCCTGTCCAAGGCAGAGCACGAAAAAGCCATCAACTCGGCCATCTTCCCTGGTATTCAGGGCGGTCCGCTGATGCACGTGATTGCCGGCAAGGCCATCGCTTTCAAGGAAGCACTGTCGCCGGAATTCAAGACCTACCAGCAACAAGTGGTCAAGAATGCCGATGCACTGGCCAAGACCCTGATCGAACGCGGTCTGCGCATTGTTTCCGGTCGTACCGAATCGCACGTGATGCTGGTCGATCTGCGCGCCAAGAAAATTACCGGCAAGGAAGCGGAAGCCATCCTCGGTTCGGCTCACATGACATGCAACAAGAATGCAATCCCGAACGATCCGGAAAAGCCATTCGTGACTTCCGGTATTCGTATCGGCAGCCCGGCCATGACTACCCGTGGTTTCAAGGAAGCCGAAGCAGTCAAGGTGGCGCATCTGATCGCTGACGTGCTGGACAACCCGCACGACGCAGCAACCATCGAACGCGTCAAGGCCGAAGTCAAGAAATTGACCGATGCTTTCCCGGTCTACGCTGCGTAAGATAGTCGTATAGTCATATAAGTGTTTCAGGCACGGCGGCTTCGGGTTGCGCTCGCGAGAGCGTGAGCCGGAGCCGCCGGCACATGGCGACGGACCAGGTTCCGCCGGCAGTGCCGCAGGTGCAGCAAGATGTTTAACCGCTTCATTACAGTCAGTTGCTGCCCGCCATTATGAAATGTCCTTTTTGCAATCATGACGATACCCCGGTGCTGGACACGCGTGTTTCCGAAGAGGGCGACACGATTCGTCGCCGTCGCCGTTGTGCCAACTGCGACAAACGTTTCACGACCTACGAACGCATTGAATTGACGATGCCGGTGATCGTCAAGAAGAATGGCAGCCGTACCGAATTCGATCCGGCCAAGTTGCGCGCCAGCCTGATGCTGGCGTTGCGCAAACGTCCGGTATCTGCCGAAGGCGTCGATGCCGCGATCCAGAGCATTCAGGAAAAACTGCTGTCGAGCGGCGCGCGTGAAGTGCTGTCGGGACATGTCGGCGAACTGGTGATGCGCGAATTGAAGCGCCTCGACAAGATTGCCTATATCCGTTTCGCTTCGGTCTACAAGAGTTTTGAAGATGTTGCCGAGTTTGAAGATGCGATTGCCGAAGTGGGGCAGGAGCGCAAAGGCAAGAAGCGACCCGAGTAATTATTGCGGGATGTCTTGCATGCAGCGGGCCAGCGAGATGCTGGCCTTTTTGTTTGTCATGCGTTTTGCAGCAAACCTGATGCGGATTTCATTCGTGTGATGTGTGTCGGCAGCCGCTGTAAACCGACTGCCAAAACAGAAACGCAAAAACAAAAAAGCGACCACACATCTGTATGGTCGCTTCCAAATTCAGCCCCGCCAATGCCGCTATGCCGGCATCCTGAACCAAACGGTTCAAGGCGGTCACAGTTAGTTCAACTTCGGGTTCATCGGACTAGCGATGATCACACCTGTCAAACAAAATTCCGCAACCTATGCACATAAATGGTTCAAGGAATATATGGCAATCGCGAACACGGCAGGAGATTGAAGTCTACTCCATTCGCCTTCCATGTCAAAGCGTTTAAGAAAAAATATTGGCAGGAATTTGTCTTGACCGGCGGCTGTTTTCATTGCGCCACTATTGCACGCGACATTGACGGTGTCAGGTTTGCCGGTTACGCAAGAATGGCGGACGACAAATCAGAAAAGATTTTCCTGGGGCGTCAGCGCCTGATCCAGAACTGTGTGCATGGCCGCAATATTTTGCTTCCACTCGGCCACCGTCAGTCCGGCAAACGGACCATCGGTCGGTTGCGTCGACAATAACTCTGCAGCGATGCCAAGTGCGGCCATCACGGCAATGCGATCGGTGCCCTTGATCTTGCCGGCGTCACGAATCGCGCACATTTTTTCGTCAAGGTAAGTCACGGCTTGTTGCAAGGTCGCCTGTTCGCCTTCTTTGCAGACCAGCGTATAGGCATGGCCCATGATCATGGCATTGATTTGAATCATGCTGTTTCTTCCTCACTCAAGGTCGGAGCAGGGGCCGCTGCCGGCAGTTGCTGCAGCAACTGCGAAACGCGCTGATGGGCTTCGTCAATGCGCTGTGCCAGGACTGCATTTTCGGTTGTCATGGCCGTCAGTTGAAGACGCAGGTCGGCATTTTCCCGGCGCAGCGATTGCGCCAGCGCGGCAAGTTGTTCGACTTTATCTGATAGTTGGTGAAATTCTGAGCTCATGGGCTGAGGTGGTCTCGCAAAAGATGAGCGTCATTATATTCTGTTGGGCGCAAGAAGCAGTATAAATGCGGACTTGCTTGCAGACTGTTACAGAATCGGCAGCGTATTTCGGGCCGATTTCGCGGGAAGTTTTCTTTTTGGCAATGTTATTTCTCGCTCAGTGCGCATTTGCGCGTGCCGTGTCTCTGTTCTTTGCGGCATTGATATCCCCGGGCAATTCGATTCTTCCCGCATGAGCCGCGCTTCCTTGATCCATGTCAACACGCTTGCCAGCGCGATCACTTAATCTTTGCAGGTCAATATTTTTTCGTCGAAATCCGGGAGCTGCGGTATGTCCGTTTCTTACATGCAGGACCTGCCATCATCGCAACTGGAGATGAGCAAAGGCCTGTTGCGCAAAATGAGCCAGTTCGGCCCGCGCTATACGTCCTACCCCACTGCGGATCGCTTCAGCGATCAATTCCGCGCTGATGCCTATCTGGAAGCTGTTGCGCACCGGCGCGAGATGGGCGCGCGGCGCGCGCTGTCGATTTATCTGCATATTCCGTTTTGCGATACCGTTTGCTATTACTGTGCCTGCAACAAGGTAGTGACACGCGACCGCAGCAAGGCGGTACGCTATCTGGAATATCTCAAACGCGAGATCAGCATGCAAGCCAAGCTGTTTGCCGGTATGAGCCAGGTTGAGCAAGTGCATTTGGGTGGTGGCTCGCCAACATATTTTTCCGACGCCCAGATGGGCGAGCTGATGACGCATCTGCGGCAGTCATTTCAACTGGCTGAAGACAGCGTCGGTGAGTATGCCATCGAAGTTGATCCGCGCACGGTATCGGCCGAACGCATTCATCAGTTGCGTGGCCAGGGTTTCAACCGTCTGAGTCTCGGCGTGCAGGATTTCGACGACACCGTGCAACTGGCAGTGAACCGCATACAGCCGCAGGCGCAGACGCTGGAAATCATCGCTGCCGCGCGTGATGCCGGATTCCGTTCAGTCAGTATCGATCTGATTTACGGCTTGCCGAAACAGACCGTCATGACCATGGCGCGCACGCTGGCCAAAGTGATCGACGCTAACCCGGATCGCATCGCCATCTATAACTACGCGCATTTGCCGCATCTGTTCAAGCCGCAGCGTCGCATCGATGAAGCCGACTTGCCGAATGCCGAGAGCAAACTTGATATGCTGTTCCTTTGCATCAACCGGCTGACTGCCGCCGGTTATGTGTATATCGGCATGGATCACTTCGCGCGGCCCCAGGATGATCTGGCGATAGCGCAGCGGCAGGGCCGCTTGCATCGCAACTTTCAGGGGTATTCGACGCATGCGGAAACCGATCTGATTGCCTGCGGCATTTCGGCCATCAGCGCTGTCGGCGGCAGTTACAGCCAGAACGAGAAAACGCTGGATGCCTATTACGAACGGATCGAGCAACAGCAACTGCCGGTGGCACGCGGCATTCGTCTGGACATGGATGACTTGCTGCGACGGACCGTGATTCAGCGTTTGATGTGCAATTTTGAATTGTCGATGCCATCGCTGGAAATTGCCTATCCGATTGTTTTCGCGGATTACTTCGCCAATGAACTGGCGCAACTGAAAACCTTCGAAGCCGATGGCCTGCTTGCCATCGACCACGAATGGATCGTGGTCAAGCCGGCCGGACGTCTGTTGATTCGCAATATCTGCATGGTGTTCGACCAGTATTTGCGCACACCCGGCGGCACCGCGCGTTACTCACGCACGATATGACGCATTGCGCGCCGCAGTCCACACTCAACCTTCATGAGGCCGTCCGCCCATGAATCTGCTTCCGGTATTCATCGTCGGCTTGCTGGGCAGCGTGCACTGCATCGGCATGTGCGGCGGCATCGTCAGTGCGCTGTCGGCAGCGGACGGGCCACGCAAACCATTTCCGGTGCCGGTGCGCACAGTCACGGCCAGCGTGATCGATAGTAAAAAAATCCTTGCTTACAATACCGGCCGCATCGCCAGTTACGCGACGGCCGGTGCCTTGGCCGGCGGACTGGTGGAAGGCGCGCGCTGGTTCAGTGTGCTGACGCAGGTACAGATGTTGAGTTATTGGCTGGTCAATCTGATGCTGGTGGCGCTCGGCTTGTCGCTGATGAATGTCTGGCACGGGCTGGCGCAGGTTGAAGTATTGGGGCAGGGTTTGTGGCGTCGTCTGCAAAAACCGGCGCGCCGCTTATTGCCGATGGATACCTCGCTCAAGGCGCTGGCGCTCGGCGGTATCTGGGGCTGGCTGCCGTGCGGCATGGTGTACAGCGTGCTGGTAACGGCAATGTTCAGCGGCAGTGCCGTATCCGGTGCAGCGGTGATGCTGGCATTTGGTCTCGGCACCTTGCCGACCTTGCTGTTGATCGGCATGTTTGGCATGCGGGTACGGCAGTGGAGCGCCAACCGCAATGTGCGGCTGGCGGCCGGGCTGGTGGTGTTGAGCTTCGGCTTACTGGGAATTGCGCGTGCAGTCAATGGCGCGCCATCGGCATGGCTTGACGCATTTTGCATTACGCCGCTGCATGCCAGCGCGCCGCAATGGTTCGATCGGGAGCGGCCATGAGTTCGCACGCCGACGACATCGCATGCTTTCACTGCGGCCAGGCGTTGCCGGCTGCTGCCGCTGACGGTCGCTGGGCGGTCACATTGGGCAGCACATCGCACCCGATGTGTTGTCCCGGTTGCCAATCGGTAGCACAAGCGATCATCTCCAGCGGCAACGCCGCCTACTACGAAAACCGCACCGAATTGCCGGCCCGCGCCGATGGCGCAGAGTTGGTGCCGCCGGAACTGGAAATGATTGCGCGCATGGAAGCGCAAGGCGAATTTGCTGCCGGCGCTGCGCGGGACGGTGACAGTGAAGCCCTGTTGTCACTGGATGGCATCCGCTGCGCGGCCTGCGTCTGGCTGATCGAGCGTCATGTCGGACGGATGCCGGGTGTGGTATCGGCCCAGCTCAATGTATCGACGGAAAGACTGGCGCTGCGCTGGAACAAAGATCAGTGTTCCCTGCGCAGCATCTTGCAAGCCCTGCGCACAATCGGTTATCAAGCCTATCCGTTCGATGCGGCGCGCCAGCAAGCGCAGCGCCGGCGGGACCGGCATACCTTGTTTCGCCAACTGTTCGTTGCCGGGCTCAGCATGATGCAAGTCATGATGTATGCGATTCCGGTGTATATGGCAGGCGCCGGTGACATCGAAGCCGACATGCATGCGCTGATGCGCTGGGCCAGTCTGTTTCTGACCTTGCCGGCAGTCGCATATTCGGCCTTGCCGTTTTTCAAAGGCGCCTGGCGCGATCTCAGGGCCGGCAGCGCCGGCATGGATGTGCCAGTGGCGTTGGGGATTGCAGTCGGCTTTGTGGCGAGCGTGATTGCTACGGTGCGCGATGTCGGCGACGTGTATTTCGATACCGTCACCATGTTTATCTTTTTGCTGTTGTGCAGCCGCTATCTGGAACTGGCGGCGCGTCGCAAATCGGCGGCAACGCTGGAACGCATGCATCAGGCTTTTCCTGCTTCGGCTCAGCGCCTGACTGCGTATCCGCAGAGTCGCGCCACGGAAGTGCTGGCTTCCTCGCAACTCCAGATCGGTGACATGATTCTGGTGCGTCCGGGCGAGGCGGTAGCGGCAGATGCGGTGGTGGCGGAAGGCGAATCGAATATCGATCTGTCCTTGTTGAGTGGCGAAAGCCGGCCTGCTGCCTGTGTTGTCGGCAGCCTGGTGCCAGGCGGCGCGGTCAATCTGTCGCAGCCGCTGGTGTTGCAGGTACAACGGGAAAGCAGTGCCAGTACGCTGGCGGTACTGGCCTTGCTGGCGCAACAAGCGGGTGCAGGCAAACCGGAAATTGCGCGCCGCGCCGACCGCTTTGCCGCCAGTTTCGTCAAGGTGTTGCTGCTGTTGGTATTCGCCACGTTCTGTTTCTGGCAATGGTACGACCCGTCGCGCGCCTGGCTGATTGCGGTGGCGGTACTGGTGGTGTCATGTCCGTGTGCCTTGTCGCTGGCGACGCCATCGGCGCTGGCAGCGACCACCGACAGACTGCTGCGTGAAGGCGTATTGGTTGCCGGCGCACATGTTCTGGAAACCCTGCACCGCGCCAGTGTCATTGTATTCGACAAGACCGGCACACTGACGCGCGGACGACCCGTGTTACTGCATTGCGCCACGGTGGCCGCCGCCGGCAACGGCATGGACGCCGCTACCTGTATCCGCATTGCGGCGGCGATGGAAGCATCCAGTACCCATCCACTGGGCCAGGCGCTGATCGCTGCCGCTCAGGCTTCGTCCGGTGCCGCAGCGAGTACCGTGCAGGTCCGTGCCGAATGCGCCACGCCGGGTGCCGGACTGGCAGCGCAGGTGGAGGGCATATCGTACCGGCTCGGTACCCGCGATTTTGTGCAAGGTTTGTGTCGCGCCCCGTTGCCGCAGGCATTGAACAACGACGGCAGCAGCGCGGCGACCCAAGTCTATCTGGGCAATGAGCATGGCTGGCAGGCGCGTTTCGATATTGCAGACGCCTTGCGCCCCGATGCCGCTGCCACGGTGCAGTGGTTTCAACAGCATGGCAAGCAAGTGATCTTGCTCAGCGGAGACCGGCAGGCAGTGGTCGATGTCGTCGCGCGTCGTCTGGGTATCGGGCATGCCATTGGTGAGCGCTTGCCGCAGGGCAAGCTGGAATTCGTACGGCATTTGCAACAGAACGGCGAAGTGGTGGCGATGATTGGCGACGGCATCAATGACGCGGCAGTGCTGCGTGCCGCAGATGTGTCGTTTGCCATGGGGGCCGGTGCGGCCTTGGCGCAAGCCCATGCAGACGTGGTCTTGCTCAAGGATCAGTTGTCGGCATTTGCCGAAACTGCCGCTGCGGCCAGCCGTACCATGCGCGTGATGCGCCAGAATCTGGCCTGGGCCACGCTGTACAACGTGGTGGCGATTCCGGCCGCTGCGATGGGTTTGATCGATCCGTGGTTATGCGCGGTCGGCATGTCTGCCAGTTCCGCCATCGTGGTTTGCAACGCACTGCGCCTGCGCGGTCGCGGACGTACGCGGACTTTTTTCACCACCGCTGCGGCGGATCAGACCAGGGAGCCGCATGGAAGCGCTGTATCTGCTCATTCCGCTTAGCACGCTGGCGGTATTCTTCGCGCTGTGGATTTTCTTTCGCGCCTCCGACAGTGGTCAGTTCGACGATATGGTCGGTCCGGCCATGCGCATTCTGCATGACGACGACAATGTGGTTGCAGCGGCGCCTGAAACTCCGGTCGACGGCAGTGTCGATCAGGCGGCGCGCGTGCCCCACGAACAACAATTGTCGTGATTTTTTCTGCAGTTTGGCGCGCGCTTGATTCACATCAAGGATCGCCAACCGCTTAAGAACTAAGCTTGGTCCACTATCGGATACAAGGGGCTCTTAGGTGGACAAAGCACTTTTCTACAATTACAAGGTGGTCCGGCAATTTGCCGTGGCCACTATCTTCTGGGGCGTGGTGGGAATGTTGGTGGGGGTGTTCATTGCGGCGCAGCTGGCCTGGCCGCAACTGAACTTCGACATCGCGTGGCTCAGTTTCGGCCGTCTGCGTCCGCTGCATACCAATGCGGTGATCTTTGCCTTCGGTGGCAGCGCGCTGATCGCAACGTCGTATTACGTGGTGCAACGCACCTGCCAGGTACGGCTGTTCTCGGATCAGCTGGCCGCATTCACATTCTGGGGCTGGCAACTGGTGATCGTGCTGGCAGCGATTACGTTGCCGCTCGGGTATACCCGTGGCAAGGAATATGCTGAGTTGGAGTGGCCGATTGCAATCTTGCTGGCAGTGGTGTGGGTCGCGTATGCGATTGTATTTTTCGGCACGCTGCTCAAGCGCAAGGTGCCGCACATCTATGTCGCCAACTGGTTTTATGGCGCCTTCATTCTGGCCGTCGCCATTCTGCATATCGTCAACGGTGCGGTCATGCCGGCCACGCTGACCAAATCGTATTCCGCCTACAGCGGTGTGCAAGACGCCATGATCCAGTGGTGGTACGGGCATAATGCGGTCGGCTTTTTTCTCACCGCCGGTTTCCTCGGCATGATGTATTACTTCATCCCCAAGCAGGCTGAACGTCCGGTGTATTCCTATCGGTTGTCGATCGTCCACTTTTGGGCGCTGATCTTCACCTATATGTGGGCCGGTCCGCATCACCTGCATTACACCGCATTGCCGGACTGGACCCAGTCGCTGGGCATGGTGTTCTCGCTGATTCTGCTGGCGCCATCGTGGGGCGGCATGATCAACGGCATGATGACGCTGTCGGGGGCATGGCACAAATTGCGCACGGATCCGATTCTGAAATTCCTGGTAGTGTCGCTGTCGTTCTACGGCATGGCGACCTTCGAAGGTCCAATGATGGCGATCAAGACCGTGAATGCCTTGTCGCATTACACCGACTGGACCATCGGCCACGTTCACTCCGGCGCTCTGGGCTGGGTCGGCTTCATCACCATGGGCTCGATGTATTACCTGATTCCGCGCTTGGCCGGCAAGACCCAGATGTGGAGCAAAGACATGATCGAAGTCCATTTCTGGATGGCGACCATCGGCATCGTGTTGTACATCGCTGCAATGTGGATTGCCGGCGTGATGCAAGGTCTGATGTGGCGCGCCGTCAACAGCGACGGTACCCTGACTTACTCCTTCGTGGAAAGCGTCAAGGCCACTTATCCCTACTATGTGATCCGTTTCCTTGGCGGCGGACTGTACCTGAGCGGCATGTTGCTGATGGCATTCAATGTGTTCAAGACCATGCAAGGCGGCCGTCTGGTGGAAGCCAGAATCCCCGCCATGCGCGATGCACATGCCAAACCAGCACAGGCATTCAATGATTCCGGAGCAATTGCATGAAATTTACCCACGAACGGATTGAAAAGAGTCCCTGGTTGCTGATCGCGCTGGTGGTACTGGTTGTCAGTGTCGGCGGCCTGGCTGAAATCGTGCCGTTGTTTTTCCAGAAGTCGACCACGGAACCGATTGACGGCCTCAAGCCCTATTCACCATTGCGTCTGGCCGGGCGTGACATTTATGTGCGGGAAGGTTGCTACAACTGCCACTCGCAAATGATTCGCCCGTTCCGGGCCGAGACCGAACGTTATGGACATTACTCGGTGGCGGGTGAGTCGGTGTATGACCGCCCGTTCCAATGGGGATCGAAACGCACCGGGCCTGATCTGGCACGTGTCGGCGGTCGCTACAGCGACGAGTGGCATCGCGCCCATTTGAATAATCCGCGCGATGTGGTGCCGGAATCCAACATGCCGGGTTATCCGTGGCTGGCCACGCGCCGTCTCAATCCGCAAGAGATCGTGCCGCGCCTGCGCGCCTTGCAACGGCTGGGCGATCCGTACAGCGATGCGGAAATTGCTGCTGCGCCGGCGGCACTGGAAGGCAAGACCGAGCAGGATGCGCTGATCGCGTACCTGCAAGAAATGGGCACATTGATCAAGGCGGAGAGGTAATCATGCGGTTAATCGAATTTCTGACAGATGTGCGCAGCCTGGTCACGCTCATCAGCTTTATCACCTTCGTTGGTATCCTGTGGTGGACGTATGTCACCCGTGGCGCGCACGATTTTGACCGCGCTGCGATGTTGCCGTTTGATGATGAACCGGAAGTCGTGCCAGGTGCCGCTTCCATTTCTGCGGAGCGTCATCATGGCTGACTTTACCAGCGGTTTCTGGGATGGCTTCATCATTGTCCTGACGGTACTCGGCATCGTCGGCTGCGGCTTGCTATTGTGGTCGCAATCGACCAGTACCGTGCGCCGGACTGCCGACGGCAAAATTGATCCGAGTACCGGTCATATCTGGGACGAGGATCTGGCAGAACTGAACAATCCGTTGCCACGCTGGTGGATGTGGCTGTTCTATCTCACCATCGTGTTTTCGGTCGGTTACCTGGTGCTGTATCCGGGACTGGGTTCGTATGCCGGCAAACTCAGCTGGGCCTCCACCGGTGAGTACAAGGAAGAGCTGAAAGCCGCCGATGCCCAATACGGTCCGCTGTTTGCGCAATACATGCAGCAGGATTTGAAAACCGTGGCCGCCGATCCGCAGGCGCACGCCATCGGTCAGCGCCTGTTCCTGACCTATTGCGCGCAATGCCATGGCTCGGATGCGCGCGGCAGCAAAGGTTTTCCGAATCTGACTGATAACGACTGGCTGCACGGCGGCACACCCGAAATCATCAAGACCACCATCATGGAAGGCCGTCATGGCGTGATGCCGCCAATGGGCGCGGCAGTCGGTTCGGATGATGATGTCAAGAACGTGGCGCACTATGTGCTGAGTTTGTCCGGTTCCAGCCATGATCCGATCAAGGCGGTATTCGGCAAGTCGAAGTTCGGCGCCTGCATGGCGTGTCATGGTCCCGGCGGTACCGGCAATCAGGCCTTGGGCGCCCCCAATCTGACCGACAAGATCTGGCTCTACGGCGGTGGTGTTGACACCATCATGGAAACCATCCGCAAGGGTCGCGACAACACCATGCCGGCATTCAAGGACTTCCTCGGTGAGCCGAAGGTGCATGTGCTGGCGGCGTATGTCTGGAGTCTGTCGAATACTGACAGCGGCTTCAACAGCAAGACCGGTGAATATGAAAAGAGATGACACGACGGTCGCCGGCAGCAATGCCGGCGGCGATGACGATGTACAAGTCATCAAGATGTATGCGGCCCGCGAAGAAATCTATTCGCGCCAGATCGATGGCCGCTACACGCGTCTGCGCTGGTTGTTTGTCTGGCTGACCCAGTTGTTGTTTTACGGTTTGCCGTGGCTGAACTGGAACGGCCGTCAGGCAGTATTGTTTGATCTGGCGGCGCGCAAGTTTTATCTGTTCGGGCTGGTGCTGTGGCCGCAGGATTTCATTTATCTGGCGGGCTTGCTGATCATCTGCGCATTCGCCTTGTTTTTGTTTACCGCTGTCGCCGGCCGGGTCTGGTGTGGCTACGCTTGTCCGCAAACGGTCTATACCGAAATCTTCATGTGGATCGAGCATCGCATTGAAGGCACCCGCAGCGCCCGCATGCGTCGCGACCGCCAGTCATGGACGCTGTCCAAGCTGGCGCGCAAGTTTGCCAAGCATCTGGTGTGGGGCGCGCTGGCGCTGTGGACCGGTTTCAGTTTCGTCGGCTACTTTTCGCCGATACACACCTTGTGGAGCGATGTCATCAGCTGGTCGCTCGGACCCTGGGAATCGTTCTGGATCGTGTTCTATGCGATTGCCACCTATGGCAATGCCGGCTGGATGCGCGAGCAGGTATGCAAGTACATGTGTCCCTATGCGCGTTTTCAGAGCGCCATGTTCGACCGCGATTCGCTGATCATCACCTATGACGCCGAGCGCGGTGAACAACGCGGACCGGTCGGCAAGGCCAGCGGCGATTGCATCGACTGCACCCTGTGCGTGCAAGTGTGTCCGACCGGGATCGATATCCGCGACGGCTTGCAATACATGTGTATTGGTTGCGCCGCCTGCGTCGATGCCTGCAATTCGGTGATGAAAAAAATCGGACGCGCACCGGGGTTGGTGCGCTATGCCACCGAAAATGCGATGAAGGAAAAACTGTCGATGGCAGAAATCCGGCGCCGCATCTTCCGTCCGCGGGTGGTGATCTACACGCTCGTCATGTGGCTGATCCTGATTGCATTTTTCGGCACGCTGCTGTTTCGCATACCGCTCAAGCTTGATGTGATTCGTGATCGCGGCGTGATGGGGCGGGAAGTCGAAGACGGCATCATCGAAAATGTCTACCGCTTGCAAATCATCAACACCGACGAAGCAGCGCATCGATATCGTATTCGCGTCAGCGGCGTCGATGGCATTGCACTGGCCAGTCCGGAAGTGGTTGAGGTGGCTGCGACTGAAACGCTGGCATTGCCGGTGCGTGTCAGAGTGCCGCCAGGTATCGGTCATCCCGGTTCCAACAAGATCGTGTTCGATTTGCAGTCGCTGGACAATGAGCGTTACAAGGCTTCTGAAAAAGCCGCCTTTTATATTCCGCGCTAAGCCTTCGGGTTTAGCGCTCATCAGCCGGATATCTATCATGCCCGCACACGTTTTGTCTTCATCCCGCAAGCCCGCTTCAACGCCGTGGTATCGCCAGTGCTGGCCGTGGCTGCTGATGCTGGGACCGGCCGTGGTGGTAGTGGCCGGCACCTATACCGGTTGGCTGGCGTTCAGCCGGCCCGACGCCTTGGTGGTGGATGATTATTACAAGGAAGGCAAGGCCATCAATCTTGATTTGCGTCGCGACCGCGAAGCTTCGCGGCAAGGCATCACGGTCGGGTTGAATTACGACGCCGGCAGTGGCAAGCTCAACGGCATCGTGCACAGCAAGCCGACGGCGGCGACTGGAAATTCAACGTTGCCGCGAGCGGTGGAGTTGCAGTTGTTGCACCCGACATTGCCTGAAAAGGATATCCGCCTGATTGTTTACCCGATGGCAGACGGCCGTTTCAGTGTGCCGGTGCCTGCACTGGATCACGCACGCTGGCGGGTACTGATTGAAGATGGAAAACGTAATTGGCGTTTGCACGGCAATCTGGCATTGCCCGCGCAAACGCAGATCAACCTGAAAGCGCAAGACTGGAGTGCCGCCGACGATTGACGGCGGTGGGCGTTACTGGTCGGTGCCGGCGGCGAGCCGCTTTAGCGCCGGTAAATCGACCACTTCCAGTTCACGGTTGTTGACCTTGAGCAGACCATCCTTGCGCAGTTTGGTGATCAGGCGGCTGACGCTTTCTATAGTCAGTCCCAGATAATTGCCGATGTCTTCGCGGGTCATGCGCAACAGAAAACGATTGGCGGAATAACCGCGCGCAAAATAGCGTGATGACAAGTTCACCAGGAACGCGGCGATACGCTGTTCCGCCCGCATATTGCCGAGCAATACGATCACGCTTTGTTCGCGCGTGATTTCCTGGCTCATGATCCGATGGTAATGGCGCAACAAGGTCGGAATCTCGACAAACAATTCCTCCAGCCGGGCAAACGGGATCTCGCAGATTTCACTGTCTTCGAGTGCAATGGCATCGCATTGATGTTGGTCGGTGCCGATGGCATCCATGCCGAGCAACTCACCATTCATCTGAAAACCGATGACTTGCCGGTCGCCATTGAGGTTGGCGCGGTAGGTTTTGAAATGTCCCACACGTACTGCATACAGCGCAGTGAAGCGGTCGCCGATACGATACAGATGACAGTCGCGCGCTACCTTGCGGCGGCCGATGATCTTGTCGAGCCGCTGCATATCGGATTCTTCCAGTCCCATCGGCAGACACAGCTGATGCAGGCCGCACGAAGAACAACTATTGTGCGCCACGTGTGCATTCGACAGCGGTGAATTCGACAGCGAAGTTTCGCTGCAGTAAGACTGATTCATTTCCTGCTCCCCGGCCAGATTGTGCGGTGCAATTCAATGCCGCTATTTTAAGGTATCCGAGGAACGAACGGGAGCCTAACGGGCGATAAATCACCCGTTTCTTCGCACAATTAACTGTATTCTTGCGATCAGATTGTTGCTGTGGTCTGACTTGGTGTCGTTAGTGACTCGCTGGTCGCTTTGCCGGAAAAATCGGTCCAGCACAAACGATCAAAATCGTACAGTTTGCAACGGCGTGCGGTATCGAAATACCAACGCCAGGAAAATTTCTGAATCACGATCCGGCCCGGCAATTTTTTCTCCAGCAAGGCCTGCGCCTGTTTTAGCCGGTACAGCGGCACACCCATATCCACGTGATGTGCGGTGTGTTCCATGATGTGATGCAACAGGGCCCCGATGCGATAGTTGAATTGCAGATGAACGGTAGTGGAAACGAAGGGTTGTGCTGCGGCCCACTCCGTCTTGTTTTGATACCAGGCGACACCGGTATGCGTGTGGTGGACATAGACAACGAAACCGATCATGGCATTCCAGAACAGAAATGGCACCACAAATCCGGCGCACAACGTCAGCCATACTGATTGTTCCGTAGCATAGGCAGCCCAGGTCAGTGCCGCGATCCAGATCAATGCGGCGCAGGTGACCAGAATCCCGTCGGCGACAAATTCGCGGCGACGGGTCGGCATCTGGCGACGCGACGGAAAGTACATGCGCTTCCACCACATATCGACGAAGTAATACAACCACGGCGCCCAGCCGCTGCGATAGATGCGTTCCAATGCGCGCCGCCAGACTGGCAAGGCACGGAACTCTTCGAGTGAATGCGGTTGCCAGACGAAATCGAAACCCTTCAGATTGGTGTAGCCATGGTGCACCACATTATGGCCGGTATGCCACAGGCTGAACGGCGTCAGCGACGGCAGGAAGACCAGCCGCCCGAGCCAGACATTGAGGCGACGATGGACGGTATAGCTTTGATGGCAGGCATCGTGACCGAGGATGAACAGGCGGCCGATGATGAAGCCGGCGATCAGGCCGAAGCCGGTCTTGAGCCAGGGATTGGCGATCCAGACCGTGGCGCCGATGGCCAATGCAAATAAAACCAGATCAACAGCGACCAGCAACAAAGCCAGTGCGGTATTGCGTTCGGAGATTGGCAGCAGCCATGAGCGAATGACCTTGCGATGTGGCATCGGTGTATCCGGCGGGATGGAAACGGAAGCAGAGAGTTGGGTATCAGGCATTGGTATGGGAAATGGTCAGGATGGATATCCTTGCGATGAACGTCGGACCAGTACGCGCTGTGCTGGCAGCGCGCACTGGCCGGAAGATGACTGACAGGCAGTGATCAGAAGCGATAGCCGACGCCGACACCGATCAGCCATGGATCAACCTGAACGTTGCTGATCTTGCCGGCGGCAGTGTTGACATCGCTGCGGATCTGCACTTTCTTGATGTCGAAGTTGACCAGCCAGTGACGATCGATCTTGTAGTCGATACCCGCTTGCAGCGCCAGGCCGAAGCTGTTGTTATCCAGTGTGGCTGCGCCGTTGAGCAGATCGACATTGGAGATGCGGGTGTAGTTGATGCCGGCGCCAACGTAAGGGCTGAAACTGTATTGCGGTGTGAAGTGGTATTGCAAAGTCAGTGTCGGCGGCAGGTGCTTGAACGTGCCGATGGATTTGCCGTCCAGATAGACGTCATGTTTTTGCGGGTAAGTCAGGATCAGTTCTGCTGCCCAGTTGGGCGTGAAGAAATAGCTGATATCGACTTCGGGAATCGTCTTGGAGCTGACGGTAAGACGATCCGATGCACCGACGCCACCGACCGGATCCGATTTGTCGGCTGGATTGATATGTACGGCGCGCACCCGGACCAGCCATGGGCTTTCCTGTGCCTGAGTGAAACCGGATGCAGTGGACAAGGCGATGACGCCGGCAATGAGAAGTGCTTTTTTCATGATGTGATGGTGTTGGTTGCAAGACCATCACAAGGTACGACGACGCGCCGATCGTGACATTGATGTCGATCAAAAAACAGGCGATCACCGGTGTGCATGACAAATCTGATGACGCCAGGTGTTGCAGCGCCGGCAAGTGCGTTGTCAGATTGGAAGGGGAGGTGGATGCTGATCACAGGTCCGGCACGGTGGCCTGATTGTTGGTCAATGACAGCGGCAACAGCCGGTATTCCAGAGCACGGTAACTCCGAACCCCGGCCGGTGAGCGGCAACGGAAATGCCGCCAATGGCGTTCAACAGAGGCGGACTTTCACCACCGATTGAGAAGCTTTCGTGATGGTTTTGATAACGATAATTGCCTGAGTGATACGGCGTGCCCGGCGAGGTGATCGCGAATGACAAGTACACCGGAAAAGCCGGGCTCAGCAGACGGCATCAGTCTTGTGTTAAATTCATCTTGGTATTTCGTAACCGGAAGATGCAGACCATGACGAGACCCTCATTCGAAGACAGTCTCTTCGCTTCCCGCACTCCCTTGCCGGATTCTCCGAGCGCGAGCGATGTTTTATTTTTCTGGAGAGAAACAGACGTGACCGGCAGCACCGGTTTGCATGACGGCAAACGCAATCGCTACGCCGATTCGTTTCGCGAAGCGGCCGATCTGTTGATTGCCCAAACCTTGCAAGGCGCGGCGAATCAGGAGAGCGCGCTATATCCCATTGTTTATCTGTACCGCCAGTATCTGGAACTGAGCATCAAAGACAGTTTGCAGATGACCCGTCTGTTGCTTGATGACCGGCGTGCCGTGCTGCCGCATCATCGCGTGGTGGAGCTGTGGCAGGAACTCAATGAATTCCTGGTCAAGATATTGCCGGGTGATGCCCAGCCAGGCTTGGTGCAAACCGCGCGTCTGGTCCGCGAATTCATTCAGCATGACACCTCGGCTACGGTATTCCGCCATCCGGTTGATGTCAAAGGCCGGCCTTTGTTCGTGCATGCGGCAATTATCGATCTGGCCAATTTGCGCGACGTCATGGGCAAGGTTGACGGCATACTTTCCCAGGCCAACGGCATCATTTACGAACGCTGGAAAGCCGGACAAGCACCTCAGCAACAGCGACCGGCACCAGATAACGATATCTGACTGCCGGCTTGGTGCGTCTCAGCGCTTGCGTGTCCGTGCCGTCCCGGGCGCATGTTGTGCTTCCATCAATTCGTTGATGCTTTGCTTGATCTCTTCCAGCAGCGCATAGGCCAGACGGGAAGGCGCACGCGCGCGGGAAAATACGGCCCACACATTGACCATGATCTGCGGCCGGAACGGGATGATCTTGACTCCCGGGTCATGCAGAAATGTGCTGGCCGAAAACCAATCCACCACCGCTGCGCCGACGCCGGAGCGGGCCAGCAGACAAGCGGTTTCCGAATAACGTACTTCGACCGCCGCCCGATAGGGAACGCCGGCATGACTGAACGCGGCCCTGACCATGGGGCTCAGCCGTGCGGAGCTTTCGAGTGCGATCAGCGGATGCGAGCGTAAATCTTGCGGACCAATGGTGGTGCGGTCGGCCAGCGGATGTGCGGCCGGTAATATGCATACCATTTCGATGTCGGTCATCAATACCATCTTCAGCACATCGCTCAGTTCAGGCTCCAGTGCAATCGCCAGGCCAAAGTCGGTGGCGGATGCTTCCACGCTTTCAATCACCTTGTGCGAATCGATGACGTCGCACAGCACTTTCACTTTTGGTCGCTGCAACAGGAAGCGCTGGATCGCCGCCGGCAACACGGTGTGTCCGAGCTGAGGCGTGGCTGTCACACGGATGCGGCCCACGCGATTTTCCTTGAGGTCTTCGGCGATGTCATCGAGTTTTCTGGAAAACAAAAACATGGCGTCCGATTCCGCCAGCAATACCTTGGCTTCTTCGGTGGCCGCCAGGCGATTGCCGACCCGGTTGAATAATTCAAAACCGAGATCCTGTTCCAGTTGACGAATGGCGTTACTGACGGCCGGTTGTGAAATGTCCAGACTGCGTGCTGCACCAACTGTGGTCTGGGTGCTCATCACGGCACGGAAGATATTCAAAAGGCGTAAATTCATAATAACCAAACCTGATAGATATGACGATATTTTTAATAGTTGACTATTATATCGGGGTCTCTAAAATTGGCGCCAGAACGCTTGCTTTGCGTTCCGATTCGCGCACTGCCGCTGCGTTTGCGGGCACGCGTGTCTTTTCTCCTTCCATCAAAACAGGAACGCCATGAATCCGATATCCGTAAATGAGGGCAGCGCTTTTGATGCAGCGCTGATGAAGAAGCTGATGTGGAAGATCATTCCATTTCTGATGTTGTTGTACTTCGTGGCCTATCTTGACCGCGTCAATATTTCATTCGCCTCGCTGCAAATGAATGCCGATATCGGTTTGTCCAGCATCGCCTATGGCTTTGGCGCCAGCATGTTTTTCATCGGCTATTTCTTGTTCGAGGTACCGAGCAATCTGATACTGGCACGTGTCGGCGCCCGGGTATGGATTGCGCGCATCATGATCACCTGGGGCATCGTTTCCTTGTGCATGGCGTTCGTCACCGGCGAAAAGAGTTTTTACATTTTGCGTTTCTTGCTGGGCGTTTCGGAAGCGGGTTTCTTCCCGGGCATCATGGTGTACCTCAGCCGCTGGTTTCCGATCAGTTACCGGGCCCGCGTCACGGGCGTGTTCATGGTGGCAATTCCCTTGTCGGGACTGATCGGCAGTCCGATTTCCGGCTTGATTCTGGACGGCATGAATGGCATCGGCGGTTTGCGCGGATGGCAATGGATGTTCATCATCGAAGCGTTTCCGGCGCTGATCCTCGGTTTTGTCTGCCTGCGCTTGCTGGCAGATCGTCCGAGCGAAGTGAACTGGTTGAGCAGCGATGAAAAGCAGCGCCTCGAAGTCATCATGGAAACCGAACGCAAGGCACTCGACGCCAGCGGCGACTACAAACTGTCGACGGCATTCACCAATCCGGCTGTGCTGCTGCTGGGCGGGACCTTGTTCTGTATCGTGTTCGGCACCACCGGCATTGCGTTCTTTCTGCCGCAGATCATCAAGAGTTTCGGTTACAGCGATACCGTGGTCGGCTATCTGAGTGCCGTGCCGTATCTGTTTGGCGCGATTGCGATGGTGTTGTGGGGCCGTCACTCGGATGCCAAGCGGGAGCGGATCTGGCATCTGATCGGATCGTTCGCGCTGGCTGCCGTGGGTTTTGTGGTGCTGTCGAATACGCTGGACGTGCATATGGCCGCCATGCTGGGTTTGATCATCGCCGCCATGGGCGTGTATGCATCGAACGTCGTGCTGTGGAGTTTACCGACCTCGTTGCTGACTGGCGCGACTGCCGCCGCTGCGGTTGCCTTCATCAACTCGCTGGCCAATCTGTCGGGCGTGGTGGCACCGAGTTTGCTGGGCTGGAGTCGCCAGACCACCGGCAGCTTCGCCGCCACCGGTTATATCTTCTTTGGATTCATGGTGCTGGGGATTGTCTGCATGCTGTTGTTCCGGCGTACCGCGCTGTTTCAGGCTTCAACAACATCGGTAAGTCGCACCTCTATCGGCGCATTGGAAAAGGCTTGAAAATGCAGATTGCAGCAGAACCGATCAGTGTTGAGAGTTTCGCCGCTTATGGCGAATTGCTGGAAAATAAAACCGATCAGCGGCGCAATGATTTCGCGGTACAGTTTGCGACTTATCCCGATATCGCGCCGCAATTATGGGTGAACCGGTTGCCCCGTTGCAGCGAGACGGCGGTATTGATCGATGTCATGGAAAATCATCCCTATTCGGCGCAGACCTTTGTGCCGATGCAATCCGGTCGCTGCCTGGTCGTGGTGGCGCTGGGTGGCGCCGATGGCAAGCCGGACCTGTCGACCTTGCGCGCCTTCGTGACGGCAGGCGGGCAGGGCGTGAGCTATCTGCCCAAGGTGTGGCACTATACTTTCAGCTCGCTCGACGGCCCTAATGAAGTGGTGGTGATCATGGGCAATACCGGGCGCGGGGACGATACCGTGATCGAACACATCTCACGGCCGGTAGAAGTCATATTGTCAGGAGGTCATCAGCATGGATGAACGCGATGCACATTTGCAGCGGGATTTTGTCGGCTACGGAAAAACACCGCCGCATCCGCATTGGCCAGGCAATGCCAGGCTGGCGCTCAATATCGTACTGAACTATGAAGAAGGTTCCGAAATGTCGTTCGACGATGGCGACGCCGAAACCGAATCGGGCCTGACTGAAGGCGGCTCCGGCGGCTTTGACGGTCGTGACCTGGCGGCCGAATCGATGTTCGAATACGGCAGCCGTGTCGGTATCTGGCGCATCATGCGCTTGCTGGAACAGCGCCGGATGCCGGCCACGGTATTTGCCACGGCACTGGCGCTGGAACGCAATCCGGCAGTGGCGCAAGCCATTCGCGACGCCGACTTCGATGTCTGCAGCCATGGCCGGCGCTGGATTCGTGCGCAGCGCCTGACGGCCGAACAAGAGGCCGCAGAAATTCGGGCCGCCTACGATTCGATCACACGCAGCATTGGCAAGCCGCCGATCGGCTGGTATTGCCGCTATGCGCCCACGGTCAACACGCGCCGCTTGCTGGTGGAACATGGCGGCTTTGTGTATGACGCGGATGCCTATAACGATGAACTGCCTTACTGGACGCAAGTGCAGGGACGCGCGCATCTGGTGATTCCGTACAGCCTGGCCAACAATGACGGCAAGTTCAGCCGCGGTGCCATGGCGACTGCCAATGACTTCTTTGAATACCTGCGCGATTCGTTCGACATGTTGTATGAGGAAGGTGCAGTGGCACCGAAGATGATGTCCGTCGGTTTGCATCTGCGACTGGCAGGCCATCCGGGACGCGCGGTCGGCTTTGCCCGCTTTCTGGACTATGTCGCGGCCAAGCCAGACGTCTGGGTATGCCGGCGTGCCGATATTGCCGAACACTGGCGCAGCCAGCATCCGCCGACCTTTGCCAAATGACGGCAACGCCATGGTGGCGTTGCAGCGCCATCGAGCTGCATGCCAGCGTGCAGGCAGGAGAATGCAACGTGACCGAGATCGCGACTGCCTGCATGGAGCGCGTGGCGCAACTGGAACCGTCGGTACAGGCGTGGGCGTGGTGCAATCCGCAACAAGTCATGCGCGCGGCGGCCGATGTCGATCACACGCTGCCATTGGCAGGCGTACTGATCGGCATCAAGGACATCATTGATACCGCCGACATGCCGACGGCGTATGGCGCGGAATTGTATCGTCACCATTTGCCGTCGCATGATGCCGAACTGGTACGACGCTTGCGTGCAGCCGGTGCGCTGATTGCTGGTAAAACCGTTACCACCGAGTTCGCCTATGCGGCACCGGGACCCACCCGCAATCCGCATCATCTGGCGCATACGCCCGGCGGTTCATCGAGTGGTTCGGCAGCCGCCGTGGCGGCGGGCATGGTGCCGGTTGCCATCAGTTCACAGACCGGCGGTTCCACCATCCGCCCGGCGGCGTATTGCGGCGTGGCCGGTTTCAAGCCCAGTTACGGCAGCATTGACAGCACCGGCATGAAAGCGCTGGCACCGGCGAGCGATACGGCAGGTATCCACGCCCGCAGCGTCGATGACATTGCGCTGATACTGCCGGTGCTATCCGATCTTCCCGTGCCGTCAATCTCTGCATCACCGCCGCCGTCCTTGCGCATGGCGTGGTTTCCCGGCCCGCATGATGCCGAAGCCAGTGCCGAAGCGCGTGCAAGCTTGCTGATGGCACGCAGTCTGTTGTCGGAAAACGGTTTCAACATCGGGCCGATAAGCTTGCCTCTGGAAGAGATGGCGGCACTCGCGGAAATCAATCGCCTGATCATGGCATTCGAAGCCGCATCGTCATTGCGCACCGAATATGAACGGTCACGCATGAAGCTGACACCACAGACGCGTGACCTGATCGAGCGCGGACACAGCATCACGGTAAGCGAGTATAAAAATGCGCTGGTCAAGGTCGGCCGGGGCCGAGAAATGCTGGCGCAAGCGATGCACGGATTCGATCTGCTGATGACCTATAGCGCACCCGGTGCGGCACCATTGGCGACAGACGGCACCGGCAGTTCAGTTTTCAACCGGGCCTGGAGTACGCTCGGGGTGCCATGTCTGAGTTTGCCTTGCGGATGCAGCGAGAATTCCAATTTGCCACTGGGTGTGCAGTTGATTGCACCGATGGCAGCGGATTACCGGTTGCTGGAAACCGGCAGGGTGATCGAGCGTGTGCTGTGTGCCGCGACTGATTCTGCTGTCGATCATCTAGCGGGATGCTGACGCCGGTTCTTTTTCCTCTTTGTCCGATTGTGCCAACAGCAGATTTTTGAATTCAAGCAAGTCATGTGAATTCATGTCCGAGATTGCCGTATACGCTATGCCGGCATGTGTCCAACTGAGTAGCAGGAAACCATGCACCGAACTCAGTTCCTGGCGAACCCGAAATCCGGGTTCGTCCGGCCAGACAAAAAGATTGAGCAAATGTTTGCCGTGGCGGTAGGCCAGTCCGGCTACCGGCCGGCGATCCAGATAATCGAGCCGGCCACCGATCAGAGCGAAGCCTTGCGGCGCGAGATCGGTCACCGGCGGTGAGTAATCGAGCTTGCCGCTGAACCATGGCTTGACCGTATGCTGATCCGAAGAGGCGACGTCGGCCAGATGATCGACCTGCAATGAACGATAGTGGGCGGCGATGATTTCCTGTTGCAGCAGGTCAGTAGCGGAGGGCGTCTGCAAATACAGCGATAGCATCGCGACAAATGCCAGCGAGCAGATACCGGCGATGCCCAGATTGATTCTGGCCCATTGGCGGGTGCTGAATGCCGGCAGCCAGCCGGCAATCGTCCGGCCGCCGGTAATGCCTGCTTGGCTGGATTTTCCCGGTGGCCGGCGGCTGGTCCGGATGTCATCGAGAATGTTGGCGCGCAGACTGGCCGGCGCGGTGAAATTGGTTGCGTTGGCGCGGACCGTCGCGCGCAGCTGCAGCAGATTGTCTCGTTGTTGCCGGCAGGCGTCGCACGATGCCAGATGAGCAGCGATGTCGGCTGCTGCAGCCGGCGTCAGTTCGTGGTCGATATAGGCCGATATTTGCTCTCGGGATTCATTGCAATCCATCTGATCCTCCCAGATTGTGTTGTCGCAGAAAGGCCGCCAGCAATTTCCGGCCGCGCGCAAGACGCGACATCACGGTGCCGATCGGTATGTCTGCAATTTCGGCGATTTCCTTGTACGAAAAATCCTCCAGATCCTTCAGCACCACAATTTCGCGAAACGCGCGCGGCAACTGTTCCAGCGCCTGATTGACCAGGCGTTGGGTGTCATGGCTGACGGCAATGCTCTCCGGATGACTGCCGGCATTGAAGGGCGCACCGTCGCCGGTGGCATCGGTGCTGCTGTGGAAAGCATCGTCGAAACTGATGTCATCGTCTTCATGGCGGTGATCACGCAGCGAACTGTAGTAGGTGCGCCTGACAATGGTCAGCAGCCACGCCCGTACATTGCCACCGCGAAAACTGTCGAAAAACCGGAATGCGCGTACGAACGACATCTGCACGATATCGTCGGCGTCGGCATCGTTGCGGGTCAGCCAACGCGCCAGGTTATATGCCGCATGCAAATGCGGCACCACATCCTGTTCGAAGCGGAGTGCTCTGTCGGTATCGTTCAAATGGCCATCCATTGCGATTATCCGTGTCTGAGACAGAAGACGCGGATTGCGCGCCTTTTATTCCCGCTTGAAATTAAAAATGTATATCCGGAATATTGTTGCGCCGGACGGGGTTATACAAATTGCAGGAAACGAAAAACGGTTGCGACCGTGTAGCGACAGAGCAAAGGGAGTGCAATGAAACCTTACTCCAGTATGGCCGTTATGGCGATCTTGTGCGGCCTTTCGTTGGCGACCGTTGCCGGGGGCAATGCGGCACGGGGGCAGATGCTGTATCAAAACATGTGCATGGCCTGCCATTCCATTGATTACAACGGTGTTGGTCCGGCACACAAAGGCCTGCTTGGCAGAAAGGCTGGCAGTGCCGCGAATTACGACTATTCGCCGGCGCTCAGGGCGGCATCCATGGTGTGGACGGCAACCACATTGGATCGATGGCTGGCCGATCCGGAAAAACTGATTCCGGGACAAAAAATGGGATTTTCCGTGGCGTCTGCGCAAGACCGCGCCGATCTGATCAGTTATCTGAGCATTGCCACGGGCGCCAAATGAATGGATGCAAGTTTTGCTGAACGGCAAGTGTTGTGCAAGACCGCAATGCGTAACGTCAACCTGTCACAGGAGAGCGACATGATCGACCGGAGAAAATTTTTGCAATTGGCAACAGTGGGCGGCGGCGCGGTATTCATTTCCGGTTTGTATGGGGGCGCAGCCGCCGCAAACATGGCGGGAGCGCAAGCAACGGGTGCAGCTTACGACGATTTCTATTTTGTTCAATTGTCGGATGCACACTGGGGGTTCAGCGGGCCGCCGAATCCGGATGCGGCGAATACCCTCAAAAAAGCGGTGGCTTCGGTCAATGCGCTGACGGTCAAGCCGGATTTCATCGTCTTTACCGGGGACCTGACCCATACCACCGACGATCCCAAGGAGCGCCGCCAGCGCATGGCGGAGTTTCGCTCCATTGTTGCCCGGCTGGATGTGACGCCGGTGTATTTCATGCCCGGCGAACACGATGCCGCGCTCGATAACGGTGCCGCGTTTCAGGAGTATTTTGGCAAAACGCATTATTCCTTTGATCATAAAGGCGTGCACTTCATTGCCGTCGATAATGTTTCCGATCCTGGTGCGCGTATCGGCGACGCGCAACTGGAGTGGCTGGCCAGCGATCTGGCAACACAAGCACAAGATGCGCCCATCGTGGTGTTGACGCATCGCCCGCTGTTTGACCTGGCGCCGCAATGGGACTGGGCCACACGCGACGGCGACAAGGCAATTGCCATGCTCATGCCGTATGCCAATGTGACAGTGTTTTACGGACACATCCATCAGGAGCATCATCATCAGACCGGCCACATTGCCCATCACGCAGCCAGGTCGCTGATTTTCCCGCTGCCGGCACCGGGCTCGCAGGAAAAGCGCACGCCATTGCCCTGGGACAGCGCGATGCCAAACAAGGGACTTGGTTTCAGGGAAGTCGAGGCTGACGTCGATGCAAAACGCTACGCTCTTCAGGAGTTTCCAGTCACTCGGGCGGGATCATGATGATGACCAGGCGATCTGTACTGCAGCGCTCGCTGGCCGGCTGCGTTGCGTTGCTGTATCTGGGCGCAGCGAAGTCGGGCGCTCCGGAAGGCGAAACCAAGCCGCGCGTCATCGGCATACAGGCCAGAAAATTCAGCTATACGCCCAATGAAATTACCGTCAGCAAAGGTGAGCACATCATCCTGGAGCTGACGGCATTGGATTTCGTGCACGGCTTCAATATTCCGGCGTTCCATGTCCGTTCGGATATCCCGCCGGGGAAGATGACGAGGGTGGAATTGCATCCGACCGAAGCCGGACGTTTTACATTTTTGTGCGACAACTTTTGCGGCAGCGGCCATGAAGAAATGAACGGCGTGCTTATCGTGACGCCCTGATGTTGCCACTGTCGACTGCCTGACGGCGTGTCTTACTGTTGCTCCATTGCCTTCAATGCAGCCTTGGCCAGAAAACCGGAACGTGTCATGTGATGCGACTTGGCGAACGCATCAATGTCATGCAGCAGACTTTCGGGCAATGAAATATTCAGCCGCACTGGCCGGGTATTGATCCTGGCGCGGTCAATCGATACCAGCATCCAGAACCCGTTGGCATAGTCCGCATGATCTTTCCACAACTCGATTGATGATGCATCGGGAATTCTGGCCTCCCCCTCGTACATTGCCTCGACTGCTTCCTGCGCCATTGCGGGCAATTGTTCGAGTTTGTCGGCCGCCGTATACACCCCGGGAAAATCAGGAAAGCTCGCGCCATAAGCACTGCTGTCTTCTTTCCATACATAGAGCGGATATAACATCGGATACCTTATTTCAATTCAGCTTGTTTCAGGATGGCGTTCACGGTGCCTTGGGGCAGATCTTTTTTGGGATGCGGGACGATGACTGATTTCCCGGTCATCGGATCCCTGTATTTGCAGTGGCTGCCACGCGTGGTGACATGCTCCCATCCCGCAGCCCTCAGTTGCCTGATGATCTGGGCGCTGTTCACTTGTGTAACTCTACACACAGCGCCGCGCAATTACAATTGAATTGTGTTGTTTTGTGTATTTTTAAGGTGCGCTGATTTGTCTGTGTCGTCATGGCTGGCAGGTCCGGATCTGATATCAATCAACTAGTCATTTTAATAATATATTTCCAAAATGAAACATTTTTAATGGATGCCGGTCGGATGCTGATCGTAATGACAATGGTTGTATTTCTGCAATGGATTTGTTTGAGTCAGTTTTTTTGCCTGAATGTGCTGCCGATTTGCGCCGGATAGCGAGAGCAAGTGGAGGAGGACGATGCGCCAATACAAAAGGCCACGCTTGCGCGTGACCTTTTGTATTGGCGGTGGAGCCGGCGGGAATCCCCCACAGCCGGGCTTGCAAGCCCGACTGGCGCGGCCGGCGCGAAGCATGCTTCACGCAACCCCGGCCTTGCCCCGCGTCCCGCGGGATCGATTCAGCAGGTCAATAACCAATAAAAAAGGCCACGCTTGCGCGTGACCTTTTGTATTGGTGGTGGAGCCGGCGGGAATCTCCCGCAGTGGGGCTTGCAAGCCCCACTGGCACGGCCGGCGTGAAGCATGCTTCACGCAACCCCGGCCTTGCCCCGCGTCCCGCGGGATCGATTCTGCAGGTCAGTAACCAATAAAAAAGGCCACGCTTGCGCGTGACCTTTTGTATTGGTGGTGGAGCCGGCGGGAATCGAACCCGCGTCCGCAAGCACTCTACAGACAGTTCTACATACTTAGCGCTGCCATTTGATTTAACCCGAACGACGCGGACGCGCACGCTTCGTTAAGGCGAGTCACCTTAGATTTAGCCTTGAACCAAGTGACCCGGGTCAAGACGATTCCTTGTAAATGACTCTACTGCTGTTTGACCAGCCTACCCCAAGGAAGAAGTAGTGTAGAGCAAGCGGGTATTAAGCCGCTTGTGCGTACGAGTTATCGTTTGCAGTTATATCTTGTCTGATTGTATTTACGAGGTAGTCAGGCCTCGGTATGCCCTGCGCTGCTTTGCAACCCACGTCGAAACCAAGTCGGCCCCATGCAGAAGTGCATTATAGCCGATATCTCATTTGAGCGAGAAGTCGACGCGGCTGGTCGGGCTTTTGTCCTTGATATCGTCGGCATTGAGCTTCGGCGCGATCAGGAAAATTCGCTCCAGCGAGATCTTGCCTTGCTGTTCCAGATAGCCGCGTACCGCATCGGCGCGGGCCAGTGCCAGGGTGCGTAAGTCTTCCGGTTTGACCTCGGTATTGGCAATCAGCAACTTTTCCATTTCCTCGGGCGGCAGCGATTTGGCGAAGCCGATGGCATTGCGTGGCTTGTCGAACTTGGTGTCTTTGTAAACCTTCTCCAGATACTTGTTACGCTCAGCGTCACTCATTTTCATCGGGCCGGTGCCGTCATCGTCGTTGCCGATCATGTCTTTGCGCTTGAGCGTGCGGATTTTTCGGTTCAGGCTGGTCAGGCGCAGGCCTTCGGTATCGACGTTGGGGTCAACGCGGCCGATGATATCCAGTTTCAAGGCTGGACGATCATCGAGGGCCTTGGTGATGGAGTCCAGCTTGCCGGTGATGGCCGGTGTCAATGCCGCGCTGCCTGGTGCGAACTCAACGTAGCTCAGTTCTTCGCCACCACCGAATGCCGAACTGATCAGCGCGAACGGTGACGTAACTGCCTTGACGATCAGGTTGACGAAGATGCGCATGATGATGCCGCCAATCGAAAACTGCGGATCGGACAGCGAACCTGAGATTGGCAGATTCAGATTGATCTGGCCGTTGCGATCCTTGAGCAGCGCCACTGCCAGCATCACCGGTAACTTGGTGGCGTCCGGGCCGTCGATGCGATCACCGAAAGTGAGTTGGTCGATGCGCACGTCATTTTGTGCGACCAGCTTTTCATCTTCGATTTTGTAAGACACATCCATCGACAGCTTGCCCTTGGTGATCGGGTAGCCGGCGTATTTGGTGGAGTAGGGTGTCAGGCGTGGCAGTTCGACGCCGCTGGCGCTGGCTTTGATATCCAGGAACATCGGCTTGAACAGCGGATTGAGCGTGCCGGAAATCAGCAGCGGTGCGTCGTTGTCGATCTTGCCGCGCAAATCGATTGGTGCCGGTTCCGGTTTGTCCGAAGCAATCGCACCGATGGTGCCGCCCATGCCGGTCATGTTGGCGCTGTAGTTGGGCTTGACGAAGTTATCGGTGAAATTGATGTTGCCGCCTTGCAGTGCGATCTGTCCGATGCGGATCACCGGTGCATTCGGATCAGGCGCTGCCGGCGTCACCGGTTCCGATGACGTCGTGGTCTTGGCAACGGTGACCGGTGGTGGGGCGTTGTCGGGGACGGTCGGCGGCGTCTTCGAAACGACGATGTCTTGCAGATTGAGCTTGCCCTTGTCGGACAGGATGGCGCGCGCGTAAAAGTCGGACAGTGCGACCTTGTCTAACGTGATCAGCGGCTTGCCGCCGATCTTGGCATTGATGCCGCTCAGATTCAAAGTTTTCCAGCGCAGGAAATCGGTTGCCGAGAGTTTGTCCAGAATGCGGAAATTGTTGAGGCTGGCCGAGCCGTTGTAATTGAGTGCCAATGTTTGCTTGTTTACCGGCGGCACCATGGCAATCTTGCCCTTGGCGCTGAGCGTGCCGCTGGTCAGCGTGACATTGAGGAACTCGGTGAAGTAAGCCTGGAATGGCGCAATCGGAATATTTTGCCCGTCCAGCATCAGATCGACATTCTTCAGATGCGGCGCGGTCTGACCCGTGACCGTCAGCTTGCCGTTCTTGTTGAGTTTGGTTTGCAGCGACAGTTTGCTTTGCTGATCCAGCAGGCTCGACAGATTTTCCAGTTTGAGGTTGATGCCTTCCGCGCGAATTTTTTGCACCGGTGTCACGCTGCTGTCTTCATACGCGACCACGCTGTCGGCGATCGAGAAGGTTTGCAGTCGTGCTTGCCATTCAGTAGCAGCAGCGGATTTTGTGGTGCTCTTGGGCGCAGACTTTTCTTCGGTTTTGGTGGCCGCGGTTGGCGGCAACATGTCTTGCAGATTCAGCTCGCCTTTGGTATTGCGGCGCAGATCGCCATTGATGCCGCTGACGCGGAGTGCATCAGCGCTGGCTTTGCGTGCGCTCAGATCAAGCGAGGCATTGTCGAGAGCGATGTTCTTGACGGTCAGGGCCGGTCCGGATTTGGGGGCCAGTTTCAATTGCTCGACTTGTACATTCAGTTTGCCGAGCGCCAGTTGGCCACCGCTCATTTTGGCTTCGGTTTCGCCGGAGACTTTGCCGCTCAGTGCCGCGCGCAACGAGCGGTTGACATAGTTTTGATATGACGCCAGTTCAATGCCACTCAGCGTGATCTTGCCGTCGACGTTGGCTTTCAGCGGATCGACCTGACCGGCGAAGCTGATCGTGCCTTTGTCATTTTCGATCACCGACAAGGAGACGGTCGCCGGTTTGGCATTGGCGGCAGTGGAAATCTGTTCGGCATCGACAGTCAGTTTGCCGAGCGAAACATTCTGACGCGGCGCGGCATTGGCATCATCACTCCAGTGCACGATACCGTCGCGAACGGTCAGCTTGGTCAGCACGATGCCCGGTGCAGCAACAGGTGCGGTTGCCGTTGCCGGCGTCGCTGCTGCCTGGGTCGGTGCGGCGGCTGCCGCCGGAGCGGCCGGCGCGGTAGATGCTGCCGGTGCCGCAACTGCCGGTTTTGCCGGCGCAGTTTTGGTTGTGCTGTTGCTGCCGGCAAGTGCGGCCCAATTCAGTTCGTCCTTGCTGTTCATTGCGGCCCAGATTTCCGGGCTGTCGATCGAGACCTGATCAATCAGGCCGCTGGCTTTCAAGACATCCAGTTTGCCGAGCTTGACGTTGAGATGGCGGGTTTTCAGCAGTGGTGCGGATTGTTTGTCTTGTACCGACAGATCGTCGAGATTGATATCGCCGGCCAGTCCGATTTGCGGTTTATCGGCGCTGCGGCTGAAGCTCAGGTCCAGTTTGGTCGACAGCCTGGCGCTTTGCAGTTTGACTGGCAGCGCCACCGGCACGAACGGCAGGTAGCTGACCAGATCAAGTTTGTCGATATCAATGCCGAGTGTGGTTTCCAGCGAGTCGGCAAATGGTTTGCTGCGGCCCTTGAGTGCAAATGGCGCACCATTGATGGTGGCAGACAGATTCGGTTGCACGAAGGTATCGATGCTGCGCGGAAAATTGGAGACCACCGGTACGCCAATGTTGAGCGCCTTGATATCGATTTGTTTGCCGGTGACTTTGTCATCGAACACGATGGCACCGTTTTGCAACTGCACGTTGGACAGCGAAAACGAGGTCGAGCCTTCGGTCTTGGGCAGCGCCAGAATGCGGTCGATGATGTCGGAGAAGTTATAGCGGCCGATGCCATCGGCGCTCAGTCGCACTACATGCAGATTGGGCGATTCCAGTTTGACTTCATCGAGCACCGCGGCAAGCCGGAACAGCGAAGTCGAGGAAGCATTGACGGTCAGGCTTTTGGCGCTGAAGGCCGGCGTGGTCTGATCCGGTTCGTAGAGGACGAAGTCGGAAACCTTGAGCGCCAGAATGAAGGGATTGAAATTGACGTCGCCGATGGCGATCTTGCGGCCGATTTTTTCCTGCGTCTGCTCAATGGCGATCTTCTTGACGAAGTGCGGCAACGCCAGCCAACTGACCAGTGCCAGTAACAGCAAGCCGGCGATGGTGTAGGCACTCCAGCGCAGAGTACGCAGTTGCCACGCAGGACGGGTTTGACTGACCATGATCATTTCCTTGCTGAAGAAGGTCGTTTACCTGTGTTGTGCAAGCGCCTTCATTGATGTTGTAATGTCCTGCGTATGGCTGACTGCTTGCTGCCGGCTTATTGCCGGATCAGATCGAGCAAGTGCATCGGATCGTGCAACAAGGCATCGGCTTCCCACGAAGCCGGTGCCACATGGCCGCAATAACCCCAGGCGGCGGCAACGGTTTGCATGCCTGCTGCGCGTCCGGCCTGAATGTCGCGCACATCGTCGCCGACGTACCAGCATTCTTGTGGCGCGACCTGCAAGCGCCGTGCCGCTTCCAGCAATGGTTCCGGATGGGGCTTCGAATGGGGGGTGGTGTCGCCGGAGACGATGCAGCCGGCATGACCGAGTCCGATTTGCGGCACCAGCGGGTCAGTGAAGCGGGATGCCTTGTTGGTGACAATGCCCCAGCTCACGCCGTTTTGTTGCAACCGTTCCAGCATCGACGGCACCCCCTCGAACAAACTGCTTTTCACTACCAGTGCAGCGGCGTAGTTATTGAGGAAGGTGGTCTTGAGTTCTTCGTAGCCTGCTTCATCGGGTTTGACGCCAAAAGCGACGCCGATCAGTCCGCGTGCGCCGGCCGATGCGACCGGGCGCAATTGTTCGTAGGGAGTTGGTTCGAGACCGCGTGCGGCTCGCATCTGATTGACGGCCGCCGCCAGATCGGGGGCGGTGTCAGCCAGCGTACCATCGAGATCGAACAGAATTGCGCGTGGTGGTGTCAGGGACATGAGATGTTTATTCTTTTGAGCGCGTGAGGGGCCGATCAAACGGGTTTGCTGCAGGCAACCAGATAATTGACGCTGGTATCCGCATTGAGAGAATAAATGCGGGTCAGCGGGTTATACGACAAGCCTTTGAGACCGTTGATTTCCAATCCTGCTTCACGCGTAAAGCGCGCCAGCTCGGCCGGCGTGATGAACTTGGCGTAATCGTGTGTGCCGCGCGGCAACATGCGCAGCAGATATTCAGCGCCGAGAATTGCCAGCAGATAGGCTTTGGGATTGCGATTCAGTGTTGAAAAGAAAATCTGGCCGCCAGGTTTGGCCAGCGTTGCGCAGGCCTGAACAATGGAAGAGGGGTCGGGTACGTGTTCCAGCATTTCCATGCAGGTGACGACGTCGTACTGTCCGGCTTCCCGTGCTGCAAGTTCTTCGGCGGCAATTTTTTCATAGCGCACGCTGATGCCGGTTTCGAGGCTGTGCAGATCGGCAACCTTGAGTGCCTTGTCCGACAGATCGATGCCGGTAACGCTGGCGCCTTTGCGGGCCATCGATTCGGCCAGGATGCCGCCGCCGCAACCGACGTCGACGACTTTCTTGCCGCTCAGCGGCGCGCGGGCGTTGATCCACTCAAGGCGCAACGGGTTGATTTCGTGCAACGGGCGAAATTCGGAACCGGGATCCCACCAACGATGGGCGAGATCGCTAAATTTCTGGAGTTCTAAAGGGTCGGCATTCATAGCATGAATGATAGCCGAAAGAGTTGCGCTCCGGGGTATGCAAAATGGCATAAAAAAACCCCGCCGGAGCGGGGTTTTTAATCGGGTCGATTCGATTACTTGTTGCGAGTGCCAACAACTTCGATTTCAACGCGACGGTTCTTGGCGCGGCCAGCTGCAGTTTTGTTGTCTGCGACTGGTTGCGACTTGCCCTTGCCTTCAGTGTAAACACGGTTAGCTTCGACACCCTTGGAAACCAGGTATGCCTTGACCGATTCAGCACGACGCACGGACAGTTTTTGGTTGTAAGCAACAGAACCAACGGAGTCAGTGTGACCAACAGCGATGATAACTTCCAGGTTCAGACCCTTCAGGTTACCAACCAACTCGTCCAGTTTCGCTTTACCAGCTGGCTTCAGCACTGCTTTGTCAAAGTCAAAGAAGGCGTCAGCAGCGTAGGTAACTTTTTCCGATGTCGGAGCAGCAGCAACCGGAGCGGCAGGAGCAGCAGGAGTGGCAGCTGGAGCAGCAGCAACAGCTGGAGCTTCTTCGCATGGACCGTTAACATACGCAGTTTGCCAGCACAGACCTGTGCCGCTGCGTGTAACGATATCGCGGCTGTCTTGCAGGTACAGGCTGTTAGGACGGACTTTGATGTCCTTCACTTCTTGCGCTGTGGCAGACAGAGCGATGGCTGCGGACGCAGCAGCGAAGACGAGTTTTGCTAATTTGTTCATGTTTCTCCTCTCGGGTGAGATATCCGCAGATAAACTGCGCTACAAAAGTTACGACATCAAAAAAACGAATAATATCATGTGTTCAGGTCGTCACATCCCCGCAAAAAGAGGGGACGCAATGAACTTAGTCGCCATTCTGCCACAGGCTGGTGCAATCAGCGAAGGTTGCTAAATAGTCCAATCGACGTTTTTAGCACTCCGTTGTTTTTTAACGACAAGGCTTTTTGCTTGCGGCGCACGCAAAAGCGCGTGTCGAAAAATCATCTTTTGGCACAAACTTCCTTATTTTTCATACCCTTGCACAGAAATAACCACGCGGCGATTGGGGGCTAAGCAGGCAATTAATTTCTTGGTTGCAACACTTCCCGGGCACTCGGTCAGCGGCGCATTGCTGCCGGCGGCGACAATCGTTATCGGCACTGCAACATTCTTGCTTTTGAGAAATGCGGCGACGGCTTCGGCGCGTTTCAGTGACAGTGCTTTGTTTTGTTCCTGCGAGCCAAGCCGGTCAGCATGTCCGGTAATCGTGATGGCGGGGACTTGCGAGCACGATGCCAGTTTGTCAATTATTTGACTTGAGATCTTGTTTTTTGCGGCCGGATTGAGTGTGAATTTGCCGGAGGGAAATGTTTCCTTTTCACCCAGCGTCAGGCTGAAGCTGCAAGCGTTTTGCGCGACCACTGGTGCGATGCTGATGGCGCTCGGATTGGCGACGATTGGCGGCGCCGTGGTTTTGGCGATGGGCGGCGCCAGTTCGCCGTCGCAACCGGTGACGGAGTCGGTCGGGGTCCAATAACCGGTGCGCCAGCACAAGCCGTACTGCGTACGGGCAACATTGCCTTGCGTATCCTGACCATAGGCGGAGGTCGGCGTAGCGGCCGCGACGTCGGTGGTGCTTTGCGCGCCGGCAATCGTGCTGAACAGTCCCAGCGCCAGGCTGGAAGCGAATTGGATATAAGTGTTTTTATTCGATAGTCGCATTGGTAATGGCTGAGGTGGTCGCTGATGCGAGTGACAGGCTGGCAGGGCGTGGCTCGCTTCAAAATTGCTGTGGGAAAAGTCGGAAAATTAGTGTCGTCGAGGTTGAGGGTAGTAATTTTTCGGCGGAGAACTCGCATTTAATCATATTTGGCGGGCGGGGCTGTAATTCTTGTCCCGTCAGGGACCTGAAGGCGCAGCGTGCAAAAGCCTCGGTCGCAAGGGCTGACGTGCTAAAATGCTTCGTTTGATGTCGCCGCCCCGGCAGTACTTCGCGGGACCTATGATTTACCAACCGAGATAAACATCTTCCGACTTGCCAATGGATCAATTCGCTAAAGAAACCATCCCCATTTCCCTCGAAGAAGAGATGCGCAAGAGCTACCTCGATTACGCCATGAGCGTGATCGTCGGACGTGCTCTGCCTGATGTTCGTGACGGCCTCAAGCCTGTGCATCGCCGCGTACTGTTCGCGATGCACGAGATGAATAATGTCTGGAATCGCCCGTTCGTGAAATGCGCTCGCGTGGTCGGTGAAGTCATGGGTAAGTATCACCCCCACGGCGACGCTTCGATCTACGACACGCTGGTGCGTATGGCACAGGATTTTTCGCTGCGCTACACACTGGTCGACGGTCAGGGCAACTTCGGTTCGATCGACGGCGACGGCGCCGCAGCGATGCGTTACACCGAGTGCCGCCTCGACAAGATCGCCAACGAATTGTTGGCCGATATCGAGAAAGAAACCGTCAATTTCGTCCCCAATTACGATGGCAAGGAAAAAGAGCCGTCGGTATTGCCGACCCGCGTTCCCAATCTGCTGATCAACGGCTCGTCCGGGATTGCAGTGGGCATGGCGACCAACATCCCGCCGCACAACATCACGGAAGTCATCAACGGTGCGCTGCACGTGCTGACCAATGCGGCGTGCACGGTGGACGAACTGATCGAAATCATTCCTGCTCCCGATTTCCCTACCGGCGCCACGATCTACGGCGTGTCGGGTGTGCGTGACGGCTATCGCACCGGCCGCGGCCGCGTGGTGATGCGCGCCAAGACGCACTTCGAGGAATACGGCAAGGAAGGTCGCACCGCCATCATCGTTGATGAGCTGCCATACCAGGTTAACAAGAAGGCGCTGCTGGAGCGTATCGCTGAACTGGTGCGCGACAAGAAGCTTGATGGCATTTCCGACCTGCGCGACGAATCCGACAAGTCGGGCATGCGCGTGGTGATCGAGCTCAAGCGCGGTGAAGTGCCGGAAGTGGTGCTGAACAATCTGTACAAGCAGACCCAGTTGCAGGACACCTTCGGCATGAACATGGTGGCACTGGTTGATGGTCAGCCGAAGTTGCTGAACCTGAAGCAGATGCTGGAATGTTTCCTGTCGCACCGCCGCGAAGTGGTTACACGGCGCACCATTTTCGAATTGCGCAAGGCGCGCGAACGTGGTCACGTGCTCGAAGGTCTGGCCGTGGCGCTGGCCAATATCGATGATTTCATCGCGATCATCCGTGCCGCCCCGACACCGCCGGTCGCCAAATCGGAACTGATGGCGCGTGCCTGGGATTCGTCCGTGGTCCGCGAAATGCTGGCCCGTACCGGCGCTGAAAACACCGGCGGCATCGAAGCATTCCGTCCGGAAAATCTGCCGATGCATTACGGCATTCAATCGGACGGCCTGTACAAGTTGTCCGACGATCAGGCGCAGGAAATTCTGCAGATGCGTCTGCAACGTCTGACCGGTCTCGAGCAAGACAAGATCGTCAATGAGTACAAGGACGTGATGGAGCAGATCGCCGATCTGCTGGATATTCTGTCCAAGCCGGCGCGCGTGACTGCGATCATCACCGACGAACTGAATGCGGCCAAGAATGACTTCGGCATCGGCGTCAAGGATGAGCGTCGTTCGCAAATCGAATTGAATGCGACCGATCTCGGTACTGAAGATCTGATCACGCCGCAGGATCTGGTCGTGACCTTGTCCCATACCGGTTACATGAAATCGCAGCCGGTATCCGAATATCGTGCGCAGAAACGCGGCGGTCGCGGCAAGCAAGCGATGGCGACCAAGGATGACGACTGGATCGATCAGCTGTTCATCGCCAATACCCATGACTATATTCTGTGCTTCTCCAACCGCGGCCGTCTGTACTGGCTGAAGGTCTGGGAAGTGCCGCAAGGTTCGCGCAATTCGCGCGGCAAGCCTATCGTCAACATGTTCCCGTTGCAGGATGGCGAAAAGATCACGGTGATTCTGCCGGTGTCCGGTGAAAACCGTACCTTCCCGGATGACCGTTACATCTTCATGTCGACCAGCCTCGGCACCGTCAAGAAGACGCCGCTGTCCGACTTCAGCAATCCACGCAAGGCCGGCATCATTGCGGTTGATCTGGATGAAGGCGATTTCCTGATCGGCGCCGCACTGACCGATGGTCAGCACGACGTGATGTTGTTCTCCGATGCCGGCAAGGCAGTGCGTTTCGACGAGAACGATGTGCGTCCGATGGGCCGTACTGCACGTGGCGTGCGCGGCATGAATCTGGATGAAGGTCAGCAAGTCATTGCGCTGCTGGTCGCTGAAAACGAACAGCAGTCGGTATTGACGGCAACCGAAAACGGTTACGGCAAGCGTACACCGATCACCGAGTACACCCGTCATGGCCGCGGTACCAAGGGCATGATCGCGATTCAGACCAGCGAACGCAACGGCAAGGTAGTGGCGGCAACGCTGGTGGAAACGACCGATGAAATCATGCTGATTACGACCGGTGGCGTGCTGATTCGTACCCGGGTCGCGGAAATTCGCGAAATGGGTCGTGCAACGCAGGGCGTGACCCTGATTGCAGTCGAAGACGGCACCAAGCTGAGTGGTTTGCAGCGGGTGGTGGAATCGGATGCCGAGGAAGACAAGGTTGAAGAGGAAGCTGCCGGAGAAACTCCGGCAGATACGGGCGCAAGCGGCGACGCTGCGGAATGATATGACATGGCCGGTTCGCCGGCCGTGTCGCTTTGTTTGATATCCAGATCATGGTCTACAACTTTTCCGCTGGTCCGGCCGTGTTGCCGAAAGAAGTATTGCAGCAAGCTGCCGATGAAATGCTGGACTGGCATGGCAGCGGCATGTCCGTGATGGAAATGAGTCATCGTGGCAAAGAGTACATGTCGATCATCGAAACGGCCTTGCGCGACATGCGTGAGCTGTTCTCGGTGCCGGACAATTACAAGATTCTGTTCATGCAGGGCGGCGCGATTGCAGAAAATGCCATCATTCCGATGAATCTGGCCGCGTTGCGTGGTCAGGTTGGCGTGGCCGACTATATCAATACCGGTTCCTGGTCGACCAAGTCGATCAAGGAAGCGCGTCGTTACTGCGAAGTCAACGTGGCCGCTTCCTCGGAAGCCGGGAAATTCGCCCGCATTCCTGATCGTGCCGACTGGCGCTTGTCGCGCAATGCAGCCTATGTTCACGTCTGCACCAATGAAACCATCGATGGCGTCGAATATCAGTTCACGCCCGAGGTGGCGGCGGATACCGATAACGCTCCGCTGGTGGCGGACATGTCTTCGCACATTCTGTCTCGCGCAGTGGATGTCTCCAAATATGGCGTCATCTATGGTGGCGCGCAAAAAAATATCGGACCCGCTGGTCTCACCATCGTGATCGTGCGCGACGATTTGCTGGGCCATGCCTTGCCGATCTGTCCCTCGGCCTTCGACTGGAAGACCGTGGCCGACAACGATTCGATGTACAACACGCCGCCGACCTATGCGATCTATATTGCCGGCCTGGTGTTCCAGTGGCTCAAGCGGCAGGGCGGCGTGCCGGAAATGGAGCGTCGCAATATCGCCAAGGCAGCGCTGCTGTATGACTATCTCGACAGCACCGGTTTTTATCGCACGCGCATCGCCAGCGAATGTCGTTCGCGCATGAATGTGCCGTTTTATCTGCATGATGAAGCGCTCAACGACGCTTTCCTGGCCGGCGCCAAAGAGCATGGCTTGTTGCAGCTCAAAGGGCATAAATCGGTAGGCGGCATGCGGGCGTCGATCTATAACGCCATGCCACTCGAGGGTGTGCAGGCATTGGTGCATTACCTGCAGGAATTTGAACGGCAAAACGGCTGAACCGGCTGCCGTCACCAGCAGGATCATAAAGACAAGAGCGCGACGGTCGGATTCGGATCTGCATTCCGATCCGGCCATCGCGACAGAGACGGGCAGCCAGTCTGCAATTTTGAATTTACCAGGCAATACGTCGACGCGGCTGATGCGGATGCCAGTCAGACGATGCAACAAGAAAGACCATCATGAGTGACGATAAACTCTTGCCGCTGCGTCAGAAAATCGATGCAATCGATTCCCAGATTCTCGATCTGCTCAATCAGCGCGCGCGGGTGGCGCAAGAGGTTGGCCACGTCAAGGCCGAAACCAATGCGCCGGTGTTTCGTCCGGAACGCGAGGCACAGGTATTGCGCAAGGCGGCCGAACGCAATCCGGGGCCGTTGCTGGGCGTCGATATCCAGACCATTTTCCGCGAAGTCATGTCCGCTTGCCGGGCACTCGAAAAGCGCGTGGCGGTTGCCTATCTGGGACCGGAAGGCACTTTCAGCGAGCAGGCGGTATACCAACAGTTCGGACACGCAGTCGCAGGACTGCCATGTGTTTCCATCGATGAAGTGTTTCGCGATGCCGAAGCCGGCACGGCCGATTTCGGCGTGGTGCCGGTTGAGAATTCTTCCGAAGGCGTGATCAACCGTACACTCGATTTGCTGTTGCAGACGACCTTGCGCATCAGCGGCGAAATCTCGATTCCGGTACATCACAGCCTGATGACCAAGACCGGCACCATGGATGGCATTACCCGCATTTGCGCGCATTCGCAGGCACTGGCGCAATGCAACGCCTGGCTCAACCAGAATTATCCGCAGATCGAACGCCAGGCAGTGGCCTCGAATGCCGGGGCGGCACGCATGGCCAGCGACGATCCGTCGGTGGCTGCCATCGCCGGTGAGATTGCCGGGCAAAAATACAATCTGCAAACGGTCAATGCGCATATTCAGGATGATCCGCACAACCGCACCCGTTTTGCGGTCATCGGTCGCCTGCAGACGGCACCGTCGGGACGGGATCAGACCTCGATCGTGTTGTCGGTGCCGAACAAGGCCGGTGCGGTATACAACCTGCTGGCGCCATTGGCCAAACATGGCGTGTCGATGACCCGCTTTGAATCGCGGCCGGCCCGCATGGGTGCCTGGGAATACTATTTCTACGTCGATCTCGAAGGTCATGAGCAAGACGAAAAAGTGGCCAAGGCACTGACCGAGCTCAAAGAAAACGCGGCATTTTTCAAGCTGCTGGGTTCTTACCCCTTTACTGTCTAATCCTTATCCGAAAGTTCATCATGTCCATACAATTTGGTCCGGATTATGTGCGCGCTCTCGCGCCGTATCAGGCTGGCAAGCCGATTGCTGAAGTCGCCCGCGAGTTCGGTCTGGAAGAAAGCAGTATCGTCAAGCTGGCCTCGAATGAAAATCCGTTGGGCATGCCGGAGTCTGCGCAACGCGCCCTGCAGCAGGCCGTGGCCGACCTCGGACGTTATCCCGACGCCAATGGTTTCGATCTGAAGGCGGCGATCAGTGCGCGCTATGGCGTGCCGCAAGACTGGATTACGCTGGGCAACGGCAGTAACGATATTCTGGAACTGGCGGCGCACGCGTTCGTGCAGCCGGGCCAATCGGTGATGTATGCCCAATACGGATTTCTGGTGTATCCGCTGGCCACGCAAGCCGTCGGTGCCCGTGCGATTGAAGTGCCGGCCAAGGATTTTGGTCACGATTTGCCTGCCATGCTGGCCGCAATTGCCGACGATACCCGCCTGATTTTTATCGCCAATCCGAACAACCCGACCGGTACGTTCGTGCCGGCTGCCGAGCTGGAAGCATTTTTGCGGGCAGTGCCGTCGCATGTGGTGGTGGTGCTGGATGAAGCCTATAACGAATACCTGAATGCCGAATTGCAATATGAATCGGTGGAATGGGTACGTGCCTTCCCGAATTTGCTGGTGTCGCGCACCATGTCCAAGGCCTATGGCCTGGCCGGATTGCGCGTCGGCTTTGCGATTGCGCAACCGGGCGTGACCGATTTGCTCAATCGTATCCGGCAGCCGTTCAACGTCAATTCGCTGGCGCAGGCGGCGGCGATTGCCGCACTCAACGACAAAGCGTTTTTGCAAAAGAGCGCGGATCTGAATGCGCGTGGCTACGCCCAACTGACGCAAGCCTTTGACGCGCTCGGTCTGGAGTATGTGCCGTCGTTCGGCAATTTTGTGCTGGTCAAGGTCGGTGCCGATGACGGTGCCGGTGCGCGCGTCAATCTGGCTTTGCTCAAGCGCGGCATCATCGTGCGTCCGGTCGCCAACTATAAATTGCCGCAATGGTTGCGCATCAGTATCGGTTTGCCGGAAGAAAATGTGGCATTCCTCGACGCACTCAAGACGGTTCTGGGCTGAGGTCCGGCGCGGTTTATTTTTTTTCGCAGTTCTGTTTCTTTATAGCGGGCGTTTGCCGTGTTCAATAAAATTGTCATTTTTGGTGTTGGCCTGATCGGTGGTTCCTTTGCACTGGCTTTGAAAAAGGCGGGTGTCGTGGAGCAGGTGGTCGGTGTCGGCCGCACGGCAGCACCCTTGCAGCGCGCCCGTGAACTGGGCATTATCGATCTGGCGGCCAGTTCGGTGGAAGAAGCCTTGCGCGACGCCGATCTGGTGTTGATCGCGGCGCCGGTGGCGCAAACCGGAAAAATTCTGGCGGCAATCGCGCCGTATTTGCAGTCATCGACATTGGTGACCGATGCCGGCAGCACCAAAGGTGATGTGGTAGCAGCGGCGCGCGCGGTGTTGGGCGACAAGATTGCGCAGTTCATTCCCGGTCATCCGATTGCCGGACGCGAAGCAAATGGTCCCGATGCTGCGATTGTTGATTTGTATCAACAGAAAAAGGTGGTGTTGACCGCTTTGCCGGAAAACCGCCCGCAAGATGTCGAGCGTATTGCGGCTGCGTGGGCCGCTTGCGGTGCCGTGATCCATCGGCTGACACCGCAGGAGCATGATGCGGTTTTTGCGTCGGTCAGCCACTTGCCGCACCTGCTGGCGTATGCGCTGGTGGATGATATGGCCAGCAAGCCGCATGCAGAAATTCTGTTTCAGTATGCCGCCAGCGGTTTCCGCGACTTTACGCGGATCGCCGGTTCGTCACCCGAGATGTGGCGCGATATTTCGCTGGCCAACCGCGCGGCTCTGCTGCACGAGCTGGATGGCTATCTGATACAGCTGATTCGCATGCGCAAGATGGTGGTCGAGGGTGATGGCGACGGTTTGAACCAGATCTATTCCAATGCCCAGCGTGCCCGTCAGAACTGGTCCGAAGCCATCGAGCTGGCCGAGCGCCAGCGCAAGGAAGGCGGCGATTGATACTGGGCCAGGCCGGGCCGTAGCGCTGAGTGGAGCTGTTCGCTGAGCGCGATATTGTTAACCTGTTGAGTGAAGCTATCCATCCGATGAAGCAAGTTTCCTATCCGCGCCATATCGATCTGGCGCCCGTGGCCCATGTACAAGGCACGGTCAAACTGCCCGGCTCCAAGAGTATTTCCAATCGCATCCTGTTGCTGGCGGCGTTGTCGCGGGGATCAACCGAGATCAAGGATCTGCTGGCTTCCGATGACACGCTGGTGATGCTCATGGCCTTGCAGCAACTGGGTGTGAAGTGGGAGCAGGTGGCGGATACCCAGGATTATGTCGTGCATGGCGTCGATGGCGTGTTGCCGGTGCATCAGGCCGATTTGTTCATGGGCAATGCCGGTACTGCAATCCGGCCGCTGACGGCGGCGCTGGCCGTACTCGGTGGTGATTACACACTGCACGGCGTGCCACGCATGCATGAGCGGCCCATCGGCGATCTGGTCGATGCCCTCAATGAAGTCGGCATGCGGATTGAATACACCGGCAATCCGGGCTACCCGCCATTGCATATCCGGCGCGGCATGTTGAGCGCACATCGGATGAAAGTACGCGGCAATGTATCGAGCCAGTTCCTGACCGCCTTGCTGATGGCAGCGCCGCTGATGGCGAAAAGCGAAGCCATGGTGATCGAGGTTGAGGGGGAGCTGATTTCCAAGCCGTATATTGAAATCACCCTGAATCTGATGCAACGTTTCGGCGTCACTGTCGAACGCAATGGCTGGCAGTCGTTTACGATCAAGGCCGGTCAGCATTATCAAAGTCCGGGCGTGATTCACGTCGAAGGCGACGCTTCCTCGGCATCTTATTTCCTCGCGGCAGGCGCAATTGCCGGCGGTCCGATCCGGGTCGAGGGTGTCGGCAAGGATAGCATCCAGGGCGATGTGCGTTTCGTCGAAGCCTTGCGTCTGATGGGCGTCACCATCACCATGGGCGACAACTGGATCGAAGCTTCGTCGAGTGGTCCGCTCAAGGCAATTGATGCCGATTTCAATCACATTCCCGATGCCGCCATGACGATCGCGGTTGCTGCGCTGTATGCCGATGGCGTCAGTACCTTGCGCAACATCGGCAGCTGGCGCGTCAAGGAAACCGACCGGCTGGCGGCAATGGCAATTGAATTGCGCAAGCTGGGCGCAACCGTGGAAGAGGGGGCGGATTATCTGCGCGTGACGCCGCCGGTGAGCATCACGCCGGCCACCATCGATACCTACGACGATCACCGCATGGCAATGTGTTTCTCGCTGGCATCACTGGACGGTGCCTTGCGTCAGGGCACGCGCGTGCGGATCAATGATCCCAAGTGCGTGGCCAAGACGTTCCCGGATTATTTCCGCGTGTTTGCAAAAATTGCCGAACAGACACTGATCTGAGCAGGCGTGGTTTTTCAGTCAATTTAATTTAGAACGGGGTTTCCCATGAGTACGGCAAAAATACCCGTCATTACCATCGATGGACCTACCGCTTCGGGCAAGGGGACGGTAGCGCAAAAGGTGGCACGGCATCTGGGCTTTCATTATCTGGATTCGGGCGCGTTGTACCGTCTGACGGCGTTGTCGGCATTGCGTCGCGATGTCGCGCTGAACGACGAACATGCGCTCGCCAAGACGGCAGAGCACTTGCATTGTCATTTTGACGGCGCCCATATTTTCCTCGCCAACGAAGATGTCACGACGGCTATCCGGGCCGAACTGGTGGGCAACACGGCATCGCGCATTGCTGCTTTGCCAACAGTGCGGCAAGCTTTGTACGGCTTGCAGCTGAGTTTCCGCAAGGCACCAGGCCTGGTGGCGGATGGCCGCGATATGGGCACCGTCATTTTCCCGCACGCACCTTTAAAGGTGTTTTTGACCGCAAGTGTGGAAGCACGTGCGCAACGACGCTATAAGCAATTGATTGACAAGGGATTTCCTGCTAACATGGACGACCTTTCAAAAGACCTGACTGAACGGGATGCGCGGGATACCAATCGCTCATCTGCGCCGCTCAGGCCTGCCGAAGGGGCGCATCTGCTGGATACTTCAGAGATGACTGCCGATGAGGCGGTCGCTCAGGTGCTCAGCTGGTACGCCGCGTTGTAACGTTTTAATGCTGTGCCATTGGTGCCCGCCGGATGCAAAGTCAGGCGGGTGTTGATAAACCTAACCCCAATTATTTATCGCCGTTTGCGCTCAATGAATGCAGTTTCCGTTGTAGCCGGCAGCGACCAAATACTGGTCAAAACTCTCTGAATCTTATGTCAACCACAACTATCCTGGCTCCTGGAGCTGCTGGTGCAGATGCATTTGCTGCACTGTTTGAAGAATCGCTGTCACGTCAAGACATGCGTTCTGGTGAAGTCATTTCGGCTGAAGTCGTCCGCCTCGACCATAACTTCGTTATCGTCAACGCCGGCCTGAAGTCCGAAGCCTTCATTCCAATCGAAGAATTCAAAAATGACAACGGCGAACTCGAAGTCAACGTCGGTGATTTCATCTCCGTCGCGATCGAATCGCTGGAAAACGGTTTCGGCGACACTATCCTGTCGCGTGACAAGGCCAAGCGTCTGGCATCGTGGCTCTCGCTCGAAAAAGCGATGGAGTCCGGCGAGATTGTTGTTGGTACTGTCAATGGCAAGGTCAAGGGCGGTCTGACAGTCCTGACCAACGGCATTCGCGCATTCCTGCCAGGTTCCCTGGTCGATACGCGTCCGGTCAAGGATACAACGCCTTTCGAAGGCAAGACTCTGGAATTCAAGGTCATCAAGCTGGATCGCAAGCGCAACAACGTCGTGTTGTCGCGTCGCGCAGTCATCGAAGCATCGATGGGCGAAGAGCGTCAAAAGCTGATGGAAACACTGAAAGAAGGCACCGTGGTTACCGGCGTCGTCAAGAACATCACCGACTACGGCGCGTTCGTGGATCTGGGCGGTATCGACGGCCTGTTGCACATCACCGATCTGGCATGGCGTCGTGTGCGTCACCCTTCGGAAGTGCTCACGGTTGGTCAGGAAATCACTGCCAAGGTCCTCAAGTACGATCAGGAAAAGAACCGCGTTTCGCTGGGCGTCAAGCAATTGGGCGACGATCCGTGGACTGGTCTGTCCCGTCGTTACCCGCAAGGCACACGCCTGTTCGGCAAGGTCACTAACCTCACCGACTACGGTGCGTTCGTTGAAGTCGAGCAAGGTATCGAAGGTCTGGTTCACGTTTCCGAAATGGATTGGACCAACAAGAACGTGGCGCCAAACAAGGTTGTCCAGCTGGGCGACGAAGTTGAAGTCATGGTTCTGGAAATCGACGAAGAACGTCGTCGTATCAGCCTCGGCATGAAACAATGCAAGCCGAACCCATGGGATGATTTCGCGATCACCCACAAGAAGGGTGACAAGGTCAAGGGCGCGATCAAGTCGATCACCGACTTCGGCGTGTTCATCGGTCTGGCTGGCAACATCGACGGTCTGGTGCATTTGTCCGACCTGTCCTGGACAGAAACCGGCGAAGAAGCCGTCCGCCGCTTCAAGAAGGGCGACGAACTGGAAGCAGTCGTGCTGGCAATCGATGTCGAGCGCGAGCGCGTTTCCCTGGGCGTCAAGCAACTCGAAGGCGATCCGTTCAACAACTTCGCTGCAATGAACGACAAGGGTGCACTGGTTAACGGTGTGGTCAAGTCGGTTGAGCCTAAGGGCGCAGTGATCCAGTTGTCGGAAGAAGTTGAAGGCTATCTGCGTGCATCCGAAATCTCCCGCGACCGCGTGGAAGATGCCGGTACTCACCTGAAGGTCGGCGACGCCGTTGAAGCATTGGTCATCAACATCGACCGCAAGGCACGCAGCATCCAGTTGTCGATCAAGGCGAAGGACAATGCCGAGACACAGGAAGCCATGCAAAAGATGTCGTCCGACTCCAATGCAGCTTCTGGTACCACCAGCCTGGGTGCATTGTTGAAGGCAAAGCTCGACAACAAGAATTAATCAGTCGAGCATAATGACTAAGTCTGAGCTGATAGCTCGCTTGGCTGAGCGTTATCCGCAACTTGTCGCCAAGGATGCGGATTACGCGGTCAAAACCATACTCGATGCCATGGTCGATGCACTTTCGACCGGCCAGCGTATCGAGATTCGTGGTTTCGGCAGCTTCGCGCTGAATCGTCGACCACCTCGCATCGGTCGCAATCCGAAGTCCGGCGACAAGGTGATGGTGCCCGAAAAACGGGTGCCGCACTTCAAGCCTGGCAAGGAATTGCGTGAGCGGGTGGACGCGATGGTTGGTCAACCCATCAGGGAAGATTGAGTTGTTTGACCTGTTGCACGCTGTTTTGCGTAAATAGGTCTTAACAAATTGAACGGCATCTTTGGATGCCGTTTTTTTTCACGTACAATTTCGTATCTGCATATTGTTACGGCGACAAGAGCCGGGCGGTAGGATGGCCGGGCAAATGTCGTATCGTTTGCTTTGCATTGGTTATCGTTATTTACAACAAAAGGATTTGCGCCATGAAAATTGTTTCGAGATTGATAGCGGCCATCCTGTTTATTTTCTTCTTCTTTTTTGCGTTGAAAAATACGCAAGAAGTGACCCTGCATTTTTTCCTCGGCTATGAACGTACCGATCCGCTGGTCCTGATCCTGCTGGTGACCTTTGTCGGCGGCGCCATTCTCGGGGTGCTGGCGATGACGCCGATCGTGTTCCGGCACCGGCGCGAAGCATCGCGCCAAAAGAAAGCGACGAATGCATTGCTCAAGGAGCGGGAAAACGAGCAACTGGCACAGACTCAGCCGCCGCAACCCGACAGCGTCGTCACTCCACAGCATTTACTCTGACGGCAACTTATGGAATTTGAATTTTGGTGGTTGCTTGGCATTCCGGTGTTTTTCGGACTGGGCTGGATCGCCGCGCGGGTCGATATCAATCAACTGGTATCGGAGTCGCGCACTTTGCCGCGCGGCTATTTCAAGGGCCTCAATTTCTTGCTCAACGAGCAACCGGACAAGGCCATCGATGCCTTCATCGAGATCGTCAAGCTTGATCCGGAAACGGTGGAATTGCATTTTGCGCTCGGCAACCTGTTCCGGCGTCGCGGTGAAACCGAGCGCGCCATCCGGGTTCACCAGAACTTGCTGGCCCGTCCGGATTTGCCACAAGAACATCAGGCGCATGCGCAATATGAATTGGGACAGGATTATCTGAAGGCGGGTTTGCTTGATCGCGCTGAAGAGACCTTCCATCTGTTGATCGATACCCAATACAGCGCGCAGGCCGGCCGCGCGTTGCTGGAAATCTATCAGCGGGAAAAAGAGTGGGCGCGGGCGATTACGGCGGCGGAAACCTTGCAGGCGTCCGGCGCCGGTGGCAGGCAAAAGGAAATCGCGCAGTTTTATTGCGAACTGGCCCAGGATGAACTGGTGCGCACGCAACATGACGCCGCCATGAGTCTGCTGGAAAAGGCGTTGGCGACCGACCGCAACAGTGTGCGGGCGACCATTCTGATGGGCGATGTTTATCAGGCCAAGGGCGAGACTGAAGCGGCCTTGCTGTCGTGGCGCCGGGTCGAGCATCAGAGCGTGCCGCACGTGGCATTGGTGGCGCAGCGCCTGCTTGATGGCTATCAGGCGGTCGGGCGCATGCAGGAGGGCTTGAATCTGCTGCGCTCCTATCTGGCCGAAGCACCTTCAATCGATTTGCTGGAAGTGGTTTTCAAGGCAGTACTTGAGCTGGACGGCGTCGAGGCTGCCAATCAACTGGTCAGCGATGAACTGCGGCGCACGCCGACCTTGCTGGGACTGGACAAGTTTTTGGAGGCACGCCTGCTAAATGCGCCGATAGCGGTGCGCCCCGAGTTGTCGGTAGTCAAGACACTGGTGCACAGCTACACGCAAAAGCTGGCGCGTTATCAATGCAGTCATTGCGGTTTCAAGGCACGTCAGTTCTACTGGCATTGTCCTGGCTGCAATCACTGGGAAACCTATCCGCCGCGTCGTACCGAAGAACTGAACGTCATGAACTGACGCGCGCAAGCGCGTAACTTTGCAGGAATTATATGAATATCACTATTATTGGCACCGGCTATGTCGGTCTGGTCACCGGCGCTTGTCTGGCCGAGTTGGGTAACAACGTGTTTTGCCTGGACGTTGATCAGAGCAAGATCGATATCCTGAACAGCGGTGGTATTCCGATTCACGAGCCGGGCCTGGAAGATGTAGTGGCACGCAACCGCGCCGCCGGACGTCTGACATTTTCGACCGATGTCGCAGCCAGCGTGGCGCATGGCGAAATTCAGTTCATTGCGGTTGGCACGCCGCCCGATGAAGATGGCTCGGCCGATCTGCAATATGTATTGGCGGCGGCGCGCAACATCGGCAAGCACATGACCGGCTTCAAGGTCGTGGTCGACAAATCGACGGTGCCGGTGGGTACAGCCGCCCGCGTCAGCGCGGCAATTGCCGCCGAGCTGCAACAGCGCGGTGAGCAAGGCGCCGGATTCTCAGTGGTCTCCAATCCGGAATTCCTGAAAGAGGGCGCCGCGGTAGAGGACTTCATGCGTCCCGACCGCATCGTCATCGGTCACGACGATACGCCCGAAGGTCAGCGCGCCTATGACTTGATGAAGAAGCTGTACGCGCCGTTCAACCGCAATCACGAGCGTACTTACTGGATGGATGTGCGTTCTGCCGAATTCACCAAGTATGCTGCCAACGCCATGCTGGCGACCCGCATTTCCTTCATGAACGAGCTGGCCAATCTGGCCGACAAGGTTGGTGCCGATATCGAAGCCGTGCGTCATGGCATCGGTTCCGATCCGCGCATCGGCCACAGCTTCCTGTATGCCGGCTGCGGTTATGGCGGTTCCTGTTTCCCGAAAGATGTGCAGGCGCTGGAACGTACGGCCCGCGATTACGATCAGGAATTGCTGATCCTGCGCGCCGTCGAACAGGTCAACAATTATCAGAAACACGTGCTCGGCAACAAAGTGGTGGCGCGCTTCGGTGAAGAGTTGAAGGGTCGTCATTTCGCCGTCTGGGGACTGGCGTTCAAGCCGAATACCGATGACATGCGCGAAGCCTCGTCGCGGGTATTGCTGGCCGAACTGATCAAGCGCGGCGCCACGGTGGCGGTGTACGATCCGGTCGCGATGAAGGAAGCCAAGCGCGTATTGCAACTGGACTTCGCCGGTCAGGATGAGGCACTGGCCCGTATTCGTTTCAGCGAAAGCCCGATGGATGCGGTGCAGGATGCTGACGCACTGGTGATCGTCACCGAGTGGAAGGCGTTCCGCAGCCCGGACTTTGAACAGCTCAAGCGCAAGCTGAAGACACCGGTGATTTTCGATGGCCGCAACTTGTTCGAGCCGCGCGTCATGGCCGATGCCGGTGTTGAATATCACGGCATCGGCCGCTCGATTCTGACCAGGGGCTGAGGCATGACCACTGCGATCAATCCTTTGGCGGCCGGCGGCGCGCGCATTCTGGTAGTCGGCGATGTGATGCTGGATCGCTATTGGTTTGGCGAGGTGAACCGGATTTCGCCGGAAGCCCCGGTGCCGATCGTGCGTGTCGAGCGACGCGAAGAACGGCTGGGCGGTGCTGCCAACGTGGCGCGCAACGCAGCGACCTTGGGCGCGCAGACCGGTTTGCTGGGCGTGGTCGGTAAAGACGAAGCCGGCGACGCGGTCGAAAGCCTGTTGTCCGAACTGGGCATCAACAGTTACCTGAATCGCGATCAGGCGATTTCGACCATCATCAAGCTGCGCGTCATCGGACGTCAGCAGCAACTGGTGCGGGTCGATTTCGAGGACGCTCCGACTGACACGGTATTGCGCGACAAGTTGACGCAATTCAATGCGCTGGTCGATCAATATGATGTGATTGTCTTGTCCGATTATGCCAAGGGCAGTCTGGTCAACGTGGCCGACATGATCGCGGCGGCCCGCAAGCTGGGCAAGCGGATTCTGGTTGATCCGAAGGGCGATGATTTTTCGCCGTATCGCGGCGCGAGCATTCTGACGCCCAACCGCTCGGAGCTGATCCGCATCGTCGGCCAATGGAAAACCGAAGCAGAGCTGACTGCCAAGGCGCAGCAACTGCGCCAGTCGCTGGAACTGGAAGCCTTGCTGCTGACGCGTTCGGAAGAAGGCATGACCTTGTATCTGGATCAGCAAGTGATCAATTTCCCGGCGATGGCGCGCGAAGTGTACGACGTCTCCGGTGCCGGCGATACTGTCATCGCCACGCTGGCAGTCATGCTCGGCACCGGCGTATCGCTGACCGATGCCGTCACCATGGCAAACCGGGCCGGCGGCATTGTGGTCGGCAAGCTGGGGACTGCTACTGTCACGCGCGAAGAGTTGTCCATCTAAAAAATTCGAGCTCAATTTGGTGATTATTTCACCAACTTCTCCTTTCAAGTAGCGTCAAAACAGCAGCCACGCAAACCGCAGCGATGATGTGACTGTTGACGATGTAACTATTGAATTACATGCCGATGGCATGTCTACTTCGAAAGGATTGTTATGTTGAAAAAGCTTTTGTTCGTGGTCGTCGCATTTGTCATGGTCGTCGGCAATGCGTTTGCCGAGGTGGAGGTCAACAAGGCCGATCAGGCCGCGCTTGACGGCATTCGCGGCATTGGGCCGGCAATGTCGCGCAACATTCTTGAAGAACGCAAGAAAAACGGTGATTTCCGGGATTGGGCCGATCTCGAAAATCGCGTCAGCGGTATCGGGCAAAAAAATGCGCTCAAATTGTCCGGTGGTGGTCTGATTGTCAACGGCAAGCCCAAGGCCGCCGCCGCAGTGGCCAGGGAGGCTGACGCCGGCAAAGCCAAAAAGTAGATACCTATCTGCGGCAATCAGGCGCTCCCTGTGCAAGCCCCGTGTTATGGCGGGGTTTGCTGTTTTGGTGCTTGCCTGAGAAAACAAACCGCATTACATTCGCTGATAGTCGACAGAGTTGCGGAGAATTCCGGGCAATTTCCGGTATCTGGCAGTGCGCGTAGGGGCGCCGGCATATGCATGCCGGACCGCCACATCGTCCGCGTCTCACTTACAACACAGGCAGATACCATGAAAATTGCCGATATTCCTGTTCAGGAGCAGCAGCGCATCTCCTCGCTGCACGCGCTCAATATTCTTGACAGCGCACCCGAAGAAAGATTTGACCGTCTGACGCGGCTGGCGCGTCGCCTGTTCGCGGTACCGGTTGCCGTGGTCAGCCTGATCGACAGTAATCGTCAGTGGTTCAAGTCGCATCCCGGGCTGGATGTCTGTGAAACCTCGCGCGATGTATCGTTCTGCGCCCACGCGATTCTCGGCAATGAGGTGATGGTCGTTGAGGATGCGCTGGAAGATGCGCGTTTCCGCGAAAATCCACTGGTCACCGGCGCACCGGGCATCCGTTTTTACGCCGGATACCCGATTGGCGGCGCGGCCGGCGCCAAATTCGGGACCTTGTGCGTGATTGATATGGTGCCGCGCAAGTTCAGCGAAGAAGACCGTGCGTTGCTGCGCGATCTGGCGACCATGGTCGAACAGGAAATGGCGGCGATGCAACTGGCGACGATGGATGAGCTGACCGGCTTGTCAAACCGGCGCGGCTTCGAAGCGCTGGCGCAGTACGCCATGAATATGTGCAAGCGCACGCGGCAACCGGCGGTCCTGTTTTATTTCGACCTCGACTGGTTCAAGCAGATCAATGACCGCTTCGGGCACGCCGAGGGCGATCAGGCATTGCGCAGTTTTGCTGATTTGCTGGCACACAGCTTTCGCGAGTCGGACGTCATCGGCCGGCTCGGCGGCGACGAGTTTTCGGTATTCCTGACCAATGTCAGGGCGGTGGAAGCGCAAGTGGCGCTGTCGCATCTGGAGCAGGCCGTGCGTTTGCATAACGAAACCGGCCGGCGCGGCTACGATTTGCGTTACAGCGCCGGGTGGGTGGAATATGACCCGCAGCGGCATGATACGATTGCCGCCTTGATGCGTGCCGCCGATGACTTGATGTATCAGCAGAAACAACAACGTCATGAGACTGCACGTCACAATACATAAACACATAGCCCGCCGCATATAACAAGATCAATTCATTTACAGAAACGATTTCCCCGATGATCCTTTTGCAGCCAGTCATCCTGTCCGGAGGTTCAGGCACACGCCTGTGGCCATTGTCCCGCGAAAAATATCCCAAACAACTGCTGCCGCTGGTCGGGCAGGACACCATGCTCCAGGCCACCGCGTTGCGGGTGCAGGATCTGGGCGCCGATTGCCGCCTCGCTGCGGCACCGATGGTGGTCTGCAACGAAGAGTACCGTTTTATTACTGCCGAACAACTGCGGGCAGCCGGCAAGCCCAGCGGTCAGATTGTGCTCGAGCCGGTCGGCCGCAACACGGCGCCGGCACTGACGCTGGCGGCACTGCTGGCACACGCCGGCGGTGAAGATCCGGTATTGCTGGTGATGCCGGCCGATCATGTGATTCGCGATGGCGCGGCGTTTCAGGCGGCGATCCTGAAGGCGCTGCCGCATGCCGCCGGGGGCGCCATGGTGACCTTTGGCATCGTCGCTGACCGTCCGGAAACCGGATACGGTTACATCCAGCGCGGCGCGGCGGTGGGTGATGCCCATGCCCTGGCGCGCTTTGTCGAAAAACCGGATGCGGCCACGGCACAAACGTATATCGACTCCGGCGACTATCTGTGGAACAGCGGACTGTTCATGCTGCGCGCCAGCGTCTGGCTCAAGGCGATTGCCCATTTCCAGCCGGCCATGGCGCAGGCTTGCCGTCAGGCATTCGAGAACGGCAGTCAGGATCATGATTTTTATCGGGTCGACAAGGCGGCATTCACTGCCTGTCCGGCTGATTCCATCGATTACGCCGTGATGGAAAAGCTGGCGGGCGAACCCGCTCTCGGGATTGCCGGACGCATCGTCGCGCTCGATGCCGGCTGGTCTGACGTCGGTGCCTGGGATGCACTGTGGCAAGTGTCGGACAAGGACGCCAATGGCAATGTCACGCGCGGTGATGTCATGCTGGAACAGTCTTCGGACAATCTGGTGTTTGCCCACGGCCGGCTGGTCGCCTGCGTCGGCGTCGACAATCTGGTGATCGTCGATACCCCCGATGCGCTGATGGTGGCGCACAAGGACCAGATGCAGCATATCAAGCAGGTGGTGGCGCAACTGAAAGCGCAAGAGCGCAGCGAAGCCGTGGTGCATCGCAAGATTCACCGGCCATGGGGCTGGTATGACTCGATTGATGCCGGCGAACGGTTTCAGGTCAAGCGCATCGTGGTCGAACCGGGCGCATCGCTCAGCCTGCAAATGCATCATCACCGGGCCGAGCACTGGATCATCGTCAAAGGCACGGCGCGCATTACCCGTGGCGAAGAAGTATTCCTGCTGGCCGAGAATCAGTCGACTTACATTCCGCTCGGTGTCACGCACCGCCTGGAAAACCCCGGCAAGTTCCGGCTGGAAATGATTGAAGTGCAGTCCGGCAGCTATCTCGGCGAAGACGATATCGTGCGCTTCGACGATACCTACGGTCGCAAGTGACCTGAGGTTGGCAGGTTTGTGCTGAGGCCGATTCGCGATAGTCCGATAGGCCGGACTGGAAATAGCATAAAATGCCAACCTGAACCAAACAGTCGGTGTCCCGCTTATGTCTTACCAAGTCCTCGCCCGTAAATATCGTCCCCGCAGTTTTGATACGCTGGTCGGGCAAGAGCATGTCGTCCGGGCGCTCACGCATGCGCTTGAACAACAGCGTCTGCACCATGCCTATCTGTTCACGGGCACGCGCGGCGTGGGCAAGACGACCTTGTCGCGGATTCTGGCCAAGTCGCTCAATTGTCAGGGTGCCGATGGCAATGGCGGCATCACTGCCCAGCCTTGCGGCGTTTGCGAGGCATGCGTGGCCATCGATGCCGGGCGCTTTGTTGACTATATCGAAATGGATGCCGCCTCCAATCGCGGTGTCGATGAAATGGCGCAGTTGCTGGAGCAGGCGGTGTACGCGCCATCCAATGCGCGCTTCAAGGTCTACATGATCGATGAAGTGCACATGCTGACCAACCACGCGTTCAACTCCATGCTGAAGACGCTGGAAGAACCGCCTGAGCATGTCAAGTTCATCCTGGCGACTACCGATCCGCAAAAAATTCCGGTGACCGTGCTGTCGCGCTGCCTGCAGTTCAATCTCAAGCAGATGCCGCCGGGTCATATCATCAGCCATCTGGATAATATCCTCGGCCAGGAACACATCGAATTCGAAACACCGGCACTGCGTTTGCTGGCACAAGGTGCGCACGGTTCCATGCGCGATGCGTTGTCGCTCACCGACCAGGCAATTGCCTATGCTGCCGGCAAGGTCACGCTGGAAGCAGTGCAGGGCATGCTGGGTGCGCTGGATCAGTCGTATCTGATCCGCCTGCTCGATGCGCTGGCGCAACAAGATGGCGTGGCGCTGCTGGCGATTGCCGATGAAATGGCGACGCGCAGTCTTTCCTATAATGCCGCCTTGCAGGATCTGGCGACCTTGCTGCATCAGATCGCGCTGGCCCAGACGGTGCCGGCGGCGCTGGCCGAAGATTTGCCGCAACGCGAAGATATTGTGCGGCTGGCGGCTCAGTTCAGCGCCGAAGAAGCACAACTGTTTTATCAGATCGTGGTGCATGGTCGTAATGAACTGGGGCTGGCACCCGATGAGTTTGCCGGCTTCAGCATGACACTGTTGCGCATGTTGGCGTTTCGTCCGGTGACGTCGGGCGCGGTGACGCTGGCCGGATCTGCACCGGTCGTGCCATCGCCGCGGCCGGCAGCGGCAGCCACACGTCCGGCACCGCTCAGCGCCGCGCCGCAAGTGGCCAGCAACAGCGCGCCGGTATCACGTCCGGCACCAGTGGCGTCAGCGCCATCTCCTGCTGCCAGTCCGGTGCAATCGGCACGTGCTGCAGCACTGGAAGCAGCGCGCGCGGCGTCAGGCAAATCATCGGGCGGTGCGCGGGCGACACCGCCGGTTGCCGCTCCGGTGGCGGCACCGGTAGCTGCGGTGCCGCCGGCGGTCGCGACCAGCGATAATGCCCCGCCTTGGGATGCGGACGACGCCTTCCCGCCGGAAGCCGCTCAAAAAAAAACTGAATCGATAAGCCGTGATGAAGCACCACAGGACAGTAATGTTCCCGTGGTGCAAGAAATGCCAGCAGCCATTGCCGTGACGCCGGAAGTGGCGGCGCGTACCGCACAGGTTGCCGCCGACCTCGGCTGGGATGGCCACTGGCCAAGTCTGGCGGCAGAATTGCCGTTGCGCGGCGTGGTACATCAAATGGCGCAGCAAAGCGAATTGCTGCGTTGTGAAGTCAGCGGCAATACCGTGAACTTTCATTTGCGTATTCCGCTGGAGACCTTGCGCTCGTCCGGCAGTGTCGATAAGCTGAGTGCAACGTTGAGTGAACGTTTTGGCAAGACCATCCGGGTAGAAACCGAAATTGGCGTGGTCGCCAATACCGCCAATGCCAAGGCCGAGGCGGACCGGACCCAGCGTCAGAATGAAGCCGAACAGACGGTGCACCGCGACCCGTTCGTACAGACCATGATGCGCGAATTCGGTGCCACCATCGTGCCCGGTTCGATCCGGCCGCTGTAACACCGCTGGCGGTGAACATCGGATTGGCGATGCAGGCAACAAGACAGAATCCATTTATTGAACAAGGAGCAGGATCATGATGAAGGGTCAACTGGCAGGCTTGATGAAACAAGCCCAGGCAATGCAGGACAACATGAAAAAAATGCAGGAACAGCTGGCATTGATCGAAGTCGAAGGTCAGTCCGGCGCCGGCATGGTCAAGGTTGTCATGACCTGTAAGAATGATGTCAAGCGAGTGATCATTGATCCGTCGCTGCTGGCAGATGACAAGGACATGCTGGAAGATCTGGTGGCGGCTGCGTTCAACGATGCCGTCCGCAAGGCCGAAGCGACATCGCAGGAAAAAATGTCCGGCATGACTGCCGGCATGCCGTTGCCACCGGGTTTCAAAATGCCGTTTTGAAGTACCGCGCCTGAGGCGGTGACAGGTTTGCAGAGGAGGGCGTCATGTTCGTGATTTCGATTACTTATACCAAGCCAGCGCAAGATATCGATGCCCTGTTGACCGCGCATCACCAGTTTCTCAATGCGCAATATGCCGAAGGCGTGTTTCTGATGTCAGGTCGCAAAGTGCCGCGCGGCGGAGGCATCATCATTGCCGATGCTGCCGACCGGGCCGAAATCGAAGCCATCGTGCAAACCGATCCGTTTTACATCGGTGATGTCGCCACCTACGAAATCACCGAGTTCATTCCTTCCATGACGGCGCAGGCGCTGTCCGTGTTCCGGCATACTTCTGAGCGAAATTGAAAACACCTTCAAGTCTTACCCTGCTGACCGAGGCCTTGCGCAATTTGCCGGGCGTCGGGCCCAAGTCGGCACAACGCATGGCTTACCATCTGTTGCAGCATGACCGCGCCGCCGCACTGCAACTGAGCAAGGCGCTGGCGCAGGCGGCGGAAACCATACGCCACTGCGCGCTGTGCAATACCTTCACCGAACAAGTCATCTGCGATACTTGTCAGGATTCGCAACGCGACCCGACCATGCTGTGCGTGGTGGAAACGCCGAGCGAACAATTGATGATCGAACAGACGCTGACGTTCAAGGGGTTGTATTTTGTGCTGATGGGACGACTGTCGCCACTCGATGGCGTCGGCCCCAAGGACATTCATCTCGAAAAACTGATCACGCGCGCCACCGACGGCGTGGTGGCGGAAGTGGTGCTGGCCACCAATTTCACCAATGAAGGCGAAGCCACCGCGCATTACATCAGCGAAACCATGAAGGCCCGTGGCCTCAAGGTCAGCCGTCTGGCGCGCGGCGTGCCGGTTGGCGGTGAGCTGGAATATGTCGATGCCGGCACCATTGCGCGCGCCATGCTGGATCGCCGCGCTACCTGAACAAAAGTAAAAAGTTGTACGCAGGAAACTGATAATAACGACAATAGCTGAACTGACGCAGAGCAGTCACGCACACCAATGAAATCACAGGAGACCGTATGCAGACTTTCGCACGCTGTTTGACATCGAGCACCTTGCTGGCGTCCGCGCTGACGCTGGCCGGTTGCGCAGGTACCGCAAAAAACGCGAGTTATGAAGTGGCCGAGGTGGGCAGTTTTCATGTCGGCGGGCAGCAGGTGACGCTGTCGGGATTGCCGGCCCGCGAAATCGTCTTCACCGCCGGCGCCGCACCGCGCAAGGTGGATCCGAACGGCGATTTTGAATCCGGCCAAATGTACGCGCAGTACGTCAAACTGAAAAATCCCAAAGCCCGTTATCCGTTGATGCTGTGGCATGGCGGCGGGCTGGCCGGCACCACATGGGAAACCAAGCCCGATGGCGCGCCTGGCTGGCAGCAATTCTTTCTGACGCAAGGTCATACGGTCTATGTGCCGGACGCGATGGAGCGTGGACGTGCCTCGTGGTCGCGTTATCCTGAAATCTATAAAACCGAACCATTCTTCCGTACCAAGCAAGAAGGCTGGGAGCTGTTCCGTATCGGTGCCGACGGTTCCTATCATTCCGATCCTGCCAAACGGGTGGCTTACGCCGGTACGCAATTTCCGGTCGCGGCATTCGATCAGTTCGGCAAACAATCGATTCCGCGCTGGGCCACTAACGATGCGGCGACCCAGGCCGCTTATGACGCGCTGGTACAAAAGGCTTGCCCCTGTGTGATCGTGGTGCATAGCCAGGGCGGCAATTTTGCCTTCAATGCGGCACTGCGCGCACCGGACAAGATCAAGGCGATCGTGGCGGTCGAACCGTCCGGCGCACCGGATCCGGACAAGGTTGATATCAAGGCGCTGAAGGCGATTCCGTTCCTGTTTGTCTGGGGTGATTTTGTCGAGCAGAATACGTCGTGGAAACAGTATATTCAGGCCCCCAATAAATTTCAGCAGGCCTTGCAGGCGCAGGGTGGTGTTGCTGACCGGCTGGATCTGCCGCAGCAGGGCATCAAAGGTAATTCGCACATGTTGATGATGGATCGCAATTCGGATCAGGTCGCGGCGCTGGTGCAAGCCTGGATGGACAAAAACGGATTGATGAAATAAATCGCCATGGAGAAAAAAACTGCATCAGCCGGTCCGTTGGCCGGTATCAAGGTACTCGAACTCGGCACCCTGATCGCCGGACCGTTTTGTTCACGCATGCTGGCCGAATTCGGTGCCGATGTCATCAAGGTCGAAGCGCCAGAGGTTGGCGATCCGATCCGGCAATGGCGGGTACTCAAGGACGGCACCTCGCTGTGGTGGTCGGTACAGGCGCGCAACAAGAAAAGCCTGACGCTCAATATGAAAGATCCGCGGGCGCAGGCAATTGCGCGCGAACTGGCGCTGGACGCCGACATCATCATCGAGAATTACCGTCCCGGCGTGCTGGAGAAATGGAATCTCGGTTACGAAGAGTTGAAGCGCATCAATCCGGCGCTGATCATGGTGCGCTTGTCAGGTTACGGTCAAACCGGGCCGCTGCGCGATTTACCGGGCTTTGGCGCGATTGGCGAGTCGATGGGGGGTATCCGCTACGTCTCCGGGCATCCGGACCGGCCACCGGTCCGGATCGGCATCTCTATCGGCGATTCCATCTCTGCCCTGCATGGCGCCATGGGCGCGATGATGGCGTTGCGTCATCGCGATGTCACCGGCGGCCGCTGGAATGGCAAGCAGGGTGACGCCAGCGTTGGCGGTCAGGGCCAGATGGTGGATGTGGCGCTGTATGAGTCGGTGTTCAACATGATGGAGTCGCTGGTGCCGGAATACGATCATGCCGGCGTCGTGCGTGAACGTACCGGCGGCGCCTTGCCCGGCATCGTGCCGTCGAATACCTACACCACGCGTGACGGCAAGAACATTGTCATCGCCGGCAATGGCGACGCGATTTTCAAGCGTCTGATGCTGGCGATTGACCGCGCCGACATGGCGAATGACGCACAACTGGCACGCAATGATGGGCGGGTGCCGCGCACCGCAGAAATTGATGCCGCGATTCAAGCCTGGTGCGATACGCAAACGATTGACGATGCCCTGCACATCTTGCAGGCGGCGGATGTGCCGGTGGGGAAAATCTACTCGATACAGGACATGATGAGCGATCCGCAATTCCTGGCGCGCAACATGTTCGAGCAGCATGCCTTTGCCGATGGCACGCCGGTCAAGATGCCGGCGGTGACACCCAAAATGTCGGAAACCCCGGGCGGCACCAAGTGGCTGGGGCCGGAGCTGGGTCAGCACAACGCTGAAATCTTGCAATCGCTGGGGTATGATGACGCACAGATTGCGCAGTTGCGGCAGGAGCGGGTCATTTGACATGCTTGTGTCGTGTAGTCGACTGTGACGATTGCAGGCTATATAACAGTCAACAGACCTGATAAAAGACTTAACGGAGGAGATAACATGAAATTCAGCTGGAAACAATTCGCTATCGCGCTGGCCCTTTTTCTTGCGGGCTATTTCACTTTTAGTAATAACTCGTTTGCCCAGAACCTGGAAAAGACCAAGGTTTCGATCGCGGTCGGCGGCAAAAACCTGTTTTATTACCTGCCATTGACCGTGGCCGAACAACTGGGCTATTTCAAGGACGAAGGTCTGCAAGTTGAAATCTCCGACTTCGCCGGCGGCGCCAAGGCGTTGCAGGCAATGGTAGGCGGCAGTGCGGATGTGGTGTCGGGTGCTTACGAGCACACCATCAACATGCAGGCCAAGAACCAGCCTATCGTCGCCTTCGTGTTGCAAGGCCGGGCGCCGCAAATCGTGCTGGCCGCATCCAACAAGACGATGCCGAACTACAAGACCGTAGCCGACCTCAAGGGCAAGAAAATCGGTGTTACCGCACCGGGTTCCTCGACCAGCATCATGGCCAGCTTTGTGTTGGCCAAGGGCGGCCTGAAGCCGACCGACGTCTCCTTCATCGGTGTCGGTGCTGCCTCCGGTGCCTTGTCGGCACTGCGCTCGGGACAGATCGATGCGATTGCCAATCTGGATCCGGTGATTTCGATGCTGGAACAAAAGAATGAAATCAAGACGATTGCCGATACCCGTACGCTGAAAGACACCAATGCCGTGTTCGGCGGACCGATGCCGGCAGCGACGCTGTATGCGCCGGAAGCCTTCATCAAGAAATATCCGAATACCACCCAGGCACTGACCAACGCCATGGTGCGTGCACTCAAGTGGATTCAAAAGGCTGGCCCGTCCGACATCATCAAGGCAGTACCTGAAAGCTATCTGCTGGGCGACCGTGCCTTGTATATCTCGGCTTTCATGAAGGTGCGCGAAGCGATTTCGCCGGATGGCATCATCCCGGATGCCGGCCCGGCCACTGCGTTGCGCACGCTGTCCGCGTTTGAACCGGATCTGGCAACCAAGAACATCGATTTGTCCAAGACCTATACCAACGAATTCGCCAAAAAAGCCAACGCCAAGTACAAGTAAGTCACAAACGCCGGCCGTGCTGCTGCGATGCGGCACGGCCGGTGCTCTGCATGCTTTTCATCAGTTTCACCATTTATCCCTCTATAACGGATTCCGTTTTACCGGAATGCCTTTGATATGACGCCAGCTCTTTTTCTCGACAACATCACGTGCACCTTCATCTCCAAAGATGACCGTTCGCAGCGCTATACCGCGGTGGCCGACACTACGCTGGCCATCGCCCCCGGCGAATTCGTTTCAGTGGTCGGTCCGACCGGCTGCGGCAAGTCCACCTTGCTCAACGTCGGCGCCGGGCTGCTGCAACCATCTTCAGGCAGTATCAAGGTCTTCGGCGAAGAGCTGACCGGCATCAACAGCCGCGCCGGCTACATGTTTCAAGCCGAAGCGCTGATGCCGTGGCGCAGCGCCTTGCAAAACGTGATCGCCGGTTTGCAATACCGTGGCGTGAGCGAATCCGATGCGCGTGAACAAGGCGAGCAATGGCTGGCGCGGGTTGGCCTGCAAGGCTTCGGCGACCGTTATCCGCATCAGTTGTCGGGCGGCATGCGCAAGCGCGTGGCGCTGGCGCAGACCCTGATCCTCGATCCCGACATCATCCTGATGGATGAACCGTTTTCGGCGCTCGACATTCAGACCCGCCAATTGATGGAGAACGAAGTACTCGAATTGTGGAACGCCAAGAAAAAGGCGGTCCTGTTCATTACGCATGATCTGGATGAGGCCATTGCCATGTCGGATCGCGTGGTGGTGTTGTCGGCCGGTCCGGCTACGCATCCCATCGGTGAATTCGTGATCGACTTGCCGCGTCCGCGCGATGTCGCCGAAATTCGTACCCATCCGCGTTTCATCGAACTGCACCAGCAAATCTGGAGTGTCTTGCGCGATGAAGTGCTCAAGGGTTATCAACAACAAAAGACAGCGGCCTGATCGTCATGTGGAAATTCATTAAACCGAGTCATAAAACTCTTCGTTTCTGGCAATTGCTGGTATTGGTGGTGGTGCTGGGCGTCTGGCATATTGCCACCCGCAATCAGCAAACCGCGTTCTTCTTTGGTGAGCCGCTCAAGGTGATGGTGCGCGTCTGGCAATGGTTTACCGTTGGCAGCGGGTCGCTGGAAGTGGGCCTTGGTGACAGCACCTGGTTTACGTTGACCTTTCCCGCAGAAATCTATTCACATCTGCTGATTACCCTGACGGAAACCGTGCTGGCGTTTGTCATCGGCACCGGCCTCGGTTTGGGTGCCGGTCTGTGGCTGGCGCTGTCGCCGATGGCATCGGCCATTCTTGATCCTTACGTCAAGGCTGCCAATTCGATGCCGCGCGTGATTCTGGCGCCGATCTTTGCCATGTGGTTTGGTCTTGGCATCTGGTCCAAGGTGGCACTGGCGGTGACCCTGGTGTTCTTCGTGGTGTTCTTCAACGTCTATCAGGGCGTCAAGGAAGTCAGCCCGGTGGTATTGGCGAATGCCCGCATGCTGGGCGCCAATGCGCGACAATTGCTGCGCACGGTGTATCTGCCATCGGCAACCTCATGGGTATTTTCCAGCTTGCATACCTCGATCGGTCTGGCCTTTGTCGGCGCCGTGGTCGGTGAGTATCTGGGATCGGCGCGCGGGGTCGGTTACCTGATTCTGCAAGCCGAGGGCTCGTTTGATATCAATACCGTGTTTGCCGGTATCGTCGTACTGACGGCATTCGCGCTGGTGCTCGATGTGATTGTCGGCATGATAGAAAAACGCCTGATGAAGTGGCAACCGAAATCGGGCGAGACGGAAAAGCTCTGATCATTTGCGGCATACACGCAGGATAAAAAATAACCCCGGCCATGCAACAGGCCGGGGTTATTTTTTTGTGATGCGGAATGGATTGGCGGTGCTTCAGTGCAGCGCGTCGACGATCTTTTCCAGTTTGAGCGAATCGATGCAGAACAGGCGAATGCCTTCCGCCAGCTTTTCAGTTGCCATCGCATCGTCATTGAGCGACAGCCGGAACGACTGTTCATTCAGGCTGATTTTTTCCAGCGTGCAGGCTTGTGCCTGTTGCGGGCTCAGCTTGCGCTCGACCACGGCATCGCTGGCCGCCAGTTTTTGCAGCAGATCGGGACTGATGGTCAGCAGGTCGCAGCCGGCCAGTTCGACGATTTGCGAGGTATTGCGGAAGCTGGCGCCCATCACTTCGGTGGCGTAACCGAATTTGCGATAGTAGTTGTAGATGCCCTGTACCGATTGCACACCGGGATCGTCGGCGCCCGCATATTCCTGACCGCTGGCTTTCTTGTGCCAGTCATAGATGCGGCCGACGAATGGCGAAATCAGCTGGACCCCGGCTTCGGCACAGGCAATTGCCTGCGGCAGCGAGAACAGCAGTGTCATGTTGCAGCGGATGCCTTCCTGTTGCAGCACTTCGGCGGCGCGAATGCCTTCCCAGGTTGACGCGATCTTGATCAGGATGCGCTCGCGGGCGATGCCGGCGGCTTCATACAGTTTGATCAGTGCGCGGCCCTTGGCGATGGTGCCGGCGGTATCGAACGACAGACGGGCATCGGTTTCGGTAGAAACGCGACCGGGAATGATGTTCAGGATTTCCAAACCGAATGCGACCAGCAGGCGATCCGTCAGAGCGGCCGTGCTCAGCCCCGGATTGTCACGTATCGTGCGCTCCAGCAAGGGTTTGTACTCATCCTTTTGCACGGCTTTCAGAATCAGCGACGGATTGGTGGTCGCATCTTGCGGTGCGAATGCCTGCATCGCCTGAAAGTCGCCGGTATCGGCGACGATGGTGGTGTACTGCTTCAGTTGGTCGAGTTGATTCATATGCCTGTCGGAAAGATTGAACAAAGTAGACGACTGCAGCTATTGTAATCAATTCCCGCGGCGGCAAACCATTCCCGGCTTGTGCCAGATCAACGGAAGAAGGAATCGAATTGCATATCGAATTTTTGCAGTGATTTTTGCGCGTTCTGCATCTTCTTGCGGAATTCCGGTCCGCGCCGCAATGCCAGGCCCACTGCCAGAATATCGATCACGACCAGATGCGCCAGCCGGGCCGAGATCGGGGTGTAAGGGTCGATGTTGAAACTGAGGTCAATCGGGACCAGTACCGTCGCCAGTTCCGCCAGCGGGGTGCCGCTCGGGCCCAGCACGATGATGTCGGCGCCGCTCTTGTGTGCCAGTTGCACGCTGCGCAGCAGCGCGGCATTGCCGCCGCGCTGGGAAATCGCAACCACGGCATCGCCCGGCTTGAGCAGCGAGGCGGCAATGCTGTGAATATGCGGGTCAGAGTAGGCTACCGTGGGCACGCCGGAACGGAAGAATTTGTGTTGGGCGTCGATGGCGACAATACCGGACGTGCCCTGGCCGTAGAACTCGATCTTGGAGGCGCGCGCCAGTACATCGAGCGCCATCTGGATCGCATCCGGATTCAGGTGATTGCGCAGGTCGAGCAGGGTATTGATGGAGCGGCTGCAAATCTTGTTGACCAGATCGGCAGCCAGATCGTCTTGCGCCAGCGATTCGTTGGCGCCCGGCAATGCCAGCGCCAGACTTTGCGCCAGCTTCAATTTGAAATCGTGCCAGCCTTCGTAACCGACGGCACGACAAAAGCGGATCACGGTGGGTTCCGACACCTCGGCATTGCGCGCCAGCGCCGTCAGGTTTTCCGACAGTGCCAGTTGTGGATTGGCAAGAATGGTGGTCGCCACTTTCTTTTCCGACTTCGACAACGAATTCAGATGCGTGCGGATGGAGTCGAGCAACATGGTCATGGAATCAGCGCGCCTTCAGACGACGGTGATGTCGCAGCGACATGGTCAGGGTCATCATAATTCCGGCAGCGCTTCTTCGCGCCACTGCAATCCATCGCGACCGATCAGGGCGCTGGCCGCAGCCGGCCCCCAGGTACCGGCGCTGTAGGGAATCGGATCGGTTTCCTGCTGTTCCCAATATTCCAGGATCGGTTCGACCCATTCCCATGCGGCTTCCAGTTCATCGCTGCGCATGAACAAGGTCAGTTGACCGCGCAGCACATCGAGCAACAGACGCTCGTAGGCTTCCATGCGCGGCGTCTTGAATTTTTCGCGGAAATCCATTTCCAGCTCGACCGGTTTCAGGCGCATGCCATCGCCCGGTGTCTTGGCCATCAGATTCATGTGCAGACCTTCATCCGGTTGCAGACGAATCACCAGACAATTCGGTTGCGAGTTGCTGTTCGGTTGCACGAAGATCGAATGCGGCACGCTCTTGAAGCGTACCACGATTTCCGCCAGTTGATCGGCCATGCGTTTGCCGGTACGCAGATAGAACGGTACGCCGGCCCAGCGCCAGGTATCGATTTCTGCTTTGACGGCAACGAAGGTCTCGGTGCGTGAATCCGGATTGGCGTCTTCTTCCTTGCGATAACCTGGTACCGGCACGCCATTGACGTGACCGGCGCGATACTGGCCGCGCACCACGTTCATCGCCAGCGTGCTCGGCGTGAAGCGTTTGAGCGAACGCAATACTTTCAGTTTTTCGTCGCGCACGGCATCGGCCGAATTGGACACCGGCGGTTCCATGGCGACGATGCACAGCAATTGCAGCAAATGGTTTTGCAGCATGTCGCGCAGCGCACCGGAGGTGTCGTAGTAACCGGTGCGGCCGCCGACGCCGAGTTCTTCGGCAATCGTGATCTGCACGTCGGAAATCCATTCGCGCCGCCACAGCGGTTCGAACAGCACATTGGCAAAACGCAGCGCCAGCAAGTTCTGTACGGCTTCCTTGCCGAGATAATGGTCGATACGGAAAATCTGCGATTCGGAAAAATAACGGCCGACCTGCGCATTGATGTCCTTGGCGCTGGCCAGATCATGGCCCAGCGGTTTTTCCAGTACCACGCGGGCATTTGGCGTAGCCAGGCCGGATTGCGCCAGGGCATCGCAAATGCTGGAAAACAGGGTGGGCGGTGTCGCCAGATAGAACACGCGGGTAATTTGCGGATCGTTGCGCAAGGCCGTTACCAGCCGGCTGTAGTCGGCTGGTTTGTTGGCGTCCAGTTGCACGTAATGAATGCGGCTGCAAAAGCGTTGCCAGATATCGGCGTCGAGTGTGGCGCTGCTGATATGCGGGCGCGATTGCTGCTCCACGACCTGAATGAAATCGGCATCGGTCTTGTTGTCGCGGCCGATGCAGATGATGCGCGCAGTGGCCGGCAAATCCTTGGCGCGTTCGCGCGCATACAGCGCCGGCAGTAATTTGCGCATGGCAAGATCACCGGTGCCGCCAAAGAAAACCAGATCAAAATCGGAAATAGCCATGGATAAATCGCTTCAAAAAGAAAACGCAGGAACCGTCAGTGCGGTTGCTTCAGATGGGGTTCAGCCTAATGCTTGTTTGGCCAGCGCGATCAATGCGTTGGTCGAGGCGTCATGCCGTTCCGGTACGCTGGTGCCGGACAATTCGCTCTGGATGGTCTTGGCCAGTACCTTGCCCAATTCCACGCCCCATTGATCGAAACTGTTGATGCCCCAGATGACACCTTGCACGAAGGTCTTGTGTTCGTACAAGGCGATCAGTGCGCCGAGACTGGCCGGGGTCAGCGCTTCCATCACGATGGTATTGCTGGGGCGATTGCCGTTGAAGGTTTTGTGCGGCAACAGCGCTTCAAGTTCCTGTTGGCTCATGCCTTCCTTGCTGAGGTCGGCACGGACTTCTTCGGCCTGCTTGCCGCGCATGAACGCTTCTGACTGCGCAAAGCAGTTGGCCAGCAGCACCGCATGATGGCCGGGCAGGTTGTGACCCGGTTTGAGTACCGCAATAAAGTCGATTGGCGTGATATCGGCGCCCTGATGCAGCAACTGGAAAAATGCATGCTGCCCGTTGGTGCCGACATCGCCCCAGATGAACGGACAGGTGGCGACCTTGATCGGGCTGCCGTCGCGGGTGATGCGCTTGCCGTTGCTTTCCATTTCCAGTTGTTGCAGATAAGCCGGAAAGAAGCGCAGGTCGTGGTGGTAGGGGGCAATCGACAGCGATTCGCTGTTGAAGAAGTTGCGGTTCCAGATACCGATCAATGCCAGAATCACCGGCATGTTGGTGGCCAGCGGCGCATGCAGGAAATGTTCATCCATGGCATGGGCGCCGGCCAGCAATTCACCGAAATTTTTGGCGCCGATTGCCAGTGCCACGGACAAGCCAATCGATGACCATACCGAGTAACGGCCGCCGACCCAGTCCCAGAACGGGAACATGTTGTCGGTATCGATGCCGAAAGCGCGCACGCCTTCACTGTTGGTGGAAACCGCGACAAAATGGCGCGGCAGGTCGGCTTCGGTTGCGTGCTGCAAAAACCAGTTGCGCGCCGATTGCGCATTCATCATGGTTTCTTGCGTGGTGAATGTCTTGGAGGCAACGATGAACAGGGTTGTCTCGGGATCAACTTTGGCCAGTGCCGCGTCCAGATCGTGACCGTCGACATTGGATACGAAATGCATGTTCAGGCGCGGATGCGAAAAACTGCGCAGCGCCGTGCTGGCCATCTGCGGACCCAGATGGGAGCCGCCGATGCCGATATTGACGATGTCGGTAATCGGTTTGCCGGTGCGGCCGACCCAGTTGCCGTCACGCACCCGTTCGACGAACGATGCAATGCGGTCGAGTACGGCGTGAACATCTGCGGCGATATGCTGTCCATCAACTTCGAGCCTGAGGTCGCGCGGTGCGCGCAATGCCGTGTGCAGCACGGCACGATGTTCGGTGAAGTTGATCTTGTCGCCGGCAAACATGGCATCGCGTTGCGGCTCCACGCCGCGTTCGCGGGCCAGCGCCAACAACAGTTCCAGCGTAGTATCGTTGATGCGGTTCTTGGAGTAGTCCAGCAACAATCCGGCGGCACTCACTGACAAGCGCTCGAAACGATCTTGCTGCGTCGCAAACAGATCGCGCATGTGCCAGCTCAGGGCTTCGCGATGATGTGTGGTCAGGGCCTGAAAGGCGGCGGTCGCAGTTAGTGCGGTAGACGGCATGTTTTGCATTCGTGGCTGCGTGGTTTGTGGTCGACTTACTATACATCATTTAGTCACGTGATGGTAATTTCACTACAATATGATGACTGATTTCAGTGCGGAATAAAACCGTTTTTTCTGCTTTTTTAACCTTGTTGCTGCTGGTGTTGAGTTTTTCATGAATCGAATTTTCAATTCCAGTCAACTGTATGCGACGCATTCGACTCCGGGATATGGATTTTGATTGAAGGTTTGTAGTAAAATTACATTTGTTAACGCTATCAGGGATCCCACATGCCTCTTCACGCTACCTTAGCCAGTGTCACCCGACGCATCGCCGAACGTAGTCAGCCTTACCGCTCAGCCTATCTCGCGCGTCTCGATGCAGCGCGTCATCAGGGGGTTCAGCGCGGCGCTCTTTCCTGTACCAATCTGGCGCACGGCTTCGCCGCCTTTCCCGCCAACGACAAACTCAAGCTCAAACAAGATCGTGCCGCTTCGATCGCAATTGTCTCGTCGTATAACGACATGTTGTCGGCGCATCAACCTTTTGAGCGCTTTCCCCAGATTCTCAAAGAAGCCATCCGTGCCGAAGGCGGGGTAGCGCAATTTGCCGGCGGCGTGCCAGCCATGTGCGACGGCATTACCCAAGGTCAGACCGGCATGGAATTATCGCTGTTTTCGCGCGATACCATTGCCATGAGTACGGCGATTGCGTTGTCGCACAATATGTTCGATGCCGTGTTGTATCTCGGTGTGTGCGACAAGATCGTGCCGGGACTGCTGATCGGCGCCTTGCATTTCGGACATTTGCCGGCAGTGTTTGTTCCGGCCGGGCCAATGACCAGCGGCATGAGCAACAGCGACAAGGTCAAGGTGCGCCAGTTGTATGCCGAAGGCAAGATCGGTCGTACCGAATTGCTGGAAGCGGAAGCCAAGTCGTATCACGATGCCGGCACTTGCACGTTTTACGGTACTGCCAACAGTAACCAGATGCTGATGGAAGCGATGGGCCTGCATTTGCCCGGCGCGGCGTTCGTCACACCGAATACGCCGATGCGTGACGCACTGACTGCCGAAGCCGGACGTCAGGCCTTGAAGATTACCGCGCTCGGCAATCAATACACGCCGGTCGGCCGGCTGGTGGATGAAAAATCGATCGTCAATGCCATCGTGGCGTTGCTGGCAACCGGCGGTTCCACCAACCACACCTTGCATCTGGTGGCCATTGCCAAGGCCGCGGGCCTGATCGTGGACTGGGATGATTTTTCCAAACTGTCCGCCGTGGTGCCATTGATTACCCGCATTTATCCGAACGGCACGGCGGACGTCAATCACTTCCACGCCGCCGGCGGTACCGGTTTCGTCATCCGCGAGTTGCTCGATGCCGGTCTCATGCATGACGATGTCATGACCATTCTCGGCCAGGGTTTGCGTGCGCATTGCCGCGAACCATTGCTCGATGGCGCGCGTCCGGTGTGGAAGGACTCGCCGGCCGAAAGCGGAGACGAAAACGTACTGCGTCACGCCGGCAATCCATTTTCAGCCGATGGCGGCTTGAAATTGTTGCAGGGCAATCTGGGGCGCTCGGTGATCAAGGTCTCGGCAGTCAAGCACGAACACCGTGCGGTGCAGGCACCGGCCATCGTGTTTCATTCACAAGAAGCATTCATGCACGCCTTCAAGGCTGGAGAACTGGACAAGGATTTCATTGCCGTACTGACCTTCCAGGGACCCCGCGCCAACGGCATGCCGGAATTGCATGCGCTGACGCCGGCCTTGGGCATTCTGCAAGACAAGGGCCGTCATGTGGCGCTGGTGACCGACGGCCGCATGTCGGGTGCATCGGGCAAGGTACCGGCGGCAATCCATGTGACGCCGGAAGTATTGGCCGGCGGCCCATTGGGTTTTGTGCGCACAGGCGATATGATTCGTCTGGATGCCGAGGCCGGTATTCTGGAAGCCTTGGTGCCGCAGGAAATCTGGGCTGCACGCCAGACGGAAAAAATTGATATGTATGACAATCAGGTGGGCATGGGACGCGAATTGTTCGACGTATTCCGCGCTTCGCTGAGCGCCGCAGAAGAGGGCGGAACAAGTTTCGGTTTGCCGCCGGTTATTGAAAAAGAGAAAGTGACAGTATGAAAAATATCTTGGACATCATGCGTACTTCACCGGTGATTCCGGTGATCGCCATCGATAAGCTGGAACACGCGGTGCCGCTGGCCAGGGCCCTGGTCGCCGGCGGCATCCGGGTGCTGGAAGTGACATTGCGGACCGAACATGGTCTGCCTGCAATCCGTGCTATTGCCGAGCAAGTGCCGGGCGCCATTGTCGGCGTCGGTACGCTGACGAGCCCGGAAGAATTCGTTGCGGCGCGTGACGCCGGTGCGGTGTTCGGTGTCTCGCCGGGCCTGACGGCGGCATTGATTGCGGCGGCCAAATCGAGCGGCTTGCCACTGCTGCCCGGCGTGATGACGCCATCCGAAGTGATGGCAGCGCGCGAAGCCGGATTCCGTCAGTTGAAGTTGTTCCCGGCCATGCAGGCCGGTGGCATCGGCATGCTCAATGCTATCGCCGGTCCGCTGGGCGACATTACCTTTTGTCCGACCGGCGGCATTTCGCAAGAAACGGCGGCGCAATTTCTGGCCTGCAAGAATGTGGCTTGTGTTGGCGGTTCGTGGCTCACGCCCAAGAACGCGATCGAGATTGGCGACTGGGCCAGGATCACGGCGCTGGCAACTGCTGCCAGCGCACTCAAGCTGAATTAACGGTGTGTTGGCGCAAACCGGCTCAGGCCGGTTTGTTGCTGCTGCCGCCACGGTAGGCAATCACCAGCAAGATAATCCCCAACACAATCATCGGTACCGACAGCATCTGTCCGGCCGAAATCGTGATGCCGCCAAATGTGACGTTGTAATCGGGAATGCGGAAGTATTCCGTGAAGAAGCGGGCACAGCCGTACAGCAATGAAAACATGCCGGCAACCGCCATGCGCGGACGCGGCTTGCGGGCAAAAATCCACAAGATGATGAACAGCAGCACGCCGTCTACCAGCATCTGGTAGATCGGTGACGGATGGCGCGGCAGGTTGTCGACGTTGGGCCAGATCATGGCCCACGGCAGCGACGCATCGGCGACGCGGCCCGGCAATTCGGCATTGATGAAGTTGCCGAGACGACCGGCGGCATAGCCGAGCGGCACCATCGGTGCGATGAAATCCATGATATCCATCAGATTGCGGCCGCGCTTGCGGCCCCAGATCGCCATCGCGATCAGCACGCCGAGGAAGCCGCCATGGAATGACATGCCGCCTTTCCAGACGGCGATGATGTCGGCCGGATGCGAAAAATAATACGCCGGATTGTAAAACAGCACTTCACCGAGGCGGCCGCCGATGACCACCCCGAGCACACCATAAAACAGCATGTCGTCCAGATCTTCCTTTTTCCAGCCGACGGCGGCGATATGCGGCTGGCGGATGCGCAGGCGGCCAAGCGCGATGAACTGGGCAAATGCCAGCAGATACATCAGGCCATACCAGTGCACCGCAAGCGGGCCGATAGTAAAGGCAATGGGGTCGGGCATAGGGTGAATCAGCATGAGTCCGTTCTTTCAGATCGTTGTCGCAAGATGTCAGTCAGCGCTTTTCGACAGGGTTTTGGCCGGTTTGTTCGGACGTTCCGGGTTGGCCGCCAGCGCCAGAAATGCGCGCAATACCGGCGAACTGCTGTCGCGCCGCCAGGCCAGCCCGGTTTCGATCAGCGGCACCTTGTCGGTCAGCGTGCGGTAATCGACGCCGGGGCGCTTCAGGTTAGATACGGATTGTGGCACAAGTGCCATACCCATGCCAGCCGACACCAGGCCGACGATGGTTTGCATCTGGATCGCTTCCTGACCGATATGCGGCGTCAGGCCGGCATCGCGGAAGCAGCCGAGAATGCTGTCATGAAATCCGGGTGACAGGCGGCGCGGAAAAATGATCAGCGGCAAATCCTTGAGCGCATTCAGCGATACCGGGTTCTTGCCGCGGATGGTGCCACTCGGCAGTGCGGCAATCAGCGGTTCCGACAACAAGGGCAGATAATCGAGAATCTGCCCGGCCTTGTCCGGCAATGGCGGCAACAGGACGCCGGCGTCGATCTTGCCCTGGGTCAGGTCATCCAGCTGGATATCAGTGGTGGCTTCGCGCAATTCGATGCGCACTTGCGGATAGTGGGCGCGGAAGCGTTGCAGCAGCGGTGGCAGGATGCTGTAATCAGCGCTCGAAATGAACGACAATGACAGCACGCCGGAGGCGCCACTGGCAGCACGCCGGGCCAGATCCGGCAAAGCCGCCGCCTGTTGCAGCAGACGTTGTGCTTCCGGCAACAGCGCTAGTCCGGCCGGAGTCAGGCTGACATTGCGCTTGGTGCGGGTAAACAGGGCCGTGCCCAGCATGTCTTCCAGCGCCTGAATGGTTTGTGACAGCGGCGGCTGGGTCATGTGCAGGCGCAAGGCGGCGCGGCCGAAATGCTTTTCTTCGGCCACGGCAACAAAGTAACGCAACTGGCGCAGCTCAAGACGTGATTCGGTTCTCATATGCAATCCGTATTATTCAGCAGTGAATCATATATTTGACAGGTGGCTTTGTGCAAGGCACTCTAGCGCACAGCCAGAACCAGTACGACAGGACGGCACACTCTCGCCATCCTTGTCCGTCGCCCGACGGCGTTCCAGCCAGTGTCGCTTCTGGTCAGGACGGGAACCGCTTCTCATTGATCAACCAGGAGACACACATGTCATTCAATCGTCGTTCCAAGAACATTACGCAAGGTATTTCGCGTAGTCCGAACCGTTCCATGTATTACGCACTGGGCTACGAAAAGGAAGACTTCGACAAGCCGATGATCGGTGTCGCCAACGGTCATTCCACCATCACCCCGTGCAATTCCGGTTTGCAGAAACTGGCAGATATCGCGATTTCCTCGATCAAAGACGCCGGTGCCAATCCGCAAGTGTTCGGTACGCCGACCATTTCCGACGGCATGTCGATGGGCACTGAAGGCATGAAGTATTCGCTGATTTCGCGCGAAGTGATTGCCGACTGTATCGAGACCGCCGTCAACGGCCAGTGGATGGATGGGGTGGTGGTCATCGGTGGTTGTGACAAGAATATGCCGGGCGGCATGATCGCACTGGCGCGCACCAATGTGCCGGGCATCTACGTCTACGGCGGCACCATCAAGCCGGGCAAGTGGAAGGGCAAGGACCTGACCATCGTCTCGGCATTCGAAGCCGTGGGCGAGTTCTCGGCCGGCCGCATGTCGCAGGAAGACTTCGACGGCATTGAAAAAAATGCCTGCCCGTCGTCCGGTTCCTGCGGCGGCATGTACACCGCCAATACCATGTCATCGTCGTTCGAAGCGCTCGGCATGGCCTTGTTCTATTCGTCGACCATGGCCAATCCGGACGAAGAAAAAACCGGCTCCGCGGCACAATCGGCGAAGGTCCTGGTGGAAGCCGTCAAGCGCGACCTCAAGCCACGCGACATCATCAACCGCAAGTCGATTGAAAATGCCGTTACGCTGATCATGGCGACCGGCGGATCCACCAATGCCGTGCTGCATTATCTGGCCATTGCCCACGCCGCCGAAGTGGAATGGACCATCGATGACTTCGAACGCGTGCGTCAAAAAGTACCGGTGTTCTGTGATCTCAAGCCATCGGGTAAATACGTTGCCACCGATCTGCACAAGGCCGGCGGCATTCCTGCGGTACTGAAAGTATTGTTGCAAGCCGGTTTGCTGCACGGTG
>NZ_LFLS01000021.1 GCF_001189915.1 Herbaspirillum autotrophicum
GAACAATAACGAACTGATGACCTTGGAAGATATTGCCGAAATGCATAGCTGCACTTTCCGACACGCACGCGATATCGTGGTAAAAATGCCCGGTTTCCCAGAAGAAGCCCCGACCAGCCGACCGCGTCATAAGCTGTGGGTCCGCTCTGAAGTGCGGGCTTTCGTCACAAGAAAACCCGCCAGAATCCCGCACAAAGCCATGGAAGCCGCGTAAATGCTGGGATCGATGTTCCGGTCTCAGGCACCAGCAAAGGCTTTCAGCCGTCTTGCGAAACTTGTTTTTAAGTTTGTTTTTTCCGCAAAACCAAACTGTTCCGCAAATTCATAAAAGCGACTCCTGCTTTTGACCTCCCTATTCCTTCGGTACCATACATGCCTCCGCTTTGCGGCTTCTTCTTGTCAAAAAAATTGAAGTATTCGCCTGCAACGCAATTTATAAAGCATCATCTTCATGCAAAAAGAACGGTCATGAATCGGTCGTTTTTAAGCGCCATCTTGATCGGTTATTTATTGGTTGGTTGCTCAACGCCAGCGCCGATGATGCCTCGGCAATTAAGCGGTACGGAGGCTGCAACCTTGAAGATGATTGCGCCACTCCGGACCACAGGCACCGCAGACGCTCGATGGCCGGGCCAAGCCGGGACGGTGCATCTGCGCGCCGTCATTGATCAGACCGGACAAGTAAAGCCGGCGCAGCTGATACGATCATCGGGTTACCCGGTGCTGGATAAAGAAGCGCTTGACACCTGTCTTTCCGCGAGATTCATGCCTTACATTGAGAATGGCAAGCCAATAGAAGTGAGTGCAAATCGCACCATTGAATTTCAGCCACCCGAAAATGCGGGATATGGCGCAGGCGAGAAAATCAATTAATTCAGCGCGACAGACTCGCTGAAAATCAATATTTAGGACATCAACCGCGCCAGCGGTAAATACGCCGATGTCGAGGGTATCGTTTTACACTGAAATCTGCCCGTTGAGGACACACTCCTGCCGACGGTTGATTCGTTTCGAGCGGCAGTGGCTACAGCATCAGCAGCTTGTCTCCCGTCGGGAAAATGTCAATGTAAAGTCTCTATCGAAAAAAAAGCCGACTCGGGGAAATCGGCAGGTAAATAGTTGTGCCGGCAAGAAATGGGGGGGGGACTTCCCAGCACTTACCTTGAAACGCTTTTCGACGAGCGAGAATGTCGTTGTTGTTGTCCAATGAAAAAGGCCTTCATCGCTATCGTATGCAATTTCATTTCCGCTTGACGCGCAAATTGTTCTGCTGCGAACAATTAAAGAGAAATATCCAGCCGCCCCGCTTTTGCGTGTGACTCTCCGTGAGCGAATGCGCGTTTCCAACAAACGATACCTGTTATCAATCGGACAATTCCACACTATCGGTTGAGCCAGGCTTGACGGCCTGCGGACCGCCTGCATACCCGCATCCAGGCCGTTCTGGGAGGTCTGCAGGCGGCTCTTCCACGCTGATGAATACGGAATCGGCGGCGCACCGCGAATGATTGTTGCAAAGAAACAGTTGTCGTTGGGCATATAATCGGGCAGCCATGAGCCAGGTTGATGACATGCTCTCGCGAAAAAAATAGCCCTAAAAATACTCCAATCGACTCAATTGCATGCTATCCGATCGCACACCATCTTCTGCGGCGCTCAGCCGCGCTGTCCGCCTGATGATTTCAGTGGCGGGCGCGCTGTTTCTTGCCGTACTTTTCCCCCAACCGGCCAAATCATCCGATCAGATCGTTGATCTGAGTACCCATATGCATGGCGAATCATTGATCAACAAGATCAGTTATTTGCAGGTTGACAGGGATTTGAGCTTGACTGAAATCAGGGCGCTGGACGCACAAGGAGAATTCCGGACGCAGACCGCTCCGCTCAACACGGACTCGTCGCGCAATCACCAACTCTGGTTCAAACTCGAAGTAAAGCGGGTCGAAACAACGGGAGCCTGGGTATTGGATACAGGTTTCTTTGCCTTGCGAAAATTTGCTGTCTATGGTCCATTCCTTGCGAAAGACACGGAAACCATACCAACCATTTTGAGTGGAACGGGGGTCCGTTCGAACCACGTCAACCAGATCAACGACCATTTCAGCTTCCTTTTCAGGCTGGAAAAACCCGAGGTTTACGTCATCTATCTGAACACCAGTTCGGATTTTGCGCTGCACTACGATCTGAAAATATGGGACAGCGTCAATTACGCCAGAAAGGAATTGCAAGTCAACTTTCTAAGCGGGCTCTGCTACGGCCTGCTATTCGCAATTTTCCTGTGCAATGTCGTCATGTCGATTGCGTTCAAAGAACGCTTGTATGCCTACAACTCTCTGAGCACTTTGTTTGCGGCGCTCACGCTTGCCACATTCAGCGGACATCTTCAGCACTATCTGTCCTTTTTGAACGGTCCATTTCTTTATTCCCTGGTCCAGATATTCCCTTTGTTCTGGCTGATGTTTGGCAGCAAATTCGGGCGGCATTTTCTGGATTTGAAGGGATACATGCCAAGGTTGAATTCGCTGCTCTACTATCTGGAGAACTTTGGATTTGTTACGCTGGGCTTGCTTCTGTTTCAGGCATTTTCGGTGGGGCTCATACTCAAGAGCCTTGGCGCTGTGATAGGAACGATAAGCCTTTCGGTCGCGGCAGTGCTCACCTATCGCAAAGGATTCCTGCCCGCCAAATGGTATCTGGCAGGGCTTGGCGTATTATTTCTGACAGTCATCGGCATCGCGGCCAGCAACTACAATCTGGTCGAATTCAGCAGTCAGAATATCGTGCTCCAGATAGGCGTCGTGCTGGACGGATTTTTCTTCCTGGTCGCGCTTGGCAGCAGAATCAGGCGCATCAGGAATCTGAGCGGACTGTTTGAGGACGAAACCCCCGCTTCGGCACGACCAGAATATGTTGATGCACGCACCGGCGCCAAGAACGAAAAAGGGTGGGCCAGGTTCGCACCGAAAATACTGGTGCTAGGAGCAAAGTGTGCGGTGCTCAAGATCAGCGTAGACCAGGCGGGCAGTGAAGAGGACCTCAACACGGTGACAAAAGCCATCTCCAGAGAAGCGGGATCACAGGATCTCTACGCGCGGTATGGCGAAAATGAATTTTTTGTTCTGTTCAACCGCGTTCCCAACGACGATATTCTCTGCGTACGTGCAGAGCTGCTGCTCGAGGATATATTCCGCAGAATGAACACCGGCCGCGATGAGGTTGCGCTGCGCGTCAGTATCGGAATTTCCTGTTTTCCAGCGGACGGCGCAGACCTTGACAGCCTGATGTCGGCTGCCGACGAAACCATGCAGAATGTCAGGCAAAGTGGCATATCAGGCTACGCCCTGCATAGCGATATGAGATGAACTGCAATTGACATCTGGATTTCGGATGACCTTCCCTCCCCTTTTCAAATCGATATGACTTATTCCAGAACTCGCTCTAGAAAAATAGGCCCTGACGGCTATGGTTACAGGCAGCTGCGCCGGCTCGGCATGTCAGATGTCGCTGCACTTTCGATTCTGCCCCAGATCAAGATCAATTCTTTTGTATCTGGCAGCATCATCTGGCCGAAGGGAGATCTCATCGATTCGTGGAGCCTGGTTGTGACAGGGCTGATCGCTCAGTTCTCGCCGAGTGAGTCGCGTCAATCCATGCCCGTCCATATTTATGGAACGGGATCCTGGTTCGGAGAAGAATCCATTGTCAACAAGATACCGAGCTCTTTGGGTTACGAATGTCTCACCGACATAGATGCGATTACGTTGCCCAAAGCGGTCATTCTGCGACTTCTGGAACAGGACCTCGGTTTCAGCGAAAACTTTAGCAGGGTTACCGTGGCACGCCTTCAACGCAAAGCGGAAGTTCTGGCGCTGCAAAAGAATGGCAAGCCGTGCATGAAAGTGGTGCTGGGCATTGCACAGATTGTCGATGCATTGATCGCAGAACACGAACTGGGGAAGGAATTATCGCAATTGACCATACCGATTACCCAAGGCGTTCTTGCTTCGCTGTGCGGTGTCGCAAGAACCGTCTTTTCAAGTTACGTTCTTCAACTGGAGCAGATAGGCTGGATCGAGATATCGTATGGCAAGCTCGGGATTGTTCAACTGAAGCAATGGCAGAGCCTGCTCAATCGATATCGAACCAGCCGGCTCAGCCCGACGTTTGATTCGGTGGCAGAACTGATCTCGCTGATCGGGTCAGACCGGCTGTGAAATCACGACCCGGGAGAGCGATCAAATTCGCCTGAACAGCGCGAAGCAACCGGAGATGGCGAACCATCAACGGCCATGATCATTTTTTCTGCGCGAGATTCGCCCTGCGCCACTCTCAGGCCCGCGTAAACTGCGCGCCTGTCTTTTCTGCGGGATGTAGCGTTCGGCACCATCGATGATCTCATCTACCGAAGTCATCAGGCTGACTTCGAACTTTATACGATACAGCTCCATGAGTGCGCGCCATCTGGAGATATCGATCAGTTCGATACTCGAGTACGTCAATGCAAGCCAATGCTTCTTTTCCAGTTGCAGCACATTGCTGGAGAAGACAGTCCGGGATACCCCGCACAATGAAGCGAATAGTCCTTGTGAAAACGGAATGGAAATGTTCCCCTGGTACTCGCCACTATCCTGGTTGGCCAGGGAGGTGACCAGTTGCGCCAGTCCAAGCACTACTTTTGCAGATGGCCTGCCAAGCTTCTGGAGCGCAAGCATCTCCGCTCCCAGTTGCAGGCGATTTGCCATCATGCGGGAAATGTACTGGGCGAACTCCGGAACTGTAACGAGCCAGCCCCGTACCAAATCGCTGGGCAGAGTGATGAGGTCGACGTCGGTCAGGCACACGTATTCAATCAGGTTGGTCTGGCTGGTGAAGATGGATTGCTCGCCAAACCAGGACCAGGGCCCATAAACTTCCAGCGACAGCGTACTACCATCATCGGTCGCGATCGAGGTACCCACGATTCCATTTACAATAAAGCTCCATCCATCCACATGTTCGCCGCGCCTCCAGATCAAAGAATTCGATTCATAGGATTTCTGCGTCAACTGGTACTGACCCGCACGCGCAGTAGCATCGGGTATTCCAAGAAGTCGCAATTGGTTATAAACGAAACCGCCAGTGCCCAGGCCACTCCCCTTCGCAAAGGCTTCGCTGGAAAAATATCTTTGCAATTATATTTTTTGAAAGTGAGTGGTTAATGGGGCGTCGGTGAAGGTTGATGCAACGCGTGCTGTACTCCTTGCTCCTTCTCAGTCAACAACTGTAAAAACCGTTCGCCCATCAGTCCCGCCCTTCCTTCAAAAAATCTCTCGACATAGGAAGGACCACTGTGCTTTTCTCTGAGGTGGTATCGCAAACTGTGATCGCTGGCCAGGCGTGCTGCCGATTCGACATACTCATCCACTGTGGTCGCGACCAGCCATGTCGGCAGGCCGAGGCGCTGAAACAGACCCTGATCGATATGTTCATGTACTTCATCGCCGGTCTTGCATATCCCGACAAGCCCCGCACTGGTGGTATCGATGATGCCGTTGGTGTTCCCGAACGGGAACGGATTGATATACATGTCGCAATTGGCAATCACATCCATATAGCTCTTGTAAGGCTGGTGCCGGTATATGGTGCAGGCGTCGCCCAGAAATTTCCGTATCGTTCTTTCGACTTGCAGATAGACCAGCCCTTGCGCCTGGCCAACGAGGAAATGAAAATGCACCGGTACGGTCGCGGCCTTGACGATGCGAACGCAGGCATCGAGAAAACCGGGATTGATTTTCATCGTGGTGGCGCAGACCGCAATCTTCACTTCCTCAGGCGCCAGGCGCATGGCAGCCGGCTTCACCACCGTGCTCATCGCCGACGATGCCCGGTAAGGCATTCCGTCGGCAGGCAATATGACCAGCGGCTCGCTGAAGCAAGCCGGACTGCCGACATAATCTTCTTCGACGACAACGCCATCGATACAGTCGGAATGCGTTGTCGCCGGATGTCCGAGCGCCATCAATTGCAATGGTGCGACCCGCAGGTTCGACAAGAACATCGTCAAGGGAAACATGCCGACACTTGGCATGTATAGAATCCGTGCAGAGCGCTCCACGGCGATGGCCCGGATTTTTTCGATATGCTCGATCAAAGACGAACCGGACGGCAACGCAATAAATTCGTCGAATGTCTTGCGCGTCAATTCATCCGTGCATTTTTCGTAACCGAGGCCCACGACATGAAAATGCTTTCTGGCAGCCTCCATCGTTTTGGAGTGGGTGCGAAAAATGGAATGATCGGCGGTGAACCACTCCAGCACGATCAGCATGACCGGTTTGCCACCGTCCGTCAGAGATGACGCGGACGGCAGCTCATCGACCGGCAGCACGCCATGCTTGTCCAGCTTCTTTCTGATCAACCTGTTGATGGATTTTTTTACCGCGTGTTTGTCCGGTCGGTCTGCGTAGCTGCAATGCATGTACAGGTCATGCGTCACGCCGTAGGGCAAGTCCTCTATGTCATCGACTTCCAGCAGTTTTTCGGTCAGCCAAGGCAAGATGGCTTCGCGCTTGGCATGCGCCGACCGCGATGCGATGAACCTGGGCGAGATCAAGCCGATGCAAAGACTGACAGCGAGATTCTTGTCAAATGCCCAAAGCGCATCGAGATCGAGCGGCACATCAGATTCCGGGGTATACAGCATGCAGAACTTGCTGACTTCGTCAGCGGCAACAGCCAATTGGGACCCCGCCTTCAAGCCGTCGAGATTCAATGAGCGCAGAATATGATCGGCATTGCCGAACGGACTCGCAGAGAAAAGCGTCGATAACCAGCGATGGACCGTGAACATGCGCACGTTATATTCAGGATTGAATTTCGTCCCCGTATCGGCCAGCAATGCGCTGCACGCAGCCACCACGCGTGACAGCAGATGGGCATCGACATCCCGGCTTGAATTGCTCAAGCTGGATGGAATCATTGCCGCCAACGGCGTCGGGAAATGCCCCAGGTTTTGGTCCAGGCGCAACAACAGATCCAGCAAATCACGGGCCGCCGCTTCAGTTTCGCGGCGATAGCATTTGTACTCGAACTCTTCCAGATTGAATGACATGACAGGGTCTCTAACAGGGTAAAACCACTAAACAGGGCAACAGATCGTGATCCAGGTCGCCCTGGATCACGAACGGATCACTTCGCGTGAACTTCGTTGATGGTCAATGTTGCGTTTGGCTGATCAGCCCCGATACGCTTGCCATCAGGGTCTGAACCGAGCAATTCATCGAATGACTCCATCCAGTTGATGGGGCCGCGACGACCATTGAAGTACTCCGACTCGGCAATCATTTGCCCGCCGATGGTGGCGGCCAGGTAGTCTTGCGCCACTACGCTCAGGACACGCGTTGCCACCCTTGGCGCCAGCACCGTGACGGTGCCGTGGGGCGCATTCAGATTCACCGGTCCGCTCAGCAGGTTGTTGCCAAGCAGCGCGATGTTGCCGGTAGTGGCCGTGCCGTTGGTAGCACCGCCTACGATGACGTTGCCTGTGCTGGTGATGTTGCCCTCAGCAAGCAAGGTCGTGTTGCCGGAGGTACTGATGCCCCCCTGGTTGCCGACTATCAGGCTGCCGCCTGTACTCAGATCAGTGTTACTGCCGCTGACATTACCTGCCACGGTCAGGTTGCCATTGGGCACACCGACCGTCACATTGCTCTGCGCCGTCACATTGCCCAGCGTGGTATCGCCGTCGGTGTTCAGCGTAATCGCACCATTCGATGCATTCAGATTCACTGGACCGCTCAGGCTGTTGTTGCCCGTCAGCGCAATGTTGCCGGTCACGGCAGTGCCATTGGTGGTTCCGCCCACGGTCAGGTTGCCAGTGCTGGTCAGATTGCCGCCGGCTGTCAGGCTTGTGTTGCCCGTCGTGCCGATACTGCCCTGGCTATCCACGGTCAGATTGCCGCTGGCACTCAGGTTGGCATTGGTGCCTGTCGTATTGCCGGCCACGGTCAGGTTGCCGTTGCCAATGGCGACAGTCAGATTGCCGCCTGCGGCAACATTGGCCAGCGTGGTGTCGCCGGAGGTCGTCACGCTCAGATTGCCCGCCACACTCAAGTTGAGCGGACCGGTCGGGTCGGCTGCCGATGTCAGATGACCGCTGCCGGTGTTGATCGACAGACTGTCGCCTACGGTCACGTTACCGAGCGCGGTGTCTGCATTGGTAACGAGCGTTGCACTGCCGTTGGAGGCGTTCAGGTTCGCGGTGCCGGTCAGCGTATTGTTGCCGGTCAGCGCGATATTGCCGGTGGTGGCCGTGCCGTTGGTGACGCCGCCCACCGTCAGATTGCCTGTGCTGCTCAGATTACCGCCGGCAGTCAGGGTTGCATTGCCCGCGGTGCTGATATTGCCCTGGTTGCCCACGGTCAGATTGCCGCTGGCACTCAGGTTGGTGTTGGCACCTGTCGTATTGCCGGCAACCGTCAGACTGCCGTTGGACACATTGGTCGTCACATTGCCCTGTGCGGTGACATTACCCAACGTGGTATTGCCGGTCGTGTTCAAGGTGACCGTGCCGTTCGACGCGTTCAGATTCACCGGACCGGTCAGACTGTTGTTACCAGTCAGCGCAATGTTGCCGGTTGTGGCGGTGCCATTGGTAACGCCGCCCACGGTCAGATTACCGGTGCTGGTCAGGTTGTCTCCGGCAGTCAGCGTTGCATTACCTGCGGTACTGATATTGCCCTGGTTACCCACGCTCAGGTTTCCGCTGGCGCTCAGGTTGGTGTTCGCACCTGTCGCATTGCCAGCGACCGTCAGGCTACCGTTGGAAACGTTGGTCGTCACGTTACCCAAGGCGGTCACATTACCCAGTGTCGTGTTGCCAGTTGTGTTCAGCGTGATCGTACCATTTGGCGTATTCAGGTTCACCGGACCGGTCAGGCTGTTGTTGCCTGTCAGTGCGATGTTGCCGGTCGTGGCAGTACCATTCGTGACGCCGCCCACATCCAGAGTGCCCGTACCGGTCAGGTTGCCACCGGCCAGCAAGGTTGCATTACCCGGTGTGCTCACGTTGCCTGCCAGCGTCAGATCACCGCTGACATTGAAGTTCGCGTTCGTACCGCTCGTGTTGCCTGCCACCGTCAGGTTACCGTTGGTCACCGCGGCAAACACTTTATTCAGCGCTGTGACGTTACCCAGTGTCGTATCGCTGTTCGTCCTTAACCTCACGGTACCGTTCGCTGCGTTCAGATTGACCGGGCCTGCCAGGCTGTTATCGCCTATCAAAGTGATATTGCCTGTCGTCGCTGTACCGTTGGTTGTGCCGCCCACCGTCACGTTACCTGTGCTGATCAGGTTGCCACCGGCCAGCAAGGTTGCATTACCCGGTGTGCTCACGTTGCCCGGTACCGTCAGATCGCCGCTGGCACTCAGGTTCGCATTCGCACCGCTCGTGTTGCCGGCAACTGTCAGGCTGCCGTTGGCCACCATGGCAGTCACATTACCCAGCGCTGTGACGTTAGCCAGCGTTGTATTGCCGGTCGTGCTCAGTGCCACGGTCCCGTTCGATGCGTTCATATTGACCGGACCTGCCAGACTGTTATTGCCTGTCAAGGCGATATTGCCTGTCGTCGCTGTCGTATTGGTCGTGCCGCCCACCGTCACATTACCTGTGCTGATCAGGTTGCCACCGGCCAGCAAGGTTGCATTACCCGGTGTGCTCACGTTGCCCGGTACCGTCAGATCGCCGCTGGCACTCAGGTTCGCATTCGCACCGCTCGTGTTGCCGGCAACTGTCAGGCTGCCGTTGGCTACTGTGGCAGTCACATTACCCGCCGCGACCATCTGGCCCAGCGTCGTATTACCGGTCGCATTTAGCGTTACGGCGCCGCCCACCGAAGTCAGACTGACCAAACCTGCCAGACTGTTGTTACCCAACAGCGCGACGTTGCCTCCGAAGGCTATGCTATTAATGCCTGCGCCCACCGTCAGGTTACCAGTGGTGATCACATCTTGAGCGGCCGTCAACGAAGCACCGCTTACTGGAGTGTTCAAATTGCCAGAAACTATTACGGATCTCTTAGCCGTCAGAAGGGTGGAAAAGGCATCTCCGTTTCCTGAGTTAGTCAGATTACCGGACACCACTAGATCGCCGACCTGGCTAGCCAGAATGATCGCGTTTGAAGCGCGCACATTGCCTGATAGTGTCAAGTTGCTGCCACTCCCTGCGACGTTCGTAGCGGTGATGTTACCGGCAAACGTCAGCGTGCCGTTGACCACTGTAGCAGACACATTACTCGCCGCCACCACCTCGCCCAGCGTCGTATCACCGGTCGTATTTAGCATCACAGCGCCGTTCGACGCACTCAGATTGACGGGGCCTGCCAAGCTGTTGTTGTTACTCAACAGCGCGATGTTGCCAGTCGTGGCCGTAGCGTTGGTCGCACCGCCCACCGTCAGATTGCCTGTGCCGGCAATTCCATTTGTTGCTTGAACGTTGAGGTCCCCACCTTTGGTATCAATATTACCGATAATATTGATATTGCTAGCCGTCAAATTAACGGCAATACCGTTATATGATGCAGCATTGCCTTGACCAATCGAACCATTCGAGGTGATCGTCAAATTGTTGTTCGCAATAAGACTCAACACTGGATATTGTCCGCTGACTGAGTTATTGGCGTTGATTAGACGGTCAATTGGGGCATCTAGTGTTAAGTTCCCGACGCTAGACCCACTGCTTGCGGTGGTGACAGTAACGTCGATATTGTTATACAGAGCGTTGCTGATAGAGCTAGCCTGCACAATACCTGTAGCACTGCTGCTAGGACTAGCGGAAAAAATATCGAGTCCTGCGGTTGTTGCCGAGGTTGTATTAGCACTAGTAGCGTTGCTAATGGTGATATCGGTTGGATCAATCAACCACTGCCCGTTGCCTTTGGCCGATTGCCCCTGAACGCTGCCGAGCATCGTCAGTTTGCCGCCCGACGTTTCCACGAATCCGCCGGCCCCCTCGCTCGAGCCGATAAGCATCCGTGTGCCTTCGCCGATATAGGTCGTATTTGCCATCGGGATGTCGGCGATATCGGTGCCTTTATGCAGATTGTCGCCGCCGACAAAGATCCGCCCGCCGCCGGCAACGCCGCTCGCATCCAGCGTAGCGTTGCCAAACACCCCGACGCGGTCGCCGCTGAGTACAATGGCGCCGCCTTTTTCGCCGGCGTTCTTGCCGCTGACGTCGATGTCGCCCGTATTCACATTGTCGCCACCAGTGGCCGAGAGCACGACCACGCCATTGCTGGTGCCAACCGAGCGCGCCTGGATCGTACCGCTGTTGCCAACCACGGTGGAAAGCAAGGTATCGACACCCGCGGCGGTCAGCAGCACGCGACCACCATCGGCAACGATCAACCCCTTGTTTTGCGCCAGCGCATTGACCACGCCCTCGTTAACCGTCACCGACAGCAAGCCGCTGTTATCGAGCACCAGCGATACATTGCTGCCGGCGACAAGCGCGCTGGTTCCGCCCGGGGTGGTGATGGTTCCCTCATTGGAGACCCGCGCGCCGCTCAGTACGACAAAGCCGCCGTTGACCGCTTTCAGATTGCCTTGATTGATGACCTCGCCGCGACCGCTACCGGAAAGCACCAATGTGCCATTTGAATCAAGACTGGCGTTGGGGTTGGTCGACGCCAGCAGACCAGCCGTATTGACCTGGGAGTTCGGCCCGAACAGGATTCCGTTCTGGTTGATCAGAAACACGCGCCCGTTCGCGTTCAGGTTGCCGTAGATCTGGCTCGGCGAATTGCCGATGACGGTATTGAGGGCGGTCGCGCTCGAAGACGGCTGCACGAACGTCACGGTATTGCCGCTACCGATACTGAAGCTGTTCCAGTTGGCGCGCATCACATTGGACGCTTGATTGACTGTCATCTGCGAACCGCTCGAGACAATGCTGCCCTGGCCGCTGACGATGGTCCCGCCGGTTGGCAACACCTGCGCCAGCGCATCCGAACCGGCCCACAGCAGGGTTGCGACGCACGCGCTTATCAGGCTGACGCGGAAAACGCCGCGCGCTGCCGGCGATGTCAGAAATTGAACCGAACCGCTGCCGGCGCCCTTGCCGTTCGCGTTGGTGTTTTCAGCCACGGGAACCAGCATGCCGAGGCGCTTACTAAAGACGAGGCGAAATTGTTTAGCGTTCATGAGAGCTCAGTCTAAAAATGTGTCGGTCGGCTGCGGCGCAGCCAACATGGGTCAGGGGGTATTCGAAGCAACAGCTGTGGCGATGCGATATCTGCTACAGCGCGGCACCTGCGATGAAACCTATCCGTCCCTGTTTGGCATCCACGCTTGAGGCGGGCGAGCCCACGGTGCGGGCATAGAAAACACGCAAGCTGAAGCGATCTCGTTTAAGCAGAGAAAATTCGACCCCGGCGCCAGCCAGGACCACGGTATTTCCTGCGACAGAGAAGTTTGGATGCTGTTGGAGCTTGGCCCAGCCACGGTCGTAGAAGCCGCCAAGCCCCCATTTCCAATCCGGATTGCTCACGTAGGGAATGGCGCCGGTCCAACCGACCTGGGTCTGCGCAATAACAGCAGAATCGCCACCGGCTTCGCCTGCGATGTAGGCACGCACTGCACCCGGTCCGCCGAGATACAGCTTTCCATAGCCGGGAAGGTTGGCATTGCTGGACTGGCCATACATGTTCACCGATGCCTGGAAGCCCTGCCCCAGGAACTGCACCCGGTTGATGCTGCCGATCACCTTGAGCGATGACTTGTCTACTTGCTGTACTGCCTCGGCAGCATCATTGCTGGACACACTTGCCGCTGACAGCGCCAGGCTCCAGGCTGAGTTTGCGTTGAGTCCCGCGAGGTTGTCGGCAAATGCACCGGAGCCGCCCACCCGGATCTGATTCTGGGTGCGTTTTGTCACCTCACCCAGCAGGCTGTCAGTCAGTTCAGCGCGCTGGTATTCCACGCGGATGTCGCCATATGCGCCCAAGCGGCGCAAAAACGGATATGTGGCATACAGCGACAAGGTCTTGGCGTTGCCCGACCCATCGAGTGCCGAAAAATCGCCACCAAGCTGATATTGCGTCTTGCCTGCGGTAGCCCCGAGTTTCCAGCCGGCGTTGCCGACATACCTGCTGTAGTCGATGCCGAGGTCGGTGGTTTCCCCGGTGGTGCTTCTCAGCGCGTACATGGCAAGCGAGTCACCCGCAGAAAACAGGTCTCTGATCGCAACACGCCCTTGCGCGCGATAGGTTCCGGTACTGGGCGTTCCAAAGTTGTCGAACCCCAGCTCGCCGCTGACGCGGGGCAGCGCCTTGCTGCTCACGTCAAGGCCAAGGCCGTTCACGGCATCGACGCTCAGACTGCCCTTGACGGACGAGTTGGTCATTTCTCCGGCCAGCAGCAAGGCGCGTTCGACATCAGCCTGCCGGAGCGCTCCCGGCTCGCAATCAAACCGCTGCGGCTCCAGACACAGCTGACTGTTGATCACCGACTCGACCACCGGCATGGCTACCCGGCGCGGCGGAAAAATGGTGTTGTCCGGGTCGTCAGTCACTTCGCTGAAATGAGAAGACGCCAGCCTGGCCTCCACCACACGAATCGACAATGTGCCATCCGTGAGTTTCTGTGCCGGCACCAGAGCGATGGCACCGATCAATCCTTCTGCGCGCAGCACCCTTTGCACTTCGGCAGCAATCTCGCGTACACGCTTGAGACTGTATGTGCCCGCATCAAGGGGAATCTTCTTCGCCGCGCGTGCCAGTACATCGTCTGCCGACAGCGCAGTGAGTCCTTCAATCCTGAAACGCGTCACCGGAAAGATGGCCGCTTCGTCCGCCGCTGACGCAGCCGTGTCAGCGGTATCATTGTTGATCTGCAATACCTCTGGAATGACACGCGAGCGAACGCCGGGTCCGGACAATCCGCGATTCTGACTCTCGACATCGGAGGGACCTATCGCTTGAGAATGCGCATTCGAAAACGGGGCGGCCGACAGGGCTACTGCGATGGTTACCTGAATGCCGAGGGGCGCAGGTCGAAACAAGAAGTTTGTCATTTTATTTTCGTACCCTTTTGTCACAAAAACGTGCAATCGCGCTGACCGGTCTTTTACTGCGCCTGTCGAGAAAATGAAAAATTCCGGAGAACGAAAATTCATCACAAGGCACTAAAAGAATTCGTCATGATCAGGACGGTTGCTCTTTATGTAACTGTATTAGTCGGGTCAAAAAATTTCGGCGACGATTGTTCGCCCCCGAACAATTCGCGGTAATTATTAAAACTATTTTTCCGATTACTGCAGAATAAATTCCTGATGGAAATTTAATCAGTTCCTGATGGAAATTTAATCAAGCAAAGACACCTCCGAAGAAGCATACGGGCCAGAAAAATGGATTACCGCCGCGACTCGAAACAGTCGCAGCGAGGTCGGCGTCGTATAGAAACAACGCAAAGTAAATCTGCGCAGAAGCCAACGCGATGAACGACAGGCATGTGTCAGCGCACGCATCGCAACTACAGCACGGTGCATCCGGATCTGTGACTGGCGGCATATGTTTGCGGGCTGGGGGACGACGGCGGGAGAGTTTCAGGGGACTACGCCCGCTGCATGCAGCAGGTCACACACACAATTTGCTTGGGTAGCCGATCCTTATCAGAAGGATCGAATCAATACGTCGGTATCGATTCTTACAACGCCGCCATTGAACTGACGCCATGGAAATCGATTTGTATTTTTTTTATTTCGGGCAGTACCGCCAGAAATGCATCAATGCATGCCGGATCAAAATGGGTATTCGCATTGGCGATCATGAATTTGACCGCGTGATCGAATTCCCATCCTATTTTGTACGGACGAGATGATGTCAATGCATCGAAAACGTCTGCTACAGCGACAATTCTTGCGGCCAGCGGAATCGCTTCGCCCCGCAATCCCGACGGATAGCCTGAGCCGTCAAATTTTTCGTGATGCGTTAGCGCAATTTCCGCAGCCAGTTGAATAAACATGCCTTGGTTGCCACTGAGAATCCGATAGCCGACGTCAGGATGCGTACGCATGATCGCCATTTCAGCATCGGTCAGCCGCCCTCGCTTGAGCAAAATGTGGTCAGGGATGCCAAGCTTGCCGATATCGTGCATGGGCGCGGCATGGAACAATGCATATTGAAATTCCAAGGAGGTATCCATGGCCGCGGCAATCACCCGGGCATAGTGACTCATCCGCTCAAGGTGCATGCCAGTGTCGGAATCCTTGAAGGAGGCGGCCAGGGTAAGCCGATGCATCATATCGAGTTCGGCATTCCTTGCCGCCTCCGAGGAAAACTGGGATATCCCGCTCGGGATCTCCCATGGCGAGAAACTTTCCAGGTCCATTGCCAGACGATTTTTCTTCATCTTCGACGGCGCCGGAATTGATGGTTTTTCGCGTCGGGGAGTTTGGATATCCATATTGAGAATAACCGTGTTCTGGCGACTGATACTCTTTGATCGCGCATCAGTTCCATCCCGGCGGGTCCGCAACGACGTCGAGTAATTTTTCATTAGATTCCTGCTTTTCATATTCCGGGATCGCCAAGGAGTTGGAAGGGCGCCATATATTGCCGACAGAAAAGATTGCATTTCATTCTGTGGAGGGGGAACCTGACATTGATCGACCTCATTGTCCAGACTCTATTTTGCTGGTTGCCGCCGTGATGCATCAACTGTTCGCCGGCGAACAATCTGCTGTTCTTTTCGCAATTCAGCATCACGTTCGCGAGAAAAATTCGTCTTGTTCTTCAAGGCAACACTGAAGGATGAGTGGAATGAAAATTCCACGCGAGTGGATACGTCCCGGAACAGTTCAGAGGCGGCCTGCCTGCGCAGGCAAGCCCGAATGTTTCAGCATGGATGGGTCGCCTGACAGAGCGTGTGAATCGCCTGCATGCGGGTGCGATTTCTCGCAATGGAACCGGTTCACGAACGTGCCGGAATGGAATGATAAAAATTGGTGTGGCCTGCAAATCCGCGTGGAATTCGCTCGCGCCAGTGCCAGCCCGGCAACGCCGCCTGTCACCAGTACCTTGTATGAATTCCGGGTCTTGCGGATATCCTCTCTTCGGACAGGGTATCCGCGCAGCCGGCCACGGGATTTACTGTGCAGCCCGTGCGTCCGCTGAAATCAACATGACCGGCATCAACCTGTTGGCCGCAACATGGCCTGACGCCTTGCCCTCCGCTTTCCCCACCACATGGACAAACCCGACACATACAACACCGGTAACGCCACGCCCGCCAGGAAAGTAACAATCTCCCCCGCCATCCCCAGCATCAGTTGTGCATGCAATGCAGACAGAACGGAATGCGGGCCGCGACTCAGGCCGAGCCAGCCGAACCATGTTGGCTGTGCCAAGATGACGCCGCTGGTGGTCAGCAACAGCAACGGCAGGAACAGATAAACGGCAGCGAGGTTATGCAATGCCAGCCAGCGTTGCGCGCTCCGGCCGCGCAGCGAGATCGTGAAGGCCCGCCGCCAGCGTCCGGGGAAAGTGCCGCGCGGCCACCATAGCCACAAGCCGGTGAACAGCGACGCCAGCAGAACCATGCCGCAGGCGGCCAGTATCTGCGAACCCGGTCGTGCCGGCAGCATCAGGGCGCGGTGGAAGGCGACAATCCTGGCCAACCACAAATCGTCGAAAACGAAGAATCCGCGCGGCGCGGCGGTATAGGGATCGAGCATGGCAATGCCCATGGCCTGCCGGCCTTGCACGGGACCAAACACCATCGCGTTGTCCGACAGCAGGAAGCCGCCATTGGGTGGCGCAGTGCCGAGGGCGCGCTGCAATTGCGGATAGGCAGCCAGCGCCGCTTCTTGCCAGGCGTGCGGCGAAGCGTAGGCGGTGCCCGGCGCCGGTGCTGCGCGCAAGGTCAGCGGACCGGCGCCGACCTCCCATTGCAGAATCGGTGTGCGCAACACCATCGCGGCACCGGTTGCGCCCAGCAAGGCCAGAATCAGACCGATGCTCAGTGCGATCCAGCGATGCACGGCCAGCCAGAGGCGACGTCCGGTCACCATACTACTTCACCGCTTCCGGCACCAGCGTACTTTCGGTGTAGTACGGTCCCTGTTGCAGATTGCCATTGACCACATTGATCATGTAGCCGGCGGCGACACCCCGGTAGTCCTTGGGATCGAGTTCCAGGCGCAAGGTCGCGAAGCCGGCCGAGCTGATTTTCTGCGGTGCCTTCCCGGGCGGGAACAACGCCAGCTTGCCTTCATCGGGCACCACATCGCGCACGCCGCCACTAACCAGCAAGTCGACCACCAGACGGCCGTCACGCAAGCGGGCGGTACCGCTGGCGCCCAGTTCGGCATCGTCCAGCACCAGCGAACCGGCCACCGTCCAGTCGCCGCTCGGCAACGCGGTAAATCCCAGACGCAGGCGGAACGGATCGCCGCTGTGCGGCTGCATGCGCATCTGCCATTGGTAAGTACCGACCCAGGTCGGTGCCTTCACCACCGGTGGCTTACTCAGCGCCGATGTCAGCGCCGGTGTCAGTGCGTTCGCGACTGGCGCTGCCAGTAAGGCGGCGCACAGCAGCGCGGCCGCGGTCCATGTCGAATTCGGTTTGCAGGTATTCAGGTGCATCACAGGGTTCCTCTCAAAGTAAGCATGATGTTGCGCGGGTCGCCGTAGACGCTGCCGTAGCTGGCAGGCGCATTGGAAGCGCCGGGCAAGATGTAATAAGTGCGGTCGAACAGATTGTTGACATTCAGGCCCAGCGACCATCTCTTATCAAGCCGGTAGCCGATGCGCGCATTGGCCACTGCGTAAAGGCCCTGACTGGCGCGCACCGCGCCGGACTGCACCGCGGTTTCGCTTTGCGCCGTCACGCCTGCACCGACACTCCAGGCATTGAGTTCGCCCGGCAATTGATAGGAAGACCAGAGCCGCAGCATGTGTTTGGGCGACATGGTACGAAACGGCTGGCCTTCAAAGGTGGCGTCGCGCAGGTACTTGGTGGTGTTGAAGGTGTAGCCGGCACCGACCTCCAGTCCCGGCAGCAAACGCCCTGCGAGTTCGGCTTCGAAGCCCTGACTGCGGACCTGACCGTTGGTGGCGTAGCAACAGCCATCCACCACCGTCACCGAAGTCTGGAGCGCACGATTGGTCTCGTCGATGCGGAACACGGCAAACGACGTGTTGAGTGCGCCGTCATAGAACTCGCCCTTGATGCCCGCTTCGTAGTTGGCGCCGGTGACCGGTGGCAAACCGTTGCCGCTGCTGTCCTTGTAGTTGCTCTGGACGCGATAGATGTCAGCGTAGCTGGTGTACAGCGACCAGTTCGGCGTGAGTTCGTAGACCAGCCCGGCATACGGCGTCCAATGCGCGCTGTCGTTAAAGTCAGAGGTGGTGGCCGACGTCAGCAAATTCTGCGCGGTCGTCTTCCACCAACTGACGCGGGCGCCGAGGATCAGGCTCAGCGGATCGGCCAGCTTCAGACGCGTCGAGCCGTACAAGCCGTATTGCGTCAGATCGGTATTGCTCTTGCTGGTCCATTTCGGTGTGCCAGGGTCGGCGATGGCGGCCGGGTTGTAGTTGAACACGTTCACCGCCGTGCCGCCGTAACCCGGCAGCGTGCCGCCCCAGCTTTCGGCGCTGCGCTTGTACCAGTTGGCGCCGACCACCACGTCATGCTGGCGGCCAAACGCCTGGAAGCGACCGTTCAACATGGCATCCACGCCGTATTGCTGGTTGTCGTATTGATTGGCACCGCCCATCAGGCGCGCGCCCGCCAGCGTCTGACGATTGACAGCACCAAACACGTAGGAATACTTGAGATCGCTGGTCTCGTGATCGCTGGTGAGATTCAGCTTGAATGACCAATCCTTGTCGATTCGGTGCGACAGCTCGGCGAACAGTTGCGTGCTTTCGAAATTCCAGTTGGTCCAAGGGGTATTGAAAAAGGTACTGCGCGGCAGTCCGAGCTCGCCGCCGTCGCTGTAGCGCGGCAAGCCCATCATGGCCGGCGTCCAGTTGCGCTTCTGGTAACCGAAGCCGGCCGCCAATGTGGTGCCGGGGGCGAGATCGGCTTCGATGATGCCGTAGGCCGAGGACTTTTCACTCTTGGCGTAGTCGATGAACGAGTCGCGCGCATCGTAGTTCACCGCCAGCCGCGTGCGCAGCGAGCCGGATTCATTCAACGGCGAACTGAAATCCAGCTCGGTGCGGCGCGCATTCCAGGATCCGGCGGCGACCGAGCCGGAAAACGCCAGCTCCTTGCCCGGACGCTTGCGGACCAGATTGATCACGCCGCCCGGGTAACCGGCACCGTTGTACAAACCCGCAGCCCCGCGCAGCAATTCGACACGCTCGAACATCACCATTTCCGGCATGGTCCAGGAAGCACCGCCGGTCTGCAGCGGCACGCCGTCGTACTGGAAATATTCGATGGGATAGCCACGTGAATAGAACTGCGGAATCACGCCGGTGTTGTAGGGCTGGACCGTGACACCGGGCGTTTGCGCCATGACCTCGTCGAGCGAATTGAGGTTTTGATCTTCCATGCGCTTGCGCGTGATGACCGACACCGATTGCGGCGTTTCTTTCAACGTGGCCGGGATTTTCGAACCGACGCTGACCGCACCTGCCGTGGTATAGGAATCATCGGTGCCACGGGCGGATACCGTAACGGCCGGCAAGGCGCTGGCCGGTTGCACGTCATCCGCCTTGGAACGATCAGCCGGCGTCTCTTGCGCGCAGATGCCGCCGCTCGCGCCAAGCGCCGCGGAAGCAACCAGCATCGAAAAAACATGGGGAGACAGATACGCCGATAATGGCAGCGCGCGCGGCGGGCGCCGCGGGATTACAGGGCGAGACATGCAAGGTTCCTTGTTTGTTAATGAGAATTATTCTCATATTTTAAGGAGCCGCTGTCTCACGCGCTTTTTATATCTTCACGACCGCTTTCGTTTTTTGCACAAAGTCGTGGCCGCCATCAAACGGTGAGCTGACTCGGCGAGCAACCGAAATGCTTGCGAAACAAAGTGGAAAAATGCGGAATCGCATAGCCCACGGACAACGCCACCTCTGACACCGAGAAGGCCCCGGTCGACAGCATCCGGTGCGCCTCCTGCAAGCGATGGCGCTGGATGAATTCAAACACGCTGGCGCCGAATGCCTGGCGGAATCCCTGATTGAGCTTGTTGACATTGGTGCCGACACGACGTGCGAGTTCGTGCAGGGAAAGCGGATCCTGATAATGCGCCAGCGCCAGTTCGCGGGCATACCAAAGACGCTCGAGATCGCGCCGGCCCAGATGAACCAGGCCGGGGTTAGTTTCCTGCGCCAGCTCGCTGATGGTGACTGCCGCCAATTCCATCCCTTTGCCCGCCAGGTAAAGGTCGCGCATGTCGCCCTGCACCGGACAGGTAAACGCCTGCATCGCGATTGCCTTGACCTTCGGCGTCAACGGCAGCCGGATGACGTCGACATCGCCGCCATGCAAGCGTGGTCCGTCGCTGGCGGCGATCTTCTTGAAGTCGATGCCATTGCGTTGGGCACTTTCGGCATCGATGCCGATGCGCACATAACGCTGCAATGTGCCCGCCTCCATCCGGTCATACCCCAGTTGCCTACCCCGCGCGAGCACCACGAAAACGGCCGGGTCGGCAATATCAAAGGGCCGTGCATCATTGATCCGGCTGCGCAACCAGCCATTCATCAGAACGATCACCTGAAAGCCTTCGAACACCGGCGCGCAGGTTTCCAACGCCATGTCAGGCGTGATCGATCCGACCGACATGGACATGTCCGCAGAGAAAGTTTTAGACCAGTTGAAGCTGTTCATATTGACCTGAATGATAATTATTATCAATTATAAAGGGATTCCGACAACGCGCGTCTGGGCCGCAAACAGCTGAACGCCACCGCAATGGCCAGCGCCTCTCGCAAGACCGTTGATGAAGTCCCCGCTGGCGCGGCGTACAATGACGCATCTCGAGTGCCGGCAATAGCAAAACGACGCGCGCCGGCGTCTGTCCGGCCTGCTGCACGACACCCGGCTGCCATCAGTTGATATTCGATAAACACCCTGCCCCGCTTTTGATAATGCCCGCATGCTGCCCTTAAAGTACCTCAGCGCCTATTCCGACCAGACCCGCACGCAGGTCTCGCAGCTGATCGCCCAAAACAAGCTGGCCGACGTGCTGACTTCTCGCTATCCTGCCGCGCACGGCATTCGCACCGACAAGGCCTTGTATGAATATGTACAGGAGCTGAAGACAGAATTCCTGCGCAATGCCGATCCGATCAGCAAAGTCGGCTTCGACAGCAAAATCCATGTCATCCAGCATGCGCTCGGGCTGCATACGACAATCTCGCGCGTGCAGGGCAGCAAGCTCAAGACCAAACACGAAATCCGCATTGCCACGATGTTCAAGGAAGTGCCGCTGGAATTTCTGCGCATGATCGCGGTGCACGAACTGGCCCACGTAAAAGAGAAACAGCACGACAAAGCCTTCTACAAGCTTTGCGCTTATATGGAACCAAATTATCATCAATATGAATTCGATCTGCGGCTTTACCTGACCGAGCTTGATCTGTCTGGAAAACGTCTATGGGGTGCAGAAAAAGGAGCGCCCTGACAATGCTGGTTCGGCCAAGCCTCCGGGTAATTGACGATCCTGCCGGCTTCCTTCGTTTTTGTTTTCCCTTGTCGCATCACAAACCCGCACTCACCAACGCCAACCATGAATATCCGCTTTCTCGAAACCTTCGTCTGGCTGGCCAAGCTGAAAAACTTCCGGCTTACCGCCGAGCGCCTGCATACCACGCAGGCTGCCGTTTCCAGCCGCATTGCCACGCTCGAGCAAGATTTCGGCGTGCGTCTGTTTGACCGTGGCGCGCGTGAGGTGGCGCTGACCACTGACGGCAGCAAGGCGCTGGTGTATGCCGAACGCATGGTCAAGCTGATGCGTGAGATGAAGGATGACATGTCGGATAAGCAGATCTACGCCGGCGTGATTCGCATCGGCGTGATCGAATCCATCGTGCATAGCTGGTTTCCGGATTTCATCGGACGCCTGCACAAGATGTTCCCGCGCCTGCAGATTGAAATCGCCAGTGACACCACGATTCATCTGCGCGAACAATTCAGCAAGGGCTTGCTCGATGTCGTGCTACAGGCCGGACCGATGAGCGGCCCACACATTACCAATATCAATCTGTGCGAGTTTCCGATGCGCTGGGTCGGCAGCCCCAAGCTCAACATTGGCAGCGAGACGCTGAGTCTGTCCGATTTGGCCACCTTCCCGATCATCAGCTTTGCCCGCAACTCGGGGCCGCATGCTGTGATCGAACGCATGTTTTCCGGCAGCGAGCGCGGCGCGCTGCATATCAATTGCATTGCTTCGGTGGCCACCATGATCCGGCTGGTGACCGACGGCTTCGGCGTGGCAGCAGTGCCGCCGGCGATCATCCAGCGCGAACTCAATGAAGAAATCCTGCACCCGCTGCGGGTCGATGTCGAGTTCCCAGCACTGGTGATGCAAGCCGGCTTTCGTGCGGACAATGAGAACCCGCTGACTGAAACCATTGCCCGCATCGCACAGGAAACCGCCGCCGACTTCGCACTCAATTGGGGCCAGGAGATCGCGCGATTGCCGTCGCAGGTATAGCAGCACCCCCGTCAAAACAGCAGCACAGTCAATGTTCACGCGGCTGGCGCGCCATTGTCCGGCGCCGCCAGACAGCACCACAACGGCGCACCGGCCGACCCGTTTTTGCTCATAAGATTTTCCAATCATCGGCACCAACAATTTCTTGTTGGACAGTGCCAGAGCGGATACGCATACTGAATTCTCACAAGATCGTGCGTGGCGTCGTTATCCAAGCGACCAACACAAGCGACAGATTTCCGCCTGGCAATCGCGGTATCGGTATCGGCTCCGACATCTCCTGATGGGGTGTTCATTCTCATACCGGCAGAGGTCACGGCAGCTCAATCAATCTCAAAGCAGGAGAAGGCACAGCATGACTCATTCAACCTCAGCAACACTTGACGCCGGTTCAGGCGCGAATTCACTGCCCGGCAATACCGGCGTGAACATGGAAGTCACCTACAAGAAAATCGCCTGGCGACTGATCCCGTTCCTGGTCTTCCTGTTCGTGCTGGCATGGATCGACCGCGTCAACGTCGGTTTCGCCAAGTTGCAGATGCTGCAAGATCTCCAGTTCAGCGAAGCCATTTATGGTCTCGGCGCCGGTATCTTCTTCATCGGCTACTTCCTGTTTGAAGTCCCGAGCAATCTGCTGCTGGAAAAAATCGGCGCCCGCAAGACGCTGGCGCGCATCACCATTCTGTGGGGCCTGACCTCGATGGCGATGGCCTATGTCACCACGCCGATGTCCTTTTATGTCCTGCGCTTCTTTCTGGGCGTATTCGAAGCCGGCTTCTTCCCCGGCGTCGTGCTGTATCTGACCTACTGGTTCCCGGCCCAGCGCCGCGCCCGCGTCAATGGTTTGTTCATGACCTCGTTCGCGATTGCCGGTGCTGTCGGCGGTCCGATTGCCGGCCTCATCATGAGCCGCATGGAAGGCGTCGGTCATCTCGCCAACTGGCAATGGCTGTTCATCCTCGAAGGTATTCCGTCGCTGATTGCCGGTATCTTCGTGCTGCTGTACCTGCCGGAAAAGCCAGCCAACGCCAAATGGTTGTCGGCCGCAGAAAAGCAAGCCGTGACACAAGCCCTGGTTGCCGAAAACACCTCCGCCAGCAAGCACATGTCGCTCAAGGATGCCTGTAGCGACTACCGCATCTGGCTGTGCGCCGGGGTGTATTTCTGTATCGTCAGCGGCAACGCTACCATCGCTTTCTGGACGCCGTCGATCATCAAGGAAATCGGCGTTCAGGGCAATCTGCAAATCGGTCTGATCTCCGCCATCCCGTTCATCGCCGGCACATTGGCCATGATCTGGAACGGGATCCATTCGGACAAGACCGGCGAACGCCGCATGCATAGCGCTATCGCCACCCTGATCGCCTGTATCGGCTTGATTGTCACCGGCCTGACCCTCGGCAACGCCGTGGTCGCACTGTGTGCACTGACGCTGGCAGCCATCGGCATCCTCGCCGCGTTCCCGGTGTTCTGGTCGATTCCGGCCGCATTCCTGGCCGGCACCGCAGCCGCCGGCGGTATCGCGCTGATCAACTCAATCGGCAACCTGGCCGGTTTCGCAGCGCCGTACATGATCGGCGCCCTCAAGACCAGCACCGGTTCGCTGTCGTCCGGCTTGTATGTGGTGGCGGCCCTGGAATTCATCGCCAGTTTCCTGGTGATCGTGTTCGTCAAGAAGACCTGAACCACTCCTTGCATTGATTGCACTGATTGTGCCGACTGATTAACGCTATACCGCAACACTCCCTTTTACGTATCGGAAGTTATCTCATGAAACTCTCTTTCCAACTTGACGCCGCAACGTTGAACGTTGACATCCACACCCTGATCATCGCCGGCTGGGCTGGTCGCGATCTGGCCGCCATCGAGCATCACATCGAAGAACTGGCAGCACTGGGCATCCAGCGCCCGAGCGCCGTTCCGCTGTATTACCGGGTATCGCACAATCAACTGACGCAATCACCGGCAGTGCAAGTACTCGGCGCCGAATCGTCGGGCGAAGTGGAAACCTTCGTCTTCAACGCCGGCGGTGAACTGTATGTCAGCATCGCCTCCGACCACACCGACCGCAAGCTGGAAGCGCACAGCGTGGCCTTCTCCAAGCAGGCCTGCATCAAGCCGGTAGCCGCCGCCGCATGGAAGCTCAGCGACGTCGCTGAATACTGGGACGAACTGGTGATCCGTTCGTGGATCCAGGAAGATGGCAAGGAAGTGTTGTACCAGGAAGGCACACTGGCCAGCCTGCGTACACCGCAAGACCTGATCGCGCGCTTTACCGATGGCAAGGACATCCTGCCTGAAGGCAGCGGCATGACGTGCGGTACAGTCGGCGCCATCGGCGGCATTCGTCCGGCGACTTCGTTCACGATGGAGCTGTTCGATCCGCGCCGCCAACGGGCGCTGCGCCACACTTATGAAACCGAGATTCTGGCGGAAGTAGCCTGAGTCATTTCGCTGTCGTCAACAAGCCAATTTCAACACCCATCCTTCTACACCATGATTCCCAGCCTGCATCAACAAAGCGAAGACTTGCGCTGCGGTCGCAGCACTGCGCAAGAATTGACTGACCAGGCGCTGGCGCTGGCGGCGGCAGCCGATGGTGAAGGCGCCCGCGTCTTCACCCGGCTGTATGCCGACCGCGCCCGCGCCGCCGCCTGCGCTTCGGATGTCTTGCGCGACGCCGGTTTGACTCGCTCGCCGATTGACGGCCTGCCGGTATCGATCAAGGATTTGTTCGACGTCGCCGGCGAAACCACGCTGGCAGGTTCGGTCGCCTTGCGCGGCTATCCGGCGGCCACCGATAGCGCCGTAGTCGTCAAGCGCCTGATCGCGGCTGGTGCCGTGATCGTCGGTCGCACCAACATGACTGAATTCGCCTATTCCGGTCTCGGCATCAATCCGCACTACGGCACGCCGCGCAATCCATGGCAGCGTGATGTGGATGGCGGCCGCATTCCCGGTGGTTCTTCTTCCGGTGCGGCGATCTCGGTTACCGACGGCATGGCGGTAGCCGGCGTCGGCTCGGATACCGGGGGTTCGATCCGCATCCCGGCCGCCTTCTGCGGCATTACCGGTTTCAAGCCGACCGCGCGCCGGGTATCGATGCAAGGTGTGTTGCCGCTGTCGGAAAATCTCGACTCGATTGGCGCCATGGCGCCGACCGTACTGTGTTGCGCCATGGTGGATGCGGTGCTGGCCGGTGAGGAATTTGTGGCGCCGGTGGCGCATTCGCTGCACGGCCTGCGTCTGCTTTATCCGACCAATGTGGTGCGCGATGGCATGGATCACGAGGTGGCCGCCGCCATGCAGGCGGCCATCGCCAAGCTGACCGCCGCGGGTGCACTGGTGGTCGAACAGGAAGTACCGGCCTTCAGTCAACTCGCCACCATCAATGCCAAAGGCGGCTTCACCGCTGCCGAAGCATGGACCTGGCACCGCCAGCTGATTGCCGAGCGCAAGGAACACTATGACCAGCGCGTGGTATCGCGCATCATGCGCGGCAAGGATATCAGCGCCGCCGATCTGCTCGACGTCATCCACAACCGTCGCCGCTGGATCGCCGAAGTGGAACAGCAACTGGCCGGTTACGATGCACTGCTGATGCCGACCGTACCCATCGTCGCGCCCAAGATCGCCGATCTGCAAGCCAGCGACGACGCTTACTACGCTGCCAATGGCCTGATCCTGCGCAATCCAACCCTGATCAACTTCCTCGACGGTTGTGCCATTTCACTGCCCTGCCATGCTGCCGGCACGGCACCGGTTGGTTTGAGTCTGGCAGCCGCAGGCGGCAACGATCATCGTGTGTTGTCGATTGCGCTGGCACTGGAAACGCTACTGAAGTAACCGCTCGCCGGCAAGCGAATTCCATTGATGCAGGGGGGGGTGATTCTGAAGCCGATGCCCCCTGCTGCCTGCACGGCGGCACCCACTCGCCGTTGATTACTTGAGTAGCCAGGGCGAGTTGGCACCGAATGCCGACAACAGAAAATCGATCATCACCCGCACTTTTGCCGGTGGCGCACGATTAGCTGAGCGCAGTATATGAATGCCGCCAAGCTCGGCGCTCTCCACATCCAGCCTGAGCGGTACCAGATCACCACGACGAATGCCGTCGGCGACAATAAACGCTGGCTCATACAGCACGCCCAGACCGGATATGGCAGCAGCAACCAATGCATCACCATTGTTGGTACGCAAGCTGCCCTGAATTTTCACGCTGTGTTCTGCATTTTTTCCAAAACGCCATTCCGCTGGTCGCGAAATATTCGACAACGTGAAACTCAGGCAATTATGCGCCGACAGATCAGCCCAGGTTGCCGGACTGCCATGCGATGCCCAATATTCCGGCGCAGCACAGACGATCATCTCCGCATCAGCAAGTTTGCGCGCGACCAGACCGGTGTCTTTGAGTTTGCCGACGCGAATCGTCAAATCCCATCCCTCTTCCAGCAAATCGACGACCCGATCATTGAGTCCCAGATCGACCGTAACCAAGGGATGTAATCGGTTGAACTCCTTGAGTAGCGGTGCAATGTATTTGACGCCGAAAGAAAGCGGCGTATTGAGTCGCAGCAACCCTTGTGCCAATACCCGTTGCGACGCAATGGAAGCTTCCACTTCTTCCAGCTCGGGAAGCAATTTGAGGCAAGCGTCCAGATATTGCTGACCGGCTTCGGTCAGCGTCAGTTTGCGGGTACTGCGATGGAGCAACTTCACGCCCAGTCGTTGCTCAAGCGCGTCCACATGTTTTGCTGCCATCGCGGGCGACAAATCAAGCTGGCGCGCTGCTGCAGACAAACTTCCCGTCGCCGCAGAGCGGGCAAATATCTGCATTCCTGTGATTCTATCCAGCATGTCACTTCTCACTCCGAGTAAAAACTGAAGATGCAAAATTGGAGATTATCACCCAACAAGGAAAAGTCTATAGTTTTCTCTCTTCAACGGACAATCCTTTGGTATCGAGGGATATCAACATGAGAAAACATTTTTCTGTCGCCGCGCGTCTTCCACAACCCAACCGTCGACGCTTGCTGGCAGCGACCTCTTTGGCCGGCTTGGTTACGGCACTTCCGGCACCTGCATTCGGGGCCGGATCAGACGATGCCGCGCGCTGGACAAATGGCCTTATGCTTGATGCCGTGATGGATGAATCGGTCGCCAGCGGTCATATCGTCGGCGCGTCCGTTATCGTTGCCCACCGCGGCCGCACCGTTTACCGCAGAACCGCCGGCTGGTCAGACCGTGAGGCGCAGCGTCCGGTGGCAGAGAATGAATTGTTCCGGTTAGCCTCCATGACCAAACCTATCGTTTGCGTCGCAGCCCTCGCTCTGGTGGAGCAAGGACGATTGCATTTGGATGCGGCGGTTACCAACTGGCTGCCGGCGTTTCAGCCCAGGCTGGCAGACGGTCGCGCGCCGGTAATTACGCTACGGCATTTGCTGACGCATACCGCCGGTCTGGGATATGGATTTCTGGAGGCGCCCGACGGTCCTTATCATCGCCTCCAGATTTCTGACGGACTCGATATGTCAGGACTCACATTAGAACAAAATCTGCAGCGCATCGCTGCCGCGCCCTTGCTATTCGAACCCGGAACCAACTGGCATTACTCGGTTGCCATTGATGTACTTGGCGCAGTAATCGAGCGCGCTACCGGTCAATCGCTGCCGGCCGCAATACGTCGACTGGTAACGACACCGCTGGCGATGACACATACCGACTTCACGGCACCAGCGGATGCCATTCTGGCGACACCTTACGGTGATGCCGCAGCCGTTCCGGTGCGCATGACCGATCCTTTTTTTCTCAACTTCGGCAGCAGCGCCATCGCCTATTCGCCAGCGCGGATTTTCGACCCGTGCGCCTTTCCTTCTGGTGGCACCGGCATGTTTGGCAGCGCCGATGATTACCTCAAATTTATCGAGGCAATCCGCACCGGCGGCCAAGGCCTGTTGCGTCCCGAGACCGTGCAGTTAATGACATCTGACGCCATCAGCACGCTTGCCGTCAATGCCGCTGGTGCCGGCTACGGCTGGGGACTGGGGGTTGCGGTTGTTACCGATCCCAAGGCCGCAAAGATACCGTTACCTGCCGGCTCCTGGAATTGGTCTGGCGTATACGGCACCGGTTTTTGGGTCGATCCGGCCAATCAACTTTCAGTTGTGGCGCTGACCAATACTGCCGTTGCCGGGATAGTAGGAAATTTTCCTTTGGCATTGCGCAAAGCGGTCTACCACAATCAAACCACTCGATCAGGAGAATACTCATGAAAGCCTGCTTACTCCAATCCGGCGCAGGTATTGCCGGCCTCCATATGGCGGAACTTCTGGTCCGTAATCCGGAGCCGCACGAGATTCGTGTGCAAATGAAATCTGCGGCATTAAACAGTCGCGATCTCAGCTTTGCACGGGGTCAGTTTCCCAATCCGGCAGCGCATCCCATTGTGCCGCTGGCAGACGGTTACGGCGTGGTCATCGCGGCAGGCCAGGAGGTCAGCCGGTTTAAAACGGGAGACTGCGTTATCACCAGCTACTACCCGTTCTGGACAGATGGCGCAATTACCGCCGAAAAAACTGCCGGATCTTTTGGCGCTCAATTCAACGGTACTCTGGCAGAGGAAATCGTCGCCGACGCCAACCATTTTGTCATGGCACCTCGGGGATTGACTTCCGCTGCGGCAGCCACGTTGAGCTGCGCCGGACTGACCGCATGGAATGCGCTGTTCGTGGCCGGCAACGCACCACCTGGCGCCCGCGTGTTACTGCTGGGAACCGGCGGCGTTTCCACCTGGGCGCTGCAACTGGCCAAGGCGGCTGGCATGTACGCCATCGTTACCTCATCTCAGGATGAAAAACTGGAACGCTCGCGCGCCCTCGGCGCCGACGCCACGATCAATTACCGCAACCATCCTGATTGGCAAAACGAAGTACTTCGGATTACCGACGGCGCAGGTGTCGATCTGGTGGTGGAAGTCGGCGGCGAAGGCACGCTGGCGCGTTCTCTTAAATCGGCTGCGATCGGTGGCACGGTTGTCGTGGTGGGTCGCGTTACCGGCGGTGGCGCTGTCGCGATTGAACCCGGCATGCTGATCGGCGGTGCCAAACGCTTAACCGGCATTACTGCCGGCAGCCGGCAAATGCTGGAAGACCTGGTTCGCTTCGTCGACATCAATCGCATCAATCCTGTCATCGACAAAGTTTTCTCAATCGATCAAGCCAGGGCTGCCTATGAATATATGGCCACCAGCAAACATTTCGGCAAGATTGTTATTCAAATCAGCGCCTGACCTGCCTGATTCAACCAAAGGAAATCATCATGCGATTTATTTTTTGCCTCGCAGCAGCCACCCTGCTGGGTGCGGGCTGGACGGCACAGGCACAGCAGTTGCCGGTCAGGATCGGCGTGACATCAATACTCAGCGGACCAATGGCCGAGCGCGGACAGAGCGAGCAATATGGCATCGAACTCGCGCTGCAGCAAATCAATCAGGCTGGCGGCGTATTGCATCGTCCGGTGCAGGCCCACTATATCGACAATGCGGCGAATACCGATAGCGGCGTCAGTGCCATCGAACGCCTGATCGACAGCGAACATGTATCGGTCGTCATTGGCGCATTGGCAACACCGGTGACGCGCGCCATCATGCCAATCGCAGAGGTAAAACGGGTGCCGTTGGTGGTCGCGGTTTCTGCCGGCGACGAGTTCGTCGATGCTGCCGGCGCAGGCGGTTATCGCTATACGTTTAAACCCAGCCCGTCCAATTCGGATGTGGCGCGGGCGTTAATGCACTGGCTCACAGAACATGGCACGAAAAGTATTGGCATCGTCAGCGACGACCTTATCTTTAACCGGGAAAATGCAATTGCCATGAACAACGCCGCCGTCGCATCGGGTATTGCGGTGACGATGAATGAAACGATGGCGGCTGCCGCAACTGATTTTTCCGGCTTCCTGACACAAGCAAAAGCGGTCCGCCCGGACCAGATCGTCGTCTTGCTGGGGCCGTCAAGTGCCGCATTTTTTCGCGCCTATGAAAAGGCTGATATCGACATTGCTCTGACGGGACGTTTTGATTACGCACTGGCACAGCGCAGTTTGTCGCAGCACTTCCTGAACAGCGGCAAGCTGGACAGATCAAGCAGCGTGACCGCCTTCTTCGCCGGCAGTCCAAACGTCGAGACACAAAAATTCGTCTCCGCCTATCAAAGTAAATATGGATCAACGCCAAACCAACGAGCGGCGTTTGCGTTCGAATCCACATACTTGATAGTCGATGCCATTCGCCGCGCCGGTACCGATGCACCGGAAGCTATCCGCGCTGCATTGCAAACATCGGATATGCGCTCCATACTGGGCAAGACCTTCGAGATGGATCAGCATAATCATGCTCACATTTCCATACCCATTATCGGATTGAGAAACGGTGCAGTTAACCTGCTCAGCAATCAACATTGAGGCAATTCCGATTTCAATCTGATCACCATGAAAATGCAGCAAGAAAGCAAAAAATCATGAAAGTACTCATTCTCGGATCGACCGGCCTGGTTGGAAAACACGTCATGCAACGTGCGTTGGCGGACGACCGGATCACTGAAATCATTGCGCCGACGCGGCGCCAACTGGCGCCACATCCCAAACTGTTCAATCCGGTTGCAGCTGACCTTGCCGACTTGCTACCCGCTGCTGCCGATTGGGTGGTCGATGCCGTGATATGCGCAATGGGCACGACGATTGGAAAAGCCGGTTCAAAAGAAGCATTTCGTCATGTCGACTATGTGCTGCCAATTGCATTCTCGACACTGGCGCACCGGACTGGCGCCGACACAATCGCGCTGGTGTCCTCGCCAGGAGCCTCGTTGTCGATACCCTTGTTTTATTGCCGCGTCAAAGGCGAGGCCGAGAGAGACATGCAAGGAATTGGCTTCAAATCAGTGACGATAGTGCGGCCGGGAATGATTGGCGGTCATCGTCAAGAATTCAGACTTGCGGAGCGGGTGATCATGCCTCTGGCAAGCTTGCTTCGCCCTTTGCTGCCCAAGCCGCTCAGGATCAACCCGGCGATCAATATTGCCGACGTGCTGATCGAAGCCGCGGTGACCGCAAAGAATGGAGTCCGCCTTGTTACCTCCAGAGAGTTGATTTGACCCATCAGCATTTTTTGTATTCTTTCTGGATTTTTTTTGCCAACTCCAGAAAATTGCGTTCAACCGGTAAACCACCGCTCTCCCTGCTGACCAGCGTGATCGGCGCCACCAACGCCGGTTTTGCATCGCGCATGCGGCAATAGACGACACTATCACGATGGAAATTTTTCATCGATGCCGGCACCACCGAGATGCCCACACCTGCCGCCACCAGACTGATATTGGTCAGCATGCGCTCGACCTCCAGGGTAATCCGGGGCGTGAAACCGGCATGTTCACAGGCATCGATCAGATTGGAATACATACCGGGCGCGCCGTGTCGGCGGACCAGAATGAATTGTTCTTGCGCCAGTGATTTGATCGATAGCACCGGCATCTCACCCGTCATTTTCTTGGGCAACAACGCATGGCCAACCGGCACAATCAACAGCATTTCTTCATCCAGCAAATGCTGAAAGCAGATCCCGCGCGGCTGGCTGACCGGCGAACGAAGAAATCCGATATTCACTTTGCCATCCTCGATCCATTCGGTGAGTTCAGCAGCATTCCCCTCGCGCAAGTCCAGTTGCACGTTCGGATAAGCATGGCGATAAGCCCTGATAATGGCGGGAATCATTGCATGAGCAGCAGCGGAGCTGGTAAAGCCCACCGAAATGGAGCCCTCAAATCCTTGGGCGGCGCGGGACGCCTTCAACGCCGCAGTCTCCACCCGATCCAGAATCGCTTTCGCCTCCTGCAAAAAAACCGCGCCGCCAGCAGTCAGATCAGCACCTTTGGGATGACGCCGAAACAGATCAAACCCCAGTTCCTTTTCGAGCATCCGGATTTGATGGCTGAGTGGCGGTTGCTGCATGTTCAGGCGTTCAGCGGCGCGCGTGAAATGCTGCTCTTCTGCGACGACCAAAAAATACCGCAAATGTCTCAACTCCATATCGGCCTTTCATCTATTTAAAGTTTCAAGAATTATAAGTCGATATTTTTCATATCTACACAATTGCCTCGCCCCCGCCCTCTTCGATAATGCAATTGGGGATTCCACGTAAGCCCCGGCAACTGTGAAGCAAGTACACTGTGCGTACCGGCAGATAAAATACATCACAAAAATACGCAGCATAGCCATTGCTCAAGGAGACCCTCTGCTCACCCGTTTCACAGGCCGTCAAACGGCTGTTCCGCTGTACCAGAATTCGGTAGTACAAATGCTGGCGGCAATTGCCGCCGGTATCGCGCTGGGACATGCCGATCCGTCGCTGGCGCTCAAGATGAAGCCATTGAGCGACGGCTTCGTGCGCCTGATCGGCATGCTGGTCGGGGTGATCGTGTTTATGCTGGTGGTATCGGGCATCGCCGGCATGCAAGACAAAATGCGGGCAGCCAAAGTCGGCGGCAAAGCGATTCTGTATTTTGAAGTCATGACCTTGCTGTCACTGACCTGTGGTTTGCTGGCAGCGCACCTGTTGCAACCCGGAATCGGTTTTCATCTGGCCCCCTCTTCTGCCACCTCGGCCCCACTCGCGGTCACTACCGTGCCGGATACTGCCTTGGCGGCGGGCGCAGGTGTTGCCGGCTTTCTGTTCAACATGATTCCCGATACCGTGACAGCGGCCTTCATGCACAACAACAGCCTGCAGATTCTGTTGCTGGCGGTATTGTCGGGCGTAGCGCTGTCGCGCATGGGCGAGCGCGGACGCAGCTTGCTGCAACTGCTGGAAGACCTGCTCGCGATTCTGTTCGGGATGATCAGTCTGATCTTGAAAGTGGCGCCGCTCGCGGCCTTCGGCGCCATGGCGTTTACCATCGGCAAATACGGCGTCGGCTCGGTTTTGCCGTTATTGCACTTTGTCGCCGCGATCTATCTGGCCAGTCTGGTCTTCATCCTCGTGGTGCTGGGCCTGATTGCCGCCAGTGCCGGCGTGAATATACTGCGCCTGATTGCGTTTATCAAAACCGAATTGCTGCTGGTATTCTTTACCACTTCTTCAATGGCTGCCCTGCCCGGCCTGACTGAAAAAATGGAGCAGCTCGGTTGCGCCAAACCGGTCGTGCGACTGGTGCTGCCGACCGGCTATACCTTCAATCTGAATGGCAGCAATCTGTATATCGCGATGGCAGCCATGTTTCTGGCGCAGGCCACCGGTATCGAATTGAGCTTGTGGCAGCAACTGTCGCTGCTGGCAATTGCCATGCTGACTTCGAAGGGCGCAACCAGCGTCACCGGCTCCAGCTTCATTGCGCTGGCGGCGACATTGACAACATTTCAATTGATTCCGGTCACCGGCATCGTACTGTTGCTGGGCGTCGAACGCCTGATGAAATGCCGCTCACTGAGCAATGTGATTGGCAATTGCGTTGCCTGTCTGGTGATCAGCGCCTGGGACCGGGCACTGGACCGCGACATGCTACGCCAAACACTGTCGGCGACTAAGCCGCCGGTAACGCCGTGAGCAATTGCAGCAAGCGCTGCCCGAGAATTTCCGGGCGACCGCGAAATAATCTCTGCAGCCGTTCCGGCTCTGCCAGTTCGCGATACAGCGCCGCGCGCGCCGAATAATCGTCAGCCAGACGCACCGCCGCCGCCACGTACTCTTCCACGCTGGCGGCGATGCACCAGTCGGGCAATCCCAGCCGCCGGAACAAGCCTTCGTCGATATGTTCGAACACTTCCCGGCCGGTTTTGCATACGCCGGGAATCCCCGCCGTGACGGCATCGATGATGCCATTGGTATTGCCGAACGGGAACGGACTGAGAAACATGTCGCACTGGCTGAAAATCGACAGATATTCCTGATACGGCTGATGCTGATATACCGCTGCCTGCGGCAGATAGCGCTGTATCAGCCGCCGTACCTGGGGATAAATCAAGCCCTGTGCCTGGCCGATCAAGAAATGAAAATGCAGCTGACGCGAGGATTGGCGGGCGATGGTCTGGCATGCCGCCAGAAAGCCGGGATTGAGTTTCATGGTAGTGGCCGCCACCGCCACATGCACCAGCGGCCGCTCTGATCGCGGTTGTGGTGCCAGCGTTACCGCCAGCGCGGACGGACGATATGGCTGCCCGTCTTTCGGCAGCAATAACAACTTCTCGCTGAAACAGGCCGGATCGCCGACGAAATCTTCTTCGACGCTGATGTAATCGATGGCGCTGGCATGGGTGGTGGCCGGATGACCGAGCGCCGCCACCTGCAACCGCGCCAGCCTGAGATTGGCGGCAAACATGGTGATCGGAAACATGCCGACGCTGGGCATGTAAAACACCTCGGGTCGCCACGCTTCGGCTACCGCATGCAACTGGCGCAGGCAGGCGATCATGTCATCGGGGGCCGCGAATTCGATCACTTCATCGAACACTGCCCGTCCCGGATCGTCGACGTTATTGGCATAGGCAATTGCCACCAGATGGAAATGCTGGCGCGCCGCCTCCAGGGTTTTCGAGTGCGTACGGTAAATCGAGTGGGCACCGGAAAACCATTCCAGCAAGACCAGCATCACCGGTTTGCCGCCCTGCCGGTGCGCCACCGCTGCCGGAGCAATAGCGCGGATATCGAGCGCCGCCAGCTTGTTCCGGATCAAGCGGTTGATCGGGCGCTTGATATCGTGGCGCCCCGGCAAATCGGCATAGCTGCAATGCATGTAGACATCGTGCAAGATGGCGAGCGGCAAGCTGTCCAGCGAGTCGATTTGTTCCAGCTGCGCCGGCAGCCACGCCAGCAAGGCTTCGCGTTTCGAATGCGCGGCCACCGAACCGAGAAAGCGCGGCGACAGCAAGGCCATGAACAAGGCCGCTGCCAGCTGACGGTTTTGTTGCCACAGCATGGCGGCATCCAGCGGCTGTTCGGATTCCGGCGAATACAAGATGCAGAACTTGATCAGATCCAGTTCGGTAACCTGAAACGCGCTGGCGTCCGGGCCGAGGAAATTGAGCGAGCTCAGGATATGGTCGGCGTTGACGAAGGGACTGGCAGCAAACAGCGCCGACAACCAGCGTTGAAAATTGATCAGTTGGCCGAAGCCATCGGGCGTGATGTGAAAGCCGGGATCGGAGAACAACGCCGAAATGGCACTGGCAACCCGGGTCAACACATGTTGATTCATTTGCTCAGCCGGAATCGAGGCGGATGCCGTGAGGACGAAACGCTCGTTGAGCTTGCCGTAATTCCTGTCGATCAGCAGCAACAGCTTGAGCAGTTGCCGGGCAGCTGCTTCGTGTTGCCTGGAATAGCAAAGGTACTCGAATTTTTCCAGCGAAAAAATATCTTCTGTCATGGTGTGCGGACGGCGGCTCGGCAAACTCGGAAATGCGCCTGCCTGCGCAGGCGCCGCTGGCGACTATTAAACCGCATTTATCGCCGTTGCGGTCAGCTTGATTACTGCCCCAGACGGGAAAAGCTGCGGTCCAGATTTTCCGCTGCCCGTGCTTGCTTCTGTTGCTGCAGCGCCAGCCAGCCGGCATCCTGCTTCAGTTTGTCTTTCTCCACGGCCAGCATGCGCAGCACTTCACTGCGTTGCGGTCCGCCCAGCCCCTTGCTCGATGCCAGCATGTTCTGCGCCGTCAGCGACGTTTTGTATTCTTCTGCCGTCAACGGAAAGCGCGGGCGATCAAAGTTGAATTTCTTGACCGCTTCAGCATAAATCGATTGCACCACGTCAAAAGGAATGGCGGCCGGCTTCAGCTTGTTGGCCCGGCCGTAGCTGACCAGGTCCGACGCAAAATGATGGCCGATGCGGAATGGCACATCGGCGTCGCGCTGCAGGATATCTGCCAGTTCGGTGGTGGTCGAATAGTCGGCATCCACCTCTTGCAAGGCGCGCTCTTTGTCGATCACCAGATTGTCCAGCAGATCGGCCATGCGCAGGAATGCCGACGTGGTCATGTCGAGCGTTTTCTCGACCTGATCGCGTTTATAGTCGGGCATGCCGGGCGACACGTTATGTGCTTCCAGCAAAAAGGTCATGGCGCCGCCGACGATATCGCTGGCCTGCAAACGCAACAGATTCAGGCCATAGGGATTGCGCTTTTGCGGCATGATGCTGCTGGTGCCGGTGAGCCGCCCTTCCTGAATCATGATCCACGGATAAGGCTGGTGATATTGGGTATGCATATCCTGCACCAGAATCCCCATCGTCAATGCGGCATTGCTGCACACACCCGACAATTCCACACCCTGATCGAGCGCACCCAGTTGTGCCGCGTCATAGGAGTTTTCCAGCGGTCCGTCAAAGCCCAGCAACTCGGCCAGACGCTGGCGATCAATCGGAAAACTCGACGTCCCCAGCGCACCAGATCCCAGCGGACTCAAATTGAGCCGGGCATAGGCTTCACGCAGGCGGGCACTGTCGCGGCCGAAGGCCGAGGCAAACGCCAGCAGATAATGCGCATAGGTAGTCGGTTGTGCCTGCACGCCATTGGTATAGGCCGGTACGATGGTGTCCAGATTCTTTTCCGCCAATGCCAGGAAACCGGCTTTGGAACGGTTCATGGCATCCATCAGCTGCAATACGCGCTCGCGTTGCATGAGACGACGCGTGGTCGACAAGATATCCTGCCGGCTGCGGCCGGAATGCATGCGCGAGCCGTCGGGTCCGGCCAGCGCCAGAATCAGCGGTTCATACTGCAAATAATCGGCCGGCCGTTTGGCTCCCGGCTGATCGCCGTCACGGATCACCTGCGCCACTGCCGACACGATTTTCTTCCCCAGGTCCGGCGGCACAATGCCGGTTTCTATCACCATCACGGTAGAAGCCTTGTTCATCTCCCCCAGATAATAGAAATTGTCATGCGCCGCCGCCGGCTTGTCTGCCGCTGCCGCTTGCAGCGAGAGCGCCAGTAATGGCAACAGCGCCAGTCTGGCAACACGCCGCGCAAAAACTGGTCGGGAAGAGAGAAGTAAATTATCGCGCGTCATTGTCTTGGCCTTGAGTGGACTGGTTGTTCATGGTGTCATCGCGTATCGTCGCCGGCGCTGCCGCCAGCGACATATCGATACTGAATTTTCCGGCGCGCTCATCGACCGGACTGAACTCGTTGCCGCTGGTGACCGGCATGATCCAGCTGCCATCGGTCTGATTCGATTGCAATGAGGCGGTCACGGATGCCGTCGCCGGATTGGTCAACAGATTGCTGATCAGCGAACCGAAATTCTTGATCACCATGCCGTTGCCGGTGGCGGCAATCGTCGTGGCGTCCGCCGCCTGCGCAAATACGGTGCCGTTCGGGGCGGTGGCGGTAATGAACAGCACGCCATCCACCACCAGCAGGTTATTGGTGCCGCCATTAAAGCGCACGCCGTAACTGCCGCGACTGTCGGCGGTGAGCTTCAGGTTGCCGCTGCCACCGGTACTGATAGTGTTGTAAGCGCCGGTACTGCTGCCGATGATGGCAATCGCCTCACCGCTGCCGGCGGTAGTGGCGACGATCTCGATATCGCCGCTGCCGGACAGGATCTTGACGCCGTTGCCGGCACCTGAAGCGCTGCTGCGCAGCGAAATCGCGGGCGCGGCCGAAGCGCTGCCGCTCACGCCATTCATCAGCAGTTTTCCGGTACGGGTGAAGATGGTGGCGGCGCTGTTGTTGTTGGACGGATAGATACTGATGCCGCTGGCATAGCCCGAGGTTCCGTTGAGACTGACGCTGCCGCTGCCGGTCGCGCCAATCGTATTGATGCCGGTCTGGATGCCGATGCCGTTACCGTAGACGCTGCTGCCGGTCATGGCGAGATTGCCATTCTCGACGCTGATCAGCGCATTGCCGCCGCCATACAGACTGATGCCATTACCCTGATCCGCCGCATTGCCGGTCAGCGTGACATTACCGTTGCCGGTGGTGGTGATTTTGTTGGTGACACTGAGAATCGCAATGCCGTGATCCAGTTCGCCGGCGTTCGGAGAATGGAAATTGCCATTGAGCGTGATGTTGCCACCCTGCGAAGCGATATTGTTGACGGAGCCGATACTGAACGCATTGCCGCCCAGCGCAATTGCATCCGAGGTGCCGACCGAGTCACCGTTGAACGTGATATTGCCGCTGCCGGTCGTGACATTGACGCCGATGGCATTGCCGGTGGAGTTGAGAAAAATGCCATAGCCGCCGAAACTGCTGGTGCTGTTGCCATTGACCGTGATGTCACCGCTGCCGGTGGCAATATTGATCACGGCGCCGGCGGCCGAGGGGGCGATGTCCACACCACGTCCGGAGTAGCTGGTGCCAGACAGGGTAATCGCGCCGGTGGTGGTGCCCAGATTGATCGCCGCATACTGGCCGCCGGCATCCAGCGAAATTGCCTTGAATGAACCGGTGGCGGTGTTGACGACGCTGTTATTGCCGTTGAGCGTCAGATTGCCGGCGGTGCTGGTGACATTGATCTTCGAGCCTGCCGTGCTGGTGCTGCCATTGCCTGAACTGATCAGCGCCAGCGCCGGCGTGGTACCACCGGAAGTATTGCCGCTCAGTGTGACATTGCCAGCCGAGGCCACGGTGATGACCGCCCCCGCGCCGGTTGCATTGAGAATGGTGCCGTAACTGCCGCTGCTGCTGCCGGCCAGCGTCACCGCCCCGCCGGCGCTGGCGTTCACGATGATCGCGCCATTGCCCGACGCTGCCAGATACAAGCCGCGTCCGCTGCCGGCAAAGCCATTGGTATTCGCCTGCAACGTCAGATTGCCGCTGCCGGCACTGATGGTTTGGGTCGAGGTGTTGGCGGTGGAACAGACCAGAATGCCGAAGCCGGAGGTGGCGTTGCCGCTGACCGTCAGATTGCCGCTGCCGCTGGCGGCGATGGTGTTGTTGGTACTGTAGATGCGGGTGCCGTTGCCGCTGCCCAGATTGCGGCTGTCGATATTGATCGACCCGGCGCCGTTGGTGACAATCCGGCTGCCGCCGGTAAGAATGAAAGCATCGCCGGTGCCGGTGCTGCTGGCCTGATCGGCGATGATGGTGATGTTGCCGCCGCCGGCATCAATCGCCGAGGCACTGCTGATCTGCACGCCGCTGCTGTTGGAATTGCCGGCACTGGCAGCCACCGCACCGCGGATGGTGACATTGCCGCCACCGCTGCTGAGCACCGAACCGTTACTCAGCGAGACCCCGGCCGTACTGTTCAGAATCGTACTGGCCGCGCCACTGCTCTGGTCAAGGCCGCCGCCGATGGTGATGGCGCCGCCATTGGTGGTGATGGTGCCATTGCTGAGCGCGACCGAACCATTGCCGCTGTTGTTGTAGTTGGAATAGAGAGAGATGTTGAGGGTCTTGCCGCTGGCGTTGGAAATACTGTGATTGGTCATCACGATATTGCGGTGCGCCTGCAAGGTCAGTGACGCATTGCCAATCCCCTTGATATCGTCGAGCACGTTGATATCGCCGGAGGTGCCACCCGCCGAGGTGGTGTACACGATGACATTTGCACCTTCCGACAAGGAACTGTTCAAGGTCGCCGAACTGAGGTTGGAGCTGGCCGACCCGGCCGAGGTAAACGGATTGCCGGTGGTCGCACCGGAGGCATTGGCGGCACTGGTGATGTTGATATTGTAGGGATCAATCAGCCAGGTTCCCCCCTTGCCCGAAGCGGCGCTCAGATTGACCGATCCCATCACTTCCAGATCGTGACCCGAGGTTTCCACCAATCCGCCACTGCCAGTCTGACCGCCGCCCAGCACCGTGATGTCGCCGTAAAAACGGGTACTTTCTGTCGACCACAAAATCACCTTGCCACCGTTGCCGCTGCGCAGTGCGTCGGCATGGATGCGGGCGTCGCTGCCCATATACACGGCCTTGGCCTGCTGCTCGCTGCCGCTGCCCTGAAAATTGCCGCCGACCAATACCGTACCACCGCCGACATCGCCGCTGGCGTCAATACGGGTGCCGTCGAACAGACCGACATACTCACCCAGCAGCTTGACGCTGCCGCCGCTTTCCCCTGTGCCGCGCCCGGACACATTGAGCGTGCCGTTGACGGCCACCCCCCCGGAATCGCCGCCGCTGAGCAGGATTGCGCCATTCCGGTGTTGCAAACTGGTGGCTTCGATCACGCCCTCGTTATTGACCACCGCCGACAACATGGCATCGCTGGCTTGCGCCGACAGTACCACCATGCCGCCATTGGCTTGCAACAGGCCCTGATTGATGACACTGGCATTGAGGGATTTGTCCCTGACTTCCATATTGATCAGACCGTCGCCGTTGAAATCGAGCGTGATCTTTTCACCCGCGCCCAGCATCACCGAACCGAGCCGCGCCACGATAGTGCCTTCGTTGCGCACCTGATTGCCGAGCAAGGCCACATAGCCGCCATCGCTGGCCGTGATCTGCCCCTGGTTGACGACCGCACCGCTGGCGCCGTTGAGCTGAAAGGTGTTGTCGCCGGCCATGAAACCGGCATCCGTCATGTTCAGCGTGCTGGCGACCAGTCCGCCGACATTGACGGCCGACCCGGCGCCAAACAAAATGCCGGACGGGTTGATCAGGTACACCTGACCGTTGGCATTGAGTTGCCCCATGATTTGCGAGGCATCGCTGGATGTGACCCGGTTCAAGGCCACGGACGACGATGACGGCTGCAGGAAATTGACTTGCGCGGCACTGCCGATATTGAAGGTATTCCAGGTTGCCACCATGCGGTCACTGTTTTGCGTGACATTCATCACGTTGCCGCTCTGGCTGATGCTGCCGCTGCCGGCGCTGATCTGGCCATTGGTCGGCAAGGCACCGGCATCCAAGGCGCAGGCCGGCATCACCTGCATACCGCACCACGCGGAAAGAATCGCGATGCTGAGCGGCTTCAGCGGGCTCAAGGCCAGCTTCGCTTGGGTGCTACGTCGCTGAAAGTGGTTCATGCCGCATCCTCAGAAAGAATAATTGAAACCGCCACCGATGGCACGGATCGTCGTGCCGACACCGGATGAGTAGCCGCTGGCGCCAAACACACCGGTCACCGCGTAGTTGTAATTGGCCAGCGCTTCATTGCGCAACACGACATACTGGGCAAACAATTTGGTCTGCTTATTCCAACTGTAGGAAAAGCCAATGGCTTGCGACGTCGCGCCCATGCCGTCGGTAGAGCAAGCGACGTTGTTGCCGGAAATCATGCTGCACTCACCGGCCAATGCCTTGGCAAAACTGGCGCGCAGTTCCAGCGAGCCGATCTTGTGCGTGACGCCCAGCAAGTAGGCGCGCCGGCGATAGTTGGATAAATCGGTGGAGGTGGTGCTGGTATTGACGACGCCGTATTCGGAATAAGACAAGTCATCCGCAATCAATGAAATCTTGGTGGCGCCAAAATCGTAGGCAATCCCGTAACGCATGCTGAAATCGCTGGACGAGGTCCCTTGCGTGACATGGGTATTCGAACCGACACCGCGGGCGTTGCGCCCGAGGCTGGCGATGCCGAAATAATTGATATGCTGCTCGGCCGCCAGCACAGCCGAAAAGCCGCCACGTTCATACGACAGACTGCCGCCGTACACATAGCCGGTATCCACATCCGGCGCCGCTTTCATGCCGTTGTTGGAAAATGCCAGCTTTAGCTGGAAGCCGGCCAGCTTGGGTGTCCAGTATCCGAGCAGCCCATCCTGGCGGCGGTTGAAAGCCGCATCATCGTTGACCGACGATGATGCACTGCCGACCGGTCCGGAATTTTTGGTGATGCTGGTGACAAAACCGGGAGAGCCGATGATGTTATAGTGGCTGGCGCTGGTCAACGCCCGAAACGGATCGAAGCTGGTGGTACTCTCCTTCATCGGCATATCCCAGCGTCCGTACATCAGCGTGCCAACCGCCGGATGTGCCAGCGCCACACTGGTATTGCGCAAGTCTTGTGAGTGAGTCCAGTCCGGCACCGACTCTGCGCTGCGGTTGGTGTAGTTGAGAGACAATCCCAACTCAAGCTGCCACAACAATTTCCATTGTTCGTACAATCCCACGCCGCCGTGCGCGCCGATATAGTTAACGTTGTCACGTACCCGCCAAAAGCCCGGCATGTTGCGTCCGTTGGCGGTTGCCAATTTGCTCTGGTCCGCACTCGCCGCCAGCGTTGCACCAGTGCGTGAAACATACTCGGGCACCAGTCCCAACGAGCCATACAACACGAACGCCGGATCGGCATTTTCGAAATCCTCGCCTTTGTTACCGAGGTCTGACGCCAGACCGGCAAATGACTGCGGCGCGCCAGAGATTGACACCCAGAAGCGCCGTGCATTGCGCGCTTCGCTGGCGGGATCGGCTCCCGGTGAAAATGCCATGCTGGCATTGAAAATCACATCCTTGTTGTACACATTGACGCCGATCCCGTAACCATAACGCGAGGCCCGGTTGACACTCGGATCCCACGGCGTCTTGTTGATCGTGACCCGACCGGCGTCGGTAAACAAGGCGCCTTCGACGATGGAATTGCCGACGATGCCGAAGGTCTTGCGCAATTCAACTCTTCCCAACAGGCCTTCATCGCCGGCAATTTCGCCGACCGGATAGGCGCGCACGCCATTCGGCCCGCCCAGGCTCATTTTTTCCGAAGCATCGAGATTCTTGTCGGCGTATTGGGCATTGACTGCGCCCAGCAGCGAATAGCCGGCGCCCAGTTGTTGCAGGCGACTGAACGACAAGTTGATTTTGGTGTAATCACCGGCGGCCTTGGCAGTAATCCGGTCAAGTGCCGCATCATTCGGCGTTTCCTTTTCCAGCCGGCCCTTGCCGTAGCGCAGGCTCCAGCCGTTGCTGCCGTTCCAGCCGTCGCGCCAGTCGCCATACAAGGCGGCGGTCCAGACCGTGGCCGATTTGTTGACCGTGGTCGCCGCAGTGGTGTCCTGAAAATGCCTGAAATCTGCTGTCAGCGAGGCGTTGATGTTGGCTTTGCGGGTGCGGTACAGCGCGCTGTTGATAAAGAAGCTGGAGATTTTTGCCTGACCGCTGGCCTGCGCATCTTTCAGATTTTTGCCGACGTTGTATTGCAACTCAGCGACATTGGCGCCAATCGAGAGGCCGCTGCTGCCAATCGGCTGCACGTAGCCCAGTCCCGCAATACGCAAGCCTTCAAATGAATTTTGCGTATTCAACGTGAAGCTTTCGCCGAGGCCAAGCGCATCGTTCAGGCTCAGATTGACCGACAGCCGGTTGGCGCCGGTGTAATAGTTGCCATAGTTATCGATGCCGACCCGTGCCGTGAGCGCCGTCATCTCGCTGATCCTGACCACGATGTCGGTGGCGCCGGCAATTGCCGACGCCCGCAATACCGCCTTGACCGCGATACCGGGAATATCGGCGAGCCGCAACAAGACACTTTCCAGTTCCTGCTCGCGAATCACGGTGCCAGGCTGCAATGCTTCCAGATGGCGCGCCAGAATATATTGATTGAAACGTACCGAACCTTCGGTTTCTGCACTCACCTTGCCGATGACGCCCTCGCGGATGCCAATGACGACTTCGCCGGCACGAACTTCCTGCGCCGGCAGGTAGGCCCGCGCTACCAGATAACCGTGCGCGCGATACCAGGCAGTAATTTTTGCCGCCACTTTTCTGAGCCCGGCAAAATCCAGTTCCTGGCCGACAAATTCACGCAATTCATCCTGTATCTGTACGGATGACATGGATTGATTGCCGGTCACTGCAAAGCTGCTGACCCTGACCCGGATGTCGCTGGCTGGCGGCAGCGGTGCACCGACGTCGTCGGCGACGTCGTTTTCGATGCGCACGCGCTGGCCCGGCGGCGTCAGCGTGCGCTCGGCCGGCATCAGCTGCTCGCGATTGGCATCGAAAATGCTGCCCGAACTCGGCGGCGTTTGCGCCTCTGCCGTCATCGGTGCTCCCGCCAGCACCGACAACACCTGCAATGCCATGATGCGTCGCTTGTGCGCGACTACCCGCTGTCTGTTCATGATGATTTTCTGGTCTCCGCAATTTTTATGCAGCATTGCTGCTGTCGTTTTTATGCGCAGCTTTTATCCGCTGCTTGCATGTACTGCTTGTACTACTGTTTTACGTTCTGGCGGGCCGGGAACAACGCCGCGGCCACTGCATCCGATTCGAAAATTCCGCTGGCATCATGACCGGCGCCTTTCACTTCGATATCAGTGCGGGTCACCGGTGCATCCCACTTCTGCGCCAGGAATTGTTCATAGCGCAGGTAGTTCCGGTGCCGCTCAAGACGATTGCTGCCTTGCAGACGTGCGCCGCAGGCGTTATCGAGCCAGCGATGATTCGGGTTGTTGTCGCGCAGTCCGACCAGATAGGCAACATTGCGCGCCGCATAGCGCCGGAACAATTGCTTGCCGTCGTGACCCTGACCATATGCCGGCATTTCTTCAACGCCGTAGCGATAGTTGTTATAGCCGGGACAAAGAATGTTGCCGACCATGGCAAAGCCGGCGCCGTCCGGGCGATCGCCATCCAGATACAGATACGATGACGGACTGGAGATCACGTAACGGACATTGATGCCGGCACTGCGCACCGTTTCATCGAGATTGTTCAATACCGCATACCGTTGCATGAGCTGAGCGCCGGCCGAGTGGCCGATAAACACAATTTCCTGCAATCCCGGAAACCCGCCGGCGCGCAGATAGCCGGCAATATCATCGAGCACCTGAAACGAAGTGATGCCGGTCCGTCCCTGACTCGATTCCTTGCCTTGCATCCAGCTGCTGCCGGTCCACAACGGCATGTCATATTGCGCCAGCGCGTCAGCGGCAATCGCGAACTTCGGTGCCAGCAACAACGTGGCCGATGGCGCAAGATCAGCCTTGCGCATCAGTTGCATGCCGATCTCGAAATAATGATCGGCGTCACGCTTGACGCCGTGTTCCAGAATGATCACGCGGCGCACCCCGGCCCCGGCCTGAGTGAGGTCCATGTTGGCATACACCGGAAACGGATATTGCTGTCCGGCGGCGCCGATCCTGATGATTTGCGGGGTGACGTCGGCGTGCGCAACCGGTAGCAGTGCGCCCCAGAGTGCCGTCAACAGCAATGAGATCAGTAATGGCCGGCGAATCGCAATCATAGTCGTCTGTTCGTTACGGGATGCGACGCATGTGCTGTGCGCAGTACCACCAATCCCTGTGTCTCTAGTGATGGCGACTGCTTGCTGCTTGCCAATCGCCACTGCCTTATCTTTTGTTGTGGGCGAATTATAGAAGTCGCACAGGCGTATGTAAAATATCTCAATTCAGCACATTCAATACTTTTAAAGTATCCAGATACCAAGCCGGCGGACGCTTCGCCACTGCCGCGCAGGTGACCGGCAGCACAGGTCATCGCTTGATGTCATGAGGAAGAAATATTCCCCCTTAGCTGGACTTGCTGTCCGGCTTACAAAGCCGCCAGAATGACCGCGCCTGGCAACTGTTCGGCGCCCTCAAGAATAATGGCATGGTGATCGCCGGGCCCAATGCGCAAGCCATGAACCCGGTACTGCAAGGTGCCAGGGCGGCCGTGTTCGGTGCCGTCGATTATGTCGCGCTGGGCAATCAGGCCAAGGGCGAAAGCGTTGAAGTGATGTTTCCGAAGAGCGGCACGGTGATCGCACCGCGGCCGATGATGATTTTGAAATCATCGAAGGCGCAAGACGATGCCCGCAAGTTCATCGACTACGTGTTGTCGCCACAAGGTCAGGCGCACGTGGCCTCAAGCCTTGCGGGCTTTTTTCATTCCGGTCAAGACCACTGCGCTGACCGTGTCACCTGCATCGTTGCGTTCCCGTCAGCAACTTCTCTTTGCTCTTGCGACCCCGGCATGGGTAACGAGCCGTACATATCCATGCTGCACCGCGTCGTTTTACCCCCGCTAAAGTGCCGTCTTCATAGCTAAATAATTAAATTTGCATTGCATATAGACATCCAACTTAGTTTACGCAACACTTACTATCTCTATCACATAGTAGTTATTACATAGGAATAGTTATGACGAATTTGATCCAATTAGCAGTTGAAGGCAATGTCGCTGTCATTACTCTGAATCGTCCTGAAAAACTCAATGCGTGGAATACCGAAATGCGTAACGAGATCATCGCGGCATTGCAGGACTTCAACCGCCAGCAGACTATCGGCGCCATCATCATGACCGGTGCCGGCGACCGCGCTTTCTGTGCCGGCCAGGATCTGGAAGAGGCGCACGGCTTCGATCCGCAGCGCGCCGATGCGTGGATGACCGAATGGGAAAACTACTACCGCACGCTGCGCAGTTTGTCCAAGCCGCTGATCATGGCGCTCAACGGCACTGCTGCCGGTTCGGCGTTTCAGGTAGCGCTGCTCGGTGATATCCGGGTCGGCCACGCCGGTTCCAAGATGGGTCAGCCGGAAATCAACTCCGGCATTCCAAGCGTCACCGGTCCGTGGATCATGAAACAGATGCTGGGCCTGTCGCGCACCATTGAACTGACCCTGACCGGCCGCATGATGAGCGCCGCCGAAGCGCATCAACTGGGCCTGATTCACCATCTGGTAGAAGCCGATCAAGTGATGCCTAAAGCCATGGAAATCGCCCGCGAACTGGCCGCCAAACCACCGGTTGCGATGCGTCTGGACAAACAGCGCTTCTTCGAAATGAGCGAGCCGTCCTTCATCGAAACCATCAGCGCCGGCCGTCGCATCCAGTCCGAAGCCTATGGCACCGGTGAGCCGGCCCGCATGATGGAAGAGTTCTTCCGCAAGCGCGGCCGCACCATCGCCGCCTGAAAATTCCTGTCGGGTTCATTTTGTTTCGCATCACGCGTTTGGTTTTCACTTCACTCAGGGAGGTCGTATGACAAAGCACATCATGTCCGGTCGTCGCAATATTCTCAAAATGGCTGGTGGTCTGGCGCTGGCTGGCGCAGTGCCATCGGTATTCAGTCAATCCAAACAATTGGTGGTTGCCGATCCGGGCGGTCCCTATACCGCGGCCTATCGCAAGGCCTTTTACGATCCGTTCGAAAAAGCCAGCGGCATACGCGTGGTGAATGTGGCGCGTGAAGCGCAACCGGTGGCGCAGCTCACGGCCATGGTCAAAACCAAAAACTTTGCATGGGATGTCACCACGCTGACCCTGCAACAAGATGTGCCGATCCTCGAAGAAGGCGGCTTGCTGGAACCACTGGGACTGGTCGCCAGCGACTTCCCCAACATGCTGCAGGGATCGGTCACGCCCGGTTTCCTCGGCGTCGACGTATATGCCACGGTGCTGGCATATCGCACTGACAAGTATGGCAAGAATGCGCCGAAGACCTGGGCTGATTTCTGGAATGTCGAGAAATTTCCCGGCCCGCGTTCGCTGCGCCGCAATGCCATCGACACGCTGGAACAGGCACTGATGGCCGATGGCGTGCCGATCGACAAGCTGTATCCGCTGGATCTGGATCGCGCATTCAAGAGTCTGGACAAGATCAAGAAGCATGTCGCAGTGTGGTGGACCAGCGGGGCGCAGGCGATGCAATTGATTCAGTCGGGTGAAGTCAACATGATTTCGACCTGGAATGCCCGGGCCCAAACCGCCATCGAAGGCGGCGCACCGGTCGCCATCAACTGGAATCAGGGCTTGTATTCAGTCGAAGGCTGGGGCGTGCCCAAGGGCAGCCCGCGTGCCGATATTGCCAAACAGTTCGTGAAATTCTGTGCCGACGCCAAACGGCAAAGTGATTTCACCGACACGCTGGCGTATGGACCGACCGCGCTGGAAGCCTACAAAAACATTCCTGCTGCACGCGCCGCCATTCTGCCCACCGCCCCCGCCAACATCAGCCTCATGAAACCGCCGAGCGGCCAGTGGTGGCACAAGAACCGGAATGCGGCATCAGACCGCTTCAACGCCTGGTTACTTTCCTGAAGCGAATGACATCATGACCGCCAGATTAGAAACTGTAGCAATCAGCAAGCAATATCACAGCGTCACGGCGCTCTCCCCGACCGACCTGCAAGTACAGGATGGGGAGTTTCTGACCTTGCTCGGCCCTTCGGGGTCGGGCAAGACCACGTTGTTGCAGATCATCGCCGGGCTGGTCGAGCCCAGCGATGGCCGGCTGCTGATCGACGGCAAGGATGCCACCCGCAAGCCGGCCGGCGAGCGCGGCATCGGCATGGTGTTTCAAAGCTATGCCCTGTTCCCGCACATGTCGGTGTGGGACAACATTGCCTATCCGTTGCGCATGCGCAAGATGAAAAAACCGGAAATGGACCAGGCCGTCAAAGGCGCGCTGGAAATGGTGCAGATGGGCGAGTACGCACACCGGCTGCCGCGCGAATTGTCCGGCGGCCAGCAGCAACGCATCGCGCTGGCGCGCTGTTTTGTTTACCGTCCTTCGGTGATCTTGCTCGACGAACCGCTCGGCGCGCTCGACAAGAAACTGCGCGAACACATGCAGTCGGAAATCCGCAGCCTGCACAAGGATCTGGGCGCCACCTTCATCTATGTCACGCACGATCAGGAAGAAGCATTGAATCTGTCGGACCGCATCTGCCTGATGAATCAATCGAAGATCGAACAACTCGGTACGCCGCAAGATCTGTATGACCGTCCGCAAACGGCATTCTCGGCGCAGTTCATCGGCTACTCCAACTTGCTTCAGGGCAGTCTGAGCGGCAGCGCCGGGGCGCAGATCTTGAGCAACGGCAGCTTCTCGGTACCGGTTTGCTTATCGCCGGCGACAGGTTCGCATGCCGCTGCCAGCAACGTGACTGGCAGCGTTGCGGATCAGCGCACGCTGGTGGTACGCCCCGAAGATGCGCGACTGGCCAGCAACGAGCACGCTTTTCTGCGCGGTCGCGTCAGCGAAGTGGTGTTTGCCGGTTCCGATTTCCGGGTGCAGATCGATATCGGTAGCGGGCAGCCGTTTGCGCTGCGCTGTGGCCGGCGTGATGCGCCGGCGGTCGGCGACCATGTCGGCATCAACTGGAATCCGGAACATACCGCCGTCGTGGCGCGCTAAGTCTTCTTCACGCGATAAGGATCAACTATGCCTACCTCATCAGGTCGCAAACTCGGCCGCGCGCTCTTGCCCGCGTTGCCGTGCCTGATATTTCTGATCTGCTTTTTCTGCATCCCGGTGATCGAGATCTTGCAGACCGGCGCCTATAACGCCGATGGTCAGGTCAGTCTGGAACAGTTCCGGCGCATGGGCAACGACATCGTGTTTGCCAAGGTGCTGTGGACCACTTTCAAGATATCCGGATTGACGGCGCTGTTTTCCGTCATCATCGGATTTCCGGTGGCCTACTTTCTCAGTCAGGCCAGCGAAAAAATGCGCAACCGCTGGATGATCTGGCTGATGATCCCGTTCTGGACCAGTTATCTGGTCAAGACGTTTGCCTGGATTCTGGTGCTGTCGAAGACCGGCGTGCTGACCTCGATTGCCGTCAGCCTCGGGCTGGTCAGCGATCCGCAGGCACTGGCGCCCTCCATGACCGGGGTCATGATCGGCATGGTGCACGCCATGCTGCCGCTGGCGGTGATCAACATGCTGCCGATCATGCAAGGCGTCAACAATCAATTGCTGCAAGCCGCCGAAACGCTGGGCGCGAATCGACCGGTGGCGTTCTTTTCGATATTTTTGCCACTGGCCGCACCCGGCGTGGCAGCAGCCGGTTTGCTGGTGTTCATCACCAGCCTGGGATTCTTCATCTTGCCGGCCCTGCTCGGTACGCCAAAGGAAACCATGGTGGCGCAACTGGTGATCTCGGCCATCAACGATTTGTTCAATCTGCCATTTGCCGCGGCCTTGTCCTCGGTGCTGCTGGTCAGTGCGGTGGCGGTGTTCATGATCTACGACAAGCTGGTCGGTTTGTCGTCCCTGAGCGGCGAGACCCGTGCCGTGACGCGCAAAAACAGCTTGAGCGGCACCACCGGTTTGCTGATCGCCATGGGCCGCATCAGCGGCTGCGGTCATGCCGCACTGGGACCGCTGACTGCCAAAGTACGCGGCTTCAAGGTCTACAGTTTGCTGATCGTGGCCTTGCTGTCGTTGCCGATTCTGGTGGTGTTGCCGATTGCGTTCACCGATTCGCCGTTCCTGTCGTTCCCGCCCAAAGGCTTCAGCCTGCGCTGGTTCGATGCCTTCCTGTTCTCGCCACTGTGGCAATCGGCGTTCCTGCGTTCACTCGGGGTCGCTGCGGTCACTGCGGTTGCGGCCACCGCACTGGGCCTGGGCGCGGCCTTGTCGCTCACGCGTCTGCCGGCACGCTGGACCAAACCGGTATTCGCCTTTTTGCTGGCACCGCTGATCGTGCCCCGCATCGTGGTGGCGGTCGGCCTGTTCTATCTGTTTTCGCGACTGGGTCTGGTCGGCACCAATCTCGGCCTGACCATCGGCCACACCGTGCTGGCCGTGCCATATGTCGTAGTCACCATGGCGGCTGCGCTGAAGCGTTTCGACTGGCGCCTCGATGATGCCGGCCGGATTCTCGGCGCCTCGGCCTTTGCCCGGCTACGCACGATTCAGTTGCCGATGATGATCGGCAGTCTGGCGGCGGCGATGCAGATGGCATTCATCATTTCGTTTGATGAACTGACGATTGCCATCTTCGTCAGCGGCGGCCTGAAAAACACCTTGCCCAAGCAGATGTGGGACGACATGACCTTGCAGGTGAACCCGACGCTGGCTGCGGTATCGCTGGTGATGGTGCTGGTCATCGCGTTGCTGGTGCTGACCCCGACTTTATATCGCCGCATGCGGGCGCGCGCCTGTGCCGTCTGATGACGACTGCCGCGCCCTTCTCATTTTTATAGTTGATTGATATGCATAATTACACTGAATATTTTCCGGTTCGTTCCACGCAAGACAATCTCGATGTCGTGCCATTGCTGCTGGAAGGCTTGCTGAAAAACGGCCCGCACACGCTGATGGAATTCAACGGTGAAAAAACCAGCTTTGCCGCCATGGCGCAACGGGTCGGCGCAATTCAAGGCTGGCTCAAACGACGCGGCGTGAAACGCGGTGACCGGGTGGCGCTGATGCTGGAAAACGGACTGGAACACGTCGCGCTGATTTACGCGCTGATCCTGAGCGGCGCGGTATGGGTGCCGGTCAATACTCGCCTCAAGGGTCCCGGCATCAGCTATCTGCTGGGCCATTGCACGCCCTCGCTGTTTATCGCACAACGCGCTTTCAGCGACGCCATCAGTGAAGTCCCCGATCTCGCCGGCCGCTTGCAATGGCTCGATGAAATCACGCTCGAACCCGGTGATCAGCGCAGTCCCGCCACGCGTGACATCCTGCCTGAAGATCCGCTGTGCCTGATCTACACCTCCGGCACCACCGGCGCCCCCAAGGGTGTGGTGTTCACCCATCGCATGCTGCGCATTGCCAGCGAAGCGACGCTGATCGTGTCCGACGCCAAGGCCGGCGACCGCCTGTTCATGTGGGAACCCCTGTGCCATATCGGCGGTGCGCAAATGCTGCTGGTGCCGTTCCTGCAAAGTACTGAATTGCATATCGTCGAACGTTTTTCATCGAGCCGGTTCTGGCAACAGATCGCCGCTGCGCAGGCCACCCATCTGCACTATCTGGGCGGCATCCTGGATATCCTGACGCAATTGCCGCCCGAAATGCAACCGGCCCGGCACACGATCCGGGTGGCATGGGGTGCCGGCGTTTCCGCCAAAGCCTGGGACGGCGTGATCGAACGTTTGCAACTTGAATTGCGCGAGTGCTATGGCATGACCGAAGGCTCCAGTTTCGCCACCGTCAATGCCAGCGGCAAGCGCGGCGCCATCGGTCGCGCCCTGCCGTGGCTGCAGATTGAATTGCTGGACGACAAGGAACGGCCGGTAGCCGTCGGCGAGATCGGTCAGATCGTGGTCAGCAGCGCCATCGACGGCTGCTTTTTGCCGCACTATCTGGACAATCCCAACGCCAGTGCCGAAGCAGTACGCAACGGCAAACTGTACACCGGCGATCTGGGCCGCATGGATGAAGATGGCGATTATTATTTCGTCGGCCGCAAAACCGACAGCATGCGCGTGCGCGGCGAGAATGTTTCGGCCTGGGAAATCGAACGCGTATTCGTCATGCATCCGGCGGTGGCGGCAGCGGCGGCGATTGGTATCGCCAGCGACATCGGCGAACAGGAAATCATGCTGTATGTGCAATTCAAGCCGGGCCAGGAGATCGATTTCCCGGCCTTGGCGCAATGGGCCAAGAGCAAACTGGCCAGCTATCAGGTGCCGCGCTACTTCACGGCAACCGGTGACTTCGAGAAAACCCTGAGCGAACGTATCCGCAAGCACTTGTTGCCGCGCGACATCAGCGCCGCATGGGACCGGCAGGCAAAACCGGATGAGATCGTCGCAGAACGACGATAATAGCGGTTTTCTTATTGAAAGCCTTCACTGCAGCGCAGATGGCGATACCAACGATGACTACAGACATCAAAAAGACAGCCGTGAAAAAACCAGCTGCGGCGGCCAAAAGCGCAAACGCCAAAATGAAACCGGTGAAGAACGCCGAGGCCGCCAATACGTCGCCGGCAGGCAATCCGGCTGACGTAGCGGAAAGCAGTGCGGTCGACTCGCCGTTGTATGTCAATTCCGTGGAAAAAAGCATGCGGGTGCTGATGGCCTTCGACGGCCAGCAGCGTCAGTTGTCGCTGTCGCAGATCGCCGCCGTGACCGGTTTTGATCTGAGCACGGCGCAGCGCTTTACCTTCACGCTGACCGCGCTCGGTTATCTGAGCAAGGATGAGGAAAGCCGCAAGTATGAACTGGCGCCCAAGGTGCTCAACTTCGCTTATCACTATCTGGCGTCCAGCGAACTGGTGCGGCGCGCCACGCCTTACTTGCAACAGCTCAGCCAGGAAACCGAAGAAACCACCAATCTGACGATTCTGGATGGCTCGGATATCGTGTTCGTGCAACGTATCGTCAGCCGCAACGTGCTCAACCCGACCGTGGTCTCGGGTACCCGGTTGCCGGCATTTTGCACGGCATCCGGTCTGGCCATCCTGTCGCGCATGGACGAGGTCGACGTCGACCGCATCCTGTCCATGACCGACCTCAGGATGCATACACCGTTCACGGTCACCGATCCGGTCAAGATCAAACAACGGCTGGCCATGTTTCGCGAACAGGGCTATGCCCACATTCGCGAAGAATATTTTTTGGGCGATATGTCCACCGCCGCTGCCGTCACCGATTTTCGCGGACGTGCGGTAGGCGCGGTCAACGTCGCCGTCACCAAGGCGCGCTGGGTGGATGACAACGACGAGCGCCGCTATGCGGATCTGGTCATGTCGGCCGCCCGCGCCATTTCCGTTCAGGGCAGATAAGCCTGCCGGCAACGGCGCGGAGCAATCACAGGAACAACAAGGACAGGACTGACATGAATCAAATCAGGATCGCCGTCATCGGCGGCGGCAATATGGCGTCGGCACTGGTCAAGGGCCTGGCCGGCAACGTCACGGCGGCAAGCAATATCTGGGTGGTCGATGTCAATCCGGCGGCATTGCAGGTGCTCGCTGCGCAATTCGGCGTCAAGACCGGCAGCGATATCGCCGCCGCCATCCAAGGTGCTGACGTGATCCTGCTGGCGGTGAAGCCGCAGCATATGGATCAGGTGCTGCAAGAGATCGCGCCCGGCCTGGCAGGACAACTGGTGATTTCACTGGCGGCCGGTTTGCAAACCCGGCAGTTGTCTTCCGGCTTGCGCGGCCACAGCGCCATCGTGCGCGCCATGCCCAATACGCCGGCGCTGATCGGACGCGGCATGACCGGCCTGTTTGCGATGGCCGGCGTCACGCCGCAACAGCGCGAACTGGTCAGCGCGATGCTGAGTGCAGTCGGCAAGATTCTGTGGTTCGATGAAGAAGGCATGCTCGATGCCGTAACCGGGGTCTCCGGCAGCGGCCCGGCTTATGTATTCCAGTTCATCGAGGCGCTGCAAAAAGCGGCGCAGGAAGTCGGCATCAGTGCCGCCGATGCCCGGGTGCTGGCAATCGAAACCGTGGCCGGCGCGGCGCAACTGGCCGCCACCTCGGAAGAACCGGTGCAGGTATTGCGCGAGCGCGTGACCTCCAAAGGCGGCACCACCTTTGCCGGTCTCACCAGTCTCGGCAATGACGGTTTCGACAACGTGGTTGCCAATGCAGTGAAAGCCGCCGTTGCCCGCAGCCGCGAACTGGGTGCGCAGTAGTAACACCGCTGCTCCCGGGCAGACTAGTCCCCTGCCCGCGCTGTCGCCAGCCACCACGCTGCGGCGGCCAGCATCGATACCGCCACGGCGAGGCACAACACAATGCGCATGCCGGCCACCAGCGGCTGAAATGCCGTAATGAGAGTGCCAAAGATGGCGACCCCGAGCGCGGCGCCGGTCTGACGCGCCGCATTGAGGACCGCTGCCGCCACCCCTGCACTCTCCTTGCCGACCGTGCTCATGGCCGGAGCGGTCGCGGCCGGCGAGATGAAGCCCGACGCCAGTCCGATCGCCAGCATCGGCGCTACCGCCAACCAATACGATGAAATCCCTGCCGCCGCCAGCAAACCGAGCGCACCGGCGGCATACAAGCCGAACGCCGCGCACATGGACCCGCGCCGGCCACCGCATTTGACCAGCCGGTTGGAAATGAGGCTGCCCAGCGCCACCATGATCGTCATCGGCAGGAAGGCGAGCCCGGCCGCCAGCGGTGAATAACCTTTGGCCTGTTGCCAATCCAGACTGGTGACGAAAAACAAACCGTAGAACACGAATGCCGATGCCATCGAAACGCAGGTTGATCCGGCGAAGATGCCGTTATTGAACAAGGCCAGTGGCAGCATCGGCTCCCGGTGGCGCAGTTCGGCCACGAGAAATACCACCCAGGCGATTACCGTCAGCGCGATCCCCGCCACGATCACCGGCGATCCCCAGCCCAGCGCGCGGCCTTCGATCAGCACCGCAATCAATCCGCCCAGCGCGATGATGGCCGACAATTGCCCCGCCAGATCGAAGCGCTGCGCCGGCAACGCAGTGGCGTCACCGGGAATGCGCAGCGTCATCCCGATTCCCAGCAAGCCGACCGGTACATTGACAAAGAAGATGCTGCGCCAGTCAAACAACTGAATCAGTATGCCGCCCACCAGCGGTCCGGCCGCCATGGCGATACCGCCGCAAGCAACCCAGATGCCGACGGCGCGCGCCCGCTGGTGCGGATCGGGGCAGGCCTGATTGATCAGTTTCAGCGAACACGGCACCAGCATGGCGGCCCCGGCACCCTGCAAGACGCGCGCCATGACGAGCGTTGGCAGGTCCGGCGCCATGCCGCACGCCACCGATGCCAGGGTGAACAACGCCAGCCCGGCCAGATAGATATTGCGCGCGCCCCGGCGGTCGCCCAGCTTGCCGCCGCTCAGCAACAGGCTGGCAAACGCCAGCGTGTAGGCATTCATCACCCATTGCAGTCCTTCGATATGGGTCGCCAGCGACGTGGCAATATCGTTCAGCGCGACATTGACGATTGAGGTATCCAGCAAGACGATGACATAGCTGACGCTGGTGGCGGCCAGCACCCGGCGCGCCGTCAAGCCCTCCGGATCGCGGCCCGGGATTGCCTGCAACCGCGCAGGGCGGCTGCCTGTTTTGATATTGGTGTTGTCAGTCATCCTCGGGTCCGCGGCAAAAGCATGGAGCCTAACGTGGATGAGATGCCGCATGCTTCGCTACGTAGCGAAGCATCGTGACCGGTCTGAGGACAGCGCCGGTGAACGCGGATCGCGAATGCCGCACCGTCACTGGCGGTTGCCATAGCTTGCCGCGCCGGGCAATGCCGCCATCAGGATATTGCTCAGCGCGTTCCCTGCCGCCGGAACTCACGCGGCGTCATGCCATGCGCGCGCCGGAATGCCCGGCTGAAATCGGAGGCACTGCGAAAGCCGGCAGCGTAGGCGATATCGATGATCGGGCGCTGCGGGACCCGCACCAGAATCACGCTGGCCTCTTGCAGACGGCAGCAGCGGATGTAGCGGGCCAGGCCGCCCTCGGCGCCAAACATGCGGTACAACGTGGGACGCGAAAGTTGAAAGGCGGCCTGGATGGTGCCCGGCGACAGCCGTGCCGAATCCAGCCGGTCATTGATATAGTCGCGGATGCTGTCGATCAGGCAATTGCGTTCTGCGGCCTTGCGCCGTATCGCTGCGGGTGATTCACTGCGTTGCCGCACGCCGCTGCGCACGCCGCCGAAGCGGTGCTCCGGGGCGGTCGCGCCAGAGGCTGATACCGCCGGCTGCGGACCGGCGCTCATATATTGCATTTTTATCATCCTCCTCTGCAGCCTTGTGAATGCACGTCACTGTAGGACCTGCGCCGCCCGCTTGTCTGTAGCACAAACGCGCTACAAAAGCGGCGGCCCGGCGGCGTACAATGGCACTCCTATGCCAGCCACTCCAGACAGTCCTGCCGCCACCATCCACGTCGCCATCGTCGAGGATGATCCCGACTTTCGCGCCGCCTTGAGCAAGGTGGTACAAGCCGCACCGGACATGCGGCTGGCGCACACCGCAGCGACCCGGGCCGAGGGCTTGCTGATGTTGCAAGGGCCGCCGGCCGATGTGTTGCTGGTTGATCTCGGTTTGCCCGATGGCTCCGGCATTGACGTGATCCAGACCGCCGTCGTGCAATGGCCAAGCTGCCACATCATGGTCAGCACCAATTTCGGTGATGAAACCCATGTCATGCGCTCGATTGAAGCCGGTGCTGCCGGCTATCTGCTGAAAGACAGTTCGCCGGCCAGGATGAGTGATGAAATTCGCAGCCTCGCCAGCGGCGGCAGCCCGATCAGCCCCATCATCGCGCGTCAGGTATTGGCGCGGTTTCGGGCCGGTGCAAGCGGCCAGGCCGGCGCCGCGGCAGCGCCGGAAGCGGCCGCGAACACTGAAAAAGCGGCAGCGGCCGCCGGCCTGTTGTCGGCGCGGGAACGGGAAGTGCTCGACTACATTACGCGCGGTTTTACTACTCACGAAATAGCACGTCTGATGCAGTTATCGCATTTCACGGTACGCACGTTCGTGCGCCGCATCTACGACAAACTCAAAGTCACCTCCAAGACCGAAGCCATTTACGAGGCAAGGACCCTTGGTTTGCTGCCCGATTAAGTACCGTGTCGCAAACCGATGCCGGTCGGTTATGATGCCGACATGAAACTGCGCCCGGCCTCCCTTTTTTCCAGTGCGATCTTCGTCTTTTCTCTGGCGTTGCTGGTCGCCGTGGGTGCCTGGTATCTGCAGACCAGCAATGCCGGATCGGCGACCAGCCTCCATCTGACGCATGCCGAATGGCAGGATACGGATACCCGCGTCACGGCCGCGCCGCCACTCAGCATTGACCGCAGCAGCTTGCCGCCGACGTGGCAAGCCATCGTGTTGCCGGCCACCTTGCCGGTGAACCCGGGGCCGCAGACACAAACCGGCGATGCCGGCCAGACGCCGCTGCGCACCACCTGGATCCGACTCACGCCGGACGAGCGCAACGTCGCTGCCGGTCCGCTGATGCTATATGGCGCGCGCATCAAGACCAGCGGCAACGTGACCCTTTATGCCAATGGCCGGCTGGTACAGCGGGTGCAAGCGCAAGGTGAACTCTGGAACAGCTTGTTCACGCCCTTGTGGGTGCCGCTGGATCAGGCTGTCGATGGCGCACCGTTACAGGAAATCCTGATCCGTGTGGAGCACGCAGCCGAAACGCCGGTGGGCTTGTCTTCGCTGTGGATCGGGCCGGCGGCGGCATTGCAAGGCCGCTATTACCTGCGCCAGTGGTTGCAGCGGGAATTGCCGGCCACGCTCAGTGCCGCCTTCATGGCGGTCGGCATTTTTGCCCTGTTCGTCTGGTTCAGACGCCGTCATGAAACCAGCTATCTGCTGTTCTTCAATCTGGCGGCAGTATCGTTCGTCGGCCATCTGCACTACTACGTCAGCCTGCCGATTGTCAGCGACTGGTTTGCGTGGCTGACGGCGAACGCCTTGTTCTGGTTGCTGATGGTGATCCATCTGTTTTTGCGTCAGTTGCACGGACAAGCACTGACCTGGCTGACCCGAGCCGTGGTTGGCGTGACCCTGCTGATCAGCATCCTCAGCATGCCGGTGCCGGGCATCCTGCCGGTCTATCCGAGCACCTCGCTGCTGGTGCCGCTGGTGTATGCCATCGCGGTGATCATGGGGGTGGTGGTCAGCGTCACGGGCGCCCTCTGTTCCCGCGGACGTTCGCGCGACGGTCTGCTGGTGGCGGTCGGCGTGGCGGCCTCGACCCTGCTCGGGATGTCCGACTGGCTGCTGCACAACAATGTCATCGGTCCCGAAGGCTGGTTCCTCGGCGCCTATACCAATGCCGTCACCTTCGCCATGTTCGGCACCTTGATGTACCGCCATTACGTCGGCGCCATCGCCGCAGTGGAACAGCTCAATGCCAGTCTGGCGCAACGCCTGCAACAACGCGAAACCGAGCTGGAACTGAGCCATCAGCGCCTGCGCCAGGCAGCCCTGCGCCAAAGCATCAGTGACGAGCGTCAGCGGCTGATGCAAGACATGCACGATGGGCTGGGATCGTCATTGATCAGCGCCATCCGTTCGGTAGAACATGGCGGCGTCAGCGACAGCAAGATATCGCAAATACTCAAGGACTGTCTGGATGATTTGAAGCTGACCATCGATTCGATGGAGCCGGTGGAAGCGGATTTACTGTTGTTGCTGGCGACCCTGCGCTTCCGGCTGGAGCCGCGTCTGGAAGACACCAATATCAAGCTGGTCTGGGAAGTACAGGAACTGCCGGCGCTGGACTGGCTGGAGCCGTCCAGCGCGCTGCATATCTTGCGCATCGTGCAGGAAAGCATCGCCAATATCCTGCGCCATACCAGTGCCGACAGGATCCGCGTGCACACCGCAGCCGAGGCAGACGGCGTGGTCGTCATGATTGAAGACAACGGTGCCGGCTTCGACCCCGACCAGGCGCTGCTGCGCGCCGCCGGGCGCGGCTTGCATAATCAGCAGCGACGCGCCAGATCCATTGACGGCAGCGTAGCCTGGCACTCGACCGCAGCCGGCACCCGTTTTACGCTGTGGCTGCCGCTGCGGCGCCAGGTGTCTGGCGCCTAGACGCATTCAACACCAGCGCTCAACACCACAGCCGATGCAAGGTATCGCCAAACCCGCCGCGCGCGCGACAGGCAAAGCGGCTGCTGGTCTGGACCCGGGGCGCGGCGCTCCATGCGATCTGCACCCCGCATGCCAGCAGCGCCTGCACCAGCGCGACATCTTCGCCACAGCGCAAGGCGGAAAAGCCGCCGGCGCGCAAATATGCGGCCGCCGAAACGCCGAGATTGGCGCCATGAATATGCCGGTGTCCATCGTGATCGCGATAGCAATCGTAAAACCGTTCCCGCAACAAGGCACCGCGCGCACCGTGTACGGCCCAGTCCAGCACCGACACCGTGCCGCATACCGCATCGCTGTCCAAAGCCAGTTGCCGCGGCAGCCAGTCATGCGAGACCACGCTGTCGGCATCGGTAAATGCCAGCCAGCGCGCTCCCTGTTGCAGCAGGTAACGGGCGCCGGCAGCGCGTGCCGTACCGACACTGCGCGCCCCGATCTGCAAACACTCGACCTCAAGTGCCGCTGCCAGCAGCGCCGACCGGTCGGTACAGGCATCCAGCACCACGACGATGCGGACCTGTTCCCCCATCAGCCCGGGATGACGCGCCGCGACTTGCAGCGAGAGCAGGCAGCCACGCAGGAAATCTTCTTCATTGTGGACCGGGATCACCACGCCGATCATGCCAGCCCCTGTTGCTGCGCAATGGACGCCGGCTGGCGGCACCACATGTCGAGCAGGAAATCCTCATCCTGATAGTGCGCCATGCGATGCAGCGCCGGTATGTTGTCGAAGCCGGCGTGAATGCTTGCGGTATCGTGCAGGCGTTGCGGAAAATCGTGACGCCAGTGACAGGCCAGCAGTACGCCGTCGTCCGCCAGCGAACCATTGATCAGCGCCGGCAGCCGCTGCAAGGCCGCGGCATCCAGATAGTAGGCCAGTTCACTGATGACGATCAGATCGAAGCTGGCGCCGAGATGCGCGGGCCAGTCGGCCGGCAAGGTCATGTCGATGAAGCGGGCATGACAATGGGGCTGATGCCCCGGCGCAAAGAAATTGGGCTGGCGTTGCTGATATTGCTGCCAGCGGCGACGCGCAATATCCACCGCTGCCGGTGCCAGATCGCCGGCCAGAATGTGGTCGCAATGCGGTCCCAGCGCCAGCGTCAGCTCGCCGGTGCCGCAGCCCGGTTCGAGCGCATTGCGGAAGCGCCGGCGCGGCAGCATCGCTGTCAGCAGCGCGCGTTTGCGTTGTTCGTACCAGTTATCTTCAATCCGCCACGGATCGTCGCTGGCCTGGTACAAGGCGTCGAAATAGTCGGATGACATGGCCCGCATGCGCCCTCCTCGGTTTTTCAGTGACATGGTGCAAAAACAATCTACACAAAATAAATTTCATAAGGCCGCAGAAAGTGCGCCAGTACTTCATTGCTGAGCACGGCGGCATTGCCGGTCGACAAATCCGGTTCCAGCTGGCTGCGATAGCACTGCAGCGCTTGCGCCTTGCGCTCCACCTGTTCTTGATCGAGTGCCAGTTTGCGCGCGCTGTGCCACGGTATGTCGCCATCATCGGGCTGACGCCAGTGCCACAGCCAGACCGGCACTTCGATCACATGACAACCGATGCGGCGACCGACATCACGACAAACTTCGCCGACTGCATCGTGATCCGGGTGACCGTCCAGATGCCAGCTCGCCAGCAAGGTATCGCTGCGCTGCACATAGGCCAGCAGCAGATCCTGGAGTTTGAGGCGATGTTCAGCGACCCGGCTGTCCGGAATATTGGCGCGCATGATGTCGACCTGCACCAGTTCCAGCACCCCCAGCGCAGCGATGGTTTCCGCCGGCCGCAGCTGCGCCAGCAAACCGGCGCTCATGGCGGAGCCACTGGCATGACTGCCCTCGCCATCCGACACCGCAATCAGCAAGATATCGCGCCCGGCTTGCGCCAGCGCCATCAGCAAGCCGGCACAACCCAGCACTTCATCATCCGGATGCGGTGCCACCACCACCGCCCGCGATCCGGCCGGCACCAATTGCGCCGCGCCAACCTCCGGCACTTGTGCCATGCGGGGGTGTTCACGCCAATGCTGTTCGACCGTGCCGGGATGATTTTGCAAGCGCTCGGCAGGCGTTGAAATCACAGTTGCCATGGGTGTTCTCGCTCGCTTCCATGTTGCTCTGCGCAAAAGCGACCCAGTGCTGCCAGATCGCGTTCAGCGTGACTTTGGCGCAAAAATACCGGCAAGTCGGCCAGCATCCGGCTGGACCACGGATCCCGGCAATACGGCGCCGCCCCAAGCGCCTGGCCCAATGCCTGCATCACTTGCGTGGCGGCCCACTCGCACCCCAGCCGCACCCGCATTGCGCTGTGATAGCTGTCACCGAGCGGGGCCGCATCTATCTCTTGCGCGGCCGCGCGCAAGGCGCACGCTGCCAGATTCAAGGCCATGTCGGCGCGCCCCAGATGCGCCAGGGCATGAGGGTCGTTACGGGCAGTCAGATGCTCCCGCAGATAATGAACCAACTGCGCCGCCGCCCCGTACCAGCAGGCCGCGATACCTGCTGCGCCATGCCAGAACCCGGGCCGCCGCGTGTAGAAACCGGGGCTGCCGATGGTGATCCCGAGCGCCTCATTGAATTGCACATTGACGCTCATGGTGTTGGCCATGCCGACAGCATGCCAGCCTTCATCCGAGATCACGATGCCGGACTGGTACAAATCCACGGCCACCAGACAAGGCTGGCCTTGCTCGTTCCAGCCGCTGAGGATGGCGTGGGTCAACACCCGGGCTCCCGAGCACCAGGCTTTGGTGCCGCTCAGCCGGACTTCCTGACTGTCCGTACCGCCGGCAGCGCGGATCTCGACCCGGGCTTGCGGCGGTTCGGCACACCACACGCCCCAACGGCTGTCAGCCACCGGTGGCGTCACGCCGGCCTCGGCCAGAATCGCCAGCGCATCGGTATGCCCTTCGTACAATTTGGTCAGGCTCAGGTCATGTGCCGCGACTGCCGCCAATGCCTGCCAACGCAGCAAGATATGGCCGTCACCTGGCAACACCAGACGGTCCAGCCCGGCCTCGATCATGGCCGCCAGCAACAAGCCGGTAGTGTTATTGACATCCAGATCAGTGGCGCTCTGGCGCTGGTCAAGAAAAGCGCGGATGGCAGGCGCCTGATCAATACCGATTGCCGAATGCATCAGCACCTCCGGAGATGAAATAAGAGAAATAAAAAGGTCAGAACACAGCGCGGGCTATACCAACCAATGCCTGCCACCGGTCGCGCCCGCGGCTTGTCGTGACACGCTGTGCCGACTCAACTTCAGCATAAAAGCAAACCCCGGGCCCCGACATAAGCGCCTTTCCTGTTTGCATGTAAGACTTGCTGAAGTGCAGCAGCGTGCCTCAGAACACTCGGGCCTGGGCCGGTGACACCGACACCGGTTTGACTGGCGGTGGCGGCTGTTGCTGCAACCAATGCATCACCGCGGCCACCGCATATTGCTGTTGGACATGTGTCAATGCGACACCCTCGGGAATGCCATGCCACTGGTACAGGCAACGGCGACAGCAGGTGGCGGTGGCATGCCGGGCGACAAATACCGGATGGCCGTGGAACGGGGTCTGCTTGCCATCGTTGGGCGGGATAGCCGGTGCCAGACGGGTGGCAACGAATTGCCCGGCATGCAGCAACAGCGTATCCGGCCCCGGTTTTCTGCAAGTAACGATATTCCGTCGCGGATAACCGAAACCGGCGCCGCAAGCGCGAATGCTTCAGTTGATCCAATACCAGAGACAATGAATGCAGGTATCTCGACTTGACGGCGGCGCCATCAAGCGCTCATCGCACTGCAACTGGCGGCGCAGGCGCGACAGGCGGCAGCACATTCGACGGTCACAATCCGCTCTGCGCATTGCGCTTCGCACTCGCGACAAATATCGGCACACAATGCACAGACCCGTTTGCTGTAAGGCGAGTGCATGACCTGCAAGCTGGCCGACAACGCACACAAGTTACTGCATGCCAGCAACAAGGCCGGCGACGGCAAGGCGGCGGCACCGGCTTCGGCCACCAAGTCAGACTCACTGATGGCCGCCAGTGTCGCCAGGCATACCTGATGACAATGGGTACAAGCGGCAATACAGTCGCGCATGGCGTCGTGCAAGGGATGGCTGCCGCCATCGCTGCGCACGGCATGACGGGGTTGCTGCTGCGGATTCCCGATGCCGGACGTCTTCATATGTCCTCCCTGAAAAACAGTTGCCTGCTACCCGACGGCGCATCCGATACTGCTGTCGCCGCCGGCAGTCAGGGAGCCGGAAATTGCCAGCCATCATTTGCTGGCGTCGAGCTTGGCCTTGAGCGCGTTGGCCATCTCCAGATGGTGTTCCAGATTGGGCAGGGTCTTGGCGGCGAAATCCTTGACCTCGGCATCCTTGGCTTCGGCGGCGCCCTTCTTGAACAGATCAACCGCATCCTTGTGCGCCGAAACGCCGATGGTGCCGACGTACTGTTCATCGAACGCAGCGCCATCCAACTTGCCGAGAATCGCAATCTTGGCGCGCTGTGTCACGCCCGGACGATCCGGCACCTTGAGATTTTTGGTGGCAGCCAATTTCTTGAGGCGGTCGCCGACGGTGGTATGCTCATCAATCATCAGCGTGGCGAACGTCTTGACGTCGGGATTGGCGGTCTTTTCGAGCGCCAGTTTGCTGGCTTCCACTTCGGCATTGCCGGCTTCAGCCGCATGTTCCAGAAAGGCCTTGTCTTTGTGTGGCAGTCCGTCGGCGCGTGCCTGCTGGATCGCCATCACCAATCCGACGGCACTCACCGCTGTGATGCCGAGCACCTTGATCAAGGTGCCGTTGCGGCGCGACAGAGGCAGGCGGAATTGCGGGCGAAATGAAAAAGATGACATACGGGTTCTCCTTGAACATGGGGAAAAATGAAATGCAGATGGCAGAAAACTTGCCATGTATCCACTGTAGGATGTGCGCGCTGCGAATGAAATCGGACACTCACTCTGCCGGCTGTAAGAATTGATGAGCGCATGCCGGCTACTTGTCGGGCGACATCCTCAGCCGGTGCTGTCAGTCGCATTCCAGAGCGCCTGGTAACGCCCGGCCGTTTGCGGTTTGATAAACAGCACCACCACTTCCGGATGCCGTTCGCGGATACGTGCCTCCATGGCAATCACCAGCGCTTCGATCTGCGGCGTACGCAAATCATCTTCAAACTCCACGCTCAACGCCGCCAGAATCTGATGCGGCGCCAGATGCACGGTTACCAGACCGTTGCCACCCACCACGCCATCCATCGCCGTCACCAGTTTCACGATCGAATCCTGCACTTGCTGATGCGCCCGTTCGCCGATCAGCAAGCCTTTGGTTTCGCGCGCCAGCATGGCGGCAGTAGCCGCCAGAATCAAGCCAATAACGATGGAAGCAATACCGTCAAACGCCGGCTGCTCAAAATACACCGAGCACCAAATGCCGATGAACGCTACTGCCAGACCAAGGATGGCGGCGGTATCTTCCAGCAACACAATGAACGTCGGCGGGTCCTTGCTGCGACGAAATTCGGCAAACAATTCCGAGTAGCGCTTCTTGCCCTTGAAGCGATTCAGCGTCAGCACCCATGAGCCGCCCTCAAATACGGCAGATGCCAGCAAAACCAGATAACTGACGCGGGCGCTTTCTATCGGTGTCGGTTGCAGAATGTGGCGCACGCCTTCATACATCGACATCCCGGCGCCGAGCGTAAAAATCAGGACCGCCACCACAAAGCTCCAAAAATACACTTCGCGACCATAACCGACCGGATGATCATGATCCGGTTTGCGTTCGGCGCGCCGCATGCCATACAGCAGCAACAATTCGTTGCCCATGTCGACCGCCGAATGAATGCTTTCACTAAGCATGGCTGAACTACCGGTCCACAGGGCGGCACCCAATTTGGTCAGGGCCACCATGAAGTTGCCGGCCAGCGCCGCATAGATGACCAGCGTCGATGACTGCTGCGGTTGCCGCAGTTTGCTCCACCAGCGCTGGCGCGGTGCATTCATGGTCAGCTGGGACTGTGATGGCCGCTGCCGGCCGGGCGCGATTGCGCAGATAAAGATACTGGCCGACTAGCGCCGCACACCAGGTCGCGGCATTGGCTGCGACGAAGACCCAGTTGCCGACTGCCGCGCTGTAAATCACGAACCCGGTTGACGCCGCCAGTTGACCGACAAACAACCACGGCGAGACGCCGCGACTGCTGCCGCTGCGCCATTGTTCAAACACTTGCGAACCCACCGTCAGCAACAAGATCAGGGCGCTGATCCAGCCCACGACATCCATCATCTGCCACGTCCTTTCCAGCCCCTTGCAACGCTCACAGCGGCGCTGCCGCACGCTTGCCCTGATCGAGGTAATGCGGCGACGTCAACGGATCGAAATCGGTCCAGTCGCCGTCCACAATACTGCCTTCGCTGTATTCCATGTCCACCGCGCCCAGTTCACGCAAGGTAGCGACAACCCGGCGTTGCTGTTCGTCATCAACAATGGCAACCGCCACCCGCATGCCGGCCCGCCGCACCTGATTTTCGTTGGCATGGGTGCCGTCGTCGCTGTCGGCGGTGGCATCCAGACTGCCGATCAGCGCCCCCACATGGGCCCCCGCCAGTGTTCCCAGTATCGGACCAACCGGGCCGGTAACCGGAGCCAGTACTGCGCCGGCCCCGGCACCGACGACCGCCCCGGCACCAGCGCCCGCCACCACGCCGACGTCGGTGTCGCTGGCGCCCGGTGATTTGTCACGGTCGCCGCCAATCGGGTACAAGTCATGCTGCCCGGCCGGGTTCAGGTAGAAGGTGGCAATCGCGGTGCGCGGATGGCCCGCCAACACCAGTTGGTCGACCGCATGTTCGGTCTCGTCCTGCAATTGAAATCGGCCCACGATGATGGATGACATAGCGTGCTTCCTTTCTGCGATGAATGCCTGATGACTGCCGGCAAGCCGGCACATGGCCAAAGACTACGCCGCGCCCGGTGGCGGCACGATAGGCGTCTGCCGCATTCGCCTGTAAGAAAAATCGTCAGCCGCTTGTTGCCGCGTCAACATCGTGCCCGCCAGCGCCATGGCGATGGTGACGCAATCCGGCAAGTGAAAATTCAGCCAGCGGCACCCCGTTTTCAGATGTCGTCTGACATCAAGCTACAGGATTGGCCGATTACCCTCGCCGCCATCGCGGTCGCAACATGAGAGTTCGATCTGCTTTCAGCCGGGCCCCCATGTTCCGCCTTGCCCGCAGCCTTCACTGCCGGCGCCGCCCGCTGCTTCAGCCAACCGGTGCGCACGCCATGACGTACCACCAGTTGCCGCCAGTGCGGATCAGGAAGAAGATTTATTTTCCGGCACGCTTGCCGGCTCTCGACTTGCGTTCCGGTGGCGCCCGGGCGGCGCCGCCACGCCGGTATCCGCCAGCGCTGCACTTCTCCTACAGCGATTTACCGCATCGCCCGATACCGCTGTCAGCATCAGCGCGCTAAGCTGAATTTTCATTCTTGTTGCCAAAGGAGTTGCCATGTCAGCCACTGTTGCCGAAATACTCGTTGATACCTTGTATCAGATCGGTGTGCGTCAGGTATTCGGCGTGGTCGGTGATGCACTCAATCCGTTTACGGACGCCATCCGGCGCGACAAACGTCTGGAGTGGATCGGCGTACGGCATGAAGAAGGCGCGGCACTGGCGGCGGCCGGTCAGGCCAAGCTGACCGGACGGCTCGGGGTATGCTGTGGCACCACCGGACCGGGCGCCAATCATTTGCTGGCAGGACTGTACGAAGCCCACAAGGATCATGCGCCGGTACTGGCGATTTCCGGCGGCGTGCCGGCCAGCCGGCGCGGTATCGATTATTTGCAGGAAAACACCCCCGACCTCTTGTTCCGTGACGTCGCGGTCTACACCCAGACCGTCGTCAGCGCCGAGCAGGCACCGCAAGTCATTCATCAGGCGATTGCCCAGGCCTATGCCCGGCGCGGCGTCGCCCATCTGAATATTCCGGCCGATATCATCGGCGCCAAGACCAGTACCGTGATGCGCAGCATCAACACCTTGCGGCCGCTGACCGACAACGCGCCACCGGCAGAAGAAATCGCCGCCGCTGCCAGCATGATCAATCAAGCCAAAAGCGTGGTGATTCTGGCCGGTAACGGCGCCCGTGGCGCAGTGGCTGAAATCACTGCACTCGCGGAAAAGCTGCAGGCGCCGGTGGTGCATACCTTCCGCGCCAAGGACATGCAAGCGTATGATCATCCGTGCTGGATCGGCGGCGTCGGCCTGATCGGCGGCGCTCCCGGCGTGGATGCCTTGCGGGATGCAGATCTGCTGCTGATGCTCGGTTCCGACTATCCCTACTCGGAATTCTTGCCCGGCAATACCCGTACCATTCAGATCGACGAACGCGGGTTCGTGCTGGGACGCCGGACCCCGGTCGAACTCGGCATCGCAGCCTCGGTGCAACCTGCCGTGCGGCAATTGCTGGCGCTGTGCGAAGGCCGCACCAACAATGCGTTTTTCAATCAGGTCAGTGAACACCGGCTGCGCTGGAACCAGATGCTGGACAAACATGCAGCGGTCGCCGGCGACAAGATCAAACCGCAGCGGCTGGCGCGCAAGATCAGCGATCATGCGCGCGCCGATGCGGTGTTCGTGGTCGATACCGGCGTCGTCACCTTGTGGTGCGGCAACTGGCTGCGCCAGAGCGGACAGCAACGCTTGCTGGCCTCCTTCAACAATGCCGCCGTCGGTACGTCACTCGGTCAGGCCAATGGCATCCAGGCACTGGATCGTGCGCGCCAGGTGCTCGTTGCGGTCGGCGACGGCGGCTTCACCATGCTGCTCGGCGAGTTCATGACCAGCGTCGAACACCGGCTGCCGGTCAAGGTCATCGTGTTCAACAACCGCGAATGGGGTCTGGTGCATCTGGAAATGGAGCAAGCCGGCTTGCCGGCATTCGCGGGCAGCGAATTTCCCAATCTGGATTTCGCTGCCTTCGCCTTGGCCTGCGGCGCGCAGGGCTTTACCGCGAAGACCCCGGCACAACTGGATCCGGCGCTGGAGCAACTGCTGGCGGCCCCCGGCCCGGCGGTATTGAATGTCTTCATCGATCCCAACGAACTACCGGCCATGCCGCACATCAAACTGGATCAGATCTGGCGCTTCGGTCTGGCCAAGGTACGCGAAACCATGCTGTCCATGACCGGCGCCTGAACCGCCCGCGCCACGCCGCGAGGCGACATCACCGCTGACACCGGATGCGGCGCATACTGCAAGCTGCATCCGCATTTCGGGAGATCAACCATGGAACTCGAAGGATCCTGTCACTGCGGCGCGGTGCATTTCCGCGTCGACAGCAGCACGCCGGTCCCCTATCAACGCTGCTACTGTTCGATCTGCCGCAAGACCCAGGGCGGCGGCGGTTACGCCGTCAACATCGGCGCCGACGCCAGTACCCTGAAAATACGCGGCCAGGACGATATCAGCATCTATCACGCCAAGATGAAAAACGGCCAGGGGCGCACCCACGCCAGCACCGCCGAACGCCATTTCTGCCGCCGCTGCGGCAGCGCGCTGTGGCTGTTCAGTCCGGAATGGCCGGAGCTGATACATCCGTTCGCCTCGGCGATCGATACCCCGCTGCCGGCGGCATCGCAACATACGCACATGATGCTGGCGTCGAAAGCGTCCTGGGTGGAAATCGACGGCGGCAGCCGCGACAAGCATTTCGACCAGTATCCCGAAGAATCGCTTGAGGTCTGGCATCAACGCGTCTGCCCCGGAAAATATTGATGATTTGACATCGGCCGGATTGTAGGCCGATTACTTATTTTGCCGTAGGATTCGTGCGTGACATTCTTGCCGCGTGGATAGTATTTATAATCCCGGTACCCGGGAGTGACCATGGCGGCCAGCCTGTGCATGTGCGGGTGCACCTGAGACTCCGACATAGAGAAAAAAGCATGCCGCGATTTACGCCCAGCGACGCCACCGATGCGCCGGCTCCGTACGCTTTCCTGCAAGGTCCCGGTATCATGGGCGACCTGATCCGTGCCCACGACTGGTCGCAAACCCCGCTCGGACCGCTCGACAACTGGCCGCAAAGCCTGCGCACCACGGTCAGCCTGATGCTCAATTCCTGTCATCCGATCTGGATCGGCTGGGGTCCCGAGATCACCTTTCTCTACAACGATGCCTACATCGGCGTACTCAGTTCGCTCAAACATCCGCACGCGCTGGGACGCCCTACCGCCGAAGTCTGGCATGAAGTATGGGATATCTGCGGTCCGCTGGCCGACAAGGTATTTGCCCGGGGCGAAGCGACCTCGGTGGAAGAACAACGCCTGTTCATGAATCGCGAGGATGGCGTGCGCGAGACCTATTATTCGTTTTCTTACAGCCCGATCCGGGATGAAAGCGGCGCCGTCGGCGGCCTGTTTTGTCCCAACACCGAAGTCACGGCCAAGTTCTTGCATGCGCGCCGCCTGCGCACCCTGTCGGAACTGGCGGCCGGCGCCCTGCTGGAAAAAACCACCATCACCGCTTGCGCCGCCACCGCCGCCGTACTGGCCGGCAACCCCGATGACATTCCGTTTGCGCTGCTCTACCTGAGCGATGCCGATGGCCGTCACGCGGTGCTGGAACAAAGCGTGCACGTATTGCCGGCGCATTACAGCGCACCCGCGCACATCGATCTGAGTACGCCGGAAAAATATCCGATCTGTCCGGTACATGATGTATTGGCCAGCGGCAGAGCGCAGATCATTGACGTCTCGACCTTGCATGACTTGCCGCGCGGACCGGCCAATCATCCCGTGCGCACCGCCATCGCATTGCCCCTGGCGGCATCGGGCAAGGAGCAGCCGGTCGGGGTATTGATCTTCGGCGTCAATCCCACCCGGCCGCTCGATGATGACTACCGTACCTTCTTCGAATTGCTGGCAGGTCAGGCGGCAACCGCCATCCGGAATGCCCGCAGCGCCGAAGACGAAAAGCGTCGCGCCGACCTGCTGGCCGAACTGGATCATGCCAAGACCACCTTCTTCAGCAATGTCAGCCACGAATTCCGCACGCCGCTGACCCTGATGCTGGGACCGCTCGACGACCTGCTGTCGGAGCCCAGCCTCGACTGGGCGGCACCACAGGTACAACAACTGGAACTGATCCGGCGCAACGCCCTGCGTCTGCAAAAACTGGTCAATACCCTGCTCGATTTTTCCCGCTTGCAGGCCAACAGCACGCAACCGGAATTTGTCGCGGTCGACCTGGCCGCCCTCACCGCCGACATTGCCAGCACCTTCCGCGCCACCATGGAAAGTGCCGGACTGACATTTGAAGTCGATTGTCCGACACTGACCGAAGCCGTCTTCGTTGATGTCGGCATGTGGGAAAAAATCATTTTGAATTTATTGTCGAATGCCTACAAATTCACGTTTGAAGGCAGCGTCACACTGACTCTGCGGCAACGCGACGAGCACGTCGTGGTGACCGTCAGCGATACCGGGGTCGGCGTCGCCGCCAGTGATCTGCCACTGCTGTTCAAGCGTTTTCATCGCGTCGCCGGCGCCCGCGCGCGCAGTCATGAAGGGTCCGGCATCGGCCTCGCGCTGGTACGCGATCTGCTGGCGCTGCATGGGGGCCAGATCGAAGTCGACAGCGCGCCCGCGCGCGGCACCCGCTTCACGCTGCACCTGCCGCTGGGTCACGCCCATGTGCCGGCCGCCGCCGTGGTAGCGGCAACGGATATCAGCATGCCGGCCGCGCTGCCGGTGAGCACCGCCGACGGCACGCTGGCCGCCAGCTATGTCGGTGAAGCCGAGCGCTGGAACAGCATGCAGGAACCCGTGGTCGCGGCTGCCACTGAACTGATGGCAGCTACCAGCACGCGCCACATGCGCGTGCTGGTGGCCGATGACAATGCCGATATGCGCGACTATCTGCGCAACCTGTTGTCGCCACGCTGGCAAGTGCTAACCGCTGCCAATGGCGTGCAGGCGTTGGCCGCAGTGCGCGAGCAGGCGCCGGATCTGATCGTCTCCGATGTCATGATGCCGGAACTCGATGGCTTCGGACTGCTGGCGGCGGTACGCGCCGAAATGAGCGATCACAATCTGCCCTTCATTCTGCTGTCGGCGCGGGCCGGCGAAGAAGCGCGACTCGACGGTCTGCTGGCCGGCGCTGATGAATACATGGTGAAGCCGTTTTCCGGACGCGAGCTGGTCGCCCGTATCGAAGCCATGCTGTTGCGCTCGCAACTGCGCCAGGTCGAACAACGACATGCTGCCCGCATGGCGACGGTATTTGCCCAGGCGCCGGTCGGCATCGCCATCACGCGCGGCGCAGAACATGTTTTTGAACTGGCCAATTCGCATTATTGCGATCTGGTCGGACGTCAATCGCTGGTCGGCAAGACCGTCAAGGATGCCATGCCGGAACTGGCCGGCCAGTGCATCTTTGCATTGCTCGATGAAGTCTATCGCGAAGGCAAACCACATATCGGGCGTTCCCTGCGAGTCGAACTGCAACAGCCCGACGGCACCCTGCGGGTCTGCTATTTCGATTTCGTTTACCAGCCGATGTTCGATACCGGCGGCCAACCGGAAGGCATCGCCGTGGTAGCGTTCGACGTCAGCGAGCTGACGCGGGCACGGCAAAACGCCGAGGTCGCCAACCGCACCAAGGATGAATTCATCGCCATCCTCGGACATGAATTGCGCAACCCGCTCACCCCCATCATGACCGCAGTGCAACTGATGCGTCTGCGCGGCAATGCCGGCACCGAACGAGAATGCAACATCATCGAACGGCAAGCGCGCCATCTGGTGCGGCTGGTCGATGATTTGCTCGATGTGTCACGGGTCGCGCAAGGCAAGATCGTACTCAAGAAACACGTGCTGGAAATTGCCGAGATCGTCGCCAAGGCAGTGGAAACGGCGAGTCCGTTACTGGAAGAACGCCAGCACCGGCTGAACATCTCGGTGGCGGCACAAGGCTTGCAGGTAGAAGCCGATCCCGAACGGCTGCCCCAGGTGTTTGCCAACCTGCTGACGAATGCCGGCAAATACACTGAAAATCGCGGCGATATCACGCTCAGCGCGCTGCGCGAAGGTGAACACATTGTGTTGCGGGTGGTGGATAGCGGCGTCGGTATCAGTGCCGACATGCTGCCCCACGTGTTCGACATGTTTTCGCAGGAAGCACAAAGTCTGGACCGCGCCAAAGGCGGCATCGGGCTCGGGCTGGCGATCTCGCGCAGCCTGACGCAATTGCATGGCGGCAGCATCAGCGCCAGCAGCGGTGGCCGCGATCAGGGCAGCGTGTTCACCGTGCGGCTGCCGGCAGCCACCGGCGTGACGGCCACCGCGATTGCCCATCCCCGTCTGCCGGAGCGGGCCAACAGTGGACTTTCCTGTCCGATTCTGGTGGTCGATGACAACGCGGATGCGGCCCAGATCTTGTCCGAGCTGCTCACCTTCTGCGGCTATCAGGTGCGCGTCGCCGGCGACGGTCCGTCGGCACTCCACGTAGTGCAAAGCTTCACGCCCCGCATTGCGTTGCTGGATATCGGTTTGCCGATCATGGATGGCTACGAACTGGCCGGTCATCTGCGTACCCAACCCGGTCTGGCGCAGTTGCAGATGGTGGCGCTCACCGGGTACGGTCAGGCCACCGACCGCCAGCGCTCAGCGCAGGCGGGATTTGTGCGGCATCTGGTGAAACCGGTGGATATCGATACGCTGGAAGCGGTGATCCGGGAATTGCTGGCGCCACCGCCAGCCTGAGGCCTGAGCCGCGGGGCTGCGGCCAGGTTCAGGAACGCGCGGCCGGCGACTGCCGGCGCAAGCGCTTCAGCAAGGCATTGGTGGAACTGTCATGGGTCAGCGGCAAACTGCTGTCAGCCAGCTCGGCACTGGTGCGCTTGGCCAGCGCCTTGCCCAGTTCAACGCCCCATTGATCAAACGAGTCCACATTCCAGATCACCCCTTGGGTAAACACGCTGTGTTCATACAGGGCAATCATTGCGCCCAGCGCATGCGGCGTGAGGCGCTGCATCAACAAGGTATTGCTGGGACGATTGCCTTCGAAGCTGCGATGCGACACCAGTTCTTCCGGGGTGCCGGCGGCACGCACTTCTTGCGCACTCTTGCCGAACGCCAGTGCCTCGGCCTGAGCGCACATGCTGGCCATGAGCAACTGATGCTGCTCAGGCGTGCGGGTCAGCGGCTCGCAAAAGCCGATGAAGTCGCATGGCACCATTCGGGTTCCCTGATGCAGTAACTGATAAAACGAATGCTGGCCATTGATGCCGCTGTCGCCCCAGTACACCGGCGACGTCTGATAGGACACCGGCGCGCCGTCCAGCGTGGTCTGTTTGCCGTTGCTCTCCATCGCCAGTTGTTGCAGATAGGCCGGGAATTTTTTCAGCGACCGGCTGTAAGGCAACACGACCTGGCTGTGCGCCTGAAAAAAATTGTTGTACCACACCGTCAGCATGCCCATCAGCACCGGCAAATTCTGCTCCAGCGGGGTCTCGCGGAAATGCCGGTCCATGGCATGGGAGCCGGCCAGCAGGTCACGAAAACCGTCTTCACCAATCGCGATCATCAATGACAGGCCGATAGCCGACGTCAGCGAATAGCGCCCTCCCACCCAGTCCCAGAAACCGAACATGTTGTCGCGCGCAATGCCGAATTTCCCGGCCGCGGCGGTATTGGTGGTGACGGCGGAAAAATGCCGTGCCACTGCCCGCTCATCGCCCAGCGCTTGCACCAGCCAGTCGCGCGCCAGTCTGGCGTTGCTAAGGGTCTCCATGGTGGTAAAGGTCTTGGAGCAAACGATGAACAGGGTCTGGTCGGCCGCCAGCCCGTGAATCGCCTGTTCGAAATCCGCACCGTCCACATCCGACACGAAACGCACATCGAGTTCGGCGTCGGCGTAATGACGCAGCGCTTCGACTGCCATCATCGGTCCAAGGTCAGAGCCACCAATGCCGATATTGATGACATGCCGGATCGGCTTGCCGGTAAAACCGGGCCACTCACCGGTGCGAATCTGCGCGGAGAACTTGCCCATCCGTTGCAACACCTTTTGCACCGGTGCAATGACATCTTTGCCATCGACCCGCAAACTGCTGTTGGCCGGTGCGCGCAAAGCGGTGTGCAGCACTGCGCGCTGTTCCGTGGCATTGATCCTGTCGCCGCTGAACATGGCTTCGATACGTTGTCGCAAACCGCACTCGCGCGCCAGGCGCATCAACAGCCGCAGCGTCTGATCGGTGACCAGATTCTTGGAATAATCGAGATAGATGCCGGCGCCTTCTGCGCTGAGCCGGGTACCGCGCCCGGCGTCCTGCGCAAACAGATCGCGCAAGTGCACATGCCGGGCTTGCTGCCGGTAATGTTGTTCCAGCAATTTCCACGCGGTCTTCTGGGTCAGGTCGATCTGGGTGAACGGAATAATTGCCGGGGAAAAGCTGGTACGCAACGGAGTCATGTCGGGTCCTTCGATTTTTGCAAACAAGAGAGAGTTGGCTTGCGCCTGTGCAAAAATAGTAAGCCCGACAGCAAGAGATAGCGATAGGACGGCTCCGCTTATTTCTGTAGGAGAAGTCGCGCATGATGGCGACGTGCCGGACCCGGGTCAACGAACTGGCGCGGGGCCGCACCAAAAACCTGGAAGCACCGTCCTGGCGATGGGACAGCGTCATCGATCTGGTTGCCACGCATGAACGCGCCTATCTGGATCATTGCAACAGATATGCACGTGAAGCGTGATGGCCAGCCTGGCCACCGGCAACGCGGTCAGGCGCCGGCTGACCGCTGGCGGTTGGGCAAAATGAAACTGAAGCGCGAACCGGTGCCGACTTCGCTTTCCACATGCAGCGTGCCTTCATGCACCTCGACGAATGCCTTGAATATCGTCAGGCCCAAACCGAGGCCACCCTGGTCCCGGGTTTCGCTTTCGTACTTGTCGAATATCTTGTCCAGCCGATCCGGCGCGATACCGCAGCCGTTGTCACGCACCCAGCATTCGACCCCGCTGCCGTCAGCATTCGCCGCCGCACCGATCACCACCTCGCCGCGCGGGGTATGCGTGATCGCATTGGCGATCAGATTTTGTATCATGCGTCGCAGCAGGTGGGCATCGGCGTAGATCTCCAGCTCTTCCGGCACATCATTGATCAGTTTGGCGCTGCCGGTGCCGGCGACCGGATTGAGGTCGTACACCAGACTCTCGACCAGTGGCCACAGATCAAGTTGGCGACGTTCCAGCCGCACGCCGCTTTCGGTTTCCAGGTTGGCATTTTCCTCAATGACATTGGCTACCAGCAAGGACAGGGTCTGCACATTGCGCTGCAATACCTTGAGCATTTTGACCGCTTGCGGCTCGTCCGTCTTGCCGGAAAACTGCACCTCCAGCACTTTCGACGCCAGCGCCACCGCGTTGAGCGGCGTGCGCAGGTCATGCGCGATAAACGCCAGATACTCATTGCGCCGGCGCTGCACTTCCAGCGCCCGGTTCATCGAAAAGGTCTGGACCGCGAGGCCGATGGCGCTGTCGAACACCAGATTGAGGATGTGAAACGGTTTTCCTTGCAGATTGATGCCATGCTCACTGGCCAGATCGTGAATGCAGCCGCGCAAAATATTGTATTCGGCCACTACCTCCTCGATCATGTACCCGTCGTGCAGGCGCTGCAGGCCGTGCTCGGGCGGCGTACCTTCGGCCAGCACGTCGGCGGTGGCGGCATCGGAATTGCGCCGGAATGCCTGTGATACTTCGACCAGCAGCGCCGGTATGTGGTCGTTGAGGGTGGGCGTGCTGAGTTCACGCGCCGACGGCAAGGCGCGCACCAGGCCTCGCCAACGCGTCAGCAGCACCTCCCGATGCTGATGGACGAGATCGGACAGCTGTATGAGCGGATTAATAGTGCTCTCCTGATGGGAATGGGCCGCGCACAACGGTCTGAGAGCTGGTCATCAGCGCTGCGCCGGCCGGGGTTCAGTGCATCAGTGTGCGATCGCGGCGGGCGCGACCTGCAACTGGCGATGGATGCAATCGAGAATGTTCTGCAACTCATCGATATCATACGGCTTCGGCAGCGAAAATGTATTGCTGTCGACATTTTTCCGGACTTGAGCGCCATACCCCGAGGCATAGATGATTTTCAATGCCGGGTTGGTTTCACTGACCTTGCGTACCAGTTCAATGCCCGACATGCCAGGCAGACTGATGTCGGTAAACAAGACATCATAAGCGTCTTGTTCCAAAGCGCTCAGCGCGAACTCGCCGCTGGCCACGCCGTTGGCACGATGACCGAGCACGTTGAGCAATTCGCACACCAGCACTTGCGAATCGAGATTATCTTCCACCACAAGAATGTGCAGAGAAGCATCGTCATGTGTCTTCCCGATATCCGATATTCGTTCCATCATCTTCGCCTGTATTGTTGGTTGTTGCCGGTATGCGGTTACAGCAAGGGTAAAACATCATCCGCTTGCCGCTATTGCTGACAGCCCTATCAGAGCAACTGTCGCCGGGGGTTCCGCTTGGACTACGCATACCGCATAGTAAAGCATTCGGCGCTCGATTAATCCATGTCAAAAAGACCATAAAAAAACGAACAATCCTTGCTGGCACTGGGATTGCGGGCGCCCTTCAGAATGTCTTACAAGACTTTCAGGAGTTCACTGACAAGTCGAAAAAAGGGCCGCTGCTAAATTCGGATCTTCATATAAAACTAATATTCCACCGTGCCCATCACGCCCACCAACATGGCTCAAACCACCACCTCCTCTGCTGCCACCGAGCGCTGCCCGACCGGCATTGCCGGTCTCGATACGATTCTGGGCGGCGGTCTGACCAAACATCGTCTGTACTTGCTGGAAGGCACTCCCGGTACCGGCAAGACGACCTGCGGCCTGCAATTCCTGCTGACCGGGCTGGCCAATGGCGAATCCGGTCTCTACATCACCTTGTCGGAAACCGCATCCGAGTTGCGGGCGGTAGCGGCGTCGCATGGCTGGTCGCTGGAAGGTCTGACACTGTATGAACTGATTGATGAAGAAAATCTCAATCCCGATTTCCAGCAAACGATTCTCCATCCGTCCGAAATTGAACTCGGCGAGACCATCAACAATGTCATGCGGCTGGTCGATGAACTGAAACCGAGCCGGGTGATTTTCGACAGCCTGTCGGAAATGCGGCTGCTGGCGCAAAATTCCTTGCGCTACCGGCGTCAGATCCTGGCATTCAAGCATTTTTTCTCGACCCGCAATTGCACCGTCCTGCTATTGGATGACCGCAGCACCGAGGTGGGCGATCTGCAACTGCACAGCATCGTGCATGGCGTCATCCGGCTCGAACAACTGCCGCAGGAATTCGGCAACGAGCGGCGCCGGCTGCACATCATCAAAATGCGCGGCATCAAATTCAGCGGCGGGTATCATGATTTCGTACTGGAAACCGGCGGCATGTCGCTGTTTCCTCGTCTGGTCGCGTCGAACCACCCCAACCGCTTCGACGATACGGTTGTCAGCACCGGGGTGGCGGAATTCGACGCCTTGCTGGGCGGCGGTCTGGTGCGTGGCACCAATACCTTGCTGAACGGACCGTCCGGCGTCGGCAAGACGACTACCGCGATAGGCTGCGTACTCAGTGCGCTGCAACGCGGTGAACGGGCCGCCTATTACCTGTTCGACGAAGGAATCGATACGCTGCTGAGCCGCTCGCGTTCGCTCGGCATGGACATCTCCCCTTATCTGGAAGACGGCAGCCTGGTGCTGTATCAGATCAATCCGGCCGCGCTGTCGCCCGGTGAATTCACCACCCGCATCCGTCATGCGGTCGAAGTCGAGAACCGCAAATTCGCCGTCATCGACAGTCTCAACGCTTATCTGCAAGCCATGCCGGGAGAGAAATTCCTGTTACTGCAAATGCATGAGATCTTGAGCTATCTGAGCCGGCAGGGAGTCACCACCATGCTGGTGTTGGGCCAGCACGGTCTGGTCGGCGAAATTCGCTCGGACGTCGATCTCAGTTACCTCAGTGATTCGGTCGTAATGTTTCGGTATTTTGAAGCGCATGGCGATATCGCCACCGCCATCTCGGTCATCAAGAGTCGCACCAATCATCATGCCCGTACCATTCACGAGTTTCGTCTGCAACCGCAGAACGGCTTGCAAATCGGCCCGCCCCTGAAAAATTTTGAAGGCATCCTGAGCGGCCTGCCGACGTATCGCGGCGCGACTCCCATGATGAACAGCAATGCCGATTGATGTTCCCATCGAAGAACGCATTCTGATTCTCGCGCCCCAAGGCAGAGATGCCGACGTCATTCGGCAAACTTTGTCGCAGCACGGCCTGAACTGCCTCATTTGCGCCGGCTATGCCGAGCTGATGCAGCAGCTGCACATCGGCGCCGGCGCCGCCCTGATCACCGAAGAGGGTTTCAACGGCGCCGATTTTTCCTTGCTGCACCAATGGCTGGAAAAGCAGGAATCGTGGTCCGACTTTCCGTTCGTGATTCTCAGCGCCAGACAGTCCGGACAGAATCGCCACCCGGCACTGGATGTGCTTGAGCATCTGGTCAACATGATTTTGCTGGAGCGCCCGATCAATGCCGAAACCTTGCTGCGTGCCAGCGTCTCGGCGTTGCGGGCACGCCGCCGGCAATATTTGAGCCGCCGCCATCTGCAAGAAGGCGCGCGCTCGGAGGAACATCTGCGGTTGGCGCTGAATGCCGGTCAGCTTGGTTCGTGGAGCCTGGAGCTGGCGACTTCCGTGCTGCAGGTATCGGCGACCTGCAAACGGCATTTCGGCTTTTCTGAAGACAGTGAGTTTACCTACGACGATCTGCTGCACGCGATTCATCCCAATGATCGTCAGCGCCATCGCGACGTGATTGAAACGGCGGTCGCTTCCAGCAAGGATTTCTCGATTGAATACCAGGTGCTGTGGCCGGATCAGTCGGTGCACTGGATACAGATTCGCGGCCAGACCGTGCTCAATCGGATCGGAATTCCGGTACGCATGGCCGGCATTTCACTGGATATCAGCGACCGCCGCGAAGCCGAAAACCATTTGCTGGAAAACCAGAGCGCATTGCGCCGCTTCAACGACACGCTGGAATTGCGGATTCAGGAGCGGACCTCGGAACTGGCGCAGGCCAATGATCGCCTGATGCGCGAAATGGCTGAACGCGAACGGACCCAGATTGCCCTGATGCAGGCCCAGAAAATGGAAGCCATCGGCCGCCTCACCGGCGGCATCGCGCATGATTTCAACAACCTGTTGAATGTCATCATCGGCAATGTCGATCTGATCGAACGGCTGGCCGATAACGAACGCATCAAACGCATGGCCAATTCGGCGCGCAACGCCACCAAGCGCGGCGCCAAACTGACCGGCCAGTTGCTGGCCTTTTCGCGCAATCAAAGCCTCGATCTGAAGCCGGTCGAAATCGAATCGCTGGTCGAGGGCATGAAGGATCTGATCGCGGTGTCGGTCGGCGCCAACATTCATGTCACCTTCGAGATCGCCCCCGGCCTGCCGCGCGCCGTGGCCGATCTCAACCAACTGGAAATGGCGATTCTCAATCTCGCCATCAATGCCCGCGATGCCATGGCCGACGGCGGCAACCTGCAAATCATCGTGTCCTTGCGCGATGCCGCTGACGGCATTCTCACCTCCGGCACCTATGTCGTGATTGCGGTCAAGGACAGCGGCTCAGGCATACCGCAGGAAATACTCGGCAAGGTATTTGATCCGTTCTTTACCACCAAGCCGGTCGACAAAGGCACCGGCCTCGGACTCAGCCAGGTCTATGGCATTGCCAACCAATCCGGTGGTCTGGCGCGCATCGACAGCACGGTCGGCAAAGGCACCACGGTCGAAGTCTGGCTGCCGGTGGCGTCGGTCGAAGCAGTGCCGGCGCCCGACCCGCAATCGCAGGAACTGCAATTGCCGCTCAAGGAATCCGGCAATATTCTGGTCATTGAAGATGACAACGAAGTGCGGCAATTCATCGTCGAGTCGCTGGAGATTCTGGGCTATGCTGTGCAACATGCCGAAAACGGCTGGTTCGGTCTGGAAAAGCTGCAACACGAAAACTTCGATCTGATGATCGTCGACTTTCTGATGCCAGGCATGAACGGCGCCGAGGTGATCGCCGCCGTGCGCGAACGCTATCCGCATCTGCCGATCATCATGGCAACCGGTTATGCCGACATGCAGGCGGTGGAAAAAGTCATCGGACTGGATGCGGTGTTGCGCAAGCCATTCCAGATTTCCGATCTGGCCGGCAGCGTCAAACGCGCCCTCAATGCCAATCATCCCGGCAATGGCAAATCTCCGTCCGCACACTGAACCACACTTGCCGCAGCAGCGCGTTCAGCGCCGGGCTGCCGGCGGTTGCATGGTCGGCGGTTGCTCTGCCTGTGCCAGCAACGGTGCACAATTGGTGTCTTCGACCTTGCCGATATTGACCAGCGGCAGCACCGCTGCCACCGGCGCCAGTGCCGCCAGCGCCACTGCGGCACCAGCCTTGAGCGCCAGTGGTCCCTTGTAAGGACCGACATCGGAGTGTTTGAAGCTGCCCTTGGCGTACAGCGGCGTGCGCAAGGAAAATATCCGCACGCCCTTGCTCTTCGGACGCACGTCGAGATCAAGCAACTCCCGGGCCAGATCGATATGGCCGCTGACGTCGACTACCGCATCGTCGGTATCCAGCACGAAGCGGCGCACCTGCGCCTGCCCGTCCTTGACGACAAACGACGACACCATGCAATTCAGATGCACCTGCTTGTCGCCAAACACTTTGACGAACACCGCATTAGCCACGTTCAGCCCGGCTGCTTCGAGAATGAATTTGCTGACCGAGCCGTCAGTCACGACCCCGTTCAGTTCACCGTTGGCGCTGGCCAGCATGGCCGCAATGGAATTGCCGCCGCCGCGCAGGAAAGCATCGGCGTTGACTTCACCAAAGCTGGCCTGCATCGATTCCAGTTTCGGAAACAGTTGCCTGATCTGCATGTGACGCGCCGCCATGCGGATTTGGGCATCGATTTTGGCAGTACGTCCGTCGAGCATCACGTTCGAGGTGACATTGCCGCCGGCAGCGCCGAAGTTGAGCGGCGTCAGCGTGACCACCTTATCCTTGAGGTGCAGTTCGGCCGCCACATCCTTGAGCGGAATGTCATGGGTCCGCACGATTTGTTTGCCGCTGAAACTGATATCGGCATCCATCGCGCCCCAGCGCGCGGTATTGAATTGTTCCACCGGCAAGGCCTTGCTGTCGGGCTGGACTGCCGGTTTGCCTTTGTTGCGCTTTTCCTGATTCGAGTCAGCGCCGATGGCCGGCCCCAGATCGGCCAGCTTCAACATGGTTGATTGCAGTTTGCCGCGCAACAGCGGCCGTGGCTGACGTACCAGATATTCGACGGTCCCCGACAAGTCGCTGCTGCCGACGGTGCCGGTGAATTTATCGTAGACCCAGCGGCTGCCATTCTCATCGATCTTGCCGATCAGGTGGCCACTGGTGGCATAAGCCGGGGTATCGGGCAACACCACCCGCGTCAGCGGATAGAGATCGGCCATGCTGCGGCCGGACAAGGACAGCCGCAAATTGACATCGGTAACGGCGCTCGGCTGCGTGATGCGGCCATCGAGGCTGACCGCGTTGTCGCCGATCCGGCCCTTGACCTGCACCGGATACACCACGCCCTTTTCGGCCAGTGTCAGTAGTTGACCACCCTTGCCGCCGCCGCTGACCGCGGCGCCGTTGTAACTGCCGCCAAGGGTAAATGCCAGACCATACGGCTGGATGCTGCCGGCCACCAGTTGCGGTGCCGCCAGCGAATCGATGCGGGCCGAGACATCCAGTTTGATGGCAGGATCAAGATAGCGGATATTCGCGCCCGCCACGCGCAATTGCTGCACCTTGAATTGCCAGCGCGACGGGCCGTTGCTCTTGAAGGTCCAGTTGTTGCTGCGATCCGGGCGGCGCTCCAGCGCCACCGCCGCTTCCTGCAAACCGAGATCGCTGATGTTGACCTGCCGCGCCAGCAGCGGCAACAGGTGCAGCGAGATGTCAATCGCCTTGACCCGCGCCAGTGCCGGACCGACACTACTCCGGTCGGGATTGCTCATGCTGACGTCATGCGCCACGATATGCGGGCGCGGCACATAATGTCGCCAGCCGGTCTCACTGGCGGGGCCGAAACCCAGCGCTACCCGCAAATCACCGGCGATCACGAATTCGCGGCCGGTGGCAGCACTCACACGTTCATTGATATAGGGACGCGCCCGGTTCCAGTCCAGTGTCACGATCAGTATCCAGAGCAACACCAGCAGCGCCGCCAGCGCGGCCACCAAACCGAGGGCGAATTTAATGACTGTGTTGGGGAGTGTCCGCATCAGGAATTGACCGGCAAGCCGGTCTCCGTGACAGGTGTTGCGGCACTGCGGTCGCCATAGCGGCTGCCCAGACGCACTGCGTATTCATGGGTGAACAAGGAGCCATAAAAGAATATCTGCGCCGAATAGTAAATCCATGCGATCAGGGCCACCAGCGAACCGGCTGCGCCGTAGGTCGAATCAAAATTGCCATGCGCTACATACAGGCTGATCAGCGCTTTGCCGATACTGAACAATACCGAGGTCAGAACCGCGCCGACCATGACATCGCTCCACGCCAGCGGCACTTCGGGCAAATATTTGAAAATCACTGCGAACAGGATGGTCACGATCAGAATCGCGGTACCGCTGCTGAGGATCTGGGTAAACAATATCCACGAACTGTTGCCCCAGATATTGCTCAGGGCATCCAGTCCGGCACTGACCGTGAGCGACATCAGCAACATCAGCGCCAATACCAGCAACAACCCGAACGACAGCAAGCGTTCCTTGAGCAAGGTCCAGACCCCCGAACTGGAAGTGATCTTGTTTTCCCATAGTTCGTCGAGACTGTTCTTGAGTTCGGCAAAGGCGCTGGTCGCGGTAAACAACACAATGCCGCCGGATACCAATCCGGCCACCAGCCCGTTGCCGGGATTGCGTCCGCCCATCAGCATCGACTGGATCGCGCTGGCGCCCTGCACCCCTGCCACATTCTTCATCTGCGCCACGATGCCATCGGCGACCTGCGCTTCGCCGAGAAAAAAGCCGGCAATTGCCACCACCAGAATCAGCATGGGTGCCAGCGAAAACAAGGTGTACAAGGCCAGCGCTGCGCCCTTGCTGGCAGCGCGATGCTGCAGCCAGGCATTGCCGGCGGCTCGCACCACGTGCCACAAACTGTTGAGAGAGACGGCTTCACGCGCCGGCAATGGCGGCACTACCGGTAACGGCGCCACCAGGGTCGCCGGCTTGGGCGGCGCCATGGAAATGGTGAGCGAACGCGCGTTCTTTGCTTCTACATAACGTTGGTAATCACGCCAGAGCACATAGACTTCGGCTGTCAGTTGCAAGCCGACCAGCACTCTGCGCCAGGCAGAAGGACGTTGCGGATTTTTCATATTGTCGGTTCCCCATGCAACAGAGCACACGCTGCCCCGGCGATGGATTAACTTGTCCAGTGGCCACTATAACCATGACCACCACAACTGAATGTCGGCAACCGCCCCGGAGTGCAGTAGGAATAGCGGCAATGCTGCCGCTATGCCAGTGGCAACCGTAACACAAATACCGAGCCCTGACCCGGCGCACTTTGCACGCCGAGTTCACCGCAATGGGTCTCGGCCAGTTGCCGCGCAATATACAAGCCGAGCCCGAGGCCTTCCTTGACCTGCTTCGAACCGGCCCGTTCAAACGGCGCGAAAATGCGCTGCTGGTCGGCTTCGGAGATGCCGATGCCGTAATCGCGCACAGCGACTTCGGCAAAGCCGCCGGCCGTGCTCAACGTGACCTCTACCGGTTTGCCATCGCCGTAACGCAAGGCATTGGTCAACAGATTGATGATCACTTGTTCAATGCGAAACTCATCCCAGACACCATGCACCGGCTGCGGCGCCCGCAAATGAATGGTGACGCCGACGGCGGCGGCCTGCTGCTCCAGATCGCTGGCAATGCGTTGCAACATGCCGGACAACTCGGTGTTACCGGGGCGCACCGACAGCTTGCCGCTGCGAATGCGCGACACGTCCACCATATCGTTGATGAGACGGATCATGCTTTGAATCTGACGCCCGTCGCGCGCAATCATCGGCCGCAACTGCTCGGCACTGAATGCCGCTGCATTGCCTCGGTCCAGATGCATCTTGCGCATCTGGGTTTCCAGCAACAGCGTATTGAGCGGCGTGCGCAACTCATGTGCCACCATCGACATGAATTCGTCCCGCACCTGCAACAAGCGCTGCAATTCGATCTGCGTGGCATGCAATTCGGCACGGCTTTTTTCCAGCGCTTCGACCTGGCGCTGCATTTGCAGCCGCTGTCGATACAACGCCACAAACACCTTGACCTTGCTCTGGACCGCCGCGATATCGAGCGGTTTGTAGAGAAAATCGACCGCGCCGGTTTCATAACCCTTGAAGGCGTAATTCAATTCCTTGCCGGCAGCGCTGACAAAGACAATCGGTATATGGCGCGTCTTTTCGGTGCCGCGCATCAGCTCGGCCAGTTCGAAACCATCCATGCCGGGCATGTTGACATCGAGGATGGCCAGCGCAAATTCATGTTGCAACAGTAATTGCAGCGCGGCGTCGCCGGAGCTTGCGGTGTAGACCACGCGGTCTTCCTGCTGCAGGATATGGCTCAGGGCCAGCAGGTTTTCCGGCAAGTCATCGACAATCAGCAGTTTGGTCGCTGGTTCGGGCGGCATCAGTGGTTCTCCGGCTTCGTCATGGCGAATGCTTTTTCTTTTCTAAAATCCATCAGGTTGACAACTTGCGGTAAATCCGCTGCTCCCGCACCAGCGGTTCGAAGTGTCCGGCAATATCAGAGAAATCGATACGCTCACGGCTGCCCAGGCCGAGAAAACCGCGCCGGCACAACGATTCGTGAAACAGGCCAAAGGTACGTTCCTGCAGCTTGCGGTTGAAGTAAATCAACACATTGCGACAGGAAATGAAATGGGTTTCGGAGAACACGCTGTCGGTAGCCAGGCTGTGGTCGGCGAAGCTGATGTTGTCGGTCAGGCTGCGGTCGAATAACGCCGCATCGTAGGCCGCCGTATAGTAATCCGAAAAGGCGCACTTGCCGCCGGCGGCCTGATAATTTTCCGTATAGGTGCGCATGCGGTCGAGCGCAAATACGCCCTTGCGCGCCTTGTCGAGCGAATACGGATTGATGTCGGTGGCGTAAATGATGCTGCGCTCCAGCAAACCCTCTTCCTTGAGCAGGATCGCCAGCGAATACACTTCTTCTCCGGTGCTGCAACCGGCAACCCAGATCTTGAGCGACGGATAGGTTTGCAGCACCGGCACCACGTCGTGTCGCAAGGCCAGAAAATAGGACGGGTCGCGAAACATTTCGCTGGTCGGCACCGTCAGGTACTGCAACAATTCCATGAAGGTATCGGGATCGTGCAACACGCGCGCCTGCAATTCCGAAATGGTGCCGCACTTCATCTGCTGCACCGCATATTGCAAACGCCGCTTTTGCGAGACGCTGGAATAGTTGCGGAAGTCATAGCTATAACGCAGGTAGATCGCCTCGATCAGCAAATGCATTTCGATATCAATGGCGCTGACGGCGTGCATCAGATCCGTTCCATGTTCGGCATCCAGACCCGCAGCAACGAGTACAGCCGGTCCAGATCAACCGGCTTGGCCAGATAATCCGACGCGCCGGCCTGCAGGCATTGCTCCTGATCGTCTTTCATGGCCTTGGCGGTGATGGCGATGATCGGCAACTTGGCAAAACGGCCGTCGGCACGAATGCGGCGCATCGCTTCCAGTCCATCCATGCCGGGCATCATGATATCCATGAGCACCAGATCGATATCGGCCACTTCATCGAGTCGGGCAATTGCCTCGAAACCGTTGCGACCGACTTCGACCTTGAGGCCCTTTTGTTCGAGCGCGCTGGTGAGCGAGAAAATATTGCGGACATCGTCATCCACCAGCAGCACGCGCCGCCCTTCAAAGATACGGTCGCGGCTGCGCACCGTGCGCAGCATGCTTTGCCGCTCGGCCGACAACTCCGATTCGACCCGGTGCAGGAACAGCGTCACTTCATCGAGCAAGCGCTCCGGCGACCGCGCGCCTTTGATAATGATGGAGCGTGAATACTTGAGCAACTCGTCTTCTTCAGCGCGCGTCAGATTGCGGCCGGTATAGACAATCACCGGCGGAAACGCGCAGACATCTTCTTCGGCAACCCGTTGCAGCAGCTCATGCCCCTGCATATCCGGCAAGCGCAAATCAATGATCATGCAATCGAATACGGTGTCGCGCAGCAGTGCAATGGCTTCTTCGCCGCTTTCAACGGCAACGATCTCGACGTCCGTATCCTCGATCAGGTGCACCACGCTTTCACGTTGGCGCGCATCATCTTCCACCAGCAGCACGCGCTTGACCTTTTGCGTCAAGCGCGCTTCCAGCTTCTGGAATACCTGTTGCAGCCGGTCACGCGTGGCCGGCTTCATGACGTAACCAATCGCGCCCAGTTGCAACGCCACTTCGGTACGGTCGGAGGCCGAGACGATATGGACCGGGATATGCCGGGTACGCGGATTGGCCTTGAGTTTTTGCAGTACCGCCATGCCGGAATCGTCGGGCAGACGCAGATCCAGCAGCACGGCATCGGGCAGGAATTCACTGGCAGTCTGCAAGCCATCGGCAGCGCCATGCGACACCAGGCACTGATAGCCGGCTTCATGCGCAACTTCATACAGAATGCCGGCGAATTCGGCGTCGTCCTCGATGACCAGCACCGAACGGCCGAGCGGCACATGATGGCGGTCATCCGCGAATACCGGAATCTCGGCCGGCGCCACGCCTTTCGGGACCGGGACCGGCGTCGGCGCCGGCGATGCCGGCGCAACCACCTCGGGCAACGTTGCTGTCAGCGGCATGTCCAGCGTAAAGATACTGCCTTGCTCCGGCACGCTCGACACCGTGATGGTGCCGCCGAGCAGGCTTGCCAGGTCGCGTGAAATCGACAGCCCCAGACCGGTGCCGCCGTAGCGCCGGCTGGTGGTACCGTCGGCTTGCTGGAAGGCTTCGAAAATGATGTCTTGCTGATGCGCAGGAATACCGATACCGGTATCGCGTACCGCAAACGCAATACGGCTGCCGTGCGCCGAGACCTCAAGTGCTACGCTGCCGGTTTCGGTGAATTTGAGCGCATTGGACAACAGATTCTTGAGAATCTGCTCCAGCCGCTGACGATCGGCAAACATCATCTGCGGTGCAGCGGCTGCCAGCGTGACCGAAAAATGCAGATTCTTTTGTTGCGCCAGCGGCGCGAAGCTCATGTGCAAACCATCCAGCAAACGCTGTACCCGGATCGGTTCCGGCGCCAGTTCGAGCTTGCCGGCTTCGACCTTGGAAATATCGAGAATGTCGTTGATCAGATTGAGCAAATCATTGCCCGCCGAATAAATGGTTTCGGCAAATTGCAATTGCTCCGGATCCAGATTGCCCTTGGGATTATCCATCAGCAATTTGGCCAGAATCAGTGAACTGTTGAGCGGGGTGCGTAACTCATGCGACATGTTGGCCAAAAATTCGGATTTGTACTTGCTGGCCCGCTGCAAATCACTGGCACGCGCTTCCAGTTCCACCTGTACCAGACTGAGCGCGGCATTTTTCTGATCCAGTGCGGTGGTCTGGTCGGCCAACTGATCGTTCGATTGCTGCAACTCGGCCTTCTGATTTTCCAGGATCGCTTGCGAGTCTGCCAGCACGCGTGACTGCTGTTCGAGTTCTTCGTTGGCGGTACGTAATTCTTCTTGCTGCATTTGCAACTCTTCGTTGAGTTGCCGGGTTTTTTGCAACACATCCTGCAGGCGCCGGCGATACAGTGCGGCCTTGAACGCTGCCGCCACGCTGGGTGCCGTCATGTCGAGAAATTCCAGCACACGGGCGTGGGGACGGTGCAAGAAGCCCAGCTCGATCACGCCGATCACTTCGTCGTCTTGTTCCAGTGGCAACAACAGCACGCTCACCGGCTTGCCTTGACCGAGGCCGGAATTGACGGTCAGGTAACCGTCCGGCACCTGTTCCAGATGAATCAGGCGCCGCCCGCGAGCGGCCTGTCCGACCAGACTTTCATCGTCGTTGAATGCTTGCGTGGTATGCAGTTGTTCACGGCTGAAGCCATAACTGGCGACCCGTTCCAGCGTACCGCTGTCTTCGCGCACATACACTGCCGCGACCGAGGTATTGATATAGGTGGCCAGAAATTCCAGTACCGTTCCGCCCAGTTGACTGAGCAACAACTGGCCCATGCTTTGCTGCGCCAACTGGCTTTGCCCGGTACGCTGCCAAGCCTGCCGCTCCAGCACTGCGGCGTGTTCACGATGTTGTTCCAGCGCTTCGCCATAGGTCGTAGCCAACAGCTTCAGGTCACGCCGCCCGAGCAGCGCCAGCAAACCGGTGAGACCGAGGCTGACCAGCAGGTAAATCAGGATGACGCCGGTCGTTACGCGTTGTGAGGTGTCGATGCGCTCCTGGCGCAGACGTTGTTCGATATCGAGAAAATCGGCAAACTCGCGGCGGATTTCATCGAATTCCTGGCGGCCACGGCCGGTCGCCACTACCTTCAGGTAATCACCACCGTTGCGACGTAACACAATCGCTGCCATGGCGAAATTGTCCCATTGCGCCTGCAATGCCGCGATCCGCGTCAGCCGGTCTACTTGCGGCTGGTTATCGATGACTTGTTGCTTGAGGGTGGCCATGGCGCTGGCAATCTTCGGTTTGGAAATGCGATACGGCGCCAGAAAAGCGTCGTCTCCGGTCAGCAGATAGCCGCGCATGCCGGATTCCATGTCGACCGCCAGACGTGAAATTTCGTTGGCATTGCCGATCACCTCTTGCGTATGATCGACCCAGCGCATGGATGACAACAGATACAGGATCAGGCCGACAAAAACGATGGCACTGGCCAGTCCGGCGGCAGCCGGCAAGGCGATATTGCGCGTCAGAATACGGCGAAAGCCGGCCTGATCAACTGCGGCGGGAGCGGACTCGGACATTGTTCTCTCGCAAAACTATTGATTTTATATTAGAAAAAGTTCTGTGCAGCAAGAGTGCAAAAAACAGCTGAGTGATGCAGATAATCTGCCCGCCCCGGTAAAAATCCCCGCTCAGGCGTCGATACGAAATCCCGCGCGCAGGGTTACCTGAAAATGGGCAACTTCATTCTGCGCGATATGTCCGCGCTGCTCCGTCACTTCATACCAGGCCAGATGCCTGACGCTTTTGCCGACATCGCGAATGGCGTTGCGAATTGCTTCATCACTGCTGTCGGGCGAACTGCCAATCACTTCGCGTATTTTGTAAGTATGCTGGTCATCGTGAGATCTGCTCATCGCCGGCTCCCGGGAAATATGCCTGGCTGGATGCCACGCCCACGAAAGCTCCCAGCATAGCCAAATGCGGCCCTCGATCAAGTCGGTTGTTGCCTGAAAACAATGTAGGAGAAATGCACCGCTGCTTTTCTGACACGCGGAAGCGATAGGGTCTTATGGCGCCCCCGGTGACGCCGCATTACGCTGATGTCGTATCCATACCGCAGGGAACGCAAGGAATGCACCGCGCCCCTGCACGACACGCAACAACAGACCAACAAACCAGGAGCAGCTCATGAGAACCGACACCGCACTGACACAAATCCGGGCCCAGGCCCCAAAAAGCGACGTTGCTTCTGCACCCGGACCATTATCGGCACCGACGCCTTCGCCGGAAGCCGAACGCGACGCTACGGCGATTCTGATTTCCGGCCGCCTGCCCGGCACCGGCGCTGAAGACGCCGCCTCCGACGAGGGTACCAGCGCGCCGTGAGTCTCGCTCACGGAGAATCTCGCTTGCTCACATCAGGCCGACGGCATCCCCTACTTTCTGCAACCGAGGAAATATCATGAGCAAATCAGATCCTGCACCGAAACATCGCTCGACCAAACACGACACACCGAGCGAAGTGGCACTCGACGAAGCAAATGAAATGTCATTTCCGGCCAGCGATCCGGTGAATACTTCGAATATCACGCGCATCACCAAAGCACCGGTATTGCCGGAAGCGGCCGCAGATCATCAGAACAGCAACAAGATCAAGACCGCGGCAAAAAAAACCACCCATTAGTAAAACGGTATATCAGTCAACGTCAGGAGTCAGGCCGGCGTCAAAATGCGTAGCTGAGATTGACGCCGACTTCTCGCGTCATATTGTCTGGTTCTTTCAACGCATCATGTTGCGTGTAAAAAGTCCATTGGCTGTCAGGAATTTTCCAGTAGCGAAAGAACGGCGTCACACGCACTTCACTGCCATCAGTCATGGCATAGGCAAACATGGTGCTCAATTCAAGTCCGCGTCCGGTTTCCTGCTTGTTGCCGATGTCGTTGTTGCCTGCGTACTGGTAGGAGTACTGCTTGCCTTTGAATAACTGGTTCCAACCGATTTTCGGTGTGATTTTCAACGGTCCCGCGGCAAACGTGGCCGCCAGCCCGAGATTGATGAAGTAATACTCCGACTCGCGCTTGTAGCCGCCACTGCCCGCCTGCTCCAGATGATCGGTCAAATTGCGATAGCCGATGCCAACCGACGGCAGCAAGTCTTGCCCCAACAGTTGCACCTGATGTTCGTAGATACCCCGCAGTTCGTACACATAACGATCCTGCCCGCTGGCTACCAGCCCGCCGAACGGAATAACCGCATTTCCGCCGGTGTACTTGCTGCGCCCCTGAGCGTAGCGCAGGCTGAGTTTGAGCGTTTGCTGCGGTGTCAGACGCCAGCCGGCGACGCCGTTCACGCCGTACATGGTGGCCTCTTCCCGCATGAATGGCCGGCCATTGATTTTCTCGGAATACACTTCCTGGTACAACTCAGTACCCAGTTCAAAAAACGTCTGTTGCGCCAGCGCCTGACCCGATACCAGCGCCAGACAGCCCACTCCCAGATTAAAACGATTGCGCATGGCTTCCTCTCCCCAATAAACACTCAAACACTTTACTGGCAGCGGCCAGGCAAGTTATTTTCACGCGCCGTATCAGACACGGAAATTGCTTGCTGGCATCGTGCCGGACAGCAAGTACCGTATTGTAGCGAGTGTAATGAATTGCATCTTTAGTTGTCGTTGCAATCGCAACCTATATAGTTCAATTATCCAACAACCAAGAGCAAAACCATGAAACGCTTCCTCTGTGCCGCCGCACTCATTGCCGTCAGCGCCGTTGCCATGCTGCCAACGCAAGCCATGGCGCAAGTCGGCGTCAGCATCACGATCGGCTCGTCGCCACCGCCCATGCGTTACGAACGCGTGCCGCCACCACGTCAGGGCTACCTGTGGGCGCCGGGCTACTGGAACTGGGCTGGCAATCGTCACGTCTGGGCCCCCGGACACTGGGAACGGGCACGACCCGGTTATGCCTACAGCCGTCCGCAGTGGTATCACGGCAGTCATGGCTGGGAATTGCGTCGCGGCGGCTGGCATCACGGCAATCCGCCGCGCCGCGATCCGCACTATGGCCGGCGCGATGACCATCGCAACGATCACCACCGCGGCAACCGTCATGACAACCGCGGCCATGATCGCAATGACCACCGTGGCGGGCGTTAAGCGCATCAGCTGCTCACCACCAACACGCGCTTGACGATCAGCTTAACCACATGCCGAACCGGGACTCGATTTCAAATCATATTTTGCCGACCGCATCGACCATGGTCGGTGTGTGCATGACGGTCATCAGCATCATCAAGCTGACCGGCAATGGCAATCAAACGTGGGTGGATGAACTGCTGGCGCTGGACAGCCTGATTTTTGTGGTCAGCATCATCCTGTCTTATATTTCTGTCCGGCGCGGCAGCAAAATGGCGCGCTGCGAAGAATTGGCCGACACTTTTTTCATGGTCGGCATGGCCATCATGGCAATTTCAGCATTCATTCTGGCATTTGAAATATTCTGAGTCGCACTGCCCTGCCGTCAACAGCGAACGGCGGCGGCCTGCATGACCTGGCAAGCAGTTGCACTGCTGCCAGTCAATCTACTTCTTCAGTAACAACAAAGCATCTTCAGCGACACTTCTCAGATTGGTGATGGTGGCATTGAGTTCGGCAAGTTCGCGCGCCGTCGGCGGCTTGTCCATGCCATCCTTGATCTGCGATGCCTTGATGATAGTCGCCGCCATATGCCAGGCAGCGCGGTTATGCGCATTGATCAACTCGCGGCGAATGCGATCAAGTTCAGTTTTCTTGTTGTTATCCATTAGGGCCTTCTGCTGGTCATTAAACTGAATTGAAAACCAACTCAGATAGAAGTGTTTCTAATTTCAATCGAGAAATTATATTATGAAGCGCCAGTATCCATCATGCATCATTTCCCAAAGAAAAACATGCATACCATCAACAAGCGATCTTCATGCCAGCAAGCAAGGGCAATATAAAAACAAAACCGGCGCAATAACCCTGCCCAATGTCCAACGCCGGTTCACGGCAAGCACCGTGCGCCGGTCAGTACATCATCACCAGCCGGAAACCAGCTCCCACGTCAGCTCGGCGGCAGGAATTTCCTTGCAGGCGCTGGCATTCTGCCCCGACCACAACGGCGAAAAATCACCACTGCCCTGCGCTTCCGCCTTGCTCCGTATCGGCGCAATGGCGGCTGTGGCCAACGGAAACGCTGGCGCGGCGGCGCTGATCGCTCCCTGTTCACGAATGACGCGATTGACAATACTGCGCGCCGGACGGCCGGTGAACAGATTGGTCAATGCCGTATGGCGCGCGGCCTCGCTCTTCAATGCGGCGCGATGCACGCTGCTGGTGAGCGCTTCCGGACATAACAGGTAGGCAGTGCCGGCCTGCACGCCGGCCGCGCCCAATGCCCGCGCCGCAGCCACCCCGTGCGCATCGGCAATGCCACCGGCAGCGATCACCGGAATGGTCACTGCGTTAACAATTTGCGGCAACAGTGCAAAGGTCCCGACCTGTGTCGTCAGGTCGTCGCTCAGAAAAATCCCCCGATGACCACCGGCTTCCAGTCCTTGCGCAATGATCGCATCCACACCGCGCGCCTGCAGCCACAGCGCTTCCTCGACAGTGGTGGCCGAAGCCAGCACCTTGGCGCCCCAACTGCGCACCCGCGCGACCAGTTCCGGTGCCGGCAAGCCAAAATGAAAACTGACAACCGCCGGCTCGAACTCGCTCAGGATGTCCGCCGCTGCGGCATTGAATGGCACCCGGCCGGCGCCGGCCGGGATGGCGGCAGCATCGATACCGAATTCTGCGTAGTACGGCCCCAGCGCCTTGCGCCAGACCGCTTCGCGGGCGGCATCCGGCACCGGCGGCGTGTGCGCAAAGAAGTTGACGTTGTAAGGACGGTCGGTTGCCGCCGCCACGGCACTCAGTTCACGCCGCAGGCTCTCGGCATCCAGCATGGCTGCCGGGATCGACCCCAGCCCGCCGGCGTTGGATACCGCTGCCGCCAGTGCATGGCCCTGCACGCCAGCCATGGGTGCCTGAATCAGCGGCAATTCGATACCGAACAATTGTTGCAATGTTGTCATGCTCTGCTCCTGATAGTCCAGCCCATCATCATGTCGGCCGTTGTTTGCGATCCCGGTGTCGCAGAGCAAACAGCATAAAGTACTTAAACCATTTTTTAAAATGAATAATAATGAGCCTATCAATCTTTTTTAGAGATGATCATGGACTTATCCGCATTACGCATATTCAAGGCAATTGCTGAAGAAGGCAGCGTCACCCGCGCCGCTGCCCGTTTGCACCGGGTGCAGTCCAATGTGTCGGCACGACTGGCACAACTGGAAGAGACGCTGGGTGTACCGCTGTTTCACCGCGCCGGCCGCCGCTTGCTGATCACCACTGAAGGCGAACGTTTGTTGACCTATGCCGATCGCTTGCTGCAGTTGTCGGACGAGGCGCAGGCCGCAGTGCGCGGCGGCGAAAAACCGTCCGGGCAACTGAAGATCGGCGCGATGGAAACCACCGCCGCAGTACGCTTACCCGGTTTGCTGGCAGGCTTTCACCGGCATTACCCGGATGTCGATCTGGTATTGGAAACCGGCTCCACCGATGCCATGGTGCAAGCGGTGTTTGATCATCGTCTCGACGTCGCGCTGGTGACGGCACCGATATCGCGCCCGGAACTGGATTGCAAGGAAGTGTTTGAAGAAGAGCTGGTATTGCTGACGCACAGCGGCCACGCAGCAGTCAGCGTCCCGGCCGATGTGGAAAAGAAAGTGTTGCTCGGTTTTCGTGCCGGCTGTACCTACCGGCGCCGGCTGGAGTCCTGGTTCACCGATGCCGGCATTCACGCCTTTCGCATGCATGAGTTCGGCACCTTCGAAGCCATCATCGGTTGCGTCGCGGCCGGCATGGGCGTGGCCATGATGCCGAAGGCGGTCATCCTGCAACGCAAAATGGACGATGCGATCCGGTTTCACGCCCTGCCGCCCGCTATCGCCAACATCAAAACCCTGTTGGTATGGCGTAAAAACGTGACGCATCATCCGGCGCGACAAGCCTTTGCCGACAGTTTCGACAGCTTGCCTGACGCGGACGAATCAATAACGCTGCCAGAAGCCGCCTGAAAAGGTCCAGCCGGCACCGTTGCGATACCAATGTCCCGGCGCCCAGAAGTAGCCGTCGCGCCGCACATCCCAGTGACCGCCGACCCATTCATGACGACCATGATTCCAGCGCCAGAAGCCGCCGATCCAGATATGGTTCGGACTTGGCGGCGGCGGTTGCACTTCCACCCGTGGCGGTGGCGGCGCGATCGTGATGACTTCCGTTTCTACCCGGTAACCGGGGTCGATCCGGACCCAATGGCCCGGGTGCAATACCCACTCGCCGCGCTCATTGGCCCAGTACGCATGCTGGAATACCATGTCCGGGCGCGCCTGCTCCCAATGACCGCCATTCCACACATAACGGTTGCCTGCCCATTTCCAGTGCCCGGTAATCCAGTAAGCATCGGGATACGGCGCCGGCGGAATCGCCTCTGCAATCGGTGCCGGCGGCGCCTGCACCACTTTATGTTCAGCACGTTCGATGTGCGCCTGCGGTGGCGCCACCACGCAACCGGTGACCAACAAGACCGATGCGGCACTCAGTGCCAGCAACAATTTTCTGCGCGAATGGAGAGGGTTCATGTCGTGTCCTTGAAAGAGGTCTGTCAAAAACGCGGCAGCGGCCTTGCGCGCCGACGCCGCTTACATTTGCTTGCACACTTGCCGCCACGGGTTACCGACATTTACCAACTCTTTTGACTTGTTGTCGTCACGATAAATTACAATCACGGACATTGTTTTCAGTTCGGAGATCTGTGCATGCGTCGCCTTGTTCGCCATTCGTCAATAGCAGGATTGATCGCCATCGCTATGGCCGGCTGCACGACGTCCAAACAAGCCATTTATCATCAAGAAGAATTCGGCGAGACCGACACCTACTCCCGTACTTTCGCCAGCAGTGACGCCGCCGCCTGCGAAGCTGCCCGACGTGCTCTGCTGAGTCAGGGCTATGTGATCAGCAAGGCGCAAGCCAACGTGGTCGACGGCACCAAGAGCTTCCAGCCCGACGCCGATCAGCATCTGGAAATTTCATTTCATATCGTATGCGCCGCCAATGGCAAGGCCGACAAGAATGCGACCGCCTTCGTCAGCGCCACCCAGGATCGCTACGCATTGAAGAAAACCAATAATTCCGCCAGCCTCGGCGTCGGCGTGCTGGGTTCGGTTTCCATGCCGTTCGGTTCCAGTGATGATTCGCTGGTCAGGGTTGCCAGCGAAACCATTCGCTCGGGACAATTCTATGACCGTTTTTTTGGCGCAGTGGAACGTTATCTGGGCACGGTCGCCGAATCCTCAGTCGCCGAAAAAACACCAGCCACCACCACTCCCGTCAAAGCCGACAGCAAACCCTGAGCAACAGACATGAAAAATGCCGGCCAATGGCCGGCATGCGGGCAACGCAGGAAACTCAGCGCCGCAGCTCAGGCAGCGTGACTGCCTTTAGTATTTCTTAACGCCGGTAATAGCCGTGTCCGTGGTATGGGCGACCGTGGCGATGGTAGTCACGGTAATACGGGCCGGGACCGTAATACACCGGTGCCGGTGCGTAATAAACCGGGGCCGGACGGACATAAACCGGCGCCGGTTGCACATACACTGGCGGCGGCATATAGACCGGGGCCGGTTGCACGTACACCGGGGCCGGATAATAGCCCGGCACGCCGATATTGATACCGATGCCGACATGGGCAGCCATCGCAGGTGCGGCACTGGCAAGCAATACCGCACCCGACAACAAGACGATACTGACGATTGATTTTTTCACGGTGTACTCCCGATACTTGCGCGTTGATTGGATACCTGTATTAAAGACCAATTCGCCCTCGGTATCCACGGCAATCCGGTAAGCCATGTAACAAAATGCTTCCGCTGCGGCAATAGCCCGGCATTACCTCGGTTTCCTCGCCATAGCTGTTGCCGCAGATCAACCAGAGCGCCGTGATCAGGCGGCGTTGAGTACCGGCGCGATATCCCGCAGGGACGCTTGCAATGCCCGGATCTTGGTCACGGTATCGGCACAGGCACGGGCGGCTTCCTGCCCCTTGACCACGAAATGCTCGTGGAAAAATTGCTGATGTTCGCTGTGCGAATGGAAATGCAATGGTGTCAATACCGCTGAAAATACCGGCACTTCGGTAGCGACCTGGACTTCCATCAATGCCGTAATGACGGCTTGCGCGACAAAATCGTGACGATAGATGCCGCCATCGACCACCAGTCCGCTGGCGACGATGCCGGCGTACTTGCCGCTTTTTGCCAGCAGTTTGGCATGCAATGGAATTTCAAAGGCGCCCGGCACTTCAAAGAAATCGATATCGGATTCAGCGAAACCCAGTTTGGCAATTTCGGCCACGAACGAGATTTTGCATTGATCGACAATCTCTTTGTGCCAGCAAGATTGGATAAACGCGATACGGCTGCGTTGGGAATTGATGTCGGTGGAATGGTGTTGCATGTGTTCAAGACTCCTGTTTGCTGAATAAAAAACAGGGCGCATGGGTACAGCACAGGCACGCAAAATGCGCCTGGCAGGCTACCCGTTCTCTTTCATCCGGACTATGACCGTCGGCCCCGGGATCACACCGGGTCTGCTGACCTTGTCGGACTGGCGTCCGTCAAGCGCTCGCGGGCTCGATGTCATGACGTCGAAAAAGACATCATCACATCATTACCGCCGGTGGGGAATTACACCCCGCCCCGAGAACATGTTTGGCTGCGATGCATCATGGTTGCCTGATGTGTCGCGCCAGTCAGGAATTTATCACGCCTGAAAAAATATTGCAGAGCAACAGCGATTTTGCACCAAACCACTCACGCCATCAGGCCGCTGCACTCTTCACGCAAGCCAGCATGCCATTGGCAATTTCGCGTTCTCCCATGATGGCATGTGCGGCACCGTGCTTCTCCAGATGCTCGACCTCGGCTTCCGAATGCGCCCGGGCAATGACCCGGATCGCCGGATTAGAAGCTCGCGCATGTTCAATCAGTTGCCCCGCTTCAAAGGCACCCGGAATCGCTACCAGCAACCAGCGCGCGGCGGCGATATTGGCGGCCTGCAACACCTCGGCGGAAACGGCATTGCCATACAAGGCATTGATCCCGGCGGCACGCAAACTGTCGACCAGTTCGACCTGATCTTCGATCACGACAAACTGACTGCCCTGCGCTTTCAGCGTCTCGCCGACATGCCGCCCCACCCGGCCGTAGCCCACCAGCACGACGTGATCATGCAGCGCTTCGGCAGTATACGGCGCGCTGTCGGCCACCGCCGGATGCAGCGCGCGTTCGCGTTTTTCCAGCGCCGGTTTGAGCCGGTCCAGCAATGAGAACAGCAAGGGATTGACCAGAATCGACAGAATCGCACACCCCAGAATCAAGTCGCGCGCAGTGGGCGACAACAGGCCCAGCGAAATACCCAGCGTCGCCAGAATGAACGAGAATTCGCCGATTTGCGCCAGGCTGGCGGAGATCGTCAGCGCGGTCGATAACGGATGTCCGAATGCGCGCACGATGAACAGCGCCGCCAGCGATTTGCCGACCACGATGATCAGCAAGGTGGCCAGCACCAGGAACGGATGACGAATCAGGATCGAGGGATCGAACAACATGCCGACCGAGACGAAAAACAATACCGCGAATGCATCGCGCAATGGCAACGATTCTTCGGCCGCGCGATGACTCAATTCCGATTCCGACAAAATCATGCCGGCAAAGAATGCACCCAACGCAAACGACACGCCGAACACGTAGGCCGAACCCAGCGCAAATCCGAGTGCAATCGCCAGCACTGCCAGCCGGAACAATTCGCGCGAACCGGTATCGGCAATCCGTTCCAGAATCCATGGGATCACGCGCCGGCCGACGATCAGCATCACGGCCACGAATGCCACTACCTTGCCCAGCGTGAGCGCCAGCGTGGTCAGCAAGGCACCGGTGCCGAGCGCTTCGCCTTTGCCGCCAAGCACGCCGCTGAGCGCCGGGATCAGCACCAGCGCCAGCACCATCGCAATATCTTCCACAATCAGCCAGCCGACCGCGATGCGACCGCGCTTGGTTTCTACCAGTCGGCGTTCCTGCAGTGCGGTCAGCAACACCACGGTACTGGCGACCGACAATGCCAGTCCGAACAGAAAGCCTTCACCCATCGGCCAATCCAGCGCCCACGCCATACCCATGCCGAGCAAGGTGGCGATACTGATCTGCGCCACCGCGCCGGGGATGGCGATATTCTTGACCGATAACAAATCCTTGAGCGAGAAATGCAGCCCAACCCCGAACATCAGCAGAATGACGCCGATTTCAGCCAGTTCCTGGGCCAGGTCGGCATCACCGACGAAGCCGGGTGTAAACGGGCCGATGGCGATACCGGCGATCAGATAGCCGACCAGCGGTGGCATGCGTAGTCGATGTGCCAGCGTCCCGAAAATAAAAGCCAGTACGAGACCGCCGACAATGGTTGCGATGAGCGGTGTGTGGTGAGGCATAGACTCCCTGAATCAAGATGAAAATAATTGGATGGAAATAACGCGATAAAAAACGAAATGAAAAAACACACTAAAAACCGGAACAACAAATAAAAGTCACCCGGGTTAACGCATCAGTGCGCGACCATGTTTGGCGCGCACTGTGCGCATGTCAGCCAACTTAGCGCACCGAACGGTTCTGCAATGCGGCGATGCGCGACTCCAGCGGCGGATGGCTGGAAAACAGGCCCATCCAGGATTGGCGTCCGGAAATACCCGAGGCCTGCAGGTTTTGCGGCAAACCGTCAGGTTCGATACCGCCGAGGCGACGCAAGGCACCGATCATCGGTACCGGCGAACCGAGCAGCGAAGCCGCGCCGGCATCGGCACGGTATTCACGTTGCCGCGAAAAATACATGACGATGACGCTGGCCAGAATACCGAACACGATTTCACAGACCACCACCGTGATCATGTAACCGATGCCGGGACCAGAGTTTTCATTGCTGTTGCGGCGCAGGGCCGAATCGACGAAATAGCCGACGATGCGCGCCAGAAACATGACGAAGGTGTTCACCACGCCTTGAATCAGGGTCAGCGTCACCATGTCGCCATTGGCGATGTGCGCCACCTCATGCGCCAGCACCGCTTCGACTTCTTCTTTGGTCATGCTTTGCAGCAAGCCGGTCGATACCGCGACCAGTGAATTGTTTTTGCTGGCGCCGGTAGCAAAGGCATTGGCCGGACCGTCGTACACCGCGACTTCCGGCATCGTCAGCTGGGCCCGGGTCGCCAGACGGCGCACCGTATCCACCAGCCACAACTCGGTGGAATTCTGCGGCTGATCGATCACGCGGGCACCGGTGGACCACTTGGCCATGGTCTTGGACATCCACAGCGAAATGAACGACCCGCCAAAACCGATCAATCCGCAAAATGCCAGCAGCATGCCGAAGTTCATGCCGTTGGCGGTCAGGTAGCGATTGATGCCGAGCAGGCTGGCGGTAAAGCTCAGCACCAGCATCACGGCCAGGTTGGTAACAAGGAATAGGATCACGCGTTTCATGTTGGTTCCAGTAAAAAGGACCGGCCGCCGACACGGCGGCAGCAGTCAGACAAGAGAGCAGAATGCAAAAACTCAGACAGGGATCAGGCCGGCACCGGCGCAGGCGGCAGTGTCAGCAGAAGGCGCGCAGCGTGGTCGCGGCAGCGCCAAACGATCAGACGGATGGAGGCGGTCGGACGATGTCGATAAACGACGATGCCCACGCCGCCGGGCGTGGAAATAAATGCGGGAAGGAATGCCAGACGGCAGACAGTGTCAGCTCCTGCCCCGGCAATGTCTGATCTTCGAGATCGCATTGCTGCGCGCTGCTGTCCGCTTCATCGGCATCAACTGACAAATCCTGTGCCGCCAGCTCGCCCGGCAATGCCAGACTGTCGCGATTGCTGCCGGCGTCAACGCTGACGATATCAATCGCGGCGACTACCGGTTCGGGCATATGCGCGAGCGTCCCTGCAAACAATTGCAAGGGGAACAGCAATACCAGAAGCAACATCAATAGTCGGCGCATTAACAATCAGATCGGAAGGCGTTGGTCAGGTTGATCAGACAAGGCCCTGACGGGCACGGGGTCAATTATACGCAAGCATGGCGAAATCGAAATAAAAGACCTCAAACTGAGGCGTGCACCTGATTACGTCCGCCCTGCTTGGCGCGGTATAACGCGGCATCGGCACGGTCAAGCAACAGCTTGCCGTCAAAGTCCGGCTCCGGGATACAGGTATCGACGCCGACGCTGATCGTCATATAGTGGTTGGCCAGTGACTTCTCATGCCGGATTGCCAGCGCCAGCACGCAGGCGCGCAGCTTTTCGGCAAACAAGCCGGCCTGTTCCGGACTGAAGCCGGGAATCAGGATGATGAACTCTTCACCGCCATAGCGCGCAAACACGTCGGTGGAACGCATCATCTGCCCGCCCAGGGCGTTGGCGACTGCCTTCAAGGCTTTATCGCCGGCCATGTGGCCGTAATGATCGTTATATTGTTTGAAAAAATCGATATCGATCATGAACAGCGACAACGCGCTCTGCTGGCGTTTGGCCTGCTTGAGCGCGCTGGCGTAACTGTCGTCGAAGAAGCGCCGGTTGTAGATACCGGTCAGACTGTCAGTGACCACTTGTCGCTTCAGCGTTTCCGAGTGCGACATCAGCATTTTTTCGCGCTTCACCGACGTGCTGGAATCACTGACCTGAATCAGGCAGGAATGCATACCTTCGGCCGAGGTCAGCGGCGTAATGATGATCGACTGATACATCCGCACCGGCGCATCCTCGTTTTCGTGCTGATGAAACAGCGGCAACGGTGACCGGTGCAAGGCACTCGACATCACCGCCGGCAATCCATACCTGAGCGCATTGTCGAGCGCACGCAGGAATCCCGGCGACAACTGATCGGCGAGCAAACCCTTGAAATCATTTCGGAGTGCCTGTTCTTGGGTGATCCTGCTATGCCGGGCCATCCACTGATTCCACAGCACGATCTTCAAGTCAGGATCGACCACAATCAATCCGAGATTGATACTGTCGAATACTTCAATTGCTTCGAAATGGGAAACCGGACTACTCATCAAATATGGCTCACGGAATACTGTCCAGATAACGCTGGATATGCGTCACCAGCTGATTCAGGGAGCTTGAACTCAGCAAGAAGATCAGATGGCCCTGGGTGTGGCGCTTTTCGATCATGAGATCGATGTGCAAGACCAGCACGTAGGCATCATCGTTGCTATCGGCGACCAGCCGCTCGGAGATGTCATCGGGCGACGACACCAGATAGGTCGGCAGCGAACTGCCGAGCACGATGCCGAGCATATCGGACATGGCGGACATGCAGGCGTTGAGAATGATATTGCCGAGTTCGCACATGGCTTCCTGCTCGAACTCGGCCAGATCTTCGAGCGACATCTGCGAACCCATCATATCGCGCACGATTTCGAGCGCATGATCTTCGGTAAACAACAGCACCGCTTCGGCGTCGAACGGACCGGTGAAAAACTGGCTGACCGTGGCAAACCGGCTATGCGACAACGCCAGCACCTTGGCGTTGACTTCATTCGACTTGAGAATTTCAATCGACGGCACCGACAGCCGCACCCCGTCGCCGACGATTTCACTGAGGCTTTGCGCCGCACGACCGGCACCGACATTAAATACTTCCGTCAGGGCGTCGAGTTCAATCTCGGTCAGGATATTCATTATTCGCCTGTAAAGTGCGCCAATGCCTGTCCGATGGATTTGTCAGTCACCGGCTTGGCAACAAATACCGCGCCGAGTTGCTTCGAGCGTGATTGCACGGATTCCTGAATATTGGCCGAAAAGATGGCGATCCGCACCTGCGGGTAACTGGCCAGAATGATTTCTGCGGCATCCGTCCCGAGCATGCCGGGCATGTTGATATCCATGGTGCAAAAATCCGGCACTTCGCGCTTGACCACTTCGATTGCTTCATCGCCACTGGCGGCTTCCAGGATCTGCCAGTCGGCATGCCGGGCCAACACGTGGGCCTTGATGACCATGCGCGAAACCTTGCTGTCATCAACGATCAATACTTTTTTTGCGGGAAATTGCTCTGACATAGTGTGTAAGCTCGGTGATCGGCATTGTTAGACGTTGCTAAACTGGCTGCATTTTACATCCATTCACACCGGAAACCGACTGCTGGCGGGGCGAAAGCTCACTGCGATGTTGCAAATCAGACAAAACATCGCCAAAATTCCTGCCCGGAAACAGCCCCGCCCTGCGGTCAGGATACGGCGCAAAAAACACCTGCCGCGCACGCCGTCAGGATATGAAAAAAGGGAAGCCGGCGGGTTTCCCCGGGCTTCCCTTGTCATCTCACTGCATCTGCTTGCGTCGCGTTCTTCAGCAGCAGCGGCCCACCCGCCCCTTGCCGCCATACCGGGCTTCCTGCCGCTCCCGGAAAAACGCTTCATAGGTCATCGGCGTTTGCTCCGGATGCGTTTGCTGCATGTGGGCAACATACACCTCATATTCAGGCACCCCGACCATCAAGCGCATGGTTTGCCCGGCGTAACGCTTCAGTGTCAGCAACTCCTGCAATATGTTTTTCATCTGCGCGCCTGTCAGTTTTGCGGCGATACACCGGCCGGCATGGGTTCATAAGGAGTCTCGGCCACACTCACCTGCCCTGAGCGCCGCGCCTGCAACACGGTACGAATACCGAATACCAGCACGCTGATCAGCACCAGCATGAACATCGCTGCCAGTCCGGCGTCGACGTAATCGTTGAAAATCACCTGCTGCATTTGCTCCACCGATTTGGCCGGCGCCAGCAACTTGCCTTCGGCCAGCGCGCTTTGATACTTGCTGGCATGGGCCAGGAAGCCGATGCGCGGATTGGCGTCAAACACTTTTTGCCAGCCGGCAGTCAGAGTGCAGATCAAAATCCAGACCGTGGGCACGATCGTGACCCAGGCAAAGCGGTCGCGTTTCATCTTGAACAGGACGCAGGTTGCCAGAATCAGGGCAATACCGGCCAGCATCTGGTTGGAGATACCGAACAACGGCCACAAGGTATTGATGCCGCCGAGCGGATCGACCACGCCTTGATACAGGAAGTAGCCCCAGCCGGCCACGCACAGGCCGGTGGCGGTCAGACTGGCGACCCACGAGTCGGTACGTTTCATGGCCGGCATGAAGGTGCCCAGCAAATCCTGCAGCATGAAACGTCCGGCGCGGGTACCGGCATCGACTGCGGTCAGAATGAACAGCGCTTCAAACAGAATCGCAAAGTGATACCAGAACGCCATCATCGCCGTGCCGCCGGTAAAGCCCGACAGAATCTGCGCCATGCCGACTGCCAGCGTCGGTGCGCCGCCGGCGCGCGAGATGATGGTGTGTTCGCCCACCGCCTGTGCGGTGTGGGTCAGCATTTCCGGCGTCAGATAAAAGCCCCATTGCGATACCGCCTGCGCCACCTGCTCCGGCGTAGTGCCGATCAGCGCCGCCGGACTGTTCATCGCGAAGTAAATCCCCGGTTCGATGCACGATGCGGCGACCAGCGCCATGATCGCCACAAAGGATTCCATCAGCATCGCGCCATAGCCGATGAAACGCGCATGGCGTTCGTTTTCCAGCAATTTGGGCGTGGTCCCCGAAGCGATCAGCGCATGAAAACCCGACACCGCACCGCAGGCAATCGTGATGAACAGGAATGGGAACAAGGAACCGGACCAGACCGGGCCGCTGCCGTCGATGAATTGCGTCACCGCGTGCATCTTCAGATTCGGCGCGATAAAGATGATGCCGATTGCCAGGCCCAGAATGGTGCCGATCTTGAGAAAGGTCGACAGGTAATCACGTGGCGCCAGCAACAGCCACACCGGCAATACCGAGGCGATGAAGCCGTAGCCGATCAGCATCCAGGTCAATTCCTTGCCGGTGAAGGTAAACATCTGTGCAGTCACCGCATGTTCCTGCACATACTGGCCGCCGATGATGGCCAGCATCAGCAGCACAAAACCGATCAGAGATACTTCACCGACCCGGCCCGGACGCAGATAACGCGTATAGACACCCATGAACAACGCGATCGGAATGGTGGCTGCCACGGTGAAGGTGCCCCACGGCGATTCGGCCAGCGCCTTGACCACGATCAGGGCCAGCACCGCCAGAATGATCACCATGATCATGAACGCGCCAAACAGCGCAATCACGCCCGGCACATGGCCCAGTTCGGACTTGATCAGATCGCCGAGCGAACGGCCGTCACGCCGGGTCGAAATGAACAGCACCATGAAGTCCTGTACCGCGCCGGCGAACACGACGCCGGCCAGGATCCACAGCATGCCGGGCAAATACCCCATCTGCGCGGCGAGCACCGGCCCCACCAGCGGTCCGGCGCCGGCAATGGCGGCGAAGTGATGGCCGAACAAGACGTACTTGTTGGTCGGCACATAGTCCAGACCGTCGTTGAACTTGTAGGCCGGCGTCATGCGCCCCGGGTCCAGGCTCAATACCTTTTCCGAAATATACAGGCTGTAGAAACGGTAAGCGATCAGGTAGACGCACACGGCGGCGATCACGATCCATACGGCACTGATCGATTCGCCCCGTTGCAACGCCACGTAGCCGAGTGCGAACGCCCCGACCAGGGCCAGCGCAAGCCAGCCCAGCTTTGAAATTAACTGGTTCATTGTTCTCCTCCCGTGCAGGGATGTCGGTAATTGAAATATTGTTTTTATGCTTGCCGGGAATACCAGCGCTTCCCGATCCGGCAAGCCACCCGCAGCAAGTGGCGTAGTATTTGACATCTGCGGATCGCCCACAAGCGGAGTACTACGCAGACCATCTACGTAGGATTGCGTAGTGCGCCCCCAATGCCTTTATGTAGAATTCGCTGCATGAAACTCAGACAAAAGATCATTTTTCTGGCAATTGCACCGTTGTTGCTGGCCTTGTGCGTGATCGCGCTGGTGGTGCGCCATCAGGCGGTACAGCTCGGGCAACAGCAACGGCAATCGGTCGAGACCGCTTATCTGGCCAGCAAGGATGCCGAACTCAAGCACTATGTCGATCTGGCCGCACGCGCGATTGCGCATCTGTCCGAATCCGGCCGCGATGATGCCCGGATCAAGGAAGAGGCGATTCGCATTCTGGCGCGCCTTGACTACGGCAACGATGGTTATTTCTTTGTCTACGATCAACACGGAAAAAATCTGATGCACCCGCGCCAGCCTGAGCTGGAGGGCAAGAATTTGTGGGAATGGCGCGATGCCAGTGGCAGTCCGACCATTCAGCATCTGATCGCACTGGCCAATCAGGGTGGCGGCTATGAGCGCTATCTGTGGCAAAAGCCATCCAGCCAGACGGTCGCCCCCAAGCTCGGTTATGTGGTGGCGATACCGCGCTGGGGCTGGGTGCTGGGAACCGGCATTTATCTCGATGATGTCGATGCCGCGCTGGAAAAGATCGATCAGCAAGTCTCGGGACACATTCGTAAAACCATGTGGCTGCTGGCCGGCATTGCGATTCTGAGTGCGCTGGTGATTGCGCTGTCGGGCTGGCTGCTCAATATCAGCGAACACCGGGTAGCCGATGCCAAACTGAAACATCTGGCGCAACGCGTGGTGCGTTCGCAAGAGGAAGAACGCGCGCGTCTGTCACGCGATTTGCATGACGGCATCAGTCAGTGGCTGATATCGATCAAACTGCAAATCGAAGCCGCCGTGATCCGCCTCACCGGCTCTCCCGATCAAGCCATTGCAGCGCGGGTCGCACTGGAACGCACGGCATTGCAGATCAATGACGTGCTGGGCGAAGTGCGCCGCATATCGCAGGATTTGCGGCCCGCCATTCTGGATGATCTGGGGCTGGCGGCGGCGCTGGAACACTTATGCCAGGAGCGCAGCAGTCACAGCCAGACACCGATCCGTTTCAAGGCGGAAGCGGACGATGACACGCTGCCCAAAGGTGCCAATACGGTGTTGTTCCGCATTGCTCAGGAAGCCCTCACCAATATCGCCCGCCACGCCCATGCCAGTGAAATTTCCATGACGTTGCAGCGCGCTGCGCAGTCGATCATCCTGGAAATCAGCGACAATGGCGTCGGCTTCGATCTGGAACAAATCAACAATAACCCGCAACGCGGCATCGGCCTGCGCAACATGGCAGAACGACTGGAAGCGGTCGACGGTCATCTGGCGTTGCGCTCGTCAGCCGCCGGCACTACCGTCACCGCGCGTATTCCCTACCCTTTTGATCCGGCCCTTACTCATGTCTGAAGCAACTGCATCACGTATTACCCGCATCATGCTGGTCGACGACCATCCGCTGGTGCGTGACGGCCTGCGCGCGCGTCTGGAAGCGGTATCCGGCCTGCAAGTCGTGGCCGAAGCCGGTACTGCGGCGCAGGCATTGCAACAGGCAAAACTGCACACCATCGATATGGTGTTGATGGATATCAACATGCCCGGCGTCAACGGCATCGAACTGACGCGCCAGTTTCACAGCGACTTCCCGGAAATCGCGGTATTGATTCTGAGCATGCATGACAAGGGCGAATATGTGATGCAGTCGATTCAGGCCGGCGCCCGCGGGTATGTGCTCAAGGATGCCCCAAGTCAGGACATCATCCAGGCCATCGAAACCGTGATTTCCGGCGGCATCTATTACAGCGCCGCACTCGCCAGAAAAATTTCGCAACCGCTGGCCGCCGGCGAAGCACTGACGGCACGTGAGCATCAGATTCTGCAACACATCGCCAATGGCGAATCCAACAAGCACATCGCGCGTGAACTCGATCTCAGTGTGCGGACGGTGGAAACCCATCGCCTGAATATCAAGCGCAAACTGGGTATCGACGGTCTGGCCGAACTGATCAAGTTTGCGGTGGAGCAGCGGTATCAGTGAGGTCCAGCACACTCACGCTGCCGTAAGCAATGGCATGCGGCGTGGCAGCCGCCAGGTGCGCCATACCGTTTGCCGATGAGGCGTGCAACGCCGCTTGCAGCAAGCGAATGCTGCCGGCGTGACAGATCACGATGAGGTCCGGCACCGCCAGCAAGCGCAAGTCCTGGTAACAGGCGCGGATGCGTTGCGCCATCTGCAACACGCTCTCGCCACCGCCGGGCCGGTAGTCCACCGGCTGCGCCGCCCAGGCGTCAATCGCGGCCTGTGCAATCTGGTCCCAGGCACACATTTCCCAGTCACCGAAATGCATTTCCGCCAGCCGCGCATCGTAATGTACCGGCCCGCCGTGCAATGCTTGCGCCAACGGTTCCGCGAGGCTGGCACAACGTTGCAAAGGACTGGAAAACAAAGGTGCGCCATGCGGCAGATTGGGAATGAGCACCTGCAAAACGGCATCGCGCTCGCTGCTGCTTACCGCCACGTCGCTGCTGCCGTAGCACATGCCCGGCGGCACCAGTGTTTGCGAATGACGGATCAGATGGAGGCGCATGGTGCGAGATTGACCCCGTGGTCAGAATTGCAGACTGGCCAGCAAGCCAAGATAGAAACCCACTTCACTCAACTGTTGTACGGCGCCGAGACAGTCGCCGGTATAGCCGCCAATGCGACGGCTGAATTTACGCGCCAGAAACAGCGTAGCCAACAAGGCCAGCAAGCCGCCGGCCACCATGGCCGGCCATGCCAGCCATCCCGTCACGGCGATGACCAGCGCGGCAATCAGCACGGTGATGGCGGCAATCGCGAATTCGGCGGTGGACATCTGTTGCGCCAGCGGCTTGACCTTGCCCTCTTCCCGTACATACTCCATGCGCCAGATCAGGGCTGCAGCCAGAGCGCGCGACAAGGAATGTCCCAGCAATAAAGCCGGCATCACCTGTGCCGCCGGCAACGACGTCAGGGCCGCGACCTTGAGCGCCAGCAT
>NZ_LFLS01000022.1 GCF_001189915.1 Herbaspirillum autotrophicum
GATAGAGTAAGAATGAGCGTGACGACGGTGTCGTCGCATTTGCCTGGCCGCGGAAAGTGAATCAATTGGAGAGATGTTGATTTGCTCGCAGAATTGGATCGGCTTGCGATGCAAATCAACAACCGAAGCTGTGTAAGAACGTAAAACCGGATATTCGCGGGTAGCAAAAACCTTTCCGATACCGGGAAAATTGAATGGCGAGCCAACCGAGCGCCCGATAGCAGACGCTATGACTGGACAGGCGGCTATATGGATAACGCTCCGTGGCGATGATTGACGGCAGTCTTGCCTGATTTCCGGACTGTACCTTCAAACCACATCTAGAACTGCATCCTGAAACCCGCAGTGGCGGATGCGCTGTAGCTGCCATGCAGATCACTGTCGGCAGCAACTTCGCCGTAGATGGCGTAACGCTCGCCCCAGGCATACTCTCCGCCGCCGCCCACCCCGGCCCAGGTGCGCCCTTGACGCGTGTCAAACGGGGTTCCCGACACGGTCACCCGAGTACCGTTGAGGAGCTCGCGCTTGAGATTGATCAGGCCATATAAGTTGAGCTGACGCCGCTGTCCGGCAGCCTCCGGCAAATCGCGGCGGTAATCGAATGCAAGGCCGAGTCGTCCCTGCAGACTCTCACCCTTGTCACTGTCGACTTGCGCATTGAACCGGTCCCTGAAACTGAAACTGCTTGATACATAGCTCAGTTGCGCCTGCGGGATGACAGAGAATCCATCCTTGAACGGAAATGCCATGCCGGTTTCGACACTCGCGGCATAGCTGCGTGCGGGCTGGCCATTGACCAAGGGGCCGGCGAGTCTGGAACTCAGATCGCTGCTGAACCAGGTTGCCTGGAGCTGCGTATCGACATATGCGCCTTGCTGGCCGTACCAGGTCAGAGTGGTGCCCAAGCCATAGGCTTTGGTATCGATGTTGCCGTCGCCATAGACCGAGGCTACCCGGGTGTCGGCCGTGCCATAGCGGGCGGTCACTCCGCCAACCACGCGCGCGCCGTCTTTCTCGCCGGATAAGACGCGATCCACGCCGAACTGCGCCTGCCAGCTATCGATGTCTTGACGCATCGCGCTCGCAGATGTCGATGGTTCGAGGTGATTTCTTTTACCCTCCACCCGGCCCCACACCCCATCCTGGTCGCGGTCCGCAGCGTCATAGCGCCGGGTGCCGACCCGCTGGCGCAATGTGGGAACGCTGCTCAACGCCAGCAGCGTATTGGCGTAGGCCTCATTGGCCTTGTTTGTGAAAATCGCGCCACACGTCGTGCTCATGGTCGTCAATATAATTCCCCTCGCACAGCAACTCGCCGGTCCGGTAATAGGCGCGAAAGAGACCGTGCTTTAACCATCGTGATCCATCAGAGGAAAGATACTGAGAGTATCGAAATCTGACTTCGCCGGTTTCGTAGTGAGTTTCCAGAAGATGCAATTCGGCCTTGGCATTTATTTTGTCGACGGTTGGCCGGCAAGTTTCCCGCCAGGAAAGATATTTGGCTCATTTCGCCTGATACACCCTCCGCCGGCAGCGGCCATCATTCACTGTATTGCCAGGAAAACATCCGCCGGAGCAGGTGAGTGCGACGTTCTGAACGGATGCCAAGCTGCGCAAATGGACTTTTGCGTCAGCGTGTGCATCCGCTTCTCAGACGAGCGGGGCGCGGCAGGGAGCCGAACATGCATGAAGAGCACTTCGCCCCAGCGTGCTCAGCTTACTTGGTCGTATAGCCGCCGTTGATCAGGATGGTCTGTCCGGTGACCCACCAGCCGTCGCTGACCAGATGGCGGATGAACGGCACAACATCTTCGATATCGGTCAGGCCGGTCTTGCTGAAGGGAGAGAGCGCCGCTGCCGTTTTGTGATAAGCCACCGCATCCTGGCCTTCCGCCGGATAAAAGAATGGCGTGTCCATTGGGCCAGGGCCGATGGCCGTCACCGAGATTCCGCGCGCGCCGAATTCCTTGGCTGCGGCACGCGTGAAGTGTTCCACCGGTGCTTTGGTGCCTGCGTACGCCGCGTAGAAGGGCGTAAACGCACCAAGCAGAGAAGTCACCAATGTGCAGATCTTGCCGTTGTCGTTGAGGTGTTTGCCTGCCTCTTTCAGGAAAAAGAACGCCGACTTGCTGTTGACTGCCGTCATCTCGTCGTACTCGGCTTCGCTGATTTCGGCCAATGGTTTCTTGAGCACCTTGCCGACAGTATTGATGGCGATATCCGGGCGGCCGACCGCGGCGATGACATCGGCGAACAGTTTTTCAACGGCGGCGGCGGAGGTCAGGTCGGCCTGCAGCGTGATGGCTTTGGCGCCGGCGTGTTCGACAGCCGCCGCAGTGGCTTTGGCATCGGCAGCACTGGCGGCGCTGTTGTAATGGATGGCGACAGCTTTGGCGCCTTGCGCGGCCAGATCACGGGCGATCAGGCCGCCGAGATTCTTGGCGCCGCCGGCAATGAGGACGACCTTGCCTTGAATGGTGTGTTTGGACATGAGAACTCCGTTGTCGTGGTAGAGGGTTTCATCACTCTACGGGGCGCAGACATATCGATAAATAGCGTATTGACGTATAAACTATTCAGAATTTACTACCAATAAGACGTCATGGATCGGATAGACCAGCTCAGCATCTTCATTCGCGTGGCGCAAGGAGGCGGCTTCACTGTGGCCGCAGATCAACTTGGCCTGCCGCGCCCTACGGTTTCGCTTGCTATCCAGCAATTGGAGGCGAGGATCGGCACGCGGCTGTTCAATCGGACCACCCGTCGCGTCAGTCTTACCCGGGATGGCGAGGCGCTGCTGGAACGCGCCATTCGCCTGGTAGCCGACAGTGAAGCACTGGAACAACAATTCAAGCTCCGGGCCCGTGCGTTGGCCGGAAGATTAAAGGTAGATTTGCCCAGCCGCATTGCGCGCTGCCACGTGGCGCCGGCATTGCCGAAGTTCTTCGCGCGCTTTCCTGATATCACGATCGATCTGGGTTCAAGTGATCATTCAATTGATCTGGTGCAAGAAGGAATCGATTGCGCGTTGCGGGTCGGCCAGGTAGGTTCCGAGAGTTTGGTTGCACGTCCGTTGGGAAGCTTCCGGATGATCAATTGCGCGAGCCCGGCGTATCTGCTACGCCATGGGGCACCACTGAGTCCGGCCGATTTGTCACAGCACAAGACAGTTCACTATGCATTGCCCGGCGGTCGGGCTGCGCTCTGGGAATGGCAGGAAGCGGGCCATCTGCGGACCACGGCGATGACCGCCCAGGTGTCCGCCAGCAATGCCGAAACGTATATTGCTTGTTGTCTGGCCGGCACGGGACTCATTCAAATTCCGGCCTTCGATGTGCACGATCATTTGCTGGCAGGAGAGTTGATCGAAGTATTGACGGACTGGCGCGCCCCTCCGATGCCGGTGCAGATGGTGTATTCGCACCGGCGCAGTCTGTCGTTGCGGGTGCAGGCCTTCAGCGAGTGGTTGGCGGAACTGTTGGCACCCCATCTGAATTAGTGTCCGTGCGCATTGGGGGGGGGCGTTTGATATCCGTGACATGCGGCAACCTTCAAGAGGCCTCCTGTTTTTCAAGAGGAGTAGTAAGGCTTCCGCTTGATCCATATGGGTGACTGGTGCGATTCACGCAACAACACACTGAAGCAAAGGGCACGAAGTCAGCCAACAGAACATGACAGCGATGGCTTGATGAAATTAAGTATCCACAAGCAAGCCCAGATGAATCGGTGATGCGGTTATCATGACGCATCCCTCCTTCGACTACTTCTTCTCATGTCACAGTTCCAGATCATCATTGCCGCGATTTCGTCAATCGTTCTGTTTTTATATGGTCTGGAAGGATTCAGCAAGGAACTGCAGGCCACCGGCGGCGATAGGCTTCGAACCTGGTTGGCGCGCGTCACATCAAATCGTTATAACGGCTTTGTGATTGGCGCATTCGCGACCGTACTTATACAGTCAAGCAGCGCCGTCACCTCGCTGGCCACCGGTCTGGTAGATACTGGAGTGTTGAGTTTGCGCAGCAGCCTGGGCATCCTGCTGGGTGCCAATGTCGGTACCACTGCGACCGCATGGCTGGTTTCGTTCAAACTGGCCAATATCGGGCCATATTTCATTGTCCTGGGTACTGTACTGTCCATGCTACCAAGCCGAGCGAAAATGTTCGGTAAGTCCATCTTCTACTTTGGATTGATCTTTTTTGCCCTCGATCTGGTATCGACCGAATTGAAGCCGCTGCAGCAGCAGGCCTGGTGGGCTTCTGCGATAGGATATGTCGACTCGCCCCTTCCTGGCCTGATAGTCGGGGCACTCTTCACGGCCATAGTGCAATCCAGCAGCGTAGCAACGGGACTTGCGATCTTGCTTGTTCAACAGGGTGTCCTTCCGGCTGAAGGGGCCATCGCCATCGTGATCGGAGCCAATGTCGGCTCCACATCCACTGCACTCATCGCCAGCCTTTCGATGGGTCGCACAGCTAAGGCTGCGGCCTTGGCAAATCTACTTTTCAACGCATGCGGTGCTTTAATTGTTTTCCCTTTCTTGGGTGCCGTGAGCAAGGTCATCATGGGTTTTAGTGATCCTGCGATTGCCGTTGCGCTAGCGCATCTTTGTTTCAATTTGTTTATCGGCGCGCTTTTTTTGCCATCTCTGCAGTGGAGCCAGGCATGGCTTATGTCTTTAGCTGCAAGGGATGCCAAGTGAGGACCGTGTCCTTAGAGTACTTTTCTAGCTTGATCCTTGGACTTCCTATCTGCCTGTCGCAGGATGTCGTGAGCTGCGATATGTATCTCTTCTGCTAACCAGAACTCCGCAGTTCCGTGGAGGTACTGTTAGCGCAAGTTCGCTAAATCAGCTAGATGAAATATTGGGCGGAATTCTCCGACAAGAATCGCCAGCCGAATAATCCAAGTAAAAAGCATTAATGCCCCCAATTGTTGTTATGAAATCGAATTGATTTCGCTCGATTATAGGAGGCGATGTCGGCTTCCATTTGCAGTGGCCGAAATCTATGAGTTCATCGATTTCTATGCGGAGTCCCGGAGCTCTCGGATGGGCTGAGTTCGCTTTCCTAATGGCAACGAAAAGATGGCGGGAAGGGGAAAAAGTCGGAAAAAATGATAACCAACTTTGGGGGGGCGATTAGGAGCGAAAATCTGGTACAAGAACTACCCGCCAAAGCTAGATGGGTAGGGGATTTTCGGTCGATTGAGGCTAGCCGAAAATCCGCCCATTTCTAGTCAATATAAAGTGCTTCTACTGTTTCGTGACAACACAATCAGGCTAAACCACTACAAATCACTCCACAGTAACCGACTTAGCCAAATTACGCGGCTTGTCCACATCCGTACCGCGTGCCAGTGCCGTGTGATACGCCAGCAATTGCAGTGGCACCACATGCAGGATCGGTGACAGTACGCCGTAGTGTTCCGGCAGACGGATCACGTGCACCCCTTCGCTGGAGGTGATGTGTGAATCCTTGTCGGCGAAGACGTACAGTTCGCCGCCGCGGGCGCGGACTTCTTGCAGGTTCGACTTGAGTTTTTCGATCAGGGCGTCGTTCGGCGCCACGGTGACTACCGGCATTTCTTCGGTGACCAGTGCCAGCGGGCCGTGCTTGAGTTCGCCGGCGGCGTAGGCTTCGGCGTGGATGTAGGTGATTTCCTTGAGTTTGAGCGCGCCTTCCAGTGCAATCGGATAGTGCAGGCCGCGGCCGAGGAACAGGGCGTTTTCCTTGCGGGCGAAGGCTTCGGCCCAGGCTACGATGTGCGGTTCCAGCGCCAGTACGCTTTGCAATGCCGCCGGCAAGTGGCGCATCGCTTTCAGATGGGCGGCTTCCTGTTCGTCGCTCAGGCGGCCTTTGGTTTGCGCCAGTGTCAGTGTCAGCAGGAACAGTCCGACCAGTTGTGTGGTGAAGGCCTTGGTCGAGGCGACGCCGACTTCCACCCCGGCGCGGGTGATGTAGGCCAGCGCGCATTCGCGCACCATGGCGCTGGTGGCGACATTGCAGATGGTCAGCGTGTGCAGCATGCCTTGCGCGCGTGCATGTTTCAGTGCGGCCAGTGTGTCGGCAGTTTCACCGCTTTGTGAAATCGTGACCACTAGCGAGGCCGGGTTTGGCACGCTGTCGCGATAGCGATATTCACTGGCGATTTCGACATTGACCGGAATCTTCGCTATCGATTCGATCCAGTATTTTGCCGTCAGGCCGGCGTAGTAGCTGGTGCCGCAGGCCAGGATCAGGACCGAGTCGATTTGCTTGAAGACGCCGTAGGCTTTGTCGCCGAACAGTTCCGGCATGATGCCGGTGACGCCTTCGAGCGTATCGGCGATGGCGCGCGGCTGTTCGAAGATTTCCTTTTGCATGAAGTGCTGATACGGGCCGAGTTCCACCGCGCTGGTGTAGGCATGCACGGTTTTGACTTCGCGCTCGACCGCTTGCCCTTTGCTGTCGACGATCCAGACGCGTTGCAATTGCAGGTCAACCACATCGCCTTCTTCCAGATAAATGATCTGGTCGGTGGTGCCGGCCAGCGCCATGGCATCGGAGGCGACGAAATTCTGGCCTTCGCCGACGCCGACGATCAGCGGCGAACCCTGACGGGCCGCCACCACGCGGTGCGGTTCATCGACCGAAAAAACGGCAATCGCATAGGCGCCGGTGAGGCGACGCACAGCTTGTTGCACGGTATCAAACAAGTCGCCGGTATACATGTGATCGACCAGATGCGCGATCACTTCGGTATCGGTCTGGCTTTCGAAGACGTAGCCGTGGCCTTGCAGTTCGGCGCGCAGCTCGTCGTGGTTTTCGATGATGCCGTTATGTACCAGCGCAATGCGATCACGCGAGAAATGCGGATGGGCGTTGTGGGTAGCGGGCGCGCCGTGGGTGGCCCAGCGCGTGTGGGCGATGCCGGTGAAGCCGCTCAGATGGGCATTGTCTACCTGAATTTGCAAATCGGCCACGCGCGAGGTGCTGCGCGAGCGTTGCAATTTGCCATCAATGTGGAGCGCGATGCCGCAGGAATCATAACCGCGGTATTCCAGACGCTTGAGGCCTTCCAGCAGGATAGGGGTGACATTTTGCTGCGCTACTGCGCCAACGATACCGCACATGGAGACCTCGCTTGAAAGATTAAGTATTTGACATCTTAGGGGAGAGTGCGTGAAATTATCTTTCTAATTAAATCAAGTTTTGAATTATTAATTCTTGAGTTATATTGGGTGAACTAATATTTCATTTAATGAATTTCTAATTACTTATATTTCACTTTATGACTGTGTCTCTCGATGATCTGGACCGCCGTATCCTCAATGCGCTGCAAGAAGATGCTTCGCAAACGAATCATCAACTGGCAGAGCTGGTGCATGCTTCGCCGCCGACTTGTCTGCGGCGCGTCAAGCGCCTGACCGATGCCGGCGTGATCACGCGGCAGGTGGCCTTGATCGATCCGCAGCATATCGGGCCGGCGCTGACCGCGATTGTTGAAATCACGCTGGATCGCCAGGGCGATGAGCAACAAGTCGAGTTTGAAGCATTGGTCGCGCAAGAAGCCATGGTGCTGCAATGTTATCGGGTGTCGCCGGGTCCTGATTTCGTACTGGTGGTGCAAGTTGCCGATATGCCTGCCTATCATGCGCTGGCGCATCGCTTGTTCGCTGCCCACAAGAACGTGCGTAACGTTCGCAGTTATTTTTCCGTCTTGCGTACCAAATTCGAAACCCGCTTCGCCGTGTGAGCGGCGCTGTTGTCGTGGCGCTTCAGCAGGGTTTGTTTCCGTTCTGCAGTATAGGCCCGCCACGGCTGTGGCGGCGCACCTTCCGTAAAACTCTGGCGCTGATGAAGGTGTCAATCACGCAGGGATCGCGCCATGTGGGCTCATGGCGCTGAGGCGCTGGTGCAGGGCGCAGGGATCTTGCCCGATCAGGCCGATGCAGTGGCGGATGCCAGGTTGTTGCAATGCTGCGACCATCGACGTGCCGACATTGGGCTTTGCTCCAGATAGTCGGCTTCGGCGGCGATGGTCGCTTTTTTCATGGCGAATCCGGTCAGGGCAGCTTATTTCTTGATGTTGACCGGACGCTGCCAGCCCGGCAGTGACATTTGTTTGGCGCGCGACAGGGTCAGCTGGTCGGCCGGTGCATCCTTGGTCAGCGTGGTGCCGGCGCCGATGGTGGCGCCTTTGCCAACCCGTACCGGTGCCACCAGTTGGGTATCGCTGCCGATGAAGACCTCATCTTCGATCACGGTGCGGAATTTGTTGGCGCCATCGTAGTTGCAGGTAATCACGCCGGCGCCGACATTGACCTTGCTGCCGATGTCGGCATCGCCGACGTAAGCCAGGTGATTGGCCTTGCTGTGCGCGGCGATGTTGCTGTTTTTGACTTCCACGAAATTGCCGATGTGAACGTCTTCACCGAGGATGGTGCCGGGGCGCAGGCGCGCATACGGGCCGATTTGCGACGCCGCGCCGACGCTGGCGTCGTCGATATGCGAGAACGGTTTGATCTGCGCCTGTTTGCCGATGCGGGCATTCTTGATGACGCAATTGGCGCCGATGCTGACGCCGTCTTCCAGCGTCACCGTGCCTTCGAATACGCAGTTGACGTCGATGCTGACGTCGCGTCCGCAGACCAGGCTGCCGCGCACATCGAGCCGCGCCGGGTCGAGCAGGGTCACGCCCTGTTCCAGTAATGCATGTGCCACGCGCCGCTGATGCAGGCGTTCCAGTTCGGCCAGTTGTACCTTGCTGTTGACGCCCAGGGTTTCGGCCACGTCGTCCGGTTGTGCGGATACCACCTCCACGCCGTCGGCGACGGCGCGCGCGATGATGTCGGTCAGGTAATACTCGCCCTGGGCATTGTTGTTGGACAGCGTTGCCAGCCACTGACGCAGCTTGGCTGTCGGTGCCACGATGATGCCAGTATTGATTTCACGGATCGCCTTCTCGCCGGCGCTGGCATCTTTCTGCTCGACAATGCGAACGATCTTGCCGTCTTCACGCACGATGCGGCCATAACCGGTCGGATCATCCATGGTGATCGTCAGGATACCCAGCTTGTCGCTGCCGGCGCTGTCGACCAGGCGCTGCAGCGATGCGGTCCTGGTCAGCGGCACATCGCCGTAAAGAATCAGGGTTGGCACCGCGTCATCCAGATACGGCAGGGCTTGCATGACTGCGTGACCGGTGCCGAGCTGCGGCTCCTGTTTGGCAAAGGTCAGGCCGTCGCCGGCAAACGCCGTCGGCACCGCTTCGCCGCCATGACCGTAAATGACGCACAGGCCGCTTGGCGTCAGCGTGCGCGCGGTATCGATCACATGACCCAGCAGCGATTTGCCTGCCAGAGGATGGAGGACTTTCGGCAGCGCGGACTGCATGCGCTTTCCCATGCCGGCGGCGAGGATGACGATGTTCATACGGTTTTATGGAGAGGGCGAAAAATGAAGCAGAAAGTGTAGCACGCAAGTATCGTTGTTGTTTAGATAACTATCGCTTGCTCAGGTATTGAGGAAATGCAAAGTTGAGGGTTAATTCATGTTGTTATCCTTGCTTTGAGTTGCGGGCATGCAATTAAGATGACATGAGAAGCAAAGAGCGTCAGCATTAATATTTCCGCCGGGAAAATATACGCTGGCACGGCTCCGTTCTTCGCTCCGCCATCATGCAGCAGACGAAATCGATGGCTTGAATATGAGGGGGCGGCAGCAATCCATCGCATCAACAGGTGACAAGAAAATGAGTTTGAACCAACGAATGGCCGCGTTACTGCAGTCGCCGATTACTGCGATAACCTGGGACAGCATTACGCAAGAATGCATCAGGTTGCAGGAAGAGTATCCCTCCATACCATCGGGCATCAGGTGGGCATTGGAGTACAAACGTTCCCAATTGGAAAATGACCGTGGCAATGCCGCAGCAGCGTTGCAATTTCTGAAAAGTGCCATTGCTTTGGCACCGTATAACGTCGATATTCTTGACGATTACAAGAATCTGGTGCGCAAGTCGTCACGTCTGCAATGCATCGTTTTGATCATCAGCTGCAAAAAAAATGAAGCGAATGCGCTGCGACTGGCAAGTCAATTGGAGCAGATGGACATTGAATACCTGATCGTCAGCGGTTCGGACGCGGCATCAATCAAGCATGTTCGTGCCTTGCAAGTGAATACCTCTGACAGTGTGGAGGCCATGCCGCAAAAAGTGGTCGCTGCTTGTACCTGGGTGCATGAGAATCTGGGCGGTAATGTCAGCGTTCTGAAAGTGGCCGATAACCTTTTGCTGCAAGAGCCGCAGAAATTGCAGGAAATCGTGACGCAGTCAGCGCGCAAGGATGTCTATATTGGCGTGCCGGTCACCAGTTTCGAGCATGATCGCTGTCTGCATTGGGAGCAAAGTGAAAATGCAGCTTCGGAGCGTCGCCCCTATGGACGTCCTGTACTTGGTCCGTGGGCAGATGGAAGTGCCTACTATCTGGGCAGCGGGGCGGTAGAGAAAATTGTATTGTCCTTCATTCGGTTTCCCGGCTTGTTTGACGGCGAGTACTACGAAGACAAACTGATAGGCGACGTCCTCATTGCTGAAGGAGTCACTCTCGGCGGCGTTGCCAGTTATGACGATTTCGGCTTGTTCGTGAATAACGCCCGTTCATGACCGCGAGATTTTTTCATTTATCCGCCGGTACGGGACACAGACGCAGCGGCTTCAGAAAGCAATAGAACTCATATGAACACAATTCTCTTTTTATCCGGCAAAACCATGGGTGATTCGCTGGGCAGCATTGGTCGTGCGTTGGGGCCGCTATTCGAAGAACAGGGATTTGAATTCATCGAGCTGGTGCCAAGTCAGCCCGGCAGCACCGATATCTTGAATCAGATCATCAAGGAAAAAAAACTGGACTTTGTATTCTCATTCGCGGGCATGGGCGCAGATTACAAAGCCGCCAATGATCGCAACCTGTGGGAAGTGCTGGGTATTCCATTTCTTGCCATCCATGGTGATTCGCCGGCGTATTTCTTTGATCGTCATGTACATGCCAGCCCCTATGTGGCTGTCGTTTACGGATTTCATGAACATTACAATTTCCGCAAACAATTGCCAAAAATCAATGGCGTGCTGGCGATTGCAGAGCCGCTGCCACTCAATCAGTTTACGCTGGAAGACATCGATTTCAAAAAGAAGGAAAGCGGCAAACTGTTTTTTCTGAAGAATGGCAATGATCCGGAAAAATTAAGGCGCATGTGGGGCCGGGATTTGCCCCCACGAATTGCGTCCGGCTTGTTTGCCCTGGCGGACGAGCTGGATAACGAAATCGCAAGTGACCTTGGGCTGGATCTGAATGGCTTCGTCAGCGGGTTTTTCGGCGGCAAGGGAATTGATATCGATCAGGTGCCGAAGCTGCATCTGTTTTATGTCGCGCAGCTGGACGACTATCTGAGGCGCATCAAGAGCACCATGATGGCCGAGGTATTGAAGGAATTCCCGGTTGAAATTCACGGTTATAACTGGGAGCACATTGATTTCCACGGTAGTAAATGTCATTACGTGAAAGGTGCCGATTACTCCCTGTCGACCGGTCTGATCAAGGATTCGTTGGGCATGATCGACATGTCGCCGAATACGGGCTCGAATTTTCACGACCGGCCGCTACGCGCATTTGGCGCATATACCTTGTGCCTGACGAATGAACAGGCTTGTTTTCAGCAGGTGTTCGAAAACCACGCGGACTTCAGTTTCAGATTTGAACGGGAAAGCCTGCGCGAGAAGGTTGCTGATGTGTTGGCGCATCCGCAGCGATATGTAGAAATAGGCCGCAATACCGCACTGGATTTTCAGCAGAAATTCAAGGTTGAAGCATCGATCCGGAGATTATGCGAGATCGCAGACGCGGTCCGGATTGGTGCTGCTACGCGGCAGGTTGACATGCAGGACTTCTTTTTATGGCCGCCGGTATCGCTGACATAAAAACGATGTATCCGATATTCCAGATTAATTGATGAAGCGAATGCTGCCATGAAGCTTTTTATGAGTGTTTTTATTACGGACAACAGTAATACGAAACTGGATCGCGGGCTGCTGCAATCGCAATCGCGGGTAGACGTCTTCAAGTATTCGCTGGCCAGTCTTGCGGCAATTCCATTTACGGAAGCCTGGATCTATTTTTCCTGCGACGACATGTACCGGGGTTACGAGGAAGAACTCATTCTGTACGCCCATTCCTGCTTTCCGTCGTTGCGGATTCGTCCGCAACGCTTGTTGCAGCTCAGAGACTGGCAGGCGGCAATCAATGAGCTGACTGCAGATGGATCATCGGAGTTGATCTGGTATTCGGGCAACGATGACCACATCTTTGTCGATAGTGATTTACAGGTGCTCAATGAGTGCCTCCAACTGGCAGATAATTTCAGCGAACGGACTACCGATTTTTGCCTCTGTTATTCACACTGGCCGGAAAGTATAGGCCGGGTTGGACGGCTTTATGCGCATTTTGATTGTGCCTCGATCGTGTATACGAAGCAGATTGATACCCGCGATTCGATTTTGGTCATGCCGCCGGAATTATTGAAAAAATGGTTCTTTTCGGATGCCGCACAAGTGCCTGAAGATTATGTCATCCGGCGCGCAGAAAATATCCCGGTCCGTCCGGACAATTTCGCCGTGATTGTTCCCCATCGCGAATTGCTGCGTCACTTTGACGGCTATTCACATGCCGGGATTTCCATCAATGTGTGTCCGCCACTGACTATCCCGCCGGGATTTTTCAACGATGGGATCAGCATCGCTCTTGGGCCGCTGTCTGCGGAGGAGCGGCTTGAGTTGAGCGCTGACGGATACGTCATCGTGGATCCGACGGCAGAAAATTATTCTGCGGTTGAGGTGGGTGGCGCCGATTGGAAAGTCATTGAAAACCGGGTTCCATTTTTCTGGCGAGAACGTATCAGCCGGTTGGTTCGGGGTACATCGCCGGTGGCTCGGGAAGAGTTGTTGCGGCTCGCCAATAAAGCGGTTCTTGACGTCATGCGACAACGTCTGCCGATTGATTACGCCAGTGCTGCATCGCTGGCGCCAGCGGCATTCGACGACATGCCGGCAGACTACTTGCAGCACGACACGCCCAAGCTGTCGGAGGCCGGTTTGCAGTCCAACCGGCATAACCGTGTATTCAAGACATCCACTACCCGTTCTGCCGACCTCACGGTGATTCTCTTCGATCATGAGGATGCATCGCTGAGTGCCAATCGGGAACATCTGGCTGCACAGATCGCAAACATCAAATCGAAACGGGATATCGAATTCACATACCTGATGCTTAGTGAAAAGTACGGCGGCGAAGTGCAATTCGCGCGCAGCATCGATATTGCCGGGCGCGGTGCTCTCGGCAGTATCGATAACGTCATGTATCACCGATATGAGTTCTTTTGGGACTTGCTCGAAGCAACGTCACAGGCATTACCGTTTTTGCACGGGCCCCATATTCTGCTGATAGAAAATACCTTTGCTGCGCATATAACGCATATCGAAACAGTCATCCAGGAAGCGCTCGATGCCATTGATGCGGGGAATGCGTTGCCGGTAGCCTTTCTGGCAACGGTGACAAATGGCACTTCGCACTCAGTGGTTGACCGGCATAGCGCAATCCTGCTGCAGAGCGCAGAGCTGACGTCGCTGTTGTCTTCTTATGCGGCGTCACCTTCGCTGCGCGGAGTGGTGGATCAGTTGCTTTGTCTGCGTACGGTCAAAGGACTCGATCCTGGCGAGATAAGACAGGGAATCAGTCATGTCGCTTTCGAGCAAGTACTCATGGCGCCCAAGTTCAACATTTACCTCGATTGAGTAATCATGCAACGTAGAAACGGCGATCAACTGCGATGATCATCATCAATTCAGGCGCGTACGTCATTGCGGAGTTTCAGGCCGAGTTTGGAAAAATTCCGCCTTCGCTGCTGCCAATCGGAAATAAAACCCTGCTTGAACATCAGGTTGCAAATCTCAGGGAATCGTTTCCTGATGAGCAGCGCATTGTCGTGTCGTTGCCGGAACATTACGAATTGACGATCAATGAGTCCCATCTGCTGACCAGGCTGGGACTCTCTGCAGTATTCACGCCTGAAAATTTCACGCTTGCGGAATCCGTATTGTACGTACTGAATACGCTCGGAAAGGCAGACGGCGTAGTCCGCTTGCTGCATGGTGATACGCTCATCGGCGGCTTTCCGCCGGGGACTGATCTTGTGGCAGTCGCCAAGACCAGAGACGATTACGGCTGGCAGTACGAATCAGTGGCCGATGAAACATTGGCATGGTGTGGATTTTTCTGTTTTTCTTCCGCGCGCGATTTGATCCGGACGTTGACTATCTCACGTGGTCAGTTCACCAAAGCGGTTCGCATCTACGAAGAAAGCATCCCCGTTACTCTGTGCAGGGTCGATGACTGGTTTGATCTGGGCCATATCAATACGTATTTTCGGTCTCGTTCGACGATTACCACGCAACGTGCATTCAATGAACTGACGATCCGGGCTGGCGTGGTGATGAAATCGGGTTCTCCGTCGCGCAAGATCCAGGCTGAGGCCAACTGGATAAAATCGTTGCCGGTACGACTCAAACGTTATGTGCCTCAGATTATCGAGGAGGGCATTGATGCGCGCGGCGATTTTTTTTACGCCACGGAATATCTGGCGCTCTCGCCATTGAACGAGATTTTCGTTCATGGACGCAATCCTGAATCTTTTTGGCAGCGGATCTTTTTCCTGATCAGGGATTTTCTGGAAAATTGCCGGGAATTGCAACCCACGGACGAGCTGAAGCAGAAAATAGCTGCCGACATGGCCTTGTTGTGCCGGGAAAAGACGCGGCAGCGGTTGTCCGCATTTGCAAAAGCGACTGGCAGCGCGACGCATCATGCCACCACCTGCGCTGGCAGGTCGCTGCCGTCACTGGAAGATATGGCCGAGGTCTGTATTGCCAGATCGATGGCGCTGCCGGTTTTCAGTAGCGTCATGCATGGAGATTTCTGCTTCAGCAATATTCTTCTCGATTCGCGTTCGGATGCACTCAAGGTAATTGATCCGCGCGGAATGAATGAGCTGGGAGAGATGGTGATTGCCGGAGATCAAAAATACGATCTGGCGAAACTGGCGCACTCAGTGCTTGGTTTGTACGACTTCATCATCGCCGGTCGTTATCAGTTGCTTGAAACCGCATCCGGCGACACAGAGATTTCTTTCAATCTGGATGCGCGCCTGGAGTCGATCCAGAAGGATTTCCTGGCGACAGAATTTTTACCCGGATTTTCAACCCGCGAAATCATGCCGCTCGTCGTCCTGTTGTTTTTATCGATGTTGCCGTTGCATGCAGACCGTCCGGACCGGCAGAGGGCGATGAAATTGAATGCAATACGTCTGTATTCGACCTACCTGACGTGAGGAACGCACGATGATTGTCATTCCGATGGCGGGACAAAGCAGCCGATTCTTCAACGCCGGCTATACCGTGCCCAAGTATCAGTTGCAGTTGGGGGCCAATAGCGTTTTCTATCATGTGATCAATTCGTTTCGTTACTATTTCGACAGCGAAGAATTTTTGTTCATCGTCAATGATGAAAATGTCGTGCGTTTCATCCATGCGCAGGCAGCGTTGCTGGGCATTCGCGACTACCGCATCAACAATCTCGGACGGGCGACTGCGGGCCAGGCCGAAACCGTGTTTCTCGGCATGCAGGATATTGACGACGCATCAATTTACATTTTCAACATCGATACCATTCGTCACGACTATCGCAAGCCGGATTTCATCGGCGAGGCAGACGGCTATCTGGAGGTTTTCAGGGATGCCGGCGGACATTGGTCGTTTGTTGACCCGGGGCCTGATGGTACGGTATTGCGAACAACGGAAAAAGAGCGGATATCCGATTTGTGCAGCGACGGGCTGTACTACTTCAAGAGCAAGAAAGATTTCGATACGGTCTTCCTGCACGCGCAGAAAAATGGCCTGACTACGCGCGGGGAGTTGTATGTGGCACCGCTTTATAATGCCCTTATCGGTGCCGGCAAGGATATTCGCTACGCGGTAGCGGAGCGATCATGCCTGGATTTGTGCGGTACTCCGGATGAGTATGTGGCGTTGATAAAAAAATATCAGGCTGACCTGACCGATGATGTAGTCCCGGATAACCCTGACGATATGCCAAAACCAGACCCTTCAGCTGCCGTCGCCAGTTTTGCATTTTCTCCCATCATCAGAAACGTCGATGTGATCGATCTGCAACCTGATCTGGAGCATCTGTTCAGTTTCGAACACTTTCCGGTATACGCCGGATGCACCGGGCAGCCGCGCGAAGAAGATTTGTTTTCGGCGTTGTCATTTTCGATCAGTAAAGGCAGTGGCTGTGTCCAGCTCGACAAGTTGATACCGCTCGATATTCTTTACGCGGCCAATCACGCGGATGTTGTTGGCGGTATATGGGAACGCCATCACAAGGAGTTTGCCCGTTTTATTGCCGACCTGGCCCCCGCCAGCGTGTTGGAGATCGGCGGTGCGCACGGCATGCTCTGCAAAAACAGCAAGGAATTCAACGCTGCATTGAAATGGACCATTGTCGAGCCGAATCCGATTCCTCGCGACGATGTCGATGCGACGTATATTCGGGCATTCTTTGATGCCAGTTTCAGATCTGACCTGCAATGCGATATGGTAGTGCATTCACATACGCTGGAACACAGCTATGACCCGCAGGAATTTGTCAAAAATATCGGCGGATTCCTGGCCGAGAATGCATATCACGTGTTCAGCATTCCCGATATTGAAGCCTGGCTTGAGCAGAAATTCACCAATGCACTGAATTTCGAGCATACCTATTTGCTGAACGATTTATATGTCACGCGCCTGTTGCAGGACAACGGCTTTCGCGTCGTCAGAAAACAGACATTCGGCGACCGGCATTCGGTTTTTTACGCGGCAATCAAGGACAGCGCCACGACAGAAAAAAAGACCGCCTATCCGTCTCACCTGTTTGAACGCAATGTACGGTTATTGCAGAACTACAAGACCTATCTCGAAAACGAGATTGCTACGCTGAATGCCCGTCTGGAGAAAATCCCTGGCCCGGTTTATCTGTTCGGCGCCCATGTGTTCAGTCAGACACTGATCGCACTTGGATTGGATACCAGGAAAATTGCTTGCATCATTGACAACAGCAAGGCGAAGCAAGGCAAGCGCTTGTATGGAACCGGCCTGTCCGTGTGTGCAGCAGAGGTGCTTGCCGATCAGCAGGCACCGGTGGTCATCATTCGCGCCGGCTCCTACAACGAAGAGATCAAAGCCGGGATTTGGGAAGCCATCAATCCGGCGACTGTCTTTATCTGACGATCGAGCGGCGACCCCGCGCTGGCCTTGCTCCGCAATCCGGTTTGGTCATCATGTTGCCGCGTTGCTGCCGGCATTCGTCTGCAAAATCGCCATTTCAGGCCATTGCGGAGGTCACGAATGTGCTCAGGAAGGCCCAGATTAAGCTGCAAATACCCCCTTGATCCCTGATTAAAGCCTGTTTGCTCTATGTTTTAATCCATGTCATTGGCGCAAAAGCCGCTTATTTTCCTCAAGCAGAGAATATTTATGAAAGTCGTCATCCTTGCCGGTGGACTTGGTACCCGCCTCAGCGAAGAAACCGCATTGCGGCCAAAACCGATGGTGGAGATCGGCGGCAAGCCTATTCTGTGGCACATCATGAAAATCTATGCGGCGCATGGATTGACCGAATTCATCGTGTGCTGCGGTTATCGCGGCTACATGATCAAGGAATATTTCGCCAATTACTTCCTGCACATGTCGGATGTGACGTTCGATATGTCGAACAACAAAATGGAAGTGCATCAGCGCCATGCCGAGCCCTGGAAGGTAACGCTGGTCGATACCGGTGAAGACACGATGACCGGCGGCCGCTTGCGCCGGGTACGCAACTATATCGGCGACGATGATTTTTGCTTCACCTACGGCGATGGCATCGGCGATGTCGATATCACGGCGCTGCTGGCATATCACAAAAGCCATGATTGCCTGGCCACCGTCACTGGCGCTCAGCCGCAGGGACGTTTCGGATCGCTGAAGACGGATGGCGATCAGGTGCTCAGTTTCAAGGAAAAGCCGGTGGATGAAAGCGGCTGGATCAGTGCCGGATTTTTTGTCTTGTCGCCCAAAGTGATTGATTACATCGAAGGCGATGACACCATGTGGGAACTGGAACCGATTGACCGGCTGACCAGAGAAGGTCAGTTGAAAGTCCATTTCCACCGCAATTTCTGGCAGCCGATGGATACCTTGCGCGACAAAATGTATCTGGAAGAGTTGTGGCAGTCCGGCAAAGCGCCGTGGCGACTGTAACCGGCGATACGTTCCCAAGATTTTTCCCGACCCCGCCAACATGAATAAAGATCAACTTAAACAACAGATCATCGAGCTGGTTGCCCAGTACGGACAACTGAGCACGCAGCCAGCACCGTTTGTGCCAGGTCAGTCAAGCGTGCCGCCGGCCGGCAAGGTCATCGGCGCCAAAGAAATCCAGTTCATGGTGGAAGCCTCGCTGGATGGCTGGCTGACCACCGGGCGTTTCAACGATCAGTTCGAAGCACGTCTGGCCAAGATCATCGGCGTGCAGCATCTGATCACGGTCAACTCCGGTTCGTCGGCCAACCTGGTGGCTTTTTCAACATTGACCTCACCCAAGCTCGGTGATCGCGCCATTCGTCCCGGCGACGAAGTGATCGGCGTGGCTGCCGGCTTTCCGACCACTGTCAATCCGATTTTGCAATTCGGTGCCGTGCCGGTATTTGTGGATGTCGACATTCCGACCTACAACATCGACCCGGCGCGCATCGAAGCTGCCATTTCGCCCAAGACCAAGGCCATCATGCTGGCCCATACCTTGGGCAATCCATACAATCTGGATGTGGTGGTGGCGCTGTGCAAGAAGTATGGCCTGTGGCTGATCGAAGACTGCTGCGACGCGCTGGGCTCGACCTACAAGGGCCAGATGGTCGGCACCTTCGGTGATATCGGCACCCTCAGTTTTTATCCGGCACATCACATCACGATGGGCGAGGGTGGCGCCGTATTCACCAACAATTACGAATTGAAGCAGATTGCGGAATCGTTCCGCGACTGGGGGCGCGACTGCTATTGCGCGCCGGGCAAGGACAATACCTGCAACAAGCGGTTTTGCTGGAAGCTGGGTGATCTGCCGCAGGGCTACGATCACAAGTACACCTACTCCCACCTCGGCTACAACCTCAAGATTACCGATATGCAGGCGGCCTGCGGCCTGGCGCAGCTGGACCGGGTCGATGAGTTTGTTGCTGCCAGAAAGCGCAACTTCAGTTTTCTGACCAGTCGCCTGAAGGATTGTGAAGAATTCATGATCCTGCCGCAGGCAACGCCTGATTCAGATCCGTCCTGGTTCGGTTTTCCGATTACCTTGCGCGACAACGCGCCGGTATCCCGCCTCGACCTGCTGACGTATCTGGATCAGCACAAGATCGGTACGCGCTTGCTGTTTGCCGGCAATCTGACGCGTCAGCCTTACATGCAGGGCCGCAATTACCGCGTTGTCGGCGACCTCGCCAACAGCGACATCGTGATGAATAACACGTTCTGGCTCGGAGTCTATCCGGGACTGGGCGAGGAACAGCTTGATTTTGTCGCGCACAAGATCGAAGCATTCTTGGGAATCAACTTTTAACCGGGAGTTATCGTGGGGGCAATTTCGCAGAAAAACAAGGACCTGTTCGAGAATCTGTTCGTGCTTGAATTGGCCAACAATCACTGGGGCCGGCTTGAGCGTGGATTGAAGATCATTCGCGATCATGGCTCCGTGGTGCGCTTCAATAACGTCAAAGCGGCAATCAAACTGCAGTTCCGTGATGTCGATGCGTTTATCCATCCGGACTTCAAGGGCACTTCCGAGCAGCGTTACATCAAGAAGACTGAAGATACCAAACTGACGCGCGATGAGTTCGCGCGCATGGTCGAAGAGATCAAGCAGGTGTCCTGCATTCCGATGGCGACCCCGTTTGACGAAGCCTCGGTAGACCTGTGTGTCGAGTTCGACATGCCGATCATCAAGATCGCCAGTTCCGACATGAATGACTGGGTGCTGATCGAAAAGATTGCGTCGACACGACGTCCCGTCATCGCCTCTACCGGTGGTGCTTCGGAAAAAGATCTGGACGATCTGGTGCGCTTTTTCGAAAAGCGCGACATTCCGCTGTCCATCAATCACTGCGTATCGCTGTATCCATCGGAAGATGGTGAGCTGGAACTGGATCAGATCGACTATCTGAAGAAGCGTTATCCGAATCTGGTGGTCGGCTTGTCCACGCATGAATATCACGACTGGCATTCGTCGATGTTGATTTCTTATGGCAAGGGCGCCCGGACCTGGGAGCGGCATATCGATATTGATTACGAAGGCGTCCCGGTATCCTCCTATTGTTCATTGCCGCATCAATGCGATGCCTGGTTCAAGGCGTTTCAGAAGAGCCGGGAAATGTGTGGCGGTCGAAGCCAGTCGCGTCGCGTGATTTCCAAGAAGGAAACACAATACCTGGATGCATTGGTGCGTGGCGTGTATGCCAAACGCAACCTGGAACCGGGATACGTATTTTCGAAAGATGATTTCGAAAAAGATTTTTATCTGGCAATTCCGCTGCGCAAGGGGCAGTTGTCGTGCCGTGAAATCATGAATGGCGAACAATTGACAACCGAACTGAAGGCCGATGAAGCGTTGACGATCAATCACATCGATGGCCCTTACAGCGAAAGCCAGGCATTGAAGGAATTGATTCTGAATCGTGGGATATAAGTGACATGAAGCGTGTATCGGAACAGATTGCCGAGTGGTTCGTCCACCAGGGACTGAAACAGGTGTTTTCAGTGACCGGCGGCGGCGCCATGTTTCTCAATCAGGCACTCGGCAACAACGACGGATTGCAGTGCACCTTCATGCATCATGAACAGGCGTGCGCGATGGCGGCAGAAGGTTATGCACGTATCGCCGGCAAACCTGCGATCGTGATGGTGACCACCGGTCCGGGCGCCATCAATGCCTTTAACGGCGTATATGGTGCCTACACCGATTCGATCCCGATGATTGTCATCTCCGGGCAAGTCAAACGGGAAACCTGTCTGTCATTTCATGAACTGCCGGCATTGCGGCAGCTCGGTGATCAGGAAGGTCCGACCATCGCGATGGCGTCGGCCATCTGCAAGTATGCCGAGATCATCCGCCAGCCAGCCGATTTGGAACGCATATTGCCGGAAGCATTCCGGCAAGCCGTGACGGGACGTCCGGGACCGGTGTGGCTCGATATTCCGCTGGATATCCAGTCTGCTGTCGAAGAGCTGCATATTCCGGACGTGGAAATTGCTGCCCGCGATGTCGTCGCCGATGCGGCGATGGTCGCGCAGTATCAAGACATCATGCGGCGTCTGGCCAGTGCCAATCGGCCATTGATCCTGGCCGGTACCGGCGTCAGGCTGGCAGATGCCGGCAAAGCGTTGCTGCAATTTGCCGAACGCACCGGCATTCCGGTGGCGACTGCATGGACCCATGACCTGATCGCGTCGGATCATCCCTTGTTTGCCGGCCGGCCCGGCACGATCGGTACGCGCGCAGGTAATTTTTGCCTGCAGAATGCCGATTTCGTGCTGGTCCTGGGGTCGCGTCTGAATATCCGCCAGACCAGTTATAACTGGGATTCTTTCGCCAAGAATGCCTGGGTGGCGCAAGTGGATATCGACCCGGCCGAATTGGCGAAGCCGACCATCAAGGTAGACCAGCCCATTGTTGCCGATGTCCGCCACTTCATTGCAGGACTGTCGGCGCAACTGGAGCATGCGGCGCTGCCGGACTATTCGGCCTGGGCCAGGTGGTGCCGCAATATCGGCGATGAATATGCCGTGGTAAAAGAGCACCGGCATGTTGCCAATGCGCCGTTGAATCCCTATTTGGTGGTGGATCGTGTCTTCCGCAATATGCGCGACGACGATATTGCTGCGTGCGGCAACGCATCCGCATGCATTTTGCCATTCCAGATCGGTAGCCTCAAAGCCGGACAGAGACTGTTCAGCAACTCCGGTTCAGCATCCATGGGCTACGATTTGCCGGCAGCTCTTGGCGCGGCAACGGCAGTTGCCAGTCATGGCGGACGGGTGATCTGTTTCGCCGGTGACGGCAGTCTGCAGATGAATATTCAGGAATTGCAGACGCTGAAATCGGCCGGGCTCAACGTCATTGTGGTTGTCATCAATAACGGCGGTTACGTTTCGATCTGGCAAACGCACGAAAATTTCTTTGGCAAGGTGATCGGCGCCACGCCGGCTTCCGGGGTCGATTTTCCTGATTACGCAGCGGTTGCACGTGCCTACGGTATTCGCAGCGCTACCATCCGTGGCGAGCAAGATCTGGATCAACTCGATCAGTTGCTGGCGAGCGATGGACCATTGTTGCTTGATATTGTGGTGGATGCCCGACAAGAATTCACGCCGCGCATAAAGTCGCGTGTGGATGAAAATGGCAAATTCGTAACGCCGGAACTGGACGACATGTTCCCCTTCCTGTCGCCGCAAATCGTTGACGCCATCAGGGTTTCGGCCAATGCAATCAGCGCGGCAAAGAGATAGGGCAGTGGCTCAGAAAACCTGAAGCACAGGATAAGCAGTGTCGACACTTTTGATCATCGGCGGTACCGGATTTTTCGGAAAATCGATTCTGGACGTGTTTCAGCGCGGTGGTCTGGCGCGCTGGGGCATCGAGCGGGTGATCGCCATGTCGCGGCATGCGACGCGGCTGCGCGATGAAGCGCCCTGGCTGGTGGCGGAGCGGGTTGAGTTGTTGTGTGCCGATATTGCACAGGTGGACGCATTGCCGGCGGCGGATTTCGTGATTCATGCGGCAGCCTCGACCGATGCCCGGAAGTATAAGGAACAGCCGGCGCAAGAGCGCCGCAATATCGAGGCCGGCATTGACAATTATTGTCGGCTCGCGGGTCGGTATCATGCCAGCAGCAAGATTGTGTATGCCAGCTCCGGTGCCGTCTATGGTACGCAGCCGGCAGACCTGGAAGGCGTTCCGGAAGACTTCATCAGCGACGATCAGGAGCGGATACCGGAAGAGAAGCGCGAATATGTCTATGGCAAACGGGCTGCCGAAGACGCAGTCCGGCAGCTTGGCGCACAGGGGTTGTCGATCAGTATCGCCAGATGTTTCGCTTTTGTCGGTCCATGGTTGCCGCGTGACCAGCATTTCGCGATAGGCAATTTTTTGAATGACGGATTGCATGGCAGGCCCGTCACCGTTAAAGCCAGCAAACAGGTGTATCGCAGTTATATGCATGCCGACGATCTGGTGGAGTGGCTGATGACGATTGCCGCCCATGCCGGTCCGGAGTGCCCTTGCTATAACGTCGGCTCGGAGCAGGCAGTGTTGATGGGGGAGCTGGCGCACGTGGTCGCAAAGCAATTTGATGTACCGGTCAGTGTTGCCGCCATCACCGACGCTGACATTGATCGTTATGTGCCATCGACCAGGAAGGCGGCCCGCGAGTTGGGGTTGCACCCGACGCGGGATCTGCAGACTGCCGTTGCGGAAAGTATTCTTTCCGTCAGGCAGGCCGAGGTAAATAAATTGAAGGCAGGCCGGTAACGGCAGGAGGGCGTCGTGACGCAGGTATCGAAAACACAATCTGATTTTGCCCATGCAGGTTTTACGGTCTGCAAGAATGCGCTCGGCCAGGATTTGCTGGACAGCGTAAGAGCAGATCTGATTGCATTGGCACATCTGCTGACCGGCAAGCATTTTGCATCGGCCGATGCTTGCTGGAATTATTTCCGCGCATTCGATCGTAAAGCCGGCAGCACGTTTTACAACGGTTTCAAGCATCTGCCATCGGTACATCAAATCAGTGCCAGTGCACAGATAATTGAGGCCTTGAAGCATGGCGCCGGCATGTCTTTGCCGGCACTGGTCGATGTCAATTGTCGTATCGACGCCAATGGCGAAGATAAATTCCTGTTCGACTGGCATCAGGATTACTGGTTTTCAGTTTGTTCTCCGCAGGCAGTGGTAGTCTGGATTCCGGTAGAAGCCATCAGTGAGGAAACCGGGAGTCTGGAATTGATTTCCAATGCCTGGACTGATGGCAGGATTTTCAAAACGCGTGCCGGCGACGTCTACCACTCCTATGCCGATGCGGTGGTGCTGGACGACAGCATTCCCACCGAGCGGGCATGTTCTGCAACCGGTTTGCTGGATCGCGGCGATATCCTGCTGTTCAAATTCAATACGCTGCACAAGTCGGAGCCGGTTCGGTCTGGGAGCCGCTCCAGATTCACAATACAACTGCGATTTGCCGATTATGGCGATCCTGAGTTTCAGGGAAATTGCTTTAAGCCAGGTGTCGTTAATTCTCGTCAAGTCGATTTTTTAGTAAAGGAAGGTCAAAAATGAGTATCTGGGATCTGAAAAAACACGATGCGCCCTTAGTGCAGATGTACGGCGTTCACTCCGAAAAAGACAAGCAGTACTGGGAGGGTTTCGGTGCGCTGCAGGAGAAGTTCCCGCACTCGACATTGCATACATTGACGCATTGGCCGGTCTATACGAAACGCATTCTGATGACCAGATATCTGGCCCATTACGAACTGTTCAAAATGACAATGGATCTGCCAGGCAGTATCGTTGAGCTCGGTGTTTCGCGTGGCGTTTCATTTTTCTCTTTCCATAAGTTCCTGGAAATCTTTCTGCCAACCGACACGTCGAAGAAAGTCTATGGTTTCGATTCGTTCGAGGGTTTGAATGATTTTTCGGAAAAAGATGGCACCACCAACTACGACGTTACCAGCGACAAGAAGGATGGCGGCTGGTCTGCGGAAGGCGTGGAGGCAGAGATTTTTGCGCTGGCCGAGCTGTTCAATGCCGACAATATCCTGGCGCGCGAGCGTTCGCGTCTGATCAAAGGCCGGGTTCAGGACACGATGGAACAGTTCCTGCAGGATACGCCGGGACTGCGTATCAATCTTCTCCATTTCGATCTGGATCTGTACGAACCGACCCTGTATACGCTTGAGAAGCTGTGGGATCTGGTGGTGCCGGGCGGCGTGGTGGTGTTCGATGAATACGGTCTGCCGCCATGGGGTGGCGAAGCAACGGCATTCGACGAATTCCGTGCCAAGCGCAATCTGACGGTCAAGTTGCACAAGTTCAGCTGGTGCCTGACACCGACTGCGTATTGCATCAAGGAATAACGCGCTTGTCTGCGCGCTGTCCGATCTTGAAAGCAAGAGCGGGCAGGGTGCAGCAATCTTGTGCGGAAGTACCTGCTGGACGGCCCGGGTCGCGCTGGAAAATAAAATGAGAAGAGATGGCAATGTCAAACAATGGAAATCCGTCGATGCAGAACAGCGTCCAAATTCAGATCAATGAGTTGTATCAGGTTCTGGCTCATCCGCTGCAAGAGACTGCATCGCAACAAGGCATTCAGATAAAGATCGCGGCGCATTACGTCGACTTCATCAGACAGAACAATATCATCCGTCTGGCCGTCAAGCATTTCGTCTATGCGCACGACATCATCAAGGCCTTCGACTACTATTTCAGTGCAGTGGAACCCGAGAATTTTCACGGTTTCCGGCTGGTGGATTATTCATTGCCGAAGTACCACGAAGTGCCAGGATATGCCTTTGGGCCGGTCTATTTCCCGTCTCTTTCAGAGCCGATGGTGACGACCGTGCAATACCTCGATTTTGCCAATTTGAAGCCGGGCTCCAATGTACTCGATCTGGGTGCTTATTCCGGTCTGACCTCGATCATGTTCAAGGAGCGGGTCGGGCGACTTGGCAAGGTTGTCGCGGTGGATGCGGATGAACAAAATGTCGGTGCAATTGAAAAAAACTTCAAAATGTACAAGCAGCATACCGGGAACGATATTGATCTGCTTTACGCGGCGGTATGGAGCCACTGCAACGGCTTGAGCTTTTCATCTGAAGGCAATATGGGGTCCAGTGCTTCGGAGATCGTCGGCAATAATCGGGGAAACAACTTGCTGGTCAAGTCTCTGACATTGGACAAAATAGTAGAAATTGCGAAACTGGATCATCTCGATTTCATCAAGTGTGATGTCGAGGGGGCGGAGGCCGTCATTTTCGAGCAAGCCGATTTTCTGATTTCCAGAAAGCCACGGATCATTATCGAGCCGCATTTTGTCGGCGGTGTTGAAACCACCGAAAAATGTATTCGGGACTTGGCCAAGTACGGCTACCAGTGCAAGCGTCTGCATCAGACCGGCGTAGATGTTCCTCTGCTGGAATGTCATCCGCCCTCGTAACAACCTGCGGCATCTTCTGATGCCGGGTGGTGGCGTTGACGTTGCGTGATTGCGCAGTCGTGGTCATGCCGCTCCGTGTGACGGATACACTTTGAGAGATGTAAGATGAGCAAAGATCGCATCGCCAAAAGCTGCATTTGCTGTGGCGGCAAGGTACTGAACAAATCGCCTGCAATACTGATGCCCTTTGTCGCCAAACGGGTGTTCGATCACGAACCGGTGATGGTATCGCCCGAATGGGGCATGCAAGATTTGCAAACGGGTATGGCTTATTCGGTTTGCAACACCATTCAATGCAACGATTGCGGTGTCACGTTTCTTGATATTCGTTTTTCAGACAGCGAGATGGCGGCGCTGTATGCAAATTATCGCGGCGAAGAGTACGAGCGACTGCGCATCCATTACGAGCCGGGCTACGCCAGGCGTGCCGCGGCTTATACCGGCCGCTTCACCTACATTGATCAGATGGATGCCTTTTTGCGTCCGCTGGTGCCGGCTGCACCGGCGATTCTTGACTGGGGCGGAGACACCGGCAGAAATACGCCGTTGCTGCAACAGGCCAGTCTGGTGCACGTCTACGATATTTCGAATGTGGCGACGGTGGATGGCGTCAGTGCCGTCAGCATGGACATCGTGAAGCAAACCAGATATGACCTGATCGTATGCAATCAGGTGCTCGAGCATGTGCCCTATCCGTTCGACTTTATCGCAGAGATGGCGGCGGTGATGGATGATGACACCATCTTGTGCATTGGCGTGCCATATGAAAATCTCATGCGCAGTCAGCCGGCTTCGCGGGAAATCTACAAACAGAAACACCACTGGCATGAGCACATCAATTTCTTTTCCGCAGAGTCGCTGCAGAAAATGGTGATGCGTGCCGGTTTGCGCCCGGTGGAGATGATCTTGATTGATGCAGTGCAGGGGGATCTGAAAGGCTGTATTGCAGTTCTCGCCTGCCGCCGCGCTTGACCGCTTTGCGGTTGCCGCTGGCAAGGCAGTTTAGTGATCATTCGCGATGAGTTCGCTGAGGCAGGCGGTGACATCGGATTGCCACGCCGGCATCGTGATCGCAAACGTCTTCTGCATTTTTTCCAGTGACAGACGCGAGTTCAGCGGTCTGGCTGCCGGTGTCGGATAGGCCGCGGACGGAATCGCTGCAATCTTATCGGCAGTGGCCTTGATCGCCATCCGGTGCGCTTGCAGTTGTGTCGCGATAAAGCAGGCATATTCATGCCAGGACGTGGCACCGCCAGCAGTCAGATGGTAAAGACCGCTGGTCGCGCGCAAGTCGTCCAGCATTGCTGTATCACCGATGCCATTTGTCAGCAGATGGCGCGTGACATCGCTGATGGTTCTGGCCCAGGTCGGTGCGCCAATCTGATCAGCGACAATGGCCAATTGTTCGCGCTCCTGCATCAGGCGCATCATGGTCTTCAGAAAATTGTTGCCGTGTACCCCATAGACCCAGCTGGTTCTGAATATCCAGTGTGCTTCGCAGGCAGTGGCAACAGCCAGTTCCCCCGCCAGTTTGCTGCGGCCATAGACGTTCAGCGGGTTGGTCGCATCGTCTTCCTCATAGCTGCCATTCTTGCTGCCATCAAACACATAATCAGTCGAATAATGAATCATACCGGCACCCAGTGCCTGTGCTTCCTGCGCCATCACCGCCGGTGCTTCGGCATTGATGCGCATGGTCAGTTCCGGTTCGCTTTCGGCTTGATCGACCGCGGTATAGGCCGCGGCATTGATGAGCAATTGCGGCTGGTGGTAGCGGATGACCGCACGCACCTGATCGGGATCGGTCAAATCCATGTGTGTGCGATCAAGCGCAATCACCTCGCCCAGTGGCGGCAACTGCCGCGCCAGTTCATAACCGATCTGACCGTTGGCGCCGATGAGCAGGATCTTCATGGGTAGGTGTCGGCATGCTTGAGCGGCAGGCCGAGCATGTCTTTCGCAGACAGGATGGGCGCCGCCTGCAGTTGCCAGTCAATGCCGAGGTCCGGATCATCCCAGCGGATGCAGCGTTCGTGTGCGGGCATCCAGTAGTCGGTGGTCTTGTATAAAAATTCGGTATCGTCAGCGAGCGCCACAAAGCCATGGGCGAAGCCGGGCGGTATCCATAACTGGTGCTTGTTGTCGGCAGACAGAACCGTGCTTGTCCATTGCCCGAAGCCGGGGGAGCTGCGGCGGATGTCGACAACCACATCCAGTGCCGCACCGCGAATGACGCGCACCAGTTTGCCTTGCGGATGCACGATTTGATAATGCAGGCCGCGCAGCACGTTTTTTGCCGAGCGCGTGTGATTGTCTTGCACGAAGACCGGCGAGAGGCCGGTCAGTTCAGTGAAGCGGCGGGTGTTGAAGCTTTCGTAGAAGAATCCGCGCGCGTCACCGAAAACTTCCGGTGCGATGCAGAGGACTTCGGGAAGCGAAGTGGGGCTTGTCTTCATGTCCGTATTTCGGTTGGCGCCCATGCCGGCGTGATTGATATTGCCGGCATTGTACGGCCAGAGTGGTCCGGACGCACCGGCTGCAGAGCAGCTATGCGACCGGATTGTCCGCAATCAGACCCGAAACCCGTTCGGATTGGCAGTCTGCCAGCGCCAGGCGTCGGCGCACATGGTTTCCAGCGAACGGGTGGCTTCCCAGCCCAGCAATTGCCTGGCTTGTGCCGGGTCGGCATAGCACGAGGCAATGTCGCCGGGGCGGCGGGCGGCAATGGTATAGGGCAGTGTGCGGTTGCTGGCTTGTTCGAAGGCTTTGACCACGTCCAGCACGCTGTAGCCGATGCCGGTGCCGAGGTTGACGGCGAAGCATTGCGGCTGTTGCAGATATTCGAGTGCCTTGACGTGACCGACGGCGAGGTCGACCACGTGGATGTAGTCGCGCACGCCGGTGCCGTCTGGTGTCTGGTAATCGCCGCCCCAGATGTTCAGGCGTTCGCGTTTCCCGATGGCAACTTGCGCCACGAATGGCATCAGGTTGTTTGGAATGCCTTGCGGGTCTTCGCCGATCAGGCCGCTTTCATGCGCGCCGACCGGATTGAAATAACGCAGCAACGCGATTTTCCATTCAGGATGCGCCAGATGGAAGTCGCGCAGCATGTCTTCGATCATGATCTTGCTGCGACCGTAGGGATTGCTGGCCGACAGCGGATGCGCTTCGTTGAGCGGCAAATATTGCGGGTTGCCGTAGACCGTGGCCGACGAACTGAACACCAGGGTGCTGACGCCGGTAGCTTGCATGGCTTCCAGCAGGCGCACGGTGCCGACCACGTTGTTGTCGTAATACTCGAGCGGCTTGGAGACTGACTCACCGACCGCCTTGAGGCCGGCGAAGTGGATCACGGCATCGCAAGCGTACTCGCGCAGTGCCTGTTCCAGTGCGTTACGGTCACGGATATCGCCAATCACCAGATCCACTTTCTTGCCGGCAATTTTTTCAACACGTGCCAGCGATTCCTGGAAGCTGTTGCAAAAATTGTCGAATACCACCACGCGGTGACCGGCGTTGAGCAGTTCCACGCATGTGTGTGAACCGATATAACCGGCACCGCCTGTAACGAGAATGTTCATGATGTGTTGTTGGCCAATGTTGAATAACCGACAATTATGTCAGATTCTGGTAAAACTCGATTTGGGTTTCACTCAGACTGCGCAAATCTTCATTGTTGATGTACCCGCCGTACCATTGTGCCGTCAGTTCCAGTGCCGTGTACAGTTCCAGTTTCGGAATCCAGTCCAGCCGCTGGCGTGCCTTGGAAATATCCAGGCGCAGCAAGGCCGCTTCATGCAGCGCATTGGCCTGGCTTTCGATTCTCACTTCGACCGGTTTCACCTCATTCTTTTGCAGGGAATGATTGAACGTCGCGCATAACTGGCTGACCGTTTGCAGATCGGTATCCGCCGGTCCGAAATTCCAGCTTTCGGCAAATGTCTGACCCGACTCGAACAGTTTTTGCGCGACCGACAAGTAACCCGCCAGCGGTTCCAGCACGTATTGCCACGGACGGATCGCATGCGGATTGCGGATGCTGACCGACTCTTCCTTCTCCAGCGCACGGATGAAATCCGGGATCAGACGGTCAGCGGCAAAGTCGCCGCCGCCGATGACGTTGCCGGCGCGCACGCTGGCGATGGCGACATCGCTGTCCTTGCCGTGCTGGAAGTAGGAGCGGCGGTAAGCCGCGGTCACCAGTTCGGCGGCACCCTTGCTGCTGCTGTACGGATCGTGTCCGCCCATCGGATCATCTTCACGATAACCCCACAGCCATTCACGGTTTTCATAGCACTTGTCGCTGGTGACGATGATCACCGAGCGCACGCTGGACGTGTGCCGTACCGCCTCCAGCAAATGCGCCGTGCCCATGATATTGATGGCGAAGGTATCGATCGGCGAAGCATAGGAACCGCGCACCAGCGGTTGCGCCGCCAGATGGAACACGATGTCCGGTTGTACTTCGGCCATGGTATCGCTCAGGTGTTTCAGATCGCGCACATCGCCGGTGGTGGTCTGGACACAGTTGTGCAGACGCGCCAGATGAAACAGACTGGGATTGGTCGGTGCCGGCAGTGAATAACCATACACCTTGGCGCCCAGACGGCTGAGCCAGAGGGTCAGCCAACTTCCCTTGAAGCCGGTATGTCCGGTGATGAATACGCGCTTGTCGCGCCAAAATTGTGCTGCCATCAAGCTTCCTCATGCACGAAAGAGAAATCGCGAGGCGAGCGCAGTGCAACGGCGCGCGCTTTGGCATTGGCTACAGGCACCACCAGACTGCCTTGGCCAAGGCAGACTCGCGGCCCCCCAGCTGTCACGACTTTCATATTTTTGATTGATTGTTGTTTTGCGACTGAGCTTCAACTGCTGGTATTGCACTCAGTCAAGTAACGTTCAGATTAAATCATGCGGGTTTCAGGATTCAAGCGAGGATCAGGAGGGTGTTTAGCATTCAATCCGTGCAAATATGCGCATTCTGACGGGACGGGGAGCACAGAAATGACAAGTTCTCCCTCGTAGCGGTGCAAAAAAAGCACGGGCGATGATTTGACGTGCAGGCCGAATCGGTCCAGCATGGCGAGTCGTTTTTTTGTATCGCCATTGTGTAAATATGCGTTTTTTCCCCGGCTTCCGTCTGCGTCAATTCAGCGCCCTCAGGTTATCCGATCTGAAATGGTCGTATGTGCTGGCCCATGCGCTGGTCATTGCCATCGCCAATGTGACGGTGCGCTATCCGTTTCCATGGGCGCCCGAGGCGTTGACCTGGGCGGCATTCGTTGCGCCGCTGGCATTCTTTGTCACCGACTTGTGCAATCGTTACCACGGCGTGGGAATGACGCGTCGCGTGGTCGTCGCCTCATTTGTGATTGCCGTGGTGATTTCCTGGTTTGCCGCCGATGCGCGCATTGCGCTGGCCAGCGGCAGCGCGTTCTTGTGCGGCCAACTGCTCGATGCCGCCATTTTCAACCGGCTGCGTGGCCGTGTCTGGTGGCTGGCGCCGACGGTATCGGGCGTGCTGGCCTCGATGCTTGATGGTTTGCTGTTTTTCTTGCTGGCGTTCGCCGGCAGCGGCTTGCCGTGGGTGAACTGGGCGCTGGCGGATTACGGCATCAAGCTGGCCATGATTTTCATGATATTGCCGCTGTATGGCGTGATCATTTTCGGCGGCAATTTCAAACGCAATTTGCGCGACAGCCTCGGCGGCACCGACGCCGGTTCCGGTGCCACGCCGGCGCAGACGTCCGCCGGACACCGGTCTGATCCGCCTAGTCGCTGACCTGCAATGGAATCACGTTAGGCGCGATGCCGGTTGAACATGGCTCGTCGTCAAACGCGATATCGCCGTTGGCATCGGCCACGCCGGTTGCCTTGAGGTCGGCGAAACCGAACAGATTGCGATCCATCAAATGCGATGGCGCGACGGTGGACAGAGAGGCGAAGATATTGTCGACGCGGCCCGGATGTTTCTTTTCCCACTCGCGCAACATGCCTTTGATTTGCTTGCGTTGCAGATTTTCCTGACTGCCGCACAGGTCGCAAGGAATGATCGGGAATTGCTTGACCCCGGCATACCGCGTGAGATCCGCTTCGTGCACGTAAGCCAGCGGCCGGATCACGATTTGCTTGCCATCATCCGATTGCAGCTTGGGTGGCATGCCTTTGAGTTTGCCGCCGAAAAACATGTTCAGGAAAAAGGTTTCCATGATGTCGTCGCGGTGGTGGCCGAGCGCAATCTTGGTCGCGCCGAGTTCGGTCGCAACCCGGTACAGGATACCGCGCCGCAGACGTGAACACAGGGCACAGGTGGTTTTTCCCTCCGGCACCACGCGCTTGACGATGCTGTAGGTATCCTGATTTTCGATATGAAAAGCGACCCCGAGTTCGGTCAGGTATTGCGGCAGGATATGGGCCGGGAAGTTCGGTTGTTTCTGGTCCAGATTGACGGCGATGATATCGAAGTGAATCGGCGCCCGTTCCCGCAGCGTCATCAGAATATCGAGCATGGCATAGCTGTCCTTGCCGCCGGACAGACAAACCATGATCTTGTCGCCATCCTCGATCATGTTGAAATCGCCGATGGCCTGCCCCACCTGACGGCACAGCCGCTTGTGCAGCTTGTTGTTTTCGTAGGCGATTTTTTCCGCCTGTTTCAGCGTTGGTACGGCAGCGCTGGCAGCAGCATCAGTTGCCGGCGGTGGCGCCGGATGTTCAAGAAGATCGTTCATGGTCGGTCCTGCCGTCATTCAGGTAGAAGATTTGATGCCGAATACTTCGACCCCGACTGAATCGCAGTCGGGATAGACATCCGGTTTTTCGGTCGAAACCCGTGCCGCCAGCACCTTGGGGTGGGTCAACATGGCTTTGAGTACGTCATCGCACAGGGTTTCCTGCAAGTGAATATGGCCTTCGGCCATGCGCTTGGCGATCGTGCTGCGAATGAAATCGTAATCGACCACTTCGGCCAGCAGATCGTCTTTCGGCGTCGACAAGGCCAGCGGAATGAACAAGTCGACATTGATCAGGATGCGTTGTTCACCCTTCTTTTCGAATTCATGCACGCCGATGTTGATCAGCACTTCGTAATTGCGCAGGAACAGGCGGCGGCAGTTGCTTAATTCAGGGTGAGAAAGAGGGAACATGATTTTCAGTATTTCTATGTAAATGTCGGTAAGGCGTTAACGAGTACTTCGTGGGCTTGTCGGATGTGCCGGCGTCGCTTATTTGGCCAGGAACATGACATCGCGTTGCAGCGGAATCAAATGCTGTCCGCCGTCGACCAGAATGGTGGTGCCGGTAATCGCCGTGGCAGCGGCGACAAAGCAGACGGTGGCGGCGATATCTTCCGGCGTGCTGCTTTTGCCAAGCGGCGTGACGCGATGGGCTTTTTCAAATTCTGCCACCGTTTGCTCACCCGACATCATGGTAATGCCGGGGGCTACCCCGACCACCCGCACCAGTGGCGCCAGCGCCTGTGCCAGCAGCGTGGTGGCGCTCAGCAATGCGGCTTTCGACAACGTGTAAGACAGAAAGTCGGGATTGGGATTGTAAAGCTTCTGATCCAGCAAATTGATGACCACCGACTGACTGCCGGCCGGCGTCGCCGCATGCAGCGCCTGCGCCAGCAACAACGGCGCTGCCAGATTGGCGTGCATATGGGCGTCCAGTTGTGCGGTCGAAAAAGTGTCGGCGGTATCGTGTTCGAACAGCGATGCATTATTGATAACGCAAGACACCGGTCCCAACTGCGCTGCCTGGGCCAGCAATTGCCGTACTGCGGCCTCGTCGCGCAAGTCGCACGGCACCGCAATGGCGCGGCGACCAAGACTTTCAATCGCCTTCACGGTCTCCTGTGCTTCGGCGGCGGAGCGGCCATAATGCACCGCGATATCCCAGCCGTCGCGCGCCAGCGCAAGCGCAATCGTGCGGCCAATGCGTTTGGCGGCGCCGGTCACAAGAGCAACTTTTTGTTGGTGTGGTTTCATAGAAAGCAAATCAAATACAATACGGCCATGCAACTGCAATTACCAGAACCCGGCGCGGATGCGCTGCTCGCCTCGCGTGCGCTCCAGCAACTGATTACCGAAGAGATCCGTCAACGCGGCGGCTGGATTTCGTTTGCACGCTATATGGAACTGGTGCTGTATGCGCCTGAGTTGGGGTATTACAGCGGCGGCGCAGCAAAATTGGGCAAAGACGGTGATTTTACAACCGCGCCGGAGATTACGCCGCTTTTTGGCGCGACGTTGGCCCATTTAGCGACAGAATTGATGGCGCAGACCGTGGATGTCCTCCTCGAATTCGGCGCCGGCACTGGCAAGCTGGCATTCGATATCCTGACTGAGCTGAAAGCTGCGGGGCATTTGCCGCAGCATTATTTCATTGTGGAAGTATCGGCACAGTTGCGTGCGCGCCAGCAGGAGTTGTTGCGCGACTTCCCTCAGGTCAGTTGGCTGGACCGCTTGCCGCCGGCATTTTCCGGTGTCGTGTTCGGCAATGAAGTGCTCGATGCGATGCCGGTCAATCTGTTGCTCAAGAGCGCCGATGGCTGGCTGGAACGTGGCGTCACGCTGGACGATGCGGGCCGCTTTGCATTTGCCGAACGGGAAGTCGAACCGGCGCAATTGGCGCAATGGCTGGCGCAGATTCCCGACGCCGGCCAGCTGGACGTCGGCTATCTGACCGAAATTCACCCGGTGGCGCAGGGCTTCATGCAATCGTTGTCGACCATGTTGCTCAACGGCAATGGCGGCGCAGCGATATTGCTGGATTACGGTTTTCCGGCGCATGAGTATTATTTCTTCGAGCGCGCGCAGGGCACGCTGATGTGTCACTACCGGCATCACGCGCACGACGATCCGTTTTATCTGCCGGGCTTGCAGGATGTCACGGCCCACGTTGACTTTACCGCCATGGCGCGGGTGGCGGTTGACGCTGGGCTCGATGTGTTCGGGTATACCAGTCAGGCCGCATTCCTGTTGAATGCCGGGATCGGCGACTTGCTGCTGCGGACATCGCCGGAACAGCCGCAGATTTATCTGCCGCAAGCCAATGCCGTACAAAAACTGATTTCCCCGGCCGAGATGGGGGAATTGTTCAAAGTGTTGTCGATAGGCAAGAATGTGGATTGGCCTGCGCGTTTGCAGCGTCACGACCGCAGCCATCGTCTGTAAAGGTCGCTTCATGATTCGCTGGGTATTGGTGATCTTTTTCGCCGTGATCGTTTTTTCCTCTTTGTTGCCGTGGCTGGAAAAGCTCGGCATCGGCCGCTTGCCGGGCGATCTGCGTTTCAAATTGTTCGGCCGCGTGTTTTCGCTGCCGTTCGCTTCCACCATTCTGCTGTCGGCCGTGATTTTCCTGATCGCGCGTTTTATCTGACGTCTGCCTGCGCATTGTGTTTCAGGTTGGCGTTCAGTCTGCGTTAAGTTTGCGTTAAGTCGCAGCCTGCTAACATGATCCATCTGAGATGATTCACGTGGTTTAACCGGTGGCAAGGAGTGGGCGTGCGCGTATTACTCGTGGAAGACGACCTGATGGTCGGTGCGGCGGTCCGCAAGGGTTTGCGTCAGGATGGCTTTGCCGTGGACTGGGTGCAGGATGGCAAGGCCGCCGAGCTGGCCCTGCAACAGGAAGACTATGCCTTGCTGTTGCTGGACCTCGGTTTGCCGCAAAAAAGCGGACTGGCGGTATTGCAATCGCTGCGTGCGCAAGGCAACAAGATTCCGGTGCTCATCACGACCGCGCGCGATGCCGTTGCCGATCGCGTGGCCGGGCTCGATGCCGGCGCCGATGACTATCTGATCAAACCATTCGACCTCGAAGAACTGTCGGCCCGCATGCGGGCGTTGTTGCGCCGGCAATCCGGTCGGGCCGACAGCCTGATCGAAGTCGGCGACGTGGTGCTCAATCAAGCTACCCATGAAGTGTCGCTGCAAGGACAGCCGGTCAATCTGTCGGCGCGCGAGTTCGCGTTGTTGCGCGCTTTTCTGGACCGGCCTGGCGTGGTGCTGTCGCGCGCACAACTGGAAGAAAAACTGTATGGCTGGGATGACAGCATCGACAGCAATGCGGTGGAAGTGCACATCCACGCCTTGCGCAAAAAGCTCGGCAGCGATTTCATCAAGAATGTGCGCGGCATAGGGTATCTGGTGTCCAAATGAATTCGATACGACGTCAATTGTTGCTGTGGCTGGCACTGGGGTTGAGTGCCGGTATTCTGCTGGCCGGCATCGCCTTGTATTTTCAGGCGCGTGGCGAAGCCAATGAAATATTCGACTATCAGATGCGCCAGATTGCGGCCTCGCTGCCGCGTCAGGCATTTGCGCCCATCGCGCCGGGGCAGGCCTTGCCCGGCATGGATGACGAAATCATGATGCAGATCTGGGATAGCACCGGCACCGTGATTTATCACTCGCATGCCCGCAGCGCCATGCCGCAGCAAGCCGAACTGGGTTTCGTCAATGTGCCGGGACCGGGTGGCGCGTGGCGCGTGTACAGCGCGCAGATCGGCAATACCGTGGTGCAGGTGTCGCAGCCGCTCAGCGCCCGCCAGACGGTGGCGGCGCAGATGGCGGTCAAGACCGTGATGCCGCTGTTGCTGCTGTTTCCCTTTCTGGGGGCGTTGATCTGGATCGCCGTCAGCCGTGGACTGGCGCCGGTGCGGCGCGCCGCAGATGAAGTCAAGCAGCTCGACATGCATGCGCTGGCGCCGATTGCCGATGTCGGTCTGCCGCAGGAAATACAACCGCTGACGCATGCTCTCAATGACTTGTTGTTGCGACTGAAAAGTGCGATGCAGGTACAGCGGGCATTTGTTGCCGATGCCGCACACGAGTTGCGCACACCGCTGACCGCGTTGCGTTTGCAAGTGCAACTGGCGGAGCGTGCTGATAACGCGGAAGAGCGGCAGGCCGCCTTCCAGGATTTGAAAAACGGTCTGGAGCGTGCCACGCATCTGGTGCATCAGCTATTGACGCTGGCGCGTCAGGAGCCGGGTCTGCGGCAGCATGTCGAACTGGATCTGACGGCGCTGGTACAGCGGGTCATCGCCGATATGTCGCCGCTGGCGCTGCATCGGAATATTGATCTGGGCATGACCGAGGCGGCGGCCGTGACGGTCAGCGGCGATGCCGATGCCTTGCGTATTCTGTTCAGCAATCTGCTGGTCAATGCCGTGCATTACAGCGCGCCCGGCGGCACCGTCGACGTTGCCATGCAGTGGATGGACGAGCGCGCCGTGGTCACCATACAGGATAGCGGGCCGGGCATTCCGGCCGCGCACATGGAGCGGGTATTCGATCGCTTCTACCGGGCCGCTGATGCGCAGACGCAGGCCGTGGTCGGCAGCGGGCTGGGGTTGGCCATCGTGCGCCAGATCGCCGATCTGCACGGTATTGCCGTGCAACTGGAAAATACCGCGCCCGGATTGCGTGTCACCGTACGTTTTCCGCAGGCCTGAAGCTTATTCCGGTTTATTGAGAGACCTTAAGTTTGTCTTAATTCTGAGCATTTATTCTGCACTTCATCGGGTAAACCTTCACCCATTTTCAGGAGTGCTCCATGAATCGTTCTTCCTTGCTGGTACGCAATACACTCGCTATTGCATTGGCTGCTGCGCTGGGCGGTGGCTATGTTTACTTCCGCGGTGCCGACCTGCCCGCCGTGCAGGCCGCCAATCTCACCATGCCGGCACCAGCCTCGGGCAATGTTGCCGTGTCGGGTGCGCCGGTGGATTTCTCGACGATTGTTGCGCAATCCGGCCCGGCCGTGGTCAACATCAGCGTGACCGGCAAGGCCAAGCGCGTCACCGACGACACGCCGCAACTCGATCCGAATGATCCGTTGTCGGAATTCTTCAAGCGTTTCGGTCCGCAATTCCAGGCCCCCCGTTCGCCACAAATCATGCGCGGTCTCGGTTCCGGTTTCATCATCAGCGCCGATGGTTTGATTCTGACCAATGCGCACGTGGTGGATGGTGCTTCGGAAGTGACAGTCAAGCTGACTGACCGCCGCGAGTTCAAGGCCAAGGTGTTGGGCATCGACAAGCAAAGCGATATCGCCGTGATTCGGATTGCGGCCAAGGATTTGCCGACCGTGAGAATTGGCAATCCGTCGCTGATCAAGGTCGGTGAACCGGTGTTGGCCATCGGCTCGCCTTACGGCTTCGACAATACGGCGACTGCCGGCATTGTGAGCGCGAAGTCGCGCAGTCTGCCGGATGACAATTACGTGCCATTCATTCAAACTGATGTGGCGGTCAATCCCGGCAATTCCGGCGGCCCGCTGTTTAATCTGCGAGGCGAAGTGATCGGGATCAATTCGCAGATTTACAGTCAGACCGGTGGCTTCCAGGGTTTGTCGTTTTCGATTCCGATTGATGTCGCGATGAAGGTCGAGCAGCAACTGGCGCAACACGGCAAGGTGACGCGTGGTCGTCTCGGCGTATCGGTGCAGGAAGTGAATCAGGCGCTGGCGGAATCGTTTGGCCTGAAAAATTCCGAAGGCGCATTGATCAGTTCGGTCGAGAAGGACAGTCCGGCAGAAAAAGCCGGCTTGCAGGCAGGCGACGTGATCCTGAAGTTCAATGGCCAGGCCATCAGTCATTCGGTGGATTTGCCAACACTGGTCGCCGATACCGCGCCCGGCTCAACGCAAAAGATTGAAGTCATGCGTGGCGGTGCGATCAAGAGCCTGAACGTCAAGATCGGTGAAGCGCAGGCGCCCAAGGTGGCCGGCGCCAATACCAGCGCTGAACCGCAAGGACGGCTGGGACTGGCAGTGCGTCCGCTGGATCAGGATGAACAGCAACAACTGGGCGTGCGTGGCGGGCTGGTGGTGCAAGATGTCAGCGGACCTTCGGCGATTGCCGGCATCCAGAGCGGTGACGTGATTCTGTCGCTCAATGGCACCGCCATCACGAATGTCGATCAGTTGCGCAAACTGACTGACAAGGCCGGCAAGAATGTCGCTTTGCTGGTGGCGCGTGGTGATGAAAAGATTTTTGTTCCGGTCAATCTGAACTGATTCCTCCGGCGGATTCTTGGCAGTACTGAAAAAATGGATGTCCGCGGACATCCATTTTTTTGCATTGCACATCCGTTGTCTTGCATGTGACGGCAGATCAGGCAATCGACATCGCTGAAGCGGAAGATGCCGGTGCCGGTTCCGTGAAAAATATTTTGCGCACCAGCGGCCCGTACAATTCCCCGCGATGGATGGCCAGTCGTTGTCCTTGCGCCTGTGCTTCACCTTGCGCACCGGCGCCGAGGTAACGTTGCTCCGGCGTTTTCAAATGAGCCGCCGAAAAATGTTCAGCGGCGGTATCGGCAGCCGGGTAGTGCATATGTGCATAGGCCCATATTTTTCCTCCGGCCCTGATTTCAAATTCATCGAGATAGTCACGCATTCGTTGCGGCCGGTTGGCGGACGCTGCGCCCGCCGTGTTGTTGACCACAACCCGTGACCGGGTTTTTCTGATCTGCAGCAAGCCCCGGTTGTCCAGATATGCCAGATCACTTGCGTTCGGCGCATTGTTCAGAATCATCGTGACCCGGATGCCCTGGCCCTTTTTGGACAATTCGTTTGCCTTGTTGCGCAGCGCGGCAATCATGGCGTCTGCCTGGCGACGATTTTCTTCAGTGGTCAGACGGCCTTTCACCAGCGCTGTTTCATTGGCGGTTTCCTGCAGGCGGCTGGCGCTGTGGTCGAGAATGCCGGCCGGGGTGGATGGCAAGCCATCGCCTTTGCGCGCCAGAAAATCGGCAATATTTTCGGCGGACCTGACTTCATCCAATACTTTGTTGAATTTGTTGCTGAGCTGATGCCAGCCGGCGACGTCGACGCTGGCGGTTTGTCCGCCGCTGACAGCCGGTTGCACCGGCGCGTAGGCAATCCAGTATTGCGCATTGGGTGAGCGCAGATAGGTGGCCTTGCGCTGATTGCGGCTGTCCAGAATATCGACGATGTCCGGGTTGTCGGCGCGCGGTTTGCCGCTGAGAACATGACCTTCGACAGTGCGGATATCCACCCGGTTTTTGGAGGCCGCCGGCCTGGCCGGTTCTGTTGCGCCGCCCGATGTTGTCCGCGATGGGCCAGACTGGTTGCTCTTGCGCGATGGCGGCGCCGGCAGCAGCGTTTTTTTCGATGCCGGGGCAGGCATGCCGTCGAGCCGGGTCAGCAAACGTTCCAGTTCCTCTTCCGCCAGTCCATGCAGGATGCGCACGTCGCTGATGATTGCAGTTTCGGCATTGATCATGCGCATGACTGCGGACAACTGACTGTGCGGCTGCATGCCGCTGTCCATTCCACGCGTAATCCCGACCAGCTTGCGATAGCCTTTGGTGTCGGCATCTTTGAGCGCCTCGCAGGTTTCCAGCGCAGAACGATAGTTGCGGCTGATGACCGTCATTTCTGCAATCCTGCCTTGAATGCGTTCTCTGAGCAGTGCGGGGTTGGCGGCAAAGTCCGGAAACATCAGGCGCGTTGCTTTGCTGTCGGCGTCCATCACGGCCAGCAATTCCATGCGGACATTGTTCTTCACCAGAACGGAAGCGCTGATCCCCAGCAAATGGGTGCGCAAATCCTGTCCCTGAAGTACGTCAGCAATGCGGTCCTGCGATGCTTCCCATTGGTCATGCTTCTGGTGCATCCGTGCCGCTTCGGCTTCGTTGGTCAGTTGCAACTGCTTCAGTTTGCCCGGCCCGGGCATGCCGCCGGCACCGGTTACGCGCCGCCACGTACCATTGCCGGCAGTATCGACAGTCAGCAACGGGTGGCGGGAGTCGGGATCAATGATCTGCACCCGGTTGTCACTGCTGCGGAAATCGCTTCTGATCTCATAGGGGGCGTTGACGCCGCTGTCATCGGTATAGCGGATATACCAGCGGTTGCCGGCCTGATAGATGCCGCGATGATCGGGCCGGATACCGGCCAGCGATGATTCGGGTACGGTATGCGCCGTGATCACGCCGCTGCGGCTCGGCTGCAAGCGGCTGGCTGGCAGTGCGGCTGCTGCCAGACCGGCGCCCGGTTCATCTGCCACGACGCCGGATGCAACCGTGGCGGTGTTGCGCGCCACGGTGGTACCGGACTGCTCCAGTGCATCGGCGACTTGCGTTACCGCCGTGGTGCCGGTTTTGATTGCTTGCCCGGCCCAGGCCACGAATGGCACGGCGTTGAACAAGCCGAAGGCGGCGCGGGTGGCGCCGGCGTGTCGCTCCTGAGCGGTCTGGCCGTGGAGCGCCTGACCGGCGCCATAGCCGGCATCGATCAGGCCAAGCAGTGCAAAGCTCATCGGAAATTCCAGCATCAGCGGCAGCGCCAGCGGACTCTGTGCCAGCCTGATGGTGGACTTGACGTACCACTCGAGGTTGTCCCATCTGACGTCGGCGTTGTTGCGGATATTGTCGACCATGGCGTACATCGATTTCCTGATGCCGAGAACCAGTTGTGCGAACGGCTCCTGATCTGCCGCGAATGCCGGGAACTGTACATATTTCGCGGGATTCCACAGTTCATCTGCGGTCGGACGGTGGTGCGGGTAGATGGCGCCGGCATATTGCTGCTGATCGACGCTGCGCATGTGCGGATACGCAGCAATGCCGTCGAGCGCGCTTCTGACGCCGGTTTTTTTCCAGAACAGATGACCGCTGTCTTCGACATCGGCGGCAGAGAAATGTCGCAACAAGGCCTCGCGCCTGAATCCGTCTTTGGCCTGGGTGGCAATCCAGGTCTGCAATGTCGCGGGACTGTCAAATTCGTGCAGCGGTGAGGAATTGCCCGGGATATACAACAGGATCCGGTTGCTGTCGCGGTCACGGCAAGTCAGTATGTCGACCGCAGTGCGGCCATGGATTGCCAATGGCGCAATTTCGGTATTGCCGGCGGCGGGCGTGGCGGCACGCAATTGTTGCGGTGTGATGTCATTCCAGCGCAGGCGCGGATCAAGGCCGGCAGATTGCAGCGCCAGCTTCAGTCCCGCCGCGCTCAGACTGTTTTCGGCGCGTTGCATGAAGGCGGTTCTGATGAAAGCGGTTTTCACCAGCGTGCGTTGCCGGTCAGCATTGGACGTGTCATGCGACGAATCGGATGGCCACACGGTTTGCAGGTAGGTGCGGTACTTTTCCTTGAAATCGAGATTCCATACCCATTGCCTGAATTCGGCCGGAGAAATATCGCTGACTTGCGTCGCCGGACTGAATTGCCACGGTTGTGACTGCCGGTAAATGCCTTCGTAAGTACGATACCCGAGTCCGAGCGGGTACTGCCGGAAGGCATCACTGATTTCGATGGTCGGTCCGATCCGGGACGGCGTCAGCAGACCAAACCCGTTTTCGCCGAAGCGGTCGTCGCCCACCGCCTGATAGTTGCTCAGCACGGCATCGGTCAGGCTCAGTGCATGCGCCACATTGCCCTGAGCCGGAGTGCCGGGCGCGGCTTCGTGGCCGGCGTAATCGTAATGCAGCGTGACCAGTCTGGTGCCGTGTGGATCAAGCTGCTGTCCCCAGCGTTGTTGTATCAACTGACCGGCATAGCTGGCCGGCGAGAGCGGCACCGCAGCCGACAAGGACCCGGTGAAACGGCGGATCTCTTCATCATGGGCTGCGGTTTGCTGTTGTTCACGGTATTGCAGCAGCAACCGCCGGGCATCGAGAATGGCGCTGACGTCAAACCTGTTTTGCAGGCTGGCAGCCTGATCGGTACTGGTGCCCGGAAGGGTGCCGCGTTGCTTGTCACGTCTGCTGGCATACGCAATATCCTGCTGTTGCTGGTCGAGCTGCGTTTGCAGACATGCGGCAAACAGCGGGCCGGTGACTGGCTGATAGCGCAACGCGTCGGTGGCATCCAGCATATTGCCGAACACCTCCGCGCGCTCCCGGTTTTCCAATGCCACATGGGTCAGCAGGGTAGTGCGCAGTGGTGCGCTGTCGAAGCATTGCAGCATGGCTTGCCGATAGGCGGACGCGGAGCTGAACTCCATCAGTCCCTGACCCGGGATCATCAGCAGCACCGGGCCGGCGGTCCGGTCCGGGGATTCATGCGGGCTGCGCGTGAAGACCGCGATGCCGGAAAACGGAATGACACCGGCGTCGTCCTGTAATGACAGACTGAATATTCCGGGCTGGCTGGCGGACGTGTGCAATTCGGCGACGTTGGCGACATTGGCTGCGCGCAGCAGCCATTGACGGCTGGTGTCGCTGAGCGTGCCGTCGCCGACGCGCAATTGTGCTTCTGCCTGCCGTTGCATGCGGTACCCGGCGCTGAGCCATGCCTTTGGTGTCTGCGGCGGATCAAGCGTGTCATCCGGGGTATGCCAGAAATGCTGCAATGCCTGTTGATAATGTTGCGGCTGCCGGCTGGCACTGACGGCTTCCTGCAGTATCCGTTCAAACGCCAGCAGATGATGCGATCCTTTCATGGCGCCGACTTCGCAACTGCTGCCGGCATTGTCGGGCAGATAGAAAAAACCGGTGCGCGACTGGTTGTAGGTTGGCGCTGCGCCGGCGGTGAGCGCCGCCTGCAATTCCTGGCTCAGGGTCCGCGAGGTGATGACCGTGCGTTCGAAGCGGGAGGCCGGCGAGGCCGAGGCACGTTCCCTCTCGTCATAGGCGGCGACATAGACATAATCCGGATTGAGCGCGCCGGCTTCGGGGAACGCTTGCCTCAACGCCTGCCGGAACGCGGCATCGGTCACGCTCTTGAAATCCGGTTGGCGGCGCAGCACACGCGTGACTTCCGCGTTCGAGTCGGCCAGCCGGTCCAGCAGGATCGATGCCGCTGGCGTGCCTGCCTGCGGCCGGCCGTAAACCGGATTGGCTGCGGCACTGGCTGGTGCGACTGGCGGTGCCGGTCGCCGGGATGTCGCATCGGGCCGTGCGGCAGCTGTCGTGTTCGCGGTTCTGCGGCCCTGCAATATGGGAAGTTGTGTTTGTTGCGGAGAGGTGCCGCTGGAAGAGGGGAATGACGAAATGGTGGGCATGGCGAGCATCTGACAGACGACAGGAATTACATGGATATTTCCTGTTGGCAATAGTTCGGCGCAAATCCGAGATTCGATATTGTTCTAGATCGGGTTGATAATCGGTCTGATTTATATAATCCCCGGTACGAAAACCGGATGACAGTGCGGACGGAAAATCCGCTGTGTCTAGCGATATTCTTCCCAGGTATGCGCATTGCCGATCTGATTCACATCGTTGAGCGGCAGACGGCTATCCAGCCACTCATCGATCAGCGCCTTCATCGCATCGGGGATTTCAATACTGCTGTCGGCCCTGAGCCGGATGGCTTCGCGCAGCTGATACATGTCGGGCAGGCGTTCGTTGACTACCTTGTTGAAAACATCAGGCCCGGTGACATAGGAAACGCGCTTCATGTAATCAGAAATCTGTTGTTCTGAATGTGTACTTTTACGCGGGCGCGGAAGTACATAGAGATCCCGGTTCTCAAGGAAGCGCCGGTAACTTTCTTCGGAGATTGCGCGCAGCGTGGGATTGTTTTTTTGCGTGCCAAAGATGCTGGTGTTGTACTCGGCATCCATGCCCAGCGTACTGTTGGAAACCGGGCCGTTCAGTGCCAGACCGGCCGGCGTGGTCTTGATGTCGAGCACACCCAGTGGTCGCAGTTTATCGTCGATGTCCATGTACAGCCCGCCTTTGCGAAACAGCAACTGGTAGCGCATGATATCGGCGGCCGACGCATTGTTGGCGGCGACGCCGCCGTTGCCATTGAGGGCGGTTTGATACTGCGCAAAATACTTCCCTTGTTCAGCGCTGCGAAAGTTGCGATAGAAACGACTGTCTTCGAGCGTAATGACATCGACCAGCGGGGCATATTCTTTCAGGGCCGCCAGATTCTTTTGAAAATTGAGCGGATGGTGATTGGATAAATACAGTTTGGTTTTATAGGGTTTCTTTCCCAATGTCGCGTTGAACGCATTGCGACCGAGATTCTTTACCAGCGCCTCGGGAATGACGCGGTCACCGATCCATACACTGCGAATGATGCGAGGGATGGAACTGGCGCGCATCATCCCTGGAATTGCCAGCGGCAGGGCCAGTTCGATGCCAAGTGCTTTCAGGCTGACCACGCGTTCGTCGTTGGTCACGCGGTGAGCAGGGTTCCTCTTTCGCATTTCATTGTTGCGCAGTACATACCAGCCGGGATCTTTGGCGGCGCCGGTTTCATTTATTTCATGAAAGGCATTTTTTTCGAGATTGAATCCGACGTCGCGTTCGCGGCCATTGATGTTGATACTGAAAAAATGGCCACGACCGCCGGCGGTCATCGTCTTTCGGATTACCGGTTGCGCCGGTGATGCCGGCTCCGGTTGATGCAGCGGCGAAATATCTGCCGCTGCTGCCGACGGGGAAAGGCTGTCATTGCCTCCCTTGAGCGGCGATATTTTGCGCCACACATTGTCGGCGTCGGGGGCGCCATAACCGGCCGACTTGAGTAGTCCCGGATGCGACGGATCCCAGACAAACAAATCGCGATAGCGCACCATCGTGTTTTTCGTGTACCAGTAATAGTGAGTCAGGCCATCAATCTGCACCGTTGTCATGCCGGCCGGAACCGGATTTGCCGGTGACGGCAGTGGCGGCACGGCGCTTATCCGGGCACCGCCGGCCGGATTGCGCGGCTGTTTGTCGATGCCGGCGCGATAGAGTTTTCCCGCCTGATGCATTGACACGCCGAAGCTATCGGATACGGCGCCGCCGAGCTGGCTGATGCCGTTGACCAATTCGATCAGCGCGGCGTCGTCGTCGCCGCGGCGTCTGGCATCACTGCTGCTGTAAAACGCATACCCTGCACGCAGCAGCGATAACGGCAGGCTCAGCCTGAGCGGCAGAATGATGCCGGCGATATCCAGTGCGGTATCGAACTTGTCCCACCATGCCTGACGCCCGGCTTCGCTGTTGGTGGTAGTTCGGGCATCGGCATCGGCCAGGAGATGTCGTACCTGGTTGCGATAAGCGCTGTGCAGGAAATTGCCCGGGACCGGTGGTTGTCTGAAATTGCAGGCCGACACGCCGTCAGCGAGCAGCTTGCCGACTTCGTGCTGATGGCCGGTCTCGATGCGTTGCAACAGATAGTCGCGCATGAGGGGATTGTTGATGAAGCCGGCCATCATCTGCTTGCGATTTTCGTATTCCCGCAAGCGCTTGCCATCTGGCGCATCGGGCGTATACATGACAATCTTTGACGAACCGACGCCGGCTTGCATGGTGACGGGGAACAGTCCAATGGCCGTGACCAGCGGCACCGGGGTGGCAAATGCCAGAATGCCGTTGAGTTGTTGGCCGCCGATGGCAACATTGCGCGTGCGCACTACTTCATTGTTGGCGTAGCAAGGTGATCCTTTCAATGCTGCCAGAACCCAGTGCGCGCTTTCAGAAGTGATATCGCCGCTGATCTTTGCTTCGCGCACATCGAGTTGCATCTGGGCCTTCAGAAACTGCGTATAAGATTGTTCGCGCGCGATGCCTTCGGGCGAATCGAGCAGCCGCGATTGCAGGAATTCCTGGTAACGCTGTCCGATGTTGGCGGCGCGTATGGTTTGCGTCAGATAATTGCGGGTCAGTTGCGGCAGGGATTTACCATCGCTGTCGGTAACCGGGAATTCGTTGCCCCAGCTCAGGTCCAGCATGCGGGTGTTGGCCAGCGCCAGTTCGGTCAGCGTCATGCGGGACGGAATTTTTTCCGGCTTCCGGGCTTGTGGCGGCGCCGGCAAATCGCCGCGCGTGGTATGCGGCAGCGAGAGTGAATAGGTTGTGACGATAACGCGATCCGGGTCGATATCGAGTTGCAGATCGTGCCTGATGCGCGCACGGATGTCGTCGCGCGCGTAGCGTTGCAGAAAGCCCGTATCAAGAAATTGCCACATGGCCGGAAAGCCGCCGGTCTGCGTTTTTTGCAATGCGGCCTGGTACGCTTTCAATTCATCGAACCAGGCCGCGCGGTCGGTCTCACTGGCTGCTTGCAGGAATTTTTCCAGAATCAGTTGCTGGCGCAGATTCAGCATCCCGGCGATATCGGATGTGGCGCTGAGGTCGGCCGCCTGGTCAAGTGCGGCAGATGAGGCGGAGCGGCCGGCTGTTCCGGACAAGGCGGTCCACGTAATATCGCGGGCTTGCTGATCCAGTACGGACTGCACGCGGTCAAGCATGACCGGACCGGAAATCGGCTGGTAGCGGAACGGGCTGGTGGCGGCGATCTCGTTGTCGAGATTGGCTGCACGTTGACGCTCGGCTTGTGCAACCCGCGTCAGCAATATGTCGCGTTGTGAGGTGGCATCGAACAATTGCTGCAGACCCTGGCGATACGCTGCCGCCGACGCATACGCCAGCACGCCTTGTCCCGGGATCGCCAGCAAGACTCGCCCCGCAGTACTGTCAGGCGGTTGATCCGGGCTTTGGGTCACGACCAGAATGCCGGAAAGCGGAATGGATCCGGCGCCGTCTTGCAATGAGACGGAGAATGCCCCAGGCGGATGTTCTGCAAGGCGGTTTTCTGCGATATCGGTCAGCCACTGCTGGTCAGCGGCGGTCAGGGTGCCATCGCTGATGCGCAGCCGGGCTTCGGTCAGACGCTGTTCACCCCATTCGCGCGCCAGCCGGGTGCGCGGCGTCTGTTCGCCATCGAGGGTCGGATCCGGGCTGTTCCAGAACTGTCGCAAGTGCTGCCGGAATTGATGGTGACGGGCGCTGGCAGTGGTGGCGTCTTGCAGAATTTTTTCAAACGTCAGCAGATTCCGGGCGCCTTTCATTTGCGCAATTTCATTGCCGGCATCGGCATTGTCCGGTTGCCGGAAAAAGCCGGTTCTGGTCTGGTCGTAGTTGGCCGGCGCTGTGTTTGCGGATGCCAGCAATGCTGCCGTCAATGTCTGCGAAAAAAGCACGGTGCGGGAAAAGACCGGATGCGGGGCGGAGGAAGGAACTTCATGTTCCGCGTACTGCGTGACATAAATATGGTCGGGATCGGGTGCCGGAGACAGCGTCGGCCAGGCACGCTGCAGCGCATTCTGAAAAGCCTGCAACAGAGCGGCTTGCGAGTGCGGCTGGCGTTGCAATACATACGCCACGTCCCGGCCCGAGGCCGCCAGGTGCTCCAGCCCGGATTGTTCCGCGGAGGGGGCCGGGAGACGATCTTTGTCGTGATTGAACACCGCGCCGATGATGTGTTGGATGGTGGTGGTTGAAATTTTCTGAATCGCGATGTTTGCTGCGTTCACCACATCCTTCGTACTGTCGTCGTCCTGTTCGTGATCCGCCCGGGAAGGTGCGGGTGCGACCGGATCGTTGACATCGCGCGGCATCCGCAACCGGGGGCTGCTGTAACAGGGATTGTCGTTCGCCGGTGCCGGTGCTGCGGGTGTCAGCGTAACGCGGGTTGGCGTGCCGGAATGCAACTGCAGTGCGCCGCCGCCGGATGTGGCTGGCCGGGTCTGTATGCTGCCGGTGTCGCGGTTTTGGCAACGGCGATGATTGCAGGCACCGGCGGAGGTATCGATTTCGCGCATGGCAGACCTCAATCTGGTCGTAACGGAACCAGGTTGGTGTTATCGATCAGCGAATGGTTCAATATGCAGTGCCTTTCATTTACAACAGCGTTTTTCAAGAGTAACCGGCGGTTAATCCGCTGACGTTACTGTCTCCGATTGCGGTCAAGCGGGAACCGGCGATGGTCAGTTTTCTTTCCAGCTGTGTGCATTCCCCGGCAGGTTGATCCGGTTCAACACGAGACGTTCGCTCGCCCATTCTTCGATCTGACTTTGCAGCCGGTCCGGAATGTCGATACTGATGTTGTTGGACAGTTTGAGCGCCTCGCGAAGCTGTCGCATAGCGGGCAATTGCTCGCCGATGACATGATCAAACATGGCGGGACCTGTCACCTGCGAAATCCGCTGCATGTAATTCGACAATTCCGCGCTGGAATGCGTACTCTCGCGGGGTCTGGCGACCGTATACAGATCACTGTTTTGCAGATAGCGCCGGTAGCTTTCCTCTGAGATGGCATTCAGCGTCGGATTGTTTTTTTGCGTGCCGAAGATGTTGGTGCCGTACTGCCCGTCCATGCCCAGCACGTCCATGGTTTGCGGCGTGTCCAGAACCAGGCCGTCGGGCGTGGTCGCAAGTTCGCTGTCGCCGGGTGCTTGCAGCAGTTTGTCGTCCAGATCCATATACAGACCGCCTTCATGAAACATCAGCCGATAGCGCAAGACGTCGGCAGCGGAGGCATTATTGGCGGCAATTCCGCCATTGCCGTTGAGTGCCGCCTGGTATTGTGAAAAATATCTTCCATCGTGTTCGGTCCGGAATTTTTGGTAAAACGCACTCGATTCCAGTGTTTCGACCGCGACATGCGGCGCCTTGTCGCGCAGCAATTGCAGATTCCTGCGGTAGGCTACAGGGTTGTGGTTGGAGAGATAAAGGGTGGTCTGGTATTTTTTGCCAGGCGTTGCGCCGCCCGCGTTGTGCTGAAGATTGTCAGCGCGTTCCGGCGCTGCGATGACGGCGTTGCGTTCCAGATTCGCCACCAGCGCCGGCCGCAGAGATCCGCTGCCGGTCCAGATGCCGCGGATGACGGTGGGAATCGGCGCGGTGTTGACGGGAGCCGTGACATCCAGCGGCAATTTCAGATTGATGCCAAGCAAGCGCAAGGTCGCGCTGCGTTCGGCGTCGCTCACCGGCCGCTCAGGATCGGTCAATCGCTGCAGCGTATTGTTCTTGATGACATAGTAGGAATCGGCATCGCCGGTCTGCAAGTCGTTCTGGATTTTGCGGAAGGCATTCTTTTCCAGATCGAATGTCAGGTCATATTCCCGACTGCCGATGTTTGCGGCGTAAAAGGTCCTGCCGTGCAATTGGTTTTTCTTGATCAGAACAGATGCATTGTCGGTCATCATGGTTGTCGGGGTGACCGCCGACGTCATGGACGCCGTTGCGGATGCGCCCGGCCGGGGCGGCACGCCGGGTTCGCGGGCAGAGCCGCCACCGCCGCTGAGCGGAGCAATTTTTTTCCAGACGTTATTACTGTCAGCAATACCGTGACCGGCGGCCTTGAGTTGACCGGGATGCAGTTGATCCCAGGTGAACAGGTCGCGATAGCTGGCAATGTTGTTTTTGGTATTCCAGTAGAAATAAGGCTGTCCCTGGATTTGCACGGCGCTCATGCCGGCCGGGGCAGCGGGAGATTTGGGGCCGGCGGCAGGTGGTACCGGGATACTGTTTGCCGTGCCTGCCGCAGGATGTTTCGCTGGCCGCGAGGGATACAGATGTTGATTCGTACTGACTACAAGGCGGCCGACGCCATCGGATAACACGTTCAGCGCCAGGCTGATGCCGTTGATAAACCCGGCCAGCGCTTCGTCGCTATCACCGCGTACGCGTGCCGCATTGGCGCTGTGCAGGGCATGACCGAGGCGTATCAGCGACAGCGGGACCGATAATTTGAGCGGCAACAGAATGCCGGCGATATCCAGCGCGTGACTGATCTTGTCCCATCTGGCCTGGCGGTCAGCCTCGTCATTGTCAGTGGTGCGGGTCTCGGCATCGTCAATGATGTGCGCCACGCCAGTGCGGTAAGACACCTGCAGAAAGTTGCCGTCGACTGCTTCGCTTCTGACCCGGGGTGCGTCAACACCGGCTTGCAGCATGCGGTCAATTTCGTTTTGCCGGCTGCGTTCAATGCGTTCGCGCAGATATTCACGCATCTCGGACCGGTTGATGAAGTCATCGACCATTTGCGTACGGTTTGCATACTCGCGCAGATTCTTGCCGTCGGGAGCGTCGGGGGTATACAAAACAATTTTCGGTGTACCAACACGGGAATTGATTTCGACGCGCGTCATGCCGCTGCTGAGAGTGACCGGCGGCGGCGTCCCGAACAGCAAGATGCCGTTGAGCGTGCTGCGGTCGATTTGCAGATGCTGGGCATAAACAGAACGCTGGTTGATTTGCAGCGGCGTGGTTGTCATTGTTGATCGTACCCATTGTGCGGCATCGGCTGTGATGTCGCCGCGAATCCGGGCCTCACGCACATCGAGTTGCAGCCGGGCGCGGGAAAAGTCGACATAGGCTTTTTCGCGCGCCTTGCCCTCGGGCGAATCAAGCAGACGGGATTGCAGGAATTCCTTATAGCGCTGGCCGATATTGGCGGCGCGGATGATGCGTGTGAGATAGGCTTGCGTCAGTTGTGGCAACGCCGTTCCGCCACGGGTCTTGACCGGCAGTTCATTGCCCCAGTTTTGATCGAGCATGCGGGTATTGGCCAGCGCCAGTTCAGTCAGTGTTGAGTGGGTTGGCACTTTTTCCGTTTGTCTGGCGCGCGGCGGCGCCGGCAAATCACCGCGCGAGGTATAGGCCATCAATAATTCGTGGGTAGTGACGATAACCTGATCGGGGTCGACTTCCAGTTTGAGATCGTTGCGGATCTGTTCGCGCAGGTGGTCGCGTGCATAACGGGTCAAAAATCCGGGATCGAGATACTGATGCATGCCGGGAAAGCCGCTGCCCTGAATTTTCAGCGCGGCATTGCGATAGTGTGTGAGTTCTTTGAACCACGCTTCTTTGTCACTGGCGCTGGCCGGCGCCAGGAATTGTTGCAGCAACAATTGTTCGCGTTGGTGCCGCATACCACTCAGATCGAAGGTTGCCGCCAGCGTATCGGTCGGCGTTGTTGTCCTGGTGGCGGCAAGCACGTTCGTGATGTCTTGTATTTTTTGATTCAGCAAGGATTGCATCAGTCTGGTCCACTCCGGTCCGGAAATTTCCTCATAGCGAAACGGGCTGACTGCGGCATCAAGCGCATTGTCGATGTTGGCAGCGCGTTCACGTCGGTCGCGGGCTACGTGCATAAGCAAGAGGTCGCGCTGGGCGGTGGTGTCGAACAGTTGTTGCAGGGCTTCCGTGTACGCGGCTGACGATTCGAATTTCATCAGGCCCTGGCCGGGAATGACCAGCAACACCGGGCCGGAAGTGGTGTCCGGTGTTTCACTGGGCCTTTGCGTCAGCACCAGAACGCCGGCGAAGGGAATGTGGTCGGTACCGTCCTGCAGTGACAGTGAGAAACTGCCGGGCTGCATGGTGGCGCGTACCGGATCGGTCAGATAGGTCAGCCATTGTTCGTCGGCGCTGCCCAGCGTGCCATCCCCGATGCGTAATTGCGCTTCTGCCAGACGTTGCTGCCCATAGAAGCCGGATAGCCGGATGGCAGGTGTTTGTCCGTGGAGCGCGGCGTTTGCGGTGTTCCAGAAGTCTCGCAATGCTTGCCGGTAATTGCGGTGGTGTGCGTCCGGATCAGCTTGTTCTCGCAGGATTTTTTCGAACGCAAGCAAGTGTTGCGAACCCTTCATGCCGGCAATTTCATTGCTGCCCCTGACGTCGTTGGCGCTGCGAAAAAATCTGGTTCTGCTTTGGTTGTAGGTGGTGTCGGCGGGATAGTCGATGCTGGCTTGAGACAGGGCTTGTGACAATGTCTGCGACAGCGAGGTGGTGACGATATTGTCTTGCTCGACGTATTGCGTGATGTAGATCTGATCGGGATTGAATGGGCGAGGTACCGCCGGGAATGCCTGTTCCAGCCGGGCCCGGAATGCCGCCGCCGCAACCGTTTGAGGATCGGGCTGAAGGCGTAGCAGACGCGTGATCTCAGCGTCGGATCTGGCCAGCCGTTCCGGTGGCGGCAACAGCCGCCAGTCCGCCAGGGAGGTAGTGCCGGTGCCGCTGGTGGCCGTGACCCGGGGGCCGATAATATGGCGGATGACCGCGCCGGAGATATTGCCGACGGCGGCGAGCCCGGCGCTCAGCGAATCTTTTTTATCGTCCTCAGCGCCGCTGAATTCACCGGCGTTGCGTGGCAAACGGATTTTCGGCTGGGGATAACACGCCGCCTCCCCGGTTTGCACGCTTGCTAGCGGTGACAAGCTGACGCAGCTTGCGACGTCAGACGGTGCTTGTGAAGGTTGCGGAACGTGCGTGCCTGACAGGCTGACGCAGCGCGCTTCGCCGATGTTCGTTTGCTTGAAATGATGCTGTAGTTGACCGCCGGCGGTCCCGTCTATTTGACTCATGGCAAACATCACTCCGGTAATGGCAGAATGACGTTGATGCCGTGAACAGCGCAATGGTTCAATACAAACGGCGTCGAATTCGCATCACTGTTGTTGAATATTAACCATCAGTCAAGTAGATCGTTTTACAAATCTGGTGGTGGTTAAGTGGCGCTCGTTTTTTTGCCCGTGTTCACCGGAGAAGCCCCGATGGGATTGCCGGAAGTCGATCTGATTGCCTGAGGCAGCGGATGCATGTCGGTTAAGCGTGCGCTAACAAGATGTGCAAAAAATCTGCGCCGCCCGGCCGATATTTTTCCTGGCCGGATAGCGCAACAGAACACCGGCATCAATCCCAATGCGGTTGTTTTTCTTTTTCCATGGCGTCGTTATCGTGCGCGAACATGGCTTCCAGTTCCTCGCGCGCCTGAGTCGCCATCGATACCATTTGCGCCTGATCCTTGTAATGCGGATAGAGCGCGTTGAGGGTCTTGATGTTGTGCGCCCGGAATTTCATCGCGGCCTGACGCGCGGCGTAAGCGCCGAAGTCCAGTTGACGCAACACTTGCTGCCCCATTTGCAGCGCGCTTTCGAAAGTTTCCCGTTCGAGAATGGTGACGCCGCGGTCCATCAGGTCATACAAGTGGGTAATGTTGCGCGCACGGGCCGCGATGGTGAGGTCGGGAAAGGCATGTCTGACCGCATCCACCAGACGCAGGGACTCGTCGACATCATCAATTGCAATCACCAGCAAACGCGCTTCGGCAGCACCGGCAGTGCGCAACAGATCGATGCGGGTGGCGTCGCCGTAAAATACCTTGAAGCCGAATTTGCGCAGCAATTCGATTTGCTCAGGATCGTGATCGAGCACGGTCATGCCGATGCCATTGGCGTGCAGCAGCCGGCCAATGATCTGACCGAAGCGGCCGAAGCCGGCAATGATGACCGGATGATCCTGCGGTGTCATGGCATCGTCCGGCGGCTGACTGGCGGCATCCAGACGCGGCGCCAGAACGCGGTCGTAGAGCAGCAACAGCAAGGGTGTGATCACCATCGATAAGGCCACTACCACCACCAGAATCGACGAGATGCGCGGCGACAGCACATTCGCACTGGCAGCGGCGCCGAAGACCACGAACGCGAACTCACCGCCCTGCGATAACAGAAAGGCGAAGAACAATTGCTGTTTGGGCGGCAGACCGAAGCACTTGGCCAGCGCGTACATGACGCCGATCTTGATCAGCAGGAAGCCGCTGACCAGTCCAATGATCAGCCACGGTTGCGCCAGAAAGATGCCGAAGTCGACCGACATGCCGACGGCGATGAAGAATAGCCCGAGCAATAATCCCTTGAACGGTTCGATATCGCTTTCGAGTGCATGGCGATATTCCGAATCGGCCAGCAGCACCCCGGCCAGAAAGGTGCCGAGCGCCATCGACATGCCCACCCATTGCATCAGCAAACAAGTGGCGATGACCAGCAACAGGGAAAAGGCGGTGAAGATTTCCCGCATGTTGGTCTTGGCGATGATGCGCAACACCGGACGAATCAGATAGCGGCCGCCGAAAATCAGCAGCGCCACCACGGCCACCACTTTGCCCGCATGCAACCAACCCTGGCCGCTGCCTTGAACTGCCGCCACACCGAGCAAGGGGACTGCGGCCATCATCGGAATCGCGGCGATGTCTTGAAACAGCAAGATCGAAAAACCGGCAGCGCCGGCCGGCGTCGCATTCAGTTTGCGTTCGCCGAGTGTGGCCAATGCAATCGCAGTAGAAGACAGTGACAGGCCGAGCGCGGAGATGAGCGCGACTTTCCAGTCGATGCCGCAGGCCACGGCGGCGGCCAGCAACGCAATGCTGACCGCCGCCACCTGCGCGCTGCCCCAGCCGAAAATGCGCCGCCGCAGTGACCACAAGCGTTTCGGTTCCAGTTCCAGGCCGATCAGAAACAGCAGCAACACCACGCCGAATTCGGAGAAGTGAAGAATGTGCTCTACTTCGGTAATCAGTTCCAGGCCCCACGGACCGATCACGATACCGGCCAGCAGATAGCCGAGCACGGCGCCGAGCCCGAGGCGTTTTGCCAGCGGCACGGCGGCGACCGCCGCCAGCAGGTAGATCAGGAGATTCAGCAGTTGGTGGTCCATGGTGGCGGCTTTGGCGGGTTAGCGTGACAGGATGGCGGGCGCCAACGGTGAGTGCGGATAGGCTTGCAGCATGGCACGGTAGTGCGCAACGTGCTGTTTCAGTTCATCATCGCTGACATGATGGGCGCCATGCAGCAACAAGGGCGGCAGCCAGCGCATGCCGCACAGGCGCGCGGTTTGTTCATAGGGCGGCAGGAAATCGGCAAACGGATGACCGTGGTGGCCCTGTTCCTGATAAGCATCGGCGCCGCCGCCGGTAGTGGCGACCAGCAAGAAGTCTTTGCCTTGCAGGGCATTACCGCCGGGACCGAAGGCCCAGCCGCGCTGCAAAACCATATCGATCCATTCCTTTTGCAGCGAGGGCATACTGTACCAATGGATGGGGTGCTGCAGGATCACCAGGTCGGCCTGTTGTAATTGTGTCTGTTCGTAAGCGATATCAATATGAAAATCGGGATACATTTCGTACAGGTCATGAATCCGTACCTGAGGCAGATCAGCGACTGCCGCGATCAGGCGCCGGTTGGCACGGGAGCGGTTTGCAGCCGGATGGGCATAGAGAATGAGAATGCAGGGGGAGGTCATGTCTCGCGTCAATCCTGGCTGAAAATAAAATATTGTGGAACATAAGGTCGAATGTCGCAGTCTGCCTTTGCAACAGGGGCGTGTCAAAAGCAATTCACACGTTTATACTCGGCAACACAGAGTTGCAAGGCAGTCATCAGACTGCTGCATTTGACAGCCGTAGCCGATCAATAGATACATCCACTACCAATTGACGCCAATGTCCGATATCAGCGATTCCCAGGCCAACCAGCCAGACTCTCCATCACCATCTTCATCTGCGGCATCTGCCCAGGCGTCGTCTGCAGCATCGGCGGCAGCGCCGGAGCAACATGTGCCGCCGGCCGGCCGCACGCCGCTGGTCAGCGATACGCCGTGGGCGCAAACCTGGAAACTGATCGGCGCCCGCTTCCGTGCGCTGTCAGACAAAGCCGGACGCCGCATCATGCAGCGCACGCTCAAGATCGGCATTTCAGCCCGCATCTTTCATCCCGAAAGCGGGGCCAAAGGCTTGCGCAGCAAGACGCTCCAATATCTGGAGGAATCGATTGCGCAATGGGTCATGTCACGCGATGTGCTGGTGTTCATGATTCCCACCGTCAATACCAATGGCTTGGTGCATCCGAGTAATATCCGTTTGCGCGATTACGCCAAGCACCTGGATGGCCTGGTATTACAGGGCGGCGCCGATGTCTCGCCGCAAAGCTACGCCGAGGCGGCCACACGGCCGGAATGGAGTGGTGATCGTGTGCGCGACATGTATGAATTGGAGCTGCTGCATGAGTTTGTCGAAGCCGGCAAACCGGTGCTGGGCATTTGCCGTGGCTGCCAACTGATCAATGTCGCCTTCGGCGGCACGCTGTATCAGGACATTGCATCCGATGTGCCGACCGCGATTGCCCACGTCAACGATCTGTACGACAGCAATTACCACGAACTCAGTTTTCCGCCCGGGTCGACGCTGGCATCGCTGCTCAATGTGAAGAATGCCACCGTCAATTCGATTCACCATCAGGCCGTCAAGGATCTGGGACGCGATCTGGCGATTGAAGCCGTGTCCGGTCCCGATAACATCGTCGAAGCCATTCGCTATCGCAAGGCGCCGTTTGTGATGGGCTTGCAGTGGCATCCGGAATTCCATCGTGCCGGTGGTCCGGCCCTGCTTGACTGCATGCCAATTCTGGATGGCTTTCTGCGGGCGGCGCGGGAAACCCGGTTCTGAGCGGAATTTCTGCTGCTGTTATCGGTTGTGGGTCCAGGAATGTGCATTGCCGGTCCGATGAATCCTGTTCAGCGGCAGCAGCTTTTGCTCCCACATATTGATTTGAGCATGCATCTCCGGACTGATCTGGCAGTGGTCGCGCAATTTGATGGCTTCGCGAATCTGTCGCATGGCAGGTAGTCTGTCGCCGATGACATGGTCAAATACATCAGGTCCGGTGATGTAGGAGATATCCTGCATGTATTGATGAAAACGTGCCAGTTGCTGTGCATAGGTGTCTGACGCGGTCCGATCGAAACGGCCGGCCGGCGGTGCGGGTTTTACCGGCCGTTGATTTGTATAAACGGATTTTTTTTCCAGATAGCGCCGGTAGCTTTCTTCCGAGACGGCCTCCAGCGTGGGATTCTTTGCCCGGGTACCGAAGACGCTGTTGTTGTATTGCGTATCCAGTTTCAACGTGTTGTGTGATAGCGGCGACGACAATGCCAGCCCGTCGCCGGCAGTTTTGAGGACGCCGGGAAGTGCGGTCAAGGTGTCGTCGGTATCGATATAGAGACCGCCTTCACGAAACAGAAGCCGATAGCGGATCACATCTGCGGCCGAGGCAAAATTGGAGTTGCCGGGTTTGCCAAGGGCGGCCTGATATTGTTCGAAGTATTTGCTTTGTTCGAATTCACGGTAGAACGGACTGTGTTCCAGTGTAGTTGGCCCGATGTGTGGCGCCAGCAAACCCAGATTGCGTCTGTTGCTGGCGAATACTGCCGGGTCACTGTTGGAAAGATAGAGGTGGCTGCTGTAGCCGGACCCTGCCGCGATCAGGGCGTTGCTCTCAAGGTTTTTCAGGATGGTGTCAGGTATCACCTTGTTGCCCACCCATATGCTGTAAATATTCTTCGGAATGGCTTGCAGGCTTGATGCCCGTGGTGCGGCAAAGTTCAGCGGCAATTCGAGGTCAATGCCCATGGCGCGCAAGCTTGCTTCGCGCTGCACGTCGGTAATGACACGGGCGGCACCGGCCAGCTTTGTCATCCCCGTTTCACCGGGTACGTAGAGCTCACTCTGATCGAATGTTTCGCCAAATGTTTCGACGCCATCAAGCACGCCAAATGCATTTTTCTGAAAGTCGTATTCGACTGACATTTTTCTGCCCTGGATTTCGGCGTTCCACGATGTACCCTGCACCGGATCGTGTTCTTTCCGCACGACGTTGCTCACCCAGGGATCGGGAGCAATTCTGCTCGGGCTGATGCTGCTGTATGGATTATCACCAGCGACGCGGCTGGACCCGCCGCCGCCGGCCAATGACAACTTGCGCCACGTCTGGTTCGCGTCGGGCGCGCCGTAGCCGGCCGATTTAAGCTGGCCGGAATGCAGCGGGTCCCAGGCAAACAGGTCGCGGTAAGTGTTGGTGTTTTTGCTGGAATGCCAGTAGAAGTAGGTCTGACCGTCAATTTTCACACTGGCCATGCCATTGGGGGCGTGGAGTGATGCCGGCGCTGTCTTGGTTGTCGGCGATGGCTTGTGCGTGACTGCTGCGCGGGCAGCGGATGATGCCGCCCGGGACGCAGGTACGTGCAATTTTGGCGCCGCGGTGAGCGCAGCTGTGGCGGCGTTTCCCAAATGATTGAGACCGGAAAAGATTTCTTCCAGTGCCATGTCGTTGTTGCCGCGTTGACGCTCCTGATGAGCGTTGTAGAAAGCATAGGTGGCGCGCCCCAATGACAAGGGTATCGCCACCACCGGGGGCAGGAAAATGCCGGCGATATCCAGCGTGGTATTGAATTTGTTCCACCGGGCCTGACGCTCGATATCGGCATTGCTGGTGCTGCGGACAGCGGCATCGGCAAGGATGCGCCCGGCCTGACGACGATAACAGGCGTTCAGGAAATCCTCGGGCATGAGGGTGTCGGTTACCTGGGCTTCAGCGACGCCGCCGGTCAGTAATATTTTCAGCTGGCCCTGACGACCAGGATCTGCCTGTCGCCACAGATAGTCGCGCATGGCAGGTGCGTTGATGAAATCCTGATTCATCTGTGCGCGGTTGGCATATTCGCGCAGGCGTTTGCCGTCTGGCGCTGCTGGCGTATAGACAACCACCCTGGCGGCAGCCTGGTTTGGAATGTAGGGGGCAGAAGACATTGCCGGTCCGGAATGCGGGTGGAATGCAGGCGGTGGTGCAAAGATCAGAATGTCATTCAGCGGGATATCGTTGATACGCAAATCCCGTGGTTGTACGGTTTTGACATTGACGGTTTGTGGATTGACGCGGGCCCGCGTAGCGGTCAGCGCAGCATGTACCCAGTGCATGGCTGGTGCTGAAATTTCGTTGCCTATCCTGGCTTCGCGCGCATCGAGTTGCAATCGTGCTTGCATAAATGCCGCGTAAGCCTGTGCTCTGGCCCTGGCTTCCGGAGAATCCAGCAGATGTGACTGCAATAATTCCTGGTAATGCCGGCTGATGTCCAATGCACGGACGGTATCTGTCAGATATTGGTGTGTCAGTGCCGGCAGTGGTTGCCCCAGTGTATTTGTGACAGTGATTTTCTTTTGATAAGACTGATCAAGTGGCGTGGTATTGGCCAGCGCCAGCGCTGTGAGTGTCATCGTCGAGGTGCGCTCTTCCGTACAGGTGTGGACGTAAGGTTGCGTTTGGGCTGTGCGTTCATAGGTGGTGACCTTGATCTGATCGGGATCGATATCGAGTTGCAAATCCTGCCTGATTCGTTCCTGTACTTTGGTGCGGGCGTACCGGTTCAGGAAATCCGGAGCGAGATACTGTCGCATGTCAGGCAGGCCGCTGGTCTGGGTGTTGTGCAATGCGACCTGGTATTGCGTCAGTTCTTCGGTCCATTTGCTGCGGTCAGCAGCACTGGCGTTCTGCAGAAACTGATCTACCTGTTGTTGCAGACGCTCCTGTATCGTGCCCTGGATGTCAAACATGGCCTGCACAGTTTGTGCCGCATCGGGCGCCAGCCGTTGCCGGCCGGCATAGGTAATATCGCGCACTTGCTGATTCAGAAGGGATTGAATGCTATCGGGCAGGGCATGTTCGCGGGCGACCGCAACATAAGCAAAGGGCGAGGCCGCCCTCACGCTATTGTCGATCCCGGCGGCGCGTTGCCGGTCTTCGCGCGCGACAAAATTGAGCAAGATGTCGCGCTGTTCCTTGAAATCGAATATTTGTTGCAAGGTTCTCTTGTAGATGTTGGACGAAGCAAATTCCATGATCGGCTGGCCGGGTATCATCAGCATCACCGGGCCGGTCGTCGCCGCCGGTGACTCATCGGGGCTGCGTGTGAATACGACAATGCCGGAAAACGGAATGTCGCCGGCTTCGTCTTGCAGTCTCAGCGTAAAACTGGCTGGCGTCGGTTTGTCGTTGCCGTCCATCAGCCAGCGCGCCACCGGCACGGCAGGCGCGCCTTCGGTGGTTCTCAGCTTCTGTTCGATCAGACGCTGAGTGGCATATTTCTCGGTGAGCCATGCCGCAGGTGTCTTGCCCTGACCGAGAGTGGTGTCGGGGCGATGCCAGAATCGTTCAAATGCCTTTCGATAATTGCGCGTGGCTTGATTGATGCTGTTTTCCAGAATTTTTTCAAAAGCGACGAGGTGAGATGCGCCGGCGGCCATTCCCGGAACTGTCTGCGCCGGATTGGCATTATCCCGGGAATAAAAGAAGCCGGTTCTGGAGACGGTGTAGGTGGGCGTCGAGCCGTTGGCCAGTGCCGTCTGCAATACCTCCGTGAGCGTATGCGATGCAATTGGGATGCGGATGCCGATCCGGCCATGGTCCGGCAGCTCGAGCTCTTCTTCCTCATATTCCGTTATATAAATGAGATCGGGGTCAAGTGGCCCGGGCGCACGGGGAAATGCGGCCTGCAACGCCGCCAGATAGGCTTGCTTCGTCATGCGCTGAAAATCCGGCTGGCGTTGCAGCAGACGGGCTATTTCCTGATGCGTATCGCGCAGCTGTGCGCCCGGCAGCGCCGCAGACCGCGTTTGTGCAGCGACCATATCGATGCTGCGGACAGGGCGCCGTGGCGGTGAAGTGTAGATACGGCTGTGCTCCGGTTTGGCAACAGAGGGCGGTAACCCCGACAAGTTACCGGCCGATGCAAACGCGGCGCACACCGGTTGTTGCTGTGACGCATCGCCGGTTGGCGGAAGGGAGGATTGCTGCCGTGCTTGGCGCAGGGCCGGTCGGGACAGGAGATTATCGGTCGAGCTGCAAGCGGGAGGGATTCTGATCATGGCAAGAGTCCAAAGCAAGTTGGTCCCAGGTGGACATTGCCGCAAAGAAAATAGTTTCATTTTGACAATTTTGCATGATGGTGTGCGAGATGCGGTTGAATCATTTCACCGGTGTTGATGCCTCATTCCTGATCGGATGCAATGTGCCTGATTGCTGTAGGCACAGATTTTTTTTGTACGGTGATGCTGCGCGGAGCGGCTACTGTCGCTGCCCCGCGCGATACGCCAGTCATCATGGCGTGGCTTCGTTTTCGGCACGACATTGGGGGCGGGTGCGGGACCGGGCGCCCCGACGATTTTGCGAATCATGCCGATGGCTTTGCCTGTAGCGTCGTGGCAGTGTATAAAGACAGTGTCAGCGCGCAGCGGTGTAATTTCGACAAGTTCATGCGTTTCCTGAAACTTATGCGCGAGAAACTCATCGAAACTAGCCGGTGCCGTCTGGTATCGGCATAGCGAATGCACTGCTGCCTCATTCTGGTCCGATGGTGCTTCAGGTTTGACTTCAGTCAAAGCCGGTGTATTTATTTAATAGGAGAATCCTCATGACAAAGTCTGCCCTTAAAACAGTGAGAAACGATATGAAAACTCTGGTCAAAGATGCACAAGAGCTGTTCCGCGAAGCCGCTTCGGCAACCGGCGACAAAGCCGACGAGCTGCGCAACAAAGGACTGACATTGCTGGAAGCTGCAGTGGAAACTGCGCAGAATGCACACACTGCCGCCATCGAGAAGGGCAAGGTCGTCGCCGCTCGCACTGATGATTACGTACATGAAAATCCATGGCGTGCCGTGGCCATTTCAGCCGGACTCGGCTTGCTGGTCGGCCTCGTCATCGGTCGCAGCAAATAAGTACCCCGCAGACGATGGAACATAAGCATCCTCAGTCTGAGTCTGGCAATCCCGGCCTGGTGGCCGGATTGCTGGGCATCACCCGCAACCTGCTGGCATTGATCATCAACCGCATTGAACTGGCCGCGCTGGAATTTTCCGAAATCGGCGCCAATCTGGTTCGTTTCGTGGTGATGTTCTCGCTGGCAATCGTCGCCTTGTGGTTTGCCGTCGCATTCTGGACGGTGCTGCTGGTCTTTCTCGCCTGGGAATCGTGGGGCTGGAAAATTCTGTTTTTGTTCGGCGCATTGTTTACTGCCATCGCCGGGATTCTGGCCTGGCAGGCAAGAGCATTGCTGCAAAAAGAAAAACTGGCGCTGCCGGCCACCATGGCGGAGTTGCGTAAAGACCGCGATGCCTTGCTGTAAATGAGGAAAGCATGACGCAAGATCACAAATCCGAAATGACGACAGAAGAACGCAAGCGCTTGCTGCTGGCAGAAGGTGCCTTGCTGCGGATCGGCATCATGGATGCGCGCAGCGTTGTGCGCGGCAATCTGAATCCCGAGTCGCTGGCAAAAGGCGCACTCAACCGTGTTGTCGGCGCTGCCTATTCGACCTTCGGCGGCGCATTTTCGGGCGGCAACCTGCAGGCCTTGTCACCGTTGCTGATTGGTGGGGTATCCCTGTTGACCAAGCGTTATCTGCGCAAGCCGCTCATGTATGGCAGTGTGATCAGCGCTGTCGCCAGCCTTGCGTATTATCTGAGCAAAAAAAAGAAGCGGCCCGACAGCGATGCTGATGCATCCGTGCCGGACGGTGAATGAAAAAAATCAATACAGGCACGCTGCTCGGGCGGTACGTGTCGCGAAAGGAAATATCATGCGTAAATTGATGACCGTCGGCGCACTGGCGCTGACACTGGCAGCCACCGGCTGTGCCGACATGTCTGCCACTCAACGTGGCACGGCCACCGGTGCCGGCATCGGCGCCGGTCTGGGCGGCATCCTCGGTGCGGCCACCGGTGGTGGCGGTGGCGGTCGTGCAGTTGGCGGTGCGGCCATCGGCGGCGCGCTTGGCGCGGTCATCGGCAACGTCTGGTCTACCCGCATGGAAAACCAGAAACGTGCGATGGAGCAGGCAACCGCCGGCACCGGCGTGCAGGTGACCCAGACTGCGGATAATCGCCTGAAGCTGGAAATCCCGAGCGATATTTCTTTTGATACCGGCCGCGCCGACATCAAGCCGAATTTCCGTCCGGTGCTCGATAAATTCGCGACGACGCTCAATGACAATCCGGCGACCACGGTCACCATCGTCGGTCATACCGACAGTACCGGCAGCGATGCGATCAATAATCCTTTGTCGATGGAACGCGCCAGCCGCACACGCGATTACCTGAGCGCCCGCGGCGTCAATGGCAACCGCTTCCGGGTGGAAGGACATGGTTCCCACGAGCCGCTCGTGGACAACAACACGGAAGCCAACCGCGCGCGCAATCGCCGGGTCGAGATTTTCGTCGCTGAACCACAGCGTTGAGCGGGCGGGCACCACGCCCGCACGTTGCTTCAATGTAGTGTGAGTCGATCCGGATCAGCGCAGTCTGATTGCCGCTGATCCGATTGACTGCAGCGCTGCACACTATTGCCCTGTTCGCATTTCGCCATCCAGTCGCACTCTTTTTTGCAGTGCGCCAAGACCGCCAGCCAGCTTTCGTCTGAGCCTGGAATCACTCGAAGTTCATCCATAGTCATACCAATGCTGATCGCCGTCGGTCATCGTTACTGCATTTTTATCAGCGAGAGGGTTCGTCATGATCAAAGCAGAGCGCAGTATTGCTGCGTCAAATGATGTGCTGTCGGCCGCCGTTGTGCCGTCGGATGAGTTTGTGCACGGGAGTCACGACACTTCTGCGGTGGTCAGGATAGCCGGTGTTGGTGATGGTACTGATCCGGTATTGATGACGGGACTGCAAGATCCGACCTACGCTACCTCGATCGCCCGGGCCAGAGAGCAGATCCGGGTCAGGCGCTCAGCTGCCTCGCCCCCGCAACAGGTCGCAGCATCAGTAACACCGCCTGCGGTTGCCGGGCGCTTTCCGGACCGGATCAGCAACAGCGTGCTGCATGTGACGTCGCGCGACAAGTTGCCGGGCAGTGCGAACGAGCAGGAACAACTTTGGGCTATACGGCAGAATCGTCTGGAGGCAATCGCGCTGACGCGCAATTTCCCGCAGCCGACGGCAGTTGCAGCACGCTGGTTGCGACAACATATCAAAGATCTTTACGGACAGGATGTCGACCCCGATACATGCCATCTGGTCCGTTTCAAGGAGGGTTCACTGACCAGCAATTCCCAAGGCATTCCGGATGCTGCCTGTACCCTGAGTGAAGTCGCGGCTTCCGGTGCCGATGGTGTCAGAGGCTGGAAAAGTTGCGACATCGCAGAACTCAACAGCAAATTCGGCATATATAAACACAATCGACCGGAAGCCGCTTACGACATGCGGCAGCAGATTCCTCTGCAGGCCAGCGAATTGAAGGATTTGTTGCGTGGCTATGATCGCAACCTTGAGTATGAGCACGCGGTGAAGATTTTCTGGGAGCAGCACCGGGCGGATTACCGGCGTCTGCTTGCCGACAGTTTCAACGTCTCACTGATGCAGCAGCATCGGGATGGCAAACTGTCGGAGAGCAGCTTCAATCTGATACAGCAGTCATTGCAGAATGCCGGTTTTCAGGGGCAGGTATTCAGCTTCGATCTGGCGGGTAACCGGGCTGCCGATATGCTGCGTTTCAGGATTCCGGAAACCAATCGCGTCGTCCTGTACATGCCGGGGCAGCAATACCCTTTTCACGAGTTCAACAGCGAAGGGAAACTGCGCGAATGGGTAGCGGCCCTGGCCACCAGCAAGAGCGGACGGGAACAGATCGGCAGCCATTTTTCGAGCATGCAGCGCGAGCTGCACGGCGTTAATGCATTCCTTAAGCGGCTGGCAGAGACTCCGCTTGAGCGCAAAAAAATCAATCAGATCGACCGCTTCGGTACTTCCGGCATCATGCACGACTTTTTGCCGCGCCTTGTCTTGTGGGGCGTGGAGAAATCTCTGCAAGATGCCCAGTTCGGTATTGCCCGCCTCGGTTCCGGCAATGACCAGCAACAGGCCGCATCGGTGTTGGCGCCATTGCTGGCGGCGCCCGACAGTCGTACCGCGCGGACGGCCTTGACGGTACTGGCCAGCCAATCCATGGCGCAGGAGTTTGATACATTTCTGGAACACGCCAGCGCCAGGGGACTGCGCAAGAACAAGCTCAATGCGGTGCTCGGTGCATTCTCGGTCCCGCAGGTTGAAGATCCGGTGCAGATCCGCAAGCGACTGGAGCGCATTGAACACCGTATGGCGCGGGTCGATGAGGCTTATCGCAACGTGGCGCTGCAACTGCAGGCGGTGTTCAAGCCGGGGCCGCACACCATGTCGATGCGCTCAGCGCGGGCGGCGCAGTGGGCACTGAAACAAGCGCATGCCTTGCAGGAAATCGGTATTCCCGGATACCGCAATATCTCGGCACCGGCATGGTCGGAGGCAATTCGTCAGATGAAACAAACGGGAGTTTCCGCAGGCAAGCTCGATATCCGGACGCTCGCCGATCAGGCATTTTTGCTGAACCAGATTCCGCAGCATCTGTGGGGCGAGGCGACAAATGACGTCTGAACCTTGTGCTGTGCAGCGATCAGGCGAGGAAGTATTCGCGGCAGATAAAAAAAATGCCGCGCTGAGCGCGGCATTTCCGGTATTTCCGTACAGCCGGTGACGGCCTTATTTCTTTTCTTCTGCCGCCGGTGCTGCTGCTGGTGCAGCCGCTGCTGCCGGAGCCGCAGCCTTCACCTCAGGTTCCTTGAACTTGGCGCCGGACTGGTTGGCCATGTAAACCACGGTACGTGCAATTTCGATATCATCCAGATCAGGATTGCCGCCCTTGGCAGGCATGGCGCGCAGACCGTTGATCGCGTGCGACACCAGCTTGTCATAGCCTTCGCCGATGCGTGCTTTCCAGGAAGCTTCGTCGCCAACTTTCGGCGCACCTGCAACACCGGCACCATGGCATGCGGCGCAAGTCGATTTGTAGACTTCTTCGCCGCTCAGCAATTGCTTCGGCGCGGTGGAATCGCGGAAGGTAAAACCATCGTCCGCAACCGGCTTGATGCGGGCGGTAATCATTTCTGCGGTCTGGCTTTCGGAGCCGGCACCGGTCTTTTGTGCGTTGGTCACATATTCCACCAGCAACACGATACAGATGATGGGGACCAAGAAGCCTGCGGCAACAGCGGCGATCAGTTGCTTTGGTGTTTTAATTGCTGATTCGTGTTCGTTATGTGCGTCGCTCATGGATTCCCTCAGTGCAATTTTTCTTCGAAAGCGGCGGCTGGGACAGCGTCAAAACCAGTACGGGTGACCGTTCAAGACGTGCTACCTCGCCAAACCCTTGATTATAGACGCAATATAATCTATTTGGAATGGAAAATAGTTGCTTTGCGTGGACGCCGGAGCAGAAAAACTGTATCCTTCAGACCTCTCCGAACTTGTTCATGATCTTGTCTGTAGACAGTGAACTGGTTCTGACATTACCTTACATGCGGCTGTAGCTCAGTGGATAGAGTATTGGCCTCCGAAGCCAAGGGTCGCTGGTTCGATTCCAGCCAGCCGCACCAGTCAAGGCAATGCCCGTCGTTTGCACCTGCTGCCGCAGTGATTCTGTGATGCCTGCCTCCCGCAGTTGCAACGCTCCTGATAGTTACCAATTCATCCATATATCGCCAGCCACGCTGTGGCCCAACCGTGCCGTCTGGATCCGGTCCCGCATCAGGCTGCTGCTCCCCCGGCGCTGCATGACTGACAACCACCCGATATGCAGGCCCGGCGTCGCAGACCAGCGCCCGTATCAACACCAATAACGTTGCGCATAGATCAGGCTCATCACCATTCCCGCCGCAATAACACACCAGCGCACGATATGCGCCGGCAGTACGCGTACCAGCATGCCGCCGGCATAGCCGCCCGGCAGGGCGCCGGCCAGCATGATGGAGGTTTCTTGCCATTTCACGGCATCCTGAATGATGAAGATGGTGATCGCCGCTAGGCTGACAGCGGTGGCCAACATGTTCTTCAATACCTTGACCTTGCGAATATCGTCCGGCTCGGCAAGCGCCAGTACCGCGGTCAGGATAATTCCCAGCGCGGCGCCAAAGAAGCCGCCATACACCGCGGCACAGGTCAGCGTCGCCAAGCCTCCCGTTCTCGAAATCTCAGCGCCACGGCGCCGGCGCCCGGCCCAGGCACTGATGCGGGGCGCGCAGGCAAACAGCAGGGTAGCAAAGGCAACCAGCGCCGGCACCGGCAATACGAACAGATGGTCGGGCAGCGCCAGCAGCAACAACGCACCCATCACGCCGCCTGCCACGCATAGCGCCAGCGAGAGCATGAGGTGCCGGTCAAGCCGGGGAAATTTTTCGCGATCAGCGAACGCGGCAATCAGGTGACCGGGAGCGATCGCTACCGCGTTGGACGCATTTGCAGTGACCGGCGCCAGCCCGGCTGCCAGCATCACGGGAAACGTAATCAGCGTGGCGCCGCCTGCCAGCGCATTGATGATGCCGCCGGCGACGCCGGAAAAAAACAATAGTGCAATGATCGTCCAATCCATGAATAGCCTTTCCTGAATCAGGGCAGACTAACCAATTCGCAAGCGGATGATCTAGAACGTTTGTGACTGTTGCATGCTGTCGCGATAGGCACGTGGCGTGATACCGAAGACGCGGAAGAAATGCCGGCCAAAATGACTCTGGTCAGCAAAGCCGAGATCGGCTACGGTAGCGGCGACGGCAACGCCATCCCGCAGTTGTCTGCGTGCCGCGTTCAACCGGCTGACGATGCGGTAAGCATGCGGGGACATGCCAACGTCGCGGGTGAAGTTGCGACTGAATGCTTCGCGGCTCAGGCCGGCAGACAGGGCGATGGCGCCAATCGATTCCAGGCTGGAGCGGAATTCTTGCAACCAGGGCAGTGGTGCGATTGCCGGCATATTCAATGGCGTCGAATAAAAATGGTCTGCCGCCGCCTGCAATAAAGACGTCACATCAAGGCCATTGGCATCCGGTTTGATGTTCCGGATATCCGGCACTGCAGGCAACTGCGGTGCATGAGATGGCGGGTAATAGATATTCAGGCATCTGGTGCCGGGATGGGAATGCGGCAGACTGCGATGCGGCAATCCGGGCGGGATGCAGAGACATTGTCCGGCATTGACCTGCAGCACCTGCGTGCCGGCTTCAAACTTGCGGCTGCCGGAGAGAACCATGGTCAGTTGTCCTTCATCATGAAAATGGGCCGCCAGCGCCGGCGCTGATGTGCCGCTCCATACGCCATACTCGGCAGGGGTGGTGCCATCTTCAGTCCGGTAAGTCCAGTAATCATGCCGAGACATAAGCATCCTCATTCTTAAAACAGATCAGTCAGTCGTGCCGCTGATAACACGCCGTGCATTTTACAAGACCGTTGCAAGGCATTATCACAACCACGGATTGGTTGTTTCGTCATGTTTGGTGATGGCGACAAGGGCGCGCAGTCACGGCCGCAGTTATCTGCGGAAATGTCGTCTTGGCAGGTTTTTGTTGTCGATTTGCTTATATTTCCGGTTCGCCGCAACAAGACGCAGTCGGTATCTGAACTTGCCGTCTGGCAAGCTGCGGGCCGCATTGCGGGGAAGGGTGGGGGGAAACGATATGCGCGGACCGGATCGGCATCGCAGAATGACCGCTTGCCGGTCAATTTTTTTGTGGTCCGTTCACCAATTTGTCGCTGTTCTGTAAATGTATGGTTATTCCCACATACCGCTGGCAATTAGCGCATATAACGCCCTGATCTTGCAGCAAAAATTTGACGGATGCGAACGCTAGCCTTTATAATCGCCGGGCTTCTGAAACGCCGTCTGCTCATATTGAGTGCGGCCTTGCACGATATTGGATATATATGCTGCGTATCATCCTTTTGCAGCTTGTGACCATGGTTGTCGCTGCAGGTGTAGCAGGTTTGCTGGGCGGTGCAACCGCGTTGTGGTCGGCGTTACTGGGGGGGATCTGCTGTGTCGTTCCCAACGGTCTGTTCGCCCTGCGACTGTTCACAAGTACCCGCAAGCCTGGTGGAGCCGACCCGATGACGTTTTTGTTCGGGGAATTTATCAAGATTGCTACGACTCTTGCGCTCATGGGCGCAGTTGTTTGGTTGTACCGCGATGTGAACTGGCTCGCATTCATCCTGGCCTTCATCGTGGTGCTTAAAAGTTATTTTATTTTACTGTTTAGACATCGACCATGACCGCTGCTGCGCACGCACCTACCGCCTCCGAATACATTGTCCACCATCTCGGGCATTTTTCTTCGCAACACCAATCCAAGATCGTTGACTTCACGATCTTCAATCTCGATACCATTTTCTGGTCTGTCGTCTGCGGCGTGTTCGCCTGTCTGATGATGTACCTGGCTGCGCGCAAGGCAACTTCCGGCGTGCCGGGACGTTTCCAGTCGTTCGTCGAAATGGTGGTCGAAATGGTTGAAGACCAGTCGAAGGCCATCGTGCACGGCGACCGCAGCTTCATCGCGCCGCTGGCGCTGACCGTGTTCATCTGGGTCGCCCTGATGAACTCGCTCGACTTCCTGCCGGTCGATCTGGTCTCGGGCACCATGCGCTTCATGGGCATGGAAGAAATCCATCACCGTATCGTTCCTACCGCCGACCTCAACGGTACCCTCGGCATTGCGCTGGGCGTGCTGGCACTGATGCTGTACTACAGCGTCAAGATCAAGGGCCTCGGCGGTTTCATTCATGAATTGTTTGCAGCACCGTTCGGCATCTGGCTGGCACCGTTCAACCTGTTGCTCAACATTATCGAATTCGCCGCGAAAACCGTGTCTCTGGGCATGCGACTTTTCGGCAACATGTATGCGGGTGAGCTGTTGTTCTTGCTGATCGCATTGCTGGGATCTGCTGCTACGGCGTTCGGCTTTGTCGGCCACGTCATTGCAGGTTCGATCTGGGCAATTTTCCACATCCTGATTGTGTTGCTGCAAGCATTCATTTTCATGATGTTGACTCTGGTGTATATCGGCCAGGCGCACGAAGCGCATTAACAAGGCTTCTGCTGTAATGTTTTTTGGTTTGTCTTTTTGATCTTTGTATTAACTTTTAACTTTCTAAGGAATTGTCATGACTGATGTCTCTTTCGTTGCTTTGGCTTGCGGTTTGATCATTGGCCTGGGTGCTATCGGTGCTTGTATCGGTATCGCTATCATGGGTGGTAAATACCTCGAAGCATCCGCACGTCAGCCAGAACTGATGAACACACTGCAAACCAAAATGTTCCTGTTGGCTGGTCTGATCGATGCTGCGTTCCTGATCGGTGTTGGTATCGCCATGTTGTTCGCATTTGCAAATCCGTTCATCGCGAAGTAATTCGGGCGGCATAGCCGATTCTCTGCTGAATCTAATTGAAGGTTCAGCACACGTTATTCTGAGAAGGACATTACCGTGAACTTAAATGCAACATTGTTTGCGCAGTTCGTGGTCTTCTTTATCCTCGCCGGCTTTACGATGAAATTCGTATGGCCGCCGCTGATTAAAGCGCTCGATGAGCGCGCAAAGAAGATTGCGGACGGCTTGGCTGCGGCTGACCGCGGCAAGGCAGATCTGGCGGCAGCAGAAAAGCGCGCCCAGGCAGAGCTGGCAACAGCGCGCGACGAAGGCCAAAAACGTATCGGCGAGGCTGAAAAACGCGCTCAGTTGATTATCGACGAAGCGAAGAAAACCGCTTCCGAAGAAGCAGCACGCATCATCGCCAATGCAAAGGCAGATGCAGAGCAGCAAGTGACCAAAGCGCGTGAAGAGCTGCGTGGCGAAGTTGCGACCCTCGCGGTCAAAGGCGCCGAGCAGATCCTGAAGCGTGAAGTCAATGCAGCGGCGCATGCCGATTTGCTGAACCAACTGAAAACAGAGCTGTAATATGGCCGAACTCGCAACGATTGCCCGCCCTTACGCTGAAGCCCTGTTTCGTGTGGCCAAGGCCGGCAGCCTTGCGGCCTGGTCCGATCTCGTATCCGAGATGGCTCAAGCTGCAGCACATCCTGATGTCAAGGCGCTCGCGCAAAATCCGGCGCTGTCGGACCAGCAGGTCGCATCCGCGTTTTCTTCCGTACTGAAAACGCCGCTGAGCATCGAAGCGCAAAACTTCATCAATGCTCTGGTCGAAAATGGCCGCCTTGAACTCTTGCCCGAAATCGCTACGCAATTCCATGCATTGAAAAATGCCCAGGAAGGCGCAGCCGATGCCGAAATCACCAGCGCGTTCGAATTGAACGCAGCGCAACTGAAGGATCTGGTTGCGACACTGGAAAAGAAATTCGGCCGCAAGCTCAATCCGTCGGTAACGGTGGACAGTGGTTTGATCGGTGGTGTGCGTGTGGTTGTTGGTGACGAAGTATTCGATACCTCGGTGCGCGCGAAGCTGCAGCAGTTACATGTTGCTTTGGCTGCGTAATCGCCTGAGACCCTAGCGTAAGCGATAGAAAAATTTTTAGGAGTTAGTATGCAACTCAACGCATCTGAAATCAGCGAGCTGATCAAGAGCCGGATTCAAGGCCTTGGCGATACCGCTGAGATTCGCAATCAAGGCACGGTTATTTCCGTGTCCGACGGTATCTGCCGTATCCATGGTCTGTCTGACGTGATGCAAGGTGAGATGCTGGAATTCCCGGGCAACACATTCGGCCTGGCGCTGAATCTGGAGCGTGATTCGGTCGGCGCCGTTATTCTGGGCGACTTCGAACACATTTCCGAAGGCGACATTGTCAAATGTACTGGTCGTATTCTGGAAGTCCCGATTGGTCCTGAGCTGCGTGGCCGTGTGGTCAACGCGCTGGGTCAGCCGATCGACGGCAAGGGGCCGGTCAACGCCAAACTGACAGCACCGATCGAAAAGATCGCACCGGGCGTTATCGCCCGTCAGTCCGTTTCGGAACCAATGCAAACCGGTCTGAAGTCGATTGACTCGATGGTACCTATCGGTCGCGGTCAGCGCGAACTGATCATCGGTGACCGTCAAACTGGCAAGACAGCCGTTGCGATTGATGCCATCATCAATCAAAAGGGTCAGAACGTGACATGTATCTATGTCGCGATCGGTCAAAAAGCATCGTCGATCAAGAACATCGTGCGTTCGCTCGAAGAGCGCGGCGCGATGGAATACACCATCGTCGTTGCCGCATCGGCTTCCGAGTCGGCTGCGATGCAATACGTGTCGGCTTACTCCGGTTGCACCATGGGCGAATACTTCCGTGACCGCGGTGAAGACGCACTGATCGTTTATGATGATCTGTCCAAGCAAGCCGTGGCTTACCGTCAGGTATCGCTGCTGTTGCGCCGTCCACCAGGCCGCGAAGCGTATCCTGGCGACGTGTTCTATCTCCACAGCCGTCTGCTGGAACGTGCAGCCCGCGTCAACCCTGTCTACGTTGAGAAGTTCACCAACGGCGAAGTCAAGGGCAAGACCGGTTCGCTGACAGCATTGCCAATCATTGAAACCCAGGCTGGCGACGTTTCGGCGTTCGTTCCTACCAACGTGATTTCGATCACTGACGGTCAGATCTTCCTGGAAACTTCCCTGTTCAACGCTGGTATCCGTCCTGCGATCAACGCCGGTATTTCGGTGTCGCGCGTTGGTGGTGCAGCACAGACCAAGGTGATCAAGAGCCTGTCCGGCGGTATCCGTACCGACTTGGCGCAGTATCGTGAATTGGCAGCGTTTGCCCAGTTTGCTTCTGACCTCGATGCAGCAACCCGCAAGCAGCTGGACCGTGGCGCGCGCGTGACTGAGTTGTTGAAGCAGGCGCAGTACTCGCCGCTGTCGATTTCGCTGATGGCCGTGACACTGTTTGCTGTCAACAAGGGCTTCCTGGATGATATCGACGTGAACAAGGTGCTGGCATTCGAAGCCGGCGTGCATGATTTCGTCAAGACCAGCCACGCTGCATTGCTGCAAAAGATCGAAGACACCAAGCAACTCGATAAAGAGTCCGAAGCTGCATTGGCCGCTGCGATTGCGGATTTTAAAAAATCCGGCGCATATTAATCTCAACTGAAGCTATAAGGAGTCAATCTCATGGCTACGGGTAAAGAGATACGGGGCAAGATCAAGAGCGTAGAAAATACGAAGAAGATCACCAAGGCGATGGAAATGGTAGCAGCATCCAAAATGCGCAAAGCGCAGGACCGGATGCATGCTGCACGTCCCTACAGTGACAAGATTCGTAATATCGCCTCTAACTTGTCGCGCGCCAATCCGGAGTACACGCATCCGTTCATGGTCAAGCAAGATAGCGCCAAGAAGGTGGGTTTCATCATCGTCACGACCGATAAGGGTTTGTGCGGCGGTATGAATACCAACTCCTTGCGTATGGCCACTGCGAAGATCCGTGAACTGGAAGCGCAAGGCAATGCGGTGGAAGCCGTCGCCATCGGCAACAAGGGTTTCGGTTTTCTGGGTCGTATTGGTGCCAAAGTTGTGGCGCATGTGACCCAGATCGGCGATACGCCACACCTGGAAAAATTGATCGGCCCCGTCAAGGTGCTGCTCGATGCTTACCAGGAAGGCAAGCTGGATGCGGTGTATCTGGTTTACACCAGATTCATCAACACGATGCGTCAAGAGCCGGTATTGCAGCAATTGTTGCCGTTGTCGAGCGACAAACTGCAAGCCGATGAAGGCGCGCACTCGTGGGATTACATCTACGAACCCGATGTGCAAAGCGTGGTTGACGAGCTGCTGGTACGTTACGTCGAGGCACTGATCTACCAGGCTGTGGCTGAAAATATAGCGTCCGAGCAATCGGCGCGCATGGTCGCGATGAAGGCAGCCAGCGATAACGCAGGTAATGTGATTGGCGAGTTGAAACTGGTCTACAACAAGACTCGTCAGGCAGCGATTACCAAGGAACTGTCCGAAATCGTCGCCGGTGCGGCCGCGGTCTAAAGACTTAATGCAGAGATGCGTAACAGTATTTAATTTTATATATTGAAGGAACGAAAATGGCTGATGGCAAAATCGTTCAGTGTATCGGCGCTGTGGTGGACGTTGAGTTTCCCCGTGACGCGATGCCCAAGGTGTACGATGCCTTGAAGATGGAAGGTTCGGAGTTGACGCTGGAAGTGCAACAGCAATTGGGTGACGGTGTGGTCCGTACCATTGCGCTGGGTACATCCGACGGTCTGCGCCGTGGCATGATTATCAAGAATACCGGCAAGGCGATCACCGTTCCTGTCGGTAAAGCAACCCTCGGCCGCATCATGGACGTGCTGGGTAACCCGATCGACGAATGCGGTCCTGTGAGCCACGCGCAAACAGCATCGATTCACCGCAAGGCTCCTGCATACGACGAACTGTCGCCATCGCAGGAACTGCTGGAAACCGGCATCAAGGTTATTGACCTGGTCTGCCCGTTCGCCAAGGGTGGTAAGGTTGGTCTGTTCGGTGGTGCGGGTGTGGGCAAGACCGTGAACATGATGGAACTGATCAACAACATCGCCAAGGCACACAGCGGCTTATCCGTGTTTGCCGGTGTTGGTGAGCGTACTCGTGAGGGTAACGACTTCTATCACGAAATGGCTGACGCCAAAGTGGTTGATCTGGAAAATCCGGAACAGTCCAAAGTGGCGATGGTCTACGGTCAGATGAATGAACCACCAGGCAACCGTCTGCGCGTTGCGTTGACCGGCCTGACCATTGCGGAAGGTTTCCGTGATGAAGGCAAGGACGTTCTGTTCTTCGTCGACAATATCTACCGTTACACACTGGCCGGTACCGAAGTGTCCGCGCTGCTGGGTCGTATGCCTTCGGCGGTGGGTTATCAGCCTACGCTGGCGTCCGAAATGGGTCAGCTGCAAGAACGTATTACTTCGACCAAGACTGGTTCGATCACATCGATTCAGGCCGTCTACGTTCCAGCGGATGACTTGACCGACCCGTCGCCTGCAACTACTTTTGCCCACTTGGATTCGACCGTCGTGCTGTCGCGTGACATCGCTTCCCTGGGTATCTATCCTGCGGTTGATCCGCTGGATTCCACTTCGCGTCAGCTCGATCCTATGGTTGTGGGTCAAGAGCACTATGAAACAGCGCGCGCAGTGCAAGGTACTTTGCAACGCTACAAGGAATTGCGTGACATTATCGCGATTCTGGGCATGGACGAACTGGCACCGGAAGACAAGTTGCTGGTGGCTCGCGCTCGCAAGATGCAGCGTTTCCTGTCGCAACCGTTCCACGTTGCTGAAGTGTTTACCGGTTCCCCAGGTAAATACGTTTCGCTGAAAGACACGATCAAGGGCTTCAAGATGATCGCTAGCGGCGAACTCGATCACCTGCCGGAACAAGCGTTCTACATGGTTGGCACGATCGAAGAAGCAATCGAAAAAGCCAAGAAACTCAACTGATTCTAGGCGTGCCGTTTTCGCGTGAGCGGAAACGGCTGACCGGATGGGAAACGATATGGCACATACTATTCACGTTGACGTTGTCTCCGCCGAAGAGTCGATCTTTTCGGGTGAGGCTGAATTCGTCGCGTTGCCGGGTGAAGCGGGCGAGCTGGGGATCTATCCCCGTCACACGCCGCTGATCACGCGCATCAAGCCGGGTGCAGTACGCATCCGGGTGCCGGGTCAGGCGCAGGAAGAATTTGTTTTCGTGGCGGGTGGTTTGCTGGAAGTGCAACCCGACACGGTGACTGTTCTGGCTGACACCGCGATTCGCGGTGCTGATCTGGACGAGGCAAAAGCATCTGCCGCGAAGAAGCTGGCGGAAGAAGCATTGGCCAATCGCGATTCGAAGATCGATTACGCAGCAGCTCAAGCCGAACTGGCGACAGCAGTTGCGCAATTGGCAGCGATTCAAAAGTTGCGTCAAAAGCGGTAAGCAATTCAGTATTGATGAAAAAGGCAGCTTCGGCTGCCTTTTTTATTGCCTGCGGCAAACGTCGTGCACGCCGGAGAGTGATCGCAACAGCCTTGCCGTTATCGGGTAAAGTGAGGTTTTGCCGTTTCACCGTTTCAGTTTCTGTCGGAGGAAAATGTCACTATTTACTGCCAGGCCCAAACCAATCATTGCCGTCGTCGGCCTTTCCAATCGCCCGAACCGCGCCAGTCACGAGGTTGCCGCGTACATGCAGGCCAACGGCTATCGGATCGTGGCCGTCAATCCCGTGTATGCCGGAGAAATCATTCTTGGCGAACACTGCTATCCCACTTTGCATGTGGCCGCACAGGCGCTGGCCGAGAGCGGATTGAAAATAGATATCGTCGATTGTTTCCGCAAGTCGGCCGATATTCCGCCGGTGGTGGATGAAGCCATTGTCATCGGTGCACGCTGTGTCTGGATGCAACTCGATATCGTGCATGAAGAAGCGGCAGCCAAAGCGCGTGCCGCCGGGCTGATCGTCGTGATGGACCGCTGCATCAAGATCGAACACGCGATGGGCCAGTTGCACGGCGTGTTATGAACTGCCGGCCCGGCGCCGGCAACATGCTTTATTTCCAGACGCATAACCAGACCTGATCCGGAGACCCGCATGAAAATCGGAAAACAGTTTCGCGCCAGCAGCAAGAGCGTCATCAAAGACGATGCCGCCGCTGCCAAGCCCCTGTCGAGTGGCGACAAGACCGCCGACAAGTTGCAGGTGACTGCGCTCAGCGAGCAGATCGGCGCGTTGCAAGACATGCTGTATGCCGGCCATGAGCACAAGATTCTGGTGGTATTGCAGGGCATGGATACCAGCGGCAAGGATGGCGCCGTCAGCGGCGTGTTCGCCAACGTCAATCCGCAAGGAATACGCATCGCCAACTTCAAGGCACCGACGGAACTGGAAAAACAGTACGACTATTTATGGCGGGTGCATCAGCAAGTGCCGCGTCGGGGCGAAATCACCGTGTTCAATCGCAGTCATTACGAAGACGTGCTGATCACGCGCGTGCACGACTGGATCGATGAGGCCGAATGCAAACGCCGCTATGCCCAGATTCGCGATTTCGAACGGCTGCTGGCCGAGACCGGGACCACCATCATCAAATGCTTTCTGCACATCTCCAAGGATGAGCAAAAAGGACGTTTGCAAGAACGCGTGGATGATCCGCTGAAGCACTGGAAATTCGATGTGCAGGATGTCGAAGAGCGCAAAAGCTGGGATGCCTATCAAGACGTCTACACCAAGGCAATTCAGGAAACCGATGCCGATCATGCGCCGTGGTATCTGATCCCCGCCAATTCCAAGACCCATCGCAATCTGGCCATCGCCAACATCGTGCTGGAAACGCTGCAAGATCTCAAGTTGAGCTTCCCGCCGCCGAAACCGGAGCTGGACGGTTTGAAGATCAAGTAATGCGGAGAGGCTAAGACGATGTGGCCGTGGTTGCCTGAGGCAATTGCCTTGCCCTTGCTGCCGCTGTTGTCGGCGCAGGGCAAGCGCACCCGGCGCATCACGCCGCGCATGCCGGAAGCGGCCGGACCAAGGTCCGGTCTGGCCGGCGCCACAGTCGGCAGCATGGCGCCGCTGAGCATGCTCAGCCTCGGCGAATCACCGGTGGCGGGGGTAGGGGTCGCGCTTCAGGAGCAGGCAATCACGGCGCAGTTTGCGCAAGCCCTGGCGGAACGCCTGCAACGGGCGGTGGCGTGGCAAGCCTGTGGCAAGAACGGCGCGACCATCGCCGATGCCCTGGCGGAACTGGTACCGCAATTGCCTGCCGTACCGGTGCAGATGGTGTTGCTGGCGTTTGGCGTCAACGACACCACTGCGTTTCGCAGCAATGCCCGCTACCGCGAACATCTGCATCAATTGTTGCAGACCTTGACCACGCGCCTGCAACCGGCGTTGATCGTGGTTGCCGGCGTACCGCCGCTGCATCTGTTTCCGGCCTTGCCGCAGCCGCTGCGCTTTGTGCTGGGCCTCAAGGCCAGATGCCTGGACCAGACTACCCGCCAACTCGCCGCTGCATTCCCGGGCACGTTGTATGTGCCGGTCGTCAGTGATAATGCGCGGCGCGAATTGATGGCTGCGGATGGTTATCATCCGTCCCGGTCCGGGGTCATTGAATGGGCGCAGCAATTGACTGCCGCCGCCGCGCCCTTGCTGAAAAAGCTTACTTGAGCCAGTGGTTGAAGATCTGCTCGTAACCGCCGGTGGCTTTCAGCAAATGCATCCAGATATCGACATACTCCTTGAACGCCACGTCGCCGCGCGGCAGCATGAAGGCCTTTTCCGAAAATTGCAGCGGCCGGTCCGGATTGATCGAGCATAGTTGCGGATGCTGCTTGGCCTGCCACAAGGTTTCGCTGGCGTCGGTCACCATGATGTCGGCCTTGCCGTCGATGATTTGCTGAAAAATCGTGACGTTATCCGGATGCATGAGCAATTGCGCTTGCTTGTAATGGGTACGGGCAAAGCGTTCATTGGTGCCGCCCGGATTGACGATGGCGCGGGTCGCGGGACGGTCGATCATCTCCAGCGACTGGAATTTGGCGACGTCGGCACAGCGTGCAATGGCAGCCTTGCCGTCAACCATGTGGGAAGCCGAGAAGGAGGCCTTGCGCGCGCGTTCCAGCGTCACCGAGACGCCGCCCATGGCGATGTCGCAACTGCTCAGAAAGTCGTTGGTGAGCGTGGTCCAGGTGGTTTTGACGAATTGCGCCTGGACGCCGAGTGATGCCGCCAGTGACTGGCCGAGATCGACATCGATCCCTTCGAAGGTCTGATCCGGTTTGTAAAAGGTGAAGGGCTTGTAATCGCCGGTCATGCAGATGCGCAGTTTGCCGCTCTTGATGACGTCGTCCAGCCGGCTGTTGTCTGCAGCTTGTGCCGTCCATGCGTTGCCGGCCAGCGCGAATGTCAGGCCGAGTGTAGTCAGTATTCTTTTCATATGGTCTCCTTGGGCAGTGACAATAGCATGCGCTGCCGGCCCGTCGCAATTGGCGGTTGCCGGCTGCGCGGCGCAGCGTCTGACGCCGGTCAATAAGATTGTCAGTCTGACAAGCATGGCGATTCGCCATCCGCGCCGGCAGGCAGAAGCATCTTATGCACAGTTTGGATGCGATAATAGCGGTTTGCCGACAGCAGGACTCGAATTCTCATGCCTCAATTTGCCCCACTCAAAAACGATACTTTCTTGCGCGCCTTGTTGCGCCAGCCGACTGAATACACGCCGCTGTGGCTGATGCGCCAGGCTGGCCGCTACCTGCCGGAATACCGCGCCACGCGCGCCCGCGCCGGTTCGTTTCTGGGCCTGGCAAAGAATCCTGACTACGCCACCGAAGTTACGATGCAACCGCTGGAGCGTTATCCGCTGGATGCCGCAATTCTTTTTTCCGACATTCTGACGGTGCCGGATGCGATGGGCCTGGGCTTGTATTTCGCCGATGGCGAAGGTCCCAAGTTCGAACGTCCGTTGCGTGACGAGCAAGCCGTACTGGCCTTGCGTGCACCGGAACTGGACAGCCTGCAATATGTGTTTGATGCCGTTACCCAGATTCGCAAGGAACTCGATGGCCGGGTACCGCTGATCGGTTTCTCGGGCAGCCCGTGGACACTGGCCTGTTATATGGTCGAAGGCGGCGGCTCGGATGACTTCCGCCGCGTCAAGACCATGCTGTATGACCGTCCCGACCTGATGCACCACATTCTGGAAACCAATGCAGCAGCAGTGGCCGCCTATCTGAATGCGCAGATCGACGCCGGCGCCCAGGCCGTGATGATTTTCGATACCTGGGGCGGCGCGCTGGCCGATGGTGTCTATCAGGAGTTTTCACTGAGCTACATGGCCAAGGTCATGCAACAGTTGCAGCGGGAAAAAGACGGCGTGCAGATTCCGGCTATTGTCTTTACCAAGGGTGGTGGCCTGTGGCTGGAACAGATCGCCGATATCGGCGCCGATGCCGTCGGCCTCGACTGGACCGTCAATCTGGGTGAAGCGCGTCGCCGCGTGGGACACAAAGTGGCGCTGCAGGGCAATCTGGACCCGAACGTCTTGTTCGCCGGCCCGGATCAGATCCGCGCCGAAGTGCGCAAGGTATTGGCAGCATTTGGAATACCGGCAGCCGGTAACGGACACGTATTCAATCTGGGTCATGGCATTTCTCAGTTCACGCCGCCGGAGGCCGTCACGGTGCTGGTGGAAACCGTGCATGCGCTGAGCCGGGAAATGCGTGGATAACTTGCGTCCCGGCGCCTTTGCCGGGGTGAGATTTAGCAATTTGCTATTACTTATGCACAAGCATCCGAGATTTTTTTGTGAGAATCATTCATATCAATATACCGATTCCAGATAAAGATGTTTCTGCGCAAGTGATTGATTTTAAATAATTTATTTTTCACTGCGCGGCTGAGGAAATTATTGTCAATGAGATCGGATCCGGTGCACGAGGCCAGCGGCAAGTAGTTGTCAACAAAGTTATCCACAGAAATTGTGCGCCGGGAAAAATGATATATGAAACCGGGGTTTACGATACTTCCTGAGGTATTACATGAAGTATTTCGAGGCCATTTTCAATTCCGGTTCTAATTTCTGACAAACTCTTGACAAAAGCGAAGTCTGTGCATCGTGATGAAGACCATTTCTGTGCAAAGCGCATAGACTTATGCACAAAATGGGTTTGCTGCGAAGCAATAATAAAAAATTTAAAAATCATTTTTTACATGCACTTTGTGTTTTGCAAGTCATTGATTCTAAACGATTAAATAATTGCTTTGGATTTGAGCATTTTATTGAAACCCGCATGGGGCTTGATAAAAAAGCTGTCAAGAGCGACTTGTCCACAAAGTTATCCACAGGTTTTGTGGATAGTTGAAAATCTAGTTAGTAAACCGGTAGTTAGGTCACCTTTTCAGGAATCACATTAAGTTCGTGGAACATTGCATTCTCCAGGTCGCGCTCGATACCCCGCTTGATTTGACCTTCGATTACCGGTGGCGTCAGACCGCTGCGGAACCGTTGCCGCAAGTCGGACAGCTGGCCATCGTGCCATTCGGCCGGCGCGAGGCGGCCGGGGTGATCGTCGGCATTGCAGGACACAGCGAGGTACCGGAAGCCAAGCTCAAGGATGTGCTCGCAGTGCGCAGCCAGTTGCCGCCGCTGTCGCCGCAATGGCTGGCCTTGTGCGGTTTTGCGGCAGACTACTACCAGCGCCCGCTGGGCGAGGTGGCGTTGCCCGGATTGCCGAAGAATCTGCGCATCCTGAAAACGGTAGCACTCGACCGCGCCCTGAAGAAGCTGGCGAAATCGGTTACCGAGCATGACGCCAGTCCGGTCAACACGCCGCAACTCAACGCGGAACAGCAACAGGCCGTGAGTGCCATTGCTGAAGCCAAAGGTTTTGCGCCCTTGTTGCTGTACGGCGTGACGGGCAGTGGCAAGACCGAAGTCTACCTGCAAGCGGCAGCCGGGATTCTGGCGGCGGCAGATGCGGCCGGCGAGCTGGCGCAGATTTTGATTCTGGTGCCGGAAATCAACCTGACGCCGCAGTTGGAGTCGAATATCCGCACGCGCTTTCCGGGGCTCGATGTGGTCAGCCTCCACAGCGGGCTGGCGGAAGGCGAGCGCACCCTCAACTGGCTGGCGGCACATCTGGGCCGGGCCCGCATCATTCTGGGCACGCGGCTGGCAATTCTGGCATCGCTGCCGCATCTGAAGCTGATCGTCATCGACGAAGAACACGATCCGTCCTATAAACAACAAGAAGGCTTGCGCTATTCGGCGCGCGATTTGGCGGTGTGGCGGGCGCATCAGCTCGCGATTCCGGTCGTGCTCGGTTCCGCCACGCCGTCGCTGGAAACCTGGCAGCACGCGCAGGCCAAACGTTACCGCAAGCTGGAATTGCGCGAGCGCGCGGTCAAGGATGCGGTGTTGCCGCAGGTGCGCATGATCGACATGGAGCGCGACAAGCCGGCCGATGGTTTGACATCGACGCTGGTGGCAGCCTTGAAGCTGCGCCTGGAGCGCGGCGAACAGTCGCTGCTGTTCCTCAACCGGCGCGGTTACGCACCGGTGCTGTCGTGCGATTCCTGCGGCTGGATCAGCAATTGCACGCGTTGCACCTCATTCATGGTGCTGCACAAACCGGACCGCCGCCTGCGTTGTCATCATTGCAGTCTGGAACTGTATATCCCGAAGTCGTGCCCGACCTGCGGCAATATCGACCTGCAACCGTTGGGACGCGGTACTCAGCGCGTGGAAGAGGGTTTGCAAAGCCTGTTTCCGCAAGCCCGCATCTTGCGCATCGACGCCGATTCCACGCGCCTCAAGGGCTCGGCGCAAACCGCGTTCGACAGTGTCCATCGCGGTGATGTCGATATCTTGATCGGCACCCAGATGGTGGCCAAGGGGCATGACTTCAAACGGCTGACGTTGGTGGGCGTAATGAATCCGGATACGGCGCTGTTTTCGCATGATTACCGCGCCAGTGAGCGGTTGTTCGCGCAATTGATGCAAGTGGCCGGCCGTGCGGGCCGGGCCGGGCAAAAAGAAGGCGGCAGCGTCAGCCAGGTAATGATTCAAAGCCGTTATCCCAACCACCCTTTATATAGTGCGGTGGTGGGACATGATTACGATGGCTTTGCCACCAGTTTGCTGGAAGAACGTCAGCAAGCGGCTTTGCCGCCGTTCATCTATCAGGCGCTGTTGCGTGCCGAAGCGCGCGAGCTGGATACGGCGCTGGCGTTTTTGCAAGATGCGGTGGCGTGCATCGAGCATCACGGCATCACCATGCATGACCCGATTCCGATGACCATGACCCGGGTGGCCAATGTCGAGCGCGCGCAATTATTGGTAGAGTGCTCTTCACGCCCCGGCCTGCAAGCATTCCTGAAAGACTGGATGCAGATCCTGCGGCAGACCAAGACCCGCGCCAAATGGTCGCTGGAAGTGGACCCGGTGGATATTTGAAGCTTGGCGCACGGCAATCTGTTGCCATTTGCTTATCGCTCCTGAACCACCGGACTACCGCGTATGGCGCACGGCAAGCCGGTATAATCAGGTCTTTGTTCAATGTGCGGCGTTAAGCCGCCTATTCTTCTGCTCCCATGCTTGCCCAACAAAAACAACGTATTACCGAATTATTCCAGGATGCCCTGACGCCGCTGATCGCCGGAACCGAACTGAAACCGGCGATTACGCTGGAGCGTCCGCGCGATCCGTCGCATGGCGATATTGCCTGCAACATCGCCATGCAGCTGGCCAAGCCGTTGAAGAAAAATCCGCGCGAACTGGCGCAGGCAATCGTGGATGCCGTGCTGGCGCATCCCGGACGCGGCGACCTGATCGCCTCGGCCGATATCGCCGGACCCGGCTTCATCAATCTGCGCGTGGCGGAAGCCGCCAAGCAGGCGGTGGTGAGCGTGGTGCTGGCCGCCGGTGAACATTACGGCAAGAGCACCGACGGCGCCGGCAAAAAAGTATTGGTGGAATTTGTCTCGGCCAATCCGACGGGGCCGCTGCACGTCGGCCACGGCCGTCAGGGGGCACTCGGCGATGCCTTGTCGGCCTTGCTGGATTCGCAAGGCTACGACGTTACCCGCGAGTTTTACTATAACGACGCCGGGGTCCAGATCGCCACGCTGGCTTCCTCGGTGCAGGCGCGCGCCAAAGGCGCCAAGCCGGGCGATGCAGACTGGCCGGAGTCGGCTTACAACGGCGACTACATTGCCGACATCGCCAATGATTTCCTCGCCAAAAAAACGGTTGCCGCCAGCGACGGCGAACCTGCCAGCGCCAGCGGCGATGTCAATGATGTCGACTCGATCCGCAAATTCGCAGTGGCCTATCTGCGGCGCGAGCAAGATCTCGATTTGCAGGCCTTCGGCGTGCGTTTCGACAATTACTATCTGGAATCATCGCTGTACAGTGACGGCAAGGTAGCGGCAACGGTCGAGGCGCTGGTCAAGGCCGGCAAGACCTATGAGCTGGATGGCGCGCTGTGGCTGCGCACCACCGATTACGGCGATGACAAAGACCGTGTCATGAAAAAAGGCGACGGTACCTTTACCTACTTCGTACCCGATGTTGCCTATCACATCACCAAATGGCAGCGCGGTTTCGGCAAGGTCATCAATGTTCAGGGCAGCGATCACCACGGCACCATCGCCCGGGTGCGCGCCGGTTTGCAGGCCGCCAATGTCGGCATTCCGGAAGGTTATCCGGATTACGTGCTGCACAAGATGGTGACGGTCATGAAGAACGGCGAGGAAGTGAAGATTTCCAAGCGCGCCGGCTCTTACGTCACGTTGCGCGATCTGATTGAATGGTCGACCGGCACGGATGAAGCCGGCGAAGGCGAAGTACGGGATCTGACCCGTGGTCGCGATGCGGTGCGTTTCTTCCTGATTTCGCGCAAGGCCGACAGCGAATTCGTGTTCGACGTCGATGTGGCGCTGACGCGTTCCGATGAAAACCCGGTTTATTATGTGCAGTACGCGCATGCGCGTATCTGCTCGGTGCTGGCGCAATGGGGCGGCGATGAAGCTTCCTTGTCGGCAGTGCAGGATTTGTCGCCGCTGACGGCGCCGCGCGAAGTCAGCCTGCTGGCCAAGCTGGCTGAATATCCGGAAGCCCTGGCGCATGCGCTGCAAGAGCTGGGACCGCATCAGGTGGCGTTTTATCTGCGTGACTTGGCGGGCGAGCTGCATAGCTACTACAATGCGGAACGGGTGCTGGTGGACGATGCCGCGACCAAGATGGCACGTCTGGCCTTGATGTGCGCGACACGTCAGGTACTGCGCAATGGTCTGGCGCTGATCGGTGTATCGGCGCCATCGAGAATGTAAATTGCATGAAGAATCTCAACGTGAAACAGCAAAACTTGAAATACGAAAAACAGGGCGGCGGCACTTTTCTGGGCTTGATCATCGGGCTGATTTTCGGTCTCGGCATTGCCGTCGTGGTGGCGCTGATGATCACCAAGTCACCGATTCCGTTTGTGAATAAAGTCACCAAACAGGAACGTACCGAATTGTCGCCAAGTCAGGCCGCCGATCCGAACAAGCCGTTGTATGGCAATCGCGACAGCGCCAAGGAAGCAGCGAAAGATCAGGCCAAGGCGCCGGATCAGCCGCCGGCCGAGGTCAAGAAGCCTGACGTCGCACCGGTCGCACCGCCGGCGCCGGTGGTGAAGGCACCGGAAGCCAAACCGGCCACACCGGCCAAGGATCCGGCTGGCGCCAAGACCGACAGCGGTGACGAAAAATGGACATATTTCCTGCAAACCGGCGCATTCCGCGAGCAAAGCGATGCCGAAAGCGCACGCGCCAAGCTGGCGCTGCTCGGTTTCGAAGCCAAGGTGTCCGAGCGGCCATCCGATAACGGCACGCTGTATCGGGTGCGTATCGGCCCGTTGGCGCAAGTGGAAACAATGAACCGTATTCGCAGCAAACTGTCCGATAACGGTGTCGATGCCGCCATCGTTCGCGTACCAAAATAAAACCGATCGTTTCCATGAAAGAGGTAATGTTTATGCGTTTGTTCCGCCACGTGCTTGCCGCCCTGAGCCTGAGTCTGCTCGCCGTTTCCGCTGGCGCTTCGCCAGCCAATCCACAAAGTGGTGTCGATTTCCGTACCCTGGAGCAGCCGCAGTCGACTGACTCCGGCAAGAAAATCGAAATCACCGAATTCTTCTGGTACAGCTGCCCGCATTGCAGCGCGTTCGATCCGGCGCTGCAAGCCTGGGTCAAGAAGCAGGGCGACAAGATCGTCTTCAAGCAAGTCCCGGTCGCCTTCCGTGATTCCTTCGTGCCGCAGCAAAAGCTGTATTACGCACTGGAAGCCATGGGCAAGACCGCTGAAATGAATCCGAAGATTTTCCATGCGATCCACGTCGAACGTCAGCGTGTTGATACCGACAAGACGATTCTGGAATTCATCGAGAAGCAAGGTATCGACAAGCAGAAATTCCTCGATGCGTACAACTCCTTTGGTGTTGCCGCCAAGCTGCGTCGCGCCTCCCAGTTACAGGAAGCCTACAAGATCGACGGCGTGCCGACGATTGCCATCGACGGCCGTTTTCTGACGTCGCCTTCGATTGCCGGTGCGACTTTATCGAATCAGCCGGAATCGATGCAACAGGCTGCCGCGTTGCAAGTGATGGATCATCTGGTGGCCAAGGTCGCTGCCGAAAAATCGGCTGAACCAGCCAAGGCACCGGCCAAGAAGAAGTAATTTCTTGTTTCCCGGCCAATAGTCCGTTGCTCGCAAGAGCGCGGACTTTTTTTATTGGAATACGATGCGCAGAGTCTTTATCACGGGAGCATCCAGCGGACTGGGCCAGGCACTGGCGCGCGCGTATGCGGCGCAAGGGGCCGTGCTCGGACTGGTGGCGCGTCGCGGTGAGTTGTTGCAGCAGTTATGCGACAGCCTGCCGCAGCCGCAACGGCATCACGTCTATGCATTGGATGTGACCGATCATGCGGCACTGGCAGCTGCCGCTGCCGACTTCATCGCGGCCGAAGGCGGTGCCGATGTGGTGATTGCCAACGCCGGCATCTCGCAAGGCACGCTGACCGATTACGCCGAAGACTTGCCGGTATTCGAGCGCATCATTGCCACCAATGTGACCGCAACCGTGGCAACCTTCACCCCGTTTTTGACCGACATGCGCGCCCGCGCCGACAGTGCCGCTTGCCGTCTGGTCGGTATCGGCAGCGTAGCCGGCATTCGCGGTTTGCCCGGTGGCGGCGCCTACAGCGCGTCCAAGGCAGCGGTGATCAGCTATTGCGAATCCTTGCGCGTGGAATTGCGCAACAGCGGCATCAAGGTGGTGACGATTGCACCGGGCTACATCGATACGCCGATGACCCAGGTCAATCAGTATTCGATGCCGTTCCTGATGCCGCCCGAAAAATTCGCCGCCAAAGCGATCGCCACCATTGAGCAGGGTTGCAGCTATCGCGTGATTCCGTGGCAGATGGGGGTAGTTGCCAAACTGCTGCGGCTGCTTCCCAACGCGGTCTATGACTTTGCCTTTGCCCGCGCGCCGCATAAAAAGCGAAACCTGCAGCAGAAGTAGTCGCATCCGCGACAGCGCCGGCACCTGTATCGCAGGTGCAGATCGATCAGTGAGAACAGTATGAAAATCATCTTTGCCGGAACCCCGGAATTCGCTGCCGTCGCGCTCAACGCGCTGTACGATGCCGGCCATGAGATCACCCTGGTGTTGACGCAGCCGGATCGTCCGGCCGGGCGCGGCATGCAGTTGCAGGCATCGGCCGTGAAGCAATGTGCCCTGGCGCATGGCACGCCGGTGGCGCAGCCGCAATCGCTGCGGCTCGACGGCAAATATCCCGACATCGCCAAAGAGGCGCATGCGTTGCTGCTGACCACACCGCACGACGTCATGATCGTCGCCGCCTACGGACTGATTTTGCCGCGCAGCGTATTGGATATTCCGCCGCGTGGTTGCATCAATATTCACGCCTCATTGCTGCCGCGCTGGCGTGGCGCGGCACCGATTCATCGTGCCATCGAAGCCGGCGACAGTGAAACCGGCGTCACCATCATGCAGATGGAAGAAGGGCTCGATACCGGGCCGATGATGCTGATGGAAAGTTTACCGATTCTGGATACGGACACTACCGGCAGTTTGCACGACAAGCTGGCAACGCTGGGCGGCGCCATGATTGTGCAAGCCTTGCAACAGTTTGAGGCCGGCACTTTGCAAGCCACGCCGCAGCCAGAAGCCGGCGTCAATTACGCGGCCAAGATCAGCAAGGAAGAAGCCGCGCTCGACTTTACGCAAGATGCGACGGTACTGGCGCGCAAGATTCGCGCCTTCAATCCGTTCCCGGGTGCGACCGGGAAATTCGGAGACGTCGTGGTCAAGTTGTGGCAGGCACAGGCACTGGATACTTCAACCGCAGCGGCGCCCGGTCAGGTTCTTGCCGCCAGCGCGCAGGACGGTGTCTTGATTGCCTGTGGTCAGGGCGTGTTGCGTGTGACGGAATTGCAAAAGCCGGGCGGCAAGCGTCTGGCGGTGGCTGAATTCCTCAAGGGGTTTGCGCTCGAAGGCGGCAGTTTCCACTAACCACGCAGGTCAACCAGGGCCGCTTCATGGACCAGTTCACTGCAATGCGCATCTTCCGCCAGGTAGTCGAGCAGGGTGGTTTTTCGGCAGCGGCCGAGGCACTTGATATTTCCCATACGGTGGTGTCGCGGCAAATCCGGCAACTGGAAGAGTCGCTCGGCGCCCAGTTGTTGAACCGCACTACCCGCCGCTCGGCATTGACCGAGGTCGGGCAGGAATATTACCGGCGCTGCATCGATATTCTGGAACAGGTGGACGCCGCCGCCCGCGCGGTGGCCCATCATCAGGCGCGCCCGGCGGGCATCTTGCGCATCAATGCGCCGATGGCATTTGGCACGCTGGAATTATCGAAGTGGTTGCCGCAATTTCTGCGTCAGTATCCGGAACTCGGGGTGGATATCGTCTGCAATGACCGCTTCGTCGATCTGATTGCGGAAGAATTCGATGTCGGTTTGCGGATCACGCGTTCGCTGCCGGATTCGACGCTGATCGCCAAAAAACTGACCCAAAGCGATATGGTGCTGGTGGCGGCACCGGCCTACCTGCAGCAATATGGCGTACCGCAGACGTTGGCGGACTTGAGCCGTCACAACTATATGGCCTATTCGCTGGCCTTGCAGACCACTGATTTGTCTTTTTCCGACCGCAATGGCGTCATCCATCAAGTCAGCGTGAGCGGTAATTTTCAGGCCAACACCGGCATGGTGGTATCGGATGCGGTGCGGGCGGGTTTGGGCTTTACCGCTTCGGCTACCTTTGTCGTACATGAGGATTTGCGCAGCGGCGCGTTGGTGCCGATACTGCCTGAATATCAATTGCAGCCGCGCGACCTGTATGTGCTTTACCCGCAGAATCGCCACCTGTCGCCGAAAGTGCGCGCCTTTGTCGATTTCGTTACCGCCTACTATTCCCAGCCGCACTGGGAATAGTAGGCGGCCCGGGCCTGATCAGGCGACCGGCAATTTCACGATGTCATCGGTGCTGATGATTTCACCGAAGGCATCGGCAATCGTCACCAGCGCCGAGCGGTGCAATGCGTCATGGGCAATCGCCCCGCCGCCGGGCGCATCGATATCACGCGTGGCGGCAGCGTCGCTGGCGACAATGACGGCATAACCGGCCGGCGCTGCATCGCGCGACGCGCCGGCGACGCAGGCGTGGGTCATCAGGCCGCTGATGATCAGGGTCTTGATGCCGGCCGCTTTCAATTGCGCATCGATATCAGTATTGACGAAGACGCTGACCTGTTCTTTTTGAACCACGTGATGATGCGCCGCCGGTTGAATCGCGGCATGAAACGCGACGTTGTTGCTGTCGCGCGCGAAGATCGGCGAACCGGCCGGCCGGACGTGCTGGACATGGAATACCGGGATGTGGTGCTGATCGGCGAAACGGATCAGGCGGTTGGCGTTGGCCAGCGCCTTGAGACCGTCGGGAATCGGCATCTTTCCCGTGAAATATTCATTTTGAAAATCGATCACCAGCAATGCCGTGCTGGCAGCTTGCAATGCGGTAGTGGCGGGGGCGCCGGCAATGGTGCGGATGGTGGGGTGGGACATGAAGTTCTCCTGAGGTGGATGGATGCGACGACAGGACGAAGCATAGTGCCGATCCGGTGCCAGCAACAGTAGCGCGGCGCGACAAGATTTGTGCCGATTCCGCACAAATGGTCAGTGCCTTAGTCGGCCCAAGATTCAACGCATGAATCGGCTCATGAATCAGCTTGCCTCGATAATCTGCCGCAATTGTTGCCAAAAAAGCACTTCACCGCGATGCACGTTGTCGGCCCAGTCGCTGGCAGAGGCTTCATTGGCATCATCGGTGATGAATTTGAACGCGCGCCACGACACGCCATAACGATGGCAGGTATGCGCGATGGCAAACAATTCCATGTCGACCACATCGACGTTTTGCTGATGCAACCAGTCATCGCTGGCGGTGACGAAGCTGTCGCCGGTGCCGCAGCGGGCAGCGCCGAAGCCGGAACTGTAGCTGCCCGGCTCATCCGATAGCGGGGTGATGCCGCGTTCGGCGAGCGGCATGGCCAGCATGTCGCGCTGAATGACGTGCGCAATTTCGAGCAAGCCGGCATGTACCCGATTGATCTTGCCGGCCGTGCCGAAGTTGACGATCAGGCCTGGCTGACGCGTGAGAATCGCTGCCGTGGCGGCAGAAGCGGCATTGATTTTGCCGACGCCGGTGTAAATCACCTCAATTCCGGCCGGCGCAGCAGCAGCCGGCAGTTCGGATTGCAGCGCGGTCAGGATCACTATTTTCGGTGTCATGGCAGTTTTTATTTTCGTGAAAGGGCACGCGGTAAAGACGGGGGAAAGACGGGAGATATCTGCGAATGCCGTCAAATTCGCGCTACAGGAGTCGTTTTTGCAGCATTTTCGCCAGTCTCTGAAACGCATAAGACTAAGGGGTTTGGCGTATAATTTCCACACTTTTAACCCGGCACCCGTACTTTGTCCGCGATCCGGGTTTTTGCATTGTTTTCACCGTATTTTCAAAGAGCGCCTGATGAAGCCAAACGACTATTGCCCTGCCGAATTGCTGTTGCGCGATCTGATGTCGCAACGCATCCTGATTCTGGACGGGGCGATGGGCACCATGATTCAGCAATACAAGCTGACCGAGGAAGATTATCGTGGCGAGCGGTTTGCCGGTTTCAGCGTGCCGGGCAAGGAATTGTTCGTCAAGGGCAACAATGAATTGCTGTCGCTGACGCAGCCGCACATCATTCAGGAAATCCACGAGCAATACCTGGCGGCGGGTGCCGATCTGATCGAAACCAATACCTTTGGTGCGACCGGCGTGGCGCAGGACGACTATCACATGGCGCATCTGGTGTACGAGATGAACGTGCAGTCGGCCCGGTTGGCGCGTGCCGCGTGCGACAAGTATTCAACGCCGGACAAGCCGCGCTTTGTCGCCGGCGCGTTGGGACCGACCCCGAAGACTGCCTCGATTTCGCCGGATGTGAATGATCCCGCCGCGCGTAACGTCTCTTTCGATCAACTGGTCACCACGTATCTGGAACAGACGCGCGCGCTGGTGGAAGGCGGCGCCGATGTGCTGCTGGTCGAAACCATCTTCGATACGCTCAATTGCAAGGCCGCCCTGTTTGCGCTCGATACCTTCTTCGAAGAATCAGGCAAGCGTTTGCCGATCATGATTTCCGGTACCGTGACCGATGCCTCGGGACGGATTCTGTCCGGCCAGACCGTGCCGGCATTCTGGAATTCGATCCGTCATGCGCGGCCACTGACGGTCGGCTTGAACTGCGCGCTCGGTGCGGCGCTGATGCGTCCCTATGCCGAAGAATTGTCGAAGATCGCCGATACCTTCGTGTGTATTTATCCGAATGCGGGTTTGCCCAATCCGATGAGTGATACTGGCTTCGATGAAACGCCGGATGTTACTTCGGCCTTGCTCAAGGAATTCGCCGAAAGCGGCTTCGTCAACGTCGCCGGCGGCTGCTGCGGCACCACGCCGCCGCATATCAAGGCGATTGCCGAGACGGTCGCCAGCATTGCCCCGCGCAAGGTGCCGGAAGGGACGCATGAAATGCGGTTGTCCGGTCTGGAACCGTTCACGATCAATGATCAGTCGCTGTACGTCAACGTCGGCGAGCGGACCAACGTCACCGGCTCCAAGGCGTTTGCCCGTCTGATCCTCAACGAGCAGTACGACGAGGCACTGGCGGTGGCGCGGCAGCAGGTCGAAAACGGCGCCCAGATCATCGACATCAACATGGATGAGGCGATGCTCGATTCGGTCGCCGCCATGACGCGCTTCCTCAACCTGATCGCATCCGAACCGGATATCGCGCGGGTGCCGATCATGATCGACTCGTCCAAGTGGTCAGTGATCGAAGCCGGCCTGAAATGCGTGCAGGGAAAATCCATCGTCAACTCGATCTCGATGAAAGAGGGCGAGGAAAAATTCCTGCATGAAGCCAAGTTGTGCCGTCGCTATGGCGCGGCAGTGATCGTGATGGCGTTCGATGAAGTCGGTCAGGCCGATACCTTCGAGCGCAAGACCGAGATTTGCGAACGCGCCTATCGCTTGCTGGTCGACAAGGTCGGCTTTCCGCCCGAAGATATCATTTTCGATCCGAACATTTTCGCGGTCGCGACCGGTATCGAAGAACATAATAACTACGCGGTTGATTTCATCGAGGCGACACGCTGGATTCATCAGAATCTGCCGTATGCCAAGATCAGCGGCGGCGTCTCCAACGTCAGCTTCAGCTTCCGCGGCAATGATCCGGCGCGGGAAGCGATTCACACCGTGTTCCTGTATCACGCAATCAAAGCCGGCATGACCATGGGTATCGTCAACGCCGGCATGATCGGCGTCTATGATGATTTGCCGGTCGAGTTGAAGGAACGCGTCGAAGACGTGGTGCTCAATCGCCGCCCCGATGCCACCGAACGCATGATTGATATCGCCGCCACGCTCAAGGCCGGCGATAAAAAGGAAGAAGCCACGCTGGAATGGCGCGGCGAAACCGTGCAAAAGCGTCTGGCGCATGCACTCGTGCATGGCATCACGCAATGGATCGTGGAAGATACCGAAGAAGCGCGGCAGCAATTGCTGCGTGACGGTGGCCGTCCGATTCATGTGATTGAAGGTCCGTTGATGGACGGCATGAACATCGTCGGCGACCTGTTCGGTCAGGGCAAGATGTTTTTGCCGCAAGTGGTGAAGTCGGCGCGCGTCATGAAGCAGGCGGTGGCGCATCTGATTCCGTTCATCGAGGAAGAAAAGCGGCTGCACGAACAGGAAACCGGCATTGCCAGCAAGCCCAAGGGCAAGATCGTGATTGCCACGGTCAAGGGCGACGTGCATGACATCGGCAAAAACATCGTGTCGGTGGTGTTGCAGTGTAATAACTTCGAAGTCGTCAACATGGGCGTGATGGTGCCGTGTTCGCAAATCCTGGCCAAGGCCAAGGAAGAGAATGCCGACATCATCGGCTTGTCCGGTCTGATCACGCCGTCGCTGGAAGAAATGGCCTACGTGGCCAAGGAAATGCAGCGCGATCCGTATTTCAGCGGCCTCAAGATGCCGTTGCTGATTGGTGGCGCCACCACTTCGCGTGCGCATACCGCGGTCAAGATCGCACCGAATTACGATGGCCCGGTGGTCTATGTGCCGGATGCCTCGCGTGCGGTTGCAGTGGCGCAGTCACTGCTGACGCCGGAACAGAAAGATCAGTACGTCGCCGATATCAACGCCGATTACGTGCGTATCCGTGAACAGCACGCCAACAAGAAGGCGGTGCCGCTGGTATCGATTGCGGCCGCGCGTGACAACAAGACAGCGCTGGAATTTGCCCCGCTCAAACCGAAGTTCATCGGCCGCCGGGTGTTCAAGAATGTCGATCTGGCGACGCTGTCCAATTACATCGACTGGGGCCCGTTCTTCCAGACCTGGGATCTGGCCGGACCGTACCCGGCGATCCTGACCGATGAAGTGGTCGGCGAAGCTGCCAGCAAAGTATTTGAAGAAGCGCAGGCGCTGCTCAAGAAAATCATCGATGGCCGCTGGCTGACCGCCAATGGCATCGTATCGTTGTTGCCGGCCAATACCGTGCATGATGACGATATCGAAATCTATACCGACGACACTCGTACCAAGGTGGCACTGACGTATTACGGCGTGCGCCAGCAAACCGTCAAACCGGTGATCGATGGCGTGGCACGTCCGAATCAGTGCCTGTCCGACTTCATCGCGCCGAAGCAGTCAGGCATTGCTGACTATATCGGCATGTTTGCGGTGACCTCGGGGTTGGGGATTGAAAAATACGAGAAACGCTTTGAAGATGCGCATGACGATTATTCCTCGATCATGCTCAAGGCGTTGGCTGACCGGCTGGCCGAGGCATTTGCCGAATATCTGCATGAGCGGGTGCGCAAGGACCTGTGGGGTTATGCACCGCAGGAACAGCTCAGCAGCGCCGAACTGATCAAGGAAAAATACGTTGGAATTCGTCCGGCGGCAGGGTATCCTGCGTGCCCCGAACATACTGTCAAGAAAGAAGCGTTCGAGGTGATGCAGTGCGACGAAATCGGCATGATGGTGACCGAGTCGTATGCCATGTTCCCTGGCGCATCGGTATCGGGCTTCTATTTTGCGCATCCGGAATCAAAGTACTTCGTGGTCGGCAAGATCGGCGACGATCAGGTCAGCGACATGGCCGAACGGCGTGGTGTGCCGAAGGAAGATGTGGAGCGTTGGCTGGCCCCGAATCTGTAACACCGGAATTGCAAGACAATTGAATATCACCCTGATTTTTTTGGATTTTCACCATGATCGATATTGCCGACAATGTGACTCATATGTTGCCTGTAACAGGGCCGATGCGCCTGCGTTTTTCCGATGATGCCTGTGCTGATCTGACCCAGGATTTGCTCGGAGACTGGATCGTGACGCAAACCTGGATCGGTAAGCCACAGGCGCGTGGCGGCGGTCGCGTGACGATGGTCAGCGATCAGGATGCGGGTTTTCAGTTGCTGCAAAAAATCGCCAGGAAAAAAGAGAAAAGTGGTTATCGCCTGGTCTGATCGTGGCCGCGCAATACGGCCGGCATCTGATTTTTCCCTCTGTCGTGCGGGCCGTTTGTTATCTGCAGTTTTCCTCTGATATATCCCCCTTTCTGATCGTCATGTTGGCTCGCCTGCACCTGCAGGCGTCTCGTGTTACGCTAACCGGCGTTGTCTGAACCGTGCTTGTCATGCTCGGCGATGACCAGCAACCATACAATAATTCAATGAGACGGAGACCTCGTCAGTGACAGCTTCACTTGGTGCGCAATCGCGCGCAGAACCCGATTCCCGCTATGCCGTTATCCGCCTTCTCATCACCCTGGTATTGATGGTGGTGGGCGCCAGCGGCATGTATGTCGTGGCCGTTGTTTTGCCTGCGGTGCAAGCCGAATTCGGCATTGCGCGCGGCGAGGCCTCGATTCCTTATACGCTGACGATGATCGGCTTCGGTATCGGCGGCATGCTGATGGGCAAGCTGGCGGACCGCTTTGGCGTCATGGTGCCATTGCTGATCGGCGCCGTCAGTCTCGGTGCCGGGTTTGTGATTGCCGGACTGGCGCCGAATATTCTCACCTTCACGCTGGCACATGGTTTTCTGATCGGCTTGTGCGGCAGCTCGGCGACCTTCTCGCCGCTGATTGCCGATACCTCGTTGTGGTTTGTGCGCCGGCGTGGCATTGCGGTGGCCGTGTGCGCCAGCGGCAATTATCTGGGTGGTGCCATCTGGCCGCCGATTGTCCAGCATTTCGTGGAAACCGTCGGCTGGCGTCAGACCTATATTGGTCTGGGGATGTGCGGATTTCTGGTCATGGGTGGTCTGGCATTGCTGATGCGCCAGCGGCCGCCGGCCGTCACGGCGCATGTCAGCAATGGCAAGGTGCAAGCGTCACGGCTGCCATTCGGCCTGTCGTTGACCAAGGCGCAACTGTTGCTGTGTGTGGCCGGCGTCGCCTGCTGTGTGGCGATGGCCATGCCGCAGGTGCATATCGTTGCCTATTGCGGTGATCTCGGTTATGGCGCCGCGCGCGGGGCGCAGATGCTGTCGCTGATGCTGGCTTGCGGGATCGTCAGCCGGCTGGTTTCCGGTGTCATTTGCGACCGTATCGGCGGTTTGCGGACCTTGTTGCTGGGTTCGGTATTGCAAGGCGTGGCCTTGTTGTTGTTTTTACCGTTTGATGGTCTGGTATCGCTGTATGTGATTTCCGCACTGTTCGGCCTGTTTCAGGGCGGTATCGTGCCGTCCTATGCGATTATCGTGCGCGAGCATTTTCCCGCCGCCGAAGCCGGCAGCCGGGTTGGCTCGGTCATCATGTGCACCATGCTGGGCATGGCGCTCGGTGGCTGGATGTCGGGCAAGGTATTCGACATGACCGGCTCTTATCACGCGGCCTTCATCAACGGAATTTTGTGGAACTTGCTCAACTTTGCCATCGTGATTTTCTTGCTGCGGCGCTCGGCGCGCAAGGAAAACGCCCCGGAATCACCGGAAAAAGCGATTGCTGTTTGATTTGAGGGCGCGAGTGGATTACGCTACGGCTGAGTCCGGTAGCATCTGCAGCTGATCCGGCCGATTCCTCACGCGCCGGATAGCTGACAAATGCTGATTATTTTCCTCAAAGCGGTACTGCTGATCCCGATCACCTTGTTGCCCATCCTGAATCCGCTGGGAATCGCACCGGTATTTGCCAATTTGCTCGGCAATGTCAGTCGTCAGGTGGAAAATCGGGTAGCACGCCAGGTGGCCATCAATTGCTGGTTCATGCTGGTCGGTGCGATCTTCATCGGCTCCCATGTGCTGGCGTTCTTCGGCATTTCATTGCCGATTGTGCGGGTTGGCGGCGGCATTCTGGTGGCGATTTCCGGCTGGCGTCTGCTCAGTGACTCGGGGCAGGACGCATCGATCCCGACCCAGGTCGCCAAATCCTATGACGAGTTATCCGACGACGAATTCAAGGCCCGCAGTTTTTATCCGATCAGTTTCCCCTTGACGGTGGGGCCGGGCGCGATTGCCGCCTCCATCACGCTCGGTGCAAATACGCCGGCACGGCTGGTGGATTGGGTCATGTCGATTGGCAGTGCGGCGCTGGGATCGGCGCTGACCGCGTTTGCGATTTACCTGTCGTATCGGTCGGCCAATAAATTCGTGGCCTTGCTGGGCCGGCTCGGGGCCATGGTGGTGCTGCGGCTGTCGGCCTTCATTTTGTTGTGCATCGGGATCCAGATTTTCTGGTCGGGCCTGACTGCATTGCTGGCGGAAAGCGGTATGTTGGCGACCTGAACGGATCAAATCAGATTGCGCTGTTCCAGCATGTCTTGAATCAGCTCCAGTCGCAGTACCGGATTGTCGAGTGCCAGCAAATCCTGTTTTTGCCGGATGGCCATCGGCAGCAACTCGCTCCAGCGGTTGGCGACCCAGCCGCAATCATTGAGGCGATAGGGCGCGGCAATCGGAATTTCGCTGTCCGGAATATCCTGATTGCGCAAGGTCGACAGCAGATTCGCCAGTGCATTGACGGTATTTTGCAGTTCGTCCGGCACCGCTACCGACAGATCGTCGGCCAGCGTTGCCACGCTGGCCATCCACAGACCGTGTTTCATTTGCTCGCTGGAGACAATGCGAAAGCGGCTGGCGCCGCTGCAGGCTACTTTCAGCAAGCCATTGATCGGCGCTGACCATTCATTGATGTTGGCAAGGGTGCCGACCGCGGCGAAGGTTTCGGTATGACCCGGCTTGCGCACTTCACTGCCGGCGGTCAAGGCGACCACCCCGAACATGCTGCCGTTATCGATGCAGCGCTGGATCATGTCGAGATAGCGTACTTCGAAAATCTGCAACGGCAGACTGCCATCCGGAAACAGCACGGTACCGAGCGGAAACAGCGGTATCGACAGCAAGTCGGAAACGGGCCCGGTCAGGGATGGCATGTGCAGGTACTCCTCAGGTCAGCGGCAGATCGGGATTACGAACGCAGCACGTAGCGGTTCTCGCTGATGCATTCGTAACGCTGCACAATATAGCCGTTGTCATCCACACTTTCCAGATAAACGTCGAACTGCCACAGGCGCGCCATGTGCCGCAACACCTCGTTGGTACTGTCGCCGAGCGAGCGGCCGTCGCTGCGGAAATGGCGCAGCGTCAGGCTGCGATTGCCACGGGTATTGACCGACCACACCTGAATATTCGGTTCGCGGTGATTGATATCGTATTGCCGCGACAGCGCCTGACGTACGTATTGATAACCGCTGTCGTTATGGATTGCGGACACTTCCAGTTCGCTGCGGCTTTCATCATCGAGAACAGCAAACATGCGCATGTCGCGCATCATTTTCGGCGACAGATATTGCGCCACGAAGCTTTCGTCCTTGAAGTTGCGCATCACGTATTGCATAGTGTCCAGCCAGTTGCTGCCGGCCATGTCGGGGAACCAGGCGCGATCTTCATCGGTCGGGTGTTCGCAGATGCGACGAATGTCGCTCATCATCGAAAAACCGAGGGCGTAAGGATTGATGCCGTTGTAATACGGTTTGCTGATCGGCGGCTGGAACACCACATTGCTGTGCGAGTGCAGGAACTGCATCATGAAGCCATCAGTGAGCTTGCCTTGATCGTACAGCGTATTGAGCAGCGTGTAGTGCCAGAAGGTAGCCCAGCCTTCATTCATCACCTGGGTTTGCCGCTGCGGATAAAAATACTGGCCGATCTTGCGCACGATACGAATCACTTCGCGCTCCCACGGCTCCAGCAGCGGGGCATTCTTTTCAGCGAAATAAAGCAGATTTTCCTGCGGTTCGGGCGGATAGCGTTCCTCGCTCTGGGTGGCCGCAGTTTCTTTTTTCGCCGGCAGCGTGCGCCACAACTCATTGATTTGCGACTGCATGTATTGCTCGCGCTCGTGGGCCTTGGCCTGCTCCTGCGCCAGCGATTTGCGTTGCGGCCGTTTATAGCGATCAACGCCGTAGCTCATCAGGGCATGGCAGGAATCGAGCAATTCTTCAACACGGTCAAAGCCGTGACGTTCTTCACATTCGGCAATGTAACTCTTGGCATACACCAGGTAGTCGACAATGGCGCTGGCGTCAGTCCACAACTGGAACAGGTAATTGCCCTTGAAAAACGAATTGTGACCATAGGCGGCATGGGCGATCACCAGCGCCTGCATGGTCATCGTGTTTTCTTCCATCAGATACGCGATGCAGGGATTGGAGTTGATCACGATTTCGTAAGCCAGTCCCATCTGACCGCGTTTGTAATCGCGCTCGGTGGCCAGAAAATGTTTGCCGAACGACCAGTGCCGGTAATTCACCGGCATGCCGGAAGAGGCGTAGGCATCCATCATTTGTTCGGCGGTAATGATTTCCAGCTGAATCGGATAAATATCCAGCTGGTAGCCTTCCGCCACGCGGGCGATTTCGGTGTTGTAGCGTTCGATCAGCTCGAAGCTCCAGTCCGACGGGCAGGGCAGCGGATCATGTCGGATGTTCATGCGGGTATTCATGTGTTCACCTGTTTCTCAAACAATTCCCGGAATACAGGATAGATTTCGGCCGCCGACTGCACCTTCTTCATCGCGAAGTGCGGATGGCCTGATAACAGCTGAGCGTATTCCGTCCACAGATTCTGCTCCGGCTCGGCCACCTGGATGTAGGCGAAATAGCGCGACAGCGGCAAGATGCTCTGTTCCAGAATGGCGCGGCATTTGGGCGAGTCGTCATTCCAGTTGTCACCATCCGAAGCCTGGGCGCCGTAGATATTCCATTCGTTGGAGGGATAACGTTCTTCGATGATCTTCTGCATCAGTTCCAGCGCGCTGGAAACCACCGTGCCGCCGCTTTCCTGTGAGTGGAAAAAAGTTTCTTCATCGACTTCATCCGCCCGTGTGTGGTGGCGGATGAAAACCACTTCAATATGTTCGTAGTTGCGGGTCAGGAACAGATAGAGCAGGATGAAAAAGCGCTTCGACAAATCCTTGCGTTGCTCATCCATCGACCCTGATACGTCCATCACGCAAAACATCACGGCACGGCTCGATGGTTGCGGCTGCCGGATGCGGTTGACGTAGCGCAGGTCAAACGGATCAATGAATGGAATGCGCCAGATGCGGCCTTTGAGATGATGAATCTCATCTTCCAGTTCGCGGATTTCCCGCAGCCGCTCATTCGGATCGCGATTCAGTTCGATCAGTTCCGCTTCCAGTTCCCGCAGCCTGGCCACCAGCGGCGAGCCGAGTGCGATACGGCGTCCCAGCGAACTGCGCAGCGAACGCACGATATCGATATTGTTGGGAGAACCATCGACCGAATAGCCGGCGCGCATGTTCTTCCAGTTGGGAATGCTCATCAGATTGGTTTGAATCAGACGCGGCAATTCCAGATCTTCGAAGAAGTACTGCATGAATTCTTCGCGCGTGAGCTGAAACACGAAATCGTCGGTGCCTTCGCCGTCATTGCTGGCGCTGCTGCCACCGCCGCCGGAGCCGCCGCTGTTGCGCGGGATGCGGTCGCCTTGCAGATAATCTTCATTGCCGGGATGGACCGCCTCGCGCCGGCCGCCGCGGCCATGATGAAATGCCGGCTCCGAAATATCCTTGCGCGGAATGCTGATGCTCTTGGCGTTTTCGATTTCCTTGATGCTGCGGTCGCGTACCGCCTCGGTAACGGAACGACGGATATCGCTGCGGAAGCGCCGCAAGAAGCGCTCCCGATTGGCGATGCTTTTATTTTTGCCAGCCAGCCTACGGTCGATTATCTGATGCAGCACAGTCCGTTCTCCTGCTGGTGATACGCCGGGAGGGCTGCCTGTGAGGCGTTGTTATTGGCAGCCCGTTCAGTCGTACCGGTCTCAAGAAGACTTGCGTACGCGCAAATACCATTCGCACAGCAGGCGTACCTGCTTCGGCGTATAGCCTTTACTCACCATGCGATTGACGAAGTCCTCGTGTTTTTGCATCTCCTCGGTGGAACCCTTGGCATTGAAGGAAATGACCGGCAACAGATCCTCGGTATTCGAGAACATCTTCTTCTCGATCACCACGCGCAATTTTTCGTAGCTGGTCCACAACGGATTCTTGCCGCCGTTGTTGACGCGTGCGCGCAGCACAAAATTGACGATCTCGTTGCGGAAGTCCTTGGGGTTGCTGATGCCGGCCGGCTTTTCGATCTTTTCCAGTTCGGCATTCAGGGCGGCCCGGTCAAAGCTCTCGCCGGTGTCGTGGTCGCGGAATTCCTGATCCTGTATCCAGAAATCGGCATACGTGACATAACGGTCGAATACGTTTTGCCCGTATTCCGAATACGACTCCAGATACGCGGTCTGGATTTCCTTGCCGATGAATTCGGCGTAACGGGTGGCCAGCGTATCCTTGACGAACGACAGATATTTTTGTTCTTGTTCGGGTGGGAATTGCTCGCGCTCGATCTGCTGTTCCAGTACATACATCAGATGGACCGGGTTGGCGGCCAGTTCGGTCGAGTCGAAGTTGAATACGCGCGACAGTATCTTGAATGCGAAGCGGGTCGAAATGCCCGTCATGCCTTCATCGACGCCGGCATAGTCGCGGTATTCCTGATACGACTTGGCCTTGGGATCGGTGTCTTTGAGGTTTTCGCCGTCATACACCTGCATCTTGGAAATCAGGCTGGAGTTTTCGGGTTCGCCGAGGCGGGTCAGTACTGAGAACTGGGCCATCATCTTCAAGGTACCCGGAGCGCAAGTGGCCTTGGTCAGCGAGGAGGAGCGGATCAGCTTTTCGTAAATCTTGATCTCTTCCGATACGCGCAGGCAATACGGCACCTTGACGATATAGATCCGGTCCAGCAGCGCTTCATTGTTCTTGTTGTTGCGGAAGGCTTTCCATTCCGATTCGTTGGAGTGGGCCAGGATGACGCCGTCGAACGGAATCGCGCCGAACCCTTCGGTGCCTTTGAAATTGCCTTCCTGCGTTGCGGTCAGCAGCGGATGCAAGACCTTGATCGGGGCCTTGAACATTTCGACAAATTCCAGCAAGCCCTGATTCGACAGGCACAGGCCGCCGGAGTAGCTATAGGCATCGGCGTCGTCCTGCGAGTATTGTTCCAGCTTGCGGATATCGACCTTGCCGACCAGGGTCGAAATATCCTGATTGTTTTCGTCGCCCGGCTCGGTCTTGGAAATGGCGATTTGCCGCAAGATCGACGGATAACGTTTGACGACGCGGAACTGGCGGATATCGCCGTTGAATTCATGCAGCCGCTTGACGGCCCACGGACTCAGTATCGATTTCAGGAAGCGGCGCGGAATACCGAATTGCTCTTCGAGTATCTGTCCGTCTTCTTCATAATCGAACAAACCGAGTGGCGATTCATTGACCGGCGAACCTTTGATGGAATAGAACGGCACGCGCTCCATCAATTGTTTGAGGCGTTCGGCAATCGATGATTTACCGCCGCCGACCGGACCGAGCAGATACAGGATCTGTTTCTTTTCTTCCAGGCCTTGTGCGGCATGGCGGAAATAAGCGACCACTTGTTCGATCACTTCTTCGGCGCCGTAGAATTCCTTGAAGGCGGGATAAACCTTGATGACTTTATTGGCAAACAGGCGGGACAGTCGCGGATCTTCCCGGGTATCGAGTTTCTCCGGTTCCCCGATCGCCATCAGCATGCGTTCTGCCGCCGATGCATAGACGGCGGGATCGTTCTTGCAAAGCTCCAGATACTCTTCAAGCGAAAATTCTTCTTCTCTGGTTTTGTCGAAGCGACTCGCAAAGCTGCTGTAGATATCCATATCACCTCCGTAACTTCAATAAGACGACCAATTGAATACGTGCGTTTCGGGACTACCAACTGCGTTTCCATCAAGCATACGCCGATGAATCAAATTTTGCTGAACCGTGAAAATTTTTTCTTTCAAAAATCTGCTGTGAAAAATCGTTGCAATCACGCTTGATTTTGCACGCGAAAGCCGGATCCGGCAGGTTCCTGATGATGTGCTTTCAATGCGCGAATGCAGTGCTCGGTTGACGTCCGGTCTGATTGTTGATGACGCCGCTTGACATTGATCAATGCAAAATTGTTGTTGTGAGGTAAGTATTGATCTGCGCATTTGCTGTGACCCATTTGCAACGCCGGCAACGCGGTATCGGCATTTATTTAGTTGTTGCATTGATATTTATTTCGGGCAATATCTCGAATGAAGCGGGCCCGAAGGCAGGCGGCCAGATCGGATCGGACGGGGTAGTCCGGCAGGCTCCGGGCAAGATAAGTCATTGACAAGCAAGTGAAAAATGCAGTCTAATTCAGGGTTCACCATCCGTTGAATTGCGCGAGCGCTGCAACCTGGGGGCTTCGGCTCCTGAAAACGTCTTGAAGTAAGACGTCGCATGAGAGCAAAGCACATACAGCCAAGGCATGCAGCCGCGGCGATATCAGGCGCGGGCAACGGAGTTTCGGTGGTTCCGATTTATTTTTGCTGATTAGCGAGTCCATAATGAAACGTACTTACCAACCTTCCGTCGTGCGTCGTAAGCGTACTCACGGTTTCCGCGCACGCATGGCAACCCGTGGCGGTCGCGCCGTGATCAATGCGCGCCGCGCCAAGGGCCGCAAGCGTCTGGCAGCTTGATCCATACCAGTGCGCTGCTGTTTGCGTGACAGGCGATCATTCACATCTCTACTCACGCGATCAGAGAATCGTTAAAACGGATGAGTTTTCATCCGTTTTTCGTTTGCGACCGGTGTTTCGTACTGCGCATTTTGTGCTGTACGCGCGTCACAACGAATTAGCGTGCGCCCGTCTGGGGGTAGTTGCAGCCAAGCGCATGGCGCCGCGTGCGGTTACTCGCAATACGATCAAGCGTGTCACGCGGGAATTGTTCCGGCAGGCGGCTTTGCCGCAGGTCGACTGTATCGTGCGCTTGTCGAGGCCCGTCAACAGCAAGAGCGGACCTGCAACGACCGCCAAGTTGAAAGCGGAATTACGCGAGGAACTGACTCAGTTGTTCGCATTTTTGCTGAACGCGACAGCGTTTGCCAGGAAATAAGTGATGAAAACGCCTTTACTCCTGCTGTTACGCGCCTACAAGCTGGGAGTCAGCCCGTTTCTCGGGCAGAACTGCCGTTTCTATCCAAGCTGTTCGGATTACGCCGCCGAGGCAATCCGTTCGCACGGCGCATGGAAAGGCAGTTTGCTGGCCGGCAAGCGGCTGTGCAAATGTCATCCCTGGCATCCTGGCGGACTCGACCTCGTTCCTGCTCCTCCGGCTTCTCCATCTTCCTCTGTAACCGCTGACGGTTGCAGCCACTCCTGAATTATTGGTCAATACTCTTATGGATATCAAACGTACCGTCCTGTGGGTTGTGTTCTCCTTCTCCCTGCTTCTGCTGTGGGATGGCTGGAACCGTCATAACGGCAACCCGTCCATGTTTTTTCCGACGGCGACTCCGGTCCAGCCCGCGGCTGCGGCAGCAGGCAGTGCGCCAGCGACGACGGCGGTGCCGCAGGTTGCCGGTGCTGCACCTTCGGCCACTGAAGTTGCAGGCGCGCCAGTCGCCAAAGGCGAGACGATCACCATCACCACCGATGTGGTCAAGGCTGATATCGATACCGTCGGCGGTGAGCTCAAGCGTCTGGAATTGCTCAAGCATCGCGACACTGTCGACCCGACCAAGAATCTGGTGTTGTTCGATTCCGGCTCCGGCCATACCTATCTGGCTGAATCCGGTCTGATCGGTGGTCCGTTCCCGAACCACAAGTCGATTTTCACTGCCAGGCCGGGCGCCCGTGCGCTGGACAACGGCAATGACGTGCAACTGGTGCTGGAGTCGCAGGAAAACGGCGTCAAGCTGACCAAGACCTACACCTTCAAGCGCAGCGACTATGTGATCGACCTCAAGCATACGATCACCAACGACAGCGCAGCACCGATTGCGCCATCGCTGTACCTGCAATTGCTGCGCGACGGCAGCAAGCCGGGCGGCGAATCGCATTTCTACAGCACCTTCACCGGTCCTGCGGTGTATACCGATGCTGAAAAATTCCAGAAACTGACCTTCGAGAAGATCGAAGAAGGCAAGGAACAGCACGCGAACAAGGCCGACAACGGCTGGATCGCACTGGTGCAGCATTATTTCGTGTCGGCATTCATTCCGCCGGCCAGCGCTCCGCGTGACATCTTCACCAAGAAGGTCGCGACCAATCTGTACGCAGTCGGCACCATCCTGCCGCTGGGCACGATTGCTCCCGGCGCCAGCACCACGATGGACGCCAAGCTGTACTCCGGTCCGCAAGAATCGGCAGTGCTGGAAAAGACCGCACCCGGCCTGGAACTGGTCAAGGACTATGGCTGGCTGACCATCATCGCCAAGCCGATCTTCTGGCTGATGACGCATATCCACGCACTGGTAGGCAACTGGGGCTGGACCATCATCCTGCTGACCGTGCTGATCAAGCTGGTGTTCTTCCCGCTGTCGGCCGCCAGCTATCGCAGCATGGCCAAGATGAAGGCGGTCACGCCGAAGATGCAGGCAATTCGCGAGCGTCACAAGGGCGACCCGCAAGCGATGAACAAGGAAATGATGACCTTGTACAAGACCGAAAAAATCAATCCGCTCGGTGGCTGTCTGCCGATCGTGATTCAGATTCCGGTCTTCATTTCGCTGTACTGGGTATTGCTGGCCAGCGTCGAAATGCGCAACGCACCGTGGCTGGGATGGATTCACGATCTGGCCGCACCTGATCCGTTCTACATCCTGCCGGTCATCATGGCCATCTCGATGTTCATCCAGACCAAGCTGAACCCGACGCCGCCGGACCCGGTCCAGGCCAAGGTGATGATGTTCATGCCAATCGTGTTTTCGGTCATGTTCTTCTTCTTCCCGTCCGGTCTGGTGCTGTACTGGGTAGTCAATAACGTGCTGTCGATTGCGCAGCAGTGGGTGATTACCAAAAAAATGGAGGCCGGCAAGAAGTAATTCTTTCTTGTTTGTCTCGAAAGCCCGTGGCATGATTTCCACGGGCTTTTTTTTTCGCCTGTACCCATCCGGGTCGGTTTTCATAGATTTCAGCGCAACATGACACTTGATTCATCTCCCATAGCAGCAGTTGCCACCGCTCCCGGGCGTGGCGGTATCGGCGTCGTTCGTCTTTCCGGCAAAAATCTGTGGCCGGTGATTCAGGCGGTCTGCGCCAAGGGCGAGGCGGCCCTGACGCCGCGCCATGCGACTTACCTGCCGTTTCTGCGCGATGATGGCAGCGTGATCGATCAGGGCCTGGCGATTTACTTCAAGGCGCCGCATTCCTATACCGGTGAAGACGTGCTGGAGTTGCAGGGGCACGGCGGTCCGGTGGTGATGCAAATGTTGCTGGCGCGCTGTATCGAGGCCGGCGCAGAGATCGGCTTGCGTCTGGCGGAACCCGGTGAATTTACTCAGCGTGCATTCTTGAATGACAAGCTGGATCTGGCGCAGGCAGAAGCCGTTGCCGATCTGATTGAAGCCTCCACCGAAGCGGCCGCGAAATCCGCATCGGAGTCGTTGTCCGGCGCATTTTCCAAAGTCATCCACGAGCTGGTCGAGAAAGTCACCAACTTGCGCATGCTGGTCGAAGCCACGCTGGATTTCCCGGAAGAAGAAATCGATTTCCTCGAACAGTCGAATGCCCGCGGTCAATTGGCGGCAATCCGCGCCACGCTGGATGAAGTGTTTGCCCATGCGGCGCAGGGCGCATTGTTGCGTGACGGCCTCAATGTCGTGTTGGCAGGGCAACCGAACGTCGGCAAGTCATCGCTGCTCAACGTGCTGGCCGGCGCCGACGTGGCAATCGTGACGCCGATTGCCGGCACCACGCGCGACAAGGTCACCGAGACGATTCAGATCGAGGGCATGCCGCTCAATATCATCGACACCGCCGGTATCCGCGAAGACGGCGAAGACGGCACTGGCCCCGATGAAGTTGAGCGCATCGGCATTCAGCGCACCTGGGCCGAAGTGGCCAAGGCCGATGTCATCTTGCACATGCTCGATGCCGATCGCGGTCCGACGCTGGAAGATGAAAAAATTACCAGCCGCTTTCCCGACAATGTTCCGGTGATCCGGGTCTGGAACAAGATTGATCGTTCAGGACACAAACCGGCAGTCGATCAGTTGCCCGACGCGATTCATATTTATCTGTCAGCCACCGACCGTCTCGGCATTGATTTGCTGCGTGCCGAATTGCTGCGCATTGCCGGTTGGGAGCAAACCGTGGAATCGCGCTATCTGGCGCGAGAGCGGCATTTGCTGGCGCTGAAAGCGGCGCGGGAATATCTGGACAGCGCGGCGCAACACGCCGCGATGGACGGTCAGGCCAGCGACAAGGCACTCGATCTGTTTGCGGAAGAACTGCGGCTGGCGCAGGAACGCTTGAGCAGCATCACCGGAAAATTCACGCCCGATGATTTGCTGGGCGTCATCTTCTCGCGCTTCTGTATTGGCAAATAAGCAGCAGTAAAAAGGGCGGTGAAGCATGTCAGCTTGCGGTCAGCGTCGTAACGGATGTTACAGCATGTAAAAGCGGTAGTGCGGAGCAGGAGGGGGCGGTATCTTGGGTCTCCTCCCTCTCCAATTCATCACCCCCGAGAATTGGATTTAACCCGCGAAGCGCAAGTTTCGCGGGTTTTTTTATGGCTGTCAGGATTGTCGCCGATGGCCTGCAACAAGCTGCTGTCGCTGCCGTTATTTCTGCTGCAATGTGGAAACCGGCGTCATGCCGGCAGCGATCCGGCGCGCGTCAGCAAGGCCGGAAAACTCCTGATAATATGCCGGTCTCGCTACATCAACTCATCAGGAGCAACCATGTCGCAATCGAATTTCCGCGTCGCCGAATTTCCCGTCGATCCACAATTTCTGAATCGCTGGTCGCCACGTGCGTACACCGGGGCCGATATTTCGGAAGAAACCGTGTTGAGTTTTATCGAAGCCGCCCGTTGGGCGCCTTCTTCGTATAACGCACAGCCATGGCGTTTCGTGTTTGCACGTCGCGGCACACCGCATTGGGATGCTTTGCTTGGTCTGTTGAATGAATTCAACCGCAGCTGGGCGCAGAACGCGTCGGTGCTGATCATTGTGTTGTCGAAGAAAACTTTCCTGCCGCCAGGTGCCGCAGCAGAAGTTGCCGCGCCAACCCATTCGTTCGATGCCGGTGCTGCATGGGCCTATCTGGCGTTGCAGGCAAGCCTGTCTGGCTGGCATGCACATGGCATGGCCGGCTTCGACAAGGAACTGACCCGCAGCGTGCTGGGTGTGCCGGAAAACTACGCCATCGAAGCCGCAGTAGCGGTAGGAAAGATTGGTGACAAGTCGATTTTGCCAGAAGGATTGCAAGCCAAAGAAGCCCCAAGCCCACGCGAAGCCCTCGTCAAACTGGCCTTTGAAGGTAAATTTAAAGGTTGATGTGAAAAGTACTGGAATTTCCAAATAAGTTTCTATACAATAGCGAACCTTCAGCAGGAGATACATTCTCTTGTGTG